>JAXLWB010000025.1:0-138612 GCA_046328715.1 Caldilineaceae bacterium | reverse complement strand
GTATTGACGCTGTGCGAAGTCGAGTGCATTTTCGAGCGCACGTGCCTGTTGGCGGTAGGGCGTCTGGGCGAGCTGTTGGAAATAACCAAAGTAGAGTGCCTCGGCGGTTTCGGTGATGGTCTTGCCTGGATCGGGAGCGATTGTGCCGCTGATCACACCTTGCAGGGTTAGGGTGGTCGAGGCACCGATCTGGAGCATCTGTTGCCCAAACTGGTTGATCAGTTCGCTATCGCTAACAAATTGACGCTGTTCGAGCAGACGGATTTGATAAGTGAAATACTTGGCGGCGCGTGTCAGTCCGGCCTGTTGGGCTGCCGTCAATTCCTGGTGCAGGAGTTGCAGATCGCCGCTGGTGCCAGTGGGGTTGGGCAGAAATTCGTTTTGGAAGGCATCGATGCGGTCATCTGGGTAGCCGGCACCTGGGAATCCAGTGTTGCCGCCGCGTTTGCCCGGGCCGCCCAACCCGCGCCCGCCACGCCCCGGTTGGGTAGTGCCGCCAGACGGAGGTGGACAGTTGCCGCCAGCGTTGAACTTGGCCAGATCGACCACGATCTCAACCAGGTTGTTGACTGAGGTTGCGGCGGAGAGAATGTTGTAAAAATTGTAGCCAGTACCAATGGCGTCAGCGAGCAAAGCCAGATATTTCAGCGGGCCAGCCGGCAGGCGCAAAAAGACCTCGCCTTTGACCCCAAACTCGAAGCCACCACCCACTTCGACCCCGTCGGTGGCTGAGGTGTAGCCGCCCACAAAACCGACGTCGCCATCAAAACCGATCTCCGAGGTAAAGAGGTTGGCGGGCGGGTTGGGCGCAACTGGTGCTTCCAATTTAGTATCTTTCAACGGGCCAATGGCGGCTTTGACCAGACGAGTGACCGTGGTCGCTTCGCTATTTAACCGATTGCCGATGCGCGTGATCGCCTGTTGGGCCTCGCGCAAGGCAGTGGGGTCGGTACATTTGCCGGTGTCGATTAAGACACGTAGATATTCCAACGTTACCGGCACTTTAAATTCTGCCGAACCGATACTGACACCCTTGCTGATGGCTTGGTCCAACGTGATGTTTTTGAGATCGTTGCGCAGATAGTTGTCGAGTTCGGTTTGTAAATAGTTGGTGAGCGTGCCGCCGAGTAACTGAGTGAGAACGCCATCCACGGTCACTGTACAAATTTGGGTGGGGATGATTGGCCCTTCGCCGATAAAACAGTTGCCGGAGGCTTTGAGCAGCGTGATGCCAATCGCCTTGATGCGAAAGCTAATGCCGACCGTAATATAGATGCCTGTGCCAATGGCACGCCCGCTGATCGATTCAACAAAGTTCGAGATGCGGATTTTGGCTTCATCGATCAGTTCTTCAAAAATGCTGGGGTCGTGCACCACGATGCGAATTCCCTTGAGTTCCCCTTTGTCTGTGGGCACACGAAAGGCGTGGTGCACTGGTTTGGCAGGATCCAGCGTGATCGGTACGGTTTCTTCGTGGATCACGACTTGATTGGGTCCCAATGCCTGCAAGGTTACCTTATCTTGCACCGTCTGGGTCATCAGTGAACGGATGGTCACGTCATAGCGGCGCTCAATCGGGTCGTACTCAAAGCCATCGACCACGGCGACCTTTTTCTGATCATCCAAGACGGTTTTGACCTGAACCTTGTAGTCGACTGTGCGCCACTGGAAGGGAGCGGTGCGTTCGCTGCGGGTGAAGGTATTGGGGGGAGTGGGTGAGGCGGGAGAAGTGAGGAGGGAGGTACTTTTGGCTGTGGTTGTCACATGGACTGGCAAGGGGAGGCTGTGTGAAATTCGTTGACCCTGTTGAGCGGCGACGGCGGTGAGCGCGTAGTTGCCTGCTTCGAGTGGCAAGGCCAGGCGCGCGTGGTAGGCATCGATGCGCTGGGCGGTGAGTGTATCCAACAGGACGGCCTCCGGTTCGCTGCCGGTCGTATTAAGCATGCGATAGGGCGTAATCGTGATCGCATCGGGGGCGTCGCTGAGCGGATAGTCGCTTTGGATGAGTGCAACGGTTGTACCATCGGCCTGGCGCTCGGTCGTGAGTGCGAGGCCATCTACTAGCACGGTGGAAAAGCGCTCTTGGGCATCGACCGTAAAGCTCTTGATTTCAGTGCGGCCATAGCCAGCCGCACTGGCCTGATAGTGATAACGTCCGGGTTGTACCATCTGAAATTGAGCAATGACAGCACCCCAAGCGTCGGCACTGCTCTGACGGATCAGATCGACACTTCTGTCATCGTTCCATAGGTGAAAATCCACCAGCGTGTCGGCGGGATTACGATTGGCATCATAGGGATGAAGCTCTACCCCGACGATCACCTCGCTGATATCGACGCTTTTTTCACTTGCCTTTGCCCCCACATGGACAACGGGGACAGGGACGCCCATCACCGGGTTGGTGGACGCGTCCTGATCCGTTTCCAATTCGTTGGGGAAGCGGAGCTGACCAATGGAGGTTGGCACAACAGATTTGTCGCTCGGTGAATCGCTTTGCTGTGAATGAGCCTTGGTGGTGGGTGAGTTTTGATTCTCGGTTGTGATTTTGTCTGCAATTTGTGTAATCAATTGTTGCGGGCGAACGGCTGGTAGAGTCGTAAGAGCGGGTGTAATGCAGGACTGCAATAATAGTGAAACTACCATGATAGTTGTAAAGATTCGAACCTGGGTCATTGGTCATTCCTCGTGTGATTTATCAACAACTACTCTAATTGGTGACCAATGTAGATGCAGCAACTGTTCATTTTCTAGTTTGGTGAATGTTCAAAAAGTATTCACATGAGGTTCTAACTCTTTGTGCCGATAACAAAGCAAATGCAAACGTCTTCACGACCGCTCACCATTAACGAGCAAATACAGGACTTGGACAGTCAATTTGTCGAGTACAGTATCCTACTTGGCGGCCTCGTGGCCATCATGATGATCGGTTCGTTTTACCTGGGCTCAGTTCCGCCACATGCGGTGCTGCCGATGACGATCTTCACTGGATTCACCGCAATTATGCTCTTTGCGCTTTATTGGTGGACAAGTAGGTATGCATCACCTCCCCTAAATCCCTACCAAATTCGCTCGATTGCGTTGCTGATTGTGCAACTCAATTGTTTCTTTCTCTTTTACCTGGAGCCCGACCGCTTCTTTCTGATTCCTGTTCTGCTGATGAATGTGGTGATCGGTGCCAGTTTGTCACCGCATCGCAAGCTCTATCTGACGATCATCTTATTTGTTTCGCTGCTCTGGGTTTGGTTCGTTTTTAGCTGGGTGCCAAGCGACGACGTGGCCGGGATGTTGACCATTTTCGCTATGTCCGTCGGCTTGTCGATGATGGTCTATGCCAGTCGTCAGAAAATGATTGCACGATTGGTCGAAGAGCGGGAGATGGTCAAGCTACACAATCAAAAGCTGCAAGAATCGCAGAACAGGTTGGAAGAGCAACAACGGCAGTTGGTTGCCACAGTGCGCGATTTGCAGCAGGCAAGGATCAACGCAGAGTCTGCTGACCGCGCCAAAAGTGACTTCCTCGCCATGATGAGCCACGAGATCCGCACCCCGATGAACGGTGTGATCGGCATGACCAACCTGTTGTTAGATAGTGAACTGAAGCCAGAACAGCGCGAGCATCTAGAGGTGATCTACAAGAGTGGTCGTTCTTTGCTCAATATCATCAACGACATCCTCGACTTTTCCAAGATTGAATCGGGCAATATCCAACTGGAAAAGGTGCCTTTCCGGCTCGCTCAACCGATCGAAGACGCCTTTCGGCTTTTCACCTTTGAGTCCAAAAGCAAGGGGATCGAACTCGCCTGTAGCTTTGCGCCCTCAGTCCCGACGTGTGTTGTGGGCGATCAGAATCGGCTCTTACAGATTTTGGTTAATCTGTTGAGCAACGCAATCAAATTTACCGAGCGAGGAAGGATTGAAGTGGTGGTTGAACCCTGGCAGGAAGCGGAAGGTAAATCGAAATTGCATTGGAAGGTGCAGGATACTGGCATCGGCATCTCCTCCGAGATGATGCATCTTCTCTTCCAGCCTTTTAGTCAAGTCGATCTCTCTGCCACACGCAAATATGGCGGGACTGGGTTGGGGCTGGCCATCTGTAAACGACTCTGTGAATTGATGCAGGGCGAGATTTGGGTAGAAAGTGAGCATGGCCAGGGTTCCGTCTTTCACTTTACCACCCAGCTTGAGCCGAGCAGCGTGCCCAACAAGTTGGCTGCTCATAATGGCGCAATCGCAACTGACTTGCCCAAGATCGACGCTGCCTTTGCTCATCACTACCCCTTTACCATCCTGATCGTTGAGGATAACATCGTCAACCAAAAGGTAATTACACGCATCCTGGCCCGTCTCGGCTATCGTACCGATGTTGCCTGCAATGGCTATGAAGCTGTCCGCGCCGTGCAGGAGCGTGCCTATAACCTGATCCTCATGGACATTCAAATGCCCGAGATGGATGGTTTGCAAGCAACCCGAATGATTCGTTCGCAGTTGCCAACAGCGGAGCAACCAGTGATCATTGCCATGACTGCGGCGGTGACGCTTGAGGACCAACAACTGGTCACGGAGGCGGGGATGGACGCCTTCTTGAGTAAGCCGATCAATCTCGGAGAGCTGATGAATCACTTGCAGCGTTTTGCCAGTCGATGTGCCGAAACCTCGTAGGAGCCGCGCAATGTCCCAAATGAGTTGCCTTTAGGCCCCCTCCGCTCCACCATACCAACCGCAAGGACCAAGCCGTGGGCAGGATCAGCGCCCTTGATGTGAGAAGGAGAGTGGAAGCGTGGAAAAGTACTCATCCACGCTTCCACTCTTTTTATGTTCCAAGCCTTAGAAAGTCCGTGAGCAAACCTGTGGAATGAAGCATCTATGTGTTTGTGCAGGCCTGCGCTATACTATGTAGCAAAGTACAAACCTGCTCCAAACCAATTTCTGCTTGACATCTTTTATCATCCACCAACCTGAAGGACGGCGCTATGACATCGATTGAACTGATTGTCCATTCGTTGGCGGCGGGGATAGCCGCCCAAAAACAACTAGCTCATCCTGATATCGTCGAAGCCAATCAACATTTACAAAATTATATTGAAACTACCTACGAAACCATCGATCTCGGGCAGTTGCGCAAACGCCCCGAATCGCTAGCGAAACGGCAATCGTTGGCAGAGGATTTTGAAGGTACGGGTGCCGACAACGACAGCAGCCTGCTGAGATTGGCAACCAACCTGACTTTGGCGGTCCTGCAACATGCCGCACAAAGTGCCGAAATCATCGCCGTAGATCTCAACGATGTGCAAGCCGAACTGATCAAACTGAGCAAGATTAAGTCGAGCCAAAAAGCCGTGCGGGGACGCAACCTGAAGGCCAAGACAGTGGAAGTAGACGAAGTGGAGGTGGGCGAGGAAGAAGCCGCAGCTCACTTTGAATTCACAGATAGTGAGCTTGGCGCACTGAATCTAACCGTGAACACCGGCAAAGGCAACCAGAAAGCGCTTGCCGAACGCTATCTCGCCTGGGTCAACGCCACGCTCAACCATCTGTAACTGGATGGCATTGACCCGCAGATGGCCAACCACGAGGCGGCTGGGCGCTTGAAGCTGAGCGGGGTCTACACCGCACTCTTAACACTTGATCTGGCGCAGAGCGAGTTTGCCCGAGAGCCGCAGGCCATCTTGGATCGCCAACAGCGCCAGCGTTCGGCACTAGAGCGGCTGGACAAGGAGCAGAAGTTGGTGTTGCTCGGCGACCCGGGCAGCGGCAAAAGCACCTTTGTCGATTTTGTGGCGCTTTGTATGGCGGGCGAGCTACGCAAGGATAAGCAGGTCAATCGCAAACTCTTGACCGAACCTTTGCCCGTAGATGACGAAGCCCAACAAGCGCAAGAGAAAAAGCCCAAACGCCAGCCCTGGCAGCATGGTGGTTTGCTGCCGGTACGCATCATCTTGCGCGATTTTGTCAGTTGGAAAGGCTTTCCAACGGTGGGCGGGGAGGCCACCGTCAACCATGTGCTCGGTTTTGTCCAGGCCGAGTTGACTCGTTGCGGCTATGGCGAGTGTTTTGCATGGCTGGAGAATACGCTCAAAGACCAGGGCGGGCTGCTCTTGTTCGATGGCCTGGACGAGGTGCCCGAAGCCGACCAACGTCGTCAACAGATCAAACAGGCCATCGAGTCAGCGACGCAAAGTTTGAGCCGTTGCCGTTTTCTGGTCACCGGTCGTCCCTACGCCTACCAAACCTTTGGTGCTAGTTTGAAAAGGTCATGAGAAACGACTAAGCTATAAGCAGATACCGATCAAAGTATGTGGAATAGCCAAGGAGAGACTCATGACCAGGTTGATTTTATCACAGAGTTGTTCTGTGTGGTGGCAGAACAGTTGGATCAACATGATAAGCACAGTCAAGCGAAACTGTATCCGTTGAAGTCGTGACGATTGCCTTGTTGTATGCGTTGAAAGGGAGCGGCAGCCGAGCGTTCTGGCGCTGGCTAACGCGATTATCGTGCGTTGTTCCCCCAACTGCCGAGTCGAACTCGACCGTTCCGCTTGTTCGTCAGTCATCGAGCGTTGGTGTTGAGTTCATGGCAGAACCGTCGTTGATCGGTGTGATTGAGCAGCTATGGCAACGGAATTGTTGCATCCGGTGCGAGAAGGACGTAGTGAGCAACAAATTGACGTAAAGGAAAACCAATCATCGCTGGATTGTTGGGGGCAAACTCTGCTATGTGCTCAATCATCTCGGTCTGATTGTCAGCTGGGGATTGTGATACGGCTAATGTCTATGATGGCAGCAGCTTCCAGCAACTGCTGATTGATCGAAAGCTGACTGGATGGTTGTCTTTTCCGATACCGGCTTTGAAAAAAACGATTACATCCCACCAACTTGCGCCTTTGCCAGCGCGGCGTGTGGAACGTTCGTATGGTCGTCGAAACCGTGCTTTCCATGCTCACTCTGGCGTGCCTGGTGATTTCCTCCTCACATTCCAGACACAAAGTTCGGGAGTACTTTGAAGCCAAGCTCGCTTTCACCATGGCTCTATTCAACATTTTGCGCAACGGTATGAAGCCAACCCGATGAAACTGGCTTTGTGCCCCTTTCCATCGCTGAGTTTAGTCTGTGATCAACTAGCACCAAAGGTTACCAAAACAAAGAGTGGAAGTTAGATGGCTTTGCCGTAGCGGTATTGGCCCCCTTTAGCCGCGGCCAAATTCGCCAATTTGTCGAGCACTGGTATGCGCAACGGGCCAGCGCCCTGGCTGAGGACGAAGAAAAGGCAACCTTGCGCGCCAACCAACTCAAAGAGGCGATCTTTGCCAACCCGCGCCTCTACGAGCTGGCCGAACGCCCGCTGTTGCTGACGCTGACCGCCGGTATCCACGCCTTTCGCCAGGGGGCGCTGCCGCAGGGACGGGCCGAACTCTACGACGAGGCGGTCACGCTCTTGCTGATGCGCTGGGAAGACCGCATTGTACGCCGCAACAGCCGCGGCGAAATCAACGAAGTGGTGCAGCCCAGTTTGAGCACACTGCTCAAGGTCAAACCCGAACAACTGCTCGCCATGTTGCAGGAGTTGGCTTTTGAGGCCCACCTCCATCAGCCCGACTTGCAGGGCACAGCGGGTATTGAAGAGGGCAAATTGCTGGCGGCGCTGCGTGAATTGTTGACCAAAGAGGGCAACCCCGCCATCGCCCGTGACGACTTGATCCACTACTTGAAAAATCGCACGGGCTTGCTGGTCGAACGCAAACCGGGCACCTATGCCATGCCCCATCGCACCTTTCAGGAATTTTTGGCCGCCTGCTACCTGGAACGGATTGGCTTTCCCTATCAAATTGCCGAACTGACGCGCCACGAGCCCAACCGCTGGCGCGAAGTGGCACTACTCACCGCCGCCCGCGCCCGCAACCATTACGCCATCTGGGGCCTGGTCGAGAAGCTGAGCGAGCCGGTAGGCAGCAGCACCCCAACCTGGCCACCAGTTGCCAACGCCGCCCAATGGGGCATGTTGCTCAGTGGCCAGGCCGTGGAAGAGAGCATCGCTGAGCCAGACCGCCAGCGCGAACCCGAACGCCTGCGCCACCTACGCCAACAGCTTGTGACGGTGGTAGAAGGCGATGCCTTGCCTGCCAGCGAACGGGCATTGGCCGGGCGCATCCTGGCCAAGTTGAATGACCCACGCTCCTATGTGCTGAGCGTGTCAGGCATGGAGTTCTGTCTGGTTCCCAAAGGTGACTTCTATCGTACTAGCGATATCAAGCAAACAAGTCAACTGGCAACCCTGGACTACGACTTCTGGATGGCGCGCTTCCCGGTTTCGCAAGCCCAATTTGCTGAATTTGTGGCCGCCGCTGGCTATCGTCAGCCACGCTATTGGCAGGCGGCGATTGCCGACAGCTTTTGGACGCCGGCTGGTTTTAAGGGCGACTATGACGATGAAGTGCGCACTGCGCCTTATTCCTTGGCAGAACCCTTTTGCCTGCCCAACCATCCAGTTGTAGCATTGACCTGGTATGAAGCCGTGGCCTTTTGCGCCTGGCTCAGTGAACAACTGGCGCAGAGTGGCTGGCAGGTGCGTTTGCCTACCGAACTAGAGTGGGAGAAGAGCGCAAAGGGGGGATTGGAGTTGCCGGAGCAGGTGGTGAAGAGCAGCGTGGAAGCGTGGCAAAGTGGCAAGGTAGCAGAGTGGCAAAGTGGCAGAGTGCAAAACATGGCAGCGCAGCGCGCCTATCCCTGGGGTGAGGAACCAACGGGTGAAGTTGCCAACTATGCCGCCAGCAAGATCGGCACGACCAGCGCCCTGGGCTGTTTTGCGAAGGGCAGCAGCCCCTATAGTGTGGAAGAGTTGTATGGTACAATCTGGGAATGGAACAACGATGAGAGTAGCCCGGGCTGGAAAGTGTTACGTGGAAACGCCTACCATAGCGATGACCTCCCCCCGTCAGCGCGCGTCGGGAACAACCCGGACTACGGGTTCGACTACGACGGGTTTCGTTGTGTGTGCGTCCCCATCTCTCGTTAGTCCTGGGTGCTGGTTGCTGAATGCTGGTTTCTGAACTACTGAATTCTAAAAACGAAGTCGTACGATTATTTTGGACAGCAGAGAAGTACCATCACTGCGCTCCGTTGGAGCGCAGTGATCGAAAATTTTCGCTCAACAGTGAGTACGTGCGTCGCACTGGCGAAATGTCGTGGATCGATTTGCTCTTGACGCCAGCGTCGCACATGATCTGAGCATGACTCACCTCCCTTTATGGATGAGCGTATTTTTTGGGCAACTCCGGGTACATAACCCGCTGGTTGTAGGTGCCGGTTGAAACGTCTGCGCGCAACGACAATCACCCGAACAACAGGAACGACAAGTACGGGTTTCGTTGTGTCTGGGTAAAAACTACAGCGGATGGGGACAGCAGCGGATTGTTCACGGGAAGTGACAAATCCGTTGCCCGTCTAAATCCGTTGTAGTCTTGCACAGACAACCCCAAAGAAATCAGGTATTCAGAAACCAGAATTCAGCAACCAGAACTCAGGACTACCGAGAGATGGGGACGCACACACAACGAAACCCGAGGTCGACGTTCCTGAAGTACGGGCCGTCCCTGAGGCGCGCAGACGACTTGGCTGAATCGCCATTATCGTACCATGAACCACCCTTAAGCCAAGGCCAACCATCTGTGTCAACATCCTGGCTCCACTCCCAAACATTGCCGCTCAAATCATAGACCCCTTCGGCAGTCGCTCCATCTTGGTACATATCGACCGGCGTGGTTTGTTGCAGGTCGCTTTCCTTGGTGTTGGCGCGGGTCAGGTCAAAACCATTGCCCCAGGGATATTCCTGCTGGCTGGCGTGGGCGGCTGCCAGCCATTCAGCTTCGCTCGGCAGCCGCACCTCTATGCCCAGTTGGGCAGAACGCCAGTTGCAGTAGGCTTCAGCTTCGTACCAAGTCACTCCCACAACGGGCTGGTTGCTGTGGTTGAAGCGATCATCATTCCAATAACGGGGTTCTGACCAATTTCCCTCCTGCCGCTCACTCCACCCCTCTTCACTCCACCAACCTTGTTCCTCATAGCCATCATCATCAACAAAGCGCCTAAACTGTTTGTTGGTGACCGGATACTTGCCGATTTGCAGCTTCAGCCCCGGAATCTCAATAAAACTATCGAGTCCAGGCGGGTCGATGTTGAGGTCGCTAAGTAGCAAACCAGCTTCCAAGCGGTTGCGGGTCGGCTGCGCCCGATCCTGCATCATGCTGGTGAGCAGATGCGGAATACGTTGGGTGACGCGCTTGAAGAGTGCCTTTTCTTCGACCTCGCTGGCTTTCTGTTCGCCCAGCAACCTTGTGTAACCCTCACCCAACAGCAACACGCGCCGCCACCAGCGTTCGTCAAAGTTCAAGTCGGCGGCGGCTTCCTCACTCAGCAACTCATCAAAGAGGGTCAGTGCGGTGTGGTACTGCCCACGCACCGAAATCAGATAACCGAGCGCCAGAAAGATCGCCTCGCGCCAGTTCTCCTGGTCGATGCGGCTTTTGAACTTGCCCAATGGATTCTCATCCGCCATCCAGCGTGCCGCCAGATATTCCTGAAAGGTGCGATGCGAAAATTGGTAGATGCGTTCTTCGGGATCGCGATTGTCGAGACAGTTGATCAGTCCGCTGCGCTCATCCAACAAGGCCAGTAAATCCAGCGCCCAGGCCGCTTTTTGTTTGACATCGCCAGGACAGATGCGTTCCAGTGCCGTGCGTAGGTCGCTGCGCGTAATGTCCACGGTGTCCTGACCACTGCGGCGGCGGTCATGGATTTCATAGGCCAGCCGTGAGAGGGCACGACTCAGACTGTTCTCCTCGCGCACCTCATAACGACGCAGCAAGAGGTGCAGACTCGACTCTTCGCCCAGATCGTTCTGTTTGCGCCGTTCCCACTCCCAGAGCAGCTCACTCACATACTCTTCATAGAGGGCGGCGCGGCTTCCCGGTAGCCCTTTTTTATAGTTGACGCGTGCCATCATCGTCAGCAACAAGGGCGTGCCAGCCATCTCAGCCAGCTCTGGCCGTCTGCCGCTCTGAATAGCGTTGAGCAGGCGGTTATGTGCGACCTCGGCTGCTGTGGTGTCATAGATGCGGGCATAGACCAGTTCGCTGTACCAACGTTGCAAAAAGTTGGCAATCGCATGGTTGTCAAGCCGATCCAGGGTATAGACGGGCAGCGGCAAGGGTCTGTTTTTGCCTTCGCTCCAACCCTGCCAGGGGCGAATACGACAGGTGAGGATCAACGGCACGTGCGGATAACTGTCGAGAAAGTGGCGAATCGCCTTGAGCAGTTGTGGGCGCTTTTCGTCCACCACTTCATCCAGCCCATCTAACAGCAACAGCACCGAGGGTGTATCGCCACGTAGACGATTAATGAAGTCGTCTTTTAGCCCACTCACCGTCGCCGCATCGCCGATCAGCCGCACACATTGGTCGATCAGATCATCGGCCACGCCTTTGCTCTGGCTATCGATCTCCTTGGCCCAACGCGAAAGCACGATACGTACTGGCAGCAACCAACGACCCAAGGCGCTCACCGTCTCAGCTAGCCAACCCTGTTCTACTTCGTCCAACTTGTGTGTGCTGCTGGCCAACACGCCCGCCAGTCGTTGGGTCAGCGTACTTTTCCCACCGCCCGGGTCGCCGAGCAGCACAAAACGTGGTACCTCGTGGACAACTTCCAGTACCGAGAAATTAGTGAGCGCAGCTTGAAGTTGTTCGCGACTGACACCAAGTGTCTGTGCTGATTTCTCCAACGATTCGTCATCCAAACGGCTCAGTGGTTCCCGCCACAGGGTCGCTAGGTCGCGGTTGTCTGTAGGGGCTGTCAGTTCACCCTTGGGTAATGCATGCCAAACCTGATTGAGCAACTTTTTGGGGTCCGTCTCTGCCAAGCCCAGTCGTCGCCCAAAGAGGTATAAGGAAGGAGACTCAGTCGTGTGCAGATCGACATAAATGCGTTGCAGACGCGGCTGAAAACGCTCGTCGGGCGCTTCATCGACGATCAACTTGACGCGGTTACATTCGGCATAGAGTGCAGCGAGATAATGCTCTTCGATCTGGCTCAACGTGATGCGCTGGTCGCCGATCTGGATCTGGATAGTACCGGCTTGAACGTCTGTAAAGGCAAAGGCGGCGGGGGAAGCCGCCATCAAGCGTTTGGGTCGCTACTCTTCACGCCAGCGCGCACGCCTTTAATGATTACGTCCTCTTTTGTTTCGACTGTCTCCATTTTTACTGCCGTGCCGCTGGCAATCACATCTTCAATGTGAAGGGATGCGCCGATCTTGACATTTTTCATGTCGATACCGATGGCAGGTGCAAACTCTGCGCCAAATTTTTCAACCGCTTTGAGCAGCGTTTGGGCCTGGCTGAGCACTTCAATATCTTTCTCAGCACCCGACATCTGGATCAAGTTTTCGGCAGTCTTCTTCATGGCGGCGTCGTCTGGTTTGGCCTCAATCACATCGATGGCGGTCTTTGCATTTTGGAAGCGGCTGGCAATCAGCGTTTTGAGTCCAGCATAGGCGTCCTTGACCGCCTGCGCCGTCGTTTCCTGGGTAGCGGCGACTGCACCAGCAACAATAGCGGTTGTAAGAAGGGTTATGGGGTCCATTGGTTTCTCCGGGAAATAGTGGATAGGTTGAATGATCTGTTTTTCGGTAGGACTATTGTACACCACTTGGCCCAAAACGCTGGCACCACGTCTACGAAACAAACAAGCGCGACGTGTGCGACGCACTGGTCTCAAGAGGCTAGTTCGATTCCTGGCGTTTGACCAGTGCGACGCACGTTTAGTGCCCCACCCTCGAAATGTGCCTGAGCAGCAGTGAAAAAAGCATTGCCACAACTGCGGTAGCCAAATTTGACGTGCAAAAAGCGTTCCCGCAATTGCGGCAGCCATATTTTTCATGCAAAAAAGTGTTCCCGCAACTGCGGCAGCTATATTTTTTGTGCAAAAAGCATTCCCGCAATTGCGGCAGCCAAATTTTTCATGCAAAAAGCATTCCCGCAATTGCGGGAATGCCTATTTTTCGTCTGAAACGACCCTTCCTACCGAGGAAATGCCCCTTTTTTGTAGAAACTCATAGACAAAACAAATAGAATTTGCATGAATACATTAGGTAGGGGCACACCCTTGCGGTTGCCCGTACGTTGGTGCAAGCAGGGCATCGGCAAGCGAATGCCCCTACGTTTCGTGCAACTTTTAATTGCTTTGTCTATCAGTATTTCACGAATTGGGTGGGCACTGTCATCCTTCGGCTGTGCTCAGGACAAGTTTCTGAGCGGCAGTTTGCGAAGAATCCTGCGTTGACAACCCAAGATTCTTCGGCAAAAAGCAGCCTCAGAATGACAAATCGTGAACTATTGAAATTCAAAATTCCAGCCCATACCCAAATGCCCCGTAATAGCCACAAGTCTCCGCCGCCGATTGTGCGGCCAGTGCCATACTTTCGTTGATTGCTTTGCCACGCAAATACTCCACCAGAAAACGGGCAATAAAGGCATCGCCAGCCCCCAGTGTATCGACCACATTGGCTTCGACGATTCCTTGTTGAACAATGCGTTCTCCGCCAAATGCAAGTGCCCCCTCTTTGCCACGCGTCACAACCACCACTTCCGGCCCCTGCGCCTTGATCCAGCGCATGAGCGACTCGCACTCACTCTGGGATTGATCGGGGTAGGAGAGAAAGGCAAAGGTGGTGAAGGGTAGCACCTGCTCCAAATAGGGACGTTTCCAGCCCTGCGAAAAGTCAAAGGAGAGCCGTTGGGCAGCGTTTCGCAACTGGGGCAACTGCGCCACAATGTGGCTATAGACGCTGCTGTGGACGAGATCAAACTGTCCAGCAAAGGCGAAATCCTCGTCGGTCAGCGCAATTTGGCGCGTCACGCCGGCACTGGATGCGCCAAAGACCCGGTCGCCATCGACCAGGTTGACTTCGCAATGAGCGTTTGTGCCACCGGCAATCACTCGACAGTGTGAGGTGTCGATTCCCTCCTGGCGCAGCGCATCCAGAATCAGTCGCCCGTAACGATCATCGCCCAGCCAGCCGATGTAGCTGGCCTCTGCGCCGTAACGATGGGCCAGCACCGGCACATTGACCGCATTGCCCCCCGGAAACATGCGCCGCAAATGCAGATATTGATCCACCGTGTTGTCGCCCACGCCGAGGATGCGGGGTGGTTTGTTGATTGTCATAGGTTTGCTCTTTAGACAAGAAGATGGGAAGACAAGAAGACAAGAAGATAGAAAGACAGGAAGAATTTTTGCACTTTTTCTTCTTGTCTTCCATCTTCCTGTGTTCTTGTCTGCTTTACTCTCCCACCATCTGCACCACGATCCGCCGCTGTCGCTCGCGGTTGTCGAAGTCGATAAAGGTGATCTTCTGCCACTTGCCCAGCAGCAGTTGACTGTCGAGGATTGGGGCGCTGATCGAGGGGCCGAGCAGGGCAGAACGTACATGCGAAAAGCCGTTACCGTCGCGGTGATACTCGTTGTGTTTGTATTCCCAGGCTTGCGAGGCTACCCGCTCGAAGAAGGCCTGAAAGTCCGCCACCATGCCTGGTTCATGTTCGGTGGTGGTGATCGAACTGGTGGCACTGGGCGTAAAGACCACCACAATGCCGTTGCGCACGCCACTGTTTGCGACCGCCTGCGCCACTTGGGTGGTAATGTCGTGCATGTCGCAATAGCCTTTGCAGTCGAGATGGATTTCGTTGGTGATGACCATAGGGTGTTTCCTCTGTTTGTTGTGTTGGCAGATAGGGAGATGGAGGATATGGAGATGAGGAGAGAAGGTATCTCCTTTTCACCCCACCTCCTCACCTCCCTATCTCGCTATCTCCGCTTAGATCGTCGGCATTACGTTCCCGCCACAGACCGGAATATAGGCACCGGTGATGTAACTGGCCAGATCCGAGGCAAGAAAGGCGACCACGTTGGCGATTTCCTGGTCGGTGCCGCGGCGGGCCAGTGGCACGTTGCGCGAGTAGCCTTCGTTGATCTCGCTGCCTTGGGCGCGGTCACGGTCGCTGATCGTCCAGCCTGGGGCAACTTGATTGACCGTGATCTGGTGGCTGCCGATCTCCTTGGCGAGCACGCGCAGCACGCCGTCCATCGCCCGTTTTGCACCGCCATAGGCCGATTGGTTTTTGAAGAGCTGCATCGAACATTCGGTATTGATGCCAATAAAACGACCCCACTTGCGTTCGATCATCCCCGGAACAAAGGCTTTGGCAAAGAGCACATTTTGCAGCACACAACTGCGGAATTGATCTTCGTAATCTTCAATCTCCTCTTCGAGCACAGGTTGCCACGGGTGAATTTGCGAAACGGCATTGGTCACGATGATGTCTGGCTGGCCCAATGTTCGCACAACCTGATCTCGTAGGGCAAAGACATCCGCTTTATTACCCACATCCCCGCTCACAGCTAAGGTCCGCCGGCCCAAGGCACGAATTTCGGCGCAGAGTTCATCGGCTTTCTCGGCGTTTTGGTGATAGTGAACCACGACATCTGCACCGCAGGCGGCTAAGGTACGTGCCATCACCCGGCCAAGTTGTCCGGTTGCACCTGTGATGATGGCTAGATGTCTGTCAAGATTGAGTTCGAGTTTTTGCGAAGCCATTGGCTAAAGCTCCTTACGTGTTGTTGATGATTGAATTTTGTTAGATAACTGCAAGATAGTATACTAGGCGCTCTAATTTTCCTTTCAGTTCTTTCAAGGAGCAATTTTCATGAACACAGTGCAGCGCAATGTTTCATTCAGCATCACTCTTTGTGCGCTTTTGTTGCTAACAGCCTGCATGCCGATTCAGCCACTGCCTACCTCAACGGAGCCCTCCACAGTAGCCAGTGATTCCACAACCCCGGATGAAGCTTCTACTCCCCAGGAGCTTTATGCGGCTGCCCTGCAGGATGCCAAAGTGGCCGAGCCAGATGAGATTTACGATGGACTGACTGCAATCACGCCTGACAACGATGCTCTCACCTGGCAAAGTGACAGCGGGCGAGTCTTGATGGCAACCTGGACCTCTTGGAATGGTTACGATTCCTTGGTCGGTCAGGAGACACAACTGGGCCGCGAAGTGTGGGTCACGGCTGTGCCCCAGTTCCAAAGCTTCTGTCAGAGTTATCAACCCACTGCCGACATGCCAGTCACCCTGCGCATGGAAGCCCTTCTGGGATTGCCACCCAACAATGGTAAGACCCGCGTGGTTGCCATGTGGGTAAACCCAGCCGACATGTTCCGACCTAGCCCAGACGGCGAAATCGATGATACGGTCGCCGAATTGGAGATCCCAAGCCCTGACCACTTTCCCTCGCAGCAGGACTACGAATTTCACCGCGATTGGTATAACTTGCAACTCTCGCTCGATAACTACGATGATCCCAGCAAAGGTTATCCCTGGACCCGGTTGGGCTATACCTACGATTGGGGCAATCCAGAGAGCGAAATCGGCTTGAGTGAATTTGTGGTTGCAGCAAAGTCAACGGTCGCTATCGAGAAAGTTTACAGCACTGAAGAGTATTGCACGAAGTAAACACAGATTTGCTTCCCTCGTGCATGGTTGAGAGATTGGGCCTACTCGACGTCGAATCTCTCAGCCGTTATTTACGCTTCTTCCCCAATGCTTCGCCCTGCATACCAACTCCACTTGTCAGCGTAGTGATGCTTCGTACCGATCATATCAATAAGTTCCAATCTGCTACAAAGAAGTGAAGAAACAAGTAGTTTTCCCGACTACTGAACGAGCACCGTAGTACCTAACTTTTACTTAAGAATATAGCAGTCAAAATTAGTATTGTTTCCTTCGGTAACGCATCCTATAATGGGTAATGCTGCCTACAATTTTGGGCAGTTGTCACCGTTTCACAAGGAATTCATGCGTATGCCTCAATTTATCTTCAACCCAGGGAAGAATAAAGCTCTTTTTCAGATAGGGGTATTACTGATTTTTGTCGCTTTCCTTACCAGTGTGCGCCTGACCTACACGGCTCAATCGTTTTCGTTCCAAGGCCGGTATTTTGGCGCACAGGCTATCCCAGAACGTGAACAGGGTGGGCAATCGAACTTCAACGCCAATCCTGACCAGCGTTTCGGCAATCTAGCTCTCAAAAGCAGCGCTGTACAAGCAGTAGCCTCATCCGTTGTCATCAACGAATTCATGTCATCCAATGTCACTACGATTGCCGATGAGGATGGCAGCTTTGAAGACTGGATCGAACTGTACAACTCAGGAAGTACAGCCGTTTCGCTGCTCGGTGTTGGACTCTCCGATACAATTGCTGAGCCCTTCCGCTGGACCTTCCCCGATGTTACCATTGCACCAGGAAAATTTCTACTAGTCTGGGCTTCGGGTAAAAATCGCACCAACCTCAATGGCCCGCTCCACACCAATTTCAGCATCAGTGCGGGCGGCGAACCGCTGATCCTCACCGATCCGGTTGCGGGTGTGCTTGACCAAGTCGCGCCGATCCGCCTACCGCGCGCAATCTCCTATGGGCGCAGCCCCAATGGCAGTGCCACGTTGCTCTACTTTGACAAACCAACGCCGGGAAGCTCCAACAATAAGCCCGGCTACAGTGAAGTCCTATCGCCGCCGCTCTTCTCGCAAAATGGTGGCTTTTATACCCAGGAGTTCGACCTAAGTCTATCCAGCCAGGATGGGGGTGTTACGATCTACTTCACCTTGGATGGTTCGGCACCTGATCCGGCCAATCTAAATGGACATACCTACAGCTACAAGCAGAACTATCAGCAATTCCCCAATTCGCCTGTAGGTCAACTTTTTACAGATAGCTTTCAGACATTTGTTTATAGCCAAACGCTACATATCCAAGATCGCTCGTCTGAACCAGACCAATTTACAGGCCGGGCATCGACTTGGCAGGAAACACCCAATGGTTATATTCCCACGTCTCCTGTCTTTAAAGGCACCATCGTCCGTGCCCGTGTGATCAAGCCAGGTGCACTACCCAGCCCCATCGTAACCCATACCTACTTTGTGACTCCCGAGGGTGCACAACGCTACACGCTGCCTGTACTCTCTTTGGGTATCCAGGAAGATTATCTCTATGACTACGATACCGGCATTTATGTCCCAGGGGCGGTCTTTGACCAATGGCGCCAAGAGAACCCGGATGCCAATGCGAATGCCAGTGTGCTCGGCAATTACTCCAGTTCCACCGAATACCCTATAAGTTTTGAACTCTTCACTGCCGGCGGCGGACGTGTGCTGGCGCAGAATCTTGGCTTTCGCATTCACGGCGGTCAAAGTCGGGCTGTGCCGCAAAAGTCACTGCGCCTGTATGCCAATGCCAAATATGACACCACCGACGTACTCGAATATCCATTCTTTCCTGACTTGACCGATAAGATCGCTGGCCAACCGATTACGACCTTTCACCGCATTCTGCTACGCAATTCAGGCGATGATTATAACAAAACCAGAATGCGCGACGCCTTTATTCAAACCCTGCTGAAGCCAATGGGTCTGGATGGACTGGCGTATCAACCGGCGGTCGAATTTATCAATGGCGAGTATTGGGGACTGATCAACATTCGCGAGCGGCTCGATCGCTACTATCTGGCCAGCCACTATCGCATTGATCCAAACGATGCGGCCTTGTTAGAGAACGATGCAGCATTGCAAGAAGGCGATGCCACTGATGTGGCAGATTTCCTGTCCCTACGCACTTACATTCAAGAACACGACATGGCCGACCCGGTCAACTATGCCTACGCCGAAGCGCGTATGGACATGGAGAACTTTATCCTCTACAACGTGGCCGAGATCTATACCAATAACACCGATTGGCCGCATAACAACATTCAATACTGGCGCAAACGGACACCTGATACCAGCCCAACAGCACCACCCGAACATGATGGGCGCTGGCGCTGGATACTGTACGATCTCGACTTTGGCTTTAACCTCTTTCCCAGTACCGAATTTAATACGCTATTATGGGCGACCAAGGATTCCGCCGATCGCGGTTGGTCTACCGTGATGCTGCGCAAGTTGCTCGCCAATCCCAACTTCCGCAACCGCTTCATCAACGCTGCATCCGACCATCTGAATACAACCTTCCAGCCCGACCACGTCGTGGCGCTCGCCAATCTTCTGCATGATCGCATCGCTCCTTATCTGGGCGAACATAGCGAACGTTGGCGCAACACACTTGACACGTCGATCACGCCGATCATCGACTTTGGAACCGACCGCCCTGGCTATGTCCGCGACTTCTGGGAGAGCTATTTCGGATTGTCAGCCGCCATATCCATGACCTTCAATGTCTCGGATCCAAAGCAGGGTAACCTGCAAATCAACACCGTCACGATCAATCAGGAGACACCTGGGCTGCCCAATCCAGCCACGCCGTACCCCTGGCAAGGTCTCTACTACTCGACTGTTCCCATCGAAGTTACTGCGCATGCGCTCCCTGGCTATCGCTTCGTCGGCTGGCTCGAATATCCTGACGAATTGCGCGCGACTATCACGATTACGCCTGCCGCAGGGGCAACGTTGACTGCACTCTTCGAGCAACAGACGTTGCTCCACTATTGGGATTTCAACGATACAGCTAACCTGTTGATACCAAAGTACTCTTTTGCTGCGGCCACACTGAGCGCCCAACTCAGCGCCGACGCCGCCGTGCTTGACGGGTCTGGCCAAGGATTTGCCGATGCCAATGCGCAACTGGGCAGTGCAACCGGAAGCCATCTGCGGGTCAACAATCCATTAGGGGCCAGCCTTGTCTTCACCTTGCCGACCACGGGCATGCGCGATATCGTCGTGCGCTACGAAAGCAGACGTTCGGGGCAGGGGGCAGGGACACAGAAGATTGATTACACGGTGGATGGTAACATTTATGTGCCGTTTACCACACTGCAAGTTTACGATGGCGATCCGGTGCTCTATACCTTGAACTTCGCTCCATTAGAGGAGGTCAACAATAATCCTCATTTTGGGATTCGCATCACCTTTGAACAAGGCGCAGGTGGAGTTGCTGGCAACAACCGCTTTGATAACTTTTCGATGACAGGCAACGAATACAAGTATTTCCTGTTCGTCAACCGGACCGGTACGGGAGCGGGGACAGTGACTACACTGTCGAATGCGATCAACTGTGGCACCCAGTGTGCTGTTACCTTTGATATTGGCACAACCCAAAGCTTGAATTTGAGCGCAACGCCACAAGCAGGATCGATCTTCGCAGGCTGGTCCGGAGTGTGTAGCGGCACCAACATCTGCTCGCTTTCGATTACACAAACTGCAATCGTCACTGCTATTTTTAACCTCAAAACCTACACGGTCGCACTCTCTGCTAACCCGAGTGCAGGCGGTGCCGTAAGCGGTGGTGGCAGCTTCAATCACGGTACAAGTGTCACCGTGGTGGCTACAGCGAACAACGGCTACATCTTTGCTGACTGGAGTGAAAACGGTGCCACAGTTTCCACCGACGCCAGCTACTCCTTCCCCGCCACCGCCAATCGCAACCTGGTGGCAAATTTCAGTCTCAAACAATATACGATCAACGTCAGCGCCAACCCGATTGCGGGCGGCGTGGTAAGCGGCGGTGGTACCGTCAACCACGGTGTCAATGTGTCCCTCGTCGCCACCGCCAACGAGGGCTACACCTTCACTGGCTGGAGCGAAAACGGTGTCACGGTTTCCGCTAACTCCAGCTATTCCTTCCCGGCCACCGCCAATCGTAACCTGGTGGCGAATTTCAGTTTCAAACAATATACAATCAGCGTCAGCGCCAACCCGCTTGCAGGCGGCGTGATAAGCGGCGGTGGTACCGTCAACCACGGTGCCAATGTGTCCCTAGTCGCCACGGCCAACGAGGGCTACACCTTCACCAGATGGAGTGAGAATGGCTCCACGGTTTCAACCAATGCCAGCTATTCCTTTCCTGCCATCGCCAATCGTAACCTGGTGGCAAACTTTAGCTTGAATCATTACACTATCGCCGTCAGCGCCGATCCTGCAGAGGGCGGTACGGTGAGCGGTGGCGGCGGCTTCAATCATGGGGAGACAGTGACCGTCGTGGCCAGCGCCAACAACAAATTCGCCTTTGTCGGTTGGAATGAGAATGGTGCGACTGTCTCGACCAAAGCAACCTATAGCTTTGTAGCCAAGAAAAACCGCACGCTGGTGGCGAAGTTTGTTACCACGCCATTGGCCGTGAATGATGTCGCTGGTACCAGCGCCACCAGTGATGTCGAGATCTCAGTGCTTGACAACGACAGCGACCCTGCAGGCGGCGGCTTGCGGTTCGTCGCAGTGACACAACCTGCTCATGGCACGGTTATTACAAGCACAGCCTCCAATAGCATTCACTACACGCCGCAATCCAACTTCAGCGGAGCGGATTCCTTCACCTACACGGTAGAAGATATTCACGGTTCGCAGGCATCAGCGAAGGTGATCGTCATCGTGACCAATCCCGCGGATGGCATGGCTGCACCTCAACTGCGCGTAGTCGACAATAATCACGAAACTATTCTGAGTTTCAGCGGAATGACACTGACGGTGCCAGCCGGTTCGTACAGCGAAACGCTGGGTGCAACGGATGTCTTCTACATCGTCTTCACGGAGATCATCACACCAGCAGCCAACGCTTCCGTGTCACCGGGCGACAACCTGCTCTATGCAGGCAGAGCGTTCATGCTAGAGGCATATGTAAACGACCGATTGCTGGCGAACCAGACCTTCCCAGCAGCGCTCACCCTAAGCGTGTTTTACGATCCAGCGGATGTGAGCGGGCTCGACGAGAAGACCATTGCTGTTTACTTCTGGAATGAGGGAACGCATACTTGGTCAGAAGCGGGGCTTACTCGCTTATCGGTCGAGACAACCGCCCATGTCGTCACCTACCGAGTAGAGCACTTCACTGAGTTTGCGCTCTTTGCGGAAAAAGTCAGTGAGCCGTCGAATGATCGTCGCCTTTGGTTACCTTTGATTGCCAAGTAGTAAACTTCCATCGTTGCGATTTGGCTTTCTGTGAGGGTATGATAACAACAAAACAGCTCTGCTCACATCAGTGAGCAGAGCTGTTTTGTTGAAAGCCGTATTAGGCACGAAGTGTTGGGTCCTTCGGTTTTGCTGTAGCTGATCAGTTTAATGATTGGTAACTATTCAAGCATACCAACAGCGAATGAAGAAAGGAACGAAGAAGTTACAAGGTATTTTCGTTTCTTTCTTCATTCGTTGTTGTAGTGCTGTTCGGAAGTTTGAGCACTTACAAAGACTGTTCAATTGCCTCCAATTTTTCATTCGTCAGAAGCCCTGGCATCATTTGGGCCAAGCTTTCCAGCGGCACATTCATGGCAAAGCCGATGGCAGGCGATTTGAGGAACTCGTCGCCGATTTGGGCAATTAGTGCCGCCTTACCCTGCTCATTGTGGACAAAATCACTCAGCGTGCAATAGCGGTCCAACCGCCCCGCCACATGGCGTACGTTGGTCATGACTTTGGGCAAGTTCGTCCCTGTGGTGACAAATTCGTAGCGACCAGAGCCGATCTCAATTATGGCGCTGCCATCCATCAAACTTGCCTGAACTGCGGGTTGACCATCAACGTTCACTTGATCCATTGACGTGGCAGGTAATCGCACCGTAGCATGGCTGTTGGCTGGCACAGTCACCTGCAAGCGGAACTCACGAGCGGTCAACTCCCAGGCCGACTCGATCTGTCCATAAGGCGAGTTGAGTGATGCCTGCACTTGGGTCAAACCACCGCCAGGTTGTGGCTGAATCAAGATGTGCTTGTAGCCTGGTTCTGCCGGATCGGCCACGATCCCAGCCACCGTGCGATAGAGCCATTCACCGATGGCGCCGTAGGCATAATGGTTGAAGGAGTTCATCCCCGCATCCTGAAACGAACCATCCGGCTTGATACCATCCCAACGTTCCCAAATCGTGGTCGCACCCATCTTGACCGGATAAAGCCAGCTTGGGAAGCTCTCTTGGTTGAGCAATTCGTAGGCAATTGAGGTCTGTCCAAAGCGGCTGAGCACATGACAGAGATAAGGTGTGCCAACAAATCCGGTGGTGAGATGATAGTTGTTCTCGCGTACGATCTGGGCAAGTCGCTCGGCTGCTGGGGCACGCAGTGCTTCGGGTAACAGGTCGAAATGCAGCGCCAAGACATAGGCCGTCTGCGAGTTTGGTGCTACCCGGCCACCAAGTGTGATAAATTCCTTGCAGAACGACTCTTTGATCTGATTGGAGAGCGCCGCATAGCTGGCCGCATCCGCACTTTTACCCAGGGCCGCTGCCGCCTTGGCTACCAATTCGCTGCTGTGGGCAAAATAGGCTGTACCCACCAGCTCATCATTGGTCACAGGCGAGGGTTTGAGCGGGAAGGCGCCGCGATAGTCGAGCCAGTCGCCAAATTGGAAGCCCTTGCGCCAGATCAGATCCGCATCGGCGTGGGCACGCATCCATTCCACCCAGGCCACCATGCTGGGGTAACTCTCTTCGAGTAGACGCGTATCGCCATAACTTTGGTAGAGCGTCCAGGGAATCATCGTCGAGGCGTCGCTCCAGGCTGCCGCGCCGTTGCCACCCATCGGATTGAAGCCGCCATCGTGGCGGGTGATGACGTCCGGGACTACAAAGGAGACGCTGCCCTGGTTCATAGTCTGGTCAGCGCGCAGGTCGGCCAGCCACTTGCGGAAGAAGGCGTTGACGTCGCGATTGAAGACTGCCGTGCCGATAAAGGCTTGCGCATCGCCGGTCCAGCCAAGGCGTTCATCGCGCTGTGGACAGTCGGTTGGCACATCGACAAAGTTGCCCTTTTGGCCCCAGACGATGTTGTGCTGCAACTGGTTGATCATCGGGTTGGAGCATTCAAAGCTGCCAATCGATGGAATGTCGGAGTGGACGACCACGCCGGTAAAGTTGTCGAGCGTCGGCTCGCCGGGAAAGCCTTCGACCGCCACAAACTGGAAGCCCATAAAGGTAAAGCGCGGCTCATAGACCTCTTCGCCTGACCCTTTCAACGTAACTTGCGCAATCTGGCGCGCAAAACGCAGATTTTCGGTGTAGAGATTGCCCTGTTGGTCGAGTACCTCGGCATGAATCAACTTGATGGTTGTACCAGCCGGGCCACTCACCTTTAGGCGCACCCAACCGACCATGTTCTGACCAAAATCGAGAATCGTCTCACCTTTGGGAGAGTGAATGATACGCTGCGGGCGGATTTCCTCATTGCGCACTACATTCGGCCCCACCTGGGCCACGATGAGGCTCTTCGAATGGTCGAGTTTGCGCACGCCTTGCCAGTTGCTGTCGTCGTAACCAGCCTGATCCCAGCCCGTCTTCTCCAGTTGGGCGTCATACTCCTCGCCCCAGTAGAGGTCGTTCATGCGGATTGGACCAGTGCTGGCTTTCCAATGCTCGTCGCTAGTAACGACTTCGCTGCGCCCATCGGCATAGGTGATGTGTAGTTGGGCCAGCAGCGCCAGCCGATTCCCATACAAATTGCGCTGACCCTGGAAGCCCAAAAAGCCACGATACCAGCCATCGCCGAGGATCGCACCGAGTGCGTTCTCACCCGTGCGCATGAGGCCGGTCACGTCGTAGCTCTGATATTGAATGCGATGTTTGTAGGTCGTCCAGCCTGGGGTGAGAAGGGCATCACCGACTCGTTGACCGTTGAGATGGAGTTCGTATAGACCAAGGCTGGTAGCATAGATACGGGCTGCCACGATCTCACCCTTGGTCTGGAAACTGCGCCGTAACATAGGTGCTGGCTGCGGCTGTGTCAGATCCTCTTCCCAATCGGGCGTGATCCAATCGGCTTGCCAGTTGCTGGCATCGAGCAAGCCGATCTCCCAAAAAGCTGCTTCGCTCCAGGTAGAGGCTTTGTCATTTTCATCCCAGACTCGTACCTGCCAGGTGCAACGTTGCCGCGCTTGCAGGGGAGAACCGCTGTAGGAAATGTGCAGCGACTGATCCGAGTTGACTTTGCCCGTGTCCCATAGCAAATTCGTGCCAGCCGCCAAGCTGGTAGAATCACTGCCAACTCGAATCTGATAGGCACTCTGGCGCGCTCCACGCCGATCCGCTTGACTCTTCCAACTGAGACGGGGCTGAGCGCTGTCCACGCCAATCGGGTTTGTAAAATATTCACAAGTCAGTGCATAAGGGGTAAGCATGGTGATACATCCTTCCTTTTATAGTAATTTGAGATCGTGGGTGAAGATGACATGCATGAACTTGTTGCTTCCTCATCTTGTCATCCCTGCATCATCGTTCCACGATCCAATTTCGATATTCACGGTGTAAAAGCAGCAAGGAGAGCGCGATCAGCGTCATTAGGATGCCATTGGTGCGAATGGCTAGCAGCGGCCCGAGGGAGTTGCCCATCCAACCGACAAAGAGTGCGCCCAACGGTTGGATGCCAGTGGACAGCATGGACGAGACGCTGAGTAGTCGCCCGCGCATGTCACTCGGCGAGAGGAGTTGCATCAAGCCGCTGACGCCCGCCAAAACTACGGGGATGCTGATGCTGTAACAGAAGATGCCGAAGACTGCCATCCACGGCTGACGAAAGAATGAGGTCAGGATCAGCCACAAGCCCGACCAGAGCAGTGTACCGCTCAATGCCATCCCGGCGCGCGCCATGCGTTGTACCTGAGGGGCCACGATCAACACGCCTACTAACGCCCCGGCACCCGATGCACCCAATAGATAACCGACCAATGCTGGGCCACCCTTCAACACCGAGTCGGCTAGCGGAGCGGAGAGTTGCAAACTGGAAAAGACAAAGAGCGTGATTGACAGACTGCAAATCAGAAGGTCAATTAACCGAGGATGGGCGCGTAGAAAGCGAACCGCTTCGCCAAAATCCTGGAGTAGATTGCCTTGGGGAGGCCGACGCACCTGCGTGGCGCGCACAAAGAAGAGGCTGATGATCACGGCGCTAAAGCTCAAGCCATTGAGCAAAAAGGCAGTCGCCGTGTTGAACCAAGCTACGATCCAGCCTGCCATTGCTGGTCCGATAAAACGGCCAATCTCAATTGCAAAGGCATAGAGCATCATCGACTTGCGAATTTCGCCCATGCCGCTCAAATCGCCGATAAAGGCTCCCTGCGCCGGAAAATTGAAGGCCGCCGACACACCCAAGATTAAGGCAAAGACTAGAATCGGCCAGATGACGTGCATGCCCATGTAAATGAGTAGGGAAAGCAACAATGCCAACGTCATCTCAACTGCCTGGGTGACAATCAGTAGTTTGCGGCGGTCTATACGGTCGGCAAAGGAGCCGGTAAAGGGCAACAGAAAAAAGGCAGGCGCAAAGGTCACGGCATTGACGATGCCGATCCAGCGCGTGTCGTGCGTGATGTCCCAGATAAACCATTGCAGCGCCATCTGCTGCATAAAGGTACCCGCCAGCGAGATGCCCTGGCCGAGAATATAGGTACGATAGTTGCGGTTCTTGAACGGGGAAAAGCTGTCAAAAAAGGCGGAGCGGGCAAGTGACATGTTGATCCAATCTACAAGTTCTTAGGACACAGAGGGCGCAGAGGAGACACAGAGGACACAGAGCAAACTTCCGTGTTCCCTCTGTCTACTCTGTGTCTCCTCTTGTGCTCTCTGTGTAGCGCAGTTATGGATCAAGCGTAATGGATCGTGAGGTTTGTATCAAATATGAATGCGTGCTGTCAGCGCATTCATCCATGCAATGCCCGCTTCAACGCTGCCTCGTACCCAGCAATACAGCGTTTCGACACATCTGCATCCGGCGCAAAGACGTAGAAGCCGTGATAGGCTCCACGGTAAATGTGCAGTTCTGTTGGTACACCAGCCTGGATTAACCGTTGAGCGTATTCGATATTTTCGTCAAGGAAGAGGTCGAGTTCACCGACGGGAATGTAGGCAGGCGGCAAGCCAGCGAGATCTGTGGCGCGGGTGGCGGCGGCGTAGGGGGAGATGCGGTCGTCACCTGGGGCATAGCCGGTGTAGGCTTTCCAGGCGAGCAGGTTGGACTGACGGTTCCATACCTTTGGCTCAGTGATTTCACGGCTGGAGGGGGTGACGTTGCGGTCATCGATCATGGGGTAGATCGGCAATTGGAAGCAGATCTTGATCTCGCCGCGGTCACGTACCAGAAGCGCCAAGCCTGCGGTCATGCCGCCGCCTGCGCTGGCCCCGCCAATGGCGATACGATTGGGATCGACGCCAAGTTCGGCGGCATTCTGCGCCAGCCACTTGAGCGCGGCGTAACAATCCTCCATCGGTGCCGGGAAGGGATGTTCGGGGGCCAGCCGGTACTCGACTGAAACCACAACACAGTTGATCTCCTTGGCGATGTGCAGCGAATGGGCATCATCGCCTTCGATATCGCCGAGCACATATCCGCCGCCATGAATCCAAAACAGGGCGGGCAGCTGCTTCGGACGATCGGTGGGCTGATAAATTCTCACCCGCACATCGGGATCGCCAGCCGGGCCTGGCACATAGCGATCCTCACTTTTCACACCTTTCACCACCGGAGCGGGAAGGGCCCCAAATAGATTCGCTAACTTGACCCGTGTGCTAGGGACATCATTCAAGTCTAACAGATCGACAGGTAGGAAATCAAGCACGCCACGCAGCCCGGGATCGACACGATCCATGAAGTTCATAGATTGGCTCCTTGGTTTGAGTAAAGAGATTGAGATTTGAGAAATAAGACGGTTAAACAATCATACCAATAATCTCTGAATCTCTCAATCTCCTAATCACCGTTCACACAATGGAGCAAATCCTTGGGTATCTCAATCGCCATCTCCAGCAGCAAAAACGCCAACGTCTTGCCGTGGCTGTCGAGGTTGAGCGACTGGTTGACGCCGCCATCCAACAGATCCTCGAATACAAAGTTGAGGGCATGGAGTTTGGGTAGTTCGTAGCGATGAATGGTTGTGGGTTGGCGATGGCGAAAGAGTTCCGCCACCCGTTCTACCGTCACCTGTTCCAGCAGGATTGGGTAAAACTCCGGTCTGTAGGCGATGACGCTGATGTTAGAAGTATTGCCCTTATCGCCGGTGCGTCCGTGGGCAATATGGTGAAGAGGATAGGTGACATAATCCATACTTTATTCAAAAAATCAATCTTACTCATCAAAGAGTAAGTAAACCTAGAAAGAAGCTTGAAATCAGGAACGTAACCAGCCACTTCCGGGAAGGCTCCGCCCAAGGAGAAAGTTGACCGGCAGAGCCTTCCCAGAAGTAATTGGTTCAGCTCTAGAGCATGCTTGCTTGCGTGTGTATCAACTCACGCGGCAAATAGCACGAAGTCGACTGCAACTGTTGCGTAATCGTCGTGCGAATCCCTCCGCCACCCGCTGGACCACAGGTATATAGCGAAGTCACTTCCGCCAACAGCGACTCAACTACGCTGCGATCCTTATGCCGTCCTGCCACCCGCAAGCGAACATCTCGCCCATCGCCAGCCTGTCGCTCTTGTAGGGCTAGACCGCCATCATCGCCAAAGACACTGAGCACACCGATGAGGTCAAAGCGCAGTTGTAACCGATCACCTATGCGGTGACGGATGATCTCGGCAGCCAATCGGGCACGCGCCTCAGCATTGGCGCCCGCATAGGAGATCTCGCCTTCACCCAGCCAACCACCTGCGAAGCAGACCATTGCCTTCAACGTCTCCGGTCGTGCATGACCGCAGACGCCGCGCAGTGCTACTCGATTGGGGCCTACTTCTACCACTTCGGCATCGCTGATGTCGGCAACTACGTCGGGCGTTAAATAGGCTGCCGGGTTATGAATTTCGTACAGCAGTTGCTCCTTGACTGTACGGCAATCGACTACCCCACCTGTGTGCTCGGCTTTGCTGATAACGACAGCGCCATCCTCCACCAATTCGGCAATTGGGAAACCCACAACGTGTAACTCCGGCACATCTTTGTATCCTGGATCGGCAAAATAGCCGCCTGTCACCTGGGCGCCACACTCTAACAAATGTCCTGCCATCGTCGCACAGGCCAGCCGATTCCAGTCCGTCTCGTCCCAGCCAAAGTGCGCCAAGGCCGGCCCAACGACTAGTGCTGGGTCGGCGACCCTTCCCGTCACCACCACTTGTGCGCCCAACCGCAATCCCTCGGCGATCGCTCTGCCGCCAAGGTAGACATTGGCGCTGATGATCTCACGTTGGGCAAAGGCAGGGTCAAGATAGGGACGAATCAAAGCTTGGCCAGCCGAATTGGAGAGGTCGTCGCCTTCGACTACAGCGACTCTCAGAGCAGGAATCCCTTGCTCTTGTGCAATTTCCTGCAAACGTCGTGCTGCCGCCCGTGGATTGGCTGCCCCAAAGTTGCTGACAATCGGGATCCCATGTTCAACACAGCGTGATAAGATCGGTTGCACCGCAGCTTCCATCAAAGGAGCGTAACCACTGTTTGGGTTGTTCTTCCGTACCAATTGTGCCTGGGCCAGCGTCCGCTCAGCCAGCATCTCGAAGATCAGCACCGAGGGCAGACCACGCCTAATCAACGTATCAACCACCGGCCCGGCTGCATCTACCCGGTCACCGCCAAAGCCCGCGGCACAACCGATGAGGAGTTGCGGATTGCGGATTGTGGATTGTGGATTGTGGGAAGTATCGCTCATCGTAGCGTTACGTTTTGAAAGTTATGTAAACACGAAGATCGGGGGACACGGAATTTACATAAATGCGTTCCATCATTCCTGAATGTACAAAACAAGTTACAGGTTATGATTACAAATTTGCTCGGATACAATCTAATCCGCTCAATCCGTTCCCAAAATCCGTTGGCAGCGCGCTACATCCACCCATTCAACGCCATCCACTCGCCAAAGCGCTCGATCCAACCGTCCGTCGGCAGTCCCTGTTTGCGCAACCCAAAGCCATGACCACCCTTGGCATAGACATGCATCTCCGCCGGATGACCGCCTTCCTTCCAACGTTGATAGAGACGTACACAGAGCGGTGCCGACCAGCCGTCGTCATCGGCCACAGCAATAAAAAGCGGTGGCGCGTCCGCCGGAGCAGGGAATTCAGTCCAAAGCCCGCCGTAAATAAAGCCGACGAAATCCGGTCGAGAGGTTGCATCATAGCTTTCGAGCAAGGTTGCTGCCAGCCTGCCGCCTGCCGAAAAGCCGAGCAGCCCGATCTTGTGCGAATGCAATCCCCATTCTTGGGCATGTTGGCGTACAAGCTTGATCGCTTGTGAGCCATCGGCTAGTGCAAAGGGGCGGATGGGTGACAGCAGTTGCATCGTCTTCTGGCGGTCGGCAAAGATATCTTTGAGTGCTTCTTCGTAATTGTCGTCGGTAGGCAGCAGTCGATACTTGAGCACAAAGGCCGTGACCCCGCGCTCCGCCAGCCATTCGGCGACGGCCGTGCCTTCGTTTTCAATCGACAGCATGTGGAATGCGCCGCCCGGTGCAACGATCACCGACGTGCCGTTGGCTTGGCTGGCTTCTGGCAAAAACGCAGTCAGCGTTGGTTCTGTCACGTTGCGGACGATGCGGCTACCGAGTAGCGAAATAGACTCGACTTCGCTTTGCCGCCAATCTTGCGAGCCAGAGACCCCCTCTGGCCAGAGGGGGATGGTTGTTGGAATTTTCATATAGTACTCAACTCTTTTTCATGGTAGCTTGATCCGACTGCGTCAACTTGCCATTGGTTACAATACTGGCATTTCTGCGCGCTTTTTGTTATCTTGTAAGCAGGCAATATTAGAAATGCTGACTGTCATGGCAAAGTTTGCGTAAATCTATAACGCCCAAAAGATGCGTTAGTTTGAATTATGCAGTTCGTTTGTGTGTTTCTATCACTCTACAACAAGTTCATCACTATGAACAATCATAAAATTACTGTTGATCTCTCACTGCTCAAAAAGTATGATCGCTCCGGCCCTCGCTACACAAGCTACCCGACAGCCCCCTATTTTCACCCCGGCATTGGCGAAAAGGAATATCGCCATCATCTTGAGCACGATGAAGCGGTTGCCACCAATCAGGATTTGTCGCTCTACCTTCATCTGCCCTTTTGCGACACCCTTTGTTACTTTTGCGGCTGCAACATGTTGGTCACCCAAAACCGTGACAAAGTAGAGCAGTACTTGTACTACCTGGAAAAAGAGATGCAACTGATCTCTTCCTCGCTGTCACCCCAACGCAAGGTGGCGCAGATGCATTGGGGTGGCGGCACACCCACCCACCTCTCCCCAAGCCAGATTCGCCGCGTGGGCGAACTGCTCCATCGCTACTTCACCTTTCGAGAGGATGCTGAAATCGGCGTGGAGATCGATCCGCGTGAGTTGACGCGTGGCCACATGGAAGCGCTCCAAGAAGTAGGCTTTAATCGCTGTAGCATGGGTGTGCAGGACATGCAGCACGAAGTACAAGTTGCTGTCAACCGTATCCAGCCCGAGGCTGTTACCCGTCAGGCGATCGATTGGGCGCACGAAGTTGGCTTTACCAGCGTCAACATCGACCTGATGTATGGCTTGCCCCATCAAACCCGTGCCACCTTTGCCGCCACCTTGGATACTGTTTTGACCCTGCAACCAGATCGGTTGGCGGTCTTCAACTATGCCCATTTGCCTCAGATGTTCAAACATCAACGACTGATCTTGGATGAATGGTTGCCGCTGCCCGAGGAGAAGTTGGAACTGCTCAAGCTCAGCATTGAGACGTTGACCGCAGCAGGCTATGTCTATATCGGCATGGATCACTTTGCCAAGCCCGAGAACGAGTTGGCCCAAGCAATGGAAAAAGGCACGCTCTACCGCAACTTTCAGGGCTATTCCACCTATGCTGGTCTCAACCTGGTGGCTTTGGGGATGAGCAGCATTAGTATGCTTTCGTCGCTGTATGTGCAGAATCAAAAGAACCTGCCCGAGTACTATCAGGCATTGGATGCGGGGAGTTTACCCGTTTTGCGCGGGGTGGAACTGACTGCTGAGGACCGTCTGCGCCGCGAGGTGATCGTTGAGTTGATGTGTAACTTTGTGCTCGACAAGGCGCGCATCGAAAAGAAGTATGGAATTGATTTTGACGAACATTTCCAGGCTGCACTTGAGCAACTGCAGCCGTTTGCCAATGACGGCCTGGTCAACTTGGACCCAGAAAAGTTGACGGTGACGACCGCTGGTCGCCTGTTAATCCGTAATATCGTCATGAATTTTGATGCCTACCTCCAAAAGAAAATGGACCAGAAACCTCACTTCTCGCGAACGGTATAAGGATTGGTGGACACAGAGGTGACACGGAGAGCACAGAGAGAAGGCAGGATGCTTTTTTCTTTCGTGTTCCTTCTGTCCGTGTTTAGTCTGTTGCGTACCAGCAGAGACCAAACACAGACAGAAGCACATGGTGTATAACAAGATATTTTCTTGTGCGTGGTGCACTCGAAAAAGCACAAGAAAACATCTTGTGCTACCGTTGGCAACCTGCCTCTTGTCTAATAGACAACGCAGATGAACATGGCAATTTGTAGGGGCATCCGCTTGCCGGTGCCCTTGGGCGACCGCAAGGGTACGCCCCTACCAATATGTCACCTCTATTTGTGTTATCTATAAGTCTTGGCTGACTCATTTACTTGATGGACTTGAAACGTTTGGTAATGCTGATTGGCGTCGCTCTCTGATCTCAGTTCCCATCCCTGTAAGTGCGTTAATACAAGGTCAGTCAGCGCAGTAATATGGTCCGGCCGATCATTGAGGGCCGGGATATAGGCAAAGGATTGACCACCTGCCTCTAGAAAGGTTTCACGCCCCTCACGCCCCAACTCATCAATCGTCTCCAGGCAGTCACTCGAAAAGCCGGGGGCCAACACTTGCACGCTGCGCACCCCTTGGTGACCTAATTCTTCTAATGTCTTGTCGGTATAGGGCTGTAACCACTCCATCGGCCCGAAGCGTGACTGGAAGGAGACGGTGTATTCTGCTTCGCTCAGTTGCAGCCGTTCCGCCAGCAGACGAGCGGTCTGTTGACATTCGCAAAAGTAAGGGTCGCCTTGTTCAAAATAGCTGCGCGGAATGCCATGAAACGACATCAGCAGCCGTTCGGCTTTGCCATGACTCTGCCAAAACTCGCGTACACTGTTGGCCAATGCCTCCAGATAGCCAGGGTGATCGGGATAGTGGTTGATCGTGCGGACTTCGGGCAGCCAACGCCAGCGCTGCAACTCGGCAAAGACCCCATCCAGTGAAGTTCCAGTCGTCGTTGCCGAGTACTGCGGGTAGAGGGGTACAACCAACAGCCGACGTACGCCAGCCTGATCCAGTTGGCGCATCGCCTCGGTCAGGGATGGTTTGCCGTAGCGCATTCCCACTGCCACAGGGATATCAACGCCAGTTCGTTCTTTCAACGTGACCTGTAAGGCTTCGCCCTGGCGCTGCAAATTGACCAACAGGGGTGATCCTGCTTCGGTCCAAATGTTGCTGTAGAGTCGTGCCGAACGTTTGGGGCGTGTATTGAGAATGATGCCATTGAGGATCGGCCACCAGATCCAGCGTGGAAACTCAATCACTCGTGGATCGCCTAAGAATTGGCGTAAATAGGGTCGCACCGCCTGTGCGGTAGGTGCACCTGGCGATCCCACATTGGTCAACAAGATACCTGTCAGGGCGGGGGCATTGTGGTCGTAGCTATTGTGGCCATAATATCGCATAGTCAAAAGATCCTGAGTTGAAAAGAATCATTATTTCCTAGAATTTGGCCGTTATGGTAATTCAGATAGGCAGAATCTGTGAAATTTATCACAAGAAAATTGTAGATTTCCATAGATTTCTATAGAATTAGTCTATATTATACAGCATCGATCCCCCAAGAGAGACTTATGGACCAACCTACATCATCCACAGATCGACAATCGAAAAAACAACCTGCGGGCTGGCATGTGCTAGTGGTAGGTGGCGGCATTGCTGGCTTGAGCGCAGCCTGGCAATTGCAACAGAGGGGTGTACGTTACACGCTGATTGAAACCACATCTCGTTTGGGAGGCATGATTCAGAGCCGGACCTTTAGTGGCTTCGTGGCCGAAGGGGGACCGGAGACATTTATCACACGCAAACCGGAACTGTGGAACTTGGCGCTCCAACTTGGTTTAGAGGATCGCATGGAACCGATTCGTAGTGAGACCAGCGGGGCGGCTGTGCTTTACAATGGCAAGGTCGAACCGGTTCCGCTCAGTCCAGTGCGCTTTCTCAAGACCTCGCTTCTAAGTTGGCGGGGGAAGTTGCGCTTGCTAGCCGAACCGTTTATCCCCGCCCGCGCCGACGATGGCGATGAAACCTTGGCCAACTTTGCCCGCCGCCGCTTAGGCAGCGAAGCTAGTGAACGTTTGATTGCGCCGATCCTGTCCGGCATCTACAACAGCGACGCCGAGCGCCAGAGCATCATGACCACTGCTTCCGTTATGCGTGACTTGGAGAAACATGGCAACCTGGTATTGGGGACATTGGCCAACATGCGTAAACGGCGTGCGCAGATCAAGTCGGGCGCAGTTTTGCCGCCGCGTTCGGTCAGCTTTGCCAATGGTGCCCAGGAGTTGGTCGAGACCCTCGGCAAGAAATTGACCGGTGATCTGCGCCTCAACACTCAGATCATCAGTCTGGAGCAACGGGAGGCGGGTTATCTGGTCACCCTGAACAATGGTGCGCAATTGACCGCCGATGCTTTGATTCTGGCCATCCCTGCCAAACATGCTGCGCCTTTGTTGAGCAAACTTGCGCCTAATGCCTCCACCTTGTTAGAACAAATCCGTTTTGCCAGTATCGGCACGCTAGCGCTTGGTTTCAATCAAGCGGCGATGCGCAACGCACCTACAGTCAGCAGTTTGATGATCCCTCGTCGTGCTCAGCGCAAGATTGACGCCGTGCTGTGGCGTCCACAACGAGCGCCAACAGGCAAGACACTCTTACGGATCTTCTTCGGTGGTGCGGCACCCCAACTGCTCGATCTAGACGATGCGGCCCTATTGGATGTAGTACGCAACGAACTGCGCGAACTGCTCAACATCAGCGATGCTCCGCTGGCGCATCAGATCTTTCGTTGGCCGCATGGCTTTCCGCAGGCTGATGTCGGTCATCTCCAACTGGTCGATCGCATCGAGGCTGCGCTGCCCACTAACATTGCCCTCGCTGGCAACTCCTATCGGGGTATCGGTGTGCCTGATTGTGTACGGCAGGGGTTACATGCTGCCGAACGGATCGAACAGCAACTGGCGTTACGGCTTATGCTTGTGTAGAGTTGAATGTGTGGAGTTGAATCTACTGTGGCGCTGCAAAAATGACCCGAAAGCGCTCGCAAATCAACGGCATCTCTTCCGTTGGTGTTAGTCCAACGGAGGGAAGTGTTCGGCTGAAGAATTTCCAGTGGCCTGCCCGCCACGCTTCGAGTGAGCGGTCATCTTCTCCTTCCTCATAGGCAAATTGGGCATCGACCTCGTTGTATGGGCGGATGGTGCTCTCCACCGTTTCAACCACGCAGAGAGGCGCGCCGTTCCCGCTCAACACAATGCTCAACTCGCCTGGCTGGAAGATGTGATCGCCATCGATTTGGGTGTGTTGTAACGAGCTACAGGTGGCGGTTTTGATCCCGGCCAGTACCAGGTGCGCCAACTCGTCGGCTAGGGCTGGATTGTCGCCGAAGGCAAAAGTGGGTGGTATAGGCCAGGAGCGATAGGGATGATCGGCGGGTAAGGTGGCAAGGTAGCCCTGCCAGAAGATTTCTATCGTATTCATCTTTCACTACGCGGCCTGTTTCTTTAAATCGTACTGTTGTATTATTAACACAGACGCAGGAATCCCCAATCCGGCATCTAAGCGTCGAATCATCGGCAGGGTGAGACGGCGATGCTTTTCCATGACTTCCCACACTCGCTGACGGGGTCCAATCAGCGGCTCTAGATCTTTGCGAGTCAAGCCACGTGCTTCCAAAACAAACTCAATCATTGCAATCGGATCTGGCGTCCCCATTGGATAGTGAATCTCTTCATAATCTTCAACAAGACGAGAGAGAATTTCCAGTTGTGCGTGTTCGGGAGTGCCAGCCTTGACGGTGCTCATCAATGAGTCGATTTCTTCAAGAGCACTTTCATAGTCTGCCTCATTTTTGATGGGACAAATTGTGATTGGTTCAGATAGTTGCTGTATCGATTCGATCATACTCAGCATGGGTTCCTATCAAACGTATATAGACGATCTGCGGGTCATACTCAATCTTGACAATTAAACGGAAGTGATTGTCACTAATATTGAAGACAACTCGATTGTTTGGCAGAATATCAGCAGTACGAAAACTTTGACGCACATCAGCGGGTTTATGCCAGTCGGCTGATAAGACATAGCGATATCAGGAGTCCAGAGGTTGTTCTGCATTTGAATATCTGTCGCAAATTCGCATAATACTTTGCGGGAAATAATTCGCATGTCTTGTCACTGTTTTGGTGACAAATTATCATGTTGCACTAATATCGTCAACATTCCCCTCAAACAACACAGCTCTCAACTATGCTCACAGCCATCATCGTCGGTGCTGGACACCGCGCCCTAACCTACGCCTCTTACGCCCAGCAACATCCTGACCAATTGCGCATCGTCGGCGTGGCCGATCCGATTGCCGAGCGACGCCAAGAAGTTGCCGATCTCTACGATCTGCCTGTCGACCGCTGTTTTGGCTCTGCCGAAGCTTTGGCCGCCCAACCCAAGTTCGCTGACTTTGTGATCAACGGCACGATGGATCACCAACATGTGCCGACCGCTTTGCCACTGTTGGCGGCGGGCTACGATATGCTGCTCGAAAAACCCTTTGCCACCAATGCCGAGGAGATGTGGCAACTGGTCGAAGCGGCCCGCCGTTATCAACGTAAGGTGGTGATCTGCCACGTCTTGCGCTTTACGCCCTTCTATGCCGCCATCCGCCAAAAGGTGATCGATGGCGCGATTGGCGAGCTGCTCAACGTCCAGGCCGTTGAGCATGTCTCCTATCATCACATGGGCGTAGCCTTTGTGCGCGGCAAGTGGAACAGCAAACGACGCTGTTTCTCACCGATGCTGATGGCCAAGTGCTGTCATGACCTCGACCTGATCACCTGGATGAAGAGCGGAACCCCGCCCGTGAAAGTCGCCAGCTTTGGCAGCAATCTGCAATTCCGCCCCGAGCGTGCACCTGCCAACGCGGGCACTCGCTGCCTGGTCGATTGCCCAATTGAGGCTGATTGTCTCTACTCGGCGCGCAAACACTATATCGACCACCCGGAGCGCTGGGCCTTTTACGTCTGGGATGTGTTACAACATGGTACCCCCAATGCGCTTGCGCCAACCAAACATTACACCCAACTGACCCTCGATGAAAAGATCGCCTCGCTGCAAGGCGACAATCCCTACGGTCGCTGCGTCTGGAAGTGTGACAACGACGTGGTCGATCACCAATCCGTGGCGATTGAGTTTGCCGATGGTTGTACAGCCACGCTTAACATGGTGGGCGGCGCTGCCAAACCGTCTCGGCTGATCCATCTGATTGGCACCAAGGGTGAAATCCAGGGTGCGCTTGAGGATAGTCGTTTTGTCATCCGCTACATCGACCCTCGCCCTGGTCGTGAGTACAGCGAAGAAGTCGTTGATCTCAACCTAGTGGGAGATATGACGGGTGCCTTTGGCGGCCACGGCGGTGGCGACCTGCGGCTAATGGCCGATTTTCTGCGTGTTGTGCGTGGCGAAGCCCCTTCCATCTCCACGACCACGCTCGATGATTCGGTCAACGGCCATCTGATTGGATTTTGCGCCGATCAGGCAATGGAAGAAGAGCGGGTGGTCAAGGTAGAGTACAAAGAAGATTAAGAGCTTGAGAATTGGAGCCTTGTCACACACAATCTCTTAATCTCCCGATCTCCCATCTCTTCAACCTACACTGTAGCGCCCATGTAGGTTCATGTACCGCTGGATAGGTGGAAAAGCCAATAAGCTTTGTGGCTGGTTTTGTGGGCGTCCTGCTTACGCTCCGGACACAGGCCCGGTGGCGGGTTGCGTTTTCGCTAGGTGTATTGGTGGCGCTTTCGGCATGTACACCGCACTAACCACATGAATATCATCTGCACATCGCCTCTATGCTGGTGAGCATAAAGCAGCGGAAATGGCGCTACGAACTACAGAGGGCGTCGGCCTGTATTATGTCAAATTTCGTTGACAGAGTTATGGCATTCCGGTATACTCATATTCGGAAGCGGTGCTTCATCGCTTTTGCAGACGCGTGATAAAAGTGGATTTGCGAAGTGCGAAGGCTGCTGAGTCGGAAGTGTTATAAGTCTCGTTCGGACGTACCATTCGACGGTGTCGGACCACGCTGTCAACACAAAAGGAGATACCATGCCTCGTCAGATCGTGTTTACGCCCAAGGCCGCAAAACCTCCTGCAGCCTACAGTCAAGCGGTGAAAGCTGCGGGACTTGTCTTCGTCTCCGGCACAGCTCCAAATGATCCAGCCACTGGCCAGATTAAGGGCACAACCATTCAGGAGCAGACCCGTCAATGCCTGACGAACATCACTGCAATCCTCGAGGAGGCTGGAAGCTCAATCGACAAGATCGTAAGCGTGACCGTTGTGCTAGCAGACGAAGACGACTTCCCCGGCATGAACGAGGAGTGGCTGAGATGGTTCCCATCAAACCCTCCTGCTCGCCAGGGAGCTAAATTACCTGCAAAGATCCCCGGGTTGAAGGTTTCGATTGCGGCGATTGCGGAAGCCTAACATGTTGCTCCCTGAACATGCAACAGCCTGCTATGCTTGCGCTCACGTGGTATCTGGAGTTCAACCTCGCAGTGGTTCATAAACCCTATCAATTGCGAATTATCTCACGCCGCCGAGAGAGTCCTATCGCTCCGCTGTCCTTAGCTGATTTTGAGGTAGAACCTGGCACATTTGTCCTGCCTCTTCAACCCGCTTCGGTGCAAGGTGCTGGATGTGCGAGTGAGGCAAGCCAGATCGGACGCGGAAGTCAAGCGGTACCTGCCATTTAGGTAGATCGCTCACACGCAGCGTGGTAACGCGCCTAACACACCACTATTGCAACACCCTTCGGTGTCCGTGGTGCGTCCGCTCCTAGTCGTGGCTGAGCTGTTGCGTTGAGTTGACTTTTGCACCACAACATCATCGTACGCAAACAAAAAAATCGTTACCCTACTTGAATTGTTCTTCCATCTTCTTCGTAATCGCTGTAGGCCAACTTGTCGCCCGCTCAAACGCAGCCCCTACTCGACACAACCCCGCCTCATCAAAATGTTTGCCCACAAATTGCAAACTGATCGGCAGCCCTTCCCGATCAAAACCGCAGGGTAGTGACAGCGTCGGGTTGCGACTGAAGTTGTAGGGATAGGTGTAACGAGTGCGCACGTAGGCTGGGTTCAAGATGGCATTGCCCTTGTCGTCCATCAGCGGTGCAGTGGTTGGCATGGTGGGGCAGACGAGCAGGTCCATTTTGTCAAACATGTCGTTGAAGCGGAAGGCAAACTCCTCGCGCATGGCGTGGGCTTTGGCGTAATCCTGGGCACTCTTGCTGGCGGCACTCTCTAACAATTCGCGGAAGGGACCATACTCAGCAGCGCGGGCGGGGTAGAGACCGGCGTCGGCATGGGCCACTAGTGCATCAGCCCCGGTGAGCAGATACCAGGCTTGTGACGCCGCTGCTGGATCAGGTTCCGGCACATGGACGGGCACGATCTGCGCACCCAGCTTTTCCAATACTGCAATTGCCGCCTTGACCGCTGCGCTCACATCGGGGTGGACGCCATCCGTGATGTAGCTCTCATCCACGCCCAATCGCATCCCGGCGATGCTCTTGCCACATTCGGCCAAGTAAGCAGGCACGGGCAAACGGCTGGAGGTCGGATCGAGCGGATCGACGCCTGCGATCGCCTGTAACATGGCTGCCGCATCCGCCACCGAGCGGGTGAGTGGACCAATGTGGTCGAGCGATCCGGCCAGTGGAAAAACGCCAGCACGGCTCACCCGTCCATAGGTAGGCTTCAAACCGACCACGCCATTGGCTGCGGCAGGGAAGCGAATCGAGCCGCCGGTGTCTGTTCCAATCGCCCCGTAACAAAGTCCTGTCAAGGTTGCCACGCCCGACCCGCTGGAAGAGACACCCGGCCAGCGATTTTCGCCCCAGGGATTGACCGGGATCGGGCGATAGGGATGGTGCCAGCGCAGCGCAAACTCGGTCAGGTGCACCTTGCCGATGATAATTGCGCCTGCTTCTTTGAGTTTGCGTACCACCGTGCCGTCGTGGTCGGGTCGCCAATTGGCCAGCATTTGCGAGCCGCAAGTCGTCGGAATGTCTTTCGTATAGCATAAATCCTTCAACGCGACAGGAATGCCATGCAGCGTTCCTCGATAGTGACCGGCGGCGATTTCGGCTTCCGCCGCAGCGGCCTGTTCGAGTGCCTCGGCTTTGAGCACAGTGACATAGGCGTGCAGTTGATTATCCAATGCGGCGATGCGATCCAAGATTTGTTGTGTCACAGCGACGGGCGAGAGGGAGCGAGTACGAATCTGTTCGGCTACCTCGGTGAGTGGTGCAAAGGCAAGGTTTGACATAGGCGTTAGACGGTTTCTTCCTTCCAGTTGCTCAGACCTCGTTTGCGCATGCTAAAATTGACGCCAACGAGATGGAGCGGCTTATTTTTGCCTTGATACTGCTGATAATATTGCGTCTCTTTGATCTGCACCAGTGCATTCTCGGCGCTGCCATTGAGCTTAAACTCAAAGAGATAGATGGCGTTGTCCACTTCTATCACTGCGTCAATCCGCCCTTGATTGGTCGTCACTTCGGCAGAAGCGCGCAGCCCGATCAATTTGAAGAGCAGAAAGAAGATGCTTTGGTAGTATTTTTCACGAGGCAGTTGAGTTGTATAGGGAATTTGGGCAAAGATGTGTAATACTTCAAAAAAGGTCGCTAGATTAGCATCATGCAATGCATCGATTAATTGCCATAGATAACTGGTGCTCAGACTCGGTTCAATCTGGCTAAAAGCTCCAAGCAAATAGACTTGAAAAGCGTTCTCCACTTCAAAATTAGGATGACCTAGGGTATAGACTCGGCGATTTTCGTCATAGCCTTTGATCGTCAAGTAGCCAGTCTGGAAGAGCAGTGGAACAATCGCCAAATTTTCAAGCTCGTAGGTGCTAAAGGCGATCTCCTCGACTTTGAGTTGCGTTAACTCCTGAACCGTATATTTCCCGGTGGCGATGAGATTGACCAAAAAGATGGGTGTACCACTCTCAAACCAAAAGTTGCTAAAACTTTCCGTTTCAAAGAGTTGCAGCAGGGAAAACGGATTGTAGGTGCCAAGGGTCGCTTTGGAAAAGGCAAAGCCATTATACCAATGGCGAATCTGAGCCAAAAGTTCAGCCCGTGAGAGTGATTTCTTTGCAGCAAACGTTTCAATCCGGTCGGCAAAGTAGTGCTCCACTTCCGCTTGGGTAGTACCGGGTAAGGCGGCATAGCGGTCCAACATGCTGATGTCAAAGAGGTTGTTGAGATCGGAAAAGACACCGACCTTGCTAAACTTGCTGATGCCAGTCAGGAAAAGAAAGCGCAACTGGGCGTCCATACTCTTCAATACACGGTAGAAACCTTTCAAAAAGTCGCGAATGCGTTTGGCCTCTTCGAGATTGTTCAGGTTATCAATCAAGGGCTTGTCGTACTCATCAATCAGCACGACAACTCGTTTGCCGTATTTCTTGGCCAAACCGGAGAGTAACTCGGCAAATTGAATAAAATAGAGGGTGTCGGTCAATGTCAGGCCATGTTGGGCGGCAGTTTGATTCAAGAAATACTTCACGCTGGTTTCCAACTCGGCCACCGAATGAATGCGGTAGAGATTGAAATCGAGATGCAGTACCGGGTAAGCTTCCCAATCGTATGCGGCTGAGTCGATCCATAAGTCACGAAATAGCTCCCGATTGCCCTGGAATAGTTCGGAGAGCGTGGAAATCAACAAACTCTTGCCAAAGCGGCGCGGGCGTGATAAAAAGTAAATCCCTTTAGGACTACTTGCAAGTTCGTAGATTAACTCTGTTTTGTCAATATAGAGATACCCACCTTCGATCACGTCTCGAAACGTTGGGATGCCGATGGGTAGTAATTTTTGGCTCATGGATTGTAGACTGATTTATCGTTTTAACTCTGCATAATACGATGCAGTATACCAGAAATCTATAAGGAGAGAAACAACCTATGGCGTCTTGGTCGGCTCTGGCAAAACGGATTGTCGAGGGAATCAACGCGCAACCAGGCGAGTTGATCCTGGTGCAAGATCACATGGATCACGCTGAGTTGTTGCGTGAGGTATTATTGGCCGTTGACTGTGCAGGTGCCACCCCGCTGATCGATGCGCAGTCGCCTGTCTACTTGAATCGCTGGCTGGCAGAGGCTTCCGCCGAGGCTGTCCAGCAAAGTAGCCATCATCGCTTACGCTGGATGAGGGAGGCTGATCGGGTGATTCGACTGAGCGGTGGCATTCCCAACTTTGCCCTAGCCGCACCGGATACCTTGGCCGCCTGGCAGATCATGGATGAAGAGCTTTCACGGCTTGAGGACAGCCGCCAATTGCCGGTCCTGGTGGTCGCCGTACCGACCCAACAGATGGCCGATCGGGTTGGAATGCCGCTGCGGCAACTAGAAGATCATCTCCTCGCCGCCTGTCTGTTCAGTGGCAGTGAGAGTCAGATGCTGATCGAACAAGTGCGGACCATGCTTGCTGGCAATCACATCGTCATCGGCACGGGCAACGGGTATGAACTACACCTTGATCACGGCGCTCGCTACTGGCATGGCGACGATGGTGTGATCGATGAAGCGGATCGTCAGCGCAAGACGATTGTGAGTAACCTGCCTGCTGCATCAGTCTACACCACCGTCTTGGAAGATCAGACGCACGGCACGCTCTATCTACCTCAGGTCGGCGAGGCAACCCAGGTGCTCTTCCACTTTGAAGCGGGACGTATTACAAATATTGAGGCTGCGAATGGTGCCGAGCAAATCGCCGCTTGGCTGGACAGCTATAGTGGGGAAACAAGGCGTATAAGCCACATTGGTATTGGACTAAACCCCCATTTGCAACAGCCCATCGGCTGGACTATTGTTGATGAACACGTTGTCGGTTCGCTCTTTCTTGCCCTTGGTGAAAATCGTTACATGGGTGGGCAGAACGAATCCTCGCTCAATCACGATTTTGCATTGCATGGTGCCTCGCTCAGTGTGGACGGGCGGATGATAGTGCGCAAGGGGAATCTTGACAGGGTGACCGGGTGATACTGCTGGTGAAATCGTTGCCCGATTAAAATCGGCTACTGACACCGAGAAGTGCCCTCAGGCACTAGATGCGTTTTCCCAGTCGCCTAAGCGACTTCTCGGTGTCAGAAGGGGAATTGATTCCCTTTTTTTGAATTCGCCAGCAGTATCACCCGGTCATTTCAATACTCTATCACGGAACTGGCTCGTGTATAGATGGTGATAAAAGCCACCGGCAGCCAGCAACGAATCATGTGTGCCTTGTTCGATCAATCGTCCGTGGTTGATGACGAGGATCTGGTCAGCTTTGCGGATAGTGCTCAGGCGATGGGCGATGACAAAGCTGGTGCGTCCACTCATCAGCCGCAACATCGCCTCTTGAATGTGCTGTTCGGTGCGGGTATCGACGCTGCTGGTGGCTTCGTCGAGAATCAGGATGCGCGGATCGGCAAGGATGGCACGTGCAATCGCTAACAATTGACGCTGGCCTTGACTGAGATTGCTGCCCCGCTCAGAGAGCGGTGTCTGGTAGCCGTGGGGTAGCCGATGGATAAAGGTGTCGGCATTGGCCAGTTTGGCAGCGGCGATCACCTCGTCGTCGCTGGCGTCGAGGCGACCGTAGCGAATATTTTCCATCACGCTGCTGGCGAAGAGGAAGGTATCCTGGAGCACGATGCCCAGTTGGCGGCGCAGATCGTGGCGCTTGAGTTGGCGCAAATCATAGCCATCGATCAGGATCCGCCCGCTGTCAATATCATAGAAGCGGGTCAACAGATTGACAATCGTGGTCTTACCCGCTCCAGTTGGCCCGACCAGGGCAATGATTTCACCTGGCGTGGCATGCAGGGAAACCTCTTGCAGCACCGGCGTCTGTTTGTCGTAGCTAAAGCTCACATCCTCAAAGACGACTTCACCCTTGACCTGGCTCAATGAGATAGCGTCTGGCACATCCACCAACTCGGCTTGCTCATCAATGATGGCGAAGACCCGTTCGGCACCGGCGATGGCACTTTGAATGGCATTGTAGAGCGTGGCCAGATCGTTGAGCGGCTGCCCGAACTGGCGGGTGTAATTGATAAAGGCCGCGATCACACCGACGGTAGTCAGCCCACGGACGGCCAACCAGGCCCCAGCCACAATCACAATCGCCAAGCCGACATGGCGAGTCACGTTATTGAGCGGACCCATCAAGCCAGCATACATCTGCGCCCGGATGGATGCGCTGCGTAGTTTCTGATTGGCACTGTCAAAGTCGGCCAACACCACTGGTTCACGGCTGAAGGCTTTCACCACCCGTTGCCCGCTGATTGTCTCCTCGATCAGGCCATTCAATGTACCGAGCGAGGATTGCTGATCGCGGAAGCCCGCCCGCGTGCGTTTCGCCACATTCTGAATCACGCCAAAGACCAGGATCGGCTGCACAATCAAGGTAATCAAGGCCAGCCACGGGTTGAACCAGAGCATCACCAACGCCGCACCGACCAAGGTAAGCAACCCCGAAATTAGTTGGGTGAGATTTTCGGAGAGCACGGTGTTGACATTTTCAATGTCGTTGGTCAGGCGGCTCATCAGATCGCCGTGGGTGTGCTGGTCGAAAAAGCGCAGCGAAAAGGTCTGGATCTTGGCGAAGAGATCGTCACGCAGGTCACGCACGGTGCGTTGCGCCGCCCCCGCCATGATATAGGTCTGTAGCCAGGAAAAGAGCGAATTGCCAGCATAGACCCCTAACATCCAGCCGCAGATTCGCCACAGACCGGCTAGATCGCCAGGGAGAATATATTGGTCAATTGCCATGGCCAGGAGATACGGGCCAAGTAATGTGAGTATGGAATTGATAACAACCATCACACTGGTGGCCAGCAACAATGTTCGCTGGCGGCGCAGATAACCCCACAGCCGCTGCACGACGCCTCGTGTATCCTTAGCGCGCTCAATCTTGCCCATCGACATGCCCGGTGGACCCATGCGCCGACCCATGAGCAGGATTTCGGGCGGTGGGGCGTTGCTTGATTCGTTCGTTCGTTTTGTGGTTGATGCTGTCATAGTTGAAAAGACTAGCGATTAGACATCCCAGGTATGGTCGCCACGGTTGGTTTCTTATAGACAAAGCAAAGCAAAGACGCATCATTGTAGGGGCATCCGCTTGCCGGTGCTCTGCTTGCATCACCGGATGGGCAACCGCAAGGGTGTGCCCCGACTCATTGTGATCATGCAATGTCTATCTGCTTTGTCTATTAGTTGAATGAAAATCCATCTGGTCCGTATTATCGAAAGTTGCCGGTTGGCGACGCTATTTCAAGGAGATTGAGGCAGCTAATCTTCATTCTCTTTCTCTAGTTGCGACTCGTAAATTTCTCGGTAAATCGGGCTGATTTTCATCAACTCATTGTGTTTGCCCTGTGCTGAAATCCTTCCGTCGTCGAGGACGAGGATCTTGTCGGCATTGAGCACGCTACTAATGCGTTGGGCGACGAGCAAGGTCGTGCATCGTTTGCGCAGATTGGCCAGCGCTTGTTGGATTTTGGCCTCGGTCTCCACATCGACGGCGCTGGTGCTGTCATCCAGAATGAGTAGCGTGGGCTGGGTGAGCAGGGCACGAGCAATGGCGATACGCTGCTTTTGTCCACCGGAAAGATTGACGCCACGTTGCCCTACCCAGGCATCATAGCCGTCGGGGAAGCCGCTGATAAAGTCGTGAGCTTGGGCTGCCTTGGCTGCGGCGAGCACTGCTTCGTCGCTGGCATCGGGGCGACCGTAGCGAATGTTGTCGCGGATCGTTCCGCTGAAGAGTACGGATTCTTGCAACGCTATCCCGATCGAGCGACGGAGGGCTGTTTCATCCAACTGGCGCACATCGACGCCGTCGATGCTGACGATGCCACCTGTGACATCGTAAAAGCGGGGCAATAGGCCGACTAAACTTGACTTGCCCGATCCAGTTGCGCCGAGGATAGCGACCGTCTCACCAGGTTCGGCACAGAAGCTGATCTCCTTGAGCACCGGATCGCCGCCATCGTGGTTATAGCTGAAGGTGACGTGGTCAAAAGTCACAGCACCTTGGGGGACCAAGTCGGTCTGAGCATTGGAGGCAATCTTCACTTCAGGCACGCTCTCAAGCACTTCACGGACACGCACGGCAGAAGCTTCGGCGCGTGAGAAGCGCATGGTCAACATGCTCACCATCATTAGCGACATCAGCGCTTGCATCAGGTAGTTGATAAAGGCCACCACCTCGCCCACTTGCATCCCACCCTGCTTGACCTGGCTGCCGCCGAACCAGAGCGCAATCACAACGCCAATGTTGAGCGCCAACATCATCGCTGGCATGGTGATGGCAACCGTGCGCACAGCCAGCAGATTTTGCTCCATCAAATGGTTATTGGCGTTGCGGAAGCGCTGCAACTCATGTTTGGCGCGCACAAAGGCTTTGACCACGCGCACCCCGGCCAGATTCTCCTGCATCACGGTGTTGAGGGCATCGAGCCGCTGCTGAACGCCGCCAAAGAGCGGATAGGAACGATTGATGACACTGACCATGATCACGGTGACAATCGGCAGCAGGCCGACAAAGATCAACGACAACTGTGGACTGGTCAAAATGCCCATGATTACGCTGCCAACCATCAGCAGCGGCGTGCGCACCATCACACGCAGAAGCATAGCGATCATCTCTTGCACCTGGTTGACATCGTTGGTCAAGCGGGTGATCAGGGCCCCCGTTTCCAACTTGTCGAGGTTGCCAAAGGAGAGCGATTGCACCTTGGCGAAGAGGGCATGGCGCAGATCGGCACCAAAATTTTGCGAAGCCAGCACGGTAAAGACGCCGCAGCCGACACCGCCAATCAGCCCAACCAGGGCAATGCCGACCATGCGCAGGCCGCTGTTGATGACATAGTTTAGATCGCCATGGACGACGCCGACGTCGATGATCTGCTGGATCAGACGTGGCTGGAGGAGATCCATTGCCACTTCAAGCATCATTAAGAGTGGTGCCAACGTGGCCCAGTGCCAGTAGGGTTTGAGGTAATAGAAGAGTTTACGGGTAGCAGGCATTAGAAATGGTGAATGGTTAACGGTTAATGGGTAATGGTTACATGACAGTATAGCAGAAGCTAGGGGCGAAACCAATCAGACTGGGTAACCTGCAAAGCTAGATCGCGGCACAAAAACTTTAACAAAACTCGCTGCAACCAATTGGCACTCTTTTGCGTCATATATAACACAAATGCAGTAACACCCTCGGAACAGAGGGTAGCGGACGGCGAGAAAATTTCCACAGCCAACATACTCCGTGATTCCTCTGTTCCAACCACTTCTTGGAATATTCCAGAGTTATTGGTAACTGGTAATTATTTGCGAGCAACCTGCTGTGTTAAGCTATAGATCAGTTTTGTCTTTATTCCTAGTTTCACTTTATTCGTTCGAGCTGTTATGAACCCGAAACTTGTTTCTACCAGTAAATTTTTGAGCTTAATTCTTCGTCATCAACCGGAAACCATCGGTCTTACCCTTGACGAGGCAGGCTGGGCCAATGTACCAGAATTGATCGAACGCTGCAACAAACATGGTCACAAGCTGACCTTGGCACTGCTCGAAGAGATTGTCGGCACCAATGAAAAGCAGCGTTTTGCCTTCAATGCCGACAAAAGTCGAATCCGCGCCAACCAGGGCCATTCACTTGATGTCGATTTACAATTGACACCCAAAGTACCACCGGCCATTCTCTATCACGGTACCGCCACCCGTTTTCTCGATTCGATCAAAATGCAAGGGCTGATTCCTGGCAGCCGCCAACATGTCCACCTCTCGGCTGACGTTGAAACTGCCACCAAGGTAGGGCAACGTCATGGCAAACCGGTCGTGCTGGAAGTCCAAGCGGGTGCCATGCACGCAGCAGGGATCGTCTTCTACCAATCTGAAAATGGCGTATGGCTGACTAACCACGTCCCAGCAAGTTATCTCAGCAATCTAGGCTAGTTTTATGCCGCGTGTGCTATAATCGACTGTAATCGAGACTGCTGAAATGGATTACAGCATCGTCTCACATTGAGTTAGGCTCAAGGAATGACACTGCCATGACCACAACCTGCAAACTCATCACCCCCAATCACAGCTACCAAGGCAAACAAGCCTTCACCTATTTTTCGGGTATCTCGGCAGAGAGTGCTGGATCAGAAAAGATCTGCATGCACTTGCTTACAATTCCACCTGGTGGACGCGCCAAAGCGCACATGCACGAATCTCACGAAACGACCATCTACGTGATTTCGGGTGAGGGCGGGATGTGGTATGGTCCGCAATTGGAAGAGTATATGATCACCAAAGCCGGTGATTTTTGTTACATCCCGGCTGGCGTACCTCATCTGCCGCATAACCGCAGCAATTCAGAGCCTTGCGTCGCCGTCATTGCTCGCACCGACCCGAATGAGCAGGAGAGTGTGGTGCTTTTGCCCGAACTTGAAGCGCTGGTGAAAGGCTGACGCAGATGTCTGCATCGGACGTGACAAGGTGACAAGGTGACAGGGTGAGGATATAATCACCGAGTATTGATTTTGAAGCATAGATAATCCGAAAGCAACGGTAAAACTATTTCCTGCCTACCGTCTACTTTCTAGCGGCTACCTGTATATGAACAACATCTTCAACGAATGGAAATGGCGCGGACTGCTCTTTGACCACACCGATGGAGTCGAAGAGATGCTCGCCAAAGAAAGTGTCACCGTCTACAACGGCTTTGACCCGACCGCCGACAGTCTGCATGTCGGTCACCTGGTGCCGATGGTGGGATTGGCGCGGTTGCAACGTTTTGGTCACCATCCCATTGCGCTGGCCGGCGGCGGCACGGGTATGATTGGCGACCCCAGCGGGCGCTCAAGCGAACGCAATCTGCTCTCACCCGAAGTATTGGCCCACAATATTGAGCGCGTCAAGGTGCAACTTGCTTCGATCCTTGACTTCGAGGTCAAAAGCAATCCCGCACGCGTGGTCAACAACTACGATTGGCTCTCGCAGCTTTCGATGATCGATTTTCTGCGCGATGTCGGCAAACACTTCACGATCAACTACATGATGGCGAAGGACTCAGTCCAGAACCGCATCGAGCGCGAGGATGGGCTTTCCTACACCGAGTTTAGCTACATGTTGCTGCAATCGTATGACTTTTTGCATTTGTACGATGCCTACGGCTGCAAGCTACAATGTGGCGGCAGCGATCAGTGGGGCAACATCACTGCAGGTACGCAATATGTGCGCAAAGTGCGTGGCACACCGGTTCATGGGGTTGTCTATCCGTTGATTACACGTGCCGACGGTACCAAGTTTGGCAAAACGGCCGATGGCGACTCGGTCTGGCTCGATCCGAAACGCACTTCGCCCTATCACTTCTACCAGTTCTTTATGAACATCGAGGATGCCAGAGTCGTTGAGATGCTCAATTACTATACCTTCCTCTCGCAGTCGGTGATTGCCGAGTATACGCAGATGGTAGCAGATAGTCCGCACCTGCGCGAAGCACAGCGTCGATTGGCCCAGGAAGTGACACGTATGGTACACGGTGAAAGCGGCCTCGCCCAGGCGGAAAAGGCGTCGCATGTGCTCTTTGGCGGTGAAATCGAGGGTATCAGCGCGGCTGAAATTCGCGATATCTTTGCTGCTGCTCCTTCCACCAGCGTCGCCAAATCCTCGTTTGAAGGGGAAGGCACGAACATCGCCGATCTGCTAGTGACAGCCAGTGCCGCCAAATCCAAAGGCGAAGCCCGCCGCCTGATCGACAGCGGTGGCATCTACCTGAACAACCAACGCGTGGCAGAGTCTTCTAAGCAAGTGACCATCGATCAAAGTATCGAAGGCGTTTATTTCATTCTGCGCAAAGGTAAACGAGAGTACTTTTTGGTTCAGGTAGTGCAATAGATTCTGTCTCAGCATTTGCTTAGACGAAGTATAGGATTTAGAGCGTAGGAGATTGATTTGGGGAGATCTCCTATTCTCTAATGTTAACCTATTGAAACCGTTGAAAGGAGCCAGGATGACGCAATCTACTTCACTCGTACCCCCGGCAAACGAGTTGGAAATCGAGGCACAGGCGTTAGAGCAGCTTCAGAGCTTTTCACTGGTAGATGCGCTCTTCGGTCGCCGTTCGCGACGCTTTTTTCTCGGTGCCACAATTCCCGATGGTGCATTAGCATATTCGTCACGCTACGCTGCCTATCCACTCTCCGAGTTGGAACGATTATTAATCCTAACTGCTGTGGCTGGTAAGACGGGTTGGCATAATTCGATTACACGTCACGCACGCTATGCACCGCAGTTATCAAACTATCCTGCTGCGGCAGGTGGACGCACCTTTCCTTCTGCCGCGGGTTTTCACACCTCCGAAATCTTTTTTACCGATGACAGCGGCACCTACTTTTTCCGCACACGCGATATTCCACCTCCCGTTGAGCGCAACGCCGACGGCTCACAAGATCTTGTTGCGTTGGTGAAGTCCCATGCCGCCCAAATTGAACGTCTTTCCGATCAGCGATTGCATATTCCTCCGGGCGAACCCTACATGGAAGGTCACAATTCCTGGGTTGCCAATCGACCAGGCAGCCTGCTGGTTTTCCCTGTGGGAGATGTAGCACAGCATACGCTGCTGAACCTCTTTTTCTTTGCACAGAATGGTTTTGTGATCTTTGACGATATCAATCAGCGTGCAATCCCTGGCCTTGAGAAGTTCCGTAATTATATCAATGTCGAGAGCGCCTACCCGCTTACGTTTCTTGAGCAATATTCCCTGACCGAAGTCACTGCTGAACTCTCTGCTGCTACCTATGCTGGCGCGCTGATGCAACAGGCGATGGGCTTGGGCGGGTGGATGTTTAACGGCATTGATCGCTTGACTGTACTGGGTGCCAGCGGCGATCCTGCTGTGCCTGGGTTGGGCTTTCGCTATGACACGGATGCGCGCTGGGCGCTGCCCAATCCAACTGGTCTTTCCGGTGTGTTTGAGGGGTTTACACCTCCGCACTACCCGACGATGCGAGCTGCGGTGGATGCGCTGGTCGAACGCAAGTTTGGCCCAGGTGGCCCCTTCAACCCAGAGACGCCGGGACCCTGGAAGGATTCACGTCGTGTACGGAGTGCTGCGGCTCCTCATCCTGAAGTGCAACGTGAGTTGGTGGCACACCAAGCTCAATATATTTACGACACCTTTGGCAAGTTTCCCGGTAGTGTGCCCAGCATTTTTGTGCTGATGTATCTGCAATCGCACCATCTGGATCTGGAGTATTACGACACGCTCTTTGAGCCAGGTGCCTATCTTCAAACGCACGCTAAACACTTCGAAACTTGGCATGGAATGCATTTTGAGGATCTGCCGAAACGTTGAACGTGATGAGATCGTTGCTTGCGTAACTTGGGTATTGGGTAACTACACAATTATCCAATATCCAATCCTAAAATTGCTATCTCTCTAGGATCCTTTATGCAAAACTTCCAAAACAAAGTTGCGGTTGTCACGGGCGGTGCTAGCGGTATCGGTTGGGCGTTGGCGCGGCAGTGCGGCCAAGAAGGCATGAAGGTTGTGCTTGCCGATATCGAAGCTGCTCCTTTAGAAAAAGCTGCTGCAATGCTCAACGCCGATGATGTCGAAGTGCTGCCAGTGCAGACCGACGTCTCTAATGCACAGGCAGTCGCTGAATTGGCACAGAAGACACTGGATCGTTTTGGGGCGGTGCATCTGCTCTTCAACAACGCTGGGGTGGGCGCAGGTGGCAAGATTTGGGAGACGACCCTCCACGATTGGGAATGGACGCTCAATGTGAATCTCTGGGGTGTGATCCACGGCATCCGCACCTTTACGCCAATCATGTTGCAACAGGGCGACGAATGCCACATCGTCAACACCGCCTCGATTGCTGGGCTGATCACCGGTCCTGGTTTGGGTGCCTACAAGGTGACCAAACATGCAGTTGTTGCGCTCAGCGAAACGTTGTACTACGAGTTAAAAGAGCAAGAAGCCAAGATCAAAGTCTCTGTGCTCTGCCCCGAGTTTGTCAACACGCGCATTTGGGAGTCAGAACGCAATCGCCCCAAAGATCTGCGCAATCCTCGCCGTTCTCTCACTGACCAAGAAAAATCCGATCTGGAGGAGTTGCGTTCGGTTGTCAGCAACGGCATTCCCGCTGAAGAAGTCGCACAGCATGTCTTCGACGCCATCCGTAGTGAAAAACTCCATATCTTGACCCACCCCCATACTAAGGAATGGGTGCAAAAACGGATGGAAAAGATCCTGGCATGAAACGGAAAACCCGCTATCAAGGCGCAATCATCCAGGATCATCATATTCTGCTCATTCGCAATCTCGAACTCGCAACCGGACGCACCTATTGGCTCTTTCCTGGCGGTGGCCTTGAAGAAGGCGAAAGCGAAGAAGCTTGTGTCGTGCGTGAAATGAAGGAAGAGACCAACCTCACGGTGAAAGTGGAGCGACTCGTGATGGATCAGATTACGGATTCTGCGAGCATCTATCAGCAACGGCGCACTTACCTCTGCTCGATCCTTGCAGGCACGCCCGCTCCTGGCTATGAACCAGAGGAAGAGGTGGCTGCAAAATATAGTATTATCGAAACTGGCTGGTTCGATCTGCGTAACGAGGCGAGTTGGCACGAACTGGTACGGTCAGATGCGATCACCTATCCCCAATTGTTGAGCATACGTGCGCTCTTGGGCTATTGATTTAGCGGGCTAGGCATAGAGAAAAATCGCTCATGGCGATTCTAGCGATATACAACGGAAGTGTAGAAAGAAGCGTTGGTATGATCTGCCAGCGCTTCTTTTTTTGCTACCCTTCAGGTAAAGTTGGTTAACCCGACAGCAAATAGCAAGCTTTACTGGTAGAAATCACTTGTATACTGTATCTTTGTGAATTGATAAGCTGTCTAGACCCAAGGATTAACCTGATGTACCAAGTTGAAAACTCGGGGGATCTCCTCAAAAATAAGCGCGAACAGTTGCGCAGTCGTCACATCTGGCTTAATGTAGGTTCAACGGTGCTGTTCTTGGGGTTAACAAGCCTTCTCACCGATATCTCGGCGGAGATGGTGACGACGACGTTGCCGCTTTATCTCTTAGTAACCCTCCAATTCACTCCTTTCCAAATTGGTTTTATTGATGGACTCAATCAAGGCGCTGCTGTGCTTGTCAAACTTGCCAGCGGCATCCTTTCTGACCGCCTGCGCCGCCCAAAGGAGATCGCATCGGCTGGCTATCTCTTTTCAGCACTCTCCAAGCTAGGATTTTTGGTACTGGGCAGTAGTTGGTTCGGCATCTCTAGCGTGGTCATTTTGGACCGCATCGGCAAAGGCATCCGCACCGCCCCGCGTGACGCTATGATTGCCGATGCCAGCCGCACTGAAGAATTGGGGACTGCCTTTGGTGTACATCGGGCGATGGATACGGCAGGAGCGATGTTGGGGCCTTTACTGGCGGTAGCGATCCTCACCCTTGCCCCCGGAGCGTACGATGCTGTCTTTGTGGTCAGTCTCTGCATTGCCCTGATCGGCGTGGCCGTGATTGCACTCTTTGTCGAGAACCCAATGCGGCGCACTCCTCTTGTGGCTCAGCCAGCCCCAGAGGTAAAGCAGGATGGCATCTGCAAGTTGCGCCATCCTGGTTGCACCTGTGGAACTGGCAACACGCAGAGTGGCAAGGTCTCCTTGCGCACTGCCTTGGGACTGCTCGCCAACGGTCCATTTCGCGCTCTGATCGTGATTGGCGGCCTGTTCTCGCTGGTGACAGTGAGTGACGGTTTACTCTACCTCAATTTGCAGCGAAGCCTGGGGCTGAGCACCGGCTTCTTTCCACTGTTCTTTGTTGCCACGGCTCTGCTCTACATGCTACTCGCCATTCCACTGGGGCGGATGGCTGATGTTATTGGCTCCAAGGTCGTGTTCTTGGCAGGATACGGTCTGTTAGCGGTGGCCTATGGCGTAATATTACTGCCTTGGCAGAATTATGTGACGTCAGGCTTGGTATTGCTCTTATTGGCGCTCTACTATGCAGCGACGGATGGGGTGCTGATGGCGTTGGCGAGTCGCCACTTGCCCGCTCATCTGCGCGCTACGGGATTATCGCTGCTCACTACTGGAACAGGACTCGCTCGCTTGGTTGCCTCGGTGCTTTACGGTACGTTGTGGAATCAGTTTGGCGCAGATCGGGCACTGATGATTTTTGGTTTGTCGTTGCTCGCCACGATAATGATTGCGACTTTAATGATTTCTGACGTAGATCAAAGGGGTAACTCTCGTGTCGAGCACGCCTGATGGCAAACAGAAACCGTTACTTTTTGCAGCATTTGTTCTGCTCTGTTTGGTCATTGCGCTCGGCTATGTCTTCCTCTCCGCACGACGGACTCAGAACGGCACAACCCAGGTCGTGGCTCCTGTTGCGGAAAACGGTGTGGCGACCTCACCTCTCAATAGTCCTCTTACAGCCAGCAATGCTAACGTTCACTTACCCGACGAGCCTTTCTTAGTTAGCCTCAACCTGCGTGATGGTGCCGATATCGGCAAGGTGCAGGTATCGACCGTAGCTGCGCCAGACCAGGTTGCGTGGATGAGCGGCCTGCACTGCGAACGAGTTTACTTTGCAGCCCAAACTGGTATCTGTCTTCAACGAATTGTTGAAGCTGTCTCAGCATATACTGAGGCGATTTTATTTGATGGCGACTTTCGCCCCACGTTTCACTTCAAAACTGATGGCATTCCCAGTCGTGCGCGGGTTGCACCTAATGGTCGTTATGCTGCCTTTACGGTCTTTGTCTTTGGTCACTCCTATGCGGACGAGCAATTTTCGACTGCCACCTTTATCCTCGACACCACAACCGGTTTGCCACTCGCCAATCTAGAAGACTTTACCGTTTTTCAAGATGACAAAGTGATTGACTATCCCGATTTCAACTTCTGGGGCGTCACCTTTTCGCAGCAGAGCAATACTTTCTATGCGACTTTGCGTTTCAACAAGACGGCGTACCTTGTCAAAGGCGACATTGCCAAACGCTCGGTAACCATCCTTCACTCTGGCGTTGAATGTCCCTCGCTTTCGCCAGATGAAACACGAGTTGCCTTTAAAAAGCTGGTTGCCCGAGCGACTTGGCACCTGGCCGTGCTCGATCTGACCACCTTTACCGAAACCGAGGTCGTGGTTACCGACAATGTGGATGACCAGGCCGAATGGCTCGATAATCAGACGTTGCTCTACGGTGCAATCAATGCGAACTCGCCGCCTACGATGCATATCATGCGGGTGCGTGCTGATGGTGAGGGGACACCGGAGCGTTTTGTCTTTGGTACTAAGTCACCTGCAGTTGTAAGGACCAAGTGAGTACGATTTGATAGTTTGCACGCCTTGGTCCACTTGAGCATAATCTTTTTTGATTGTTGCCACCTCCAATTAACCTCACTTAATTGAACAGTTAATGCGGGTTATTGAATCACTTTACCTCGACCGCTTGCCCCAACCAGAATTTCGCAAGTAAAAGCTATTGAAATCGGCGCATTTTCATGATACGGTAGCACAACCGATAATTTGCCTGCCGTTGAACCAAACTGCTTCAGTCGCAAGCACATTGATTCACGAGATCAAACCATATAACTCGTGATCGATAGAGACTTGCCATGTGCAAAGCAGGACACTAACGGCAATATTGACGAACAACCGACTGTCTGGGAGAGAACAATGATCATCCATGTCTTCGAAATGAGTGCAGCAGTGATGTTATTCGCCTATTCACTTTATATCATGGCAAAAGTAGAGCGCGGCTGTGATGAGGATAGCATCGGGAGTAAATGATGAGGGGTACTCTTTTTCGCGCCGTTTTGCTGCTTCATTTGACGGCATTTACTGCTTGTAGCGCGCCTACACGCGCTCCCCAACCCCAACCAGCCCAGGTTGCTCAAGCACCTGCGGTCGATCTCAGCGGGATCAAGAGCTTCCTGCTCGATCAGACTGCTGCCTTAGCTCAGTCATCTGCCAAGCTCGAAGCGCTTTCCAATCAGTACTATGCTACGGCGAAGAGGGCCGAATTTGATTACGCCAAGCTTTGGGCAGAACAACCCTCGCAACTGATCCAACAGATCGAGAGTGCTCGCTCTGCTTGGGTCGAGGCCAGTCCACTCTATGAAAAAATGGAAGGCATCGTTGCTGGGACGCCGGAACTGGCGCAGTTTGATCTGATCTTGGATGCTGGGACCAGTGTCGCCGACGACCCTGATAACGCCGTTCCCTTTGACTTGACGCTCGCCGATGGACGGGTCTTTCCTAAACCGGGCAATCTCTTTGGAGTCACTGAGAGTGCCTTGTGGGGTACCTTCGCCGATTACACTGTAAAAAACGTGGTGGCCGATTTTAATGGCAACGGACGCTCCGAGTTTGGCGAAGCCTTGCCAGATGCCCACTTGCTCAAAGCTGCGGCTGAGGCACTCAACCAATATGCCAATCAGTTGCAGTCAAGCGCCGAAAGCTGGACGCCGACCACGAGTGAAGCCTTTGCCGCCCTGGTGACCATGGTACCGACCATGAATGAATACTTTGCCTCCTGGCGTGATTCACGCTTTGTGGCCGGTGCAGCTTCGGCGCAGCGTGATTTTGTAGCGATCTCACGCCTGGCAGACATGCAAGACATTCTGGGTGGTTTACAGGTCATTTATCACAACGTGCAACCTTTGACGACCGCAGTGGATCATGCACAAGGTATGCAGATCGCTAGTGAACTCACGGCGTTGCGCGAATTTGTTGAGCAGGTTTATCAACAGGAACAATCAGGCAAAAAGTTTACTGCCGAAGAGGCCGATCTATTGGGGGCGGAGGCGCAAAACCGCGCCAGCACCATTACTGGGCAGATCAGTCAGATGGCGGGATTGTTGGGGATTGAATTGTAACAGATAGGATCTTTTGCTTTGAACCGAAACTCATCCATATTTATCGTTCTGCTTTGTCTGTTGATGCTTTTGCCGAAGATTGTTTATGGAGCCTCTGAATCGCTGGGAGCGAGTGCCGAATCGATTCGCACGTTGCTGAGTACTGCTCAGTTAACATTAACCGATGACCCCACTTCTGCTCGTTCCTCCTTAGGCGAAGCCAATAACCTTTACCTCGAAGATCTTTCTGCCCCGATTACCCAATTCAGTCCGGAGATTCACACTGCCATTCTGGCCGATTTTGCGCAAGCAAGTGACGCCCTGGCGAAGGGTGATGCAGTCACATTTGCGCGATTGCGTAGCCAATTGTGGACCTCTTTACTTCATGTCGGCGTGTTGGCGGTGGATGCAAATCTGGTGGACGGCAATGCCAAGGAAGCCCAACAATGGCTGGCGATCCGAGAGTTTCGTCATGCCACACGCTCTTCGCGCCCCACTGCGGATGCCACCATTACCATCAACCGACTTGTAAATGGCCGCGCTGGCGTTGAAGAGGCGCGTCTTGCAGTTCGCTCCGATCTTTTTGATACCTATCAGGCTCGCATGATCGACGCACTGCGCGAGGCAATCGAGGCGGAGGGGAAAAGTTTCAATGTGCGCCGTGCCGAGCTACTTGGCTTGGCCCAAGGTTACTTTGCTATTCTGACGCCTGCCTATCGTGGGCAAAAGGGCGAACAATCCGCCGCTGAAATGACGCAGCGTTTCCAATCCTTGGTGGCTGCCGCCTCGCAGTCATCAGCTCTCAGCCAGCAGATCAGCGCCTTGATCACTGATTTTAGCAGTTTTCGGGCAGCACCGCTCAGCGCCAATGATCAGGTGCGGCGAGCTGGTCAATTGCTGCGCTTTCTCAAATTGGTTTCGGTTGAATACAATCGAGGCGTAGCCAATGGTGCAGTGAAAAGTGATCTGGAACTGCGCGAGGCAAGTACCTTTTTTGAGGGCGCGCGCGCTGCATTTGATGATCTTTACCCGTTGTTGAGCGAAAGCAACCCTGTTGAGGCTGGGCAGAGCCTGCAACGTCTTACGACGCTTGGCCTCCAGGTAGAAGCTGCGCTCACGCACAGTGCGGTGGCCGAATCCGAAGTGATTCAGGCGCAGGTCCAAGAGCTTAGCCAACAGTTGCAGACGATCATGCCTGTAGAGTGGCTTGAGCACGACAGTAACGCCGACTTCGATGTCATTCGCACCGCGCTTAACACGATGGAAGCGGCTGTCGCCAGCGGCAATTATGAGCTAGCCGAATCGGCCAGACTGGAAAGTTATGCCCTGCTCGAAAGCGGACCAGAAGCAAGAATTCAGGCCTTTGCTGCACGTTACAAGACCCCGATTGAGGAAGCTTTCTGGTACGGACAAGGTGAGGTCAAAGGTCTGGCCTATTTGATCAAGGCTCAGGCCCCGTTGACCACGATCAAGGCCAGCCGCAAAACGCTCGAACGGTTGCTACATGATGCACAGCAAGCCATCGAGGGCACAAACTCGCCGACAGCGATTGCCACCAACGCCGCCATCATTGTCTTCCGCGAAGGGTTGGAGGCGGTGCTGATCCTGGCATCTTTGATGGGCAGTATGAAGGCGGCGACCAGCCGCACTTTACGCAAACCGATGTGGTGGGGTGTGATCGGTGCTGTCTTAGCTTCGATATTGACCTGGTTGTTGGCACAGAGTCTGCTCACGTCGCTTGCGCGCTATGGCGAAAAGCTGGAGGCAGTTGTTTCGCTGATTGCGATTGCCGTGTTGCTCTTGATCACAAACTGGTTCTTTCACCAGAGTTATTGGACCGATCACATGGCCAACCTGCACAGTCGCAAGCGTGGCATCCTCAGTGCTGGGGTGAGTCAATGGCTTGGCCTGGCGATGTTGGGCTTTACCAGCGTCTATCGCGAAGGTTTTGAAACTGTGCTCTTCCTGCAAGCTTTGGTGCTGGAAGCCGGTACATGGGTCGTCGTAGCCGGCACCTTGGTGGGGCTAGCGGCAACCTTAGCCATTGGTCTGGTGCTCTTCCGCCTTCAAGTCCGTATGCCCTACAAGAAGATGCTGATCGTTACAGGTGTCTTTATTGGTGTAGTGCTCTTGACGATGGTGGGCAATACGGTCCATATTATGCAGGTGGTCGGTTGGCTACCGCTCCATGTCATTCGCTGGCTAGAAGTGCCCTACTGGTTGGGGTTGTGGTTTGGCATTTATCCTTCATGGGAGGGAATAGTGTTGCAATTGGTTGCTGGTCTCTTTGTGATCGGTAGCTACTTCCTGGCTGAGTATCTGCAAAAGCAGGGGCAAAAACAGAAAGTACAACGCAACGTGAAAATGGCAGTTGTACAAGAAGTATAGCCTGTGAGGTTCCACATTGAGCAAACGGGAGAGACCGAAAGTCTCTCCCGTTTTTATTTTCCATCACTTAACTTTGACACCTATCACCTCGAATGAAAGCCGTTTTGACTGAGAAATTTTGCTTTCCCGTAGCCATATATGATGTCGCAAACATTGTTAGTTAAGTGGGCAAAGATTCCTTCGGAATGACAGATTGACTTGAGGGGCAGGGTCCATAGCCAAGCCTATTGGTTGGGAAAGTTAGTTAATTTGATATTAATCTGGCTTATGAATTTGTGTTAGTGGTGACTTTTATACTAGAATAGTAATCTAGCTTTCCAAACCTTGAGTTTTCTCTATCCAATCGAATACTGGTACTCATTTATTATCCAGGAGATTCATCCAAAAGGAATCTCTCAACCCCCAGAAGGAGTTCTGTAATGAAGCGTTATCGAATCATCGATTACGGGTACACTGCACTGGCTGCGATGGCGCTGACCATGATTTCGCTTATGTTTGCCTCGACCGCTCACGCCGCAGCCTTTACACCCGGTAATCTTGTCATCTACCGCGTCGGTTCGGGTACCGGCAGTCTCGTCAATACTGGCAATCCAGTCTATCTTGACGAGTACACACCAAGTGGGACGTTGATACAATCGATCGCCTTGCCCACAACGGCGAACGGTGCCCAGAAACAACTGATTGCCAGTGGCACTGCTGGCTCTGAAGGTTTCTTGACCCGCTCCGCAGATGGACAATATTTGTTGCTGACCGGTTACGCTACAAGCATTCCCTATGCTTCGTCGCTCTTAACGAGTACAGCTAGCTCAGTTCCTCGTGTGATTGGTCGTGTTGATGCGAATGGAAATATCGACACGTCTACTGCTTTGACTGACTTCGCATCCGCCAATAGCCCACGCAGTGCAGTCAGTACCGATGGTACTACGATTTGGGTGACTGGTGGTACTGGTGTTCGTATAACGACCTTAGGTGCGGTCACTTCGACTTCGATTTCTGCTCTCAATAGTCGTCAGTTGAATATCTTTTCGGGGCAACTCTATCTATCATCAAGCACGGGTACTGACACCAACAAAGGGGTGAACACCGTAGGTACAGGTCTACCGACCACAAGCGGACAGACAGTTTCTCGTTTGCCTGGGCTGACTGATGTCACAAACCCGAGCGCCTACAGTTTCTTCTTTGCCGATTTGGATGCAAACGTAGCAGGATTTGATACCCTTTATGTCGCCGACGACGATGTTGCTGCACTACAAAAATTCTCCTTGGTGAGTGGCAACTGGTCATCCAACGGCATCATTGGCGCCACAACCGATGATTATCGCGGGCTAACCGGCGCTGTCTCCGGCACCACAGTGACCCTCTATGCCACGCGTAAAGGCGGCACGGGATCGACTGGCGGTGGTGAACTGGTGGCCATGACCGATTCAACTGGGTACAACGGTATCTTTACGGGGACACCCACACTGTTAGCGAGCGCTTCGATTAGTACAGCGTTTCGCGGCGTTGCATTTGTGCCTGTACCCATCGGCACCCCCACGCCGACAGCAACGGGTACACCCGTTCCATCGGTTACCCCGACAGCTACAGGTACTCCAACGCCCACGTCCACACCGAGCAGCACAGCGACGAACACGTCTATTCCATCAGCCACACCCACTGCGACGAGCACATCAACGTCTACGCCAACTGTGACTGCAACCAATACAACTGTCCCGACGGCAACACCAAGTAACACATCTATACCATCGGCGACATCGACGGCCACGGTCACTGACACTCCGGTTCCGTCAACGACGCCCACTGCGACCAGCACCGCTGTCCCAACGGGTACGCCAACCGCTTCGCTGACGGCGACAGATACGGCCATTCCGACGAACACGCCAAGCATCACTCCGACTGCAAGCGCCACGTCTGAGCCGTCGGCAACCGCGACGCCCACGCTCATGCTGACGGCGACGGCAACCTCCGCCCCGACCGACACGGCGATTGCAACGGTTACGCCAACGCAACCTGTTGTACCAACGATAACGGCGAGCCCTACATCGACTGCCACCAATACACCTGCAGCAACGGCGACAGAAACAGGGACGCCCTCGCCAACGACGACGAGTGTCGCTACCGCAACCAGTACTGCCCAGGCAACTGTCACCGCTACTGCGTCCGATACACCTACGATCACTGCGACCCCGACTGTGTTAGCGACAAGCACAATTTTGCCAACTGAGACAACCTTGCCAACTGTCACCGCAACACAGTCGGCCACAGCGAGTGTCACACCTACGGCGAGCGACACACCGACCGCAACGCATACGCCAACCCCAACTGGCACGGCAACGGCAACAGTGACCGTTACCCCCACGCCTCGTGCAACTGTGGTTGTATCTACCGATCAACCAACAACTCTTACCTACACGGATACAGAGGGCGCAGTGATTGCAGTCCAATTGCCAACAGGTGCTGTCAGCGAGACGATCACCTTGGCCTACACTGATCTCGGCACTTTACCATCTGACCCGCCGAGTGGCTTCCAGTTTGGCAATCAGATCTTCGATCTGGATGCCTTCCACGACAATACGTTGCTTGAAAACTTTACCTTCCAGCAGCCAGTCACGATCACGCTGAGCTACAATGACAGCGATGTAGCCGGCCTCGATGAGGCAACGTTGACGGTTCGCTACTTTGATCCCAAGACCAATCAGTGGCAAACCGATGGAATCACAATTGTGGAACGCGATCTCGACAACAATCGCATCACCTTTACGGTGACCCATTTGACCGTCTTTGGCATGTTTGGTTCAAGTGGAAGCTCGTTCCGTGGTTACTTGCCACTCGTCGTTCGCTAAACCATATCGGCGGTGAACAGCGGGGTTTCTTTACTCGGAAGATCGGTAAAAGAACTCCGCTGTTCACTTAGCGTCTACTCCTCCAGTAAAGTCTCGCATCAATTTAGCAGTTCACAAATGAGAAATCTCCTCGCTGGCAACTCAAGATTACCCCCTCATGCAACTGGCTTTCCCTCTTCGTTCGGTTTGCCTGAGCGTCTCGTTTGAACAAAAACCGAGATGTAGATGAGCTACAAAATGGGCATTTCATCCTGTTACTATTGACATAGTCAGTCTGGACTGTAGCTACGCAATGTTGTAACTCATTCACAACAGGAGGGTTCTCAATGAAAGTACACCGCCAATTACTTTTTGGCCTTATGTTGTTCTGTATACTGGGATTAGCGGCCTGCCAACCAGGGATCGCACCCACGCGTGCCATTGCCTGCAATACTCAATTCGAGGCAACGGTTCACCATGGACCCAACGCTGGGATGGCCGTGACAGGTACCCTACTCTTCGCCTTGAATTATCAAGGTGAGATCAGCGGCGTAGTTGCTACCAATGATGGCAATGAGATTGTGACTAGTGGGCAAGCCAATGGGCGAGCGATCAATCTTACGTTCAAAGTCGGTGATAGAAAGTACCTCTTTGGCGTTGGCTCGGCGGAAAATCCGATCTATACGTGTAGCGGCTATTGGGGTGGCAGTTTCACTGGCCCCGAACCAGGGGATAGCGGCGACTGGCTAGCTTCCGATGGGGTTGATGTCACCATTCAGACTCAGGACACCACAATCGACCCGAACATTTCTCTCAACACGGGTTCCGGCACCCTCACCAACGGTGGATCGCCTGACATTCCACAAAATTTCACCTGTGGCGAATATACTTGTCGTTGTGACACAACGGACGATTGTAAACGCTTGGCAGAGTCAGGAATTTGCAAAACGAGCTTTCGTCAAGGCTCACCCAACCAGGTCTGTACCTATCGCGATCAGCCCTCACGCCGCCAAGATGTAGAAGAATAGCAGTAACAAGCGCGGCACTTGCCGCAAAGTGCTGCGCTTGGCCAAACATGTCGAATCAATTGTGAATTGTTTCCTCTCCGCATCCTATCCCGCTCTTTCTCCCGCTTTTCTCCCACTGAGCGGCTTCATTTGCCTCCTTGGGCATGCTTCAATAACGCAGCAATGCCAACCACTAGCCATGACTAAGGAGGCTTTTTATGACCATTACCACAGCAGTTCAATACAATCATCCAGCGGCGCGAGAACTACCAATCCTGACGATACGTCCAATTCGCCCCGATGATGACACGTTGATCTACGAAATGCACAAACGTCTCTCCGCAGAGAGTCTTTACTTTCGTTATCTACAATGCAAAATTCCATCCTGGCAAGATCTGGCGGCTGTCTGTAACCTGCCAGCAGAGAAGGGGGAAGCCTTTGTCGTCATCTCGAATAACGACGATGCACGTATTATTGGCCTTGCCTACTATGTGCGTGAATCGACCGCCTATCTCCCAACCGCGGAGGTAGGGATCCTGATCGAGGATTTCTTTCAGGGTCAAGGGATCGGACGCATGTTATGGCAGGCGCTGCATCAGTCGGCCCAGGCCAAACAAATTCGCAGGCTACGTGTCCTGTTTGATCCAAGCAACCACCGCATGTTACGCTTGATCAAAGGCAGCGGTTACTCGTACGAGGTTAGCGCTGAGGGCGAACTGAATGACTTTATGATCTCGCTGGACGAGGATTTGTCCAAACCCTGGGCGCAGCAACTATTGGAAAAGTTTGGCTTGCCGATTCTTCAGCGCCTCTTTCGTTACCGCGAGACGGTTTCGGAGCACGTACAAAAGCAAACAGCGACCAGTATGTCTCAAACCCAACACTTCACGGCGACACACAAACTGCTTGAGTGACAATTATCTCGATTCGTCGGTTATTGCCAGGGCATAGGCGACGATCTGTGCGAAGCTCCAACTTTGTCCCTCGTTCCAAGCTTGAACAAATTCTGCTTTGGAGAGGGTTGCCTGCAGCGTCGTTTTGGTACGCTCATAGGCGGTCCTCTCGGCTCTTTCCAAGTGGCCACCAATGGTGTTGAGTACGGCGTTCGTGGCGCTTATCAGACGTAGGGAACGCAGTGGCTGTTGTGTTGCGCAGGCGACTGTAGCCAAACCCAACAAACATTCAGCGATCCGTTTGTCGTTCAAGCCATGCAGGATGCGCAATGCCTCACTGTGTAGGTTATGTGAATGTGTATAATCGCCTTGGTGGTAGACGATCGTACCTAAGTTATTCAGCACTAATGCGATACCCGTTTGCTCCCCGATGCTGCGATGAATGGCAAGACTCTCTTCCAGCATTGCTCGCGCAGCCTGATACTCCCCCTGAAAGTAGGCAAAGTTGCCCAAATTATTGAGCGAATTGGCGATACCTTTCTTGTCACCTATCATGCGTCGCAAGGCCAAACTTTCTTCGAGCAGGCGATGTGCTTCGTCGTTATTCCCTTGGTTTAAGAAGAGATTTCCCAGATTGTTGAGCATGGTAGCCATGCCTTGTTGATCACTCACTTCTCGGTGCAACAGCAGACACTCTTCAAAGCAACTCCGTGTCTGGTCATAGTCGCCTTGTTCATAGGCTATGGTACCGAGACCTTTTAGCCCTACCATCATGCCTGGTTTGTCGCCAATCGAGCGGCAAATCTGTAAACTCTTGGCAAACGCTGTGCGCGCAGCCGTGTAGTCTCCCTGATCCAATGCGATGTTGCCGAGCCCGTAGAGCGCTCTAGCAACGCCACTCTGATCGCCACTTTGCTGGCTAATCGCCAGACTCTCTTCATGGTAGCGCTGGGCCAGGCGATAGTCCCCCTGTTTGCCCACGAAAAAGCCGGCTGCATCTAGTGCTTTGGCGCGTGAGGATGCCGGGGCAGACCTTTGCTCGAGCAGTGCGGTCAGCCAGCGGTGCGCCTCGTGGTAGTAGCCGCGCATCTGCCAGAAGCGCCGTAACGCCGCAGCTATGCGCAGCCCGATCTCACCCTTGTCTGCGCTGAGTGACCAGTCGAGAACAGTACGTATATTGGCATGTTCTGCTTCGATCCGTTCCAACCAATGTTGTTGTTCGCCGCCAATCAAGGCAGCTTCTGCCGTTTCGACAAAATTCAGCGCATAAGCCGCAAACTCTTCGCGAATCGTTTCGGCCTCGCCACTTTCGATCAACCGTTCCAGCGCATACTCGCGGATCACGCGCAGCGAGGTAAACCGTACCTCCCCAGTCGCATCGCTCCTCTGTTGCAATAAGCTCTTGTCGATCAGTGACGCCAGACAGTCGAGCGGATCGCTGGGAAGTGCGCTATCGGCGTTGCCTACTTTTTCCAGTGCGTCGAGTGTACAGCCACCCACAAAGAGGGCCATGCGCCGAAACAACAACTTTTCGCTCTCATCCAATAGCTCGTAGCTCCAGCTCAACGTATTGCGCATGGTTTGCTGGCGCTCTGGTAGATCCTTGGCACCGCCTGTGAGAAACTTGAGTTGGCTATCGAGTCGAGCGAGCATGGCCTGCGGCGACAGCAGCCGAACGCGAGCCGCTGCCAACTCAATCGCCAATGGCATCCCTTCCAACTGTTGGCAAATGGTGCTGATGGCAGCCATGTTCTGGCTGGTTAGTGCAAAGTCTGCCTTAGCCGCCTGGGCTCGTTCGACAAAAAAGCGAATTGCAGGTGATTGAATAAAGCGTTCTGGATCCTGTGCTGATGCATCTGGCGAAGGCTTGAGGGGAGAGTCGGGCAAGGCTAGCGGCTGGACAGCAAAGTTGTGCTCGCCGCGCAGATGGAGCACGGTGCGGCTGGTGACGAGAAGTTTGAGGCGTGGCGCAGCCTGAAGCAAATCGTTGAGCAAGGTGGCTGCGCTTACCAGTTGTTCAAAATTGTCTAGTATCAGCAATAACTGCCGGTTGCGCACGGCATCTTGAAGCGAGGTGAATAAGGATGTACCTTCGACTTCGTGGACTGCCAGCGCTTGTGCGAGTGCCGACAACACCAACGCGGACTCATCCAACGAGGCTAAGGCGATAAAGTACACGCCATCCGGAAAGAGCAGGTTGCCCTGAGCGTCTGTTTGGTCACTGAGGGTAGCGGCGATCTGTAGCGCAAGACGGGTTTTGCCCACACCACCGGGGCCAGTCAACGTCACCAGACCCACCGTGGGACGCAACAACAGCTTCTGAATGACCGTGAGCTCCCATTCGCGCCCAATCAGCGGCTCACGGGGCAGAGGCAGCGGTAATGCCCGGCGTTGGAGCTTGTTTGGTTCGCCCTGTGCTGAATCTAGTGTTGGTTCAGGCGGAGGTGGTGCGAAGCGTCGGGTTGGCAAAGCGACGGGTTGACTGAGGGTTTCATCGCGCGCAAAACGCATAAACGCCGCTTGCTCTTCGGGCGCAATCTGAAGTGCTGTGGCTAACTTCTCTGCCATCTGTCGCGAAGGACGCAACTCATCGGCTTCTACTTTGCGGATCGTCTCGCCGGCATAGCCCGTTTGCTGACCAAGCTGCGCCTGGGTCAGCCCCAATCCACGGCGGCGCAATTTGAGCCAGCCACCAAAGGTCGGATTTTCCATCCTGCTCGCTTCCTCTCACCTGGTCGAACCTCATAGACACACAATGCAAGTTTAGCATATTTCACTCCCGATCTCTACCGCTATAAAAAATATTGACTTCTCCCGCTTTCCCTCCCGCTTGTTTCCCGCTGAGCGGGTTCAATTTACCACTCCGACGATGGTTAAATGGCGCAAGCAATCGCAATGAACGGTAACGAAATAGTAAGGGTGGTGGGAATGCAAAGAAGTCAAGCTTCCGTTGCCCTGATATTTTTCGGTCTATCCGCGGCGGACCGTGCCAGTCGATGCAATTGCTCAACCGTCAGCAGAAAGCAAAGGAAAATGATGATGTTTCAGCCAGTCTTGCAGCAAAAGTGTTCCATTTACGAAAGAACAGGAGAATCATTTCCATGAGTTCCATTTTCAAGCGGCTGCCCTTGCGGCATTCCGTTACTACCAAAGTAGTCAATTCCGTTTTGGCATTGACCTTCACACTCAGTTTGTTGCCCGCCCCACTCCAGGCCGCAGCGTCCCAGGAGGAGACAGCGAACAAAAATCTCTTTTTGCCCTTGCTTGTCTCTGCCAGCAATCAAGGCGACAACAACGAGATCGATCTGGGTAAGATCGTGCTTACCCCTCGCAAACTACGCTACACTGTCGGCAAGCTCTATCAGTATGATTACGCAGTCCAGATCAATAGCACTTCGGCCAAACGTGACGCACAGGGTGTCCAGGAGGATGGCGGTGAAACCACGGTCATCCAAGCAACCGCCAACCTCCTGATCACGGGGCAGGCGGCAGATGGCTCCTTCCTGGGTGAGGTCAGCCTGCAATCGCCCACGCTCTACCGCACCGATGGTAAGAATCAATATGCGGTGGATGATGCAGAGACGATCAAGGCGCTCTCCATTCCACTGCGCTTCAAACAGGCTGCCAATGGGGTGATCACAACAGTTTCCTCGCCTACCGATGCGTCGCCGCAGGTGGTCAACATTCAAAAGGGTGTGCTGAATGCACTCCAAGTGACGTTGGTGGACAATCAAAGCGATTACATGGCTCAGGAACAAGCGGGCCAGGGCACGGTTCAGGTTCACTATACCTTGCAAGAGCAAAGCAGTGGGCTGCGTATTAGCAAGCAATACAACCAGAATAGTTTTGCCAGGCTAATTGCTTCTGGTACGCAAGACCCCAGTATGAAGTTGCAGAATGCCGTTGATCTGGTTCTGGATCGCAACCAGGGTGTCATCACCTCTATGAGTTACAACGAGCAGATCGCAAGCGGTGACGGTGCAGTGAATCCAGATGGCTCTGGCCAATACGATGGGGTCACTGCCTGGTCAACGGTTCGCTCTTCGGGGCGCTTGACGCTCCTTTCAGTGAGCGATAAGGCTCCCGCAGTCACCAGTGCCGGGTTGAACTACACTACCGATTCGCTCGGTGCCGCCATCACTAAGGGTATTGCCAACCAAAGTGCCATCGATCTCAGTCAGATCGATCTCAATAGCGAACTGGCTCAACTCGAAAGTGAGCCCGCGAATCCGGCCAATCATGCTCGTCTGCTGGCACTGATCGAAGCTGACAGCGGCGACCCAAATGATCGGATTGATGTGCTTATGACGATTGCCGAACATCTGCAAACTAATGCTGCCAACGATATGGTTGCTTCCGGCTATATCGACGTCTTGACTTCGGTTGCCACGCCGCAAGCGCAGGAGATGTTGGCCGCCGTGTTGGGCAACAGTTCGGCTTACCCGCAACTCGCTGGCGCACCCTTTAGCACCTTCGTCAAAGAGCATGCTTTGATCAACCTCTCGATGCTGAAATCCCCTACCAGCGCAATTGTCGGAGCGGTATCGGCACAACTCAAAAATTTGAATGTTGGCCTGAGTGAGACCGCAGTGACGGTGCTGGGTGCCGTTTCCAGTAACCTGAGCGATGAAGACCCAGGAACTGCCCAACAACTGGCCGATCTGTTGATCGCCAACCTAAGTGCGGCTCGCCAACCGGCGGATGTTGACCTCTATCTGGATGCCGTGGGCAATGCAGGTTCGTCCTCAGCGCTGGCAGCGATCAAACCCTATCTATCCGCAACGATGATTGACAACAGTGGCCAGGTTCATGATGACTTGGAGCTTCAGTCAGCGGCGTTGGTTGCCCTGCGTAAGATTCCGGGCAGTGAAGCCGAAGGGTTGTTGGTCCAGGCACTGAATGACACCGCTCGCCCCCATACCCTGCGCCAGATGGTCGCCAATGTCTTGCAGGAGCGCAGCGGCCTGAGTCAAACCGCCCAGAACGCCCTCACCCAATTTAACTTTGGCACCTTGGCCGCACCAGGTGCCTATAGCAAAAGCTGGAACAAACTCTTGGGCAATCATGACTTGGGCGTGGACTTTCCAGGTGGCATGGATGTCGCCAGCCCACCAGCCGCAGCCAACCTAACTGCCTACGCTTACCAGTCGGCCAATGGTTGGATCTTCCAACATTCATTGAGCATTGCCAAAGGTGAACTACGTAGCTTCCGCCGGGGGAATAATCAAGTCTTTGGTGCCTACCTGAGCATCGCCAACAATCTGATTCGCCGCCAGTTCGAGCTAGAGTTCCCCTGTGCGGTCAGCCAGAGCGGCAATCTTTACAGCGGTTCCGTGCAGTTCTTGGATGTGACCTTTAGCATGCCGGTCTTTGCCGTTATCACTCTCAATATCAACTTCAAGGCGACTGGCAATTTTACGCTGGATTGGAGCTATGGGGCTGATTTCTGTGGCATTACCAAAATCACGTTGAATGCAGGGATCACGCCCAAAACGTGGGCCACTGCATCGGCCAGTGCGTACCTAGACATTGTCGTCGCCCGTGGCGGTGCGACCCTTTCAGCAACACTGCTGCAGACTGAAATCCCAGCCAGCGCCAGCGTCGTCATGGATGGAGGAGGGGCTACCCCCAGCTTGAGCTTCTGCATCGATATCAAGGTGAAGACCCAGCCGCTGAGTGGTTATCTCGATGTGTGGGCCGATATCCGAATTCCTCGCTTGGGTATCCCGCCTTGGGAGTGGAAGCGGATTGGCTCGGCTCGTGTGTGGACCTTTAGCTCACCGAGCGCCAGCTATCCCCTGTTGGTGCAGTGCTTCTAGGCGAGTAACCGTCGTGATGTAAGGTCACGATTCAATAATGCGGTCAGTTGATTCCGTGTTCCTTGATTTCCGTGTTTACAAAGCTTTTTTCGTAAACACGGAAATCAAGGAACACGGAATTGTTATTGGTTGATTTGAGACAAAGCTTCGCTGGATAGTTACCGTGTTCTTGTTCTCCCGTTTTCTCTCCCGCTTTTATCCCGCTAAGCGGGTTCTTTCGTCACGAGGATTGTGATTGAATCAGGTAAGCAGTACGTTCATAAATAACAAAAGGACACGGTAACCAAACATGTTTACGCAACCCTTCAAACAAATCTTTTTACTCCTATTCTCGTTATTATCTGCTCTATTGGGCAGTCAGGGCTTCGCACCACAATTGGCACAGGCCGAAGCGACGAGCCAGGTAGTGACTCATCCATCTGCGAAGGCGAATACCGCAGAATACGCCATTGCCTATGTTGGACCCAGCCGCGAGAATCAGCAAATCCGCCTGATTAATCCCGATGGCAGCCATGATCGACTCCTCTGGCAGACACCAACCAATGTTGCTCGGCAGGATGGTATCGGCGAGTTGAGTTGGCGCAGCGATAGCAGTGAACTGGCCTTTGACAGCGGTCACGACTGGGAACGCTCCTTGTTGCTGCGGGATATCTATTCGATTGCGCCCGATGGCACGCATCTGCATCGACTGACCCGACCACCTGCCGCCGATGATGCTGAGCGCTATCCAACGGGGAATGTGACTTTTTGGTTAAATTCTCACGCCTCGGGCGACGTGCAACTTTACATTGAAGGTGCCGACGTTCCTATCAAGTTCTCTGCACAAACCGGCTATTCCTATCAAATTACGACAACCGTGGCCGACTTGGGAGCAAACGTGCGCCAATACGTCCGCCTCTACGATCCAAGTTCAGTGCATTCAAATTGGTGTTATTACGACGAGGAAGCCTGGGTCGATGTGATTGCGGGAGCGACAATCGATGTCGGTGCGATCCCCTTTCGCGCGGCAGATGATATGACTTGTCCACAGACGCTGCGCCCTAGTTGGATTGCGCAGAGCAATGAACTTTTTTATCTCTATGCCGAGGCTTCCACCCTCGCCTTTCAAGCCGACAACAACATCTGGCAGATGAACGGTGATGCTCCCGTCACTACGATGGGTGAGCGCGTGCTGGACTATCATCAATACTTGCTGGAAGGCCGGCTGTTTCTGGTGAAAGCTGGACCTGCGGCGGCGGCTGATCAGCTATTGGCGGTTGTGCGACAGAAGCCCGGATTCTCTGACATCTTTCTTGCACCGATTGCCGATCCGGGACAACGCCAATTCTTCAATTTGGGCAGTTGTCCGCTCTATTGTGATGTTGCTGGGTTGGCCTGGTTACCCGATGGTTCTGGGTTTGTTTTTTCACGATTCGAGAAGTGGATTGGTGCCGGTGAAATTGAGTCGAAGAGCGTGATCTATCGTTATACCTTTGCTGATCAACTGATGACTCCGCTCTACGAGATCGCCAATCAGGCAATTGGTCGCCTGGATATCTCACCGGATGGCAGTCAGATTATCTATGAACAGAGTGGCCTATTTGATGAAACGACTGGCAATTATTGGTTAGAGCCGCTGTTGTCCTGTCCATGCCAGCTTTGGATCATGAACAGCGATGGAAGCGACGCCCACCTCTTTGTCGAGGATGGTCGGGCACCTGCCTGGAGTCCGACAACGGTGCCCGAGATCCCGCCGCTCCCCGATCCGACGCCAGCCACGGCAGCGATCTATTTGCCATTTGTATTGAGGTAAGACGGCGCTTGGTGACCAGAATTTTAAGTAGAAGGGAAGCAGGTATCTATGATGAACCGAAAATGGTATGAGGATTTGCCCAAACCCGTGGCCTTTGCGTTGTCAGGGGGCGCAAGTTTGGGATCAGTCCAGGTTGGCATGATCCGTGCCCTACGGGACGCCGGAATTTATCCTGATCTCGTGGTGGGCTCTTCGGTTGGGTCCCTAAATGCAGCGGCAATTGCCTGTTATGGGCTGGATGCCGCCGTCGACGTCCTCGAAACAACCTGGAGCCAACTGCGACGCCACGATATCTTCCCTGGTGGAGTCCTTGCGCAGGCGCTTTGTCTGCTGCGAACGCGCCAGAGTCTGTTTCGCCAGGATCGTCTCGCAAAGCTAATCGCTCGCATTCAAACGGACCCATTCATCGAAAACCTCAGCATGCCACTGGGAATCTTGGCGACCGAGTTAGCCACCTATGAAGGTGTCCTTTTCACGGCAGGAAAGCTGCAATCTGCACTGCTGGCCAGCACAGCCATTCCCGGACTTTACCCGCCGGTGCAGATTGAAGATAAGTGGTATATCGACGGTAGCTGCACTGAGAACGTGCCACTGCGAGCGGCAATGCAGATGGGTGCTGGCTCGATTGTGGTACTTGACACAGGCAATGTACCCCGAGCGCATCGCACACCGCGCCACGTAGGCGATCTGTTGCATGCGGTAGTACGTGGGACGGTACGGCAGCGGGTACTGTTGGAAGCGCCGTTGATCGCCCAACATTTGCCTGTGATCTATCTGCCGGCTCCTTCCTTGTCCGGAATAGGCTTCATGGACTTTGATCGCAGTTCGGAATTGATGCACCAGGCGGAAACAACAGTCACGCAATTTCTTGCGATAACGCCGCCGCCTAAGCCAGGTGTCATGTCTGGCTCGCTGCGCTGTCGGCAGGTACATCGACAGCATTCGACAGTCCAACCAGAATCGACGGCATTGGGCCAACTGGAAAATCCCAGGCTATCGATGGACTTTTGTGGTTCATAAACAATAGAAAAGAGGAAACAACTATGACGATACAAATTCATTGCGCACATCAAATCGAAGCAGCCGAATCTCACTTGTGCCTGAGCGTTGGTCCGTTCTCCTATCACTGGCAAGATCGCTGGGCAAGCTTGCCGGATAGCGAAAGTGTACGCAACGATGGTCGTACGCATGGCGTTGCGGTTAGCGCCGATGGTCGAGTGATTGTCTTTCAGCAAGCCAACCCGGCGGTCATGATCTTTGATCAGCATGGGCAATTGATCGATAGCTGGGGTGACAGCTTCCCCGGTGCTCATGGGATGACACTGGTTCAAGAGGGCGATGAGGAGTTTCTCTGGCTGACCGACACAAAAACCGGTGCGGTGGTCAAGACCACGCTGGATGGCAAAACTGTACAGACCATCCAATGCCCGCCGCTGATGATCTACCCCAATGGCAAATATTCCCCTACCTGGGTGGCAGTGCATGAGGAGCGTTTTGGCGGCAATGGCGACATTTGGGTGAGCGATGGCTACGGCTTTAACTTCATCCATGCCTACAGTAAACGGGGCATCTACATCGATAGCATCAGTGGTGCCGAAGGGGACGCTGGGCTCTTCAAGTGCCCACATGCTATCTTCATGGACACCCGCAAGCCTGAATGTGAACTCTACATCGCCGACCGCGGTAACCGACGGGTGCAGGTCTATGATGTCGAAGGCAATTTCTTGCGGGTCTTTGGCGAGGAGTTTCTGACCAGTCCCTGCGCCTTTGCCACCACAGGTGAATATCTGATCATCCCTGAATTGCGCGGGCGCGTCACGGTGTTGGATGGGCAGGATCGGCTGGTCGGCTACTTGGGAAATAACGAGGCAGTCTGTGATCTTCTCGGCTGGCCCAACCATCCTGCGCACTTGATTGAAGCGGGCAAATTCAATAGCCCACATGGTATTGCCGCCGACCAGGTTGGCAACCTTTACGTGGCTGAGTGGATCATCGGCGGCCGCATCACTCGACTAGCAGTGACCAACAACGTCGAGGACAAAGACGAGGGACCATTGAGAGGCAACATCATTCAACAAGCAAAAGAGGGAATGTGAAAAAGAAAGCGTCCTTGTTATTGGTCTTGGCGCTGATGCTCGGACTACAATCTGCCTGCATCAACCCATCAATTCCCTCAAATCAACCAACACCAGAAAACGTCTGTCCAACCGAGAGCGCAGAAATGAGGCTGCTCACAAATATTGAGGATGGTTATTGTCTTCTCTATCCCGCAGAGGACGCGGTCGTTCCGCCACGCTTCATTGTCATCCATCCCGCTAACGCCAGCGCTGACACGCTAGGCGATGCTTGGGTGGAACTTAGCGTAGAAGCTGTGACGGGCCGCAGCGCTGCACAAGTCGCTGCGCTACAGATTGCTGCGGCAGGAAAAGGATTCAACATCATACAGCGCGAAATCCTTGTCGATGGGAGACAGCAACGATGGATCACTTTACGCAACTGGAGAAGCTTTACAAAAGCGTGATCGACACTTTGCACTTCACGCCTCCAACTCGTGGTTAATCAATTGCAACTATCCAGCGAAGCTTCGCTGGATAGTTGCCGGAGAAATAGTATGACAACCCAAAAAATTATGTCAACTTATAGTGCGCAAACTTTGTCGTTGAACAACGAAAAGGATCAATATACCCTGGGACAGATCCTGGGCATCTGGCTGGCGGCTGGTGCGCCCATGTGGCTGTTGGGCTGGGTCGTCTATCCGTGGCTGAGCGCAGGATTAGCGGCGGTGGATGCGGCTCTGCTGCGGCTGGCATTGCTGACTGGCGGGCTGGTTTGGCAGTTTGTGCTGGCAATGATCATCCTCTATCTCGAAGAGGGCAACCTTCGCCTGAGCACGATCCGACGGCGATTCTGGCTCAACCATCCGGTTGCAGCCAGTACGGGTGAGACGCAAAAGCGGCTTTGGTGGTGGCTCATTCCGATGATTCTGCTGCTTGTCGTTCTGGATATCGGTTTGCGCGAGCCGCTTGTCCATCTTTGGACAAGGCTCTTTCCGTTCTTGGCCGAACCAGCGGGCTATAGTGGTGATGCATTGTTTGCGCCTGAGTTGCGTCCCCAGTGGGTGGGTGCCTGGGATCTATTCGGACTGCTCCTGGTAACAGCAACCTTCAATACGTTCCTGGGCGAGGAACTCCTCTTCCGTGGTGTGCTCTTACCCAAGATGGAAGGCGTCTTTGGCAAATGGGACTGGGTGGCAAATGGCATCCTCTTCTGCTTCTACCATCTTCATCAACCCTGGGGCTTTTTGGCAACCCTGCCGGGCGATCTTTTGTTTGCCTATTCCGCTAAACGCTTTCGGAGCAATTGGTTTCCGATCATTTTGCATTCGGGACAGTCTGTATACTTCCTATTTCTCGTCTTAGGGCTTGTGCTTGGTCTGGCATGATTAGGCTTACACCCACCGGGACTAGGAGATGCTCAAGCGCTTTCTCCCGCTTTTTATCCCGCTGAGCGGGTTCTTTTGCCACGCCAATGGTGGTTAAATCAAGTGAGCAGCACAAGTCTGTTATACAAAAAGAAGTCACAACGTTTCAACTTAATTCAACTGTAAAATCGTTCATCTTACTAACAGGAGACCAATCAACTATGAATACCTCAAATAAACATTGGGTAGAGGCACACGCTGGGCGACAGTTACTTTCCACCAAAGCTGCCCGTGTGCTTGTGGTACTTGCAATCGTTGCAAGTGTGGCGGCAGCTTTCCTGCCTGCGTTTCATTACGGCAATATCGCAAATCAGCAAATGACCCACCACATTTGTAGTAGCTGTGGCGAAGAGATTCCTCAAGAGGTCCATTCTGGGATACAAATGGCGGGCGGTGTTCCAGGTGGCGTTGTGAATGACAATGCCTAGCGTAAGTCATCTTCCGGGAAGTCGACATGCTTCCCAGAAGGTTCGCTACGCCAACGCCAGCGCACTCGCTTGTTCGATCGTCAAGCCACACCCTGCATTCCACAACTCGGTAAATCGATCTTCCCCTAAGGTCGTGCGCATGGCAGTAACTGCCTGTTCGAAGTTGGCTCGCTCGGCTTGTTCCAGTGCTCCAGCAATCGACTCGAGAATGGCACTGGCAGCGGCTAAAAGTTGAACACTTTGCTCACTCTGTTGATAGACCTGAAGCACATCAGCCAATCCCGCAAAACATTCGGCAATCCCCTGCTTGTCACCCACGTCTTTGCGGATCCGCAAACTTTCTTTGTAATAACGCAGTGAGAGCGAATTATCCCCAGCCTGGCGTGCCGTGTCGCCTAAGTTGTACAAGGCTAGTGCTTCCCCTCGTTTATTGCCAATCGCTCTGTGCAGCGTCCGACTCTCATCGAGCCGCAACTGTGCCGTGTGGTAGTCGCGTTCATTACGGGCAACAACGCCCAGGTTATTGAGTGAAGTAGCGATCCCTTGTTGGTCGCCCAACGCTCGTTTTAGTAGTAAACTTTCTTCGTGCAATTGGTGTGCCGTTTTGAAGTCACCCCGGTTTGTTGCTAAGTTGCCCAGGTTGTTGAGTGATGAAGCGATGCCTTGCTGGTCACCGAGTTCGCGTTTCAGTGCTAAACTTTCCTCATGCAACTGTCGTGACGCAGTGTAGTTGCCCTGTTCATAGGCAGCAATACCAAGATTGTTGAGCGAAGCCGCCATCCCTGCTCTATCCCCAGTGGCGCGCCGAATGTGTAGGCTTTCCTCGAATCGGACGCAGGCAGTTTCGTAATCTCCTTGATCCAACGCACGGTTGCCAAGACCATGCAGCGCCAGGGCAATACAGAAGGGATCATTCAACTCACGGCCAATGGCCAGGCTCTCTTCCAAATAGCGTTGCGCCATCTCATAGTTGCCTTCGATGCCGATGCAGTGGCCAGCCGCATGAAGCGCCTTTGCGCGCACCGTGGTGCGTTTGTTGGTGCGTCCGAGGAGGGCGGCCAGCCAGCGGTATGCCTCATGATAGTAGCCGGAGATCTGCCAGAAGCGCCACAATGCCGCCGCCAGACGTAGACCCATTTCTGCATCTCCATCGGTGATCGACCATTCCAAGACAGCTCGCAGATTGTCATGTTCGAGGCTAAGTTGTTCCAGCCATTCTTTTTGTTTGTTTCCGTTCAATTCAATCTCAGCCGTCTCTGCCAACTGCAAAAAGTAGGCCGCGTAGTGTTGCTGAATGGCTTCTACTTCCCCATGTTGGCGCAATTCTTCCAATGCATATTCACGGATAACGCGTAGGCTGACAAAGCGTGCCGCTCCGCTGGGGTTGATCTGCTGTTGGAGCAGGCTCTTGTCGATCAAGGCTGCCAGATATTCGAGTGTATCCTCGGCCAGCCTTCCATCGGCATTGCAGATGGTTTCCACTGCCTCCAGTGTGCAGCCGCCCACAAAGAGCGCAATCCGCCGGAACAATACTTTTTCAACTTCGGTCAACAGATCGTAGCTCCATGCTAGGGTGGTGCGCATGGTCTGTTGCCGTTTGGGCAGATCTTGGGCACCGCCAGTGAGAAATTTGAGTTGATTCCCCAAGCGGGCGAGCATCGCCGAAGGGGGCAGCAAACGGATTCTGGCCGCCGCTAGCTCGATGGCCAGGGGTAATCCGTCAAGTTGTTGACAGATCGCACTGATTGCTGCGATGTTCTCACTGGTTACTGCAAAGTCGGCTTGTGCCGCCTGTGCCCGATCGGAGAAAAGCCGAATGGCCGCTGACTGCATAAGCTGCGATAGATCCGATGCCGAAGGATTCTGTGTCGTTTGGGCGAGTGCATCAGGCAGGGCGAGCGGAGGTACCGCGAAATGATGCTCCTGGCGCAGGCGTAGCACAGTACGGCTAGTGACGAGGAGCTTGAGGCCAGGCGTTGCCTGCAACAGTGAACTCAGCATCGTGCCTGCGTTCACTATCTGTTCAAAGTTATCTAGCACAATTAACAGTCGTTTGTCTTGCAGATGTTTTTGGACCAAAGAGAGTAAAGGCTGTCTCCCAGCTTCGCTCACCTCCAGCATTTGGGCAATGGCGGGTAAGACCAAGTCCGCATCCTCAAGCGAAGCCAATGGAACAAAATAAACACCATCCGGAAACAATGGCCCTTCGCCCGGTCTAGAATGGGTGTATAGGTTAGCAGCGATCTGCAAGGCGAGTCGTGTCTTGCCTACACCGCCTGGACCGGTCAAGGTCACAAGGCCAACGTTGGGACGTAACAGCAGGTTTTGAACAACGGTGATTTCCCAGTCACGCCCAATCAACGGCTCACGAGGGATGGGCGGGCTCAAGTGGGGAAGCCGGTCACTTTCAGGGGCCACGTGAGCGCGCAGGGTTGAGGGGGCTGGAGGAATATTTACCTTTTTTTCGGGCAAAGAGACGAGATTCTCAAACCCTTCGTCTCTGGCAAAGCGGATAAAGGCGGCTCGATCGTCCTGCGCGATGTCAAGTACGCTGGCTAGCCGCTCAGCCATCTGCCGCGAAGGACGCAATTCGTCGGCCTCAACTTTGCGAATCGTCTCGCCTGCGTAGCCCACTTGCTCGCCCAATTGCACTTGTGTCAGCCCCATACCACTGCGGCGTAGTTTGAGCCAGCGGCCAAAGGTTGGTTGCTCCGTCATTAGTTCCTTCTAACACCTTCAAAACTATTGCTCGTTTTACACTCAAGCATCAAGTTTAGCATACGTCTTTTCTTCACTCCAACGAATCGATTCTCTTCTTCTTTTCTATTCGGCCACAACAAAATCACTTTCCATTTCCTATGTTTTTCGGCAATGGCGTAAGTGATTTCAGCAGATACGTTTAGTTTTGAAAGCGCCATTATCCCGCTTTTTATCCCGCTCAGCGGCTTCTTTTGCTGCTGCCGCTGTGGTTGAATAGAGTCAAAGAACAAGTGCAACCGACGGGCCAGAATGCTCGCAATTCGCTCTACAAAGGAGAAACCAGGATGAATCACCATCGATTATTGGCTGTACAGTTAAAGTCCAAACAACAGAAACGATTGAATCGTCAAGCGGAGATAGCGTGGCTAGGGAGTCATGATGATCTGCTCGCCCCAACCAAGCAGTCGCTGCTGGTCGAGATGCAGTTGGAGGGGCTGGTGTTGCTCATATTAGCCATAGGGCTGATTTCATTCCTTGTGAGCCATTGGTCCTGACTGGGGATTGGAGATGTGCATACCGATTGGTAAATGTGCTGAATCGTTGTCAGCGCTTCACGGTGCGCACCACTCTTTTCGTATAAAGGCAGTGTAACGTCATATAGCCTTTTGACCTCAGTATAGTCGCGTTCGGCATGGGCCACTTTGAGCAATCCATACTGCGCCTGGGCAATTCCCCATTGGATGCCAAGCGATTGAAAGATACCCAGTCCCTCCTGAAGGCACTGTCGGGACTGGATATAATCTTTTGCAACAAAGTAACTGCTGCCCAGGTAACAAAGCGTGTGAGCAACCGAACGCATATCGCCCAGGCTGCGAGCAAGCTGTAGCGATTGTTGCAAGGTTGAAATGCTGGTTTCGATTTGCCCGCCATTGAGGTGATTGAACCCCAATGCATAAAGGATCTTCATGCTCAGCCGCTCATCGGCACACTCTTTTGCCAGGGCTAGCGCTTTCTCCAAGTACTCACTCGCCAGGGTTGAATGTTCTAGCCCTGCATAGTAATAGCCCAGCAAGTAGCTGGCATAGGCTTCTTCCTCGGTTACGCCATGTCGACTGGCAATAGTCCTGCTTTCGTGCAGCACTTGCTCTGCCAAGGTCATCTCTCCATAGCGCCAAAGCAAGAGCCCATACCGTGCCAACACTGTACCCAGAGCGATCTCATGTTCGCTGGTGGGTGGTGCTAGGCGCAAGGCTTCCACAACCTGTTGAAAACGTTGACGACCCTCTTGCAACAGCGTGCGGTAATCGAAATAGAGGTTGAGCGGCTGTGTCATCTGGCGAATAAGTGCCGCATCACAGCGTTGTACAGCCCACTGCCAGGCGGCGCGCAGATTGTCCAGTTCGCCATCCCACTGTTGGAGGATGGCTTGTGTCTGACCGCTGATCAATCCATCCATCTGTCGAGCGAGTAACGACGAATAATAGCGACTGTGGGCTGCCTTCGTCTCCTCGGTCAGTTTCATGGCCTGGAGTTGCTCTGCTGCAAATTGGCGCACGAATTCATGCAGCATGATACGGCCCATGCTATCCATGTAGAGCAACGATTTATCGAATAGCTGTGAAACCAGGATCGGTGTCGCACCTGCGATCTCTTCGGCGGCTGGCCAATCTGTTCCACCACAAAAGACGGACAGACGCGCCAATAAGGTTCGCTCTGCTTCATCCAGTCGTCTCCAGGAAGAGTCAATTACCGCCCGCAGGGTGCGATGGCGATCAGGGATGCCATGTGTCGCTGGCGTTCCAAAATCCAGGTTGTGGCTGATCTCCTCGGCAATGGTGGCCAATGGCAAAATACGTACCCAGGAAGCTGCTAACTGAATGCCCAGCGGCATGCCTTCAACTGCCCGACAGACTTGGCTGATCAGAGCCGCATTGTTTGCGTTCATGGCAAAGTTGGATAGTACCCGGCGCGCACATTGCACAAAGAGCTGCACGGCACTATAACTGGCCAACTCCCTCGATGCAGCCATCGGTGGCGTCTCCAAACCACCCACATCCAACACCCATTCATCTTGATGCTCGAAGCGCTGGCGCGAGGTCACGAGCACTTTCACCCCTGGTGCTTCTTGAAGCAACCATTCGAGTAAATCCACTCCCTCTAGCAGATGCTCAAAGCTATCCAGTACTAGTAATAACTGTTGGGAGCCCAGATAATTGAGCAACTGTTGCCGTACATCGCCTGGCATTAGGGAAAGGCCCAACGTCTGTGCCAGGGTCGCGGGTAGCAACTCAACCGCTGTCACCCCAGCCAACGCAACAAACCACACCCCGTCGGGGAAGGCTGGTGCTTGGGTTTCTGAGCTACCATTCGTTCCTGGCTCGATGAGTGCCCTTGTACGACTCTGCTGACTCTCCACGATTTTGTGCGCTACTGCCAATGCTAAGTGGGTCTTGCCAATCCCGCCCGGTCCCAACAGGGTCAACCAGACGCAGGTCGGATCGGCAAGTAGCTGCTCGATCTGCGCGATTTCTGCTGTGCGACCAATAACCGGTGCAAACTGGCGCGGTAGATTGTGATGAGGAGACAGGGTGGCAGTATGCTCTTTTGTCACCTGCTCCCTTGAAACCCTGTTGCTTTGCCCCTTTCCGTTACTGCGAATCTCTTCATAAAGCACAGTGGTTTCTGTTGCTGGTTCTACCCCAAATTCTGTTGCCAAGGCTTGGCGGCAGACAGCATATTGCTGAAGGGCTGCACTTCGTTGTCCACTAGCTGCGAACAGAAAGATCGCCTGACGGTGTGCTTCCTCGGCCCAAGGGGTTAAGGCCAACCAACGTTGTACAAACGCCAGTGCAATGGGATAGTTCTGTTGTGCCCGATGACATTGGATGAGCGTATCCAGAGTCTGCACCATTTGTTGCAGACGGTGAGCGCGCTCCGTGGTTAACCAAAGTTCAAATTCGGGACAGCCATCGAGAACAAAGCCAGCCATCAGCTCGCCTTGATAGATCTCAACCGCCGCAGTCAAACTGGAGATGGTGTTTTGGTGGAGGTGTTGGGTAAAGCGATGAAGGTCGCAAGCGAGGCTACTGCCCCAAGCTACACTGTGGCGGCTAACACTCAAACAGCCCGGCAACAACGAGGTTAGGTGGTTCAGTGCCCAACGTAAGTTGGCATGACCCCGTTCGTTTGATTCATCGGGCCAGAAGCAATCGACAAGATGGGCGCGCGGCAAAGGCTTTTCCTGTGCTGCCACATAGGCAAGGATAGCAACTGCTTTGCGTGAGCGCAGTCCGGGGACGCCCTCGCCACCATGCCCAAGCCGCAATGGTCCAAACAAATACAGCTCGTACATTGGCGACATACACCCCCCAGTAATTAACCGGAAAGTCCACTAACAATCAAACGATTGTCAAACGCTTTATCTTACGATTGTCAAACTTCAATCTGTCATACTTACCTAATGTACTGCAACTTCGTGGCTCTGTCAATCGGTAAAAACTATAACCCGAAGCGAACTTTTAGTAAGCTAAACAATCGATCTCTGCATAAGTAAGTTGTAGGTTGTAAAGTGGACTTAGAAACTTGCAACCTACCTCGCACCCTCGAAAGGAGCATTGTCTATGAAAGCTAGAATTTGGTTTTTTGCGCTGCTGCTTTCGATCTTCTGTTTCGTAACAGCCGTGGCCCAAGCCAAGACCATCGAAGAATTTTATCAGACGGAAACAGCGCCGCAACCTCAACTTTCCACAGAAATGGATCGCGATGCCAAAGTCTTCCAGGAGTTAAAGGTGCCTGCGATCCTGGCTGCGCTGAAATATGACTTGACCGCGGGCAGTTGGCCCAAACTTTCCGAGAGTGAGCGCAAACAACTTCTTTCCATTCTCAACGATTCCAAATTAAAGATCATCTACACCGGTCAGCAATCAAGCTTGGCTCATTCTTCTGGCGGACAGACGATTGACAAAAACACGATCAAGTTTCATCAGGATGGCTTTTATGCCCAGGGTGCCCCGAGATCGTCCTACGAACTGGCCAAAATCATCCTGCACGAACTCGGTCATGTCCATCAGGAACGCTACAATACCCTGCCTCGCCCTTTGCGCACAAAAGAGTGGTTCCCAGAAGAGTTGGAGACGCAACTCCTACCCGACCATTTTACTGCCGAGGTGATTGACAAGCTCACCAAACAGTTGGCAGGTTCAGAGCCGGAGACACCCGACACTCAATCTGGCAACAGCAGCGCTCAATCCGTGGTCATTCTGTTTGACGCCTCGGGCAGCATGGGCGACATGAGCAAGATTGACAAAGCCAAGGCTGCCGCCCGCAACGTTCTTTGGAAATTGGACGAGAATACGCCGATTGCTTTGATTGTCTTCTATGACTGTGGCGATATTCGGGTTGAACAGGACTTTACGACCGATACCAAGTTGGTACGTGCCAAGATCGACCAGATTATCCCCTCAGGCGGTACGCCGCTAGCCGACGGGATTGCCTTTGCCAAGAAGTACATCCAAGATTCGAAAAATGGGGGCAAAGCGCGTTTGGTGATTCTCAGCGACGGCGAAGAATCGTGTTCGGGCGATCCGGTCAAGGCAGCGAAGGAGTAAAGGGAGGCCAGTTATGAAAGCAAGAATTTACGTCAGTTTTGTAGTTTTGTTGATACTTGTATTCTTCGCTCAGCGCTCAGCACTGGCACAGGCGACTACGCCCATCACCGACACCACTTCAAGCACAGACGGCTCATCGGTCGAAATTGAATTCTATGTCATCGGCTTCGGTGTCGATGATGCAACAACGCAACAGCTAAAAGAGATTGCGGCAGTGACCGATGGGGTCTATTTTGATGCTCGCAGCCAACAGGATTTGGAAGCAGCACTCAGCCAAGGTGTCGGGGCAGGCAATGCGTTGCCGGTTGACGCCGAAACGGAACCAAACAATTCTTTTGGCAAAGCCACGACCATCGATGCTGGAAGTACAATTCAAGGTGCCATTGCCATACCTGGTGACAACGACTGGTACGCCTTCGACGTGAAAAATCAGGGCGAACTGCAACTCACCATCAGCAATGTAGCCACCGACCTGGCCATCGATGTACGCGTATGGAACGGCAACAAGGACACAATCAGTGATTGGATGCGGCCATTGGCCAAAGGTGGTGAGACCCATGGCGTGGTCGATCTGCCCCAAGCCGGCCGCTATTATCTAGAGATCGTCGAGGATAGCGGTGCGGCAGCATCGGATCAATCTTATTCGCTCCAGACGATCTTCAGCCCGACGGTGGAGAGCGACGAACCGAACAATACCTTTGGCAGTGCCAGCGATCTCGTTTTTGAGGTGCCGCTACAAGCCAACATTCTGCCGAGCGGCGATGCCGACTGGTATCATGTCGTGGTTGATCATCAGGGTGAGATGCAAGTGACAATTAACCAAGTACCTGCCGACTTGGCGATTGACTTTCGTGTCTGGAATGCCAGCAAAGAAGTCGTCAGTGATTGGATTCGCCCGCTTGCCAAAGGTGGCGACACAGTCGGTATCATTGACCTACCTGCACCAGGTGGCTATTATCTGGAAGTAATCGAGGATAGCGGCGGCGGACGTTCGATTCAGCCCTATACGATTCAGGCCAGTTTTGTACCCACCGCCGATGCCTATGAACCAAACAATAAACCTGGCGAGGCCGCCGAAGTGCCGATGGATGTGAGCCAACAGATTAATGTATTACCGCGCGGCGATGCCGATTGGTTCACCTTCGAGGTTGATTGGCAGGGGCAACTCGATGTCGCTATTACCGATGTGCCTGAAGATTTGGCGATTGACTTCCGTGTTTGGAATGCCAACCTAGATGTGATCAGCGATTGGCTGCACCCCTTAGCCAAGGGCGGCGACAATATCAACTTTGTCGATCTACCTACAGCGGGTCGTTATTATGTCGAGATTATAGAGGACAGTGGCGGGGCACGCTCGGTTCAACCCTATTCACTGACGCTTGCCTTCACCCGCGCCGTCGATTCCTTTGAAGAAAACAACAACTTTGGTCAGGCTAGTAACCTGGGCATCAATCGTACTGTGCAGACCAATATTTTGCCGCGTGGCGACAGTGACTGGCACTATCTCGATGTAACTCATCAGGGCGAATTACAGATCAGCGTACGGGACGTTCCTGAAAACCTGGCGATCGATGTGCGTGTGTGGAATGACAACAAGGATACGATCAGCGATTGGCTGCGCCCCTTAGCCAAAGGCGGCGAAATCACTGGCGTTGTCGATCTGCCCGAGCCGGGGCGCTATTACCTGGAGGTGGTCGAGGAAAGTGGCAGTGAGCGTTCGATTCAGCCCTTCACCGTAGAGACACAATTCACCGCCTCGGCGGACAATGGCGAACCCAACGGAACGCTGGAGAGTGCGACTCCGGTCACGCTAGACACAACCATCCCTGCCAACATTCTGCCTGCCAATGATGCTGACTGGTGTCGTATTGAGATCACAACGACTGGTGAGCTACATGTCTTGATCACCAATGTTGCGCCTGAGCTGAAACTCGCCATGCGGCTGTGGAACGATCAAAAACAGGTTGTGAGCGATTGGGTCTATCCACTGGAAGGTGGCGGCGACACACAAGCGACGTTTACCATTGACACGTCAGGGCTTTACTATCTGGAAGTGGTAGATAACAATGGTGCCCGCTCGATCCAACCATACCTTTTGCGCTTTAGCATGAGCGAAATCGATTCGACCACCCTCTCCTTTACGCAAGTTGTTACCGACACGTCAACCGCTACTGCTACTAGCGCCACTACGACCACCATCACGACTGTCATCACCGTGATCTCAAGTACGGTGACGGCTGGCGGTACGCTCACGGCTACCAATGTCATCACCACCACGGATGTGGTGACCGGCAGTGAAATGATTACGCCGACATCACAGCCGTCAGGATCGCTACCAGACATGGTAATGTCGAATTCAAGTCGCAGCATCAGAGAATTGTCTACTGCTCCATTGGTGGCTGGGATAGTCGTTCCAATCTTGGGAAGCATCGGTTCGAGTCGGTTGTGGTTGAAACGCAGGGCATCGAGACGGTCTTGAGCTTGCAAATCTATCAGAGTACAGGGCAATGAATAGAAGCAGAGGCGAAACTCTCAGGAAATCAAGTGTAATTGCCGTTCGGGTTGATCTAGAATGAGGACAGAAGAACGCAAGCGGAAAAACAGCCGCAAGCACAGTAACGGATAATCACTGTAACTCATTCATTCGAAAGGAACACAATCATGAACAGCAACGAAACTTTTGCTCTGGAATAACTCGAAGTACGAAACGAGGCCCTTTGTATCTACGTGCCCTACGTCGCCGTTTGCTACAAGACCGTGTGGTTCGTTCGGGTTCCGTATCCCTGTGTGAGGTACTACAGACTGTGCTTCTAAACGAAGCGTTCACTGAAAAGCGGAGTTGTGCCAGTTCTCTTTGAGCAGCAGAACTCCGCTTTTATTTAGCTGTAGAGTAACCCAACCTGTACTCTCCTACAATCTCCTCAGAATCCTCTGTCAATTCCGCCAAGGGTGCGCCAAACCAGTTTGTTTGGCGTACCTACCTCGTCTTCTCGGCAAAGACCGTATGGGATAGCAGTAGCGAATGAGTCAGCGATTGGCGCTGAAGGTGATTGGTGATCTGCTGGACGGGCAGCGCAGGTGCGATCAGAAAGCCTTGAATCTGTTCGCAGCGCGCCACAGTGCGCAGGTATTCGAGCGCTTCCTGGGTTTCTACACCTTCGGCCACGACTTCCATGCCTAACTTGTGGGCCATACTCACAATCGATTCGACTACCGCACCACAATGTTGGTCGTTCATCATCTGTTGCACAAAGGAACGGTCAATCTTCAGCGTATCGAGTGGAAATCGATGCAAGTAGCTCAGCGAGGAATAGCCAGTCCCAAAATCATCCAGACTAATCTTCACGCCCAATTCTTTCAGCTTTGCCAGCCGATGTTCAAGCGTAACCCGATCGCTGATCAACAGGCTCTCCGTGATTTCAAGCTTGAGCGACTGTGGCGCGAGTTGTGTTAGGCGGAGTGTCTCTTCAATTTCAGAAAGCAAATTCGGGTGGAGGAACTGGCGCGCCGACAGATTGACGCTGACTTCCATCAGGCTGCCTGGAAACTGCTGTTGCCACTGCCGCATCTGCTCACATGCACGGCGCATTACCCACCAACCGATCGGAATGATCAATCCGGTCTCTTCTGCAATCGGGATAAACTTGTCTGGCATGACCATACCCAGTCGTGGATGCTGCCAGCGCAATAACGCTTCTACTCCGATGTAATCCAAGCTGTTGATGTCGACAATGGGCTGGTAGTAAATCGAAAGTGTATTTTGATCGAGCGCCTTACGCAGGTCACTTTCCAGGGTCAAACGCTCCAGCACCTCGACATGCATCTCTCGATCAAAGACGACATAGGTCGCTTTGCCCAAGGACTTGGCTCGATAGAGTGCGATGTCGGCATCGCGCAACATATCATCGGCTTCTTCATGGATTCCGGTGTCAAAGACAATGCCAATGCTGGAACTGATAAAGGCGCTGTTCTGGTTGACGACGAACGGCTTGCGAATTTCACCGAGAATCTTTTCGGCAACTCGCTCCGCATCGTGTGGCTGAGCGATGTCTTTAAGCAAAATGACAAATTCGTCGCCGCCAAAGCGGGCGACATGAGCATGCTCGCCGGCGCATCCTTTGAGTCGTTGCGCAATTTCAATCAGCACTTGATCGCCGGCCAGATGACCAAAACTGTCATTCAACAACTTGAAGTAATCTAAGTCGAGAAAGAGAACCGCAAAGAGCGAAGATGACTTGGCTGCAGACGAAGAATGCGCCTGCGACTTCTTGTGCCTAAGCCTTTCTGTAATCAAATCCCGAAAGGTTGCGCGGTTCGCCAATCCGGTCAGTGGGTCATGGCTCGCCAGAAATTCAAGCTTTGAAAAGGAATCGAGCAGTTGGTTGGTCATACGGTTAAACTCAAGACCCACTTCATGCAGTTCCTGGACGGCACTGGGCGGCACTCTTTCCTCAAGCTGACCCGCTGCAATACGTTGTGCCGCCGCCTTTAACTTGTTGATCGGTTGCCGGATCTGATGCCAGGTGAAGAGGCCGATCAGAATTGCAGCAACGAACGAGGCAATGCACAGAAGAATGGTAAGGCGTGTAGCGCTCGTAATCCCGCCCATAAAATCAGCTTCGGGAACAATGACTAGAATCCACCAATTCAACCCAAACTGATCTCGCCAGGGAGTCACGTGCAAAAACTGACGCTCCCCTTGCATAGAAAACTGGAAGGGTGTGCTCGCCGTAATTTGACCCATGCCGCCAGCCTGATCTGTCAGATAACTAGTTGCTGCCTGAATCAGCGGGTCTTCAATGTCTTTCAGATTGAGACGCTCCACTTGCTCGTTCTTCCAAATGACTGGAGCATCCTTGCTAGACGTTGCTACAACCATCCCATCGTGTTCCACAATCAGAAGCTTGGCCGAGGGGCTGATTCGTAGGGTGTTTAGAAAATCACTGATTCTTGCCAGTGATAGATCAATGCCGATTGCCCCAACAGGCTGTTGCTGCCCGTGGAAGATTGGATAGCTGAATGCGATAGACATTGTATTGGATACAATGTTGGTGCCGTCCCAAAGATAAATGCGACTCCAAATCGGTTTACCTGCTCGCATTGTATCGGCATACCAGGCTTCTTCCTTAAAATCATACTCGGGATCGGCTTTTTGGCTGATCCGTTGCCCTTGTTCATCAAGCTGAAAATCGTAGTACTGCATTTCGGTTGTAGGTGATAACTCCCCTTCGTACATGCTATCGCCATCATGTCCTGCGCCCGCATATTCCCCGCTTTCTAGCCCGTAATTTATAAAGCTGAGCGGGTAGAGCTTCACTTGCTGCCAAAAGTAATGCCCAATGCTTGCATAATCCTGGTCAACCAGTAGTCCACTTTCTAACTCCTTGGCATCCAACTGCACCAACCGTTGAGGAATGGATAGGTAACTCTCCAGATGTTGAATGACAAGTTGATTACTGCGATCGATCAGTTGGTTTGCCAATTGATTGGCCGCCAATTGACCATTCCGCATCGATAGAAAGCCGACAAGTCCAACCGTGAGTAAAATGAGCGCAATGAAGGGTACAAGCCAGATGATTCTCAAGGAAACAGAGGATAATCGCATAGCACTTACATCTATATAAATGAGTCAGTTGATCTAGACTCGTGAAATCTCTCTAAAAAGCAAACCTGACAGGGTTTCTCCAGCTAGCCAATCTGCATTTTAGGAGTGATTTGGTTTGACAGCAGTCGTAGATCGATCTGCTACTTTAAATATGAGTTAAGATAAACAGCAAGACCTAACCTAGCGTGTCAAGTATGTCGTATGTTAGTCTTAATTACAAGAGGGGGAATGTATAAGTTTAGTTACAAAAAACTGACAAGAGGCTTGCGTTAGCAATATTAACAAATAGCGTGGATGTGGGCAAAGGAAGCTTGCCCTGTTGATGATTTTTCGGTCGATCAGGAGAGATCCGGCTCGAATCAAGAATAAAAATGCCCAACCATCATTCTGGCTGGGCATTTTCCTTCGCTATAACAGTGTGTGGACGCTCAAGAAGTAGCACGCCTGGAGGGATTCGAACCCCCGACACTCGGTTCCGAAGACCGATGCTCTAGTCCACTGAGCTACAGACGCTAATAATAAGTATATTTTACATGAGAAGTGGCAAAGTTGAAAAGTTGAAGAGGGGAAGAGTGGCAAAGTTGAAAAGTAAAAGAGAAATAAGAGAAATACTCTTGTACTTTTACTCTCTTTAACCCTGCTTCTCTCGAAACAATACTGTAACTTGGCGCAAGGCATCTTCGGCGTTGACGTCGTGCTCGTGAGCCAGGGCCACTACTTGCCAGAGCAGGCGACCAATGGTGGTTTCATCCACAATGTCGCCGACCGCTATGTGCAAGTTTTGATTCTCATTCGCCAGCGCTTTGCGATCTAGTAGACCTGCTTTCTTGGCTTTTGATTGCAACTGACGCGCCTTCTCTAACGCGGGCAGCGCAGCGGGTACGCCATCCAGAGGATGGGATTGCGTGATGCCTTTGGCGGCTTTCTCTTGCGCTTTGATCACATCCCAGTTGGCAAGGACAGCGCTCGTTCCATCCACTTGTACGTCGCCAAAGACATGAGGATGGCGGCGGATCAGCTTGGTCACGATGCTGTGCATAGCGTCGGCCATTCGGAAACGACCTTCATCGATCGCAATCTGCACCATCAGCGCGGCTGCCATGATCAAGTCACCGATCTCCTCGGCGATGTGCGTGGCATTGTCATGTTCGGCGCTATCGGCGTCGATCGCTTCGAGAACCTCGGCGCATTCACCGAGCAAATCGTGGCGCATCGAGGCAAGGGTCTGCTCGCGGTCCCACGGGCAGCCTTCGGGCGCACGCAAGTGAGCGACAATCTCCAGCAGATCCGAGACACTGCTATATTGTGGGAGCGGCGGTAAGTAGACGCTAGTCAGGTGATCGAACGTATCGTGATGGTCGAGCTCGGCCAGCGTCGTGTGAATGATCGCTTGGGCGATGTTGCCAGCGCTGCGAATTACGCTCACAGGGTGCGTCTCTGGATAGGCGTTGAGCAATGTCAGCTTGAGGTCGGAGGCGAGCCACCGTGCATAGACCTGGGCAATCAACAAGGGTAAACTGACCTCGACCCGCGGATGGTGCTGCTGCGCCAACAGCATGGCATCGACCACCTGGCTGCCATCCATCAGATCTACGCCGACCGCTGCAAAAGATGACTCTACAAAGCTGGGAGCTTCAATTACCGCAACGGAGTAACCGTGCGACCGTGCTTGTTGCACGATGAGTCCTGTGGTTTGCTCGCCAACCCACGGGTTCCCTGGCAGCGCGTAGACAACTCGACCGTGATCTTGTACACGCTGGAGCACCCGTTGGGCGATGGCCTCGTAGACTTCGGCAAACGTCTGATTTGCTTCATAAAGATCGTCGCAGCTTTCTATTTGCCGATTGCCAAACGTCGAGAGACAGGGGTGCGCCGCAGTGCGTACAAGCAGGAAATCAGTGCTTTGCATGGCTGCCCAACCTGCCAATGTCATGGATTCTAGAGGTCCAGGGCCGAGTCCTACAATCGTAATCTGTGCAGTGGAGGGTGAGAGTTCAGGAAGTGAAGTTGACATAAGTAGTATTTGAGGGATTCATGCTATAGGTAGGAACATACAATGAGGTCCTATGAGTGCTAGTTTCTTCTACGCTTCCATGTTGCTATTCTGCCACCTTCATTACCGTCCCAAGCTTTGAAAGTAAGTTTCAATCAAACCTGAAAGTAGGAAGACGACAAAAACGAAGATCGAATCGAGAATCTGCAACATTGAGAAGAGTAGGATTGCGCATAGTGAAACGGAGACGAGAAATCCTTGGCGCAATGATACATTGGGATTTGGCTGCATGATAGGGCGATTGGCGGTCGAATGCACACCGGCAAGGGCTGGCCAGCGTTGATGCAGCGTCAATGTGAGCAGTGTACAGATGCCAGTGAGTCCGACTAGTAGGGCAAAGAAGAACAGCCCCACGGCAAAAACATCGAGTGTCCCACTCGACTGGTAGGGTGGAATCTGAAAGGCAATATAGCCAGCGATTCCAGCACCAATGATCAGAAGCAAGGTGGCAAGCAAGCGCACCGTGGTTTGTGACATAACTTGCAGTGTATCACTGCTGGAGCGTTTGCAAAAGTTAAGTGGGCGTTGTAGGTAGCTCGTCGGTTGTAACAGCAATTGCGGTTGCACACGCCGTAAATTTTCCTCTTCAATAGGGCTAAAATTTATAAGGTTTCAGAGTACAGTTGGCATAAAATATGCCTGTTCAGTTATGGGTAAAGTAGTCAGTTTTGGAATTTATGGTATAATCGCCCTAATTTGAGTGAGTTGTCTGCTGATCTACAAAGGAAGATCTGAAAACCTATGAAAAATACGAAACAATATACGCGCAGTGAGAAGATTTTCTACGCGGTGAGCTTAGTCATTGTAATTGTCATGGTGCTGAGCATGGTGGTTACCGCAATCTCCGCCTTTGCGCCGGTCACTCCTTAATCATCACCTTGCAATCAACGGTAACGGATGTCGCTCACATTATGACTTCAATTCTCAACTCACCGGTCGTCGATCAACGCCTGGCGCTTTTCCCACTGACCACGTCCATCGATCCTGTCAAACAACGGCTCACCATTGCCGGTTGTGACCTGGTTGAATTGGCGGCTACCTATGGTACGCCTCTCTATCTCTTCGACGAGGCAACGCTTGAGGATGCTGTCAAGCAATATCGGACGTCGCTGGCTACTTACTATCCTGGCCCCAGTGATATCACTTTTGCTGGCAAGGCATGGATGTCAATCGCAGCGGCACAGTGGGCAGACCGCCATCAATTATGGCTGGATTGTACCGGTGCGGGTGAATTGTATGTGGCAAAGGCGGCTGGTGCAGCACGTGAGCGGATCCTGGTGCATGGGGTTAACAAAAGTGATGAAGATCTCCATGCCGCGCTGACTCAGGCTGGCTGCATTGTGGTCGACAATCTAAGCGAATTGAGACGCATTCAAGAACTGCGCGGTACGTTAGATACAGCGATGCCCGAGTTGTGGATTCGAGTACGGCCTGGAGTGGCAGTGGATACCCATGCCTATCGCCAAACCGGTCAGGAAGATAGCAAGTTTGGCATGAGTCTGGCGGAAGCCGTGCAAGCGATCCTCTTCTGCCAGGAGCAAGGGTTATCGTTACGCGGGCTGCATTTTCACCAGGGATCGCATTTCCACGATCCTGCACCGATTGGCCCCGCGCTTGAAACTATCTTTGAGTTGATCGCCGAACTACATCAACAGACAGGGTGGACGCCAGGAGTCATCTCGCCCGGTGGTGGTTGGGGCGTTCCCTATCACGAGGACGATCTGCCCCATCCATCGATTGAAGAGTATGTGGCCTTTGTCTCAGAGAAGTTGCGCGAACAGTCGGCACTGCATTCGCTGCCCCTTCCTCGCCTCCAACCGGAGCCTGGACGCAGTTTGGTAGCACGCGCTGGAGTAGCGCTCTATCGCGTTGGCGCAGTCAAACATTCCGCCAGTCGACGCTGGCTGATGATTGATGGTGGCATGGCCGATAATCCTCGACCTGCGCTTTATGGGGCGCGTTATTCGGCCTTGCCAGTGGAACAACCCAATCGACCGCTGACCTCGCCTGCCTGGTTTGGTGGACCCTTTTGTGAAAGTGGCGATGTGTTGATTCAAGGGTTGCCCATGCCTGAGATCGCCGAGGGTGAACTGGTAGCTGTCCCGGTGGTGGGAGCCTATCAACTCAACATGGGCAGCAACTACAATGGTGCCCGCAAACCGGCTGTGGTCTGGCTACGAGGAGGTAAATCCTACCTGATTCAACGGCGCGAAACCGTAGAACAGCTCATCCTGCGAGATTTACCTTTGCCAGAATAACTGTCTACCTAGCAATTGGGCTCAATTGTAATTGTAACTGATAGACAAAGCAGATAGACATTGCATGCTCACAATGAGTAGGGGCACACCCTTGCGGTTGACCATTCGGTGATGCAAGCAGGGCGCCGGCAAGCGAATGCCCCTACAATGATGCATCTTTGCTTTGCTTCGTCTATGAGAAATTTATCGCTAAGCAGATTGTGTAAAACGGTAATCAGGTTTTTCAGCAAAAGTAAGTTTGTCATTCTGAGCGAGGGTTTTTCGAGCGGAAAATCTTATAGGGCAGACCAGCCTACATCCTTCCTCGCAAACAACTATAACTCAGAATGACAAGTGCTGAAGTATATGAATTACGAAGTACTGTTTGACTTAGCGTGCCGAAACCCGCGCTACCACCGAGGATTCGGTGACCCGATGTAACTCACGTACCACATCATCGATTCGACGTTTGTAACGTAACAGATCCCTACGGCATTCTACCTCTGCGCTCGACTCTGCCTTAAAGCTCCGCAACGACTCATCTAACTCCGTATCGAGCTTCACTTTTAACAGATTGATCATGCGACCACGAAGAAACTCACGAACTTGCATGGAGACCATTAGGTCGTAGTGTGTTAAGTCATTATGTAGGTCTACCAACCGGTCAGATGCGATGGCTGGCATCGGCATCGACCTCAACGTCTCCCAGGCTCGGTTTAATTTACGACGATACACGGTTCCTCTATCTTTGTTTTGGAACGAACACACTTCGCGGAGAAAACTGGGCCGATTTTACCCTGGCTATAAGGAGAGAGACGAGGGTTTAGCTGACCCGAGCGACAAGTGCGTACGTCCTTGGTTATGCACAAGCAGCTTAAGCTACAGTTACACGGTGAACCAGAGTCTTTTGTAGCAAGAGAGGGGATTAAAACTCAGGTTCGAAATCAGCGCTTAGTTTACCTGACTGACAGATACTACAGATAGGAGTTTAAGAACTGTGGGAGAGTATAGAATGCAAACCCCTATAATCCTAGTATCTATTCTGCAATAGTTCTGATTATCTTACAAATTTCAATAGTCTCTTTGGTAATTTTTGGCAAATAAAAGGTGTGATATTTGCAAGACGCAGACAAGCAACAGCTTTTTACGGAAAATTGTTCATTCCTCGCTGTCAATAATTCTCATCTCCTATATGTTGTTTGTACCAAATTGAGATTGACGAAATAGAACGGTTGTGCTATAATTGCTAGAACATCTGTTCATGAAAAATAGTTCTGTACACCTGATTTAGCTCCGATGTGATCCGGTTTGTGATAAAGCTACCATACCTGATCTTTGTTTGGCTGAACATTACAGAAAGTTTGCAAAAAGGAGAATGCTCGATGGGTAAGGCCAAAGTGAACGATAATGGTTCTGAGAAGGGCTCTACTGCGAATGGCACACCAGCACCTGACACTGGCAAAGTCAAAGCGCTAGAGACGACACTTGGAAACCTCAACAAGAAATACGGTGAAGGGACCGTCATGAAGTTGGGGGAAGCGTCGAAGATGCAGGTGGAGTCTATTCCAACCGGTAGCCTGAGCTTGGATATCGCCCTCGGCGTGGGAGGCATCCCGCGCGGGCGTATCATCGAGATCTATGGACCGGAGAGCAGTGGCAAGACGACCGTCTGCCTTCATGCGATTGCCGAGGCACAACGTGCAGGTGGCATGTGCGGCTTCATCGATGTGGAACATGCGCTGGATCCCAGCTATGCAGCCAAGATCGGGGTGGATGTGAATAATCTCTATGTCTCACAACCCGATACGGGCGAGCAGGCGCTGGAGATTGCCGAAGCTTTGGTGCGCAGCGGTGCGATGGATGTGGTGGTAATCGATTCGGTGGCGGCTCTGGTGCCGCGCGCTGAGATCGAAGGCGAGATGGGCGACTCACATGTTGGTTTGCAGGCACGGTTGATGAGTCAGGCACTGCGCAAGCTGACCGGTGTGATCAAGTCGAGTGGCACCTGTATGATCTTCACCAACCAGCTCCGTCAGAAGATCGGCGTGATGTTTGGCAACCCGGAGACGACGACCGGTGGTATGGCACTGAAGTTCTATGCCAGCGTGCGCTTGGACATTCGCCGCATCGAGTCGATCAAACAAGGCACCGATGTGGTGGGCAACCGCACCCGTGTAACGGTGAAGAAGAACAAAGTCGCCCCACCTTTCAAAGTGGCCGAGTTTGACATCATGTACAACGAGGGCATCAGCACGGCCGGTGACTTGATCGACCTGGGTGTGGAGTATGATGTGATCGCCAAGCGTGGCGCTTTCTTCAACTTTGGCGATGTGCGTCTCGGTCAAGGCCGTGAGAATGCCAAGGAGTTCCTGCGCCAAAATCAGGAGATCGCCAAAGAGATTGATCGACGGTTGCGTGCCATGTTTGCAACCTCAGCCACCTTAGAACCCACAGTCGAGGGAATTGCTGACCAAAAAGTCTCGATGGCTGTAGAGGATGATGAGGCGATGGTCGACTTGGCCGCCTAACGTTCATCCCTAAACGATAAAACTTGTAGAGGCGGTTCGTAGTTGCCCGGTGCCCAAACACTGGCAGCTGCGAACCGCCTCTACTTCTTTGTAGCTCGATCTTTTTCATTCTACACATGAAGTGGCTGGCTAGATGGGGAGCATCCATTTGCGGATCCGGTCAATACGAACGAACTATCATTCTGAGGAGCGGCTATTTGCGACGAAGAATCTTGGTTGGTCAACCCCACAAGATTCTGAGCGAGGGCTTTTCCGAGCGAAGAATGACATTTCTGCTGTGTAGTAAAAACGTTGCTTATGTGTTGTTGAATACCGAAGCCAATCCGGCTTCGGTATCATTTTGTAAGGTTTGAACAGTTCACTCTGATGTATGCTATCGATAATACAGTTTGCTAGTAGACAAATCTGGTATTCGTCGTCATTGGTGCTTGATCCCACGGGGAAGTCGCTGGAATTTCAACTAAATTTGTTATAAATTTCCATTATTAAAGTATTAAGGAAATTCTAGTGATCTTGACGAAGGATTTGGGAAAAATATGCGATTAATACTATAGATGTGCGTCAATTCTATCAGCATGAGCTCCTTTGAAGTATTTCATCATGCTAAATTGATCTCAAGAGAATCGGTTATAGTGAGAATTTGTTATAGTGAGGAAAGTCAATGAACGTTGGTTACGAAGTAACACCCCAATCGATACCTGGTGCAAACACCAAACGTCAACTGACTATTTTGCGAAACCGCTCACGGCGTAAAACCGAACAGGCGCAATACCCCTTGCCTTTCGACCTGCCGAGTATTCGTCCTAGTATTGACATTGCCACTGTGGCTTACTCACTGATGAATCTCAATGGCTTACTCGACAATGGAAGTATGGTTGAGTATTGGACGCAAGGAATGGAATTGCTCTTGGAGCAACTTTCAGCCAAAATCATCAGTTTTAATCTTTTAGAACCAATTCCCGGTACCGACAAAACCCGGCTTTCTATGGGCGAACGGATTCCCGCAGTCAATGATGTCATTGCTGCTTGGGAACATTCGATTTACCTCGCCTGGAAATCAGCGAATAGTCTACAAAAATTTGAAATCGATGAAGTACCCACGATTGTCGGCCAATATCAGGTTGTTCACATCAATTTGGTCTTTGACCGCATCGTCCGTGGCTCGGTCTCCTTGGCCTTTGAATGGCCATGTTGGCCCTCCTCCGCCGAGTACGAAGCGATTGCCAATGTGGTGCAGACCTTCTTTGGTAATGGCATGCGTTCGGCGCAGCTACAATCGTCTCGCCTTCGCCTGGAACATTCCTACACGCTCTTTACCGGTCTCCATTCGTTGACGAGTTCGCTTGACCTGCGCAGCGTCCTGGAGCATGCGATTGAGTTGGTGACAGCTGCACTCAACGCCGAAGCTGCTACTATTTTCCAGGCCGACCTGCCGAACAATCGTCTGGTTTTCCGCGTCACTCGGGGCAGCGTGGCCGATGAACTGGAAGAACGCTATATCCCGCTCAATGAAGGCGTAGTTGGCTGGGTCTTTGATCGCGGCATGCGCCGTGTCTTCAATGACATGAGCAAATGCGAAATGTTCAATTCCAGCTTTGACAAGGCAACCGGCTTTAACACGCGCAACATTCTTTGTGTTCCTCTGCGGGTCTTCGGTGAAAAGATCGGTGTACTGGAAGTGTTGAACAAGAAGGATGCCAGTGGCTTTAGCGAAGACGATGGTCGCTGGTTAACCGTGATTGCTGACCAAGTTGCCGTAGCCTTGAAGAATGCAGAGTTGTACGAACGACAGCGCCGTGACCAAGAACGATTGATCAAGGCACAGGAAGATGTGCGCCACCAACTCGCCCGTGAATTGCATGACAACACAGCACAGATGCTCAACGTAATTGCCATGAGTACCGAACTTGTGCGCAATATGGTCGAAAAAGGTGAACAGAACAAAGCTGCTGTGGAGTTGATGGAGATCGAAAAGACTGCGCGTCAGGCTAATCGAGAAGTGCGCACCTTGTTATATGAACTGCGTCCGATCATTCTGGAAAGCAAAGGCTTAATTCCTGCATTGGAATCTTATCATCGTCAACTGACAGCGACGATGGCTTGCAACGTCTACTTGCAGACCGACCTCTTCAAAGTCGATATGAATCTCCAGGATGCAAGCGGCGTCTTCAGCATCATCCAGGAAGCCGTGAACAATCTGCGTAAATATTCGCATGCAGACAATGCCTGGATCCGGGTGCGCATCGAAAATGATGACCTGATTTTCGAAGTAGAAGATGATGGTCAGGGCTTTGATGTCAAGGACCGACTTAACACTTACGATACTTCTGGCAGTTTTGGCTTGCTAAACATGCAAGAGCGTGCTAGGATTCTCGGCGGCGAACTACATATTCAATCACCGCGCGTGGGCCATGAGAATGGCACGTTGGTCCAAGGGGTTGTATCGATGACGAGTTTGAAAGCCCGACTTGAGAATAAACCTCAGTTCTGGTTGGATGCAACCACGAAAAGCTCGACATAGTGATACTTGCCCTTCTAAGTTATAGATTTTTGCTGGCTGCGCACGGTTTTCCGCAAGCGCAGCCAGTTTTTTTATGCCACAACCTTTTCTGTTTGAATCCCACGGCCAGGATGGCAATGCTCGTCTGAGCAGATTTCATACGCCACACGGCCCCATCGAAATGCCAGCCTTTGCACCGGTTGGTACCCAAGCCAATGTCAAGACGCTAGAACCTCGCGATCTGACCGAAGCAGGGGCACAACTGATCCTCTCCAATACATACCATCTTTATCTACGTCCTGGCCATGATTTAGTTCAACGAATGGGTGGATTGCATGGCTTCATGCGCTGGTCTGGACCGATCTTGACCGACTCGGGCGGATATCAAGTCTTCAGTCTGGCCCATCAGCGAAAGTTGAGCGACGACGGCGTGATGTTCAGTAGCCACATTGATGGCAGCCGCCATTTCTTTACCCCCGAAAAGGTAATGGAGGTGGAACAGGCATTGGGTGCTGACATTGCGATGGTCCTAGACGAGTGTCCGGAGCCAACCAATTACGAATACAACATCAAGTCCTTGGCGCGTACCCATCGCTGGGCAGAGCGCTGCAAAGTTGCCCACCAACGAAGTGATCAAGCCTTATTTGGGATTGTCCAGGGTGGAATCTTCCCTGATCTGCGGCTGCAGAGTGCTGCGTTTTTGCGCCAACTGGACTTTCCTGGCTATGGTGTAGGTGGATTGGCCGTCGGCGAAACCAAAGCTGAGATGTATGCTACCCTTGATGTTACGTGTCCGGCCTTGCCAATAGACAAACCTCGTTACTTGATGGGGGTGGGTGCCCCGGAAGATATCATTGAGGCAGTCTATCGAGGCATCGACATGTTTGACTGTGTCTTGCCGACGCGTATTGCGCGCAATGCTTCGATCCTGACACCGGATGGCCGCATCAATCTGCGCAATGCCCAGTACGCCGAAGATCCTCGCCCTTTGCAGGAAGGCTGCACCTGTTACACCTGCCAAACCTTTAGCCGCGCCTATCTGCGACACCTTTATCGCGCAGGCGAAATTTCGGCTTTGCGTTTAGGAACGATCCATAACGTCCACTTTATGTTGGAACTGATGTGCCAGATCCGCCAGGCGATTGCTGAAAAGCGCTTTGCTGCATTTCGCACTGAGTTTTTGGCACGTTATCAAATCTCAAACCAGGAAGTGCGTCACGAACAGATTCAGAAGCGACGGCAAGCCCAACTTGAAAAGGCAAAGTAATACCAATTGCGGTTGCAAAAGCTATGAATTTTCCCGTATCTATCGTTGAAACTCCATGGCTTTTCAGAGGACAATTGGTATAACATGGAGTAATGGGACGGTAAGACAGTAAGGAAGTGAGACTGGTTACGGAGACTGACTCACTGTCCTACTGTTTCACAGCCCTACCGCCTTACTGAAGCCTATATTCCTTTCATTTCTGTTGAGTACAAGTTATTTATGCAGTCACGGTTACGCACTCTACCAACCATCACCCTGATCCTTGTTAGCTTTGTACTCTTTGGCTGTGAGCAGACACAGGTTGCCACGCCTGAACCAGTGACGATTACGATTGCTGGCGCGACCAGTATGCGCCCAGTGCTGCAAGCGCTGAGCGCCGAGTTCAGTCGCCGACATCCTGCGGTTCTCTTCGATTTGCGCGGTGGCGGTAGTACGATTGGAGAAGAGCAGTTGGTGGCTGGGCAAATTGATTTGGCAGCCTCAACGCTGACACCATCTGATCCGCAAAACAATCAAGACATTACCGCTGATCAAAAAATCTTTCGTGTACCGATTGGCATTGACGGCCTTGCTATCATCGTTCATCGCAGCAATAAAGTCACTGCGCTTTCGCTTGCTCAGGTGCGTGACCTGTTTTCGGGCAAAATTGTCCAATGGTCGGCAGTTGGGGGCGATGAGCGAGATGTTCTGCTCGTGAGCCGCGAAGATGGCAGCGGCAGTCGCCAACTTTTCGAGTCGCGTCTAATGGGTGCCGAAGCGGTCTCGCTCACGGCAATCGTGATGCCAACCAGCGCCGATGTCGTGGACTACGTTGCGAAAAACCCGCAAGCGATTGCCTATGTTTCCCGCTCCTACCTGGTCGATCAACTGGATCAGGTACAGCCAGATGTTGCAAGCTCGAACAATTCTCTCAGTAATCAGGTAAAAGTGGTTGCGCTAGAGGGCAAGCTGCCGACGCTCGAAAACCTCAAAGACAGCAGTTATCTCCTCAGCGCCCCGATCTATCTGGTCGGGAATGGTCAGCCGCAAGGAACAATTCGCCAATTTATCGAGTTTATCTTAGGCCCTGTTGGTCAAGGAATTGTCGGTCATTACCACGCACGAATCCGCTGACTTGAAGATAGTCTGCATCGGTAGGCGGATGCCGCTGAAAGAGCGCAGATGAATGTGGATCAAACAAAACCTGTAAAAATCCGCGATAATCCGTACAATCCGTGGCATCTGCGTATCGATCACTATCGTTCTTCGGTGTGCATGTTTAAATAGACATCTAGTCAGAAGAAGATAGCTTCTTGTTCCTCGATTTTTTGTCACCATCTGCGACAATCGATACAATGGTGAGTCTGTACAAAACTAAAAATGAGGACATTATCAAAATGGCAACAACATCTGATCTACAAAAAGGAATGCTAATCCGTTATAACGGAACCCTACACCGTGTAGTGGAATATCAGCATATTGCGCCGGGCAACTGGCGTGCCATGGTACGCATGAAATTGAAAAACTTCAGCACAGGCAAGACGGTCGAAGATCGCGTCCGTGCCGGTGCTGAGATTGATATTGTGATGACCGAGACCCGCAACGCCGAGTACCTCTATAAAGATGGTAATATGTACCATTTTATGGACAATGACACATTTGATCAGGTTGCACTTTCGGAGGAGTTTATTGGGGACTCGATGCAATTTGTCAAAGAAAACGATATCGTCGAATTACTGGTCATTGACAATAATCAGATTATCGATATTACCCCTGCCACCTTTGTCAATCTGGTTGTGACCAAGGCTGAAGTGGCCGTACGCGGTGACACCGCGACCAACATTACCAAAAAAGTAACCTTGGAAACCGGTGCCGTGATCGATGTTCCGGCCTTTATCAAAGAAGGTGATGTGGTTCGTATCGATACGCGCAGCGGCGAATATGTTGATCGTGCTAAGGTCTAATCAAAAAAGTTGTAGAAATCATGAAATCCTTACTCACAAAACTAGGGCTCGCTGAGCGTAATCCAGGTGCCTGCACGGGTCCCAATGGTTGGATCTCGGACCCAAACGCCGAGCGATTGGTCTCCTATAACCCAACCACCGGCGAAGCGATTGGCACGGTCCAGTTGGCTTCGCAGGCAACCTACGATACTGTGGTTGCTGCGGCGCAACAAGCCTTTCTGGATTGGCGCATGACGCCCGCCCCCAAACGTGGCTTGCTGGTACGCGATCTCGGCAGTGCGCTGCGTGATGCGATCGAGCCGCTGGGCGAGATGGTAACGCTCGAAATGGGCAAGATCCGGGTCGAAGGCATCGGCGAAGTGCAGGAGATGATCGACATTTGTGATTTGGCCTTGGGACTCTCGCGCCAACTTTACGGCTTGAGTATGCACTCCGAGCGCCCTGGTCACCGCATGTACGAACAATGGCATCCCTTGGGTCCAATCGGCATCATCACTGCCTTCAACTTTCCGGTTGCCGTCTGGTCGTGGAATGCCGCCCTGGCTGCGGTCTGTGGCGACACCATGATCTGGAAGCCATCACCCACCACGCCACTCGTTTCGCTTGCGGTGCAAAATATCTGTAACAAGGTCATGGCCGATCATGGTTTGAGCGGGATCTTTACCCTTTGTATTGGCAATAACGATGCGGTTGGCGAAGCCATGATTAACGACCCTCGCCTACCTTTGATCTCGTTCACTGGATCGATTCGGGTAGGACGACATGTGGCGCAAGCTGTTGCTGCCCGATTGGGGCGAAGCTTACTTGAACTGGGCGGCAATAATGGCATTATCGTGACCGAAGATGCCAATCTTGATCTAGTGGTGCGCGCCGTGGCCTTTGGGGCTGTGGGGACTGCCGGTCAACGCTGCACAACAACCCGTCGCCTGATCGTCCACAAGTCAATTGTGGATGAACTTTGCCGACGATTGGCCACCTCCTATGAACGGGTTCCCGTTGGGGACCCGATGAAGGCTGGAGTGCTGTTAGGGCCGTTGGTGAGCGAGCGGGCGGTGAGTGCGTATGAGGCGGCGATCGAACGTGCCGTAGCCGAAGGCGGCCGCGTGCTGACTGGCGGTAAACGATTGCCCGACTATGGTCCCAACTATGTTGCACCAACCATCGTCCGTATGCCCAAACAGACAAGCCTGGTTTGCGAAGAGACCTTTGCGCCGATCCTCTATGTGATGGACTATGAAACGCTGGATCAGGCGATTGCCATTCATAATGACGTGCCACAAGGCTTGTCGAGCGCCATCTTTACGACCAATCTGCTCGCTGCCGAAGAGTTTCTCTCGCAGCGAGGGTCAGACTGTGGTATTGCCAATGTTAACATTGGAACAAGCGGTGCTGAGATCGGAGGTGCCTTTGGTGGCGAAAAAGAGACAGGCGGCGGACGAGAATCTGGCTCGGATGCCTGGAAAGCTTACATGCGTCGCCAAACCAATACGATCAACTGGTCAACATCACTCCCGCTGGCTCAGGGAATTCAATTTGGCTAATCCTAGGTCTTGATTAGACTCTTGTATACGTTTGCAAGAACCTATTTCATCAATCAAAAAAGGTAAAACCAACCCCACCCTAGCCATCCCCAACCGTGGGGAGGGGACAGTGAAAGAACAGATTAAGTTCTCTCTTCTGTCCACCAAACAGTATTTTTCCTGTGAAAGTTCCCTCCCTGTTTTGGGGAGGGTTAGGGTGGGGTTGTTAGTTATCAAAGAAGTCAACAAAAGGAGAGAAGATCATGCCTGCACGAAAGTCAGAAGCAGTTTGGAATGGTACACTCAAGGAAGGTGCTGGACGAGTTAGCTTTGGCAGCAAAGTCTACGAAGGCCCTTACACCTTTGCTGGCCGTTTTGAAGATGGCAGTGGCACCAATCCTGAAGAATTGATTGCCGCCGCCCATGCTGGTTGCTACAGTATGTTCCTTTCGGCCCTGTGTACCAACAACAACTTGAACCCTTCGAGCATTCACACCACGGCGACCGTACATCTTGGTGCTGGTCCAACCATCACCAAGATCGAACTGGTCTGCCGCGCCAAAGTGCCCGGGCTGAGCCAGGAGAAATTTAACGAGCTTGCCGCCGAAGCCAAAGCCAAATGCCCCATTTCGAAGGCATTGGCTGCCGTCGAAAGCATCACATTGGATGCACAGTTATTGAGTTGAGTTGGCTACGATAACTCTGGATCAACGTGTAAAAGGGTAAATAGAGACGTGCTACGGCACGTCTCTTTGTATTTTTGGACGAAAATTTTGTAGTGTTGTTTTGTTGATAGGTAACTATTCATGCCAACTTGACCGGCACTTTCTCGTATAAGTGCCCCAAATATGTTGTATATGTAACATATTCTGGCCGCAAAGCGCCGATCAAGTTTGATTGCAGCCTTGGTAGTTACGTTGATTGGGAGAAAATGGAGAAAATGGAACCCTGGTGGCAGCATGAGAATTTGGTTGCACATGAACATGATTTAGAGATGGATGGTCACTCGCTAGCCTTGTTGGCCCATGAATATGGTACGCCACTGTATGTTTATAGTCGAGCGACAATTCGGAAACGGCTGCTGCGCATGCAGGAACACTTGAGCCAGGCGGTTCAAAACTACAAAATCTATTATGCAATGAAGTCCAATCGCCATACGAGTGTGTTGGAAACCGTGCGTGCTCTAGGCAATGTTGGGATCGATTGTTGTTCGCCACGTGAAGTACAACTCGCTCTTTCGCATGGTTTTCGACCCGAAGAGCTTTCTTTTAACGCAGGGATGCTCTCGAACGCCGACCTCGACTTTCTGGCTCGTTCGGCAGTTCATGTTACACTCGATAGCTATTCTGCATTGCGCCGTTATGGGCAGCGGGTAAAGTCAGGAACTTCGGTGGGGTTGCGCTTTAACCCAGGCACTGGGACAAGCTATGGCGATACGCCACGTTTGCTCTATGCCAACGCAAAGTTCGGATTTGACATCGACGAAGCGGAGGCTGCGATTCGTCTTGCAGGAGCCGCCGGGTTGAATGTGGATACTATTCATATGCACATTGGTTGGGGATTGCCTGAACAGTCGGCGCCACAAGTCGACGTCTGCTTCCGACGCTTGGCCGAGATTGCAGCCATGATCCCAGAGCTGAAGCAGATCAATGTGGGCGGCGGCTTGGGTGGGCGCTATCGCTTCGGCGATCATCCACTGCTCTTGGCAACATGGAGCGACTTGATTGCCAAACATTTCAGCCCGCTCGACATTACAGTCGCCTGTGAACCAGGAACGTATATTTCTGCGCCGGCTGGTGTGCTGTTAGTCGAGATCAATACAGTCGAGCGGCGACGTGGTATCGATTGGGTCGGAGTCAATGCTGGCTTTGCGGTCAATGTCAATCCTGCCCACTACGAGATCTTTTTCGAAGCGGTGCGTCTTGCTTCACCGCTGGCCGAGCCGATGGAAAATTACACGATTGCTGGCCACATGAACGAGGCCATCGACATCTGGGGACGACGCATTCCGATGCCAAAGCTACATGAAGGCGATCTGCTGGCCTTTTTACCGGCTGGAGCCTATGGATCAAGCATGGCAAGTGATCACTGTTTGCGCGGTACCTACAAGGAAATCGCAGTTTAGTCATGGCGATCAATAAACAGTCTACCTTGTTGCGTCTGCGCAGCTTGAGTAGCCATCCGCAAGCCCAAGCCGAGCTGGCGGCCACGCTCCTAGACCGCCGCAACGGTATGGAAGTATTGTTGGCGGTGCTGCCTGTCTTGCAGAAGACGCCCGTTGATTCCGCACGCTCAGGGCTGATCGAACTTTATCAGCATTTCGAGGAGAATGGCGAAAAGCGTGATCCATCTGCGAACCTTCGTGCGGCGATTCTGCGTGCGTTGCGGAGTGTGGTCCAACCTGCCGATCTGCCCTTGCTGCAACGAGCGGTGACAACCTATGTCTTTCCACCGCCAGATCGCAAGGAAGAGGGGGCGCTACTGCGTGCGGCAGCGCTTCATGCCATCGGCGAACTGGATGAACTGTTGGCCGCCTACCATGCCGCCCGGCTACTGGTCGATGAACACAATGACCCGATGTCGGGCGAGCCAGCCTTGGCCGCGATCCGCGTATTGGCGGCCTTCAGTGAGCCGTTGCCGATCTATGGCTATGTCACTCGTCCGTTTGACCAGCTCCAAGCCGAAGTGGCTGCCGAAGCGCTGCGCAACCTAACCAACATTCCGCTGCAACTGCTTGAAGGATTGGTGGCGCGCTTTGGAGAAACTCCTTCGGGCATTATCCTGGTTGGGCTGTTTGAACTGTTGTTGAACCATCGTATGGGCGTGCAGAAGCTTGAGCTGTTGCAACGCTACCTGCATGAAGGGCGTAACCTAGATGCCCTGCGCTATCTAGCGGTAATCATGCTTGGCTCTGGCAATGAGCAGTTGATCCAAGTCGTGCTCGCAGAGTCGAAGCTTGCTACGGCCCCAGAACGCAAGAAGATCTTTGACGAAGCGGTCAAACCATTTGCAGAGATGACGGCTAAGCAGTCTAGTTGAAATCAATAACCGTATTTGAGACTAGCAGGACCTACGCAAGATGTCATTTCGACGAGAGCTTTTCCGAGGAGAAATCTTGCTATTTTCGTTGTTTTGCGTAAGTTCTAATTCGGAGATTGAGAGATTAGGTGATTATGCTGCCATAATCTCTTAATCCCTCAATCTCACCAATAACATCCCTACCATGACAAAACAGCTATCCAATCCAGTCAACTCTCAACCCACCAAGGTTCAATCTTGGGTGATGGCTTCTCGTCCCAAAACCCTGCCGGCGGCGGTTGGCCCTGTCTTTGTCGGTGCAGCTTTGGCCGCTGCTGACGGTCGCTTTGCACTGTTGCCAGCCTTAGGCGCGTTGCTTGGTGCCTTGCTGATCCAAATTGGCAGCAACTTTGCCAATGATTATTCCGACTTTTTCAAAGGGGCCGATACACACGAACGGCTAGGCCCCACGCGTGCCACTGCTGCCGGACTGTTGACACCGGGTGAAATGCGCGGCGGCATGATCGTAGTTTTCGGTTTGGCGGCGCTGATTGGGTTGTACCTGATCTACGCGGGCGGCTGGCCGATTCTGGCGTTGGGCGTGGCTTCGATCTTAGCAGCAATCGCTTACACGGGTGGCCCCTTTCCCTTTGGCTATTACGGACTCGGCGATCTCTTCTGCTTCATTTTCTTTGGATTGGGGGCTGTTTGTGGAACCTATTTTGTGCAGACCCGCAGTTTGACGACCGATGTCTGGCTGGCGGCCATCCCTGTGGGCGCATTGATCACGGCAATTCTGGTTGTCAATAATCTGCGCGACATTGATACAGATCGCAAAGCCAACAAACGTACCCTGGCGGTCATGCTGGGGCGGGCTGGCGCACGGATAGAATACCTGACGCTGGTGGTCGTCGCCTATCTGGCTCCACTGCTTCTCTGGTTGGTGCGTGGACATGGGTTCTGGGTGATGCTACCGTGGCTTTCGCTCTTGCTCGCCGTTCCACTGGTTCGTAGCGTTTTTACACTTGAAGGACGTCCGCTCAACCCAGTGCTGGCGGGAACGGCGCGCTTGAGTTTGGTGTTTAGTTTGCTTCTGGCTATTGGAGTGGTCCTGTAGCCTAAACCTGGGCAAGCCAGAACCAAACGTCTCTCGCAAAGGCGCAGAGAGCGCAAAGAAAACCTCTGCGGGCTTTGCGTCTTTGCGAGAAATTTTTTTGAGGTTTGTTCAAGGATTTTGTGCTAAAGGTACTAATGGATGAAATGTGGGTGAAGTTATGAGTATAACCCCACCCTAGCTCTCACCAACCCTGGTGAGGGCTAGGGTGGGGTACTCAGTTTCCCATCCTGCACCTCCCAAACTTCCTTGGCAAAGCGCTGAATAAAGCGCCGATCGTGTGACACGGCGACCACCGGTCCGGGAAAGTTGAGCAGTGCCGCTTCAAACTCCTCCAACACGTCTAGGCTGATGTGGTTGGTTGGCTCGTCGAGCAGCAGTAGATTGGCTTTGCGCGCCATAAGTTGGGCGATCTGCAATTTGCGCTTCTGTCCTACGCTGAGCGCTGCCACTGGCTTGAGTAGGTCGGGCCAGGTAAAAAGGCCGTAGCTCAGCAACTCCGTCTTCAACTCTTCCCACTCTCCCACACGTCCTTCTCGATAGGCGTCGAAAAGGGTGCCGCTGCGGGTCAAGGTCTCTTGTTCCTGGTCAAGATGGCCAATCACGACCGTGGCGGCGACAAAACGATCCCCGCTATCTGCCTGTTCCACCCCGGCCATGATCTTGAGCAGTGTACTTTTGCCCGCACCGTTCGGCCCGATGATGACAATGCGGCTGTTGGCATAGACAGCACAATCGATGCCATCCAGTACCGTCTGTTCGCCATAGGCTTTGTGAATTTGCGAGAGCACTATTGGCGTGCGATTGACCAACTGTTGCGGGTTAAACTCCGGGTTGATGGCCAGTGGCTTGGGCGGTTTGGGAATTGGATCCGTTTCGATACGGCGCAGCTTCTCTTCAGCACTGCGCACATTGTGCGAGATTTGAGCCTGGACGTTGCTGCCTTTGGCATTGTAGGCCAGTTTATCGCCGTCGCTAGGGGGGCGATTGTGGGCAACCTGGCGTGCCTGCACCTTGATCGCATGGCGTAACGCTCGGATCTCCTCTTGTTGCGCTTCGTATTCGATGAGCCACTTTTCTCGTTCTAACGCCTTGGCCGCGGCGTAGAAGTCGTAGTCGCCAGAATAGATCTTGGCCTCTCGGTTATACTCGTCAATTTCAACAATCGTATCAACCGTTTGGTTGAGAAATTGGCGATCGTGCGAGACGACCAGCACCCCACCATCAAAGCTGTGCAGATAGCCTTCCAGCCATTCCATTGCCGCAAAGTCAAGATGGTTGGTCGGCTCGTCGAGCAGCAGCAAATCGTCATTACGCAGGAGCATAAGTGCTAAGCCGATACGAGTCTTCTCACCGCCCGACAAGGTCGCCATCCGGCGTGTACGTTCGATCTGGTCAACGCCCAGGCCGGCACAAACTGTGTCCACCCGATATGCCAGATCGTAGCCGCCGCGCCGCTCGAATTCCTCGCTGATCTCACTGTACTCCGCAAGCAGTTGAGTGAGATTGTCCTGTGGCTGTTGCATGGCGCTTTCAATGGCACGCATGCGACGTTCCAATGTCGTAATATGGCTAAGCGTTGTATCGATCATCTCGGCCACCGTCTGCTCTGCGCCACTGGCGAGCACTTGTGGCAGATAGCCAATCGATCGGTGCGGCGCAATACTGAGCGAGCCACCGTCTGCTTCGACTTCGCCCACGATGATCTTGAGCAGGGTTGATTTGCCCACGCCATTGGCGCCCACCAATCCCACTTTCTGCCCAGGCGACACCAGAAAAGAGACTTGGTTGAGCACCTGATTGATGCCGTATGATTTTGAAATTTTGTTAATTGTTAAAAGCAATGGAGTCCTCCAAGCAAAGGATGAAGTAAGTTGCAGGTGGCAAGTTGCAAGTATGTTGTCCGTAAATTGCACTCTCTGTTTTCGAATGGTCGAGAATTACATGCTGTGATTGACTCCAAGAATAAAAAGACCACGGCAAACTTATCCGTGGTCTTTTCCCTGCTATAAAACAAAACGACCACGGGGCGAAGTCGCCTCCGTGGTCGTACATAGGTCGTGAATTGCCTTTACCGCACGAGTTGAAGAAGCTCCCCCACCAAAGTATCCAATTGGATGAAATGAGTGTTGTTTCTCATCGGTAAAGTCCTCAATATGCACAAATGACAATGGTTCTCTACAACTATTTTCAGAGAACAGTTGTCATTGTAGCATTGGGTGCTACTAACAGCAAACTGGAGGTTTCTATGCCAGTGCATCACTTGATAGGGTAAATTTTCAGAGCCCCGCACGTTAGTAAGGGAAAGCCGTCCCCTTACTAACGTGCGGGGCTCTGAAGCTTTATCCGCTACGTGGATTGTAACGGTCATCAGTCCGTGTCATTTCTGTTTGATTGGTAAGCATTCACTGTTCTGTTTGACAACATGCTTATCTTGTGATGAGATGTAGCAATCAATCCACAATGCCAAGGAGCTTCCTATGAGCGCAAACAAATTGGCGGGCAAAGTCGCCCCTCGCGAGCTATTAACGAACATTCCACGTCTCATATCTGCCTATTACACCATCCAACCCGATCCGGCGAACCCTGCACAACGTGTTGCCTTTGGCACTTCTGGTCACCGTGGCACGTCGCCGAAGGGCAATTTCAACGAGCATCACATCTGGGCTATCAGCCAGGCGATCTGCGAATTGCGCGTGGAGCAAGGCATTACCGGGCCGCTCTACGTGGGCATGGATACCCATGCCCTGTCCGAACCGGCCATGTACAGTGCATTACAAGTCTTCGCCGCTAATGGGGTGGAGACCGTGATCCAAAAGGATCTGGGCTACACACCAACGCCGGTCATTTCCCACGCCATTCTTACCTACAACAAAGGCCGCACCTCTGGTCTGTCCGATGGTGTGGTTATCACCCCGTCGCATAACCCACCCAATGACGGTGGCTTCAAGTACAATCCACCTTCGGCAGGACCAGCAGATACTGGCACCACCAAGAAGATCCAGGATCGAGCGAATGCCATCATTAGCGATGGTCTCAAGGACGTCAAGCGCGTTTCGTTGGAGGAAGCGCTCAAGGCTGCAACCACCCACCATCACGACTATGTCAGTGGTTATGTCAATGACCTGGAGCATGTTGTCGATCTGGCGGCGGTTGCCAAGACCAAGCTCAAAATTGGTGTGGAGCCCTTAGGCGGCTCTGGAATCGCTTATTGGAAGCCGATTGCCGAACGCTATGGACTCGATATCGATGTGGTCAATCCGGTGATCGATCCGACTTTCTCGTTTATGACCGTCGATCACGATGGCAAAATCCGCATGGATTGCTCCTCACCCTATGCGATGGCCAGCTTGATCGGCCTCAAGGATCAATTCGACATCGCCGTCGGTAATGATCCTGACTATGACCGCCACGGTATTGTCACCCGGAGCGTAGGCTTGATGAACCCCAATCACTATCTGGCGGTGGCGATTCAACACCTTTTCACCCATCGTCCACAATGGGGCCAGGACGTTGCGATTGGCAAGACGCTGGTTTCCAGTTCGATGATCGACCGCGTGGCCAAGAAGCTGGGACGCAAATTGGTCGAAGTGCCGGTCGGTTTCAAGTATTTCGTCGATGGCCTGCTCGACGGCTTGTTTGGCTTTGGCGGTGAAGAAAGCGCTGGGGCCTCGTTCCTGCGCAAAGATGGCACGGTCTGGTCGACGGACAAGGATGGCTTCATTCTTGATTTGTTGGCTGCCGAAATTTTGGCCACCACTGGCACAGATCCAGGCAAACATTATCAAGCGCTTGAAGCCGAATTTGGTGCCGCCGTTTACGAACGGATGGATGCACCTGCCAACGCTGCTCAAAAGAAGGCACTGAGTAACTTGTCACCCGAGATGGTCGAGGCCACCACGCTGGCGGGCGATCCCATTATTGCTCGCCTAACCCGTGCCCCAGGCAACAACGAACCAATCGGCGGCTTGAAGGTCGTCACCGATAACGGTTGGTTTGCCGCACGCCCCTCGGGTACAGAAGATGTCTACAAGATTTACGCAGAAAGTTTCAAAGGCGAAGGTCATCTAAAACAGCTTCAACAAGAAGCGCAAGCCATCGTGGCAGATGCCTTTCGTGTAGCGGGGCTATAAACGATGGATCGGTACGCCGATTGAGCGGAAATGATTAGGATCAATGCGGATAAAAAACGATAAGGCTCTGTAACTCCAACCCAACCCTAAACCTCCCGTTCGGCTGAGACTTCGGCGAGCTCAGTCGAGTCGCTCACGTCGAAGCCAACCGTGGGAAGGGGACCGTGCAGGAACCGATTAAGTTCTCTCTTTTGTTCACCAAACTCAATCGTTCCCTTGACAGTTCCCTCCCTTAGCAGGGGAGGGTCAGGGTGGGGTGGTTTGGAGTCTCAATAATCTGCAAAAACCCGCACCAACTGCGTCATCTGCGTACCGATCCAATCCCACAGGAGAGGAACCAATGAAATACGAAACAAACATGTACGAAGGCATGATCGCGGAAACGATCACCCATCATGGAGCCAATGGCGACGTGATCAACGCTTATATGGCTCGTCCCCTGGGCACAGGACCCTTCCCGGCGGTGGTGATGGTGCATCATATGCCGGGCTGGGATGAGTGGTATCGCGAGGCGACGCGCAAGATGGCCCATCACGGCTACATCGCCATTTCGCCCAATCTTTATTTCCGGGCAGGCCACGGTGCAGTCGATGACGTAACTGCCAAAGTGCGCGCTGGTGGCGGCGTGGCGGACGATCAGGTCGTAGCCGATCTGGCTGGAGCCCGTGATTATGTCCGCTCTTTGCCATATTGCAACGGCAAAGTCGGCATCTTTGGCACCTGCTCTGGCGGACGCCATGCTTATCTGGCTGCCTGCCGCGCTCCAGGCTTTGATGCCGTCTGCGATTTGTGGGGTGGACGGGTGGTGATGGCTCCTTCTGAATTGACGCCGAACCAACCTGTCTCACCGGTCGATTACACCAAAGACCTCTCCTGCCCGATTTTGGGTCTCTTTGGCGAAGAGGACAAGTTTCCCACTCCCGAACAAGTGGCGATCCACGAAGCTGAACTGAAAAAGTACAACAAAAACTATGAATTTCACATGTACCCCAACGCTGGTCATGGATTTTTCTATTACCATGTCAACGCCTACCGCGTCGAGCAAGCGGTAGATGGCTGGAAGAAGGTTTTTGCATTTTTGGAAAAGAATTTGAGTTAGGAACTTGAGATTTAGAGATTAAGAGCTTGGGAGATTGATGTGTACACAATCTCTTAACCTCCTAATTTCTTTGCCTCATTACTGGAGTAATCTCATGTGTACAATGATTTCCCATCAAATCTCCGTCGAGGGCGAGGGCAAAGGGGCCAACGGTTGGTTCCATGTGCGCCAGGCCAATGTTTCCTATGACCATCCCTTTAGCGCCCAGGTTGAGCACGCACTTAACATCGACTTTGTCAACGAAGCCCTCGGACCCGGGGCACGGGTGGCAGTGGAGCTTACACCCGAGTCGGCGGAAGCCTTGATCGATGCGATTCGTAATGTGTTATCACAAGCGGCAGCAGGTGGACACCTGAAAACCGGCCATAAGTAGGAACCCATGCGTTATTACATTGGCGTTGACCTGGGTGGTACCAATCTGCGCACCATCAAGATCGACAAAACGGGTGAGATTTATGCTCATCACAAAGTGCGCAGCGAGGCCAAGGCTGGCCCCGAACCCTTAATCCAGCAGATCGCACGGCAGATCGAGGAAACCATCAGCGAAACCCCACGCCAGGAAATTGCCGGCGTCGGCATTGGTGTTCCTGGCCCAGCGGATCCGATCTTGGGTATTGTCTATCAAGCAGTGGCGCTGACTGGCTGGATTGATATCCCCTTGCAGGCGCGCTTGCAAGAGCTGATTAAGCTGCCCGTCCAAGTCGGCAACGACGCCAATGTGGCCGCAGTGGGTGAATGGCAATTTGGTGCGGGGCGGGGCTGCCAACATTTTGTTTATGTCACTGTGAGCACAGGCATCGGCGGCGGCGTGATTGCCGATGGGCGCTTGTTGCTTGGGCGCAAGGGCATGGCGGCCGAGGTCGGTCATGTGATTGTCGATCCGAAGGGGCCGCGCTGTAGCTGCGGTGATGATGGCTGCTGGGAAGCCCATGCCTCGGGCACCTCGTTTGGGCGAACCGCCAATGCCGCCTTGGCCAGCGCTCCAACTTCACAACTCCATCAATTGGCACAGGCAGGGCCGCTCACCGGCAAAGAGGTGATTGCTGCTGCGCAACAGGGAGATCCGTTGGCACTACGCCTGGTTGAAGAGGAAGGTCGTTGGCTGGGGATCGGCATGCGCAATTTGCTGCATCTCTACTCGCCCGAGCGTATCGCCGTCGGTGGCGGACTTTCCAACGCATTGCCACTCTTTCTTCCCTATATTGAATCGACCATCCGTGTGCGCGCCATGTTGCCCTATCGGGATGTGCCTGTCGTCGCAGCTGCCCTGGGTGACAATGCGGGGCTGATTGGTGCCGCAGCGTTATTAATGACAAGATGAAGTGATAACAAGATGACAAGGGTATTTGTCATCTTGTTATCACTTCATCTTGTCCTGATTCCGAGCTATGATCCAAAAACAACCGCGCCTTCTGCGCATCGGTGTGCTGGGTGCCGGCCCGATCTCGCAGGCTGCCCATTTTGATGCCACACGCAAAGCGCGCAATGCCGAACTCTATGCCATTTGCGATGCTGCCGATGATCTGCTGCAACGGATGGCCGCCATCCATCAACCCAAGGTCACCTACCACGATTATGATACCATGTTGGCGGACCCGCAGGTGGAGGCGGTGATTTTGGGCGTCGCCGATCAGTTTCACATTCCTTTGGCGCGGCGGGCAGTGGCAGCGGGAAAACATGTGCTGGTTGAAAAGCCGTTGGGTATCAACATTGAAGAGTGCGAAGCGTTGCGCCAAGAGCTGCGCCAGCAACAACTCGTCTTTCAGATCGGCAATAACAAACGCTTCGATCCTGGCTTTGCCTTTGCACAGCGTTTCATCCGCCAGGAAATAGGCCAGGTGATGGCACTCAAAGCCTGGTACTATGACTCGCTTTACCGCTACAGCATGACTGACAATCTGCAACCACTGCCTTTGGTCAGCAGCCAAGCGCGCAAGCCGCCTGGTAATCCCAAAGCAGACAAACAGCGCTACTTTATGCTCACCCATGGCAGCCACTTGGTCGATACGGCGCGCTTCTTGGTGGGTGAGATGGTACAAGTGCAGGCCCGTTTTATTCAGCGTTTCGACTCTTATTGCTGGTTTGTGGCAGTTGATTTTGCCGATGGTAGTTTGGGCCATCTTGACCTGATTATCCCGATTCGGGGCGATTTTGAAGAAGGTTTTCAGATCTTTGGCGAACATGGCAGCATCAAGGCGAGAGGTTATCTGCCCTGGTATCACAAATCGAGCGAAGTCGAATGTTTTTCGACCAAGGATCGTCAATTCCATCGACCTTTGGGGGAAGATTCGTATAGCTATAAGCTGCAAATTGAAGGCTTTGCAGCGACGATTTTAGAGGGCGCTCCACAGCAAGGGGCGAACATCGACGATGGGCTGGCAGCGATGCGGGCTTTGGTGGCGATTGCCCGTTCAGCCGAAAGTGGTCAACTAGTACGGCTGGCTGATGTGAGTGGTGAGGTGTAATCTATGCAAATTGGCATTTTTTCCAAGACCTTTGAACGACCCACGCTCGGTGGGGTGCTCGACGCAGTGGTGGCGGCTGGGTTGCACAGTGTTCAGTTCAACATGTCCTGCGCCGGTCTCCCAATCATGCCGGAAGCGGTTGCGCCCGAGGATGTGGTGAGGATCCGCAGCGAGTTGCAGCAGCGCAGCATTGAAATGTCTGCCCTCTCTGGCACCTTCAACATAATTCATCCTGATCTGCAACAGCGTCAGTCCGGAATGCGTAGTCTACGCACGTCATGTCAAGTTTGCCGGAGATTGGGCACGTCGATCATCACCCTCTCGACAGGCACCTGCAATGCTGAAAACATGTGGCGTAGCCATCCTCAGAATCAGTCGGAAGCGACTTGGCAGGAGATGATTCGCTCTATGCAAGAGGCAGTGAGTTACGCCGAGGAATCGGGTGTTACCTTAGCCTTTGAACCCGAAGTGAGCAATGTAGTTGACTCTGCTCAGCGTGCCCGTCGTCTGCTTGATGAAATTCGTTCGCCTCATCTCAAAGTTGTCATCGATGGAGCCAATCTCTTTCACACCGGTGAACTGCCCCAGATGAAGGAGATTTTACACGAAGCCTTTGAGCTGCTGGGCAACGACATCGTTCTCGCTCATGCCAAGGATATCAGCCAGGATGGTGAGGCCGGTCACGACGCGGCTGGAACCGGCTTGCTCGATTATGACCTCTATCTCTACCTTTTGCGCCAGTCCGGCTTTCAGGGGGCAATCATCCTGCACAGTCTAACCGAGGCGCAGACACCAGGGTGTGTGGAGTTTTTACGCAGTAAAATGGGGCGCTAGGGAGGTGGGGAGGTAAGGAGACATGCCAATGTTACTCTCCTTATCTCCTCATCTCCCTAGCTGCCTATATTTTTGCTTCGTGCGGATGTTCATGCCCTACATGCAAGTGTGGGTGGCTGTGGACACCTTGACTGTCGTGGGAATGCCGATGAGCGTGGATCAAGTTGGTCTGTTCCAGTAGGGTAGTATCGCTCAGGATCGCTGTGGGCGCACCTTGGGTGACTAATTTGCCCCGTTGAAAGATTAGGCAGTGGTCGGCAATCTCAGCGACACTGCTCAAATCGTGGGTCGTGGTGATGACTGTCTTACCACTGTTGGCCCAACCGGAGAGAAAATCGATCACCATACTTTGACTTTTGGGGTCGAGTGCCGCAGTGGGCTCGTCCATTAGCAGTACTTCCGGGTCGAGAATCAGGACCGAAGCCAGCGCCACTCGCTTCTTTTCGCCGCCCGAAAGTCGATGGGGTGAGCGATCTTTAAGATGCTTGATTTCAAAGAGGTTTAGCATCTCGTCAACCTTTTGGCGAATCTGCTCCTTGGGCCAGCGCATTTGCAGCGGTCCGAAGGCAATCTCGTCGAAGACGGTCGGGTTAAAAAGTTGTACATCCGGGTTTTGAAAGACAAGCGCCACCCGTTGGCGAAAGCGAAAGGCAAACGCTTCGTCTTGCAGATGTTCTTCGTTTAGGTTTTCGCCAAAGACCTGCACGGTTCCCTTGTCAGGAAAGTAGAGTCCATCCAAAATCCGCAGCAAAGTTGATTTGCCGGAGCCGTTGGCTCCCATAATCGCCACACGACTGCCGCGGGCAACGCTAAAGCTCACATCGTTTAGTGCTGCAACTTCACTGTTGTAGCGGTACGAGATATTTTTGATATTGTAGACGAGATCGTTCATATCCAAAACCGAGATTGGAGATTGGGAGATTGGGAGATTATTGCTTCAATCTCTGAATCTCCCAATCTCTATTTTTATCTACCGCCCCAACCAAAGGGCCAGCCCAGCGATCAAGACAAAACCTGCCAGCGCCCAACCATCGTAGGCTTTCGCTTTAAAATCGTCCAGGGTGTAGACCTCGCCCCGGTAGCCACGGGAAAGCATGGCTAGGTAGACATCGTTGCTCAGTTGGATGCTCTTGCCCAGCAGCACACCGACGCTTGCAGCCGCCAACCGTCGCTGATCAGAACCCTCCAATTTGCCTACCATGCGGCTCTGACGCGATTCAAACATATCCGAGGCGGTTTGCAGCAACACAAAGATGTAGCGGTAGGTAATGCCTAAAATCACCACTGCGACCACAGGCACGCGCAGCACCCGTAGCGCCTTCAGCACATGCATCCATGGGGTGCAGAGCACGAGCAGCACCGAAAAGGTTGTTGCCGTTTCGACGCGCGTGAAGAGATAGAGCGCTGCCTTCAACCCCTGTGCTGTGATTGGCCAGTTCAGCAGGGGGAGACGGTAGAGTAGATCGCCGGGTGTGACGAAAATGGCTGGCAGTGCAATTGCACCGGTAAAGAAGAGAACCCCAAGCCAGACTCTTGTGGCCAGATGTTGGATCGGCACCTGCGAAAGCTGTGCCAATAGAAGAGCGACGCCAAAGAGTGCCACAATCACTGGCAATGAGTGCGCCGTGGCTGTGACAACCACCAAGAGAAGAAGGCCAACGACCTTGACTCGGGGGTCAAGCCGTTGCAAGAGGCCCGCTGTATTGGCGATCTCTTCGGCAAAGAGGGTCTGCTCGAACGCATCGGCCAAGCTGTGTACAGTACGTTCAATAAAGGTTGTTCGGCGCTGATGAGTCATACGCTGAGTTGTCAACGGTAAATCAGTGGTCAGTTGTGCCACGATTATTTTCCTTATCCGAATAGTTGCGCTCTACTGTTCTACGACCTGTTTGCGCCCTGACAATAACCAACTCACGATTAGGAAAGCCAAAATGATCAGCCCTACACCCAACAGCGCCGACATGATGTAGCCGAAACTTTCACTCTGCATAAACGAAGGCGCATAATCGGGGATGGGCGCTGTCCAGAAAGAAGAGAGCTTGGTTAGTCCCACAGGTGCCGCAGCAGGTGCAACACCGCCCGACGCCGCCGCGATTTCTGCTCTGCCTGTCGCACTGGCGAAATCTTCTGCTCCCCATTCGCCCCAAGCTGTTCCCGCAGCCAAAAGTCCAAGCGGTGTTCCGATCATTAAAACAGCCAGGCCAATCCAGAGTGGGCGTGTTGCGCTCCACCCCCCCTTGCGTGCCACTTCTTCGAGTTCGTCGTCGCTCTCCATGGCACCAGGAGCCGTGGCCTTGAGCAACCCGACATCGGCGCGCTGCAAATAGGCAATAAGCCCACCTGTGATCACCAACTCGGCCAATCCGGCGATCGTTAAGTGGCCGATCATCATGGCGGGAAGGGCGATGTGCAGGGCGTAGGGTGCATAGAGCGGAGCCCCAGAAGCATCAGTAAAAAGCATTGGCTGAATGCCAAATTCGATTGCAGCCAACAGCGCTGCAACATTGATGGCCAGATAGCCCGCCAAGGCTCCCGCCACAATCCGCCGTTGCGACGTCAGCGCAGTCTTGCCCGCAATCAGGCGATAGGTCCAATAGGCAACAAACGATCCAACGATCGCCATGTTGAAACAATTTGCCCCAAAGGCAGTGATTCCGCCGTCGCCAAAAAAGAGTGCCTGAATCAGGAGGGCGACGGAGACCGCCAACATCGAACCCCACGGTCCCAGTACAATCGCTGCAATGCCCATCCCCACCGCGTGACCGGTTGTGCCGCCTGGCAATGGCAGATTGAACATCATAATGACAAAGGAAAAGGCCGCAAAGACCGCAATCAGCGGTACAAGTCGGGTGCTCAGTAGTCGTTGCACCTTGCGTAGCGCCACGTACCAAAAGGGCGCAGCCGCCACATAGAGTGTGCCGCAGGTGGATGGGCTTAAATAACCATCTGGAATATGCATTGTTTTCTCCTCCGGGTTTGGGGCGACTCGCAACGGGATGTACCTGCAACTATCCTTGACGCCCTGTCTTCTTGCTATCTATAAAGTTATTGCGGACGTATTGTAATTGCAAAGAGTTGCAATAGATAGTTGGCTTCTTACAATTGCAGGAGGAAAAACGAGTTTTGAGGAAAGGGAAAGAGACAAGATAACAAGATAAAGGGATTACACAATTACCCGAATTCTGCAATTCCAGGATTTGTCATCTTGTCATGCTATGTGTTGCTGCCGACAGTGGGGACACAGTCCAAAGAGCACAAGATGGTCCGTTAGGATCGTGAAATCTGTTTCTGCTTCAAGTCGCTGAAAGAAGGGGGCGATCTGCTCATGCTCAATTACTTTTACCATTTGGCACTGTTGGCACACCAAATGATGATGAGGCGTTGTTCCCGCCACTTCATAGACGACCTTGTTCTCATGCAGATGCGCTGTGGTTACTAAACCAAGCTTTAACAAAAAGTCTAAGGTACGATAGACCGTGGCACGATTAATGGCACTGCTTTTGTGCTGAACTCGTTCGTAGACTTCTTCGGGCGTAGCATGTTTGCCCAACTCTCGCAGCGCATTCAAGATGATCTGCCGTTGCGGTGTCAGCCGAAAGCCCTTGCTACGTATCAAACTTCCAAAATCGTCTTGTATGCTACCCATTCACAATACCTTCACCCTTCAGGACTCACCATTGTATTGACACTAACACGCACGGGAAAAGCATGTCAAGTTTTTGATGAATCAAAGAAAGCCGGTGAAAGAGCGAGTGGATCTGTTTCAGTATCAACCATGACTCGACAACTGTATGCATTCAAGGGTACAATCTGCTGCACACACTACCATCTACCCATCGTAGAACATTCCATGCTGTTTTTTGTACGAATCGTGATACAACGATCCGTATAGAATCATTTAGTGCTAATTACCAAAGAGTCAACGATGACCTTGAATCGATTTTACCGAGAACTGACCGACCAAGAGATTGTCGAACAATGGCGCAATCAGGACGCTCCGTTGTTGGGCGTGCTCCATGCGTTTCATGACCGTGATGGCTATCTCTCGGAATCTGCACTGCGCGCCATCGCCAAGGGGTTGCGTCAGCCGCTGGCCGATCTCTTTGGTACGGTGACCTTCTACCATCATTTTGCCCGTGAACAAGGCGGGATGCAGCAGCCACGCGTCTGTACTGGACCGGTTTGTTCACTGCACGGCGCCGAGCAACTGCTCAACAACCTGGATGATCGTGGTGCTACACCGATGCCCTGTGCTGGTCGCTGTGACGAGCCAATTCCAGTGTTGATTGGTCACGAACAATGGGTGGGTGATGCGACAGGTAGGCTCAGTCGCAAGCCGACGCCCTTACCACCCCCCAATCCAGGGGGAATCGAAGAGTGCATCTTCGCCTTCATTCGCCAACCAGAACGCAATACGCTGGCAGGCTATTACGCGACAGGCGGCTATGAAGGTTTAACCCGAGCGGTGACCCAGATGCAACCCCTGGACGTGATTGAGCACATCCGTGTCAGCCGATTGACAGGACGAGGCGGCGCAGGTTTCCCTACTGGCCTGAAGTGGAAAGCCGTGGCCGAAGCTGCTGGATCCCCCAAGACGATTGTCTGTAACGCTGATGAAGGCGAGCCAGGCTGTTTCAAAGATCGCGCCGTACTGGACTACGACTCCTTCGCCGTGATTGAAGGGATGACGATTGCCGCCTATGCTACCGGTGCAAGGCGTGGCTTTCTCTATCTGCGTTACGAATATCCCGAAACGTTGGCCAGCGTACAGGCTGCGATTGATGAAGCGTATGCTGCCAATCTGCTAGGCGAGCGGATTCTTGGCACTGACTTCAACTTTGAACTATCGATCCGGCGCGGTGCCGGGGCCTACATCTGCGGTGAAGAAGGTTCACTGCTTAACAGCCTGGAAGGCAAGCACCCCTTCCCGCGCAACCGTCCGCCTTTCCCCGTCACCCACGGCTTTGAAAATCTGCCGACCGCAGTCAACAATGTTGAGACCTTAGCCGCCGCCGCTCAGATCATGCGCCATGAACCCGAATGGTACATCAGTCTCGGGCGTGGCGACCACGCAGGCACCAAAGTCATCAGCCTCTCCGGTGATGTACAGCGTCCAGGTAATTACGAAGTACCCTTTGGTTTGCCTTTGCGCACGTTGATTTACGAATGGGCGGGTGGTCCATTGCCAGGTCGCAAGTTGCAGGCGGTGACTATGGCGGGTATTTCCGGCGGTTTTCTCTCAGCGGAACAGGTTGACAGTGCCACCATTGATGAGCCAAGTATCCGAAGTTACGGATCGATGCTCGGTGCTGCGGGTATGATTGTCTTCGATGATAGTCGGGACATGGTGGCGGTTGCTCGCAATGCGATGGAGTTCTTCGCTCACGAGTCCTGTGGCAAATGTTTCCCCTGTCGCATCGGCACCCAACGCTTGACAGAGCGATTGGATGGGCAAGGCCCACAGGAGTGGGATCTTTGGCTAGAAGAGGTCAACGACCTTAGCGCCACCATGAAAGCAGTCAGCGCCTGTGGCCTCGGTATGGCTGCACCGTTGGTTGTGGAGAGTTTACTAATGCACTTTCCAGGGCAGGTCAAAGGTAGGTAAGGGAAAGTTGCTATGGCGGATGGTGTACGTTGGCGGGTATTTGATCGGCTGGGCAATCCTGTCTATTTAACCCAGGAACGCTGGGGCCATATTACCGAAAATGACGGTCACCCTGAAATGGAGGATTTTGAGGAAGAGCTTAAAGAAACGATCCGACAGGGAAGACGCAGACAGGTTCCGGTCCAGCCACAAAAGTACGAGTACAGCAAAGCATTTGACTATCTTTTGGAGAACAATACGCACATTGTAGCAATCGTTCTGTTTCGCCTTCGCGAAAACGAAGAAGGCCGGCCAGTAGCCAATAACTATATTGTTACTGCTTACCAAAAGGAAATCGGGTGAGATGATGACTGAAGCAACTTTTAAGTATGATGAAGCGGCAGACACTCTCTATATCACCTTTATGCCTGGTAAGAAAGCAACTGGTATCGCATTAAATGATCATCTGCTCTTGCGGGTTGATAAGCAAGCACGTCAGGCGGTCGGTGTCACAATTTTTGATTACTCATATCTGGCCCAACCTACGGAAATGGGTGTACGAAGCCTGCCGTTGTCTGGCTTAGCAGAACTATCAGGTGAACTACGCGAGCTAGCGCTGGAGATTCTTCGCAAGCCTCCTGTCAGCTCAATTCTGTTGGTTTCAACCTACTCACCCTCTGTGGCAGAAACGGTTCCAATTGCTTTGTTGCAGACTGAAATGCTTGTTGCTGCATGAAATTCAATTGTTGCAAAGGATACACCTTTTGACTGTAGAAACCATCATCCCAATGATCACTCTGGACGGCGAAATGGTCGCCTTTACGTCAGGTGAAACTATTTATGAGATTGCGCAGCGCAATGGGAAGTTTATCCCTACGCTCTGTTACGACCCGCGCTTGAAGCCCTTTGGCTCCTGCCGTCTCTGTGTGGTGGAGATGAAAGGCAGCAAGAACCCAGTGGCTGCTTGCACCACGCTGGCGACCAACAACATGGAGATCAAGACCAATAGCGAATGGGTCGAGAAGTTCCGCAAAACGCTGCTGGAAATGGTCGTCTCCGAAAATCGTGAGTTGGAAGTCAGCCCATTGCGCAGCATCGCCTCCCAGGAGTTATCGATCCTGGTTGAACGTTACGAGGCCAACTGTGGACGTTTTCAGGGCGCAAAGTCCGGTCACAGCCGGCTCGACGACAAGAATCCCTTCCTGCTGCGTGACTACGATCTTTGCATCTCCTGCTATCGTTGCGTCCGTGTCTGCGCCGAGCAGGAGGGTGACTATGCCATCAGCATCATGAATCGTGGCTTTCACACCCAGATTACGACTGAGTTCGAGCAACAACTGCGCGATTCTTCCTGTACCTTTTGTGGTCAGTGCGTACAAACCTGCCCGACGGGGGCGTTGGCAGACAAGAAGGCAATTCGGTTTAGTGAGTCAGTAAGGTAGATAGGAGTGAGAATATGACCTCCATTCGAGATTACCGTGAAATTCCACTGCAAGCGGCGGGCGTCAAGAAGACCCGCTCGGTCTGCGGTTATTGTGGTGTGGGCTGCTCGGTTGATATTCTGAGCAAGGACAACCGCATTCTGGGCATCCAACCAGCGATGGATGGCCCGGCGAACCTGGGCGCACTTTGTGTCAAGGGGCAATTTGCCTACGATTATGTCCATCATCCCGATCGGCTGACCCAGCCGCTTGTCCGCCGCAGCGATGGCAAATTGCACGAGACGACTTGGGAGGAAGCGTTGCAGGTGGCCGCCGATGGCTTTAATAAGGTAGCCGAAACCTATGGCCGCCAGGCGATTTATGGCATTGCCAGTGGACGCACTCCTACCGAAGCCGATTATCTGCTGCAAAAGCTAATTCGTGCAGGTTGGGGGACGCACAACGTCGACAATTGCAGCCGTGCTTGACACGCTCCTACCGTCGCCGGTCTGGCGACAACGATTGGGCGCGGTGCCATGTCAAATCCACTTTCCGATCTGGAAAAGGCGGATGTTTACTTTTGCATTGGCACCAACATGACCGAATGTCATCCGGTGGCAGCGACGCGCATGAAAAAGGCGTTGGCACGCGGGGCCAAACTGATTGTCGCCGATCCGCGGCGTATCAAACTGGCCGAGATGGCGGATCTCTATTTGCCTCTGCGCGTCGGCACCGATGTGGCGCTGCTTCTTGGCATGGCGCATGTCATCGTGCGTGAAGGGCTGGTCGATGAAGAATTTGTCGCCACCCGGACCACTGGCATCGGCGATTATATCGAACATGTAAAGAAGTTCACGCCAGAATGGGCAGAGAGCATCACAGGCGTGCTGGCTAAGGACATCGAAACTGCTGCGATCTGGTACGCACAAGCGGATGCCGCCTCGATCTACTATACCTTGGGTATCACCGAACACATCTGTGGTGTGGACAATGTGCAAAGCCTGAGCAACCTGGCGCTGTTGACTGGCAACATCGGGCGCGAGGGGGCTGGGATCAATCCGCTGCGTGGACAGAACAACATTCAGGGCGCGGGCGATGCGGGTGCCGCACCCAGCGAATATCCTGGCTATCAGACGGTTACTGTGCCGGAGAATCGGGCCAAGTTTGAAGGGCTCTACGGGCGTACGATGGATCCGGATCGCGGCTTGACCAAAGTAACTGCGCTGGAAATGTGCGGCAACGGCATCCACGCCATGTTGATCGACGGCGAGAATACAGTCGTTTCCGACCCAGACCGTTTACATGGTGAACATGCCCTGCGTAGCCTCGACCATCTGGTTGTGATCGACATCTTCCTGACCGAGACGGCACAGTTGGCGCATGTGGTCCTACCAGCTACGGCTTGGGGCGAGACCGATGGTACCTTCACCAATACTGAACGTCGTATCCAACGGGTGCGCGCTGCGGTCGAACCGCCCGGCGAAGCCAAACCAGATTGGTGGATTCTGAGTGCGCTGGCCAATCGTATCGGCATCCCCGGTTTTGAGTATGACTCGGCCAAGGAAGTCTTTAACGAACTGTGCAGCATTGCGCCGATCTATGCGGGCGTCGATTGGGAGATGATCGACGATGGTCAATACCAATGGCCGGTGCCCTACAAGGGCCATCCGGGTACACCCCGTCTGCACGAAGATGGCTTTACCAATGGACGCGCACTCTTCCGGGTGATTGGCTATCGTGATCCAGCTGAAGTCGTAGATGAATCCTATCCAGTCTGGTTGACAACGGGGCGACGGCTGCAAAATTATCACACACGCACCCAAACTGGTCGCTCAGCCGGTATTGACTACTTCCAACCCGAGGAGTACCTGGAGATTAACCCCGAAAACGTGCAGGCATGGGGCTTGCAGGATGGCGGCTGGGCCAAATTGAGCAGCCGCCGCGGCACCATCCAAATTAAGGTGAAAGCGACGCCACGCTCGCCCAAAGGCACCGTCTTTGCCAGCTTCAGCTTTGCCAACACCCCCGTCAATATTCTCACCGGCTCGGGCTACGACCCGAACACGCACACCGCAGAGTTGAAGGTCTGCCCGGTACGGGTGGAACCTTTGTAAAGGCAGTGGGACAGTAAGTCACTGATTCACTGTCTCACTGACTTGCTGTCTCACTGCCCACTGGAGTTTTATGCCTCGCTCAAACAAACAGAAACGACGGATCTGGGCAGTAGAAGAGGGCGTCGTACGGCGCAAACAGGATTTGCTGGCAGGCGAGGAACCGCTGGAGATTCTGTTACGAGCGGGCGAGGAGCAGCGCACCCTGGCAATCACGATGCGCACGCCAGGCAACGACTATGAGCTAGCGGCTGGTTTTCTTTACAATGAAGGCATTATCCACGACAAGCACGCCATTGTGCAGATGACCTACTGTGTGGACGGTGGTCAGCAAGAGTATAACTCGCTGCGTGTACAGCTTGCGACATCCGCACTTCCCCAACTTCCTCAACTAGAACGCCACTTTTTCACCAACAGTGCCTGTGGTATCTGCGGCACGACCATGCTTGAAGAACTTGCCCAACGTAAGTTGCCACCGCTACCAGAAGGTCCCCAATTGCCGCCCAATTTTTTTACGCAATTGCCTGACAAACTGCGCCAGGCCCAGCAACTATTCGAGAGCACAGGCGGACTGCACGCCGCGGCGCTCTTCGATGCAAAGGGCGATCTGCTCGCCCTACGCGAAGATGTCGGTCGTCACAACGCACTCGACAAGTTGATCGGCTGGGGGGTACTCAATCGACAATTGCCCTTTCACGATAAAGTGATCATGGTCAGTGGGCGGGCAAGCTACGAGTTGCTGCAAAAGTGCGCCGTGGCAGGGTCGCCAATCTTCTGTGCAATCTCTGCCCCCAGTTCGCTGGCATTGGAAGTAGCAGAGCAATTTGGCATCACGCTGATTGGTTTTTTGCGCGGGAAGACCTTTAATATTTACACAGGCATCGAGCGGATCGAGATAAAATCAAACGGTAGTTTTCATTAGCTGTCTCGGCTGTTGCCGTCAAGACGTAGCTAGTTTCGGTCTACCTTTGATCAATGCCATGAGGGCAGAAGCACAAAGAAGCAAACCCACCACGATCATGCCCGCCACATAGAGGATAGAAATCGCCCCAAATCGATAAGGCTCCCCTGTCATGATGGTGGGAAGTTGTGCCACACCAGAGGCGATCGGCCAAAATAGACCAATGATGATATGTGCTACAATGCCACGCCGTTTGCCTTGCCCAAGCCAGTAGAGTCCAACTGCTTGCAGGGTAAAGATCGCTGAGACAACCAATGACAGCAACGGTGCTGGGACTCCTTGCTTAGCTGGCTCTCCCGTGGCAAAATCTTCTAGCGTATGAGGAATGCTAAAGAAGAGCAGTAACAAAGAGAAAAGGAGGATGCGCAGCAGCCACTTTTGTGAATGAATATGCGTTACAGAGATGGTAGACATGGTAAACCTTTATGACTCAACCAGTGATTCGATCTGGTCAAAGAGTTCAGCCGCCAGGGAATGACGTTGCGGGTCGGGCGTCAGTGTCAAAAGCATCACTGTATCTTTTTCCGCTTGCAAGCTATGCGCTAGATTGGCTTCCAACAAGAGTAACTGTCCTGCTGTCAAACGTTGGCTTTCGTCGTTTGCCGTGAAGGTCAACTCCCCAGCAATAACCTGTACGGCGATTTGGCTGCTGGTGCTATGTTCGCGCAAACCCTGACCGGTGCGCAACGAGAAGAGCACCTGGCGGGCGTGGCCCGAACGGGCAATAACCTGTACAGTAGGTTTTGCGTCGTCGAACTTTGCGAGTTGGTTGAGATTGAAAATATGCATAATCCTACCTCACTTTTCTGTTGTTCCTTTGACTGCGAGTGACTGCGTTTTGGCTGCAATTGCCTTGTTCAGAATTTCCAAAAATTGGTTCAAGGGTACGCGGTGAACGAAGGCTGCTCGTTCTACGGTCAAGGCTTTGGTTAGCAGTTTGCGTACTGAAAACCTACCCACCCGTGTTATCCCAAACATCTCCATAACCTCGGCAATATCGCCATACTCTTCCAGAAGATCCGAGACACGCGTATCTTTTGTGATTTCCATGAAATTTTCCTCGCCTGTAGTTTAGCTGATTAGAGCTGCGCTGGCACAATGGGGAAAGCATAGCACCGACGCCATAGAAAATCTTTGACTTTTGTCAGTTTTGGGAAAAATGAAAGGGTTGAGCTGGTTGCGGTTAGATCTTGAGGAGTGATAATACGGCTGTATGCATAAGCGTGAATTCTTAAAACTAACGGGAGTAGATCAATATTGCTCTACCTGTGCAGCAAAGATTTGATGAATTTACTATCTGTAGATCCGACCGGATAGGGAGTTAGGCGGCATGAATACAACCATCTTAAGCATACTTTTAAGGATGATGGCTCATCTCTTGAACGTGTAAGCGACTAGCACGTCCTCGGCACGGCGCAGAACGTTCTTGGTTGTACAGAAACCGTGCGCTCCGTGCCGAGAACGTTTACCTTACACTTTGTACAAATATGCAGCTATCAGTTTGGAGCGTCAGTGCGTTTCTACTCAATCATGAAATGAACGGACATATCAATGAAGACACCGAAGAAAGCGATGCTGAGGCCACTAATGAACAATAATAAGGTGCGGTTGTAATATTGCTCTGCCCGATCACGTGGGTAGCTAAAGCGCAGAATACGATATAGCGTTGCAATCAGGCAGCCGGTGCCAATTAACACACAGATCCCCACAAAATAGGCCAAGCCGTCGCCGAGCGGACTTTCTGTCTTCACCCAGGAAGCAGCGAAGTTCAACATAAACCCCAAAATAATGCCGGTCGCCGTCACCAATGGCGGTCGGAACGCTTGAATCTTGTCTTCCATCTCTTTTAACCCTTCAATGAGCATTGCCAGCGCTTGTGGATGGTTGCAGCGTATCGTCACAGAAGCGTGATTCTAGCTGTATTGGTATCGTTTGGTCAAAATTCAGCCACCTATCGATTTTCTGTGCCCGCCATTTGCCAGCGGAGCGCTCTCCAACTACCAAGGCCAATTTTAAGGATGTCCACACCGCTATTTGCAAAAATCAAAAGTTCAGGCTACTACTAGGCATCGATTGCATTATCATGCTGCTTAGGGGCACACTCTTGCGGTTGCCCAGCCGTTGCCACGTGGGTTTAGTCTTTGAGTAACAATCACCGGAGGTTCCATACAACCATGACAGAAATGCGTAGTTGGCCTTTCCCCTGGCCACAATCTGCGATTGCCCAGTACACTGCCTATCGGGTCAATACGCCGCCGCAGATTGATGGCCGCTTAGACGATGCTTGTTGGCAGCGGGCACCGCGCTCACCCCGTTTTGCCGATCTCATTAGCGGACAACCAGCAATTCATGATACACGGGCCGCCGTTTTGTGGGATGACGACCATCTCTACGTTGGCTATTGGATCGAAGAGCCGTTTGTCGAGGCGACCTTGACCGAACGTGATGCGCTGATCTATGAAAACAACGATGTCGAGTTGTTTGTCGCCGGGCAAGATGCCTACTACGAATTGGAGATCAATGCCCTTGGTACGATCTATGAGGTTTTCTTTGTTTGGGAAGAAGCCTTTGAACGGGCTGGTTATGCTCAGCAGCCAGCGTTTGATCGCAACCGGACAGGTGTGCGCCCCTTTGATGGAGTTGGCTTTCAACCACACCCTCGCGGCAGGAGGATCGGTTACTGGAATTGGGATTTTCCGGGATTACGCAGTGCAGTGCATGTCGATGGCACACTCAACAATAACCAAGACCGGGATCGTGGCTGGACGGTAGAATTGGCGCTACCCTGGCAGGGCTTTCGTTCCCTCGCTGCGCCAGATGGGCGGGCCTTACCGCCACGTCATGGTGATGTATGGCGAATGGATTTCTCACGCTTTAACCAATACAAAGCAGCCCCGCCGAGCCAAGATTCAGGCGGCTGGGCTTGGAGTCCGCACGGCGTTTGGGATTCGCATGTGCCAGAGCTTTTTACCCAGGTTTGTTTTTCGACACAAAGCATCTAATCAGAGCCCCGCACGTCAGTAAGGGAAGGCGCGGCCCCTTACTGACGTGCGGGGCTCTGATGCTTCAACCCTCTTTTGAGATACACCCGAGTTGAAATGTTGCGTTGACAAGCCGGTTACAAAGCGTTATAGTTTGTATACCAACATACCAGTAACCAATCGTGACTCTCCGGCTTTGAACGATGGATCGTACACCCTATCTTGAAACCTTTGACAACGGCCCTGGCGGCTGGTGCGCCTGGGGCACGGGATCACACCTGCCCGAATTGAAAGATGGCGTTTTGATCACGCGTGGTCCCTGGCGCGTCGATCCCAATCACAGCCCGCCTGGTGCAGGGTATCTGCACTTACTCACCTATCTCTACACCCATCCTACCTACTACACCTCGGAGATTGCGGCGGCTGTGGGCGTCAATCGCTTTCTGGCAGACAACAAGGATCGCAATCTGACCAATGCACGCATGATGGTGCGGCTACGGGGCAATGTCGATCTGAAAGGGGCGAAGCTCACTCTGTGGGTGCAGGCTGATGTGGGAAAGATCCGCCCCAACTTTGTCCTCACGGGGCAATCGTTGACGGTCACACCCGATTGGAGTGAGCAGACGTTGCAGCTATCTGATGATCCGGCGCAATGGGTCTGCGCAGGCGGACGCCATGATCGGCTGGATCTCTATAACTACGGCGATATTGGCGATGCGCTGCGGGACGTCAACTGTGACCTGATCATCGTTCTCTTCCCGCTCAACGTTGTGCCGCTGGATGCGCCCTATGAACAGCGCGACTACTTGCGCACCCATCGCGACTACCAGCCCGACTACGCCTATCTGCCCAGTGGCGTGATCGAGTTTGATACCATCAAGATTGAATATCCCCAATCAGTAAAGTAAACTGCGGTTGCAATGAGAAGCGGAATTTTGCTTCTCGAAAATCGGTTGGGGAAATTCCGCTTCTCATTCAGAGCAAAGTAGATCGAACCATGCAGCATAGCATTCTCTACAAACGTCCTGACCACTATGTCATCGGCCCGGTGCCGCGCTTGTTAGCAGATGGGCGACTGGCAGTATTGGCCTTGGTCTCTCCCTTTGCCGACCACTACGGGTTGGACAAGCGCGTCGTCCTCGTCTCCAGCGATCAGGGCGCAACGTTTCAGGAGAGCGACGACCCGACGATTCCCTTTAGCTGGCCTGCCAGCAACGTGCGCGAATGTTACGACCGCTTTGCCGATGTGCTGCCCGATGGGTCCTATGTGGCTGCGGGCACCGTCGGTTTTGAAACGTGGCCCACGGCGCGCCGAGCCGAGGCCGAAGCGCTGGGACTTTCGGTGCGCGAACATCCTAATTTGCGCGGTGAGGAAGTTGTGGTGGGGATGCCCAAACTTTTTTTCCAACGTTCTGGCGACCAGGGGCGCACCTGGCAGCGCCGTGTGTGGCACGTACCCGGCTTTAGCTGGCTAACCTCCTTTCCGCGCTGGGTGCAGCTGAGCGATGGAGCGATCCTGTTGCCGGTTTATGGGCGCAATCCCGACTACAGTCGTGGCCAAACTTTTATTTTTCGCAGCAATCCCGAATCCCACACAAATAGGGAGGATTGGCGGCTGATCCCCATGTCCTCCAGCATTGCGGGCGTGGATGGCGATGAAGTGGGGCTGATCGAAGTTGCGCCGGGGCGTGTGCTGGCGCTGATGCGTCATGCTGCCAAGGGCAAGCTGACCGAGGGCTATTTGCTGGAAAGCTGGTCGGAAGATGGCGGGCGCACCTGGTCGCAGCCATTGGCGACGACGATCAAGGGCTATCCGCCCCACCTTCTGCGCCTGCACGATGGGCGGCTGCTCTGCTGCGTTACCTATCGTTGGGAGCCAATGGGGATTCGAGCGGTGTTGAGCAACGACGATGGGCGCACCTGGGACAGCGCCCATCCGATCATTCTGCGCGATGACGGCGGCACAGTCTCATCACTCTGGCATAATGCCGTAGGCCATGAGCCGGGGCGGGGCGGCTCCGATCTCGGCTACCCGATCACCGTGCAATTTGCTGATGGATCGCTCTTTACCTGCTACTGGTTCACTGGGCCAGATGGCATCACCCACGCCGCTGCAACGCGCTGGCGGGTGGGCTGATGCGTAGATGGAAAGTGTGAGTACGTGCGTCGCACTGGCGCAATGGTGTGGATCGATCCAGGCTCTTGACGCCAGTGCGTCGCACATGATCTTGGAGGGACTCACACCTTTCAAGGATGAGAGAGTGAGTAAACATGAAAAAATTAGACCTTGTCGATAGCGGCATCCTCTACATCAACCCTGACCCGGCACACTATCATGTCTTTGCCTCGCATTCGCACCCGGTGCAGATTGCTGGGCAGGAATGGCTGGCGACCTTTAATCGCGGGGATGGCATGTATGCCGCCAACCAGAATATCGCCCTCACCCGCTCGTTTGATGGTGGCGTCACCTGGCAGTTGCAGGGCTTTTTGTACGACAAAGCAGGCGACGACCGCCCCTACTCCTATCATGACGGCTTTCTCTCACGCTTGAGCGATGGCACGCTGCTGGTCTTTGCCTTTCGTGCCGACCGTTCTGTTCCAGACCAGCAGATGTTTAGCCCCAGCGGTGGGCTGATCGACAACGAGCCGATCTTCTTCACCTCGAATGATCACGGTCACACCTGGGCGGGGCCGCAGCCGATCAAGCTTCCGTCGGGGTTGGTTGCCACTCCAGCCAGCACCATTACCGAACTGGCTAATGGTCACTGGCTGGCGACCTTTGACCGCTGGCACGGCTACAACGACGACCGCCCCTACAAGCCCGTCATGCTGGCGATGACCTCGGCTGACCGCGGGCGCACCTGGAGCGAAATGCAGGTGATGGCGGATGGCGCGGCGATTGGCAAAGGCTTTTGGCATGGCAAGACGATCCGCCTCCATGATGACCGTCTTTTCACCGTCTATTGGGCCGCCGACATGACGCAGCCGGACAAGGGGCCGATCAACTTGCCGATCCATTGCTCAGTTACAGATGCCAACGCCGAAGATTGGCCGATGCCTCAAGCGACCCGCTTGCCCGGCCAAACCAACTGGCCTGCGCAATTGCCGGACGGCACCTTAGCGGCCATCTACACCCTGCGCGAGGCAGAACAACCTGGCTTTATGCTGGCGCTCTCCCCCGATCTGGGGCAAAGCTGGGATCTCGAAAATCAGGTGCGGGTTTGGGATGCGACCGGCTGGACACACCTGGGCATCAGTTCGCCCGACAAATACCCGCGCAGCCATGACACCATCGCCTTTGGTGCCCCGACCCTTTGCACCACGCAGGAGGGCGATCTCTATGCCAGTTGGTGGTGTACCTACGCCAGCATCACGCACATTCGCTGGGCACGGCTGCGGGTAAATCAAGCATAAGCGGTAACTACTCAGACACTAGACAACAACGAATAGAGAAATAAACGAAAAATGCCGTGTGACCCTTCGTTCCTTTCCGTGTGCCCTTTGGGCGTCGTTGTTGTTTCTCGAAAGGATTGCGACTGTTCATGCCTTCGTTACGTTTTACTGCACGCGTCCCCGTCTTTGACGCCAATGTGCGCGTGGGCGACCTTTATGATGAACCCTCTCCCTGTCGCAACCGGGCGGGACTGTTGGCGGAGATGGATCGGCATGGGGTGGGACGCGCCCTTATCTACCATGCGCAAGCCGAAAGCATCAGCCCGCTTGACGGCAATCGCTATTTACAAGATTGGCTGGGCGACGATGGGCGTCTGGAGCCACAATGGCTGGTTATGCCGACCCAGGATTCGTTGGCGCAGATCGAGGCGTTGCACCGTCAGGGGCAGGTGCGCTCAGTGCGCCTTTTTGAGAGCAAGGTGGTGGGGCTGCCCTTCCGCCCGTGGGCCTATGACGAATTGCTGAGCTGGCTGAGTGAGCGACGCATCCCACTCTGGATTCCGCTGCAGGAAGCCAACCTGGACGAGCTAGTCACTACTTTGCAAGCCTATCCCAAGCTGGTGACTGTGCTGGTCGGTGCCCATTATAGCCATGCCCTCTGGGTGCGACCTTTGTTGCAGACGCTACCCAATAGCTATCTGGAATTGAGCCGCTACGAACCGATTGGTGAGTTTGAGGCGCTGTGTGATCGCTTTGGTGCCCAACGGCTGGTCTATGGTTCGTGGTATTGGCGCTTTGCCATGGGGCCGATGCTCTTTTATTTGCATCATACGCGCCTGAACGACGAAGAACTGGCGTTGATTTGTGCGGGCAATTTGGAACGGATCTTGCAAGGGGAGGGCGGCCATGATTGAGGGCATCAAGGTTATTGATTTTCATGGGCATGTAGGGCGCTGGGATCTCTATGGCATGAAGGATGACCCGGCGCTGATGTTGCACGCTATGGATCGGGCCGGCATCGATATTGCCTGTCTGTTCCAGATCTTTCACCCCGATGGCACAACCGGCAATAACCTGGCCGCCCGCTTTATTGCCCAACACCCCGACCGCTTTGTAGGCTTTGCCTATGTTTCACCCACCATGCCCGACCGGATGGTGCCGGAACTGGCGCGCGCCATTGACGAATTGCACTTTGTCGCTATCAAACTCTATCCCCCCTATACTCCCTGGGAGTTCAACCGACCTGAATGGCACCCCATTTACCAATTTGCCCACGAACGCAAGCTGGCGGTGATCTTTCATACCGACCATCTGCGCCAAAACCGCCCCCGTTTCCTACAAGATATTGCGCCACTCTATCCCGATGCTAACTTTGTGGCTGGTCACAGCGGCAATCTGCCCGAAGCACGCGCCGAAGCGATTGCCGCCGCCCAAGCGCACCCCAACGTCTACCTGGAGACCTGCTCCACCTTTCGCACCCCTGGCGTGATTGAAGAGTTGGTGCACAAAGCCGGGGTCGACCGGGTACTCTTTGGTTCGGATCAGCCATTGATGGACCCACGCCCGCAACTGGGCAAGATCATCACTGCCCAAATTTCGGATGCGGACAAACGCCTGATTCTGGGTGACAACGCTCGCCGCCTGTTGAAACTCCCTTAAACAGGCGCTTTCTCACACAATCATTAAGGACATTTTTTACGCTTATGTTTGATCTCATCCTCAAAAATGGTACGGTGATTGATGGCACAAAAACGCCCCGCTATCAGGCGGATGTGGGCATTCTGGGAGATCGTATTGCCCAGATTGGACGCTTGGACGAGGTGGCGGCGCAGCAGGTGATCGATGTGACGGGCAAGATCGTCGCGCCCGGCTTTGTCGATGTCCACAACCACGCCGATGGCTGGCTACTCAACCAACCCCACAACCTTTCCAAAACCAGCCAGGGTTTTACAACCGAAGTGATCATGGCCGATGGTATCTCGTATGCGCCGGTCAACGCACAGACGGCCTACGAATGGATCTACTATTTGCGCTCGCTGGATGGCTTGCGCTTCGAGGAGTATCGTGGCTGGCAGAGCCTGGCGGATTACATGGCGTTGCTCGATGGGACGAATGTGCAAAACAGCATCGCCCATCTGCCCTACGCCAATGTGCGTTCGCTGGTCTGTGGCTTTGGCGATGCGGCGGTTGATGATTATCAGATGCAGAACATCCGCGCCGAGGTGGAGCGGGGCATGGCGGCGGGCGCAGTTGGCTTGTCGAGCGGGCTGGATTACATTTCGCAATGCTGGGCGACGACCGATGAACTGGCGGCTGCCTGCGAGCCGATGGCGCGGGTTGGTGGCTTGTACGCTACCCATATGCGCTACAAACGAGGCACTCTGACCGCACTCAAAGAAGCGGTCGAAATTGGGCGGCGGGCGGGCGTACCCGTTCACATCTCGCACTTCAAAGGTGCCACTCCGCAAGAGACCGACGAGCTCCTGCGCTATGTCGATACAGTCGCCCGCAATGAAGTCTCATTTTCGTTTGATGTCTATCCTTATATGCCCGGCTCGACCATGCTGAACTATTTGCTGCCCTACGAGGCTTGGCGCGACGGCCCGCTGGCAGTGATCCATAAACTAAGCGACCCAATGATCCGCGCCCGTTGTGCACGGGGTCTGGAGAACGACTCCGCTGACTTTGACTCGATCCATATCGCCTGGGTGCTGAGCAAAGCAAACTCGGTCTATCAGGGCAAGACACTGGCTGAATACATCGCTGCTGTCAAACTGCCGCCTGCCGACGCTCTCTGCAACCTGTTGATCGAGGAAAATCTGGCGGTACTGCTCGTCTTCAATCACGGGGCTGATGAACGGGTCGATCCCTTTTTGCAACATCCCTGCTTCATGCTCGGCACCGATGGCATCTTTCAGCCGGAGAGTGTGATTCATCCGCGCCAATATGGTTCTGCGCCGCGCATTCTGGGGCCGTGTGTGCGCGACCGCAAACTCTTTTCGCTGGAGGACGCGGTCTACAAACTTAGCGCACACCCTGCCGAGCGCTTTGGCTTGACTCAGCGCGGGCTGGTGCGCGAGGGCTGGTTCGCCGATCTGGTCGTCTTTGACGCCGCTGAAATTCGGGATCGGGCGACCTTTCAACAGCCTCACCAACTCTCGGTCGGCGTAGAACAGGTGCTCGTCAACGGCGTTCCCATCATCCGCAACAGCCAACCCGTGACTGATCTACCAGCACGCTTGCCAGGACGGGCGCTACGTTTCAAACAATGATAGGACTTACGCAAGACGAGTGTGCATTTTGTAGAACAAGATAGCTTCTTGTTCCTCTTGCCGGTTACACCCCGCACAAGAAAATATCTTGTGCTACAGTAGAAACCGGCGTCTTGCGTAAGTTCTGAATGAGCCAAACCCTTCTTTAACAGAAACGAGGTCGCATGAAAATTGCCATTCTCCACGGCCCCCGTGATTTGCGCATTGAAGAACAGCCACTCATCACCAGTCACTTGCAGCCCGATGAGATTTGGGTCAAAACCCGTATCTCCGCCCTCAAAATTGGCACGGATCGCGGCAACTACGAGGGCGCAGAACAGGTGCCGGGTGCGCCCGACTATCCGCGCTGGGTGGGGGATAGCAATCTGGGCATCGTGCAAGCAGTAGGCAGCGCAGTGCGGCGCGTCAAAGTCGGCGACCGCATCGTCACCCGTCAGCCGCACCAGTCGGAATATATCACCAACGAGTCGGCCAGCTTGGTCAAAGTGCCCGACGGGGTAGCTGACGAAGACGCCGTCTGGGCGCATCTCTACGCCCTCAGCGCCCATTGTTATCACAAGGCGCATTTCAAAGCAGGCGAAAATGTGGCGGTGGTCGGGTTGGGTGTGTTGGGCCTGGGCGCAGTGGCGATTGCTCCACTTTTTGGCGGGCGGGTGGTGGCGATCGGCAATAGCCCGTTGCGCTTAGAGATGGCGCGGCAAATGGGCGCACACCAGGCACTGCTCTTTGATGACCCCGATTTACAGGCCAAGCTGAATCAGTTCACCGACGGGCAAGGCATCGATCTGGTGGTGCTGACTGCCAATCCCTGGCCGGCCTATCGCGCAGCGGTCGAAATGGTGCGTCCGAATGGTCGGCTGTCGATTGTCAGCCTGTTAGGACGCGGTGAAGAGGCGCTTGATTTCAACCCACTTTCGATGCAATATTTTTACATCAAGGGCATCTCGCTGATTGCCGTCTCTGGACCGGCCGGGTACCTCTATCCGAATGCCAGCAGCGATCCGCTCTTGACCGCCGATCATTACACGGCTGACCGCAACGCCGCTCATGTCCTCTCGCTGATGGCAGATGGGCGGTTGGAACCCAAACGGCTGATCACCCACCGCTTTCATTACAGCGAAATGGCCAAAGCCTATGAAATGGCTTACGCTCGCGAAAAGTCGATGCTGGGAGTGATTTTTACCTGGCAGGAGTCGTAACTTTGGAGAGTCCACGATGATTGAATTTGAAACCAACAAACGTCTGTTGAACCGCTATCGCTTTATCGAGTATGAGATCGTCCGCATCCTGGCAGGTTGGTTGCCAGCCACCGCCCAAATGGAATGGAAGCTCGACATGGGGCGTCTGCTGTGGGAGGATGCCCAACATGTACAGCATCTCTATCAACGGTTGCGCGAGATCCAAACTCCCGCCTTTCGCCCACCGGACGATGATGCGCTGGAACGGTTGATGGCTGAAGCGCTGCATGCGCCCAATGCCTGCGATCTGCTGGCTGGACTTTTCCGCGTGATCAAACCAGCGTTGGTGAATGCATATCGTTGGCATCAAACCCAGACCTTTGCCAATCCCGATGCACCCACACGCTATGCCTTCAAACATATTCTGGTCGACGAAGATGAGCATCTGCATTGGGCTGAAGCAACCCTGGCAAATCACCCGGTTGGAGAGTGGGAGCAGTATATCGCTGGCTTACTGGCGGCGACAGGTGGTGTTACAGGTCATGATGAACGTGCCACCCCACCGCCACCGCCGTCCAGCCGCACCCCCTTTACGCTGGCAACCCAGGCAGCGCGTGATAGGCGCTTTCCCCTGGTCAACCGCAAAGCTGGACAGGTGATGCGTGAACCCGACGTGCTGCTCCGCCGCCAATTGGAATTTGAAAACTACAGCCAGGAGATGCTGGCCGCCGAAACCGTCGCCAATATTATCTTCCGTTCGCCGCAAATGCCGTGGGAATTCACCTACGACAGCGCCCGTCATCTTTATGATGAGACACGTCATTGCAAGCTGGGCATCGAATGGATGGCACAGCACAATCTCGACTTTACCAGTGTGCCGCAGAATACCCGTATCTACGAATGGCGCAGTCAATATGATCCCGCTACGCAATACACCCTGTTGACTATGGGCAACGAGGTTCATGCCTTCCCTTATCGCCATGAGAGCATCAAAGCCTATCAAGGCTTGAACGATGTCCTTTCCGTCCAGTACATCAGCTATGACATGGCTGACGAACGCACCCATGTTGCCTATGGCAAGCGCTGGATTCCCGAACTGGCAAAAGCCCACGGCATCAAAACTGCGCCCGAACAGTTTATCGAAGAGACGGTCAACTTGTGGGAAGCGGAGTACCGATCTGGATTGCTGCCCATTCATCAACCGGCGGCATGAGGAGAGCACTACCCCACGATCTAGGCTGCCCTGAAAATATTTCTCGCAGAGACGCAAAGATCGCAGAGAAAAGCAAAACTTTGTGCCTTTGTGTGAGATTTTCATTGTCTGTGGCGACTGGCAGTCATGGAAAGCTGCCTTGCATATACGCTTTGTGAAGGAGGTAAATGTATGGAAAACCGACCCGCCGAATACCCGGCGACCCTTGACAAAACCGATTGGTCTGGCTTTACAACTGCACAACGCATCAAACACCTGGAGATCGAAGGCTTTGTCTTATTTCCGTCTCTCCTGGATAGCGACCAGGTGGCCGCGATTAAGGAGGAGTTGGATCGTTTGCCGACCATTGCCACCGATTACAGCGAAAACCAGCGCGGACATAGCAATGTCCAATGGTCGAACTCGCCCCACGCGATTGACTTGATCGCCAACCCCACCATCACCAGCTTTTTGGAAACGCTCTTTGGCGACGAACTGGTGGTAACCTCGTGTGTCTTTGCGCTCTCGCGCCCCGGCCATCCAGGCATCGCCATCCACACCGATGCCCAGCCCTATGGGTCGAAAATTTTCGGGATGCAAGCCAGCGCACCCAAACTCGTGCGCGTCTTGTGGTATCTCGATGAACTTACGCCCGCCAAAGCACCTCTGCTGGTGCTGCCCCATTCCCATCTTTCGTTGCACAGCGACGGCAATCCCTATAAGCGTTACTTGACTCATCCCGAATCGGTCATGGTCTGCTGCCCGGCGGGCTCGGCGGCGATTATCCACCAAGGGATCTTCCATGCTAACTATCCCAACCGTAGCACAGAAGACCGCCGCCTGTTGGCGATCGCTTACCGTCCGACCTGGGCGCCGCCGATTGTTGAGGTGCCGGATTGGGAGCCGGAGAAGCTGGCCACCCTGCCGCCCCATGTGCGCCCTCTGTTTAAGAGCCTCAACACCAGTAACTTTGATTTTAACGTGCCCAACCGCCCAGCCAACATGGCCAATGAAGCACCGGGGATTAACCCTAGCCGCTGGAACATATAGCCCGGTGACTGAGCCTGTCGAAGTC
>JAXLWB010000024.1:0-145131 GCA_046328715.1 Caldilineaceae bacterium | reverse complement strand
TTATGTGCTTTGGGGGATTGCCTTCTACCATGCATTATTACGTTGGCCCTTCGCTCATTCCAAGCCAGACTTGCTCACCTGGATATTCCTTCTAGGCGGAAGTTTGCTATGCATAGCAGCATTGCCCATCGTCTACTGGAAAGTTGAATTTCGTCTCTTTTATTTACCACTCTACGATCAATTTCGTGCACTTCATTTGAATATTGGCGAAACGATTCATGCCAACATACTGGCCAGCATCCTTGCGCTTTTGTTGCCAATACTCTTTGCGCTACTTCTTCAATACCAGATAAAACGATATCAACGGATTACAGCTACACTCTTGTTCTTCATCCTGTTGGCGATTCTGGTCTTAACACAAAGCCGTGGAGCCTATTTAGCTATGGTAGTTGCCCTACCATTGGTCATGATTTTACGCTGGCCTCGCTTGCTTTATGCGACGCCGATCTTGTTGGTGATCGCTGCTGGAGTAGTCGTACAACTAGGTGTGGCCAATGTGCTAGATCTACTCAGTTCTGATGGTTCGCTCAGTGGTTGGGCAGGCAGAATTGACATCTGGACCCAATCTGTCAATGCAATTTACGATTTTCCTTTTACTGGCATTGGCTTTGGCACTTTTACAACGGTGATCCCTCTACTTTATCCGCTACAAGTTTCTATCGAAGGCTATCCACATGCCCATAACCTTTTCCTACAGATCGGCGTCGATCTAGGTGTAGGGGGATTGGTGGCATATTGTGCAATTCTATTCACGCTCTTTGCGATGTTATGGCGCACCTTACGTACCTTTCCCAGACAATCCTACGAGTGGATGCTGGCTGCGGGTACGCTTGGGAGTTTGGTTGCCATGCTGGTGCATGGGTTACTCGATGCAGCCACTTGGATCTCGAAGATTGCATTTTTCCCGTGGGTTCTGTTCGCTCTTATCACATTACTATTCCTCAAGGCAGAGGAAAACAAGCGTGCAGTAACAAACAATTCCGATCAGTAAGCCTGCGCTTGACCTTAAAACTTTTAGATTTACAGAAAACACCGTATTATTTATTAACATAAAGATAGCTTCGAGCCGCGCTGTGCTCTTGTCGTCCTATCATTGTCTCAATTCAGGTGCAGCTATGTTCAAACGTTTTAGCACAAACTACATGGCAATTCTGCTGTTTGCCGACATCATCGTGATCCAGCTCTCGTTTGCGCTGGCCACTTATGCGCGCATGAGGCTGCCGTTGGGTCAGACGCTTGACGTAAAACTGATGGCAATTTGGGGCTATATTCCTTCTTGGCATCTGTATGTAACAATCGGTGTGATTTGGCTGATGAGTTTTATTGTACAATCAGTCTATTCGCCCCGGCAGGTAGTGCGTTGGATAGACGAATTTCAGCATGTCGTTATTGCCCACATTTTGGCGGCTCTCTCGTTGGCAGGTGTACTGTACTTTGCCAACCTAGACCTCGCTCGTCTAACCTATGTCTATTTTTGTGCAACTGCCTTGGTTGGCTTGCTTGGTTATCGCAGCTTGCTTCGTATTTGGCACCGCCTCCACCGTGATGATCCAAATCGAGTTGCCAAGATTCTGGTGGTGGGAGCAGGTGAAATCGGACAAAGTATCGTGGGTGAATTTCAGCGCCAGCAGTGGCCAGGAGTCACTTTCATGGGCTTTTTGGATTGTAACAAAGAGCTGCATGGACAAACAGTTCTATCATTACCCGTGTTAGGTGGTTTGGAACAGATCAACCGAGTTGTGCGCGAAAAGAAGATTGACGAAGTATTGATTGCACTTCCGGCCAGTGAACATAGCTCGCTGGTGAATCTGGTAACGCATATGCACACATTACCTGTCCATATTCGCGTGATTCCCGATTACTTTGGGCTCTCTTATTTCGGAGCAACGGTGGAGACACTCGGTGGCATTCCGCTGATCGGATTGCGTGACCCAGCCATTGATGAATTCCAGCGTTTGATGAAACGCCTGTTTGATGTCGTCGCTTCGAGCCTTGGCTTGATTTTGACCTTGCCACTTACGATTGGAGCTGCAATTGCGATCAAACTGGAAGATGGCGGACCGATCTTCTACAATGCAGAACGTGTTGGTGAAAACGGCAAACTCTTCCGCATGGTCAAGTTTCGCTCGATGGTGGTCAATGCAGATAAGATTCAAGAGCAGATCAATCAAGTGGATGAAAACGGCAACCTCATTCATAAGCGAGCAGACGATCCTCGAATCACTCGAACTGGACGCTTTCTGCGGCGCACGAGTATTGATGAGTTGCCACAGTTGATTAATGTCTTCCGCGGCGAGATGAGTCTGGTTGGGCCACGCCCTGAATTACCGTGGGTCGTGGCGCAATATGAGCCGTGGCAGCGCAAGCGTCTGGCAGTGCCACAAGGCATGACCGGCTGGTGGCAAGTCAACGGGCGGGGTGATAATTTGATGCACCTGCACACGGAACAGGACATCTACTATATCCAGAACTATTCGCTCTGGCTCGATCTGCAAATCTTGTTTAAGACAGTTTTTGCTGTTTTGCGTAGTAAGGGTGCATATTAATAGGTATGAGCGAACCTTTTATCCTTTGTGATGGCATTGTCAAGATCTTCAAAGTTGCGGGTCTTGAACAAGTAGCGTTGCGTGAGCTAAATCTTTCCGTTGAAAAGGGCGAACTGATTGCAATTGTAGGTTCAAGCGGTAGCGGTAAAACCACGCTCATGAATATCTTGGGTGGGCTAGATCGTCCCTCCGCAGGGCGACTTCGGGTGGACAGTATCGATCTGCTTCGCTTATCCGACAGCCAGCTCAACAAATATCGCCGCGAGAAAGTGGGCTTTGTCTGGCAACAGAGCGCACGCAACCTTGTTCCCTATCTCAATGCCATTGACAATGTGATGTTACCGATGACCCTGGCTGGGATCGCCGGCAATCGCAAAAAACGGGCAGATGAATTGCTGGAACTAGTCGGTTTGGGGCAGCGTAAGCGGCACTATCTATCCGAACTTTCTGGCGGTGAACAGCAGCGCGTGGCGATTGCAGTTGCATTGTCCAACAATCCGCCCTTGTTGCTGGCCGATGAACCGACAGGCGAAGTAGACTCAACTACAGCAGCGGCGATTTATGATACGTTCCGCTATTTGAGCAAAGAGCTTGGTGTTACCACGGTCATTGTCAGCCATGATCCTGGTGTCGCGCGCCAAGTAGAACGGGTCGTAGCCATCCGTGATGGCATGCTCGCCAGCGAGACCATGCGCCAATTTGTGCCAGCCCGAAGCAACGACGATCTCAATGGCGACGGAACTACTGGCGAAAACGCTGATCAATCTGAAAATGGGACAGCACATGCCGACCAACCAGTTGCACTTGAGGAGTTGGTGGTCGTAGATCGTGCAGGTCGTCTCCATGTGCCGCAAGAGTATTTGGAACAACTCAACATTCGTGGCCGTGCGCGCTTGGAGGTCACCGAAGAGGGAATCTTAATCCGTCCTAGCACACGCCAGGGTAACGAGAAGACCATTCCCACCAAACCAACACCCTCGCAAGTGGAAGAGACAAACGCCCCAACAGGCGGCCTTTTGAATAAGCTGGGCCTACGAAAGAAGAATTGACCGTGACGCAGACAACTTACGCAATCGAAACTGTTGAACTGAAACGTATCTATCGGCTTGGCAGCCAGGAAGTTCATGCGCTGCGTGGCATTAACCTAAAGATTCCCGTTGGACAATTTGTCGCTTTAAAGGGACGTTCCGGTAGTGGCAAAACAACCTTGCTCAACTGTATTGGCGGTTTAGACCAGCCAAGCTTGGGCTCGGTGCGCATCCTCGGCGAGGAGATTGCAGGTTGGAATGAGGGCAAACTAACCACCTGGCGACGCAAAAATGTGGGATTTATCTTTCAGTCGCTTGGATTGCTACCTGTACTTTCAGCCTTTGAGAATGTCGAATTGATGTTACGCCTCAATGGCGTGGGGACCAAGGAACGCAACAAACGCACCGACGAGGTATTAGAACTAGTTGGTCTGAGCAAATGGAGCGATCATCGGCCCTATGAACTCTCCGGTGGTCAACAGCAACGTGTAGCGATTGCGCGTGCCTTAGCCAATCATCCGCAGATCATCATTGCGGACGAACCCACCGGCGACCTCGATAGCAAGACCGGACGTGAGGTTTTGGGACTTTTCCGCCGCCTCGTTCGCGAGCGCAACATCACCATGCTGATGGCAACCCATGACGGATTAGCCGAAGAATATGTAGATATTGTCTATCATCTACAGGATGGACAGGTCAGCGATGTGGATGTGCGCCAACAAGAGGCAGTGACAGCGTGAAAAAGTGAGACAGTAGGACAGTACGAAACTGATTCACTGTCTTACTGTCTCACTTTAACTTACCACCATCCCCGACGGCGCGGGACCATTTGACTTTGGCGCTGCATTTGTACAAGCTGAGCAACCTGCTGTTGGAGGGCGGAAACTGTTCCTTCAAGGGCACGCATCCGGCTTTCACTGCGTTCACGACGTGTCTCTTCTTTGCGCTGATATTCAGTCAAATCTCGTTCAATCTCGAGAATGCGTTCCCGTAGCTTGCGATTTTCCTCTTTGAGGTTAAAATTATCCTGCACGACGACGTTGACCATCTCACGCACGGTGTTTTGGCTGTTGAGTACCGTCTGTTGGCTGCTAGCAATCGTACTGAGCAGGTCACCGACTGCATTGGTAAGATTTGTACCATCTTCTGCCAACTGCCGCCCTTGCTGAGGCGACAGGGCAAAACTCTCTTCGTTGACAATCTGAATCCGCTTCGGCGTCATCCGTTGCATAATCTGTTCGTCGGTCAAGCCTTCTTCAATCCACTTTTGAATCGAAAGCAAGGTTGTTACGTCCGCCATCGTAAAACGCGGCGCGTCACTCATAGCGCCACTGCTCAGTAAGGCAGCAAAGCGCTTGCTCCACTGCCGCAGCAAATCGGGTGGTGCCTGCAAATGGCTTGCGACTTCGAGAATCGAAAAATCAGATTGAATAGGGGTACTCATGAATCACTTCATAGTAAGCTCTGAATGCGAACCAGAGTTTTGCGGATCAAAAAAGCATTAAAGAACTGCAGTGGCAATGCGAACCGCAGGTTAGTCAACTCTTCGCCAGGTCGTATCTATTACTGGCTCATTGCTGGCGGATGGATTTCTAGCACTTCTGACAGCCTCTTGGGGTGCCAATTGCACAAAGGCACGCAGGGCCAAAAGCAGAATGGCAATATCATCAAAGAGTAAGCCGGGCAACAGGTCAAGTGGCCAAACCCAGTAGATCGCCGCAGCGATCGGCAAAAGCATCTTTAATGTGAAAGGCACGCGCCGATCCCACAGCAAGCGCCATGCTGTAATAACATCGCGAAAAATGGCAAGCGGATTCCAACTGCCGGATTCATTACGATATGTTGAATCGTTCACTGGTACATTGTCTCCTACAACACACACCAATCTTGATGTGCAACTCTTTCTAGCGTATCCTATCATCGTTTTACAGTGATGACAATAACCTAAGCGGTGTAGTTATGGGTATTCGATTATGGTAATATATAGGTTACTATAATCGTAACAACCTGATCGGCACTCTCTGATGTGCCGGTCGAGTTTCAACAATTGCATCATCACTATCATAAAGTACGTTTATTTGAGCAAACAGTTTCACAGCCATTATTAGAACTTTGTTTGTATCGTTGCACCAGAATCCTGAACTCTATGCCAACGACCTCTCAGATGCTTACGGATTACCCCGATATCTTGCTGCAAGTGCTAGCCGAAATGCGGGGTGCATTTTTGGATGCTGCCGACAATCGGCAACAGGCAGTTCAACTATTGGCGGCGCAGATTACGGATCCAGCCTCTGTGCAATCGGCCTATCAGGAAGCGGTAGATATGGCCCCGAACACGCAACAGGCCATTGAAATGCTGCTAAAAGAACAGGGTGAAGTTGCCGAAGCCCAATTTAGCCGCGAGTTCGGCGGAATTCGACAGATGGGTCCGGCGAAGCTTGAACGCGAGACTCCTTGGCTCTATCCTGAAAGCGTTGCGGAATTGCTCTATTACAACGGCCTGATCGGTCGTGGCTTTAAAGGAGTTGGCCAGAATGCACGCTTGGTCATCTATCTGCCGAGCGATATTACGCCCTGGTTGCCCCACCCGCAGAACAGTGCGCTGAACAATGGGCTACCTGTAACGATCGTGCCCGCGCCTTCGGCCTCACGCACGATCCTGACAGATGACAGCTTTCTAGAAGATACTGGTACACTTCTCGGCTTTCTCTTGGCGGAACAATTGCACCTGACCCCGACTGGTCCCCATCCAGAAGATATTGATCGGCTAGTGCAGCGCTTTCAGATTCCCTTTGACGACAAGGCGACTGACTTAAACGTGCGATTGGCGCTTCTACTGCACATTGCCAATCGCCTAGGCTGGTTACGACGCAGTGAACAAGGGACGATTCTGCTCACTGGCAACCGCGTGCGCGCCTTTTTGGAAAAGAATCGCAGCGAACAGCGTCAGATGCTCTGGGATGCCTGGCGCGAATCGGCAGAATGGAACGATCTCTGTCGTACGCCTGGGTTGGAATGTGCGGAAACGGGTAATTGGCAAAATGATCCCTTGCAGACACGCACGACGCTGCTCAAAATGATTGGCCGCCTACAACCTGGCAACTGGTATTCGCTCGACGACATCATCGAAGCCATCAAGAAGACGGATGCCGATTTTCAACGCCCAACCGGTCGCTACGATACTTGGTATATCCGCAGCACAACCACACAGGAATTTCTCAAGGGCTTTGAACAGTGGGACGCAGTCGAAGGAGCCTTGCTGCGCTTTCTCTTTCGCGGTCCTCTCCATTGGCTAGGAGCCATCGATTTGGCTGAAGCCTCGGCAGGCGATAATTACCTGGTATCGCTGAGCAGTTGGGGGGCGCGCTGGCTTGGCCATGATGTTCCACAGCCAAGTGAAAACATACGCAGAACGATCACTGTACAAGATGATTTCACCATTGTTTTGCCCGTCAACTCACCACTAGATGATCGCTTTCGCATCGAACGATTTGCACAATGGCAGACGAGTTACCCTGATTATCGGTTCCAAATTAGCCAACGGAGTCTCAAAAGGGCAACTGAAAGCAATGTAACTGCCCAACAGATTCTTGAGTTTTTAACGAGTCGCTGCCGCAATTTACCAGAGAAGGTAGCCAATGCATTGACGCGCTATCGCTCACCGTCCCTTCCAGCAAAAGCGTCAGCTTGACGAGGTCTAAGGTAGATGGTAGACTCGCTTCACGCTTCGAACTGGTTTATCACCATCTAGTAGTCCGCCTACTTCATTTTTAGAAATAGATTGTGACTATTTGCGAAGAAGCAGGCTGATTCTATTTCTAAAAAGTAAACGGACATTCCACTAGGTATAGTTTAAAAGTCGATTAAGCAGCAAAAGGGGCTTTGACAAGTTCCTACCATTCGTAGTACCATTTCTCAGCATCATCTTAGGATCATTCGTTGCTACCGAAGCACCCTCTCATCGAAAATTGCTACGCTGTCAGTGTATCAGTGCGGATATAAATGCTGACAATTGCCTCCTTGTAACTTGTTTGCAGGATAAAGCGTTACCGGGGCAGCGCCAGAACATAAATTGGCAAGCTTTTGATAGCGGTACGACAACGAATGTGTACATGCTACGTAACTATTCAGGTGGAAGTTAAGTCGCAAGGCTTTGCGTCAACTACTTCCATCGATTACTCACGATGGTCGAAAACCAGAATAGTTACCTTTCTACTTATAGACACACTAGCTAAACATCACACAATCTACTTTAGAATTTAAGTCTTAGAGGTTGTGCAATGTTTAAGTGTCATTTCTATCAGTTATCTACATCAACTTTCATGTACATCGCTATGGTGGGTTCGAAGCTAGTATGATACCTTTTGCTCTGCTTCTGCCTTAGCCATGTAGAAAAAGCATGATGAGTTGTTGGTGTTGGTAAATATCCAGACAATGTTGTTGATTCTTAGCAAGAAAACATTCAAAAAGGAGTATCCATCCATGAATCGGAAATTCACATTGTTGAAATTCCTCACATTGGTATCGGTGCTGAGCATGGCACTGGCCGCTTGTGTGCCAGCGCAAACTGGTGGCGGTGCTGCAGCACCGGCTTCGTCTGCTGCACCTGCGGCACGTACTGGCAAAGATTTGAAGATCCTTTACTGGCAGGCACCCACGATCCTCAATCCACATCAAGCTTCAGGCACAAAAGATTTTGACGCAGCAGATGTGATCATGGAGCCGCTTGCTCGCTATGATCAGAATGATGGATTGGTTCCTTATCTGGCAGCCGAAATTCCAACTGTGGAAAATGGAGGAATTGCTGAGGATGGGACGAGCGTCACATGGAAGTTGAAACCAGGACTAAAATGGTCGGACGGAACCGATGTAACGGCAGATGATGTCGTCTTCACCTGGCAATACTGCGCCGATCCAGCAACTGCTTGTACGACAAAGGCCAACTTCGACCCGATCGGGACCGTAGAAGCGGTAGATGCTACCACCGTCAAGGTGACATGGAAAGAGCCAAACGCCAACGCCTATACTTCCTTTGTTGGTCAACAGGGCAATATCTTGCAGAAGGCTCAATTTGCCAATTGTATTGGTGCTGCCGCCATCACAGATGCGGCATGCCAAAAAGCAAATCTTGCTCCGATTGGCACCAATGCCTGGAAATTGAAGGAATTCAAACCAGGCGATGTGGTAACCTATGTGCGCAATGAGAACTTCCGTGATGCAGCCAATGTCTACTTCGACACGGTTGAAATCAAGGGTGGTGGCGATGCTACATCAGCAGCCAACGCCGTCTGTTCAACAGGCGAAGTCGATTACTCCTGGAACCTGCAACTGCCAAAGGCAGTTTTGGATCCGATTATCGCTGGTGGTGGCTGTGATGCCGTCGCTGGTGGTTCGTTTGGTGTCGAACGTATCGTCATCAACTTCTCCAATCCCGATCCTGCCCTGGGCGACAAGCGCAGCGAACCGGACCAACCCCACCCATTCCTGACCGATCTCAAGGTGCGCCAAGCCATCAATATGGCGATTGACCGCCAAGCGATTGCCGACCAATTGTATGGTCCTACCGGTGTCCCAACTTGTAACATTTTGGTTGTTCCCGCACCGCTAGATTCCAAAAACACAAAGTGCGACCGCGATGTTGAGGGTGCCAAGAAGTTGCTCGATGATGCTGGCTATAAGGATAGCGACGGTGACGGCACACGCGAGGCCAACGGCGTACCGATGAGATTGAGCTTCTCAACTTCGATCAACACGCTGCGCCAAGGCGAACAGGCCATCATCAAAGCAAATTTGGCTGAAATTGGCATCCCAGTTGACCTGAAGGCAATCGACGCTGGCGTCTTCTTTAGTGGCGATCCAGGCAATCCCGATACATTGAATAAGATGTATGTGGATATCCAAATGTACACGAATGGTCCTGAAAGTCCCGATCCGACAGGCTATTTGGGTGGGTGGCAATGCTCGAAGGTCAACTCCAAAGCAAATAGCTGGCAAGGCGGCAACGATGGTCGCTGGTGCAATAAGGACTACGATGCCCTTTACGCAACCTACCTCAAGGAACTGAATCCGACCAAGCGTGCTGAGTTGGCGATCCAGCTCAACGACATTCTCGTCAACGACGTGGGGTTGATTCCGTTGATCAACCGCGCTACCCCGTCTGGCAAGACCAAGAACCTCGAAGGAGTGACGTACAACACCTTCGACTCCAACTTGTGGAACATTGCTACCTGGAAGCGCAAATAATTGTGAGTAGAATAACAATGCCGGAATCATTGAATTCCGGCATTGTTATTCCAGTTGCGCTCTGCAAGCCATGAATTTCAGCACTGTTTATAGGGAAATTCATTGCTTTGCAATCGCAATTGGTATTACTTTTTGTGATAGAGGAGGTTCTCGTCAATGGGTCAATATATTTTGCGGCGTGTGATGCTTGCTATCCCAACCTTATTGATCATCAGCTTTATTCTCTATGCAATATTGGCGCTTGCACCCGGCGATCCATTGGCACAATTCGCATTAAACCCCGCCATTCCCGAATCAACCCGACAATTGATTCGCCACCAATTTGGCTTGGATCAACCCTGGTATATCCGTTATGCCAAGTGGCTTTACCAGTTGGCGCAAGGGAACTTCGGTTTTTCATTCAATTCTAAATCACCTGTAACAGATTTGATTCTTCAACGTTTGCCACAGACCTTGCAGGTCGTTGGCCTGGCCTATGTGATTGCAATTTTGATCGCAATTCCCTTCGGTATTCTTTCAGCGGTCAAACAATATTCTCTTTTCGATCAATTTGGCACCCTTTTTTCCTTTATTGGTGCTTCGGTACCCTCTTTCTTTACAGGGCAATTGCTGATCGTTGTCTTTGCCATTGGTTTAGGTTGGTTTCGCATGGTCTATGACGGCGAATTGAAAGTGACGGATTGGAGTTCATTTGTAGCATTTTTGCAACAGCTTACCTTACCTGTAATGGTACTTGTAGTGCAGCAAACGGCGGCAACTACACGCTTTATGCGTTCCTCCATGCTTGACAACCTTCCCCTTGAGTATGTACGTACGGCACGTTCAAAGGGCTTAGCCGAGCGTCTGGTTATCTACCGCCATATTCTACGCAATAGTTTAATTCCTGTTGTTACGCTGATTGCATTGGGCGTACCTACTATTTTTGGCGGTGCAATCATCACCGAAAATCTCTTTCGCGTGAATGGCATCGGGCAACTTCTGATCACCTCAATGCAAAGCTCTGACATCCCAGTGGTGATGGCGTTGACTTTCATTTTTGCAATTCTGACGGTGACATTCAATTTAGTCGCTGATATTTTATACGGAATTCTGGATCCTAGAGTACGTTATGATTAATCTAGCGTAACTACAGGAAAGACTTTACTGGCACTTTTCCAGCTAGGAGATCTTACAAGGTGCTGTCATCTATCCCTTGAACCAGGAAGTGCTGGTCAAGTTGTAACAAGCTGAAAAATTGTAGTTTCATGAGGTTTTTATGACCACGATGAGCGCAACAGTTCGTCCCCAATCGATTTCAGTAGAATTGACAAAGCCGCCGCGCACCCTATGGAGTGATGCGATGCGTCGCTATCGGAAGCACAAGTTTGCCTTGATTGGGATGACCGTATTGTTTCTTTTCGTGGTTGCTTCCTACCTTGGCCCCTATATCTACACGACTGACCCACAAGCCTTGGATTTTGTTTATACGTTGGCAGCACCAGGGGTTGGTGGTCACATATTAGGATCCGACGATTTGGGCCGCGACCTGCTCGCACGTGCCTTTGTTGGAGGTCGCATTTCATTGGCGGTAGGGTTTGTGGCGATGTTGATTGCCGTGTCTGTAGGCTCGGTGATCGGTGCAGTTTCTGGGTTCTTCGGTGGCAAAATTGATCAAATTCTGATGCGAATTACCGATCTATTTCTCTCTTTGCCTGTACTGCCCTTGCTCTTATTAACTGTCTACCTCTTTCGCGACCCAGTCACCAAAGCGCTCGGTCAAGAAAGGGGTATCTTTATTATTGTGGTGGTGATGATCGGTAGCTTGGCGTGGATGCAAACGGCACGCATTGTGCGTGCTTCGTTTCTTTCATTAAAGCAGAAGGAATTTGTTGAGGCAGCGGTCAATATTGGCGTCAGTCGTAGATCGATCATGTTCAAGCACATCTTGCCCAACGCCATGAGCCCGATCATTGTCGCCGCTAGCATTGAAGTTGGCAATGCAATCTTGACCGAATCAGTGCTCTCCTTCCTCGGCGTTGGCTTTCCGCCCGATACACCCACTTGGGGACGCCTCGTTACCGATGGTGGTCAATATTTGCAGGCTGCCCCTTGGCTGGCGTTGGTACCAGGCACCTTGATCTTCCTCACCGTGCTTAGCATCAACTTCATGGGTGATGGCCTACGCGACGCGCTTGATCCACGACAGAAGCAGTAATTGTATTCGGGACAGTGAAACAAAATATAGTTTCACTGTCTTCCTATTCTACCAATCCCACCCTCTTTTCCATCATTGTATCCCAATCACCAATAAAATTCCACCAGTTGGTTAAGGATCTGCCTCGGTAGTGCAATCCATTGTTGGCGCCTGGTACATTCTGCATCCAGTAGATAAACCATTGCAGGCTGTCTCGATTCCAGCGACCCGAGTTGATGCGGATCTTCTGCCCACCTCCTTCAGGTCGCCAATCTTCGATGTCAGTCCAGACGTAGTTTGGGTTGCGCCAATCATAATCTTGCACGCCATTCGGTGGATAATGTGCCCATCCACAGCGTCCTTCTCCCAGCTTGCCGACAAATCTGTCCCAGAACAGTTCCGGATCGAGATGGCGAAAGACAGCTTCAAACTGATGCATGTGATCCTCGACCGCCTCAGAAGGGCCGCGCTGATAGTTGTAATGATAGACAGTATAGCTCTTCTCCAACACAGGCAGATCGGATGGGTCTCGATCACTGTTGCTGACATCACCCCAGCGGCTTGCCATGTTCGATTCCCACAAATCGATCACGCCGCCGTGGTAACCCCAAATCCACACTTCTTTCACCCCCTTCTCAACTACCCACTCCCGAATATTGATGTAGTTGAGAATGGCGTTGTAGTTGGTCATCGGCACGCGGTGTCCTGGTTTACGCCAGGTTGGGAGTGGCTCAAGAAATTCAAGGCTATCGATGATTGGGTAGCGCAAGCTTGGCTGCGCTGTGGGATCTTTGTAACCGTGATAGGTGCTACCAGATTGCAATGCTTCAACAACCCGCTGGGTTGTTTGGGTGCAGTGACGACGGATCTGTTCTAACGGCTCGTCTACATCGCCCGTAATTGCTCGATCAATACGTCCATTCTTCAGCGGGAAGTAGTGGACGAGCAACACTGGAATCTCCCAAGTTGAGTTGAGCGAAGTTGAAACAGAAGAAGGCGATAGGCGCTGTTCAATTCGCGACGTAGGAGCCTCTTCGCCTCCGCTCCAGACATTGCGTAGCCAAGAAAGAAACCCATTCATTAGAGACCTCACTATGATCCATAAGCAAAAGGGCGTCAGTCACATGTACGTGACTGACGCCCTTTTGCTTATGGACAGCGATCCATTACTTCTTCGCCGCAGCGTATAACTTCTCAGCAGCGCTCCAATCTACAACATTCCACCAGGCGTCAATGTAATTCGGGCGCAGGTTTTGATAATTGAGGTAGTAGGCATGCTCCCACACATCCAAGCCAAGGATTGGGGTTTCGCCACTCATCAGCGGGTTATCTTGATTGGGAGTGCTGGTAATATCGAGGCTACCATCGGCCTTGGCAACCAACCAAGCCCAGCCACTGCCAAAGCGACCGACACCGGCCGCCTTGAACTTGGCCTTGAATTCATCAAAGCTGCCCCACTTAGCATTAATGGCGCTTCCCAAATTACCACTAGGCGCTCCGCCTGCATTCGGGCTCATGATTTGCCAGAAGAGGCTGTGGTTGTAGTGCCCGCCACCGTTGTTACGTACGGCCGTGCGGATATTTTCTGGCACTTCGTTGATGCGTTTACAAATCTCTTCGATGCTCTTGCTTTCCCATTCGGTGCCAGCAATGGCATTATTGAGATTGGTGACATAGGCATTGTGGTGCTTGGTACGGTGAATGTTCATCGTACGTGCGTCGATGTGAGGCTCCAATGCATTTTCCGCATAGGGTAAGTCGGGCAATGTAAATGCCATGATGCGTTCTCCTTTTATTTTGATTATGGTTGAGTCGACCCCACCCTAACCCTCCCCTGCTAAGGGAGGGGACTGTGAAGGGACGGATACTGTTATCTTTTTTGTCCACCAAACAAAATCTGACTCGTGACAGTTCCCTCCCTTGTTGGGGAGGGTTAGGGTGGGGTGGTTGTTATTAATGCTACTGATAGTACCATACCGTAGTCTAGCGCAAAGTGACAAACTCATACCGTGCTCAATTATACAATGCTGCACCGAGATTGCATGATTACTCCTTGATGGTGATCAATGTTATCTGTGGATGCGCCATAAAACGCAGTGGAATGCCTTCACCCATGCCGCGTGAGATGTAGATCTGAGTCTTACCGCGCCGTGTATAACCTGCCACTTCATGTCGCCCTAGCTGTGCGCTCTGAGTATGCGCTGGACCCCAGAAAGGCACGACCAATTGTCCACCGTGGGTATGCCCGCTGATCACCAGATCAGCCCGGCTAAGATTGCCATCTTCAATGATATCGGGGTTGTGACTCAACAGAATCAAAGGCGCATCTGTTGGGATACCGCGAATCGCCTTGGCCATGTTCGGTCGCCCCATCGCCCAGTCATCAACGCCAGCTAGATAAATTTCGACAGGTTCCGAAGCGGCCTTTGAGCTGTGAGCAATGGCGGTCTGTATTGGTGAATCTACCGAGCCATTGCTGACGGTTTGTCCATTTGTATGCCAGACAGTCCGGGATTGGTTAACTGCCGAATTATTTTCGACCAATCCTTGCAGATGAATCGCCTCGTTATGCAAAATCCGCATTCCCCAATCTTCAAGCACGGTACGCAACCCGTTGGCATCATTCGATTGCGTGGGTGGGCCATCCAAAGGCGTGTTGCGGAAATAGACAATCCAATTGAGAACATGTTTTATAAAGCGAATCGGCGTTGGGTCCTTTAGGGGCACACGCTCGTTGTAGGTTTTCCACATGCGCTTTGGGGCCACCCCCATATCGAAATGAGCATAATCGTGGTTGCCAAAGACACCAAAGCTGCCCAGTCGAGGTTTGGGCACGGCATCTAGCAAGGCAAGTACATTGTCCAGCCCTTCGCTATCGTGCCAAAAGTCCCCAGTGTGGATCAGGAGATCATACTCAAGATCGGCAGTCAGGCGACGAACTGTCTCAATCTTCATTCGCTCACGCAGCGTTCGTTTTCCCCCATGAAAATGGGAATCGGAAAGCTGTAGAATACGGAGTCCCGACTTGGGCAGTTTGCCTTGCGCCCTGGCCAAACGAATTGGAATTCGCTCAAATTCAATGTCAAATGGCTCCACGTAATGAGAGTAAGCCACTGCGGCAGAGGTGATTCCTGCGCCCAAAACGCTACCTGCTATGCCCCACCTTAACAATTTCCTAAACAGTCGATTCGAACTTAGCTTCGACACAATCATAACTCCTTCAAGTCGATGCAAGATGCAAGGTGCATGTTGCAAATACAAAGGTTAATCGTACTCGAACTTGTTGTACTCACCAAATGGACTCGTACAATTACTTAGGCGATTTCAGAATAAAAACGATTCGAATGAAATCGCTTGAGCCGTTGCAAACAGCTTGGGAATTGGACCGGTTATTTTTTGCAATGACACTAGCCGAATTCCCTTAGAAAGTGATATATCCTTTTCTGTATCTCTCGCAGCAAAAAACGGCTCATACATAAAGAAACGGATTTTACCTACCAATTCCTTCGCTCCTGAGAAATAAACTGTGAGAGTAGGTTGTTTTACTGATTTTTGTGGACTGAGATTGTGTCAACAATACAATTACTAGACGATTGACAGTTGACAACCTACCCCGAACAGAGGACAATAGTTGCTATACGGTTTACAAATATGAACAAATTAAAATAAGGATCGTTTATGGCTACCCAACTTAATACCTCAAAAAATACCGCCGTAGCCGACGTTGCATCGATGGATCCAGCGTTTGAAACTAAGGCTGCCAATACCATTCGTTTTCTATCCGCCGATGCCGTGCAACAGGCCAAGTCGGGCCACCCTGGCTTGCCAATGGGCATGGCAACCGCAGCAATGACACTCTGGACTCGCTTCCTGCGCCACAATCCACAGAACCCAAAGTGGGCAAACCGCGATCGTTTCATCTTAAGCGCCGGTCACGGTTCCATGTTGCTCTACTCCTTGCTCTATTTGACCGGCTATGATTTTCCGCTTGACGATATCAAGCGCTTTCGCCAACTGCATAGCGCCGCTGCTGGTCATCCCGAATACGGCTACGCGAAGGGCATCGAAACAACTACAGGTCCGCTCGGTCAAGGTTTCGCCACTGGCGTCGGTATGGCAATGGCCGAAAAATGGTATGCGGCACGTTATAACCGTGATGGTCTGAATCTGATCAACCATTACATCTACGCCATCGTCAGTGACGGCGATCTAATGGAAGGGATCGCAGCCGAAGCGGCCAGTTTGGCAGGCCATCTGAAACTGGGCAACATGATCTACCTCTACGACGACAACGACGTAACGCTGGATACGATGGCTAATGCTTCCTACACCGAAGATTGGGCCGAACGTTTTGAAGCCTATGGCTGGCACGTACAGAAGATCGATGGCATGAGCAGCAGTGCTGTGGCTGAAGCAATTGTGGCAGCGCAGAAGGATCCACGCCCGAGCATCATCGGCTGTAAGACGATCATCGGCTATGGTGCGCCCAACAAACAGGGAACCTCTAAGGCACACGGTGAACCCCTTGGCGATGATGAACTCAATGCTGCCAAAGATAATCTCGGCTGGCCAAAGGAACCACGCTTCTACGTGCCTGAGGATGTACTAGCGTTCTTCCGCCAAGCCGTGCCCAAGGGTGCGGCACAAGAAGAAGAGTGGAATGCGCTCTTGAAGAAGTACGGTCGCAAATGCAAAGCCGAGGCAGCAGAATTTCAACAGCTACAATCTGGTGTGCTGCCAAAGAATTGGGAAGCAGCCCTGCCTGCCTTTGGTGCGGGCACAAAATCGGATGGAACCCGCAACTATTCCGGCCCAACCATCAATGCACTGGCCAAAGTGCTTCCCAACCTGATTGGCGGCAGTGCGGATCTAGCAGGCAGTACCAAGACCACGATCAGCGGCTATGACTTTATCCAGGCCAATAACTTTGCCACGCCCAACATGCGCTTTGGTGTGCGCGAACATGCAATGGCAGCAGCATTGAATGGAATGGCACTCTATGGCGGTTTGATTCCCTTCGGTGGCACCTTCCTTGTCTTCTCCGACTATATGCGTGGCTCGATTCGTCTGGCCGCATTGATGGGGTTGCGTGTGATCTATGTACTCACGCACGACAGCATTGGTGTCGGCGAAGATGGACCGACCCACCAACCGATCGAACAAGTTGCCGCATTGCGTGCCGTCCCTAACCTGACGGTCATCCGCCCCGCCGATGCGCCCGAGACGGCCGAGGCATGGCGTGCAGCGATCAAGAACACGGGTGGCCCTACTGCGCTCATTTTCAGCCGCCAGAACGTACCGGTTTATGATCGGTCCAAGCCCGGAATGGGGGCCGCTGGCGGTGCCGCTAAAGGTGGCTACATCTTCTATGAAAATGCACCGAACGGTGTCCAGATCATTCTGATTGGCACAGGAACTGAAGTCCAGCTTGCCTATGATGCGGCCCAGAAATTGGTTGCCGAAGGCATCGGCGTTCGTGTGGTCAGCCTGCCCAGTTGGGAACTCTTCCAGAAGCAGTCAGAAACTTACCAGCGACGCATCCTGCCTGGGCGTGTGCGCAAGCTCGCCGTCGAAGCGGGCACGACCTTTGGCTGGGAGCGCTGGGTGGGTAACGACAAAGCACGCGGCGACGTGATCGGCATCGATCAATTTGGAGCAAGTGCGCCCTATCAACAGGTTTATCAAGAATTAGGTTTGACAGTTGACGCAGTTGTGGCACGCGCAAAAACCCTGATTGGATGATTTTGTGGTACAATAGTAGAACAAACATGTTTCTTGTTCTACTCGTAGAGGCGGTGGCGAGCCGCCTCTACAGAACAATGTGGTTAGGCGAACGAAATAAGGATGGGTCGTTATGGCAACAACACTACTTGTTCCCAAGGGGGAAGCAATTGTGGCAAAAGGCAAAGGGCCTGAGGCCAAACGATCCAGAGCAGGTCAACATGAGGCGACTCTGCCAATGGTCACCGAACCCGAGATCTACTACCCCGAATCCGATGAAGAACCTATGGCGGAAACAGGAATTCATGTTCACGCAATGCTTTGCCTTTACGGTTGGCTGTATGCAATTTTCCACAGGACACCCGACATTTGGGTCGCCGCCAACATATTCATGTATTACAAAAAGGGTGATCCAAGACGACGTAAAGCGCCCGATGTGATGGTTGTCAAAGGTGTCGAAAACCGCTTCCGCCGCACCTTTAAAACTTGGGAAGAAAACGCAGTGCCCGCAGTCATCTTTGAATTTACTTCTAAAGGCACCATTGACGAAGACACGGTGATCAAAAGCTCACTTTATGCACCTGATGCCTGAGTTTGAAGACATCAACGAATATGCCGATGCTGCCGTTCAACGGGCCGAACAAGAAGCACAGCGCGCTAACCAAGCAGAAGAACGTGCAAAGCAAGAAGCACAACATGCTCAACAGGAAGCGCAGCGCGCAGCAAACGAAGCAAATCGAGCGAATCAAGCCGAAGAGGCGTTAGCACAAGCATTAGCACAACTAGAAGAACTGAAACGGCAGTCTAAGCAATGAACTCACTTTTAACAGACATTATCCATCGTACACGTCAACATCATGCCATCGAACATGCGACGATTCACATGTTGACGCAGCGTCTTCCGCACACGCAGATGGCCGGGTTGAGCGATCCGCTCGGCTTTACGATCTTTGGCGATGTGGACGAATACACATTACGTCGCGCAGTCGGAGATGCATTGTTGCGGCTGCAAGCTGGTGAAGCCCAACTGGCAATTCATCCCAACTGTGGCACTACCATTGCGACAACGAGCGTTTTGGTAACGTTGGTTGCAATGATCACTGGAAGTGGCAAACGTTCATTTTTGGAACGGTTTAGCAATTCACTACTTTTTGTGACGGCGACCCTAATCCTGGCTCGCCCCATCGGTTTACGTCTCCAAAGCTACACAACCACGGCCAATGTCAGTGATCGCTGGCTCGCCTCGATTGCACCGTTAACCGTAGGCAATATGAAGGCACACCGAGTTCTGTTTGAGTGATTTAGACAGGAAGAGGGGGAGACAAGGAGAAGTGTGCAATTCTCTTATCTTCTTATCTTCTTGTCTCCTTGTCTGTTTCTATGATTCGCCTCTTCCTCAACGCCGACGAATACCTGGTCCAAGAGCGTCTCACCGCACTGAAGCACTCCTTAGGGGATGCGGACATGGTAGATTTGAATACTACCATTTTTGATGCAAGCGCCACGGCGGCTGAGATTGCTGCCCAAGCAGCCATGATGCCATTTTTGAGCGAAAAGCGACTTGTGATTGTGCGCGGCTATCTCGATGCTTTGGACAAACGCATGGCCGCCAGCAAGGATACACACAGCAATGCTCATGCGGAAGTGGCTCGACTTGGTATGGAGCTTACCACCATTCCTGACTCCTGCGAAGTCATTTTTATCGACAGTCAGGTGGACAAACGGCGCGGGCTATGGAAGGGTTTTACCATTCCTGCCAAAGAGGGCAAGGCCGAAAACAAAGTACTCGGCTTAGAGGGATTGAGCAAGGCGAAAACCATCACCATTGAGGAACTCGCTGCGCCGGATGCGAAGGCCTTGCCTGGTTGGATTCAGCAACGTGCCAAAGAGAAGAAGGTCGCCATCGATGGCAAAGCGGTACAGATGCTGGCTGAGTTTGTCGGTGCCGATCTGCGGCGACTGGACAACGAACTAGAGAAGTTGAGTCTCTACACCGACGGCAAAACTATCACCGCCGAAGCCATCAAGTTGATGGTGGCCGACGTCAGCGAAGCCGTGATCTGGGAATTGACCGAGTCGCTAAGCCAACGCAACCCACGTGGAGCAATGGCCGCCCTCTACGAACTGCGCCAAGGGCCGAACGCATCGAGCAGTGGCAATCCCTTTTACTTGCTAACCATGATCGCTCGTCAGTTTCGCACCATTATCAAGGTCAAAGATGCGATGCAGTCGATGCAGGGTGATGAATTTGCCGTAGCCAAGGAGATCGGCGAAAACCCGTTCCCCGTGAAAAAAGCGATGGCTCAGGTTGGTCGCTACTCCTGGCCCGAACTCGACCGCATTATGGAACGTCTACTCCAGGCCGACTACGCCATGAAGACCGGTGCCGATCAGGACACGGAGATTGATTTAGTGGTAGCAGAATTAACGAAAAAATAGACAGGCGGACAGGAAGAGGGAAAGACAAGAAGAAACTCTCGTGCTTGTCTTCTTGTCTTCTTGTCTTCTTGTCTTCTTGTCCATCCCATGCATTTACGCCATCTCACCCTTACCCACTTTCGCAACTATAAAGCGCTTGATCTAGACTTTACCGCCAATCGCACGTTGATTCAGGGTGAGAACGCGCAGGGAAAGACCAATCTGCTCGAAGCGATCTTTATGCTAGCGACGAGCAAGCCCGTCCACGCCAACAGCGAGCGGGAGATTGTCGATTGGGCGGCGGGGGATGAGCCGATTCCTTACTCGAAAATTAGTGGAGAAGTAGCAGTTGGGGAGATGGGGTGGTTGGGTGATGGGGGGAACGGAACCGATAGATTACAAACTCTGGAGTTGTCCTCGAAAACTCCAAAATCGAAAGTTGATGCAACTTCAATCGAAATTCTCCTGACCCCACGTGATGATGGTATCAACTTCAAAAAGCAAGTCAAGATCAATGGGGTAGCCAAACGGGCCGTTGATCTGGTCGGTTTGATGCGGGCGGTGCTCTTTTTGCCGGAGGATGTCAAATTAGTCGATGGCAGCCCCGGCGAGCGACGACGTTATCTCGATATTGCCCTTTGTCAACTGGACAAGAGCTACACGCGTGCCCTCTCCGATTACCAAAAAGTGGTGGAGCAGCGCAACAGTCTGCTCAAATCCTTTCGTGAGCAAGCTGCTTCACCGAAAAGTCCAGCCGTCGAGGCACAGCTTGGCTTTTGGGACGAAAAGTTGATGCAGCACGGGAGCATCGTCATTGCCAAACGCCACAACTTTGTCCAGCAACTAACGCGCATTGCGCGCGAACTACATGGCGAGTTAAGCGGCAAACGTGAGCAACTTTCGCTTCACTATCTGCCCAGTTTCAACCCTGGCTCGATGAGCGAAGCCGATTTTTCCTTTCTCGATAATGAACGGGCCAGCGAGTTTGACGACCCACCCGAGACAACGCTCGATCCGGAAACTGCCGCAGCAGCCTATCGGGCCAAGCTCAACAGCCGCCGTGCCAGGGAGATCGATGCGGGCAATACCCTCTACGGCCCCCATCGCGATGATCTCCGCTTTGTCGCCAACCGCCGCGACCTGCGCCTCTTTGGGAGTCGTGGACAGCAACGCAGTGCAGCGCTTTCAATCAAGTTGGCCGAAGTGCGCACGATGACCGAAATCACAGGTACAGCACCCATCCTGCTCCTCGACGATGTGATGAGCGAACTCGACGCTCGCCGCCGTGCGATGCTTACCCAAGCACTCGACAGTGCCACGCAAGCCATTCTAACCACTACCGATTGGGAAGATTACACTAAAGAATTTCAAGCAGGCGCACAACGATTGGTAGTCAAAGGTGGCAAGGTAGAAAACGGCAATCACACACTTCAGGCATAAATCCATTCTAAACGAAGATAGATAGGGTTCGATCTCCTCAGAGCGCCGCACGTTAGAAGGGTTTGCCCCCTTACTAACGTGCGGCGCTCTGACCTTAGTCTGCTTAAGTGGGAGATTTACCCATTACTTTCACGACACTTGACAGAGTTTCCGATCTTGGATACGATTTCATTTACCTCAGCAGTATTTTATTCCAATCAAACATCGATCATCACACCACTGTGCCGTTACGGCAAGTCACAAAGGAGACTCGATATGGCATCCGAGGCAAATGAAGAAAACAAATTGAATCGTCGCGCCTTTCTCAAGGGAGCAACTGTTAGCATGGGTGCGGTCTTGATCGCGGCCTGTGCCCCGGCCAGCCAAGCGCCAGCCAGTAGCAGTTCAGGTGGGGCAGCCCCGGCAGCGGTGGGGGAGCCTGTTCCAGCGCTGTTACGTTCTGGTGCAAACGAAGAAGAGTATTTCAATCGCGTGATTGATATGTTCGAGCAACAACACCCGGACGTCAAGATCAACCGGGTCTTTGCACCAGGCGGCGATGAGTACATCACCAAGCTTGATCTAATGATCGCTTCCGGTGATCCGCCTGCGATCTATGCCCCCTTCTCTTCGCGCGGTTATCGCTACTATGCAGCGCGCGGCCTCAGCCAGGAGTTGGATGAGCTTGCAACGCGCGACAATCTCAAACTCGACAATTTCCATGCGGACGGCATGAAGGGTTGCCATTGGAACGGCAAATTGATGGCATTACCGCTCGATCTATGGCCGCACGTACTCTTCTACAACAAGACACTCTTTGATGAAGCCGGCGTCCAAGTTCCGCCCACCGATTGGACTGACAAATCCTGGACCTATGACACCTTGACCGAGACCGCCAAGGCACTGACAAAGAAGGAAGGCGACGAAACCAGCCAGTTTGGCATCGTCTTTGACTTTAAAGAGTGGCCTACCGGTTGGCTCTTTGGCGGCGACTGGTTCCCCAAAGAAACCTACGAAACAGGCATCATCACCGAATTCGTCGGACATAAAGATGAGAGGGTCATTGCTGCGACCCAATGGTATGCCGATCTGATGCTCAAGGACAATATTGCACCGACCCCGGCACAGTCGCAACGGGTCTCCTCGGGTGGATCAGGCCCCTTCTTTATGAGCGGCAAGGTGGCCATGAACTTGGGCAACATTGGTTCGCTCAGCCAGTATGCTACGATCAAGGAATTTGAGTGGGGTACGGCGGCTCTGCCCTTCCCGCCCGATGGCTCCGACCGCCACATGCATGTCTGGATCGACTTCTGGAGCATGATCAAAGGCGTGAAAAACCTCGAAGGCTCCTGGGAGTTCCTCAAGTTCATGGTGAGCGAAGAAGCACAGAAGATTTATCCTTGTGAATATGGCCCGCAGAGCGCCTTGAGTTCACTCAGCCAATATTGGATCGACCTGCAAAAGAAGACACTCCCCAATCTCGACGACGCTCAATTCAAAGTTCTCACGGAAGCACCCAAATACGAACAGATCGACCCCGAAAACTGGACGGTCAACATGAGTATCGTCAATGGGCAAGGCTTGCAGCCAGCCCTCGACCGCATCTGGCTCGGTGAAGGCACCTCGCGTGATATCATCACCGCTGCTGCGCCAGATATACAGAAGATCATCGATGAGAGCAAGGTGATTTCGTAGCGACAAAGGCACTACACAGAGAGCACAGAGGAGACACGGAGGGGCACAAGAGGGTTTCATCTGTTTCTCTCTGTGTTCTTCGTGCCTTCTCTTGTGCCCTCTGTGTCCCTGCATAGCTTTTGCGAAGGAGTGAAATTTGTCCACTTCTACTTTGCCTCCCCCCAAGCGTCGGTTCAATCGCTTGCTGCTCCAAGAGTACATTGCCTTTTACCTCTTTGCCAGCCCGTGGCTACTGGGGCTGCTCTGTTTGACGATTGGGCCGATGATTGCGTCGTTGGTTCTCAGCCTGGCTGATTATCCAGTCATCACCCCTGCCAAGTGGATTGGCTTTGCCAACTACATCAAGCTCTTTACCGACGATAAGCTAGTGTGGCAGGCGCTTAAAGTCACCTTCAAATATAGCTTGGGTGCGGTGCCACTGATCCTGGGACTTTCGTTTCTGGTTGCCCTGTTGCTCAATCAAGGGATGCGCGGCGTACGCGTCTACCGTACCGTCTACTACATGCCAGCGGTGATCTCGGGCGTGCCAGTAGCGGTGTTATGGATGTGGATGCTCAACCCCGAATTTGGGCTAATCAACAATTCGCTGGATATGATTGGCATCAATGGGCCAGATTGGTTTTTCAGCAAAACGTGGGTCATTCCCGCCTTTATCATGATCGGGCTGTGGGGCATGGGCGTGACGATGGTGATCTTTCTCGCCGGCTTGCAGGATATTCCGGCCCATCTCTATGAAGCAGCCGAGATCGATGGCGCTGGCTCGTGGTCCCGTTTTGTCAATGTTACGCTGCCTATGATGTCACCGGTGATTCTCTTCAATGTGGTCATCGGCATCATCGACTCCTTCCAACTTTTTACCCCAGCCTTGATCATCACTAATGGTGGACCGGATAACGCCAGCCTCTTTTACGGACTGTATCTCTACAACAACGCCTTTCGCTATCTTAAGATGGGGTATGCCAGTACACTCGCCTGGCTGATGTTTTTGATCGTGGCGTTGTTGACGTTGCTGGTATTCCGCCTTACTGGGAACTGGGTTTATTACGAGGGAGCAATTCGCAAGTGAGCAACCAAATGACAAGTGAGCAGGCCATCAGCCAGCCAAAACGAACATCAGTATTAGAACGTCCTGCATTGTTTCAACGCAAGAGTGTCCAGCAGCGACTGAGTCTCTGGTTGAGTACAGCGGTTGTAACGTTGGGCGCTTTTCTGTTGATGATTCCAATCTTGTGGATGCTCTCGACGTCGCTCAAGGAGGATGGCGATGTCTTTTTGCTGCCCTTACAATGGATTCCGCAACCCTTTGTTTGGAGCAACTACCCAGCAGCACTCACCTTTCAGCCCTTCTTTCGCTACTTTTGGAACAGCGTCCAAGTGACATCTCTATGCGTGATGGGTGCGACTATTACAGCATCCTTGGTCGCCTATGCCTTTGCACGTCTGCGTGCGCCGGGCAAGGATATCCTGTTTGCAATTTTACTCAGCACCCTAATGTTGCCCGGCGAGGTAACGTTGGTACCCGTCTACTTAATCTTCCGCTCGTTAGGCTGGCTTGACACCTATGCGCCGCTGATCATTCCAAGTTGGTTGGGTGGTAGCGCGTTTTACATCTTTCTGCTGCGTCAGTTCTTCATGACCCTGCCCACGGAACTGGATGATGCGGCCAAGATCGATGGAGCTAACTACCTGAGCGTCTATTGGCGCATCCTCATGCCCTTAGCCAAACCGGCCCTCGCCAGTGTTGCCGTCTTTGCCTTCTTCGCCAATTGGAGCAATTTCCAAGCGCCGCTGATTTACCTCACCACCATCGAAAAGTTCACTATTCCCGTCGGTCTGCGTCTCTACATGAGCACGATCGGCAACAATATGCACTGGAACTACCTGATGGCGGCAACCATCGTCTCCATCATTCCACCTGTGCTGATCTTCTTCGTTTCGCAACGCTTCTTTGTCGAGGGAGCCGTGTTAACAGGTGTGAAGGGGTAATTTTTACATCAAAAAAGGAACTATTTATGTCAAAACTCGCGTACCATGGCGGTGAACCTGTTCGTACCGAACCGTGGCCTGCCTGGCCCATACACGATCAGCGGGATATTGACGCTGTGACAGATGTGATCCAGTCGGGACGGTGGGGAGGACATCCCTATCCTGGGCCGACCACACAGGAATTTGCTCGACGCTTTGCCGAACTGCAAAGTGGCGGCTACGCCGTGCCAATGATGAATGGCACGATCACGATCGAGGTGGCGCTACGTGCTGCCAACTTGGGCTGGGGCGATGAGGTTATTGTTCCCGCCTACACCTTTGCAGCCACGGCCACAGCCCCCGTTTCGGTTGGCTGCATCCCCGTGATCGTCGATGTGGATCCCAACACTTGCTGCATCGACCCCAAAGCGGTTGAGGCGGCGATTACACCTGCTACTAAGGCGATCATTGTTGTCCATCTGGCCGCACATATGGCCGACATGGATGCAATCATGGAGATTGCTGAACGGCACAATTTGATCGTGATTGAGGATTGCGCCCATGCCCACGGTGCCCATTGGCGAGGAAAGGGCGCAGGCACGATCGGTCACTTCGGCTCGTTCAGCCTGCAATCTTCCAAGACCCTGACATCGGGCGAAGGTGGCGTGCTGATCTGTCGTACACCAGAATTTGCAGAGCGGGCTTCGAGTATCATCGACTGTGGGCGTGCCAAGGATGCCAATGAGGAGAATATCACCTATGGTGCCAACTTCCGTATGACGGAGATTCAGGCGGCGTTGGGCATTGTGGCGTTGGAGCGCTTTCCCGACCAGTTCAAAGAGCGTGAGGAGATGGCATCCTACATGGACGAGGCGCTGAGTGAGATTCCTGGCGTGCGTGTGATGCGCCTCGATCCACGGATCACGGCACGTTCGGTCTACTGCTACATTTTTGCTATCGATCCGGAACAGTTTGGGGCCGAACATGGAGTAATCTGCGAGGCACTGCGCGCCGAGGGCGTTCGTTGCCACACCGGCTACCCTCCCATGAACCGCTACGATCTCTTCCAACCCCAACTGTCCAAATTGCCCGTGCCCAGTGCCTTCCCCGAACGCTTTCGTATGCAGGAGATGTACTTCAACACCGCCGAACGATTAGCGCAACATGAAGCAGTTTGGCTGGGCGAATCGGTCTTCCGTGCTGGCAAACAGGGCGTCGATGATGTGGTCAATGCATTGAAGAAAGTCCAGGCCACGCAGGTGAGTTAACTGCCAATGCATAAACTCCATGTTGACTCTCAAGACAATTGCGCAAGAGGAGTTGCCCCAGTTCCGTATTCATCTCGAAGCCTACTGGCAGGAGTTGATGCCGCACGCCGATGTGATCAAGGATGTAGCCAGCCGTAATCGCTACTTTCAAGAGCGGTTTGTGGAAGGTGGGTTCGAACTTTACGTTGCTTTGGAGGGAACTAAGCAGGTTGGCTTGCTGGCCGTTGCGGTAGATGATGCCAAACAGAGCGCCGTGATTGAGGATTTCTATGTCTTTCCTCAATCACGGCGCAGAGGCTACGGCAGAGCGATGGTAGCAGCCCTCTATGAGCGACTCGACCTGCGCAACATTACCCAAGTCGAGCTGTCTGTGCGGCGTGACAATCCACAGGCGCTGGCTTTCTGGGAGGCAATCGGCTTTCGTATTGGCGCGTACCGGATGCGTCAGTATCGCGATCCAAAGACAGGAAAATCGTTCATTGGTGCGCTTTCTTCAGACTTTTTGTTCGATTGTTGAGTAAACTTTCGTGACTATTCAGGTGCGTCGCACTGTCTTCACGCTATTTTGTCATACAAACCTCGTTTAAACAGTGCGACGCACCTAAGCCTTAGTTACAAATTTTCTTCGTAATTCTCCACTCGTAAGACAATATGAGATTGCAATGGAAAATTTACAAAGTGCCAAAATTCTGGTGGTTGATGATGAAGAAACGCTGTGCAAGACCATTCAGGCCTATCTACAACAGGAGGGCTATCAGGTACAGCTTGCCCACGATGGCGTAACTGCACTAAAGATGGCGCGCAGTTTTCAACCTCATCTGTTGATCCTTGATATCATGCTGCCGGCACTGAGTGGGTTGGAGGTACTTCGCCAATTGCGGCTAGAATCAGTAGTCTACGTATTGCTGCTGACAGCCAAAGCCGATGAAGTTGACAAAGTGGTGGGGTTGACGTTGGGTGCCGATGATTATCTCACCAAGCCATTTAGCCCACGTGAACTGGTAGCACGCGTGCAGGCGATTTTGCGCCGCAGCCGTTCGACAACTGTGGGTGAAGCCTCGTTAGGCACGCGCCGTCTGCGCATTGACACAGCGGCGCGCCAGGTGTGGAAGGATGATCAAACGGTCGAATTGACACCGAGTGAATATTCCCTGTTAGCCGCACTAGCTCGCCATGCTGGGCGAGTATTGAGCCGTGAACAGTTGATCGAGCAGGTTTGGGGTTATGACTATTACGGCGATGACCGAGTCATTGATGTACATATCCGTCGTTTGCGCCACAAAATCGAAGATGATCCGACCCAGCCAGCCTATGTTGTTACTGTACGTAGCGTTGGCTATCGTTTTGACGGAGAAGCTGTATGAATTATTTATGGACCCTGCATCGCCGGATTGAATGGCTCACCCTTTTTTCCTATTTGTTCATCATTGGAATGGAACTAGTGATTCTGCGTACCATTGCTGGTTCACCCGCCGCTAATTTTGTGCGCTATCTTGTTTTTATTGTGATCGTTGGTGCCAGTCTGTTGGTTGTGCGCCAACAGGTTATTCAACCGATCAAAGAGATTCAGACGATGAGTCTGCATATTGCCGACGGCAACTATCACGAGCGGTTACCCGCCTTTGTAAGTGTTGAACTAAACGAATTAGCGCAGACCTTTAACCGCATGGTCGAGCGAATCGAATCAAGCGAGCAGCGCCGGATCGAATTGATTGGCGTCGTTGCCCACGAATTGCGCACCCCGCTCAGCGCTATCAAAGCGACCAGCGAAGGGCTGATTGATGGCGTGCTGCCCGCAGAGACTGCTACCTTTTTTAACATCCATCGCGAAGTCAATCGCCTGCAACGGATTGTGCAACAATTGGAAGAACTCTCGCGCGCCGAGAGCGGACAAATCATCCTCAAAAAAGAACAGACTGATTTTGCCAATCTAGTGCAAAGCGTCTGTGATCGCTTGCACAATCAATACGATGATAAAGAGGTTACGCTGCACACAGATCTTCAGTCCCCATTGCCACAGCTTTGGTTGGACGAGGATCGCATTACACAGGTGCTGATCAACTTGCTAGGCAATGCGCTGCAATACACGCCAGCCCATGGAACAGTCACCATCCGTGTGCGGGCTGACCATGAATGGGTGACGACACAAGTGATCGACACTGGCATTGGACTGGAACCAGAGCAGCTCACATTGGTCTTTGAACGTTTTTACCGGGTGGATAAGTCGCGCTCGCGCCAGAGCGGCGGTAATGGGATTGGTTTGACCATTGCCCAATATCTGGTACAGGCACATGGCGGGCACATTTGGGCAGAGAGCGACGGACTTGGTCAAGGGTCTACCTTCAGCTTTACCCTGCCACGACAGCCGAACGTTTAGAACCCGAATATTTAGGCATGCTCGCAAACCGTAGAGACATGCTTGTAGTTGCCGAACTGGGTAAACACGAACTCCTCGCAGTAGGATCTCCAATTTGTCATCAAATCTTCACATAACCTTCCCGTAATCGCCACAGGGCAACGCTACCATAGGATTTGTTCTAAAGATTGCAGTTTGCGAATCACAATAAGTCCAGTTGTACTCGGCAATGCCATGAATTCATGATTCTTGCAGCTACGATTGGGTTTTCAAAACAGGAGAAAATCTTATGTCTATGTTAACGTTAGCTATCATTACCATTACAATGGCGCTCTTGCTATACACGATTGGAGTTTGGAGCGAACGCCTTAGTCGCCAACTAAGTGCCTGGCAGCTCTTCTTTTTCTTTGGCGGGTTGGTTTTTGATACGGTTGGCACCGAATATATGCGCCAACTAGCTGGAGGCGGAATGCGCTTCGGTCTGCACAGTATGACTGGCCTGGCTGCCCTGTTGATCATGGGGATCCATGCGGTGTGGGCGGCGGTGACCATTCTACGCGGCGATTCTACTGCCTTGAAGAGCTTTCATCGTTTTAGCACAACCGTATGGGTTTTCTGGTTGATTCCGTTTATAACAGGAGCCGCACTCAATAGTGGAATGATTTAGAAGATTCTGGTACAGGGTTGTACTGCTTATTTCGATACAGTTGCAAGTGTCATAGAAATTGTTCAGGGGTTAAAACTTGACCGGCACGGCGCACCCGATTTTTGTTATATCTACAACTTTCTGCGCCGTGCCGCTATAGTGCTACAACGTACTAAATAAGATCCTTATTGTAGAGCTGACTCATTTTACCCGAACAATTAGGTTTACACTTTTTCACAATTATGGCGAGAATTTGGCAAAAGTGTAAACCTAATTGTGAACCATCTCATCAAAACTTTCTATAAGCAGCTTACCCCTCGCTTGATAACCTTTTCCACCAAATTTCCACCCAACTGATAGGCAAGATGACGGTAGTCTGTCGTGTTCAAGATCAGCAGGTCGGCCTGTTTTCCCACTTCAATCGAGCCGATCCGCTCACCTAAGCCCAATGCGTGGGCAGCGTTGATGGTACAAGCGTTGAGCGCTTCCGCAGGCAGCAATCGTTGATAGCGACAGGCAATCGCCATCACCAACGGCAGCGAAAGACAAGGAGCTGAGCCAGGATTCATGTCAGTCGCCAGTGCGACAGCGGCACCCTGGTCTATCAAAGCGCGAGCAGGGGCAAATTGAGTCAAGCCCAGATTAAAGTTCACCGCGGGCAGCACAACGGCGATTGTCTTCGCTGCGGCCAAGCGCTCCACATCCTGCGGCTGTGTCACCTCTAGATGATCGACAGAAACAGCCTCCAATGCCAACGCCATTTCCACGCCACCTAAGCTGTTGAACTGATCGACATGCAGCTTTGCTTGCAGACCTTGCGCCTGCCCTGCACTCAAGATGCGGCGCGCTTGCTCCACGCTAAAGGCATGATCTTCACAGAAGACATCAACAAAGAAAGGTGAGCGATCAGCAAAGTGCGACTGAGAATACCATGTCGCAGCCTGAGACAACATGGTTTCGATCACTTGTTGGACATAGCCATCGACATCATGTTTCCATTCGGGCGGGGTCGTGTGGGCACCCAGGAAGGTTGGCACTAAGTCACAGGGAGATTCCTGATCAAGCTGGGCGATTGCCGCTAGCATTTTGAGTTCAGCCTCTGGACTCAACCCATAACCCGTTTTTACCTCGGCTGTCGTTGTCCCCAAGGCAAGCATCGTCGCCAATCTTGCTTGGGAAGCTGCGACCAACTGTTCAAGCGAGGCGGCTCTGATTGCTTTCATCGTGCTCACAATGCCACCGCCCGCCGCCATGATTTCCATATAGCTGGCACCGCCGATGCGCCTCTCAAACTCATGCACACGGTCACCCGCATAGACGAGATGGGTGTGGCAATCGACAAAGCCAGGGCAGACCGCTTTACCGCTGGCGTCGATGCGCCGAGTCGCCGAATAGTCAGCCAGCAAACCAGGGGTCTTGCCCACAGCTACGATTTGCCCATCGGCAATTGCCACGGCACCATCCGCAATCAGCCCGACATCGGCTAAGTCGGCACCACGCTTCGGTCCGCTGGGACTGGCGCAGGTCACAAGTTGGGCGGCACTGTGAATCAGTAAATCAACGTTCATGATCACTTTGAGATTTCTCCGTTGAGAACCGAATCAACAACTCTCACCAACCGTCCATCTGCAATCGTTGCTTTGACAGCATGGATCAACGGATTGAGATAGCGATCTTTTTCAACAAAGGGAGCCAGAGTGCGAATGAGGTCGTAGACGGGCTGTGTGCCTTTGCCTAGCTTTGCTGCGCTCCCGATGGCGGTGCGGCGAAAATCGATGCCCTGCGCGGCGGCTAATAGTTCAATCGCCAGGATATGCTCCACATTATTGAGGATCTGCCCGACTTTCAAAGCGGCAGTACAGCCCATACTCACATGGTCCTCGACGTTGGCTGAAGTGGGAATCGTATCGACGCTGGCGGGATGGGCGAGCACTTTGTTTTCGGTGGCGAGTGCAGCTGCGGTGTATTGAGTAATCATAAAGCCAGAGTTGAGGCCGCCCTCGTTGGTGAGAAAGGCAGGCAGCACATGCGCATTGCTCGCCTCATCGGTCAGACGCATGATGCGCCGTTCGGCAATGTTGCCCAGTTCAGTTAGCGCAATCGCCAAGTAGTCCATCGCAATCGCCAGCGGCTCCCCATGAAAGTTGCCGCCGGAGATCACCTCGATCTCGCCACTCTGCTCGTCAATGAAGATCAGCGGGTTGTCGGTGACAGCGTTGAGTTCGATATCCACCACCCAACGGGCATAGGCGATGGCGTCACGCACGGCACCATGCACCTGTGGGATACAGCGCAACGTATAGGCGTCTTGCACGTTGCTGGGGTCATGATAGCGCACAAACTCGCTGCCAGCCAGCAATTGCCGCAGATAACTGGCACAGACAATCTGCCGTGGATGGGGACGAAGTTGGTGGATGCGATCATCAAAGGCCAGTGGCGTGCCGTTCAGGGCTTCCAAACTGAGCGAGCCAGCCACATCGGCCACCTGGCTCAACCGTTCGCTGCGCTGCACCGCCAGAGCGCCCAGGGCACACATTACGGTTGTGCCATTGGTGAGCGCCAAGCCTTCTTTAGCAGCTAAGACTACAGGCTGCAACCCAGCCCGCGCCAATGCTTCTTGTCCTGACAAAATCTTGCCCGCAAACTCTGCCTCACCTTCGCCGATTAGGGGTAAACTCATATGCGCTAGCGGGGCCAGATCGCCCGATGCGCCGAGAGAACCTTTTTGTGGGATGATCGGATGAACACCGTGATTGAGCAGGTCGATCAGCGCTTGGAGTGTACCTAGACGGATACCAGAGTGGCCACGAGCCAGGGTGTTAGCCCGGATCAACATAATCGCCCGCGTAGTAGGAATATCAAACGGATCGCCCGCACCGACTGCATGGCTGAGGATGATGTTGCGCTGTAGGGTCTGCACTTGTTCGGGCGAAATGATGCGATCTTTGAAGGCACCAAAGCCAGTCGTGATGCCATAGGCGATCTCGCCCCGATCCAGCAGTTGTTGCACCGCCTCGGCGGCACGAGTGACGCGTTGGCTGGCTTCGACGCTCAGTTCGACCTTGGGCGAGCCAGCTTGACCAAAGGCAACAGCCGTGACCTGATCAATTGTCAGTGATTGTCCATCGAGAACGATAGTAGAATTCGGCATATACATAGATGTGTGAGAGGTCAAAGATGCAACCCCACCCTAGCCTCCCCTGGTAAGGGAGGGGACCGTGAAGGGGCCGATTCAGATTGATTGACAAAGAAGCAACTGAACATGTCCTACCACTGTTCCTTCCCTGTTTTGGGGAGGGCTAGGGAGGGGTTGCTACTTCATCATCGGCACCTTGACGCCGTTTGCCTTGGCAAAGCGGATCGCTTCGGGATAGCCAGCATCGACGTGACGTACAACGCCCATACCTGGATCGCTGGTGAGCACACGTTCCAACCGGCGTGCGGCGGCTTCAGTACCATCGGCGACAATCACCTGGCCGGCGTGAATGCTGTAGCCAATGCCCACGCCACCACCGTGATGAATGCTGACCCAGGTTGCACCGTTGACGGCGTTAACCAATGCGTTAAGCAACGGCCAGTCGGCAATGGCATCGGAGCCATCCAACATGCCTTCAGTTTCACGGTTCGGGCTAGCCACCGAGCCACTGTCAAGATGATCGCGGCCGATCACAATCGGTGCGCTGACTTTGCCGCTGGCAACCAGTTCGTTGAGTTTCAGCCCAGCTTTGGCCCGTTCACCATAGCCGAGCCAGCAAATACGTGCGGGCAGCCCCTGGAAGGCAATCTCCTTTTGCGCCATACGAATCCAGTGCGCCAGATGCTCATCTTCGGGGAAAAGTTCGAGAATAGCCTCATCAGTAGTGTAGATATCCTGCGGATCGCCGGAAAGCGCTACCCAACGGAAGGGTCCTTTGCCTTCACAGAAGAGTGGACGAATGTAGGCTGGCACAAAACCAGGATAATCGAAGGCGTTCTTCAAGCCGTTGTCAAAGGCACGCTGGCGCAGATTGTTGCCATAGTCGAAGACCACGGCACCCTTGGCTTGCCAGTCGAGCATCGCTTGGACATGGCTCGTCATCGAATCGATTGAACGCTGCATATAGGCTTTGGGATCACTGGTACGCAATGTGGCAGCTTCCTCAACTGTCATGCCGACCGGAATGTAACCGTAGAGTGGATCGTGCGCCGAAGTTTGATCGGTGACAACATCGGGCATCACACCACGGGTGACCAGTTCAGGCAAGATTTGAGCAGCATTGCCAATCAGAGCAATTGACTTGGCTTGCCCCTGCTTGCGTGCCTCTTCGACCCAGGTCATCGCCTCCTCCAGGGTATCGCTGATCGCATCGACCTGGCGCAAGGAGAGTCGCCGTTCGGCACGCCAGCGATCTACCTCAACGATCAGCCCGACGCCACCGTTCATGGTGATGGCTAACGGCTGCGCCCCGCCCATCTCACCTAGCCCGGCAGTGACGACAAATTTGCCCTTCAGCGTGCCCCAGCCATGTTGGCGTGCCAGCGAGCCAAGCGTCTCATAGGTGCCTTGCAAAATGCCCTGCGTGCCGATGTAGATCCAACTGCCCGCCGTCATTTGCCCATACATGATCAGCCCGGCCTGTTCCCATTTCTCAAAATTTTGCTGGGTAGCCCAGGCAGGCACAATGTTGGAGTTGGCAAGTAGCACTCGCGGGGCATCCTCGTGTGTAGTAAAGATTGCCACCGGTTTGCCCGATTGCACCAGCAGTGTCTCGTTCGGCTCCAAAGTGCGCAATGATTCAAGAATAGCATCAAAGGCGGCCCAATTGCGCGCTGCCTTACCTCTTCCACCGTAGACAATCAAATTGTCGGGATCGAAGGCGACCTGTGGGTCAAGGTTATTTTGTAACATGCGGTAGGCCGCCTCGATCTGCCAGTTTTTGCAGGTAAGTTGTCCGCCACGCGGAGCATGAATGATCCGTTTCATCATAAATCTCTCTTTAGTAGTGAAAGAGGAGGAGCAAAAACGAGGAAATAATAACCGAATTACGATAACAAGCAAGGATCTCGCCTGATCTACCCCAAGACAAGCGCACCCGCCACCATACCCAAAGCAATCAAGAGCAAACCACCAAAAATGGCTCCAGGCAGCAGGGTTGCAATCACAGCTTTGGGTGTTTCTAAGGAAGTCACACTCGCCACCGCCCGCACATAAAGTAGAAAGAAGGCTATCCAAGCGATCAATTTGATCAAACCACCCAACCAGGGAAGTGGGGCCAAAATATTCAAGACAAGGGGGATGAATGCATACGAAGTTGCCGCAAAAAAGCGCTGTAGTGTCGTCCTTGCACCAGCCAGATGGCTCACAGCCAACACCCCAGCCCCATAGGCGATCCAGAGCGTGACCAGCATCAGTGGAGTATTGATCCAGGTTCCCAAGGCGCTGAAAAATCCAGCCATCACACCTGGCAAACGAGGTTCCATCCCAGCCATTTGCTGAAAAAGGTTAGCCATCACGGCTGGGTCCAGGTCAAGCATACGCCACAGTCGGCTTTGATCTGTCGCAACATTCGCCAGTGAGAGCATCTGTAGTGAAGTGCCAGCACGACCCGCTCGCACTAAATTCACCAAGAAAGGTAGCAGACCACTCACGAGGCCAACCACCGTTACCAAGCCTAACCCTTGCTGCATCGTGGTTTGGAGGCCGGGTACATTTGGCTGTTCATCCTGAATCTCTGGGCCAACCGCATCAGCGATTTGAAAGGCAAGTGCATCCTTGATCTGACGTTGCGAAGGCAACCATGCCGTAGCATTACCAAGCTGTATATTGGCTACCCCATCCGGACGTAAGAAACTCATGCTCATACGCTTCCTCCACTTAGCAGTGCAATAACGATCGTTTCGAAAATTCCTAAGCCAAGAAGCATAAATAGTAAAGGCACAACCGCTGCAAGCGCAGCCTGTCGCCACGGTAAGTCATGCGCTACCTGTACCGCCCGAAAGAGAATCAGCGTACTCCAAACCACCAACAGGATGGCACTGACATGTACAAACGGGAGAATCGTAAATAAGCGCAGAATGGAGGGTGCAGCCATCAACGAGGTGGCACCCAGTGTTTGGTTGAAGGTACCGTTGCCTCCTTGAAACTTGGCGGACAAGTGTACGAGAAAACCACTCATCAACCATTGCAAGACCAGCCCAAGCGGGGTCCAAATAAAGATCAGCAGCCGTAGCCAACCACTATCATGACCGACCAATGTCGTATAGAAAAACCAGCTCTGACCTAAAATGTTCTCAAGCAAAAGAGGATTGGCTGCATCCTGAGGGTGCTGATGTAGTGCATTGAGGATGACTTGCAACAAGGCATTCGCCGGCGGCAAACTAGCTGACGTCAGGAATCCGCCAATCAACCCCGCAACTCCAACCACAGCGCCCAAAATCACCGTGAACACCAATCCCTCTGCCCAGGGATTGTCATCATGTTTCATGGTGATAAATGCTCGATCTTCAAGCATGGCTGCTTGGCCGATAAGATTGGGATAAATAGACGGTCTTAGCATAAATTGATCATAGCACAATCGGTTGATCTCGAACAAGGAGACAGGGTGCAGGTTGCAAGTTGCAAGTGATAGCGAGCATCATTACTCAACGCCACCTGCCACCTGCAACTTGCAACCTGCAACTTTTAATCCTTTTGACCGAGAATCTGTATAATAGGGCCATGATTCCATCCACATGGCGAATAGTCTATCGAGTCGCATTCGGGCTGCTGCTACTGACACTTTTGTTGCATGTTGCCAGCGGAACTGGCAGAGCAGCGGAGCGTAAACATGTCGTGCAACCAGGCGAAACGCTCAGTCAGATTGCCGACAAATACGGCTTGTCGACCACTGAACTCATGGATCTCAACAACATCAGCGATCCGAATAGCCTGCGGGTTGGCCAAGAGTTGCTCTTGCCCGATCCCAATGCGCCCACAGCAACGGCATCGCCGATTTATCATATTGTCAGCGCAGGCGAGCCGCTCAGTGCGATTGCTGAATACTACGGCGTGTCAGAAGAATCAATTCTCGAAGCCAACAAGTTGGATGGACCTTCGTCGCTCAAGTGGGGCCAAAAGCTGATCATCCCCACCCAGACACCCACTGGCACACCGCCCACGGCAACACCAACACCCAAAGCTACGGCGACAACAGCTTCAACTAAAACGCCCAATGCAACAGCCACTCCTCAAGACACAGCGACCGCTGAGACTCAAATAATCGAGTCACAAACTGACGAGTCACCAACTGGGACGCCGACTGACTATGCACCGCTTCTGCACACCGTTCGCTCTGGTGAAACTGCAAGTGGCATTGCCGAGTTCTATGGGATTCCACTCTCTCGCCTTTTGGAAGTCAACCACATTGATGACCCCAACAGCCTGGTCATCGGTCAACAGTTGGCAATTCCCGATGTTGAGCCGACTGTCACACCCTCGCCCGAGCCAACCGAACCCTCGCAAGAGGAAATCACACCCGGGACGCCCGAAAACAGGTCACCACAGATTACGTCGCTCAACCGCACCTATACCGTGCAATATCCCAATGATTCGATTGGTTACATTGCCCTGCGCTACGGCCTCGATCCCGAGGCATTGCGTGCGATCAACCGGATGCCAAGTGTGCGTTCGCCAGTCGAAGTCGGCACAGTTCTCCTATTGCCTGCTACTGACCGAGAGCTTTATGTACAGCCAAATGTTCCGCCTTCGCAACTGCACGTCATGCAACCCGACGAGTCATTGGAAGGGGTTGCCAATGAAAATGGGCTGACCTTGGGCGACTTGATGTATGCCAACCGCATTGGCAACCCGGACAATGTGGAAAACGGCCAACAGATTGTGATTCCGCAGAAAGGTGCGGATGGCAAAGTAAAGCAGATGACCCCGCGCATTGGGACTGGACGCAGCGGCTATTTCTTTTACACGGTGCGCGCTGGCGATACGGCCTCCACCCTGGCTGAAAAACTCAACACCAATGGCAACGCCATCATCAACTACAACGATTTCCCAAACCTCGACACAATTTTCCTGGGGATGGAGATCCGATCACCCTTTGGGCCACCTGCCCTACCTGTCCGCCAACCACCCGTGCCGACATCCGGTACTTCCTTTGTGGTGAGCATTGGACGGCAAGAATGTTGGGTCTTCTGGGGCAAAACCATCGCAAGAAGTTGGCGCTGTAGCACCGGTTTTGGTGACACCAAGACGCGTCTTGGTAACTTTGCAGTGCAAAGTAAAATCGCCATGGCGCGCAGCAGCGCCTATCAACTGGATATGCCCTTCTGGCTGGGCATCTACAACGCCGGTGCCTATGAAAATGGCATTCATGGCCTACCTATCGATCTCTGGAAAAACAAGAAAATCTGGACCGAACTGGTCGGTCAGCCTGCCACCTTTGGTTGTGCCATGCTCGGCGATGAAGATGCTGAGGAACTGTTCAACATGGCATATCTGGGGATGCCGGTTTATGTAATTAAATGAAGCGTGATGCGTGATGCGTGAAACGCCGATCCTCTCCGTCCTTCAATCGACAAGAAAAGAATGGAGACAATGAGTACTTCACGCATCACGCATCGCGTTTCAAACTCCCTTCCAGTTATGACAACCCTTCCCGCAGGCAAGCTTCCGCCTCAATTGCTGCACCAACTGCTTGGCGATTTGCCCACCTACGACCCGCAGTTGATCCTTGGCCCCGCAGTCGGCGAAGACGCAGCGGTGATTGACTTTACTCCTACTGGCGACAAATTCCTCGTCGCCAAAAGCGATCCCATTACTTTTGCCACGGATGAGATCGGCTACTACGCTGTCAATGTCTGCACCAATGACCTAGCTGTGACTGGGGCACGCCCAAGATTTTATCTACCAACTCTTCTGCTGCCAGCCGGTACAACCGACGCTGCGCTAGTGAGTCGCATTTTCGGTCAGATTGGTGCGGCTTGTCGTGCATTAGGCATTGTGGTGGCAGGTGGGCATAGTGAGATTACGCCTACAGTGACCCAACCAGTGATCGCTGGCACGCTACTAGGCGAGGTAGAACGCGACAAAGTAGTCAGTAGCGGCGGCGCACAAGCAGGTGACATGGTCCTATTAGCAGGTCACGCTGCGGTTGAAGGTACGAGCATCATTGCCCGTGAAAAACGTAACGAATTGCGGCAACGTGGCTGGTCAAGCACACAACTGGACGAAGCCGCCAATTATCTTTATTCCCCTGGAATTAGCGTACTCAAACCCGCCATGTTGGCTGCCGAGCAGAAACTGGTCACGGCCATGCACGATCCCACTGAAGGAGGCGTTGCCACTGCCCTGGTTGAGATTGCCACAGCCTCCAAGGTAGGCTTGACGATCTACCTTGATGCCATTCCAGTCTCCGAATTATCCCGCCAACTCTGCGCCGAGTTTGGACTCGATCCGCTAGGCACTATTGCGTCGGGTGCGCTCTTGGCGACAGCAAGGGCCACAAACGTGGAGAAATTGATTAAACTGTGGCGATCGATTGGTTGGTACGCAGCGGTGATTGGGGCGGTGACAAAGGCAGAACAGGGAATCACAGGACAGTGGAAGGATAAGGCGAATCACTTCCCTAACTTCCTTACAGATGAAATTACAAAGTTGTGGGTGTAACAACTTATTTCTTCTGCCGCAAATAATAGACCGACTGCAACAAGCGCAACTCATCCCACCCAACAGTACCGCCCAGGGCGTCGAAGGCAGGACGTAGGGCGTTGGCTCCATGTTCAGCAAAAAGAGCAAGAACCCGCTGTTGATCTTCTGCGGAGAGCGCCGATTCGGCCAGGATGCGCGCTTCAGGCAAGGCGTTGTCGGCCTGAATGTAAGTGCTAATGTGGCCAAGGATCGTGCCACGGACCACGCCCCAGGTTTCCATCAACTCCGCCACCGACATTCCCTCAGCGAATTGTTCACCTACTTCCTGGAATCGCTTCTTGCCCAGTCCAGTACGTGGCGAGGCGACAGCAGCAACCTTCTTGCGTTCCTGCAACTGGTGCTGATGGCAATAGGTTCGGATGATTGGCAGCATCTCCTCAGCATAGTGTTCAAGTTTGGCCATGCCTACACCATAGATCGTCGCCAAGCTGGCATCGGTTTGTGGAAAGTAGGTGGCCATTTCTTGTAGGGAGCGATCTGCAAAGATCACATAAGGTGGCACATTGGCAGCGTCGGCCAATTGTTTGCGTTTGACGCGCAGCAGATCGAAGAGCGCAACGTCGTAATGCAGCGCCTCACTGCTGGACGTGGTGACGCCTGGCATGTCCACTACCCCAAGGAATTTTTCACCCTTTAGTACCGCTCGCCCGCTTTCTGTGATTTTCAGTTGACCGAACTCCAGATCCTGTACCATCAAGCCAGCTTTGACCATTTGACGCGCAATCAGCTTCCACTGCTCGCTCGAATAGTCGCTGCCGATGCCATAGGTGGAGAGTTTGTCGTGATTGCGGCTTAGCACTTCTTTGGCACGCGAACCCCGTAGGACGTTGATGATGTGCATCATGCCGAACTTTTCACCTGTGCGCAGAACACAGGAAAGAAACTTCTGCGCCGCTACCGTCAGATCGATCTCTTCTACCTTGCCGCGCTGACAGTTATCGCACATGCCACAGTTTTCTTGGGTGTAGGCTTCGCCAAAGTAATCAAGCAGCGGGCGACGACGACACTCGTTGGATTCGACCCAATCGACCAACTTTTGTAATCGCTGCGTACGTCCTGCCTGCTCGCTTTCTGCACCCTCTCGAATAAAGAAGAGAATCGTGTTGACATCACTGTAGCTGTAAAGCAACAAACAGTCAGAGCGCAAGCCGTCACGCCCACCACGCCCAATCTGCTGATAGTAATTTTCGATGTCTTTCGGTAGATCAACATGCAGGACAAAACGTACATCCGGTTTGTCGATGCCCATGCCAAAGGCCACAGTAGCGACCATCACCCGCACATCATCACGAATGAAGGCATCCTGATTGCGCTGACGTGTGCCATCGTCCAGCCCAGCATGATAAGGTGCGACCGAAATTCCTCGGCCTGCCAGTGCTTCACTCAGTTGATCGACCTGGCGCTGCGTGTTGCAGTAGATGATACCCGATTGCTGGACGTGGCTGGCGAGAAAGTCGAGTGTCTGTTGCAGGATGTTGATCTTGGGCGCAACGGTCAGGTGCAGATTGGGGCGGTCGAAGCTGGAGATGAATGTGTTCTGCTCTAACATGCGAAGTTGGCGTTTGATATCAGCCTGCACTTTGGGCGTGGCTGTAGCCGTCAGTGCAATACAAACGGTCTGTGGAAAGCGATGGCGCAACTCCACCAGTTGTCGGTACTCCGGGCGAAAGTCGTGCCCCCATTCAGAGATACAGTGCGCCTCGTCAATGGCGAGGATGGCAGGATGTGCCTGCTCGATTAAGAGCAAAGTTTCAGGTCGCAACAACGTTTCAGGAGCTACGTAGAGCAGCTTGATTCGTCCCTGGCGCACATGCTGACGAATGGCCACATCTTCATTGTAGACCAATGAACTATTGAGAAAGGCCGCGGCTACGCCCAATTGGCGCAGGGTATCGACTTGATCCTTCATCAACGAGATCAAGGGCGAGACGACCACCGTCAGTCCATTCGAGAGCAGCGCTGGAATCTGAAAACAGAGCGACTTGCCGCCTCCTGTGGGCATGATCACCAGCGTGTCGCGCCGCGCTAGGAGATTCTCGATAATTTCTTGCTGATAGGGACGGAAACTGTCGTAGCCAAATATTTGCTTGAGCAGATGATTGGCTCCTGATAGGGAGGCTTCGACCACCGAGAGCGGAGGTGGAGGCTCGTAATTGGGGAGTTCTTCCTTTGGTGGTGCATCGAGTGTGCCATAGGTTTCTTCGGGTCCGGTAGAGTCAAATTTTTTCTCAAACAAGGAAAGGTTCCCATCTGTTAGTCGAAGCATTACTGATTCTTGACTCTGTTGTTCACCGTTCTCATCTATATGGATAATCGGAATGGAAAGTTCCTGTAAAGTTGCTGCAATCAACTTGCTGCGGTGACATTGTTCTGGCTTACCTTCGCTGCACATCAAAACCACCCGCACCTGCCGGTTGAATGCGGTCTGCAAGCGGCCGATACCGGTTTGGTAAAAGGTCTTGCCTTTGATCGTCTCATAATCAACATTGCCGTTGATAAAGCAGTCGGGATCGCTGGGTCGTCCACCCAAGCTATCACCCATAAAGACATAGCGGATGCCCTGTTGCTGAAGGGTCTTCTCTAGCGCTTCTTTGGAAAATTCGGGCTTGAAGCGTGAATAGGGTACGCTGCGCACGTCGATCAAATAGTCGAGCTGATATCGTTTGAGCACGACCACAAATTCATCGATGGTGCGCTCGCCATAGCCGATGGTAAAAATCGGGATCCTTGCTTGTTGAGACATAAGCAGATTGTACGATGGTTACGTAATGAGACAAAACCAGCAAAGTTGCCGAAAATAGCTGGACAGAATTTCCGTTTTTGCGTACTATTGAGGGAATTGAATTGCAAATTGCGAATTGCGGATTACTCGCCACCCGCCACTCGTCTTTCATCCTTAGTTGTAAACTGTTTTTATGAGCGTTTAGTCTCTATTTTCTTGCCCTATGAATATCACTATCCGTAAAGTTACCTCCGTTGAGGGGTGCGAATATTTTCAAGAACTCGAACGCCGTGTTTGGGATGCGCCCGAGATCGACATTATGCCGATCCACACCCTGGTCACCTGTATTAAAAATGGTGGGTTGATTTTAGGAGCGTTTGCCGACGATGGCCCGCCAGAGATGGGCGGGATGATCGGCGCAACTTTTGGCTGGGTGGGAGTCTCCTCAAAAAATGGGACGCATAAAACCCGTTTCTGCTCACACATGGCGGGTGTATTGCCTGAATATCAACGCAGTGGCATTGGCTTGCAACTCAAGTTAGCCCAGCGCAAGACAATCCTGGAGATGGGCTACACCGACTGGATCGTTTGGACCTACGATCCGCTCTTCCGTGCCAACGGGGTCTTTAATATTCACCGCCTGGGTGCGACCTGCAATACCTACTATCGCAACAACTACGGTGTCATGCTCGATGGTCTCAACCGTGGCGTGCCCAGTGATCGCTGCCAGGTTGATTGGTGGCTGAGATCGGAGCGAGTGGCAAGTGTAGCAGACAAAGACACAGGAAGACAGGAAGACAAGGAGACAGGGGGACAAGGGGACAATCTCTCAACCTCTCAATCTCTAACCTCTAATCTCCAGGTTTTGCCGACAAAACCAAGCGGTCAGTTCGCTGCGCCGGTTGAACAAACGTTACGTCTAGACGGCTCGTCGATTGCGCTGCCCATTCCTGATGACATCAGTGCGATTCGACGCAGCGATGCAGAGTTATCGCTGGCCTGGCGGTTGTACATGCGTTCGGTCTTGGAACAGGCATTTGCAGCCGGGTATGCAATGACGGATTGTGTTCAGATTGAGGGTGGATGGTATTATTTACTGCAAAACTTCTCTATTCAAAAGTGAGTCACTGACAATGAAAATCGACCGAATTGAACTGCGCCAAATCTTTCTTCCCTATCTTGCCCCCTTCTCCACCAGCGGCTGGACCGAAGAGGGCAACCACGCCATTATCGTACGCATCGACGCCGAGGGCATCACCGCTTGGGGCGAGTCGCCAGTAGGGGCCAATCCCTTTTACAACGAAGAAAATCAGAAGACCGCTTGGGTGATCATGCAGGACTATCTGGTGCCGATGTTGACCCAAGCCAATATCAGCAGCCCGTGGGATGTGACGCCAGCCTTTGCCCGAGTGCGTGGCAACCGCATGGCCCAAAGCGGACTTGAATTTACCGTTTGGGATTGGTTTGCCAAGAAACAAGGGGTAAGCCTGGCCAAGTTGCTCGGTGGCACACGAGATCGGGTAGCGGTTGGCGTCAGCGTGGGTATTCAGAAGGACATTCCCACCCTGCTTAAAGTGGTCGGCGGCTACCTGGATCAAGGCTACAAGCGCATCAAGCTCAAGATCAAGCCGGGCTGGGACATTGAGCCAACCCGTGCCGTGCGCGAAGCCTGGCCGGACTTGCTACTCCAAGTCGATGCCAACAGCATCTATCACCTCTCCGATGGCAAACATCTGGCACAACTGGATCAATTCAACCTGTTGCTCATCGAACAGCCATTGGAACATGACGATATCTTTGACCATGCCAAGTTGCAGAAGGATGTGAAATCACCGATCTGTCTCGACGAAAGCATTGTTTCACCTGCCCATGCTCGTTGGGCCATTGAGATGAACGCCTGCCGTGTGATCAACATCAAGCCAAGCCGTATCGGTGGCTTTGGCGATGCGATCAAGATTCATGATATGGCTCAGGCGGCGGGAATGCCAGTCTGGCACGGCGGTATGTTGGAGACCGGCATTGGACGCACAGGCAACGTGGCACTCGCCAGTCTGCCCAACTTCACTCTGCCCGGTGACATCAGCGCCAACGACCGTTACTTCAAGCGCGACATCGTCAAGAACCCATTCACCATCAATTCCGACAGCACCCTCACCGTACCTACCGTGGCTGGCAACGGTGCCATCGTCGATGAAGATTATCTCGACGACGTGACGCTGGCGAAGTGGGAGTGGAAAGCGTAAAAGTCATAGAGTTGCAAAGTGGCAAAGTAAAACGTATCACCTACTTTGCCACTTTGCAACCTTGCAACTTTTAACTATGAACGCTAACGACCAAGGCGCACGTCGCGACCGCTACCATGTGATCCCCCGTACACTGATCTTTCTCACAAGCACGCATCCCGAGACTGGTGCAAAGGAGGTGCTGCTGCTCAAAGGCGCACCGACCAAACGGCTATGGGCCAATAAGTACAATGGGCTTGGTGGCCATGTTGAAGCGAATGAGGACATTCATACAGCTGCGCTACGTGAGGTAGAAGAAGAGACCGGGCTGCATGTCGATCAACTGACATTGCGCGGGGTTGTGAACATCAACACCGGACGCGATGAAAATGGCCTGCGCCCAGGGGTGATGATGTTTGTGTTTGTGGGCAAAAGTCAAGAGCGTCAATTACTCTCAACGCCAGAAGGCACACCAGAGTGGATTCCTACTAGCGCCGCCAGCCAGTACCCACTGGTAGAAGATCTGTACGAAGTTCTACCCCGGGCACTGGCTGATGGTGAGTTATTTTACGGGCACTACTGGCCAGATGAGATGGGGAAGATGAATTTCAAACTGTAGTTCTTACCGAATCAATTCCCATGCCAAATGTTGAATCTCCGGCAGGATCAGTTTCTCCACCGCCAACTGTACCGCATCGGGCGAACCTGGTGTGCTGAAGACCACTTTGTTCTTATAGACCCCAGCAGTTGCCCGACTGAGCATGGCAGCAGCACCGACTTGCTCGTAGCTCAGCATACGGAAGATCTCCCCAAAGCCGGGTAGCACTTTTTCCAACTTCTTGCTGATCACATCGTAGGTACGGTCGCGTTGGCTGATGCCGGTGCCGCCATTGAAGATAATCAGCCGGGCTTCGCTGTTGACGAACTGTTCAAGCGCATCTGCCACCTGGTCTGGCTCATCTTTGACAATACGATAGCCGCTGATGCGATGACCCGCAGCCTCCGCCAATGTGCGAATCGTCTGTCCGCTGCTGTCTGTTTCAGGGGTGCGGGTGTCGCTCACAGTGACAATGGCGATATCAATCACCCCTTGCGATTTGGCCTGTTGTCGATGGTCTTGTGAACTCATGTTACCTCCATAAGTAAGACAGTGAGACAGTAGAACAGTGAGACTGTCCAAACGGCTCTACTGTTTTATTGTCTCACTGTCCTACTGTCTACTAATAAATATCCCCAGACTTGATCAAATAGGATTGCTGTGCTTCGGGCAATTTGCCGATGATACGTTGACCAACCGAGCCATTCGGGGCATTGCAGGCAAGCAGATAAGCGAGTCGTCCGTCTTTGGCTTCTACGCCGACAGTGGCCGGTCCTGTTGAACCGATAAAGGTTGGTGCGTTTTGATAATTAAGGCCGATGTTGCCATTGCGATAGAGCACAATCTGGAAACTCACCTTGTAAACAGGGTTAGCTACTGTAGGAACATCTTTATACTCAATTACAAAACGGTCACTCCCTATCGCAAAGGTCGAAACCTGGCTACCAGCAGCTCCAGGGTTGAGATTCGTCCACCAGCCATAGATGGCTTGACCCGGCGTCGGCACATTGGGCAGACAGTAATTGATCGTCACATCCGAGATCGTCTCTTGCGCCGAGGGAAAGGTAATAAAACCATCGGAGTAGATACGGAAATCTTTATAGCTGCTGCCGTCCAAGGGGAAAGTAATGCTAGTAGGCAATGAAACGCCAATGTTTGTCGCATCAAAAAGCGTGTACGATGTGCGATCATTGGCTGAAACTGGCGTTTCCCAATGATAAGGGACGGAAGCAGTGGGAGGAGCAGGCGGAGAGGTCGCCCCCCCTTGATTGGCCACCAAAGGCAGGAACTGATTGGCGTAATGGGTTCCAACAGCCAAGGCAATTGGAACACGGATCGTCTGCTGTTGACTATCAGGTAGTGTAGCAACAATGGTCAAAGAATCTTCGTAAAAACCGGTAGCCAAGGTAGTGGGTGAGATGACAAATGTAATAAAGGAAGATTCACCATAGCGTGTGGAACTGGATAAAATACCATTGTTCCCACCATTGAGAGTCAGCCATTTGCTTGAATTGGTGATAGTCCCCATCCAGTTAGTTGTGTCCGAATTTAGCGAATCCAAACGCAAACCTACCGTAAATGCGCTTGCTCCTGGGGTGACTTCATAGCGAAACGAACTTGGTGAAGTCTGCAACTTGGCTGAGATTAGTTTACGCAGCGCAACGCTGGCATCTACAATGCCGGTTCCAACGTAGTTGGCAGGTTGAGGAATCGGGGTTGTGGAAGCTTTTAAGAGAGCAAAGAGCTGATCGTGGGTCATCGAAGGCGCAATACTCCAGACTAAGGCAGCTACACTGACCACAAGCGGCGTCGCCATACTCGTGCCGAGATCAAAACAGTACGCACCGCCATTGAATTCTAGATAGGAATCTTTGCACTTTACAGAAGCCTGGCGTGACCAAGTACTGTAGATCTTTTTGTTGCCATCTCCACCCGGCGCAGCAAGATCGATGCCGTCGCCAGCCGTGCTATAACTGGCATGAAGATCAAAGTAGTCAAGTGCGGCAACGCCCATCACTTCGGGATAGCCAGCTGGGTAAGGCGTGGAGCTGGTTTGTCCAAAATGGTTGCCGCCTGCAGCAATTTGCAAAACATTGTGTTGATGGGCAAATTGTACCGCGGCTTGAAAAGTGGTGCTAGGTGAAGAGGCTGGAACTTCCAGGCTCATGTTGATAATATTCGTTCCCAGACAGAGTGAAGCATACTTGATAGCGGCTGCAACGTTATACACACTGCCTGAGCCATTCCCGTCCAGTACCTTCAACGGTTGGATGAACGCCACTGAGCCAGCTAGGCTAGCAATGCCTGCACCATTGTTCAATCCAGCAGCAACCAGACCAGCCACGTGCGATCCATGCCCAGCCTCATCGCTTGTAACGGGCCGCGAGTCAACCGAAGGATCACAGCTTGGCACCGTTTCCACTGGCGGATTGGGATAAGCGGCAATAAAGTCAAAGCCGTCTCCAACATGACCGCTGAATTCTGGGCTTCCCCGATCAATGCCACTATCGATGATAGCCACAACAACCTGGCGCTTGACAGTGAGGCCATTGCGCGTGTCGTTGAGCAGGGAGAGCGCTCGGCTGGCATTGATGCGTTGCAGATACCATTGTTCGTTTGTGTAGAGCGAGTCGGTGATTTTATAAGGCACTTCGACGGCAGAATCCGTGGTAGTTCCATCCAGATTGACATTTTCACCCGTGTCTAGCAACTCCGCAGCGCGTACCAACCAGTTTGGTTCGGCAAAGGCAATGGCTGGGTTATCTTGCAGTGCCGCAATCACATTCCATTCGTTCCCAATTGGCACTTGCCAGCGTTGAATGGTCAGAGGCGCTTGCGAATCTTGGGTCGTAAACTCCAATTTGCTGACAAAGTTCATCTGAAACTGATCGGCAATTTGTGCCGCAGCAACCTGATTGGCTTGATCGCCGCGCAGGCCTACCAATACTTCCCCAGGAATAATATATTGATCGGCTTGTTCGATCCATTCGGGGGGCAGCGAAGCTAGATATTGCTGAATCTTGGTTTGTTGTTGTGCAGCGTCAGGATTAGGGGCCTGTGCATAGAGTGATTGATTTGTGAGCAGCACAAAAACAAGGAGAAGGAAAAACCAACCATTGAGGGATCGTTTCATGGTAATGCTCCAATTTCAAGATCGAGTTGGGTAAAGAATCGAATCATAAAGGCGTGGCGTTCTTGACCGATTTTCCGTGCGCTAGCAGTATAAAGCGTTTCGAGCAGCCGATTAAGTTTAAAGACAAACTCGTGGCCAGGTGTGTAGTCAACTGCTTGGATTGGCGGCGCTGATATCTCCGGCCAGGGTGTTGTCCAGAGGCGATTGCCATGAGCGCCAGCAAAGGCAAAGACTCGTGCAACGCCAATCGCGCCGATGGCGTCAAGTTTGTCAGCATCGTACAGACAGTGCGCTTCGAGGGTTTGCGGCTGGATCGTACGATCACGAAACCGGTGTGCCTGAATACAATGGACGACATTTGCCACTTCCTTTGTTCCTAAACCGCGTTCGGCCAACAAATGCCCTGCATACTCGGCGGCAGCAAGGTGATGCGATTGACGTTCGGAAGTAAAGGCAGTTGCAAACGAGGCAGGTACGGGAAGATCATGAAGCAGTGCAGCCAAACGAACAATTGATTGATCTGCCCCTTCCAATTGGGCAAGATGTATCGCCATCTTGGTCACGCGCAAGACGTGATCGAAGTCGTGGGCAGAATCATCCGTTTGATAGAGAGTTTTGGCTTCGTCGTCTGAGAGAATGGTGTGAGTCAGCATGGTCGGCAATCATACTACAATTACTTGATTGCGCCAGCAAATGGAAAACTCGGTGGGGAAAATTATGACAAGTTGAGGAAAACAAAGGGGTGAGGGTAGAGGAATCTTCTCCTCGCCCTCACCCTTCGGCATGATGGCCAGTACTGCAAGCCATCATGCTAAATCAATTCCACTCTTGCCGACTTACTTGCCGGCGTCGTAGGTAAAGACACCGCTTGCAGTATTCAACCACAGGGTATCCGGGTTGCTATCTGTGAACAGAATGTTGTAGATCTCAAGTCCATCAAAGCTGGTACCTTCGACCTTGGTCCACTCGCTGTCGCCAGCGGCCAGGGTGTAGAGGCCTTTGGGGGTGGCCAGGTACAGGCTACCATTCGGGTGGGCAATCACATCATTGATCTTGATGGCCGGGCCAGATTCGCTGTCGACCAGCAGATCTTGCAATCCGGCGAAGGTGATCGTCCAGCTCTCATCGACGCCTGCTTTCTCCCACACGCCCTGATCGTCAGCCGTCCACAGCATGCCGGCTGTCATCGGGTCGGCATCCAGAGAGGAGATATTGAGCATTGAGGCCTCGGTCTTCGGCGTAATATCTTCCCAGTTGGTGCCGACATCGGTGCTGTAGGCAACGATACTTGAACCATCGGCTGACGCCCCTACGGCGTAAATGTGATCCCAATTGGGCTGCTCTGGAGTCGGGTCGCCGACAAATGGGGATTCAGACATCTCGGTGACGTGATAGGTGTTCCAAACAGAATCCTTGCCACCCATCTTTTCTTCCCAGGTAAAGCCGCCATCGGTAGTCAGATAGGGGCTCTTGCAATCAGCAGCGAAGAGAATATTCTTATCCGAGCCTTGGGCAAGCATCGGGCGCAGGTTGCGACCATTGGCCAGTTCGACAAAGGTCATACCGCCATTGACCGACTTATAGAAGGCCGTGGCTTCACCATCTGCGACAGAACAATCCTGGCCAGTGCCGCTATAGAGCACGTTGGGATCAGCAGGGCTCATCACAAAGTCCTGAACGACAGGATTGGTGGTAATCAACATCCATGTTTCGCCATCATCCGGTGAGCGGAAGAGCCAACCATTATCCGTGTACCCATAGATGGTTGAGCTAAGGCGATTGCCGATGACCTTCTTGAGCGCATAACCCTTGACATTCACTGTATCCGACAAAACAGCCGAGGTTGTCGCAGTTGCAGTTGGTTCGGTCGTGGCTGTTGCGGTTGCTTCGGCTGCCACAACGACGACAGGTGGGGCATATGCTTCACAACCAGGCAATACGAGGCGTTGACCCAGTAATAGACGGTTTGGATTTGTAATACCATTGATCTGCATAATTCTGTGCATCGAGGCATGAGCTCGTAAGGCAATCGCAGAAAGAGTGTCGCCTGGCTGTACAAAATAGATACAGGTGTTGATTGGATACATCGGTACTACATAAGGTGTCGGTGTCGCCGGTGGGATAGGCGTAGGAGTCAGTGGGCTAGTAGGCTGCCCCACCGTTCCATTGGCTTGGGCTTGGGCGCTACCATTAGATGTGAATGAAAGCAACAGTGCAGGAATTGCAACCATTGCCACAATCAGGATTGGCATGGCTATCATGCTACGAAATGACCGCAGTGACATAGTTAGTCCTCCAAACTAGCAAAATTCCGGGGTGAATTTTTGTATGATCGATTGTTTCACTGTGCGAACTCCTGCTATCGTGGCAGCGCTTTTCCATTGGCTGCTTGAACGTTGAGTTCCACAATCTATTCGTGATGTCAACCACGTGGCCTTTGCGGTGCATCGATTATTATGACGCAGCAAGGATCGATAGGTAACGGTGGATTTTATGAACAATACTCTGAAATTTTGTAAAGATGTGAGGAATGTTTGACAATGCGGATCGAATCACATAGGATTGCAGGATAAGACTGGCACGATTTTGGATAAATACCTAAAGCAAGCTCTGTTTGGAAACGAGGGTTTTGGAACGGCTAAAACAATCGTTTCTACAGCAATCGCACGATAGAACCATGGCTCTACTGAAAATTATTACGACCAAAGCAACCAACGGAACAATTTTGCATCAGCCCACGGCCAAGGTGCGGGACTTTGGCCCTGCGTTACACAAGTTGCTCGACAACATGCTGGAAACCCTTCGTGATGCACCTGGCGTTGGTTTGGCAGCCCCTCAGGTTGGGATCGCGCAACGCATTGCCGTTGTCGAATACCCGGACGATGAGGAAAAACCTGAAGAGACAATGCGGGTGTACGAATTGATCAACCCAGAGATCATCAAGGCCAAAGGGGAAGAGGTAGGTCAGGAAGGTTGCCTGAGTATTCCTGGCATGGCAGCAGATGTAAAACGCGCCACCTACGTCCTGGTAAAGGCGCAGAATCGCTATGGCAAAGAGGTACGCATCAAAGCGTATGACTGGCTGGCACGCATCTTTCAACACGAAATCGATCATTTACAGGGCATATTGATGACCGATCACGCTGAAACCATCTATCGAGTGGTAGAAAACGAAAAAGGCGAGGCGGAGCTAATTCCAGTTGAAAAATCGATTGCGTAGGAATGGCGACGAGTTGACTATATCTAGCAGAAACAAACGATTACTCTGGTAGACCAGTAAGTCAGTGGACAGCGAGTCAGTTACTGTCCCACTGTCCACTGACTTACTAGCCTACAACTTGCACTCATTCGAGTTAATTCTGAATCACAACCTGTACCGCACAGTCGCTAAAGTTTCCTGTAATGTCCACCGAGGTCAACACCAGAGTAGCGGCTCCATTGGGGAAGCTATTACTATCAAAACTCAGCAGTGACCCTCCACCCACCGGCACATTTCCAGTCCCCACCACAACGCCATTGACCTCAACTTTCCAATATTGGAAAGGTTCGCGATTGGCAACGCCACTGACTGTCACCGAACCGGCCAGGACTTGGTTTACACCTGGGAAAGTAACTACGGCATCTGAATTTGGGCAAGCAGCAGCAACAACAGCGGGCGGAGGTGCCGCCGTTGGTTGTTCGACCACGGCTGTCGCTGTCTCCTGTGGGGCAGCGGCAGTAGGAGTTGCAGCCTGTCCAGCAACGGGCGCATTTGCCGGTGGATTGGTAACAAGTTGCGCAAAGACCCAGACGTTGCTATCCAGCAAAAACCATTGTCCATCTGCCGAACGGCCTACGATCTTAATCTGCTCACCAGGTTGACCGGCGCCGGTAATTTCAAAGTCCGTCCCCGGGCCAGAGCGCAAATTTGCAGCAGCCGATAATGTTGACAGTTGTGGCGTAGACGTTGGCGGCGGCTGAGTAGGGGCTGCGGTTGGCTGCTCGGGAGCGGGTGTTGCCGCAACCTCTGGAGTATTGGTAGCAGTTGGTAAAACAAGTACGCCAGCCGCCTGATCGCTGCTTGTAGCCGTCGGTTGGACAGCCACTGGATTCGTACCATTTGGATCAGATTGTACCGTAGGAGCTTCCTGGAGCGATGTAGCGACGGTTGTCGGGGTAGGAGGGCGTGGGGTTGCAGTGGCGGGGCGAGCCATAGCCGTGGTTAGCGTGGTGCCTACGGAGTCCGCCAATTTTGCAAATTGCGTGCGTACCTCACCACCATATTGATACAAGCTCCAACCAATCAGGGCAAGCAAGGCCACGGCCAACAACCCCACCAAATAGGGGCCAACACTCACCTGGCGACTTTCAATTACATCCGGATCTTCGCGCAAATCCATTTCGCGCGGGCGGTAATCGACCTCGCGCTCCTCTGGAAGCCTGACTCCAGCGCTTGTGTTGGAGAGAATATTGATCACACCTGGTTCAGTGATGGCGCGACGACGTTCGACCAGTTCGTTTGATTCTAATCCCAAATAAGCAGCATAATTGCGCAGGAAGCCACGACCGATCACTTCTCCAGGCAACATCTGCCACTCATCGGACTCAAGTGCAGAGAGGTATTTTTGGCGAATTTTCGTTGCAGATTCGATCTCGGCCAGTGTAGCACCAAGTGCCTCACGACGTTCTCGCAATTGTACACCGATGGTCTGAGCAGCAATATGCTTCGCACCGCCATCGCGTTCTTTTGCCACAGAACCATTGTTTGAGCGATAGTTAAACATGTTATTCTAGAGTCTATCTTGCACGATTGCCTTTGTCAATTTCAGCAAAGGATGCAAAAATCACATTCCATGCGTCAGCGATCTATCCATCAATTGCAACGAATTTTCATCGCAATAAGTTTCCTTGTGCTGCTTGCGATTGGGCTGATCGTTGCGCGTGCCTTGGGCTATGGAGTGATGAGCGAAGATGGAGTTCCGGCACAACGGTTTGTGTGGGCAGTCTTCAACAAGCACATTGCACTTATTAGTGGCCATGCTGGCAATGATTCAGGCGCAACCTGTGAGGATGCAGACGGCACTGTGACCCTAAAAGAAGCCGATGTCGTCGCTGAGGTTGCCCAACGTGTGGGCAAACGACTAACACAAGCCGGCGCATCGGTCACGATCTTAGAAGAGTTTGATCCCCGTTTGGACAATCTAGAGGTAGATACATTGCTAAGCATTCACGCGGATAGTTGCATCGACAACAGTGGCTTTAAAGTGGCTCATAGCAGTTCGAGCCAAATTTCGGAGATCGACGATCGTTTGGTTGCGTGCCTGGAAGACACATATCACACGGCAACAAAACTAGCCACGAACCCAGACACCATCACGCACAATATGACAGAGTATCACGCCTGGCAAAAGATTGCGCCCACCACGCCAGCCGCTATTATCGAAATTGGCTTTTTGGGTGGCGACCAAGAGCTACTCACCAAACATAGAGCATGGGCGGCAAAAGGGATCAGCGACGGCATTCTTTGCTTTTTGACCAATCAGCCAACTTCACAACCATGAGCAATCTCACTCTTTCAACCTTCCCTTTTACAACGGCAAATCCTCAGCATCAACAAGTCGCGACCCAATGCGCCGAACTATGGAACACAGCCTGGGGCGATGAGTTTGCGCTTTCTAGCCGTGTCTTCGTCTGGCTTGCCTCACAAACGTCAGCGCAAGATGCACTTCTTCTCCTAGCGTACGAAGCGGATACCCCAGTCGGCTTCCTGCTTGCCCACTCCCAGGTGAATACAAAGAGCGCACATTTGGACGCGTTGGCAATAATTCCTGCTGCACAAAATCAAGGTGTTGAGGCAGCGCTCTTGGCAGCGGCTCAATCTACGTTTGGCTTGACGGCAAGTACAACGTGGGGTGTTGGTGCGGGTCCACTCAGTCTGCTCCTTGGCGTACCGGAAGGTTCCTGGCTCGAAGCCACCTTGGCAGAGCAAGGCTTTCTCTTCAACGAGACACAATCGCGTGGTTGGATCGAGCTCGCAGGCTATGCGCCTCCGCAAGCCATCCCAGAAGTCGCTGCGGCGGTCTATCCTGCAAAGCCAACCGACCAAACAGAAATTCTTAATTTTTTAAGTAGCCTCTCGACGGACAGGCAGGAACGGATACTTCACTTTGTGCAGACCAAACGTCGCCTATCCGATTTAATGTTGCTCTGGACCGAATCAGGGTTGGCAGGGATCTGTTGGCTGGGCTTTGAAGATTCACCCTATCCGATTGAGTTGAGCTTTCCCTATCGATTGCCCCGAGCCTGGGCGCAGGTCGGACAACTACTGCTTGCGCCACAGTTGGGAGATGAGTATCTTGCAGCTCTGCTGGATGCTGGGTTACGCCGTTTACATAACAACGGAGTCAATAGTGCGGTCATTACGGCGCAGTGGCCCTCGACATTATGGGAACAATTTCAGATTCAACCCTATCAAACCTTTCGATCCGCCATTCTACCCTCACCTGTTTGAGTAGCTGTAACCACAAAAGTTTGGCGTGCTATAAACAACCTCACTTTGTTTGATTGAATGGATCACGCAACCGTCAGCCCCGGCGAAGCAGTCAGGATAACCTACGGGCATCGCCAGCGGATGAATAAAAAACGAGACGCCTAGGCTTGCTAGAGCGTCCCGTTTCTAGTTTCAGTATCCAACCACAACTTCTAGAGAAGGCGCAACCTACAACCTGCTCCTTGTGCTCCGCCTCTAGTCCAAATCAATCTCGATGTCAAGATCTTCCTCATCCAGATCGACTTCGTTATCGGAATCCACATCTTCGTCACGGTTCGTGGGGCCTTCTTCCTCATCGAGAGTCTCCAGATCGAGATCGACATCCTCGTCACTGTCCTCATCACTGATGGAGACATTAACGCCGAGCGGCTCAGCGCCAAGTTCAAGCACGCCAGTCAGCTCACCGCTGAGTTCGATGTCGGTGAAGTCGAGTTCGCTCAAGTCGAGTTCGACCTCTTCACCCGTCAGGTCGATGTGGATGTCAGCGTCGTCCTCGATCGGCTTGGCTTTGGCCGATGCCTTCATTGAGAAGCCTGTACCTACCGGGATCAGCTTACCGATGATCACGTTCTCCTTGAGGCCGCGTAGTTCATCCTTCTGACCACGAATGGCAGCCTCAGTGAGTACACGGGTCGTCTCCTGGAAGCTGGCTGCCGCCAAGAAGCTTTCCGTGTTCAAGGCCGCCTTGGTTAGGCCCAAAACAACCGGCTCGGCACGGGAAGGTTTACCCCCGCGTGAGACGACCAGGTTGTTGATATCCTCGAACATAAAGCGGTCGATCATCTCGCCCGGCAGCAGATCGGTGTCACCGGTGGCACGCACAATCACACGGCGCAACAACTGGCGCAGAATGACCTCGATGTGCTTATCATGGATCGACACACCCTGGCTGCGATAGACTTTCTGCACTTCGTCGAGCAAGTAAAGTTGAGCAGCCTCACGCCCTTGGATGCGCAGAATCTCTTTCGGGTTCTTGGCACCTTCGGTAAGCTGATCGCCAGCCTTCACCTCGGCACCAGGTTCGATGCGTAAGCGAGCATTGGCGGGAATCTCCGCCTCCCAGACTTCCGTATCCTCTCGGCGAATGGTAGCGATCAATTGTCCAGCCTCATTGCGCTCGACAAAGACCTCACCATCCATACCAGCCAGTATTACATCATCGCTGGCAGGGCCACCTTTCCGTGCAATTGGCGTATCCTCCTGCACGCGGTCTCCATCCAGCACCAGCGGATCATAGTCGGAACCAATCTCCACTTCACGACGCTTGAGGTCTGTGCGGCTGATCTTCAGCGTGCGCACTTCACCTTCTTTTTCAACATCGACACGCCCATCGATCTCTGCGATGATCGCTTCACCTTTAGGATTGCGCGCTTCGAACAGCTCTTCAACACGCGGCAAGCCTTGTGTGATGTCGCTGGCGCCGGCCACACCACCCGTATGGAAGGTGCGTAGGGTGAGCTGTGTTCCCGGTTCACCGATGGACTGGGCAGCGATAATACCCACTGCTTCACCCATCTTAACCTGACCACCACGGGCCAAGTCTTCACCATAACACTTTTCGCAGATACCAAAGCGCGCTTCGCAGGTCAGCGGATTGCGCACGAAGGCTTTCTTGACCTTATGACGCTGAATCATGGCCAGAGCGGCTTCATCGAGCAGTGCGTTGCGCTGCAGCAACACCTCGCCCGTTGCCGGATCCGAGATATCGCCACCCAAATAGCGACCGACAATGCGTTCAGCAAAGGTTTGTCCGGTAGCCTGAGCCCCGGCTTCATCAATCCAAATGCCCGAGTTGGTGCCACAGTCATCCAGCGTGATAATCACATCCTGCGCCACATCGACCAGACGGCGGGTGAGATACCCAGCGTCTGCTGTACGCAAAGCGGTGTCAGCCAGGCCTTTGCGGGCACCGTGTGTACTCAGGAAGTACTCCATGGCCGTCAAACCTTCACGGAAGTTCGAGCGGATAGGCAACGGGATGATGCGTCCATTCGGATCGGCCATCAGACCGCGCATACCAGCCAACTGACGGATCGGATTGATACCACCCTTGGTCGAGCCAGAGATGGCCATTGCACCAAGACCTTCGATAGGACTGAGCAAGTCCTTTACCGCGTCAGTGACTTCGTCGGTGGCACGCTGCCACAATTCGACTGTCTTGCTATACAACTCCTCATTCGTGATCAGACCACGACGATACTGTGTCTCAGCCTTTTCCACTTCAGCGTTGGTACGATCCAGGATCTGAATTTTCTTCTCTGGCACGTTGATGTCGCTGACGGCGATCGTGATACCAGAGCGGGTCGCAAAGCGGAAGCCCATATCCTTAATCGAATCGACCACATCGGCAGTGACCATCGGGCCCAAATGCTTGTAACAACGGGCAACGATCTTGTCTACGCCCTTGCGGTCGAGCAGGTCATTGACAAACCAAAGCTCTTCCGGCAGCGAGCGATTGAAGATAACACGGCCCACCGTCGTGCGTATTAAGCGATCCTTGGGCCAATTGGCACCCAACAGCCCTAAGCGGCGCAACGACTCACGCGTTTCGTGCATCTCGTTTGCACCGAAATCGGTCAATGTCTCGATCATCTTGGCTTCGCCGTGGGCGAAACGATCCATTAACTGGCCGATCGTGTTGATCTTGTTCTTTTGCAACACAGCCAGGACTCGGTCATTGACTCCCAGTTCCAGCACGCTCATTGAGTCAAATTTGGTCGACAAAAGCACCTGAATCGGCTCGCGCAGACGAATACGGCCCATATCGTAGGCATATTCAGCCTCTAGCATGCTGCCAAAGGTCAGAATCTGATCACGTCGGCTCTTCTCCTCCACGGTCAGATAATAAACGCCCATCACCATGTCCTTGGAGGGACCGACGATTGGGTCACCGCTGGAGGGCTTGAGCAAGTTGTGGGTCGCCAGCATCAAATCGCGCGCTTCCTGCACGGCCATGTTGCTCAGCGGAACGTGAACTGCCATCTGGTCGCCGTCAAAGTCGGCGTTAAAGGCGGCACAGGTCAGCGGATGCAACTGAATGGCGCTTCCTTCGATCAACACCACTTCAAATGCTTGAATGCCTAGGCGGTGCAGCGTCGGTGCACGATTCAAGAGTACAGGGCGCTCTTTGCAGATCTCCTCTAACACGTCCCACACTTCAGCCGACATACGGTCGACCATACGCTTAGCGCTCTTGATATTGTGAGCATAGTTGTATTCGACCAGGCGGCGCATAACAAATGGCTTGAACAGTTCCAATGCCATCTTCTTGGGCAGACCGCACTGATGCAGCTTGAGCGTGGGGCCGATCACAATGACGGAGCGACCAGAGTAGTCCACGCGCTTGCCTAGCAGGTTACGGCGGAAGCGTCCTTGTTTGCCCTTGAGCAGATCGCTTAAGCTCTTCAATTTGCGCTTGCCGTTACGGCTAACCGTGCGACCGCGGCGACCATTGTCGACCAGGCTATCAACGGCTTCCTGCAACATGCGCTTTTCATTGCGCACGATCACATCTGGTGCACCAAGTTCCATCAAACGCTGCAAACGATTGTTGCGGTTGATGACACGGCGATAGAGATCGTTGAGATCGCTGGTGGCAAAACGTCCGCCATCCAACTGCACCATCGGGCGCAGGTCGGGCGGGATCACAGGCAGGGCGGTCATGATCATCCATTCAGGACGATTGCCGCTCTTGCGGAAGTTTTCCACGACGCGCAAGCGCTTGGCCGCCTTCTTGCGCCGTTGTTTGCTCTTGGTGGTCTTGATCTCACGGCGCAATTCCTTGGCCATACGATTCAGATCAAGCTTGGCGACAATATCGCGGATCGCTTCGGCACCCATGCCGGCAGTAAAGACGTTACCCCAGCGGTCGGCCAACTCGCGATAGCGATTCTCGGTCAGCAGTTGCTGCTCCTCAAGCGACTTGAGGTCGTCGAGTTCGCGCTCCATGCCGGTGCGGACTCGATCCTTCTTCGCTTCGAGGTCGGTGCGCAACTCTTCGATCTGAGCGCCCAATTCACTCTTAATATGATCGCGCTTGGCGCTGATCAACATGCGGATGTCCTGCTTCTCCTGATCGGATTGGCGACCTAATTCATCCACCTGCTTTTGCACGAGGTCGTTGATGATACGCGCATGATCCGCCGAGATGGCTTCGTTGACCTTGATGATCGGCGTTGTTACCCAACTGAGCGACTTCGGGCCGTCAGCACGCTTGCCAACGTTGCGCTCAATCCAGGCTTGCAGTTCATTTGCTTCAGCAAACAGCTTGGTCGGCATCTGGCTGATGCGATCATCCAAGCGGCTGATCTCTTCGCTCTCTTCCTTATCGAGTTCACCGAGCGCTGTATCTAATTTTCCTTCCAGCTCAGGTACGGTCGCTCCGCTATCGCCTTCAATCCGGCTCAAACGCATCTGCAATTCACGCTCGTGGCGCTGAATCGCACGGCTGCGCGCATCCTCGTTGACATTGGTCACGATGTATTGAGCAAAGTAGAGCACACGCTCCAGGTGGCGCGGGCTAATGTTAAGCAGCAAGCCCAATCGGCTGGGGACGCCCTTGACGTACCAAATGTGGCTCACCGGTGAAGCGAGTTCAATGTGCCCCATGCGTTCGCGGCGCACTCGACTCGGCGCAACCTCGACACCACATTTGTCACAGACAATGCCCTTATAGCGCACGCGCTTGTATTTGCCACAGGCGCACTCCCAATCGCGCGTTGGGCCAAAGATGCGTTCGCAAAAGAGGCCATCCCGTTCTGGGCGAAGGGTGCGGTAGTTGATGGTTTCAGGCTTTGTGACTTCGCCATTGCTCCACTGACGAATCTGCTCTGGTGAAGCGAGCGAAATACGGATGGCATCAAAATTTTTGACTTCCATGGATGCTATCTCTCCATTTAGGAATTACAAATTGCGAATGGCGGAACCCCTTACTGACGTGCGGGGTTCTGAAACCACCATTGGCAATTAATTACTCACTGACGCGGCTCATTGGACCCGGTACGTTGAGGCTGAAGCCCAAACGTGGCAGTCGCTCTTCGTTGTCATCCTTGCCAAACTGGATCACTTCGTTCTTCTCGTTGATTACCTCAACGGCCAGTCCAAGACTTTGCAGTTCTTTGACCAACACTCGGAAGCTTTCCGGCACACCTGGGCTTTGAATTTCTTCGCCCTTGACAATCGATTCGTAGGTCTTGACACGTCCTGTAATATCGTCCGACTTGACGGTGAGCATCTCTTGAAGGATGTGCGCTGCGCCATAGGCTTCGAGCGCCCAAACTTCCATTTCGCCAAAGCGCTGACCACCGAACTGTGCCTTACCACCCAGCGGCTGTTGGGTCACCAGGCTATATGGGCCAGTGCTGCGGGCATGAACCTTGTCTTCGACCAAGTGATGCAACTTCAGCATCTGCACAATACCAATCGTGACCGGTGAGTCGTAGGGCATGCCTGTCTTGCCATCATACAGCTTTTGTTTGCCTGTGGTGGGCAGCGGCCAGTCAATCTTTTCGCTCAGCACTTGTGCCGCTTTATTCAACTCGGCACCCTTCAGATCACCCGCATCCTCGCCGTAGTAGAGCATCCATTCGCGCAGCGCTACATCTATCGCCAGTTGATTCGACTCCTCTGTGGTGCGACGATCATTGAAGGTGGTCGGCAACACCAGGTCGGGATCGACATCACGATTGCGCAACCATTCACGCAAATAGGCGTTGCGTGCATAACCAGGATTCTTGACGATACTTTCACCGTCATAGCCGGCTGGAATTAACGTATCGAGCAAATAGATATTGCGCGCATCATCATCATCACGCAACTCTTCTGCCGAAACATTTTCGTCCTTCATCTTGAGCCACGCATTCTCAGCGGCAGCTTGCCAGGCCCGATCAATTAACCAGGCACGGCAGAGTTCAGCCTCGATTTCGTGCTCTTTGGCACCATCAAAGACGGGCGTTTCAGCCATGAAGCCCAAACGACCGGCGGCCCACCCCAAGTGAGCTTCCAGAATCTGGCCGATGTTCATACGACCTGGCACGCCGAGCGGGTTCAGGATAATATCCACAGGAGTCCCATCCTCCAGGAAGGGCATATCCTCGATTGGCACCACCTTCGAGATGACACCCTTGTTGCCGTGGCGACCAGCCATCTTGTCACCTTCGGTCAAGCGGCGGCGCTGAGCCACACTCACGCGCACGATCTTTTCGACACCAGCGGCCAAATCGCGATGTTCGTCACGGTCAAAGACCTTGATATCGACGACCTTGCCGCGTTCGCCATGCGGCAGACGCAGCGAGCTATCCTTGACTTCACGGGCTTTTTCACCAAAGATGGCACGCAACAACTTCTCTTCTGGCGTCAGTTCGGTTTCACCCTTGGGCGTAATCTTTCCGACCAGAATGTCGCCCGGTGTCACTTCGGCACCGATGCGAATGATGCCATCTTCATCCAGATCCTTCAGCGCATCTTCGCCGACATTCGGAATGTCGCGTGTGATCTCTTCGGGACCTAACTTGGTTTCACGCGCATCCACCTCATGCTTCTCGATGTGGATCGACGTATATTTGTCATCCTGAATCAATCGTTCGCTGACCAGAATGGCATCTTCAAAGTTGCCGCCTTCCCAGCTCATGTAGGCCACGACCACATTCTGGCCAAGTGCTAGTTCACCGCCCTCGGTGCTGGAGCTGTCAGCGAGTACACTGCCCGTATCAACAAAGTCACCTTTGAAGACGGTCGGTCGCTGATCGATACAGGTGCTCTGGTTGCTGCGATTGTATTTGCGCAGACGATACTCGCGGCGAGTGCCATCCTGCTCTTGGACCACGACCAGATCGCCAGTCACACTGACGACTTCGCCCGGATTCTTGGCCACAACCACCTGACCGGAATCGATGGCAGCTTGCCATTCCATGCCTGTGCCTACGATTGGTGCATCCGGGCGGATCAACGGTACCGCTTGGCGTTGCATGTTCGAACCCATCAGAGCACGGTTGGCATCGTCGTGTTCCAAGAAGGGAATCAACGCCGCCGAGACCCCGACGATCTGCTTGGGTGAAATATCCATATAGGTCAACGCCGCCGGCTGTTCAAACTGGAACGACTCACCACGGCGTGCCGAAGGGCGCTGATTTTGGAATTCGCCCATCGCATTCATGCGGGATGAAGCTTGTGCGATCGCCGCCTCCTCCTCTTCGTCTGCCGTGAGATACACCACATCACGGCTGGCATAAGGCTTGACACGCACACTCTTAAGCCCCTTCACCGCTGCCAACTTTTCGGCCAAAGCGGCATCAATTACCGTGTTGCGCTCCGCAATCACGTTCTCGGTGCCCGGCTCTTCCACGTCGGTGTCAAGCGTGTGCCCCAACAGGTTGTCCATCGTGGGCGCAACTTCCTTGAGCACCTTGCGGTAGGGAGTCTCGATAAAGCCAAATTCATTGACACGCGCAAAGCTTGCCATCTGGCCAATCAGACCGATGTTGGGACCTTCCGGTGTCTCGATCGGACAGATACGCCCGTAGTGACTGAAGTGAACATCCCGCACATCAAAGCCAGCACGTTCGCGGCGCAGACCACCAGGGCCCAAAGCGCTGAGACGGCGCTTGTGGGTCAGTTCAGACAAAGGATTGGTCTGATCCATAAACTGGCTCAACTGGCTGCCACCAAAGAACTCACGCGTGGCAGCGACCACTGGACGAATATTGATCAGGCTGAGCGGCGTTACTTGTTCAGGGTCGCGAATCGACATACGCTCGCGCACCACGCGTTCCATGCGCAGTAAACCGATGCGCAACTGGTTTTGAATCAACTCACCGACGGTCTTGATGCGGCGGTTACCCAAATGGTCAATGTCATCGGGACGGCCTTCGCCGATGTTGATTTCGATGATACGCTTGATCACTGCAACCAGATCTTCCTGGGTCAGGATGCGATTTTCAAGCGAGATGTTCAAGCCCAAACGGCGATTCACCTTGTAGCGCCCTACGCGCCCCATGTCATAACGGCGGGACGAGAAAAAGAGATTCTGCACAAAGTTGCGTGCATTGTCCAAGGTGGGCGGATCCCCAGGGCGGAGTTTCTTGTAGAACTCCAGGAGAGCATCGTTGACACCTTTCTCGCTGTTGTTGGTTGGATTGGCCGTTGTGTCGCGCTCCAGAGTCGATTCAATAAACGGATGATCAATATCCGTATCGACATCCTTAAAGAGTGCGCGAATTTCGTCGTCGGTACCAAAGCCTGCCACACGCAACAAAATCGTCACGGGCAGCTTGCGCTTGCGATCAACCTTGACGCTGATAATATCGCGCTTGCTGGTTTCAAATTCCAACCAGGCACCGCGACTGGGAATCAATTTTGCACCTGCCAAGTCGCGGCCCGTGCTGCGATCCGGCTCAGTCGTAAAGTAGACGCCAGGCGAGCGAATGAGTTGACTTACCACCACACGTTCGCTACCGTTGATGATAAAGGTTGCCGATTCCGTCATCAACGGGAAATCGCCCATGAAAACTTCTTGTTCGCTTACTTCACCTGTATCTTTGTTGACAAGCTGTACCTTGACCCAAAGCGGAGCCGAATAGGTAATGTCTCGTTCCCGGCATTCATCTTCGGGATATTTAGGTTCGCCAAAATAGAAATCGCCAAAGTGTAATTCCAGATTCTTATTAAAGCTGGTGATCGGCGAAATCTCTGCCAATAATTCTTTCAACCCTTCTGATTTGAACCATTCAAAACTGCGCAATTGCACCTCAGTAAGGCGCGGCAAATCGAGGATAGTGGGCGTTCGCGCATAGCTTTTGCGCAACCGCTTCGCTCCCCTTACAGCGCTGGTTCCATTCACAGATAGTGTCATGTACGTCAGCTCCTCGGCTTAGATTAAAAAGAGATCGACTTGATCTTTGACAACAAAGATCAGCTCTATCCTAGAGGTAAATACAGATCAATTACCCTCTAGCCCGTGTTTCGAAAAATTACGTATAAATATTATTTAGAAAGCCCGAAAAACGACAATAAGACACCCTGTAGCCTGACGGCGCTGATAAACTCGACAACGAGTACATCGCCTTCATCTACAATGGTGTCTTGCAAGTTTGGGTGATTCAGATGCAAAGACTTTATTAATTAGGTACTTAATTTTGTGCTCAGTTTTCCAAATGTACGTTCGACGATACAGCCAGAAGCATACCAAGTTGTAACAACAAAATCAGGAGCTAAATGAGTGGTGAGATTGTCATTCTTCTACTCGCCAACTCAATCGACTCCTGATTATGCCTAACAAATAATCATTATGCTGTAATGAATACTACAGTTTGCTATCGTTTGTAATTACAAGCTTGATAAACAAGCCCAGCGCAAGATGTAACAGGGAAGATTATCACACTGTTACATGCTTGTCAAATCGTATGAGCAAATTTTCACAAACTGATCCATCGCCAAAAGAATTTAAGTATTCTGCAAGATAACTCTATTAAATATATAAGAAAAATGCCTTCCTTTACAAATTTAAGACCATTTCCTGCCTTCGATTAAAGAAAAAATCTACTTTCTTAGCACCAATTTGCGATAAATACACGAAATAACCCAATTTTTCCCAATTTCAACCACTTGAGGACTGGACAAGTGCAAAACATTTGGTATAATGTGGGACAAAATGGGACGAAGTGGAGTAAATTCACTAACTTTGGCCCTTGTTGCAGATGGTTGTGGGACAATTCTTCAAATTTGGATTCTTGGAGATTAGCCAAAACGCATGTTCCTAGGCGAATTTACACACAGTTTGGACTCAAAAGCCAGGCTTATGATTCCAGCCAAATATCGCGAGGAACTTGCACCGACCTTGGTGGTGACACGCAATCCAACCGAACCCTGTCTATTAATGTTTCCATTAAATCGGTGGATTGCATTTGCGGATCAAATCGACGGCCAGTCGATGATTGAACCGAAAGTCGCTCTTCTGCGCAGAATGATGTTTAGCGCCGCAGAAGATTTAAAAATCGACAGTCAAGGGCGCATCCTAATCAGTCAACGCCTGCGTGACTATGCCAAAATTGATAATGACATTGTGCTAACAGGCATGTATACCTACGTTGAGTTGTGGAATCCAACCCTGTGGGAAGAGAAAGTAATTAATCGTTTTGGAGATGTCAACGCCGAACTTTTTTCAGCCTTAAACTTGTAAGGTTTTTTCAATTTAGATTAAGAATCTCATGGCCGTCCACCACATTCCTGTCTTATTACGTGAAGTTCTGGCAGGATTACAGTTGCAACCCGGAGATTTGGCAGTCGATGCAACATTAGGTGGCGGGGGACACACGGCGCATATGTTGCAAGCAGTTGCGCCAACAGGCAAAGTACTCGGTTTAGATGCTGACCCGCAGGCAATCACCAGAGTTTCGGAGAAGTTTCAAACTGAGATAGCAGAGAAGCGGTTTTATCCCGTTCACGCTCACTTCGAAGACCTAGGGCAGGTGGCAAAACAGAATCACTTTGAGGATGCGGCAGGAATTCTACTCGATTTAGGCGTCAGTAGCTTCCAGCTAGACGAGGCCAATCGAGGCTTTTCCTTTCAGCACGAGGGTCCGCTTGATATGCGAATGGACCCGACTCAAGGCATTTCGGCAGCAGATATTGTCAATCAGTGGGATGAAGAAGAACTGGCTGACATTATATATATATATGGTGAAGATCGGCTGAGCCGTAGGTTGGCAAGATTGATTGTAAAAAATCGGCCCTACCAAACGACTCGGCAGTTGGCAGAGGTGATTGAAAAACAGATCGGTCGGCGTGGCGAACGCATTCATCCGGCGACTCGAACCTTTCAAGCTCTTCGCATTGTTGTCAATCGTGAATTAGAGCAGATTGAAACAGTTTTACCCCAAGCGTTGAATTTACTACGGGCGGGGGGCAGGATAGCGGTCATCAGCTTTCACAGTTTGGAAGACCGTATTGTAAAACGTTGGATGCAGGGCGAGGCCAGTGATTTTGTAGCGGATCCAGCCAACCCCTTTGGTGGCGTAGCAAGAGAGCCAACCATAAAAATCATTACACGCAAACCGCTGGAAGCAACAACTGAGGAAATCCAGGACAATCCTCGCAGCCGGTCTGCAAAGCTACGAATCGCAGAAAAACTATAACTTAATATCGTCCACCGTCGCACTCATCATCGCAATCATCGAAAGGGAACCAATGTTGCAGCAATCTTCATTGACCCAGGCTCTGGCACAATCACAGCGGACTCCACGGGTTAGTCAACCTCACCCAGATACTACTTTGGGAATTGGTTGGCAACAGGTGGCTGACGTCTTGCAGTTGCCGTCAAGCATACAATCTTTTCTAGTATTCTTCATCCTCTTATTGCTAGTTGCGGGGGCGATGGGAATGCATGTCATGCTTTCCGTGCAGGTGATGCAAAAGCAGAGCACACTCCTGGAATTACAAGCCCAACAAGCTCATATCGAACGTCAGAATGCCGAACTGGTCTGGCAGATCAACCAAAGCGCTTCCTTGGATCAGGTCTATCAACAGGCCATGCAACAAGGCTATGAACCAATGGTGGAGCGCAAATTCGTGGTCGGCGAACGTACCATCGTCAATCGATTGGATGAAAATGAAGGTGTCGCACTGAATCAGCCGTAAGAAAGCGGGTGGCGAATGGCGGGTATCATATAGTACCTGCCATTCGCCACCCGCCACCCACACACCATGAGCGAACAAGCACAATGGCTGGCCCCAAATCTTGATAGAGCAACTCCTGCCATCGCCGACGATTTTCAGACACGTCAGCGTTGGCGTTTTTGGCTATTGGCCTTTGGACTTTTCCTTCTGGTCATCGTCGTGATGGCGCGCTTGGTCAGTGTACAACTATTTACCTCAGCGCAACAGACGAATCGTTTTGATGTGGCACTTAAGGCGCAACCACGTGGCACGATTGTCGATCGCCACGGTGAACTGCTGGCAGCCGACCGCTTCTATTATCAGTTGACCGCCTCACCCGACCTGATTGAGACGGACGATGACCGGATGCTGGTGGCACAACAGCTCAATGCACTGGTTGGCACACCAATTGATTCTGTTTTTACTGTTTTGAAGAGCGACGAGCAGAAGAAGTGGACATCGCTGGCTGACAAAATTTCGCTCGACCAGGGTGAGGCTTTATTGAATTTTCAGAAGGATGTTGCCCAGCGCGATGACAGTGCAGCAATTTTATATGTCGCACTCGAGCCGATTCCTGTGCGCTACTATCCACAAGATTCGCTAGCCAATTATATCGTTGGGTTGGTCAATCTTAACCGAGAAAGCCTGAATGGTGTCGAACGCTACTATGATCGCTTCCTCCGTGCTGAAGGCAATGGCAGTGCCTCCAACCAGGTCGTTGCGCCACTGAATTCGTTACCATCCGATGTGTTACGCTTTCTTCCTTCGGTGAGTGGCAATGATTTGGTGTTGACAATTGACCGTGGAGCGCAATGGATTGTCGAAGATGAACTTCGCCAAGGGATGGAACGCTATCGGGCCCAGAAAGGCACGATCATTGTTATGGAACCCTCAACCGGTGCGATTCTGGCTATGGCAAGTTGGCCCAACTACGATCCGAATCACTACAGCGATGCACCCTACGAGCGTTTTCTCGACCCTGCCATTAGTGAACAGTACGAGCCCGGCTCGATTTTTAAGATCATCACGATGGCCACGGCGCTTGACACAGAGACAGTAACGCCGACCATGCCGTTTCAAGATGTTGGATCGGTAGAGTGTGGCACACGCATCATCATGAATGCCAACCGCACCGCCTACGGCATCGTCGATGTGACAAAAGCCCTAGCCCTCTCACTCAATGTGGTCACGTCGCAGGTAGCGGAGAAAGTTGGAGAAGCAAACTTCTATCAATATGTACGCCGCTTCGGTTTCGGCTCACCTACTGAAATCGATCTAGGCGGTGAAATTGCCGGGTTGTTGAAGACGCCAGGTAATGAGGATTGGAGTCAGTCGGATCTTTGTACCAATAGTTTCGGTCAAGGTATTGCAGTAACTCCATTGCAGATGGTAAATGCGGCGGCAGCCATCGCCAACGGCGGCAAGTTGATGCGCCCTTACGTAGTGCAGAGCCGAGTGGTCAATGGTCGAGTCTTGACCACGGAACCGACCGTCGTCCACCAAGTGATTCAAGAGCAATATGCCAAAGAATTGACCGAGATGATGGTCGAGACAGTGCAGACCTCGAACATTGCTGCCAGCGTGCTGGGCTACAAGGTGGCTGGCAAGAGCGGTACGGCCCAGATACCCGGGCCGGATGGTTACTTGGAAGACCAGATCGTCGGTAGTTTTATCGGCTTTGCGCCAGCCGACGACCCGAAATTTGTGATTTTGGTGAAGATCGAGCGTCCTGATTTCAAACTCACTCAGTGGGCGGACCAGAATGCAGTGCCCATCTTTGGGCGGGTAGCTCGACGGCTTTTCCTGCACTTAAACATTCCGCCAGATGATGTGCGGCTGGCAAATTAACCGATATTCGTTTAGTGCGCATCCTTAAATGCGCTTGCGAAAACCATGCGTCCACGAATTGCAACGAAGATCACTCACCATACGACTTGGCAAGCACTGACGGGACAGTTGCCACCGTTGGCGTTGCCTGCGTTGCCGATTGGATTTGCGGCGCTTGATAATCGCGACATTGGCAAGGGCGACCTGTTTGTCGCCTTGGCGGGACAGCGGACAGATGGCCACCAATTTATTGCCTCCGCCATTCAAAATGGGGCAAGCGCCATCTTCTGCGAAGAGCGGGGCCAGGCCATGGCAGCTGAGTCGGGAGCGTGGATCGTCGATTGTCGAGCAAATCACGGCCCGATCAAGGCAGATTGGGAGCAGATGCCCACCACCATTGCCTATCTGGTCGACAATTGCACCCATGCCTTACAACGGGTCGGCGGCTTTCAACGGGTGCACCATAGCCAGCCTACCCTGCGCGTGATCGGCATCACCGGGAGCATTGGGAAAACCTCGACTAAGGAACTCGCCTCAGCCGTGATGCGGCGCAAGTATGAGACATTGCATAATCCCGGCAACTTGAACAGCGAAGAAGGTCTGCCACTGACCTTACTGGCCCTGGATGAAAGTTATCAGTGCGCTGTGCTCGAAATGGCAATGTATGCGCTGGGAGAAATCAGAAGATTGTGCGAATTAGCGCGGCCACATGTAGGGATTGTGACTAACATAGGTCCAGTTCATCTGGAGCGACTGGGTACAATTGAAAATATCGCAAAAGCCAAGTCTGAGTTAGTCCAAGCGCTCCCAACAGCCGATGATGGCGGTGTGGCCATTCTCAACTGGGATGATGAACTGATCCGCCCCATGGCCGAGATGACGCAGGCCAAGATCTTTCGCTACGGCGAAACCCCAGAAGCCGATCTTTGGGCCGATGAAATCACCAGCGCCGGGATGGATGGCATCCGTTTTCGCTTTCATTATCGCCCGCCCGAGAGTCAAAAAGTTGAATCGGTTCATGTGCGTGTACCGTTGTTGGGCCGCCATAGCGTTCATACGGCGTTGCGTGCCGCAGCTTTAGGACTGGTCGAGGGTATGGGTTGGGACGAGATCATCGCCGGGATGCAGAGTCTGCCCAGCCAGTTGCGACTGGTGGTCGTTCGCGGTGTCAACGGCGCGACCGTGATCGACGACACCTACAACGCCAGTCCAGCCAGTACGATTGCTGCCTTGAACTTGCTGGCCGACATCGAACCAGCCGACACAGGCGAGCGAATTGCTGTGTTAGGCGACATGCGAGAATTGGGCAGTGCCAGTGCCGAAGGGCATCAGCTTGTTGGGAGACGGGCCGCAGTCGTGGTCGATCACTTAATTACAGTAGGTGACTTAGGGCAATTGATCGGCGAGGCAGCACGCGATGCTGGCTTGCCAGATGCGCAGATTCATTCATTCAAGGCTTTTGAAGAAACAATTGAATTTTTACACGCTACATTGAAGGCAAATGATCTGGTGTTAGTCAAAGGGAGCCGTGCAGTTGGCATGGAGACCATTGCGACGCAGATCTCAGTAACAAAAGGCACGGTGCACTGATGCGAATTTATCCGCGTGATTGGTCCACACAACGCTACAAGCTCTCATTGCTCACCACTTCGGCACTTGGTTTTATTTTGATTTATGTAATGAATTTATTGAGCGGACGACTCACGGGCAAATCGGGAGTGGGTGCTTCTATGGCATATGCATTGACGTTGGGTACAGTAAGTTTTCTTCTGGCAGTAGTGTGGGGCAACGCGCTGATCACACAACTGAAAAAGTACAAGATCGGCAAACAGATTCGGATTGATGGTCCTTCCAGCCACGAAGTAAAGACCGGAACGCCAACCATGGGTGGCATTTTGATCGTCGTGCCCGTACTGCTCATCACGGGTCTGCTCAACGCAGTGACAATTTGGGGTCTCAACACCATCGGCACCAGCACGATTCTGCTCTTCTTTTGCTTAGGTTCGCATGCCATCCTTGGTGCGATTGATGATTGGCAAGGGGTAAAGGGGTTGCGCGGCAAGGGTGAAGGCATGAGCGAATCCATCAAGCTGAGCTTTCAGATTCTCTTTGCACTGATCATTGCCTGTGTACTCTACTTCCTGTTTCAGTGGGATTATATCGGCATTCCTTATCTGGTCGGTCCCTACTTTGGTGGCTTTTTTAAGATCGGGCCGTGGATGATTCCGCTGGCGACCTTCATCATTGTCAGCTTCAGCAATGCCGTGAACTTCACCGACGGGCTCGACAGCCTGGCGGGCAGTACTGCTAGCATTGCCTTTGCCAGCTACGGGATCATCGCCTATTTGCAGGAGCAGACCTATTTGGTGGCCTTCTGCTTTACGATTGTCGGTGCGCTGCTGGCCTTCCTTTGGTACAACGCCCATCCCGCCCAACTGTTTATGGGCGACACTGGGAGTTTGGCCCTGGGCGCAACGCTAGCACTGGTAGCATTGATGACTGGTCAATGGTTGTTGTTGCCGATCGTTGGCTTTGTCTTTGTCGCTGAAGCAGGAAGCGTGATTCTACAACGCTATTACTTCAAACTGACTCGCCGCATGTATGGCGAAGGTCGCCGTGTTTTTCGGATGGCCCCCTTGCATCATCATTTTGAACTACTTGGCTGGAGCGAGATGCAGATCAAGGAGCGCTTCTGGTTGGTGGCGGTGTTGAGTGGAATGTTAGGTGTGGCGTTGGCGCTCGTGTAAAACAACCCCACCCTAACCCTCCCCTGGCAAGGGAGGGGATAGTCACAGGGCCAATTTTGTTATTTCGACTATCGAATCATCATTATTGATCCCGTGACAGTTCCCTCCCCAAGCTGGAGAGGGCTAGGGTGGGGTAAATGAGTGTAGTATATAGCAGTGGTTCTGAGAAAGTAATGGTACCGTGAGTCATCACAAGTTCGCGTTTTCCAACCGTAATATTTTGATTCTTGGCCTAGCTCGGCAAGGGTTGGCGCTGGCTCGCTTCTTTGTGCAGCAAGGCGCACGAGTGACGATCAGCGATGTGGCGAATGAAGAAAAGCTCAAAGGTGACCTAGCCAAGTTGGACAATCTGCCGGTGCAGCTCGCTGTAGGCGGTCACCCTCTTTCACTGTTGGATGGTTGTGACTTGGTCTGCTTAAGTGGAGGCGTGCCGCCGCAGATTGAAATTGTGCAAGCGGCAATCCAACGAGGCATACGCTTAAGCAACGATAGCTTGCTCACGTTTCAAATTGCGCAAGAGCGAGGGCTCGGCCCCACCCTCGCCGTTACGGGAAGCAGTGGTAAGACGACGACGACGACGTTGACTGGTTTGATGCTCGAAGCTAGCGGCAAACGGGTTCATGTCGGTGGCAATATTGGCAGACCGTTGTTGGATCGGTTGGATGAAATTCAACCCGGCGAGCCGTTGCTCTTAGAGCTAAGTAGCTTTCAGCTTGAGCTGTTTGATCAAAGTTTGGTTTTCGGCTCGTTGAATGACTTGGGACCAGATGTGGCAGCAATCACCAATATTACGCCCAATCATCTGGATCGTCATCCGTCGATGGCAGCCTATGCGGCAGCCAAGTTTAACTTGCTGGGACATCTGCGTCCGACCTCGAAGGTGGTTTTGAATGCCGACGACGCAGTTACTCAGAGATTAGAGATTGGTGGTCAGAGATTTGAGGAAAATCCACTCCCTTTGACCTGGAATTTGGAGCCTGTTCTAGAGTCAGCCAAATCTCAGCTTACCAATCTCCAATCTCCTCCCATCTTTTTCAGTCGCACCCAGCCACTTACAGCGGGTGCTTGGCTGGAGGGAGATCGGCTTTTGTACAAGGATGCACCCATCTGTCGACGCAGCGAAATCAAGTTGCGGGGAGATCACAACGTGAGCAACATTTTGGCAGCAGCAGCGATCAGTGGCGCAGCAGGAGCCACTCCCGAGGCAATGGGCCAGGTAGCTCGTACCTTTGCCGGGGTACCACATCGGCTGGAAATTGTCGCCGAATTTGCAGGCGTCACCTGGATCAATGACAGCATTGCCACCGCGCCAGAGCGGGCCGTAGCTGCACTGCGCAGTTTTGACCCGCAGCAGCAGATGTTGATTCTGTTAACGGGTGGAAAAGATAAGAATCTGCCCTGGCAAACCTTTGCTGATGAGGTATTGGAACGAGTTAGTTTCTTGATTGGGTTTGGTCAGGCGGGACCGATGGTTGTGGATGTCGTACGTCAACGGGCAGAAGAATTGGGGCGCAAAACACCGGGTTGCGCCATTGTCCAGCAACTTGGCGAAGCTGTTGAGCTTGCTGCCCGTTCCGCCCATTCCAATACGGTCGTATTACTTTCACCGGGAGGCACCAGTTACGACGCCTATCGTGACTTTGAGGAACGTGGTGAAAATTTTCGCAAGTTGGTCAAAGAACAGATCGATGAAACGATGAACGGTGGACGCGTACTATGGCAGCGACAATAAAGGCTGAAAATCGCAACCAAAGCGTCCCCCAAACCGATTGGGCGTTGGTATCGATCGTAGCGACGCTGCTGATCATTGGTGCCGTCATGGTTTTCAGCGCCAGCTTCTCCTGGAGCATGGAGGGAGCAGATCATCCCTTCTATTTTCTCAGTCGTCAGTTGATCTGGGGCATCATTGGTTCGGTAGCGGCGATCGTATTGGCACGTATTCCCTATCAATGGTGGCAACGGGTAAGTATTGTGATGATGGGTGCCGGGTTGTTGGCGATGCTCGCTGTCATTACCTTTGGAGCCGAAAAGTATGGTGCAACCCGCACCTTCTTTGATGGTTCGGTGCAGCCGAGCGAGCCGGTGAAGATCATTATCGTCATTTATATCAGCGCCTGGCTATCGAGCAAGGGCGAGCGCATCCGTGACATTCGGGTTGGCTTGCTGCCCTTTGGTATCTTGCTCGGTGTGTTGACCTTGCTCATCATGCTCCAACCAAGCATTAGCACGGCAATCCTGGTCGTGGCGACCTCGTCGATCATGTTCTTTATTGCCGGCGCTGATTTGCGTCAGCTTGGTTTGATCGGCCTGGCGGCGGCGGTAACCTTCTGGGTGATCGTGCAGTACAGCGACTATGCCGCTGGTCGTATGCAGAAATATCTGGATTCGGTTTGGAATCCACTGGGTAGTCAAGAATATCAGGTAAAGCAAGGAATTGCAGCACTTAACCGTGGTGGCCTTTTTGGTGAAGGGATTGGTCAAGGCGAGGCACAGCATGGGGCGCTGCCACTCAGTTGGACTGACAATATCTTTGCCGTAATCGGGGAAGAGACTGGCTTGCTTGGTGCGCTGGTGTTGGTCTTACTCTTTGCGCTGCTTGCCCATCGAGGATTGCGCACGGCACTGCGCGCACCCGATAACTTCGGCATGTTGTTAGCCACTGGCTTGACTAGTTTATTGGTGTTGCAGGCCCTACTTCACGCCGCTGTAATTGTAGCAGCGGTGCCACCCACAGGCGTTACGCTGCCCTTTGTTAGCTATGGCGGCAGTTCAATTGTAACGACACTGGGTGCAGTTGGCATTTTATTGAGCATTTCACGAGCCGGCATCGATCATCGTTCAGCAAAAGTCGTCGCCCGTGATCGAGAATTGCCCGTGCGTGATACGTTGAAACAGGTCGATGAAGTGCGCCAGTCGACTCTTTCGAGGCTTTTTGCATATGCGCGTTTTGATTTCCGGGGGCGGAACGGGGGGTCACGTCTACCCAGCACTCGCCGTAGTGCCACAACTCGCAGTGGCACTGGCCGAACTGGGAGTGGTGAACAGCGCTCCAGCCGCTCCAAAACAACCAAAAGCAGCAGCGTCAGCCGCATCAGTAGCAGCCGCTCCAGCAACAGTCGCCGTTCTTGAACCGGGAACAGCCTTCCAGGAAGCGATGGATCTGCTCTGGGTAGGCAGTGCCAATGGCATGGAGCGCAGCTTAGTCGAGCGGGCTGGCATTGCCTATCGCAGCATTGAGAGTGGACAGATCAAGGGCAAGAACCCGTTGACTGTAGTCAGCAGCTTGAACAAGATGAGGGTTGGGATCGGCCAGAGCAAGCAGATCATTGCCGAAACCAAGCCTGATGTCTGTTTTGTAACCGGTGGTTATGTCTGTGCCCCAATGGTCATCGCCTGTTGGCAATGCGGCGTTCCGGTGTTGATCTACCTGCCCGACATGTCACCCGGCTGGGCCATTCGTTGGATGAGCAAGTTGGCGCAGAGAGTTGCAGTGAGCTTTGAAGAGGCAGCACAGTACTTTGGTGGAACCGCACCACGCGGTAAGGCTGTCGTCACCGGCTACCCAGTACGGCAAGAAGTGCTCGAAGCGGCGCAAGATCGCACCCAGGCACGACGAACATTGGCCCAGTCCTTGCATCGCCCCCTGCTCGATGAGGTGCCTTTGGTGCTGGTTTGGGGAGGCAGTTCAGGCGCACGCAGTATCAACCGAGCAACGTGGGCGCTACTGCCTGAGGTGCTAAACGAGGCACATATCCTTCATGTAGTTGGAACACGGGACTGGCCACTGTTTGAAGAGCAGAAACTTAGTTTGCGTGAGCCACTCGTCAACCGCTACCATCCAGCAGCATATCTACACGAAGAAATGGCATTGGCCCTTGCCGCAGCGGATTTGACCATATCACGCGCTGGGGCAAGCGCCTTAGGCGAATACCCAGTGGCAAAGTTGCCATCGATCCTGGTGCCATTGACCGGGGTAAAGCAAGAGGATAACGCTGAGTTGTTGGCCAAGTATGGCGGGGCAGTTGTGATTCCGGATGAAGCGCTTGGCGAGGAACTGAAGCCAATGTTGCTCAATTTGCTACAACGCCCGCTGCAACGGGTCGAAATGGAACACGCACTCGAAGAATTAGCGAAGCCAGAAGCGGCACTCAATATCGCCCGTGAATTGGTGAAGTTGGGTAAGAAGAAGGGGTAAGCTGGTAACCAGAACAGTTCAACCCCACCCTAACCCTCCCAAAAACAGGGAGGGAACTGTGAAGGGACGAATTCAGCCTTGTGGACAGAAGAGAAGACCAAATCTGTCCCTTGATTATCCCCTCCCTTAACAGGAGAGGGTTAGGGTGGGGTTGGCAGTTACACTTTTGCTGATATGAACAACCAAGTTGAGATTGCGCTGACGTTCCTACTTTATATTCTCTTTTGGGGTTGGGTTGGTTACCAACGCGGGACGCGGCGCGAGATGATTGTGTTCATCGTGGCGGTGATCTCTTGGCTCATTCTCAACGAGCGGGGTGACATTTTCGTTCGTATGATCAACCTGGGCAGCAAGTTCTTTGCCTTTGTGCGGGGCGGTGGGTTGGGTGCAGATCCAGCGCCAGGATTTGCAGCGATACAGGGTGCGCAACCTTGGGTTACAACTGAACAGGCACCGGGCTTTCTTTTCCTAATTTGGGTGGCGATTTTGCTCTTTACCTATTGGCTCACCAGCAAGCCGAATTATAACAGTCCACGCTCCGGCTGGGCTGCGGTCTTGGGTATTGTCAATGGTCTTTTTCTGACCTCGGTGCTGCTACCACGCTTGGTCAATCTTTTAAACGTCAATGGCTCGGCGATGACAGCCGATGGCGTCGGGCAGGCACCGTTGGCTGGAATCTTGATTTTGTTGCAGGCAATCTTGAGTTGGACCTTTTCATTTCTTGGGAGTCTTTGGACCTTTATCCAACCCCAACGTCCACTCATCTTGTTATTCTTGCTACTGCTCATTCTGGGGCTCACCTATTATTCCATGCGCAGCAATGCGCCAGCCAGAAAGTGAGTGCTGAATGGGGCCACTTGAACTATTTTTCTTGGGGATCGGGTTCATGATTGTGTTGGTAGCTGTGGTGCGAGGCTACCATCGGGAGTTAGGAAACAGCATTATTGCCCAGGTCGCAATCTTTTTGGTCAGCTTTTTTGCCGGTCGAATTGACGGCCTGCTCGATACGATTGGGATAGAAATTTTCGGTGTTACCAGCGAGGGGCTGAACTTATTCAAGTTTTTGTTCATGACCATTCTTTTTTCGTCGATTATCATGGCGAGCTATTGGGGTGTCACCTTGGATTTTCCGGGCAGACCGAAGCCACCGCCGGAGGGGACCTTGATCAGCATTGGCATGGGTTTGCTCAACGCCTACTTAATTGTCGGAACAGTTTGGTACTTTCTGGACAGATATAATTATCCGATTCAGTCGTTAGGGATGTTTTACCCGCCGCTCACAACAACGGCAACCTCGATTGTCCAGTTTCTACCGCCGCGACTTTTCGGCCCCGGCAATGAAGTCTACTGGATCATTCCAGCGGCGTTGTTACTACTTTTACGGGTACGTGGGTAAGTGAACACTGATTATTCGGTTAAGAAGTAATTGGTAAGTAGTAATTTGGGTTTGCATGGGCAACAGTTTTAGCAACAACTCAAGCAATAACAACCGTCAAATTCCTTGGCACGAGCGACTCGTCAAGAGCGATCCGACTTTGAGGGTGCACCTACTGGCGATTGGTGGCAGTGGGCTGAGTGCGATTGCCAAAGTGTTGCTCGAGAGTGGCATTCAGGTCAGCGGCAGTGATCGCCAAGATAGCCCTGTGTTGACAGAGCTAGAGCACGCTGGAGCACGCGTCTTTCGCAGCCAGTTTGCCAGCAACTTGACCGATCTACCCAATAATCAGCGGCCCGATGTTGTGTTGATGAGCAGTGCTATCGATGCTAGCAACCCCGAACGGCAGGCAGCCGAACGGTTGGGCATTCCGATCATGAAGCGATCTGAGTTTCTACCAGCATTGCTCTCTCAACGCCAGGTGATTGCAGTGTCTGGCACACATGGCAAGAGCACAACAACCGCCATGATCATCACGGGTCTGCGCCAAAGCGGGATTGAATGCGGCTACATTGTCGGGGCAACGCTGCCCATCTATGGTAACGCTGCGGCAGGCAGTTCGCCCTGGTTCGTGATCGAGGCCGATGAGTACGACCGCATGTTTCATGGCTTGCAGCCGACCATTGCGATTGTCACCAATGTTGAGTGGGACCATCCCGATTGTTATCCAACTGCGGAGAGCTTTCATCAGGCGTTTATCGAATTTATTGAAGGCACGAAGGCCAATGCAACCGTGATCACCTGTGCAGACGACGCCGGTGCGGAGTCTGTGGGGGAGCATGCGCAAAGAAATGGGCGAAGGTGGCTTCGATATGGACTCAACGAGCCTTCTAACGGAAAGCAGCAGCCAATAGTGCAAGCCATTGGTCTTCGGGCAGTTGCAGAAGCTGGATATAGCGCAAGCGTTTGCCTGGAGGGGAAGCAGGTCGGTCAGTTAGTCTTGAAGGTCCCAGGATTGCACAATGTGCGCAACAGTCTAGCAGCTTTTGCCGCACTGACCACAGCAGGAGTGCAAGCGCAAGTTGCCTTGGATGCGCTCAGCCACTACACAGGGTCGGGGCGGCGCTTTGAGGTGCGAGGTGAGGCGGCAGGCGTTATGGTGATTGACGATTATGCCCATCACCCAACCGAGATAAAGGCTACACTCTCGGCGGCACGCAATCGTTATCCGCAGCGACGGATCTGGGCGATCTTTCAGCCACATACCTACAGCCGAACTCGTACGCTATTGCAGGAGATGGCAGCCAGCTTTGCGGATGCGGACCGGGTGATTGTCAGTGATATTTACGCCGCGCGTGAGCGCGATGATGGCAGCGTCAAAGCGGCTGATCTGGTTGCGGCAAGTCGACACCCGTCGATCCGGCATATCGGCAAACTGACAGAGATCAGCGAAACGCTTGCGTCAAATGTCGTAGCTGGTGATGTGGTGATTACCCTGAGCGCAGGGGACGGTAACCGTGTAGGCGAATGGTTATTAACCAAACTAAGCGAGGTTAAGTAGAAGCAACGCTTGTATAGGTTGCCCTTCCTAAAAACCTTAAGAATAAATAAATACAATCATGCCAGCCAGCCAGAAATTTGATACAACACAATTGAATAAGCTTGGAATCGAAATAAGAGAAGCGGTTCCGCTGGCTGGATTGACAACCATGAAGGTGGGTGGCGCCGCTCAATATTTTGCAGCCGTGCCCACGGTACTACAGATGATCAAGCTAGTGCGCTGGGCACGCGAGAATCAACTGCCCTACTTCATACTCGGTGGAGGCAGCAACATCTTGATCAGCGATGGGGGAATTCGGGGCTTGGTTATTCACAATCGCTGCAAAGAAGTGCGAGTGGACGAGCCAGCCTTGCAATGTATGAAAGCCCCGGATGAGCGACCGTATCTCTTTGCCGAGAGCGGAGCAGCTACAGCCGGTGTCGCTCGTTTTAGTGTCAATGAAGGGCTGACCGGCTTCGAATGGGCAGTCAGTGTACCAGGAACAATCGGCGGCGCAGTCGTTGGCAATGCTGGCGCTCATGGCGGTGAAGTAAAGGACTCGCTCGAATCAGCGTTACTGCTCGACGAAACCGGAGAAGTGCAACAGGTGATGCTGACGGATTTCGATTATGCCTATCGCAACAGTGCGTTGAAGCGCTTACAGCCGTTACAGGCCGCCTTTAAACCAGTCGTGCTTAGTGCTAATTTTCGTTTAGATCGGGCGGACAAAGAGCAGTGCAAAGAACGAGCAGAGCAGTTTTTGGCCCATCGCCGACGCACACAGCCGGTAGAGCCAAGCTTAGGCAGCACCTTTGTCAACCCGCCCGGAGATTTCGCAGGGCGACTGATCGAAGCCGCAGGATTGAAGGGCACACAGGTCGGCGGTGCCAAGGTGAGCGAACTGCATGCTAACTTCATCATCAATCCAGCTGGTGTAGGTGGTGCCACAGCAAGCGATGTGCTCAAGCTGATCAATCTGATTCAGCAAGGGGTGAAGGAACAGTTCGGTGTTGAATTAGAGCCAGAAGTACAGATGGCAGGTGAATGGTAATCCATGGATAAGCATATGGGCAATGAACGTCCGCTTCGTATCGGCGTCATCTTTGGTGGGCGAAGTAGTGAACATGAGGTCTCCTTGGCCAGCGCACGCAATGTGATGGATGCGCTGACTACAGCAGGCTATGCCGTAGTTCCGATTGGCATTACGCCCCAAGGACATTGGCTGACGAGCAGCGACCCGATGAAGTTACTTGTCGAGCCAACGAGCGAGGCGCAGAATCATGGTGTGAATGGTTCCACGCTATCTTCACACCATGGGAATGGACATAACGATTCCTGGGCACTTTTGCCACAAAGCAAAAACGGCACCCCGTTGCCCACAATTGATGTACTGTGGCCTGTCTTGCATGGCCCCTACGGCGAAGATGGCACGATTCAGGGCATGTTAGAGATGGCCAATTTGCCCTACGTGGGCTGTGGCGTGTTGGCCAGTGCAGTCTGTATGGACAAGGCACTCGCCAAGGTGGTCTTTGCCGCCTGCGGTCTGCCGCAGACGCCCTGGTTTGTGGTGATGCGCAATCATTGGAAGCAAAGCCCAGAGATGGCGCTGGACGAAATCGAGCAGAATCTGGGTGATTATCCCTTCTTTGTCAAGCCAGCCAACCTGGGCAGCAGCGTGGGTATTAGCAAGGCACGCAATCGCAGCGAACTGGCTAAAGCCTTGACCCTGGCCGCCCGTTTCGACCGCAAGTTGTTGGTGGAAAAAGCAGTTCCCAACGCCCGTGAACTGGAAATCAGCGTGTTGGGCAATGATGACCCGATTGCAAGCGTTCCTGGTGAAATCAAACCCGGCAACGAATTTTATGATTACGCAGCAAAGTATTTAGACGACAATAGTGATCTGATCATCCCGGCAAATCTTAGCGCAGAACTCATCGAAAGGATGCAACTCATGGCAATTCAAGCCTTCAAGGCAGCAGATGCAAGTGGACTGGCTCGTGTTGATTTTCTCATGGATGGTGTCAGTGAACGGATCTTTCTCAATGAAGTCAACACCATGCCTGGCTTTACCCGGATCAGCATGTATCCAAAGCTTTTTGAAGCCAGCGGTGTCAGCTATCCCGAACTGGCAGACAAACTGATCAAACTAGCGCTCGACCGCTACGCCGACCGCCAGATGAACGAGACCAGCCGGACGATCAATTGAAGGATTGCAAGTGCGAACACTTTCACCGACCCGATCAGTAGCAGCAACGCCAAAACGCAGTGGGCGACGCCGGACGGCCGCTTCAACCAGCCGCCGACGTTACGATAGCACGCTGCCGCGCTTTCTGCTGGTGCCTCGGCTGCCTGGTGCGGGGAATTGGTCCTGGCTGCACTGGGATTGGCAGTGGCCACGCATTCAGATTCGCTGGAACTGGCTGCTGGCACTGTTGCTGGTTGCAGGCATCAGCTACTCACTTTACTGGACGCAGAGCAGTGATCGCTTCTTTATCTATCGGGAACGGGTTGCCTTTGAGAATGTCGGCTATCTCAACGCTGATGAACTTTACCAATTGAGCGATATTGACACTTGGAATGTCTTTTGGCTGCGCAGCGAAACAGTCCGCCAACGGCTGTTGAGCAATCCCTTCGTAGCGGATGCACAGGTCACCATCGAGTGGCCCGCCCATGTGACGATTCGTGTGTTGCCAACCGAGCCAGTAGCGGTCTGGAGTTCGGGCAAAGGGCGCTTCTGGCTGATGAGCAACGGCTTTACCCGCCCCATGGAACGAGATGCAGTTCCAGCCCTGCCGCAGATTGTCGATCCAATGTTGGATGCGCGCACAGCATCTGCTCCCGAAGGAACGCAAATGCAGAAGGGTCTTCTGGATGCCGCACTTGCACTTTCTCAACGCATCAGCGAGCTAGGGAGTGTCAACTACAACAATGAACTTGGTCTTAATTTTGCGCTGCCGGCCACCAACTACATGGTCTATTGGGGCGACGAGCGCAGCTTGGACAAAAAGTTTGTCAATTTGGAAGCAGCAAAGCGGCTGCTCAACAGCGGTCAATCCAATGGCAGTATCATCGATCTGCGTACAGCCGATCGACCGGTGATTCGGTGAGGGAAACAGGCAAGACACGTATGCAAGAAATCATTTCTGCAATCGATATTGGAACCACCAAAATTTGCGCCTTGATGGCGTCGGTTGATCACGACAGTTTGGGCAACATCTCACTCAACATGTTGGGAGAAGGCCAGGTTGCCAGCAAGGGAATCCGCCGTGGTGTTGTTGTCAACGTTGCTGAAGTCACCGCTGCTGTCAGTGAGGCGATTGAAAAGTGCGAGAAAGCTTCGGGTGAGCCGATCTTACGAGCCTATGTCGGGATTGCCGGCAGCCATATTAGCACACGTAACAGTACTGGCGTCAGCCCGGTCGATAAGCGCCAGGGTGTCACTAATCACGATATGCAGCGGGCGTTGGAAGGAGCGGCAGCGGTTGCCTTGCCACAAAACACCGAGGTCATCCATACGATCGCACGCCAGTGGAAGGTCGATGGACAAGATGAAGTCCAACAACCGCTTGGCATGAGTGCCATCCGACTCGAGGTCGATGCCCACATTGTCACCGGCAGCAGCACCGCAGTGACCAATCTGGTGCAATGTGTCACGGCCCACGAAATTGAGGTAGATGAGTTGGTGCTTGAACCGTTGGCTAGCAATGAAGCAGTGCTTAAGGCGGGCGAACGGCGCATGGGTGTGGCAGTCGTCGATATTGGCGGCGGCACAACCGATCTGGCCATCTTCCGCGATGACAACCTCTGCCATACCGAAATTCTCGATATGGGCGGCAATCATTTGACCAATGACTTGGCGGTGGGTTTGCGCTGTCCTTTTGAAACTGCCGAGCAGCTCAAACTGCGCTACGGCCATGTGTTACCCGAACGTGTTGCCGAAGATGAAAAGGTATGGGCGGCGGTCTTTGGCGAAAAGACTGAACGTAGCTTTAGCCGGCGCTTTCTCTGCGAAGTGCTCGAAGCCCGTGCGATTGAAATGCTGGAGACCGTACGCACCAAGCTCGAAGAGAGTGGTCACTATGATCGCCTGCCAGCAGGAGTCGTGCTCACCGGTGGCTCCAGCCAGTTGAATGGATTGGCCGAGTTGGGACGCAGTGTTCTGAATTTACCAGTACGCATTGGTTCTCCTTCTGGCAATCTGCCGATCAAAGGGTTGAGCCGCAATTTGCAACAGCCGATCTACGCCACCAGCGTCGGCCTGCTGTTATGGGGAATGAACGAAGATAATCGTGCCCTCCATCGTCGCTTCGAGCCCGAAGCGCAGCCTCCCCAACGTGAATGGATGGGCAAGACGGTGAAGTGGTTGAAACATTTGTTACCGGGGTAGAAGTTGAAAAGTGGCAAAGTTGAAAGGTTGAAAAGGTGTGATGTAGCCAAATATTTTTCAACTCTTCCACTCTTCAACTATTCCACTTTTCCACTCTTATACAGGAATTTCCGATCTTCAAACAAGCGACTCCACTCCGCAAGTTTGAGATCGTAGTTCGATAGGAATCTGTTTAATTCATTTTTTTGTAAGGAGCCAGGAGATGACTCGAAAGAGCAACACACCATCCAATTTTGTCGAGAATTTTGCCAATATTAAAGTGATTGGCGTCGGCGGTGGCGGCCAAAATGCCGTAAGCCGTATGATCGAGGAGGGCATCCAAGGAGTTGAGTTTATTGCTGTCAACACCGATGCCCAGGCATTGATGCTCTCTAGCGCACCACAACGGATCCGTATCGGTGAAAAGCTCACACGAGGACTGGGCGCAGGTGGCAATCCAGAGGTTGGGCAACGAGCGGCGGAGGAAAGTCGCGACGAATTGGCCGAGCTCTGTAAAGGTGCGGACATGATTTTCATCACTGCTGGCATGGGTGGTGGTACCGGTTCAGGCGCGGCTCCGATCATTGCCGAAGTTGCGCGACAGAGCGGTGCGCTCACGATTGGCGTAGTCACCAAACCCTTCACCTTTGAGGGCAGTCAACGCCGTCGATCCGCAGAATCTGCCAGTGAACAACTGGCAAAAAATGTTGATACACTGATCTCGATCCCCAATGATCGCCTATTGCAGATTGTCGACAAAAAAGCTAGTTTTGCCAACGCCTTCCGCATGGCAGATGATGTACTCCGCCAGGGCATCCAAGGGATTAGCGAACTCATTACAGTACCTGGTCTGGTCAACCTGGATTTTGCTGACGTACGATCGATCATGTCGAATGGGGGTGCCGCCCTTATGGCAGTGGGCCGATCTACTGGCGACAGCCGTGCAAAAGAGGCCGCTGAAAAGGCCATCCACAGCGCTTTACTGGACGTATCGATTGATGGTGCACGTGCCATCATCTTTAATGTGAAGGGCAGCGCAGATATGAGTCTGTTCGAAGTGAACGAAGCCGCCGAGGTCATTCGTGCCAATGCACACCCCGAGGCCAATATCATCTTTGGCGCAGTGATCGATCCAGAAATGAGGGATGACCTCCAACTGACAGTCATTGCCACTGGCTTCGACAAACCGAAAAAAGAGGAAACACTCGACAGCTTTGCCCAACAGGTGCTGGAAAACCGCCGCCCTGTGACGACACCCAACCATCGCCAACCAGAGCCTGTGCGCCAAAACGATTACATGGTGCGCACCTTCGAACGCGATGATCTAGACATTCCAGCATTCCTGCGCCGTGCCCGTAGCAATGGTCGGTAAAACGATGGAGTGAAACGTGAGCGTGACTCGTGACTCGTGATGCGTGAATTTTCGATAAGATTTCACGCATCACGCATCACGTTTCATTTATTGTCCTATCGCTCAAAATCGTCCAGAAAATATTACTCATTTTGACAGTATCTTTTCCTCTACTTGCCCCGTCTCTACCTATGGGCATCTCTGCGTCCACCATGTTTGTGGTTGTAGCAGTTTGCCTGTAACTCGTCGAGTGAATCATCATCTTCCCCACTTTACTGCCAAGTTTGGTCACGAGCTTATCAACAAAAAATCTAAGGTTAAAATATTTGATCTCTTCTTGGATCGTAGGGCAATCGTCAGATAGAACAGCCGTTTCACTTTGTGGTTGTATTTGCCAGTAACTCCCTTATGTGCTATACTGTGGGCACAGCGATACCCCAGATATAGTGGTTCCTTACAGAACAACCACAACATCTAGTAATATCATATACCTAGTAAAACATATATGCAATGTCCACACTGCGGTAGCAGTCAACACCGAGTCATCGATACACGCGATGCCGCCGACTCGATCCGTCGCCGACGACAATGTGAGCAGTGCGGCCAGAGGTTTACAACCTATGAACATGTCGCAGCCAACATGCTCGTCATCAAAAGCGATGGTCGTCGCGAGCCCTTTGATCGCCAGAAATTGCTGGCGGGCATCCAAGTCGCCGCCGCCAAACGCCCGATCAGTCGGGAGATGATTGATCACATGGTGGATCAAATTGTCGAGACTTTACAGAATTCGGGACGTTCTGAGGTATCGAGCCAGGTTATAGGTAATATGGTACTAGACCACCTTTCCCACATTGATGGAGTCGCCTACATTCGATTTGCCAGTGTCTATCTGAATCTACACGACCTCAATGACCTGCAATCTGAAATTGATCGATTGATGGGTCGCAATCAATAGTTAAGCCAATTCTATAGGTTTCTGCAACGAGGCAGGTCAAAAAGGCCTGGTTCATTTCGTTGACCGTTATATTCAGAAATTTTTAGTGATTATCTACTGAAAATTTCAACAATTTTAGTATTTCGCATCAGTTACTATCCGGCGGCACCTAAAGTACGAGTCGCCTAGTCGAAAATGAGTCTATAACTGAGAGCGATGCGTAAGTTCTATCTATAAGGTTTGGAGATATCCAATGGCTACACTTCTTTCCACCCCATCCGCTGTTAAAGAAGTTGCGGTAAAAAAACAAGCTTTTACTGTCATTGAAAATCAAAAGGGTCGACGTGAACAGATCGAGCTACCTACCTACGTCGATGACAACACTGTTGCTTTGAGCGAGAACAGTATCAAAGTTCTCGAAAAGCGCTACCTACGCCGAGATCTGGATGGTACTTATTTAGAGTCCCCAGCCGGTATGTTTTATCGAGTTGCCTACCACGTTGCCCAGGTGGAAAAAGAGCATCAAGCCGATGCAGCAAAGGCGGCGAAATCTTTCTACGATCTTCTGACCGAGCGGCGCTTTTTCCCCAACAGCCCCACCTTTACTGGTGCTGGCACGCCACTTGGGCAATTGGCGGCCTGTTTTGTTCTGCCGATCGAAGATGACATGGGTAAAGAGAGTGATGGCATCTTTTCGACCTTACGCGTGGCGGCCTTGATTCAACAGACCGGTGGCGGCAATGGCTTCTCGTTTAGCCGCCTGCGTCCGAAGAATGATGTTGTGCATACCTCGTCAGGGCGTGCGACCGGGCCAGTTGGCTTTTTGCGCGTCTATGACCAGGCTTTCGGCGAGATCGCCCAAGGCGGCAGTCGGCGTGGAGCCAATATGGGTGTCTTACGCGTTGACCACCCGGATATCGATGAATTTATCACCTGTAAGGCAGAAGAGGGCAAAATCGCCAACTTCAATATCTCGGTTGCGATCACCGATGAGTTTATGCAGGCAGTCAAGGAGGATGGCGATTTCAATCTGCGTAACCCGCGCGATGGCAAAGTCTGGAAGACGGTCCGTGCTCGGGATCTCTTTGGCAAGATCGTCAAGTACGCCCACCACAACGGCGAGCCAGGCGCTCTTTTCATCGATGCTGCGAATCGCACAAATCCAGTACCTAACTTGTATCAACTAGAAGCGACCAATCCATGTGGTGAACAGTGGCTTGGACCCTACGAGAATTGCTGTCTTGGTTCGATCAATCTGGCAGTACATGTCACAAAGGATCACACTGGCAAGGCCATCGTCGATTGGGCTCTGCTGCGCCGCTCAGTAGAAGAGAGCACCCATTTCTTGGACAATGTGGTCAGCGCCAACGCCTATGTGCCAGCAGTGCCCGAAGTAGCGCAGGCGGCCTATCGCGCCCGCCGCATCGGTTTGGGCATCATGGGATTGGGCGACATGATGTACGAGTTGGGCATCCGCTATGGCAGCGAAGAAGGACAGGAATTTGCGGCCCAGGTGATGGAGTTTGTACGCTATCAATGCATGGAGAAGAGCATCCAACTAGCCGAAGAACGAGGTGCCTTCCTGGCCTTTGCCGGCAGCATCTACGATTCCAAACAAGCTGGTGGCATGACGTGGCAGCCACCCCAACCGATGAAGCCCTTCAGCAGAGACTATCAGCGACCAGTATTGGATTGGAATGCGATTGTGCGCGGCATTCAGATCCACGGTATCCGCAACGCTTGCCAAACCACTGTAGCCCCCACCGGCACGATTGCGACCGTGATTGGCTGTGAAGGCTACGGCTGCGAACCAGTCTTCGCCTTGGGCTACACCCGCAATTTCAAGGATGGCGACAAGAATGTCGAGTTGCTCTATACCAGCCCACTCTTTGAAAAGGCGCTGGACGCCACCACCTTGAGCGCAGAGCAAAAGCAGACGTTCAAGCAGCATGTAGCAACCTACGGCACCTGCCAAGACATCAAGGATCTGCCCAATGCAATCCGCCACACTTTTGTCGTGAGCAGCGACATCAGCGCCGACGAACATGTGTTGATGCAGGCAGCGATCCAGGCCTTTGTCGACAATTCGATCTCGAAGACTTGTAACTTCCCCGAAGGAGCGACGGAAGAGGATGTCGCCAAAGCCTACATGTTAGCCTGGGAAATGGGCTGCAAGGGATTGACCGTCTATGTCACTGGTAGTCGCCAAGTGGTCGTGTTGGAGACTAAGGCTACTAAAGAGAAGAAGGAAGAAGTAAAGGCTCCTGAACCGCTGGTGTTGAACACGGAGCCAGTCGTTGTGCATGGTAACGGCTACCATGCAAATGGTAATGGGACCAATGGTAATGGCAACGGCTATCATGTTGCTAGCAGCCATGCTAATGATGTTGCGCCGACGGTGGTCAAACGTCCACGCCCGCACAAGCTCCAGGGCGACACCTATCGCAAAGAGACGCCATTGGGCACTGCCTACATTACGATCAACAGCGACGAAAAGGGAGAACCCTTCGAGGTCTTCCTCAACGTGGGCAAGGCGGGCAGTGATGTCAGCGCCGTCAGCGAAGCATTAGGTCGTTTGATGAGCCTGGCCCTGCGCATGCCATCGACCCTTTCGCCCAGCGAACGTATGAAATGGGTGATCGACGAAATGGTGGGCATTGGCGGCGGACGTCCGATGGGTTTTGGGGCCAAACGAGTGCGCAGTTTACCCGATGGCATTGCGCAAGTACTGGCCGAACATATTGCTGAACTACCGCCCACACCGTCCGAAGCCCCGGCAGAGCAGTTGGCGCTGCCGATTGCCAATCGCTCGATCGGCGATATCTGCCCCGAATGTGGCGAAGCAACTTTTCTCAATGTGGAAGGGTGCAAGAAGTGTGCGAGTTGTGGGTATAGTGAGTGCTAGAATCGTAATTTCTAGCACGTAGGAAAAAAGCGAGTGGCGGTTTACCCTGCCACTCGCTTTTTTTTAGCTACCTGCCTGCAACCACAGCGCCTGATACGGCTCCAAGTAGACCGTATCGCCAAGTAATTGCATTGCTTGACCAGAGATCAACTCGTTGAATTGATAGCCTAATCCGTAGAGGCGGATTTCGTTGGCGGGAAGTTGTTGCGGTTGTTCGCTGAAGTTAGCAAGCACGACGACACGATGACCGTCATAAGTGCGGATGTAGCCAAAGACATGGTCGTTGCCGACGTTGATGACATCCATTTGGTTGCCGGCAAAGCCAGAAGTTGCTTTACGCAGTTCGATCAAGTGTTTTAGCCCTGAATAGATTCGCCCTTCGATGGTGCTGGCGTCGTGGCGGCGCTCCATCTTTTCCCAATCTATCAATGGGCGATGCACCCAACGGCTGTCGGTCGCCTTGGTCGGATCGTTGCGATAGCGATAATCGTTAAGAATGCCCACTTCATCGCCCAGGTAAATCAGCGGGACCCCACCGATGCTAAAGATGATCGAGTGCAGCAATAGGATGCGCCGAATTGCCAACTCAATCTCGGTGACATCCTGATTTTGGATCGCTTCTTCCAACCCGGCCAACGAGGCGAGCGAACCAGAAATACGCGCATCACCAGTGCGTGGGTTCTCCTGGAAAGGTAGGCCACGCGCAAAGCTTCCCTCAAAGCGCCCCGTGTAAAAGGCGTTGAGAAAGCGACGATGGTCATAACCATTGATCCAGAGCGCTGCGGCGTCGCCATCATCAAAGGTCCAGCCAATGTCGTCGTGGCAGCGGATGTAGTTGACCCAGGCTGTCTCCGGTGCGATCTTAAAGCGATGCCCCATCGATTGGCGTAGCAGTTGCACTTCGCGTGTGGCCAACGAGTTCCAAAGCAGCGCCATCAGCAATGGATTGTAGGAGAGCTGACACTCGTGACCCGAGATGTACCTTGCTACCTCATCAGGATGGACAATCGCTTCACTCTTAAAGAGCAGTGATGGGGCAGCGATGCGCAGGAGAGCATTGAAGGCTTGTACTAACACGTGCGCCTCAGGCAAACCTTCACAGACCGTGCCCATTTCCTTCCAGACAAAGGCCAGGGCATCGAGGCGCAACACTTCACAGCCGACATTGGCCAGATAGAGCATCTCGCCCGCCATCTCACGAAAGACTGCTGGGTTGCGATAGTTCAAATCCCACTGAAAGACATTAAATGTTGTCCACACCCATTTCCCGATCTCCTTGCGATAGCTGAACCCCCCTGGATGTTTATCAGGAAAAATCTCGCGCAACGTGCGATCATAGGCATCGGGCATGGTGCGATCAGGGAAGATGAAGTAGTAATCCTCATGATCCGGGTCGCCTTGCAGCGCCGACAAGGCCCAACGATGTTCATCCGAGGTATGGTTGAAGACAAAGTCGAGCACCAAACTCATTCCTTCCTGGCGCAGTTCGCTGGCAAAGGTGCGTAGATCCTCCATCGTCCCCAGCCTGCGATCCACTTGCCGGTAATCACTCACGGCATAGCCGCCGTCGCTGTCCCCTTCTGGTGCATTGAAGAGCGGCATCAAGTGCAGATAGGTTAGCCCCAATTCCTTAAAGTAAGGGATCTTCTGGCGTAGCTTTTGCAGATCGCCCGCAAAGAGGTCCACGTAACAGACACCGCCCAGCATCTTCTGCGAATGAAAAAAGGTCGGATTAGCTTCTCGTTCGCTGTCCAGGTGCTTCAATTCAGTGGGGCGATCTAGCCACATCTGCGCCGCTAAGGCCAAAATGCGTTCTAGATGCCAGAAGAAATCATACTGATCGCCGTAGAGTGTGACCAGCAAACGAAAGAGTTGTGGGAAATTGGCCTCAAGCCGCCCTCGAAAGACTAGCCATTGCTCTGTCTTTACCTCTTTGGCAAACTCTTGTTCCAGCCGCGGCAAAATCCGCTCATAAGAGCGTTGGGCTTCCAGGGAAAGTCGTTGTAAATCTTTCATAGTGGGAAATGATTGCTGCTATTTTTTTCTTGCTAAAAAGATGAGATGTTCGCTGTAACTATCATACTCGTTGCCGTAAAAGTCGCCCCAAACATCGTCGATGGCAAAGCCCGCCTTTTCCAGCATCAACTCGCCCTCATTGCGCCATAGAAAACGCAAGGTAAAGGGACAAACCGTGCGCTGATTGCGACCATCGGCAAAGAGTTCTTCGTAAATAAAGAGTGTGTCCTGAAGTTGTTCTGCCCAATCGACCGTACGTACGCACCATTTGAGCACTTGGGCTTTGGTCTGCTCGTCGACCCACTGATCGGCCAACTCGGTGATGCCGTTGACCTGAGTGAGGCGCGCCACATCCGGGTTGAAACAATCGATCAGCAACAGACCGCCCGTGTCGAGGTGGCGATGAGCATTCTGCAACACAGCAAGTTGATCGGCAGGTGTGGTGAGATGCATCAAGGTGTTGCTTGTACAGACGGCCAGAGCCATCTTCTTGTTTTGCAACTCGAAAGTGCGTAGGTCGGCGTGCAGCAACGTGGTGCGAGCGGAAGATTCAGTGGAGCGAACCTTGGCGCGTGCAACCTCTAACAATGCGGAACTGATATCTACACCGGTAACGGCAAAACCGAGGGCAGCCAACGGAGCAAGCACGCGCCCTGTGCCACAGCCTAATTCAAGGATCGGGCCGTCGGCTTCTTCGGCCAGTTGCGAAATGGCCGCCAGATCGTCATCGTAGTTGCGGTAGTCACTATCGTAGAAACGCGCAAAACGATCAAAGGGAGTCTCAGCTTCGTGATTCACTTGTTGGGTACTATCTGACATGGCCCCTAATCATACTAATTTATACCCTACTCGCAAATTTTACACCGAAAGAATTCAGTGTGGTTTGCGGAATTGCCCGAGAGTAAGCGATTCACAAAGGTCCAAAAGTCAATTTTGCGTCAAAATTAAGTATATTGTATAATATTTCCTACAGAAAGGCCGACCTGTTTTGCAGGTCGGCGTTTGCTTTGTTTTGCTGGCAATCGAATTTTCTTCGCTTCGGAGTAACGCTGCCGCTTCAAAACTGTGCTCTGAATGAGACCGGAGTTTGCATCTGGAAAAAGAGCTAGAAAACTCCTGTTCCCTTACGCCTGTCCTGTAAGAAGAGCAGGCTCATTGCAACCACAGTATGGCGTTGTTTTTAGGATCTCCCATTGCCAAACATGAACTTGAAACTTCTGTCAGCTTTTTTGCGTTGATCTATTACAAGTAGGGCCTACGCACTTGGCATGCCAAGTTTGAGTAACTTCTTGATGGAAGCGTACGTCACTATCTGCAAGTGGATGCTTTGCCGACTTGAAGCATTCACGTTATAGAGTTAACCTATTTCCCTTTTGGACTGGATGTGAATGATATGAGTAGCAATCAACCGGTTTATCTTACCCCGGAAGGTCTTCAGAAAGTTAAGGATGAACTCCAATATTTGGTAACCGTCCGACGACGTGAGGTGGCACAGATGATTGCCGAAGCCAAGGCCGAAGGCGATCTCAGCGAAAATGCTGGCTACGATGAGGCCAAAACGGCTCAAGGATTTCTAGAAGGGCGCATCCGTGAATTGGAGTACACTGTAAAACACGCCCAACTGATTGAAGAGAATACGACAGGCAATGTCGTGTCGCTAGGGCGCACAGTGATTATACGTGAAGTCGATACGGATTTCGAGGAAACCTACACGCTCGTCGGCTCTAGAGAGGCAGACCCCACCAACGGCCGCATCAGCAACGAAAGCCCAATGGGTCAGGCACTTCTTGGCAAAAAGAAGGGGCAAAAAGTCAACGTCAAAACACCTGGTGGCGATGTCAAGTTCGAGATTTTAAAAATTGAATGATCACACGTTATGATCAGTAGGACAGTGAGACAGTAAGTCAGTGTAATGACTGTCTCACTGTCTCACTATTTTACTGACCTACTGTCCTACTCTCAACAGCTAGAAGGGTTTTATTCGTGCCAACCGTAAATCATCCGCTCTTTGATCCCGCTAACCTAACTGACCAAGAACAAGAACGGATTAAAAAGCTCCAAGGGCTTGTCGAAGCTGGAATCGATCCCTACCCGCCACGCGCCCGGCGCACCCATACCATTGCCCAAGCGCGCGCCGCCTATGAACAAAACAGTGACGCCGAACACATTGTGAGTGTGACGGGTCGCCTGCGCAGCAATCGTGACATGGGCAAACTCAGCTTTGCTGACTTGGAAGATGGCACAGGGCGCATTCAAGTTCTGGTCAAACGGGATGCGATGCCCGAAGGTTGGTACGCCAACATCTGGAAGAAACTGGTCGATCTTGGCGATTTCGTTGGCTTTACGGGAAAACTCTTTGTCACACGCACGGGCGAATTGACTGTAGAAGCTTCGGACTTCCAGTACTTGAGCAAAACGCTCAAGCCGATGCCCGACAAGTGGCACGGCGTCACCGATCCGGAAAAGCGCTTCCGCCGTCGCTACGTTGACCTGATCGCCAATGCCGAGGTGCGTGATCTCTTCCGCACGCGGGCCAAAATTGTCAGCGCCATTCGTGAGTATTTCGACAGCAATGACTTTCTGGAAGTCGAAACGCCGATCCTGCAACCGATCTATGGCGGCGCGGCGGCGCGACCCTTTGTCACCCATCATAACCAGCTCAAACAAGATCTTTACCTGCGCATTAGCTTTGAGTTGTACCTCAAACGGCTGATTGCCGGCGGCTTTGACCGTGTCTACGAGATCGGGCGCGATTTTCGCAACGAAGGGGTGAGTTTCAAGCACAATCCCGAGTTCACCATGCTCGAATTCTACGAAGCCTATGCGGATTACCAGGATGTGATGAAGCGCACTGAGGATGTGGTAGCCCATGTGGCAAAAAAGTTGACAGGTGGATATAAGCTTCAGTGGGGTGGACACGAAATCGATGTCACTCCGCCCTGGACGCGCATTACCCTGCGCAATGCCATCCTGGATGCCTCGGACATTGACTATGAGGCTTTCCCCGATGCCGAAGCGCTTTCCAATGAGATGAAGCGCAACAAGATCGACCACGATCCAAAGTTGCCGTGGGGCAAACTGGTCGATAAGTTGCTCTCCCAGTTTGTCGAGCCGAATTTGATCCAGCCAACCTTTCTGATCGACTATCCACGCGACGTCAGTCCGCTTTCAAAGGGTTCACCAGACGATCCGCGCTTGGTCGAACGCTTTGAAGGTTTTATGTGCGGCATGGAAATCTGCAACGCCTTCAGTGAGATCAACGACCCGCAAGATCAGTTACAGCGCTTTATCGACGAAAACTATCGCGCCGCCCAAGATGAGGAAGCCCATCCGGTTGATGAGGATTACATTGAGGCGCTTAGCTATGGCATGCCGCCGACCGGTGGTTTCGGCATGGGCATCGACCGCCTTACCATGCTCATGACAGGCAAAGATACGATCCGTGAAGTGATTCTATTTCCACATTTGCGTTCCGTGAAGGAAGAAGATGAAGAGGAGTAATCGATATGCAACATCCCCTGATTGCAACCCAACCTTTAACGATTGGTGATATCCTTGACCGCTCAGCACGTCTCCTACGTGCACGCTTTACCGAATTTATTCTTATACCGCTATTGTTCTTGGTACCGCTTGCTGTTTTGCAATCGCTTGCAATCATGACGGCAAAACCAGTACCAGTAACAACGCCAACTCTCGACCCCAATAATCCTTTAACCCCTATTTTTGAACGCTTTATTCGTGTTTCAAATGCATCCGCTGGAGCGAGTAGCTGGTTGTGGTGGATCAATCTACTCAATTCATTCCTGATTCTAGCGCTCCCCCTTGTGATTATCTACCAATCGACTCAGGTGCTACAAGGTCTCTCACCCACTGTAGGTCAAAGCATCTCGGGTGGACTTCGTCACATGGGACGTTATCTGTTGACTACTATACTGCTTGGCATCCTCATGCTCGTGGCTGCTTTGGTCTTGGTCGGGATTCCTGCACTTTGTATAGGACCGTTTGGCATTCTATTATTTATTCCGGCGCTGTTTTTCTGCATGGCTCGCCTTGCGGTTGCGACCGTAGTCTTGGTTAGCGAAAAGGCGGGTGTCATTCAAGCGTTGCAACGTAGTTGGAAACTGACAGAAGGAATGTTCTGGCGCACCTTTGGCTTTACATTGATTGTGGGCATTTTGGGTTGGGTGATCATGTTTTTGCCAGCAATCGTCACTTCGGTAGTTATCCTATCCGTACCACCTGGTACCGAAAAGTGGCTGGCGATCCTGAATGGTGTATCTTCCAACTTGATCAGAGTCGTCATTCTGCCTTTCAGCAATCTCGCAATCGTCATGTACTACGTTGATCTACTCGTACGCAAAGAAGGGTACGATCTAGCATTACAGCTCCAGGAAACAGAGAGAAGGTTGTAATCTCATTAACGTAGGGATAGGGCGGTTTAATTTGTCTGGAAATAAAAAACGGCCAGTCTTGTTAAGACTGGCCGATCTGTGTCGGGGCGAGAAGATTTGAACTTCCGACCTCTTCGTCCCGAACGAAGCGCGCTACCAAGCTGCGCTACGCCCCGATTCCTGTGATAGAATATCAGAAGCGTGCTCACTTGTCAAAGATACCAAAAGGCGAGGGCGCAATTCACTTTTGGGCGGCTTGTACACTTACGCTAGCGGCTCGAATCACATTGCAACAACTTCAATCGTATCGCTGGACATAAGTAACTGTGCTGCGTAATCCTTCAAGCTCCAGCAATATGAGGCTTACACGTCTGTTGGTTATCACTTACCAAGTCGCTTCCAACGTCTCGGTAGCCAGCGTAAGCCCTAACCTTGCAAAATTAACGGCAACCAACTGGACATTTACGCGTCAAAACGTGAATTATGACAATTGAACACACGCTACAGTTGCATAAGCGTGCAAACTGATAGAAAATAAGAACAAACTTACGAAGTTGGCACCGATATGGGGCGAGGACTGATGACTATAGTCCTGGCGCTCATTGGATTGTATCTCCTTTTAGCGACAGGATTTCAAATACCGTTTCTCACGGGAGGACGTTTGCTGGCTACCAACGGTCGCTGGCTAACTCCGGTGGCGAATCCTGTATTATCGTCAGACGAAGAAGACCATCTTGCTCGTAGGTCGGTGGATGCTTGGGATCTCTCGGCACCACTTGGTACTCCCGTATACCCGATGAGTGACGGCAAAGTGCTCTACGCCGGATGTAACAATGCAGGAGGGTATGGGTGCTGGGCGTTTATTCAACACGATGATGGCTATAACAGCATTTATGGCCATATGATCAACGAGGGGAAAGATAACATCCTGGTTGATGCGGGAACCCGAGTGACTGCCTGGACACAAATCGGGCGTGTAGGATGGACTGGACAGACGAGCTTCGGCCCACATGTGCATTGGGAGATTACAGATAATAAGACGAACTTGCGCGTCAAGGTCAGTAAGTTCTTCAGTCCTAACTCAATCCGTTACTGCAAGTTTTGTTCTGCACCGGGCAGCGGATTGGGTGGACTGGGCGACGTCGTGTGGTCGCAAGAGCCGTCAAGTTTACAACGCTTTTTAACAATGCCACAAGGGCAGTTAGGAATCCTCCTCCTAATTATCGTAATTTTAGCCATTGCCCGTCCAGAAACAACTACCCAGGTGGCGCGTGAGTCGGGAGCTTTCTTTTTGCGGCTCTTTTGGGCCTCATCCGCCAATGTCAATCGCTTTCGGCAAAGTCGATTTTGGTTTGGGGCCAATCTCTTGCTGGCATTCACAGCGCCGACCCTATTATGCAGTACTGCACTCGCGGTACAGATCTGGATGATCGATGAAGGGATGAGCTATAGCGATCTTTGGACCTTTACTCGCTATGGTTTTCTGCCTACTCTTAGTTTTGGTTATAGCAGTGACGCCCAATATAGTGCAGTTTGGGGTTCCCCCTGCCAGACGGTTGGTACCTTGGGGCGGGTCTGTGATGTTAATGAAATTGTGGCTTTGACAGCCAGTTGGAAAGAAGATGTACAGGCTTACACTGGCTCTACGCCAATTATGGTGGCAATTCCACGCATCAACGGCAGCTTTGGCTACAAACAAGCGCGCCAGCTGATCAATGCCATGCATATGGTTGGTGGCTTGGTGATCATCGACGTGGAAGGCGACATGGATTTGGCCAAAGAGGCGATTGACGAACTTGTCGACTTTGGACTGGACGGCATCGCTCTCGATCTCGAATTCATGAGCCACGTAACCGATGACGACATTCGCGAGATTGTGCGTTACCTGGGTGACCAGCGCAGCAAAGCAGGATTGAGCGGGCGAGGAATTCTAGTGGTTTGGGACGTCTACCACAATATTACAGTGAGCACAAATGGTTATACTGGCTTTCTCAAAAGTTTGCTCAATGCGCGTAACCTTTCTGGCAACAATGTAACGGTAGTCCCGATCTTTACCGGCTATGGCACCGTTGCCACCAAACTCGCCGGCGTCAGTACGATGCAAGAGTTGTTTGGTGTCGGCGCACGCGATTCTGGGTTGATGGCTTTCGACAAACGCTGGCCGATCAATCGCTCGTGTACGAATTTCGGTACAGCAACTGGCTATGATTGTCAGCGATGGATTACACTTTTTTCTGATCCAAAAGCAAAAAATATTGGTTGGTGGGTTCAGCAATAATTTGTGGTATAATCCAAGAGCAAAGAAGAGTATCTGTTCGACGATTTACTGCCCTCAATATCATAAAGAGGACTTACGCTGCTCCAAAAGAAGTTTGGACATGTTGGGAGAATTTCGGCCACAAGGTGTAAGCCCTGGAAAATAAGGAATCTGTATGCCCAATGCAGTCTTTGAGTGGTTCTTTAGCGCAATCTACATCATAATCGCCTTTGCAATCGTCTATCTTTACTTCTTCAAGATTGTGCCGATGGTCTTAAGCAGCGTCAAGGCTTGGAACATTGGCGATATCATCCGGATCACGGTCGTATTGGGTGGGATTGCCATCTTGATGGGCTGTTTAACCGTCATTACAGGAGACTGGATCTTTAGTCAGGTGCTGGATTCACTGCCCCGCACGCGCATGGCACGTGAGATCAACGAGATTTCCGGTGGCTTTCGTTTTCCAGTCAGCAATAACCCACTGGTCTCTTCCACCTGGAGTTTGTGGGGGAGCGCAAAGGGTGAAGAGAGTACAGATGAGACAGGCACTGGCACCAATCCCATCCCCGTTGTACAGGGAACGCTAAAGTCGAATGCCATTGATCTTTGGGCCGCTGCCTTGCAAAGCATCTACAATCCAACTGGCAATATCAATGACAATGCAAAGGTCATGAATCGCCGCGATATTCCGGTCAATGTCGTCTGCGATGTCTATTCTGACAACAACTGGCGCTCCTGGCTACCGCAACGTCAGGAATCATGGCAACTGAGTTGCAGTGACAACAACTTCAAATCTCAGGTATTTATTGAGGTCAATGGCACAGCCGCCCGTGGGCTGACCGGTGGCGGGTACTACACGCAAAACAATCCATTTACGGTCTACGGCTCAGGCTTGTGGCCTGATATTGCCTACCAAACTCCGCCTGTCTACACAGCTCCCACCCCTGTTCCAGGAACGGGTGGGCCGACAACGGGTAGTGCGGGGACCCATAAGGTGTTGCCCGGCGAAAGTTTGGGTGCGATTGCTGACAAATATGGAATCAAAGTTAGTGCACTTGTCGCTGCTAACACGGAAAAGTATCCCCAACTCAAGGCAAATCCCAATATCATTAGTCCTGGCTGGGAATTAATTATCCCGAGTAAGTAATTTAGGGCATATGCAGTTGCTGGTACACAAGAATCCAGTTGGACTCTCGTTCCAGCCCCCTGCATATGCCCTCTCTTTTTTGTGAGTTATGGCCGAATCAACACAAAACCTACCGCCACTTGAGCAAATTCGTCGGATTCAGCAACAGCCCCCTACCAACTGGCCTTTGCCCGATGAATATGCAATCCGCATTGCTCAACCGCTTGCCAAGTTGCCCCCTGATCAGGCCATCAAAAAAGCCAAAGAGGAGCTGGCCAAGCTCCAGAAGATCAACGACGATCTCGTCTTGAAGCTGCGAGATGCCGAGAAGTTTGTTGCAGACCTCAAGGATAGTCCCATTACCAACCTAGGCGGGCATGGGTTGCGCGGTCTCTTCTTGCGCTGGCTGATGTCGATGGTCAATGGCACTCCGTTTTCACTGAACTGGATCGAGGTGACCGACAAAGGGCTGCAACTCTATAATCCTTTTTCGGCAGTTTCAAACCGCACGATTACCTTTTCACAGATCCTAAGTGGCGAAATTGCGCTGGCGGTTGATCCACCTGCCTATTTTGACTGGATCCTTGGTGTTATCCGTCAATTTCGCAAAAATGTCACCTCTCCTTGGGGTGAAATCACTGTCTACGAACGCGGCAGCGGTAAAGTAATTGCGAACGCGATTGCCATCAAACCAGCACAGAAGATCGACCAAATGAAAGCAGCCCTGGCCCAGATTCATCGCGTCAGAAATCCCTATGAAGGTCACAAACAGTTGCCTCGCTTGGTTGATCTGTTAATGTACTACGACGCGGAGGCATGGCAAGAGCGCCTAGAAAGCGGGACCGAGTCGGAAGGCACCACTTAGCTTATATTCCCTCTGTATTACACACTCATTTTCACCCCTGCGACTCTACTTGAAAGCTGGATCGACCTTTGTGCGGCTGAAAGCATGCCCCTACTGGTGTTAAAACTCTATGGCTTTTGTAGCCGCTGGGTTTCGCTGCCGGTTGAAGGTCTGACAAATATGTTCCTAAGCCGCCTGCTCATGCAACAAGCCTTTGCGACTCATCAGCTACACTGTGCGTCGTACACTGATAGCGCTCTTTCAACTCCTGGTATTGAATACCTTTACCTGCACAGCCACGAACTTTGTCAGCCATTTACAAAAGCGGATCATTTTTGTCCCCATTGGGTGCTAAAATGGAAAAAAGGTTATAGACAGTCCTCAAGGAACCAGCTATACTGATAAGTTGTAGTGCGGCTTGTTCCGACAATTCCGCAATGGGTTATGTATGAACAAAATAGATCTCAAAAAAGAGTTGAAACATCTGTATCAACCGTCCTCCACTCATGTGGTAGAAGTCGATGTGTCCCCTTTTCACTATTTGATGATTGATGGAACAGGTGATCCCAACAGTTCACAGGACTACCAGAATGCAGTGGAGGCGCTCTTTGCACTCTCCTATGCCCTCAAATTTAAGGCCAAGAAGAGTGCAGAAGCGGTCGACTATGTTGTGATGCCTTTGGAAGGGCTGTGGTGGGCGGAAGATATGTCTACCTTCACAGTCGCTGATAAATCGAACTGGAAGTGGACCATGATGATTCTGCAACCGACTTTGATAAGTCAGGAAATGGTTGCGGAGACCATGGCGGAAGTGATGAAAAAGAAGGAGCTAGCAGCGCTTTCTCAGGTGCGCTTTGAGTGCTACCAGGAAGGCAAAGCGGCGCAAATCATGCACATTGGCCCCTTTAGCGAAGAGGGACCGACCATTGCCAAAGTTCATGAATTTATCGAACAAAGTGGTCACAGGTTATCAGGGAAGCATCACGAGATCTACCTGAGCGACATTCGCAAAAGTGATCCAAGCAAGTGGAACACGATTATTCGTCAACCGATGAAGTAGAACCCCTTTCAAACGCTCTTGGTTACAGTGGCTGATGTCCAAATCGGTTGTTCATAGGCGCTGAAGTGTGCTGCATGAATTTTCGAGAACGTTTCACGTTTTACGCATCACGTTTCATGCAAAATGTAGCTGATGAGTCTAGAGCGAGCAGTAAAAGGATAAAACAAGAACACCATGCCACCATTTCAAGTTGTTAGTGAATTCAAACCCACAGGCGATCAACCGGTTGCCATTCATCAATTGTCTGATGGCCTGCGCAAAGGAATGAAGCACCAGGTATTGTTGGGCGTGACGGGAAGTGGCAAAACGTATACCATGGCCAAAGTGATCGAGGAAGTCCAAAAACCTACCTTGATTATGGCCCACAATAAGACGTTGGCGGCGCAACTCTACAGCGAAATGCGCGAGTTTTTACCCAACAACGCAGTCGAATACTTCGTCTCTTACTACGACTACTATCAGCCCGAAGCCTATATTCCACGCACTGATACTTATATAGAAAAGGAATCGGAGCGCAACGAGGAGATCGACCGCCTACGTCTGGCGGCAACTAGTTCGCTCTTCAGCCGGCGCGACGTAGTGATTGTCGCCTCGGTCTCATCGATTTACGGCTTGGGTAGCCCACAGGAATATGGACGAGTAGTGCTCAATCTGCGTGTCGGCGATATGATCCGCCGCTCGCAGGTGTTACGCCAGTTGGTCGATATCTACTACGAACGTAACGACAATAGTCTGTTGCGCGGCAAGTTCCGCGTGCGCGGCGATGTGCTTGAAATCCAGCCAGCCGACCGTGAGTTTGCTTATCGTATCAGCCTCTTTGGCGACGAGATCGAGCGGATCAGTGAGATCGATACCTTGACGGGTGAGGTGATCGATGATCATCAGTCAGTTGATATCTACCCAGCTAAACATTTCGTCACCCCCAAAGATAAACTCGAAGAAGCGCTAACTCGTATTGAAACAGAGTTGGAAGAACAACTCAAAGAGTTCCAGGCGCAGGGCAAACTGCTCGAAGCCCAACGTCTGCAACAACGGGTGCGCTACGACTTGGAAATGATGCGCGAAGTCGGCTTCTGCAATGGCGTGGAAAACTATAGTGGACCGCTCGGCGGTCGTCCGCCTGGTAGCACGCCCTGGACCTTGCTCGACTACTTTCCCACCGACTGGCTTCTGGTGATCGACGAGAGTCACATGACCGTACCACAGATTCGTGGCATGTACAACGGGGATCGCGCACGCAAGATGGTGCTGGTCGACTATGGCTTCCGATTGCCTAGTGCGCTGGATAATCGTCCGCTCAAATTTGAGGAGTTTGAAGATCATCTCAACCAGGTGGTCTACGTCAGCGCCACGCCCGCCGAATACGAAAAGCAACACGCCGAACAGACGGTCGAGCAGGTGATTCGCCCCACCGGATTGGTCGATCCACAAGTCGTTGTGCGCCCGACCAAGGGCCAGATTGATGATCTGCTCAAGGAGATCAAGATTCGTGTGGCCAAGGGACAACGAGCGCTGGTCACGACCTTGACCAAACGTATGGCCGAAGATCTGACTGAGTATCTGCGCGAAGTAAACATCAAAGTACAATATCTGCACAGTGATATCGAGACCCTAGAACGTGTCGAACGGTTACGTGACTTGCGCTTGGGCGTCTATGACGTAGTAGTTGGTATCAACCTGCTGCGCGAAGGTCTTGACCTGCCCGAAGTTTCTCTGGTGGCGATTTTGGACGCCGACAAGGAGGGCTTCCTGCGCAGTGGCAGCGCCCTGATCCAGACCATCGGTCGTGCGGCTCGTCACGTTGACGGTACAGCCATCCTCTACGCCGACAAGATGACCGACGCCATGACCAGCGCCATCGACGAGACCAATCGCCGCCGCGAGATCCAGCTGCGCTACAACCTGGAGAACAACATCGAGCCACGCAGCATCGTCAAGTCGATTCGCGACCTCACCGACCGGGTCAAGGTGCTGGCCGAGAGCAAGCCAGAGTACAACGCCAGCGGCACCGTCAGCACCGCAGCAAGCCGCATCGATCCAGCCACCTTGCCGCAAGGCGAATTGGCAACGCTTATCAAGTCGCTAGAAAAGGAGATGCGCGAAGCGGCCAAGGCACTCGAATTCGAAAAGGCAGCCTCGCTGCGCGATCAACTGGTCGAGTTGCGCGGCTTGCAGGTTCAGGAGAAACTGGCAGCGTAAGAAATTTAGTTCAATTCGTATTTAAGGGTAAAAGGATCAATGCTCATCATCCTTTTACCCTTTTTTCTTTCCTATACTCATCTAAACCCCATATGCTTGACTCCGTATGTTATACTCATCACAGGGAATGAGTTACGAAAAAATTGAAATTACGAAGGATGAAATGGAATTAGACACGCGTAATTTATCCTTTGCCATTCCACCGAAAGGAGTCAAGCTATGCCACGTCATCGCTCTGCAAAAACACTCTTGGATCTACCGCAGCAAAAAGAGAGTTGGTTTGTCGCAATCCAGCAAATGCGAGCTTGGGTAGATTCTGAGGATGGAGCCCCCTTTCGCCCTTGGATTACATTTGTGGTTGTTACAGACATCGGGATGATTCAACAGGTAGAGTTACTGCAGAATCGCCCGACTGCCAAAGATCTGAGTGACATTCTCTACAAAACAATCAAGCAACGTCACCCAGTAACCAACGCCAAGCCGCATCGTCCTACGGTTATCGCCATTGAAAATAGCGAGTTGGCTGATGCGTTGATTCCGGAGTTTGCCGATTTTGATATTCATGTCCAGTTCACACCCCGCCCACCAGGTTTTGATGACGTGATTGCCGAGTTAGAGCAATCCATGCAAGGCTCGACGTTCATTCCTGGCTTATTGGCTGCCGAAGGTGTTACACCAGAGTTGGTAGGGCGCTTTTTTGACGCTGCGGCTGATTTTTATGAAGCGGAAGTGTGGGACATGCTCAATGATTCTGAGCCAGTCAAGATCGAGGTGAGTGGCGACAAACGGAAGCGCACCGTAGCCGTAATGGGCGATGGCGGGTTGGAATATGGATTGGCAGTGTATGATGCCTGGAAGGATTATATCCGAGTGATCGAGAATAGCGGCGATCCCGAAAAGTCGATTCCAGCCAAGGGGGCCCACGCCCTTTACTTTAACGAAATCACAGAAACTCCCTTTGATGACTTGGAAGCAGTCGAAAAGTATGGCTGGCGCATTACAGAAGACGAGCTTTACCCAGTGCCAATCACCATTAAGCCTAAAGAGGAAGCAGTGAAGCGCCCTTCTCTGGCTGATATCGAGTGGTATGAAGCTGTGTTGCGCGCCCTGCCCATCTTTGTCGATGAACATTTGGAAGTGAACGACGACGATGAGTTGCAGCCAGCCGATGCTAAGATTAGCGTAGAGACTGCGAAAGGAACTCGCGAAGTCCATATCACCTATCCTGCAGGCGAACTGCCCAGTCGGCTGCTGATGGCTCCCGTACAGGAGCGGATTTCAGACGACGATATGGCTAATTTCCGCCGGGCGATGGAGGGAATGTTAAGCGGTCTTGGACTCTCCCTGCCAAACGAGCTGTCAGACGAGCCAGTGGTAAAAACAGGCGGCCAAGATTCTGCTGTCGATCAGGCGCAGCAGATCATGTACGATGCTTGGGAAGAGAAGAGCAAGGTCAAACGGATCGCCAAAGCCAAACAAGCCTTAGCGATTTCTGCCGATTGTGCTGATGCCTATGTTCTATTAGCCGAAGAAGCCGCTAAAACCCGCGAAGAGGCAATCAACTACTACGAACAAGGGATCGCGGCTGGGGAAAGAGCCTTGGGCAAGAAGTTCTTTAAGGAAAATGCAGGCTACTTCTGGGGACTGATCGAAACTCGGCCCTATATGCGCGCCCGTGCAGGTCTCGCCACGACCTTATGGTCAGTGGAACGCAAGGACGAAGCCAGTCAGCATTTCCGCGAACTGTTACGTCTGAACCCAAATGACAACCAAGGTATTCGCTATTCGCTCCTGAACCTGCTTTTAGAAGAGCAGAAAGACGATGACGCTCGCAAGCTGATTAAACAATACCCGGACGATGCCATGGCCGAATGGATGTATTCGCAGGCGCTGCTGGCCTTTCGTAAAGACGGAGCGAGTGTCGCTGCCAAGAAACTACTGAATGCAGCGATCAAAGGCAACGAATATGTTCCTGCCTATCTGACTGGGAAAAAACGGATTCCAGCCAAACTACCTCCCTACGTTGGCTTTGGTGACGAAGATGAAGCGGTCACCTATGCCAGCAGCCATCTCCGCCATTGGCGCGCCACACCAGGTGCAGTGGATTGGTTGAAGACGGTGGCAAAGTAAACCACCCCACCCTAACCCTCCTCAAGCTGTTGGGAGGGAACTGTCACGGGAAGGATTCAGTTTTGTGGTTAGAAGAGCAAACAGAATTCGTCCTATCACAGTTCCCTCCCTGCAGTCGGGGAGGGTTAGGGTGGGGTTTGTAGTGACTACGGAACCCACATGCACATCCAACCCATCCATACCGAAATAATCCCACTGGACGAGCGCGACCTATTCCGCGTGCTTGATGCGCATGTAACTGAGTTTGCAACGAACTCAGTTTTAGCGATCACGTCGAAAATTATCGCCATCTGCCAGGGACGCATTGTGCGCAGCGATACGGTAAATCGTCAGCAGTGTATTGAGGCCGAAAGCGACCGCTTTTTGCCACCCACAGCCAGCCGCTATGGGGTCACCTTGACCATCAAGAACCATCTGCTTTCGGCCAATGCAGGTATAGATGAATCAAACGGGGATGGCTTCTATATCTTGTGGCCCGAACAACCACAGCAAGTCGCCAATCAAATCCGCCACTATCTTTGCCAGCGCTTCGCCATCCAGCACGCTGGGGTCGTGATCACAGACAGCAGCCCTATCATGATGCGGTGGGGCGTTAATGGGGTGGCAATTGCCCACAGCGGCTTTGCGGCACTCAATGACTATGTAGGCAAGCCCGATCTCTTCGGACGCCCGCTGCGTATGACGCGCGTCAACGTGGCCAATGCCCTGGCAGTCGCCGCCGTGTTGGTCATGGGCGAAGGGGACGAGTCAACGCCACTCGCCGTTATCCATGACTTACCCTTCGTCCACTTCCAAAACCGCAACCCTCGCCCGGAGGAACTTGCAGCGCTACAGATTGATCCTCAGGATGATCTCTACGCCCCGCTCTTGACCAGTGTGCCCTGGCAACGGGGTCATTCCTCTTTCACTCCGTAATCGAATTGTGATCGTTCTCGGGTTTTGAATCACTTCCGAACTGCTCCCTTCACAATCCCTATCTAGACATATTTCGATTTTCAGGATATACTAGATCAAAAAAGAACGCATGTTCTACAAGATCCAAAACTTACGCAAAACATCATTCCAGCGTGGGCTTTTTCGAGAAACAATCTTAACTTCTCCTTGTCTCGTGTAAGTTTTGCAGCGATTATCAAGTCAACAGTAGATTTGCCAAACCGCTCTTATCCAAATAAATCATTATGGCAACAAGCAACGGAACTCCCGAAATTGAGATCTCCAGCAACGGTGCGGGGATGAGTCAGTCGAATATTGGTAAGGTGCAACAAGCGGACATCATCGGCGAGATGCAAGTTGCCTATCTGGATTACGCTATGAGCGTGATTGTGGCGCGCGCCCTTCCCGATGTACGCGATGGACTTAAGCCAGTCCACCGCCGCATCCTCTACGCCATGTGGAATGATCTCTCCCTCACCCACGATAAGCCACACAAAAAGAGTGCGCGTATCGTGGGTGAAGTGTTGGGCAAGTACCATCCTCATGGCGATGTCGCAGTCTACGATGCGATGGTGCGTATGGCGCAGGACTTTTCGCTGCGCTACCCGCTGATCGATGGGCAAGGCAACTTCGGCTCGATTGATGGCGATAACGCAGCTGCTATGCGTTACACCGAGGCCCGGCTCGCATCGCTCAGCGATTGGATGCTCACCGACATCGAGAAAGATACCGTTGAGTGGAAGCCCAACTTCGACAACTCGCTGGAAGAGCCGGGAGTGTTGCCCTCTGCCGTTCCCAATTTGCTGATCAACGGCGCCAATGGCATTGCCGTCGGTATGGCGACCAATGTACCACCCCACAACCTGAGCGAAGTGGTGGATGCCTTGTCCTATGTCATCGACCATTTTGACCAGGTCGATGACATCTCAGTCGAGCAACTTCTGGAATTCATCAAAGGCCCCGACTTTCCGACTGGCGGCATCCTTTATCGCTTCCGCGAAGATAAAGAGGAGCAGGTCGATGCCATTGCCCAGGGTTACTCCGTGGGCAAATCGCGCCTGATCATTCAAGCCAAGGCCCATTTTGAAGAGATGGGACGTGGACGCCAACGCATTGTCATCACCGAGTTGCCTTACCAATCGAGCAAAACCGCCATCATCGAGCGCATTGCCGATCTGGTGCGCAACGAAAAACTCGTCGGCATCAGCGATCTGCGCGATGAATCGGACCGCACAGGAATGCGCGTCTGCATCGAGTTACAACGGGGTGCCGATCCCAAAGCAGTGCTAGGTGACCTGTTCAAATACACGCCACTGCAACAAACCTTTGGCATGCAACTGCTGGCCCTGGTCGATGGCATGCCACGCTTGCTCAATCTCAAGCGTATGCTGCAGCTCTTTATTCAACATCGCCAGGAGATTGTGCGCCGCCGCAGCGAATGGGAATTGAAGCGCGCACGCGAACGAGCCCACATCCTCGAAGGCTTGCTCAAGGCACTCGACATCCTCGACGAGGTGATTGCCACCATCCGCCGCAGCCAAACTGTGGAGACAGCGCGCAAAAACTTGATGGAAAACTTCAAGTTTACCGAAATTCAAGCCCAGGCGATTCTCGATATGCAGTTACGTCGTCTGGCCGCACTCGAGCGCAAAAAACTGCAAGAGGAATTTAACGAACTGCGCAAGCGCATTCAATATCTGGAGGAGTTGCTAGCTGATCCCAAGAAAATCCTGGCTGTGATCAAGGAAGAACTGCTAGCGCTCAAAGCCAAGTATGGCGACGCACGCCGCACGCAAATCGTCGATCGCACCAAGGGCGCGCTGACCACGACCGATCTGTTGCCCGACCAGCAGGTGTGGGTCACTGTGAATCAAGATGGTGACCTGCGCCGGCAGGCCGTAGCCCAGATTTCACAGACACAGCAACGGGCAGTGGCCAAACAGGCGAAGGTAGCACTGCTCACTGCCAACACGCGCGACTTTCTCTATGTCTTCTGCAAGGATGGGCGTTGCGCCCGTCTTGCTATTCACGAGATTCCGCAGGATGGCAGTGCCAAACATCTCGCCGATCTCTGTTCCTTCACCCGCCGCGATGCGATTACGGCGGCCCTGCCCTTATCCCGTCAAGCCGGAAGTGGCTTTGTCTTTCTGGCCACAGAGCGCGGCAATGTCAAGCGCATCAGTGTATCGGATTTTGCTGGCGCGGTGAACGAAGATACGACTGTCATCAATGTCGAAGCCAAGGATCGTCTGATCGCTGCTTTCTGTACCGATGGCAGCAGTGAAGTAATGTTAATCACCAATAGCGGCCAGTCGATTCGCTTTGCGGAAGAGGATGTGCGCAGCATGGGCTTGGCGGCTGGCGGTGTGGCAGGTATCAAACTGGGTAAGGATGAAAAAGTAGTCTATGCTACCCGCGTCGAGCCGCAGGGCAACATGCTTACGATCACGACTCAAGGCTTTGCCAAACAAACAGAGATTCGTGATTACAGCAGTCAAGGGCGCAACGGCGGTGGTATCGTCACCCACAAGGTCACCCCCAAGATCGGCGATGTAGCAGCGGCGTTGCTCATTGGCCCTGAGCAGCAGCAGGGAACCGTCATGGTGCTCATCAGCAAGAATAATCCAGCTGCTGTACCGCTGGCGGAAGTGCCGATCCAAGGGCGTGGTGTGCAGGGTAAGCAGATTGCGCCGATTTCGGTTGGTAGTGAGGTGGTGGGAATCACAATGGTGCAGATGCCAGGCGACGAAAATAACTCGCCATCCTCTGCGGAAGAAGAAAAATCTGCATCCAAGGGCACGGATAAGGCCAAAGCACCTGCGGCAGGTAGCAGTAGCGGGAAGAGCACTACCAAACCAGTCGAGGCCAGCAAACCGATTGCGGCAGGGATGACGCAGGCACTAGTCAAAGCGGCAGGTCAAACTCCGGACAAAGTAGCAGAACGAACGGTAAAAGCGGGTTCAGGCGAAGTAAGCAAAAGCTTTGTCCCTGCTGCCACCGAGAAGAAAGCAAGCGAACCAGCGAAAGCGGACGCGTCAAAAGATGCTAACCCTCCAAAACAACAGCCGCCCCAGTCGCCAGCAAAGGCAACCGAGAAGCCAGCGTCCCCCGCAAAAGATGGTAAAGAGCCAAGCAAAACAACAGTTCCAATCAAAGCCGGAGTCACAAGCAAAGATACACGTTCGGCAGGTCAGCCTTCGCTCTTCGAACTTGAAAAGCCTACCAACAAACCGGTCAGCACCCCGACGAAAAAGGTGCAAGCCGTGACCAGCGTGGTAAAGAAAAAGTAGCAAAGTTGCAAAGTGGCAAAGTCGTAGGAATTTTACCCTACACTTTGCCACTTTGCTTCACCTCAAAATAAAGCCTTCTCGAAACGGGTCGTCGGGGTCAATCAGGAATTCGTGGCGACCGGTAATATAGGCAGTCCCTTCTACCTCGGGAATAATCGCACGATAGGGACCAAAGCTTGTCTCATTGACCACCTGCCCGCGGAATCGGCTGCCCACAATACTTTCGATCACAATCGGTTCGCTTGGTCTCAATTCGCCACGGGCATGATGAATCGCCAGCCGTCCGCTGACACCTGTACCTGTTGGCGAACGATCCACTTCTCCTTCGGCAAAGATACAGACATTGCGGCTCTGCGCTCCTTCGCCAATCGGTGGGGCGATGAAAATCACGCCGTATAAGAAGCCCAAATCAGGCTCAAAGGGATGCTCAATCCTACGCGACGCCATCACAGCACGTTTGATCTGCATTCCTTTTTCGATCAGTGGGCGGAATTCATCGGCAGTGCAACGCAATCCCACATCTGCTGCCTGCACATAGGCGTAGAAGGCACCACCAAAGGCAAGATCATAACGCACCTTGCCCAGCCCCGGCACATCAACTAATGCATCAAGTTGAACCACGAAGGAAGGGACATTGTGGAAGTAAACCGCTTCCACCCGTCCCTGCGTCACCCGAGCGTAAGCAGTGATCAAACCAGCCGGAGCATCGACCTTGACCGTAGTCAGCGGCTCTTGTATGGGCAACATTCCAGTTTCCAAGGCCACTTTGGTAATAGCGATGATGCCGTGGCCGCACATGCTGCTGTAACCCTCATTGTGTAAAAAGAGAATGCCGAGATCTGCGCCTGGCGTCACTGGTGGCGTGATGATACAGCCATACATGTCGGCGTGGCCACGCGGCTCCCACATCAAAGCTGTACGCAACGCGTCCAACTGTTCTTTGGCATAACGGCGTCGTTCGAGAATCGTCTTCCCCAACACAAGCGGCAATCCACCCGTGATCACGCGGAAGGGTTCGCCGCCAGTATGAGCGTCGATCGTCGTAATTTTCTGCCAATGAGCAGGTGGAGACCAAGAGGACATGCTTTGATCCTTGTAAGAATGAGTGAGTCAGTGGAACAGTGAATCAACAGGACAGTAAATCATTGCGGCGGCAGGTCGGAGAGCCACAGTACTGACTTACTGACCCACTGACCTGTGTTACTCGCCGCCCAACAACTGTCCCAAATTCACATTGAGACCACCGCTCTGTCCGCTGCCACCCACTTGCGGCATATATTGGCCAATCTTCTGGGCTAACTTGCCAATTGGCATCGATTGCAGATAAACACGTCCAGGGCCACGAAGGGTTGCCAGGAACAACCCTTCGCCGCCTAGAAGTATATTTTTGAAGCCTCGTTGTAGTTCAATGTCAAAATCAACCGTGGGTTCGAACATGGCAACATGACCTGTATCCACGCGCAGAAGCTCACCAGGGGCAAGGCTCATTTCCACAATCTCGCCATCAAAGTTGACAAACGCCTGTCCAGGACCACTCAACTTCTGCAGAATGAAACCTTCGCCTCCAAATAAGCCTGCCCCCAGTTTCTTGCGGAAGTGTAGATCAACATCAACATTTTTCTCTGCGCACATGAAAGCATCCTTCTGAACAATCATGTGCTGGCCTTCCTGCATGTTGAGTACAACGATCTTTCCAGGAAATTCGTTGGCAAAGGCCACCTCGCCATCACCACCCTGGGTATAGTAATCGACGATAAAGAGCGATTCGCCAGAAAGCGCGCGGCGAAACATCTTTCCCAAGCCACCACCCGAATTCGTATCCATGACGACATTTTGTGTCATCCAACTCATGCCACCCGAGGATGAAAAAATCTTATCGCCTGGTTTGAGTTTGACCTTGAGTACGGGCAAAATCGTCCCAAAAATCTCATAGTCGACAGCCATATCATTGTCTCCTATCCGTTTCTATGAAAAGTAAGTCTTGATCAATTCACTATAAGTATACGTCTCAACTGAAGTATACGAAAGTCATTGGCAGAAGTTGCAGTTTTTGCTGCGGCGGCATCGGCAATTATGGACTGTTGACCGTATGCAAGCGCAACGTATCTTCTTGCCACTGGTGAGGAAATAAGGATGTGCCCTGCTCTTGGTATAGGTCGGTAGTTACTGATTTGAGGTTAACGACAAAGTGAGGAACTGAAGCGCTCAGTTCCTCACTTTGTTTCGGTAACTATACGGAGTGATTTCTTTAGCGCTTTAGGATCTCATAACTCTCCTCGCTATACCCTACGAAATGTAATTTAACTGCCTACAAAAACGTAATTGTAAGTATTCTTGCATTGACAAAGAATGAAATTTATACTATCTTCATTTTAAATTAAGATTAACTTTACATATATTTACACTACATTCTTTTAAAATTAACAGTAGAAAGCGTAATGCTCTATACAACGAAGAAATAATACCCTCGCAATAGCAGTATGAGTCGGTCAAATTTGTCGTTGCTTGGTTACGCGCAACCAAGCATAAAGGAATGTATCGATGCTATATCAAGCGCTGAGAATGCAATGGGAACGGATTTTGGCTGTACCCGATCATTTAGCTCAAGAAGAGAAGCGCGCAGCTCGATGGTTAAATATTGCATTGGTGATCATTGTTCTTACAGTTTCGATTGCTGTTGTCACGCTGTTTATTGATGCTCCTCCACAGAATCAATTCATTCCTCTTTTGCTTTCAGACATTGCAGCGATCATAGCCGCTGGAAGCGTTTGGGGCATTGCAAAGCGCGGACTTATTCAACTTGCCTCCTTTATTCTGCTTGCTACACTGTTTTCCTTGGTGACCTATACGAATATTGTAAGTTTTGATGGCATTGAACGCCCATCAATTCTTATCTACATTGCTATGATCCCCTTAGTAGGTCTATTAATGGGGCGACGAAGCATGAATCTCTTTGCACTACTGTGTGTTGTAACTATCAATGCGATGTCTTACTTTACTTTTGGTGGCAAGTTTACACTTTCGGCTAGCATTGAGCCCGCTTTCAAGAATTTGTACATGCTAATGCTTCTGGTTGTAACAAACACTATTTTACTCAATGTATCGATTCGGAGAGCTGAAGAAAAGACGGAAGAGTACCAACAAGCTGCTACTACTTTGGCAAAAGTGAATGAACAATTGCAGATCAGCCAAACAAAATTGCAGCAGGCACAGGCAGAACTAGAACAGCGGGTTGCGCAGCGAACCGAAGAATTACAGCACAGCAATACGAAATTACATGCTGAAATTGAAGAGCGCCAACGAGCGCAGAATCAGTTGGCTTATGATGCTATGCACGACGCCTTAACCGGGTTGCCGAATCGGGCGCTCTTTATGGACCGACTCCAACACGCGAGTGCTCTGGTCAAGCTTCACGAGAGTTACCGCTTTACAGTGCTATTTTTGGATCTCGATCACTTCAAAGTCGTGAATGACAGCTTGGGACATACGATCGGTGATCAATTGCTAATCGCAATTGCTAAAAGGTTGCGCAATTGTTTACACATGAGCCATACGATCGCACGTCTCGGTGGTGATGAGTTCGTAATCTTGATTGAGGGGTCAGAAGATGAACGTAACGTCACAAATGAGGCCTATCGAATTCAGAGCGAGCTAAAGATGCCCTTTAATTTAGAGGGACACCAAGTGGTAACCTCTGCCAGTATTGGCATTGTCATTGAGGCTCATTGCTATGAACAGCCTGAAGACGCCTTGCGCGATGCCGACATTGCAATGTACCAGGCCAAACGGTTAGGCAAAGCGCGTTTTGAGATCTTCAAACCCTATATGCGAGATCAAGCATTGGCACGCTTGGAGTTAGAGACTGATCTACGTCATGCACTGGAACGGAAAGAACTAGAGCTCTACTATCAGCCGATCGTCTGGTTGGCAACGGAACAAATTACAGGATTTGAAGCGTTACTGCGCTGGCGCAGCCCCACACGAGGGCTTGTAAATCCTACGGAATTTATCCCAATTGCAGAAGAAACAGGACTGATTGTGCCGATTGGCCAGTGGGTGATTCATGAGGCGTGTCTCCAAATTCGTACCTGGCAGGAGAAATTTCCCAAGGCACCGCCACTCACCGTCAGTGTCAACATCTCGGGGCATCAGTTCTTTACACCCGATTTTGTAGCACAGGTGAGTGCGACCTTGAAGGAAGTTGATGTCGCCGCCAGCAGTCTGAAATTGGAAATTACTGAAGGTACTTGGCTTCACAGTTCGCCTGAAGTCACCGCAATCTTCAAAAAGATGAACGAGATGGGTATTCAGTTCCACATCGACGACTTTGGCACCGGCTACTCTTCACTCTCGTACCTACAAGATTTCCCCATCCATGCAGTAAAGATTGATCGTTCCTTTGTCAGCCGAATGGGGGACAATAGTAACCATACTGAGATTGTGCGAGCGGTGATTACCATGGCACACGATTTGGGTATGGAGGCAGTGGCAGAGGGCGTGGAAACAATCGAACAACTTGCGCAGTTGAAGGCATTGGGCTGTAATTTTGGTCAAGGCTACCTATTGAGTAGACCAGTAGACAGCTCAACGATTGAGCACTTATTGGACGAATCTTTTACAGTGGCCACTAGTGCCTTCAACGCTACGCAAGCAGCATGTACAACTCAACGTGTTCGTGACATAAAGGGGCCATTTGTGGGCAGCCCAGTGATTCTGCCCACGTTGCATCAGCAAATCTCGTGAAACAATTGTTTGAATAAGGATGACTCTGATATCGCAATCATATCTTGTTCTTTAGACCAAGCTGGTGAAGTCATGGGTGCGGGATACCAGAATAGACCTAAACGCATACCGAGACCGAGTGTCAATTCTTGCTCCCACTCTTTCTGGTACGCTAAGGCATCTTTGGCGCGCTCTAATTTCTCTACTTGCCAAGTTCTTCGCAAATAGGCATAATCAAACAAAATCGTACGGAACATTTTTTCCGTGAGCGTATAACCCGGTTGTTGACTCCAATAGCACTGAAGTTCACCTAAAAGCAAAGGTGGAATAATCTCTAGTGAGACCATCGGTTTACCAAAAGCCAAGTAGAGGGTCGCTGGTGGGATTTCCTCTCCGTACATCGCACAAACTGCCTCTTTACGTGTTCTAGCATGCGAGTTGTGAACAATAGTGAACAACTGTTGCCAGATCTCCTCTGGATCCGGTACAACGAGCCAATATAGCGTGCGAGAACTTTCGCTCAATGTGCTTGCTCGCAATTTCTCAGCCGTTTCACTCAGCTCAGGTACACTCTCTGCACCAATCAAACGGACGCGCCATCCTAAGCGTTCATACTCCGACAGAATATGATTATTGGTAAGAAACTTATGAATGCCACGGAACACGTTGTCGCGGTGACGGTTCACCTCTTTAAAGTTTGTAGAAATAAACAAAGGGGTAAAGAGATGCTTGACGCCATGCTCAAAGATAATCGTTGAACAACCAATCATTCGATCAAGTGCCCATGCCATATACTCTTCACTCCACGGCTCGATCCCGTTAAAAACAGCCTGTCGACGGGTACCGCCAGGTGCGTAGATCATAGTTGCAGGCGCAACTACCGCAATTTCCTCAGTCGGTGCTGCCAGGAAATCCTCTAAAGTGGATGGGTGCATCTCCGTCATATTAAACTCCTTCCCTAGCAACCGAAATTAATGCGCTCAGTTCGTAAAGATGGTCAATACGGTATGGTGCGAATAACTCCTTAGCAATCCATAAGGGCCGTTCATCCCTCTCATCTTTGTGGATTGCTTTAGTCAACCAGTGAGAGCCCCGGTGCAACGCCCTTTCACTCTCTTCACGCAGCCAGCCACAGGGGCGCAATGCTGACAAAATGAGAAGTGCATAGCTTGTCTCTGCTCGGGTGGTCACGTCTCCGCTACCCCACCCGCCATCCGCCTTTTGCTCGCGCAAGACGACGTCGAGCGCCTTCTTGATTTGCTCCGTGTAACCCAGTGGTTTGAGCGCCAGAATCACTTCCAGCGTGTTGTAGATCCAGGAGGTATGCCACTTGTCCGCCAGCCAACGGCCATCGGCAGTTTGGCGTTTGAGCAAAAACTCTTCTACTGCGGGATAGCGTTCGCCCGTCTCGGCAAGGCCATAGAGTGCATGCGCATTGGCAAGGATCGACGGGTTAAGTTCACGATGAAATGTACAAAAGTGATCGCCATTTTTAAATTGAAAGATCACGCAAGGATCGACTGGGTGCTTGGTTGCGCGCAGAACAGCCACGCCAACCGCTGTGTCATCCACATCGGGCGTAAAAGCCTCATCGAAGCCAACGCCATGCGTGAGTTGCATGATCCGGCAAAGCTCGTCGACCACAGGATCAACAACATCTTGGAGGCCGGGATGGGTGAGCAAACCAGTGACCAATAGTGTGTATAGAGCATAGGCGATTTCAAAACCGGGGATCGGCCAGGCAGTTGGTACGACACCGGGGATGTTTACCCCTGTAGCAGTGGCTGCGCACTGCAAATATTGCCGCGCTCTTGCCACTGGCTTCGCAAACTCAGGCCGACACCTGGCCCGCTGGAGCCAAGCCGCGGTCGCCGCAGGACTGAGACCAATGGTGCCACATGGATCAGGCTCTAACGCTGTCACATCCTGACGCAGCGCTTCCCAAGAATGGGCTGGCGGCGTTCCAGCCGTAATGGCTCTGGTGCAGATCTTCTGCAGTTTCTGTTTTCTGATCGAATAGAGATTTTCATAAGGCCCGGTATCGAACGGCAGCCCCATACACTCAGCTTCCTCAAGCAAATAGGGAAGAATCACTTCCGCACCACTGGCCAATGCATCAATTGGAATCTCATGCCATTGCTCAGCCTGACGCCGCAAAAAATCAATTCCCGCATCCCGGCTTGCCTGAGCATGAGGCATATTTCGATATGTGTGAAGTGCAAGGACTGCGGCAAGCGTTGGGACATCGCGCGTATAGGAAGCTTCGGGAAAGCCCCAGCCACCATCGGCTTGCTGCTGCGACTGCAGCCAGTCAAGCGCTGGTTTGACTCCTTCCTGTGGCGGGTAAAGTCGGAGGATCTGGGCTGTATCATATACCGACGGACTCATACTGCCACCGTTTCTGCCCAAGTTCGCAATCAATGTGCGAAGCTCACTCAGCAATTCGTCTGTGTTGGCATTCATGATTACCCTTCTTTACGTAAGTTGAATTATTGTTGGAGTAACAAATAAATTCCCTGTTTCGAAACGATTGGATGGGCGATGTTCAACGCAAAGTTTGGCTCATTCCCTGTTGCGAGGTTCCCAAATTTCACACAAATAGTTAAAACAGCAAAAGATGCCAACGATTATCATTGACAAGCATTGCAGCGATGCATGAAACTCAGCATATGCGCAACAAAACTGGACAAGCGCGAGGCTATAAATTAAGGATATTATATATCGAAAGGATAATTAATGAAAAAAACTAGAATATTCTATTTACAAATTGAGGTTTGTACTAACAGTACTACAACGCCTATCCACCCCACTGCGGCCTCAAAGCATATTTGGTAGCTTTAGTTGTGAAGCGTTACAAGAAGGGATGTAATGTCAACGAATTCAATACCGATACAGGCGTAATGCCTACAGCGAGTGTGCGGCGGGTGCAGTGTTAGTTGCTACAAACAAGAGGAGTTGAAGCAAGTTCTAGATTTTGTCATTCGACAAAGCTCTAGCAGTTGCTTCAACTCCGCTCCTGATTATCGATTCAGATTACAGATGTATTCTTCTAGAAGTATAGAACGCCGTTTAGCCTTTCACAGGTTGTTTGACCTGTTGCCAGCCTTGCCGCACAGCATCTTTGAATTTGTCCCAAGGGCTGTCCTGGTACTGTTGGCTCCAATTGCGTCGGGCATCTGCTTCGATCGCATTCCAATCGCGACCTTGATAGCGTTGATCATTGGCGAGGGTATAGCCATAGCGGTAAGCGGGTTCATATTGATCCCAGGTAGAGCCACTGTTGGCATAGTTGCTCTGCCAGTGATTGCGGAAGGCGCTGTTGTAGCGATCATAGCCACTATTGCCGCTTTTGTTATCGACTTGTTCGACATCCACATCTTTGCGGCGCACTGTGTCACGCACGGTTTGCGTTCGCTCTTGAACATCTTTATCAACGACCACTTCTTCCACAACCCGAGCTCGTTTTTCTACGACCGGCTCTTCCGAGGTAGCCGTGACATCGAAGGTTCCTTCCTTGGACGACTGCAAATCAGCATTACTTGCAGGACGATCAACAGGTCGGCGCTGGACGTTGACACGTTCTTCACGCAGTCGTACCTGCTCCTCCACAGGCTTTTCTTCAACGCGCGTATGGATGCGCACACCTCCCCGATCTACTTGGCGTTTGCCCACGTTGAGCTCTTCCTCCACCACCTCGAATTTATCCTCATCGCCATCAACGTCATTGGCTTGCAAGTTAGGTTGTGCGGCTGTCGAACGTGTGCTGGTCGCAGTTGCGTTTGCACCTACCCGATTGGTATCGAAGCTGGAGCTTTGTTGGCTGGCCTGAGAGCCACTCTCCTGGTATTCGCCGCCGTTAAATTTTGTCCAGCCTTCTTGACGCCAAGTCGAAGCTCGCTCATCGACATTGATCGGATCATAGCGTTCCATAGTGCGCACCACTTCATCGACCCGCTCGTCGGGGGCTTCCACGGTGAGCAGTGTGCCACCGCGGCGAACACCTTCAGCGTAGTAGCCAGCTTGTTCCTCTGGCACCCCCGCTTCGATCAAGGCCCCAACCAAGCCGCCGACCGCAGCCCCAACTCCTGCGCCGACTACAGCTGACACAATTGGGCCAGCAGCAATGACCGGGCCGATTCCGGGAATGGCGAGTGCACCCAACCCCAGTAGCAGCCCACCTAATCCACCAACGACAGCTCCCGTTGCTGCACCGCCAGCCACGCTGTCACCGGAATTATCATCTTCATCCCGGTCTAGCGCTGAACTATATTGCCCTTGCTGATCACTGGACACTAAGCTAATACGGTCACGGTCAATGCCCATATCAACGAGTTCACTCACTGCCTGGCGTGCATCGTTCAAATCATCATACAAGCCCACAATTGTTTTCATAATCTATCTCTCCTTTTGTACTTAAACCGAGTGCTGAGCAAAGATGGAACCACATTGATAAAAAGCATTAGCGGCTCCACTTCTGGCATGACTACAATTTAGGTGTTATGTCTCTCCTCATCCCCTTCAGCTCGAACAGGATGATCACTTGTCTCTTCTGATGCTGCATTTTGAATTGGTTTAACCAATATCTCTTCCCGGCGCAGCGTCTCCTGAATTGCCTGAAGTCGCTCAGTTCGTTTGGTGATAATGTGCACTTCTTCTTTGATCAGCCACTGCTTCTGAACAACCAAGACTTCTTCCAATACGGAGATTATCAAGACATCCCCCTCTTGACGCATTGGCATCGGCTGCGCCACACTGCGGTTGATCGGAATGCGCTGTACCTCAATTTCTTCCGAAATGAGTGGAAGCTCCACCTGCTTGGGCTGCTCGTGAACTACCTTGGTCACCCGAACACCGTTCTCAACCTCACGTTTCTTGACCAGCAGTTCCTCTTCAATGACGGGGAAAATAAGCGACTCGTCACCCTGCTGGCTGCCTTGCTCGTCAGCTTCAACTAGTGCAGCAAAGGACAAAGGCAAGGAAAACGTGCCATCTTCTTGCATAACCAACATTTCGGCTGGTACAACAATTTGGTGACCAGAAAAGCAGATTCTTACTTCGGAGTCGCGCTCGGGAGCGAATTCTGTGTCATTGATTCGACCACGCAACCCTCTTTGATCCACGACGATGATCGATTCTTCGTTCATCAGAAGAGCCACTGGATGATAAAGTAAGCAATAATCAGGATCACAATGAGGGCGATAATCAGGCCCAACATATTATTCGCCGCCGGTCGTGCCGATGCAGGTCGATCGTAAACATGAACCCCTTGGCGCTGGCGGGATTCATCTGTCATGATTGGTTGATTGAGATTGCGATTCTGAACCGATTCACGATCCACATTAGTAAGTCGATCATCTGCCATACATCACTCCTTTTATTGCTGCCTCCCGAACGTTCCACACAACACGTACATCTACTGTCTGTTACCATTACAGGATCGCGCCAAGATCAAGTTCTTACTACAGGGTAGACACAGAGATGGGGTACATAAAGAGGTATAGGCGACATGCAAGGTGTGCCAGTATTTCGTGGTCCAGTAAAAGGATCAAATATTTAAGAAAAGGGTAATTCAGTTATCGTGCTGTTTTGCCAATTCTCGTGTATGATTGGCTCATGAATTTCTCTCTATTCATACATCCAAAATGCAAACGAATCCTGTTGGGTGCAACAGGATTAATGATGGGTTTGTTGGCAATCTGGCTGGGAGTACGTACGCCTGTAGCGAATGGCGAGGTGAATGTAGCACTTACGCCTGAATCAGTTGCGCATTCCAGTGCGCAAAGCTGTGAACAAATCGATCCGACCGTACCGCTCTATGGAGCTAGCCATGGGGAAGTAGTAAGCAAAGGGCTCAATCTGCCCCCTTATCTAGAGGATGATCTGCCGGGGCGGATTCAACGGCTCAAAGCATCTGGCGTCCATTGGGTGCGCCTGGAATTTATGGCAACACAGAGCCCAACAGCAGGCAACCCAATCAGCCAGATCGACCTCAACTACTACGATCAATTGGTAAACAATCTCTGTGGGGCGGGCATTGCGGTGCTGGGCCTGGTCGACTACCAGACACTCAAACGTAGCGACTGGGCGATCAGCAATACAGTCAGTGCTGATTACCTGAGCGAGTTCACGACTGTGGCGAGTCAATTGACCAGCCATTTTAGCGACCGCATTGGCACATGGGAGATATGGAACGAGCAAGATTTGGCAGGCACGGCGCTGACCAGTGCGTCCTACGCCAAGTTGCTGCACGATACTTATTGGGCGATTCAAGGGGCGGCGCAAGGTGAGCCAGATGGCAAAGATCGGGTGGTCTTTGGTGGGCTAGGGCGTATCGATTCACGGGCGCTTGGCTACCTGAAACGAGTCTATGAGCAACTTGCTCTCCGCTATCCTGGTGAGCGTCACCCTTTTGATATCCTGGCCCTGCATCCCTACTCCTCAGAGCTTTACGGCATTGAGACCAACCCAGAGATCTATTTCCACTGGCCTGAAGGAGCAGGAGCCACGGTCATTCACAAATTTCTCAGCTTATTGACCGAGCAGGGCGACACGAACATGCCAATCTGGATTACGGAGATGGGTTGGAATCGGGCGCTCTTAGATCGACCCTCAGTCTCCTGCCCCGCGATCAGTTCAGGATTGGTGACAGAAGCGCAGCAGGTGGAGTATCTCAACCGTGGCTTTGACATTCTCTTGCGCGAGGCAATCTGGCCAGGTACGCAGATCCAATCAGTAACCAAAATCTTCTGGTATCAATATCGGGATACAGGAGTCTTTGTCGATTGCAATTCGCGCAGCCGAGATCGTGCTCGTCCCTTTGCCACGCCTTCGCTACTGCAAGCAGCGGGCAGCGAGGAATGGAGACAAGTGGCCTGGTGGTTTGGTCTTTATAATGGAGCGTTTCAGCCGAATCAGGTGCAAACCGCCTTTCGTTGTTATGCGACAGGTGGCAACAATTGTCCGGCAGTCACATCAACCTTCACGCCCACGTCAACGCCAACTCAAACGCAGACACCGACATTGACACCAACAGCAACCATGACACCGCCACCTCCCGTTACCCGGTTCCTCTACCTGCCGATTGTGATGCGAGGGGTCTCACTGCCTGTTGCTCAGCCGACAAGCACTCCTGTGCCAACCAGGCCAGCACCGTAGTCATCAAGCTGTGGATACGAGGCTGAAAGATAATTATCATGCAACAGACGGTGGCTAGGGACCCTTTCTAGGAAAGAGCGGCGCAGCTCGCTATCGCTGATTTGCTCGGCATAGCGGAGTAATTCCTGATGACCGCGCGCTAAAAATATCTTGGAGCGCGGATCATCATTGGCACTAAAGGTTTGATAGCAGGTGAGGTAGATCAAAAAGGGTTCATCTTGTCCCACATTGGGGTAGGCAGGCCAGTCGGCGAGGAGTTGCCCTATGGTGTGATCAGCGATGGTGGTGGCGTCAGTGCCGTCCGAGTACGGGTCGAACCACCGAGTGGTGCTCCCTTCTGGGTCAACGCCCAACGCACGGGCAATCAATGGTCGCTGTTGCTCACCGATCCAGCTACCGGTTCTTACACGATCTATGTGGAAGCCGTGGACAAAGCAGGCAATGTGGGTGCGGCGGGTCCCTTCACACTCGTCGTTGGCGGGGGTGGCAATCTCTATCTGCCGTTGATCATGCGCGAGCAGCCGAAAGAACAACATGAAGAGCGTTTCCCCGAAGCGAGGGATCAACTGTATCTGCCGGTGGTGAGCAAGTAAAGGTAGATCTGACAAGATAATAAGGGGACAAGGTGAATTATCTTGTCACCTTGTTACTCTGCCACTTTGCAACCTGCTGTTTCAATTCAATTCCAAGCGCATGATCACACGGTCCGTGTTTGGCAACCCTTCGGCCTCGGCGCGCTGCACTGCCCGCAGCCCTTCGCTCAGTTGTTCGTCACTCAAGGGAGCGAAGCCCAAACGGCGATAGAATGGCGCATTCCAGGGGATATCGCCAAAGGTGGAAAGGGTCACCGCAGGGTAGCCGGCAACCCGTGCCTGCTGACAGACAGCATCGACCAAGCGCTTCCCCAATCCACGCCGCCCATGCGCGGGCAAGACCCCCAATTCGTGGATAAACAACGTGTTGTCGAGCACCTCGGCGACCACAAAACCAACCGCTTCATCCTTTTCATCCACCGCAACCCAGGCCAATCCTTCCGCACCCTGTTGACGACAATAGTCCTCATCGGCATTGGCCGAGTCGTTGACCACAAAGGCGTAACGGGTTCCACGAAAGAGCCCGGCCGCTGCCAACTCAATTTGGGGAATCCTGGTGTACTCATCCGGGCGAGCTTGCCTGATGGTATAATTTGTCATAGTTGGCACCCTCCTTAACCCTCCCCGACTTCAGTGAGGGAACAATGAAGGGAAAGATACTGTATTTTCTTCTTTCCACCAAACTAAATCATGCTTGGGAGAGTTCCCTCCCTTCAAGTGCCTTTTGGGCGGGGAGGGCTAGGGAGGGGTTCCTCTGGCGCAAAACCAACTCGTAGGTTAATGTCCCAAATGCCCCCTCTCTAACTCTCCCCCGATGAGGGAGAGGACCGTCACGGGACGGATTATGTTTTCTCTTCTGTCCACAAATATTATCCTTCTTGTGATAGGTCCCTCCTTTGTTTGGGGAGGGTTAGGGAGGGGTGTTTTTTACAAATAAGCATGTTGCGGCGTACTTGGTGCTTCGTAGTTTACGTTCAGGTATGGTGTCTCCAGCCGTTGTTGGTCTTGACTGCGCGAGATCAGACAGCTTTCCAGGATGCCGCTCACGATCAACGTGCGCTCTACCGGGATGGGTGAGCGTTGGCTCACCATCATCTCCTCGACCTTGGACATCAGACAGGCCGAATAGGTGACATTGGGCAGTGGCGTCAACAGGAATTGAGTAGAGACTGGGGCGGACTCCCCTTTGAGTTGGGCGGCGAAACAGTAATCTTGAATCGCACCGTTGAGCATGAGCAGCGTGGCGCGCAAGCCGTCGTTGTACTCAATCAGGTAGGCGGCAGGCTTTTCGACTAGGCGCTGCAATTCACCGCTGCCCAACAGATCTTGTGTGCGCCCATCCAACTGGGTGAGCCCACAGGGCGAATCACAACGTGAAAGTGCGGCTTCGAGCAGCCGTTTTGACCAGCGCCCCGTTTCACCTGCCTGCCAAACCGCTTCGCCTTCGATCATTTGCACGGCCTTCACGCCGCTTTCACTGTCCTTGCGTCGCTCCACCATACATTGCATCGCCTCCAGTGCATGATAGTCCATTGGGTCGGAGATGCCGAAACCTATCATCAAGGCTTCTTCGATCTCGCACCCTAGAGGCAACTCCAAATCGGGTAGCCGCCAGGTCACTGGCAGCGAGGATCCCGCCAGGAACGGGAAGCCCAGGCGATGGGCATCGGCCACCATCTCGGCGGCTTTGGCAAAGTTGTAGGAAAGATGCTTGTCATTGTAGACCGGCACCGCCCGCCCATCTTCCTCGAAAACCTTGACGCATTCCTTGAAAAATTCGTAGCGTGGGTAGCAGAATTGACCCAGTTCGTTGTGTGGATAGTCGCCGTGCTCCACCATCAGCAGCACGCCATCCACCGCCAGTTGATCGCCGCCACAGCGCAACGCCTCGGCAATCGTCGGGTAGATGGGGAAGCCAAACTCACGCGCTCGGTCCACACTTTGGTCATTGCTGGGGCGCTGATTGACATAGAGCGAGACAACCTCGATGTTCGGGCGATGCCAGCGTCCATTGACTGGGTAGCCCACCAGCCAGCGATCACAGAAGTGTTGGGCATGCGAGAGGTAGCGATAGACCGAGGCGATGACGGCGATGCGTTTGGGTCGATCCCCAGGCCGAGTAAGGCGCGTGGATTGTGGGGCCACTGCTGTAGCAGTAGAACGTGCCGAAATAGCATGGTCCCAAAAGGTGGATTCGGGCGTCGGCTGATAGGCAACGGCCAAGTGCGGCGTCTCAATCCGCTGTTGATTCTGGAAAAGACTTTCCACCCCTGCCTCGACTAAGCCACCAGTCAAGAGTGTGCGCTCCACAGGATAGCTGGCTTTGCCGGTGAGAAACATCTTCTCGACGTTATTGACCTGGGGCGAGAAGAAATTGGCCAGTGTGGTACGGGCGGGCGGCATCGGCAAGTACATCTGCGTCGACAGTGGCTCACGCTCGTCCCCAAGATGGGCAGCAAAGTTAAAATCTTGCACTAGCCCGTTGAGCAGGATCATGGTAGACTTGAGCCCATCGAGATGTTCGTATTGATAGGCAATTGGGTCCTTCACCAACTCACGCATTTCATCACCGGTCGGGTAAATGTGGTTAAAGCCCTTGCGTGCTGGGGTGAGCGTATGGCTGCGACTCAGCGCACATTCAAACAACTCGCGCGACCAGAGTTCCTGGTGATGAGCCTCCCAGAAGGCATCGCCCCGGTACGCTTGTAGCCAGCGCACGCCACACTCGCCCCCCTTGCGCCGCTCGACCATACATTGCAGCGTCTCTAAGGCATGGAAATCGTAACTATCAACCCCGCCATAGCCGATACAGAGTGCCTCCGTCACCTCGGCCCCCAGCGGCATGTCGAGCGAAGGGGTGCGCCAGGTGACCGGCAAGGAAGAACCAGCCATGAAGGCAAAGCCCATTTCCCGTGCAAGATCCACCATCTCCTTGGCCCATTCCCACTTCCAGGAGAGATGTTTGTCGTTGAAGATTGGTGCCGTGCGGCCTGTGGTGCGATAGACGGCGACGATCTGTTTGAAGAGTTCGTAGCGCGGATAGAGTTGCTGCCCCTTGGCGGTGGTGCCATAGTTGCCATGTTCGCCGATCAGCAGCACCCCATCGACGGCCAGGGTGTCACTGCCCAAGGTCAGCGCATCGGCGACAGTGGGGTAAATCTTCATCTGCGGAAAACGGGCCGCTCGATCCCGACTGAGGTCATCCTCGCCCACCTGATCGACGTAAAGCGAGACCAGGTCCATCGGCGGGCGATGATGGCAATTGTCCCAGCCATAGCCTTCGAGAAAACGGTCGACAAAGTGCTGGGTGTGCGAATACTTGTGGAAAATGGTGCTGATACAGGCGATCTTTGGACGCTGGTTCATAGGAAGAATCCTGGTGTGAAAGGTGGCAAGTTGAAAAGTGGCAGAGTGGCAGAGTGGCAGGTGACGTCATTCCTTGCAACTTTGCCACCTGCAACTTTGCAACCTATAATTTGGTATACAAATCTGGGTGGTTGCACTACAGTATACTACCAACCGGCTCGAATTTCGCAACCACAAACACACCCTTCGTAGCCGCTGCTTCTAGCTGCGGAGCGGTGACATAACCTACATGATTATCGTCAGATTTTGAGCTATGTTAGCATCAAGAGCGCGATGCATTGTCGGCCATCATCTCGAACGGATCGGCTGGTATGTGACCGTGCGTTGCACTGTCACGGCGCTGAAATTTTCGCTGTCGTAGCCGCTACTTGTAGCTGCGGATTCGTGACATGACCTACATTTGTGCGGTTAAAAGCACGCACCTACGACAAGTAGCGGCGATGATCCTTCGCTTTCGTAATTCGTAATTCGTATTTCGTATCTAACCTTCAATTTCTTGCCAAAGCGCACGGATCTTTCCGTGAGTAGGGATCTGCCAGAAGGTGTGGCGCAGTTGTAGGTCGCTGATCTTGCTGGCCAAGCTTTGCAGTTGGCGGTAGGCGACCGCCAGCAAGCCGTTGGCCCGTGGGTCGTGTAAGGCGTGGAGAATCTGATAGCAGTTGAGATATATTTCAAAAGGTTCGTCAACGCCTTCGGGAGCATGGTCAAGTAGAAGGGGGAGAAAGGGTTCGACGAGTTGGGCAGCCTTGGCCAGTTTGCCCGACTGATAAAGCACAGCCGCCAGGCCAACGGTCGCCTCCAGGGCTAGATGGCTGCTCTGCCGCGCCTGCCAACCCTGCGCCGCCAGTTCGAACTCGATCGCGGCGTTCTCTAGATCGCCGCTGGTCAAGCCCAGATAGCCCAGATGCAGACGGGCATAGTTGACCGCATCCGACAAATCATGGACGAGGGCAATGCGTAAGGCCTCTTGTCCATATTCCTCTGCCGCGGCCAGGTTGCCCATTTTGCGGTTGACGGCACACAGGTTATGCAGGGCATGGCTCTCCTGGATCGGTTGATGAATTTCGCGGCTGATCTGGCGCGAGCTGGCATGATATTCCAGTGCCGTTGGATAGTTGCCCAACATCGCTTCGACAAAGCCGCGCAGATTGCTGATGCGCGCCTCGACCGGACGGTTGCCCACCAATTGCAGCGATTCTGTCACTGACGCCAGATAGCCTTGCGCTCCTTGATAATCGTTGTCCTCTACCCGCATGCGGCAGAGGTAAAGCAGCACACGCTGTTCGACAATGCGGTTGCCCAGTTGGCGTTGGATGCGCAACGCCTCTTGTAGACATGGCTCTGCTTTGCCCCGCTCACCGCTTTCCGCCAGGATCGCACCAAGAATGTGCAAGATTCTGGCCACCAGTGCCGGTTGATTGAGTGTACGGGCGATTGCCAGCGCTTCTTCGGATTTTTGGCGTGCAAGCTGGCTTTTGCCCTGTTGATGCAGCGCATTGCTCAAATTGTCAAGGGCACGCGCTTCATATTCACGATTGGCCAAATCCTGTGCGGCAGCGAGGGATTGCTCGGCCCAGCGCTGAGCAATCGGCACTTTACCTTCCCAAATCAGACAACGACCGATCTCATCCAGCAGGCGCAGGCAAAGTTGCTGGCTGGTGGCAGAGCCGTCGAGGGATAGCGTAGCAAAGCGCGCCGTGTAGAGGGCTTCGAAGCGTTCTCGGCCTTCGACATTGCGCCCGGTGGCAACATAATAGCTGCTCAAACCTTCGAGCAGTTGTAGCAAGTGCTCATCCAGTTTGCGCATGGCGGCCCACTGCCAGGCCTGATGAATGTTGTCAAGCTCGCGCGTGAAGGCTTGCAGGGTGCTCTGCGTCGCACTGCCCTGCAAGTTTGTCGTTTGCGCCGCCACCTCGTTGGCATAATAGTTCACAAACTGAGTTTCAACCGCCGCACGTTGGTCGCTCTCCAGATATGTCAGTGCAAAGCCCCGGATCAGAGGATGGAACTCATAATAACCGGAAGCCGCACTGCGTAACAATGACTTATAATGCAGATGGGTCAGATCGAGCAGCGAGGCGGCGCTGATGGCCATCGCCGCTCGGATCGAGAAGAGGCCAGGACAGAGGGCAAGTTGGCTGAGGATGCGTTGTTCGCTGGCGCTGAGCAGTTGCCAGGAGTGGGTAAAGACCGCTTCCATGCTGCGATGGCGGGCGGGCAGATCCTGCTGGGTGGTGGTAAGCAGCGATTGGCCCTGGGCAAGCGCAGCGGCAAGATCGGCGCAATCGTAATCACGCAGCCAGGTTGTGACTAGCTCAATCGCCAGCGGTACACCATCCACCCTTTGGCAGATTTCGACCACATAGTGAACATTGGCCTCGCTAAGCTTAAATTCTTTGCTGACCCGATAGGCACGGTCGCAGAAGAGGCGGACCGCATCATATTGGCTGATCTGCCCCTGACTATGGCCCCCAATCTGGGCCAGATCGACATGCGTTGGCGTCGCCAAACCGTGCAGCACAAAGAGATCTTCGGCCTGACAGTTGAGTTGCTGGCGTGTGGTCACCAGCAGCGTGACATTCGGCGCAGCTTGCAACAGTTCCAAGAGAAAGGCCACACCCTGCATCAGATGCTCCAGGTTGTCGATGATTAAGAGCAGTTGCCGCTTGGCAAGCAGTGTAAAGAGTTGCTGTCGTGGCGCTGTGTTACCCGCCACAAAACTCATACCTAGTGCCTCCATGATCGCCGTCGGGATCGCCTCGGCACTTTGTACGCCAGCCAGTGGCACAAAGTAGGCACCCTGCGCAAAAAGGTGCAGATTCTCCAGCGCAACTTGCAGCGCCAGCCGTGTCTTGCCATTCCCACCCGGCCCCGCCAATGTGATCAAACGTGATTGCCCCGCCTGGAGCCGCTGCTGCAACTGGGCCAACTCCTTTTCCCGCCCGACAAAGGTCGTCAACTGCTGTGGCAAATTGTGGCGCGGCAGCACCCCATCATCCGTACGCTCACGCAACGCAATTTCCGTACTGTCAGGCAAGCCTGCATTTAGAATTTGCCCATGCAGCGCCAGCGTCTCCGCCTCGGGGTCGAGACCGAGTTCCTCACGCAAGACCAGGCGGCAGCGTTCAAAGACCGCCAACGATAGGCTACGCTCGCCCTGTTTGCCGAGGATGCGCATCTGCTGGCGATAGGCAGATTCACGCAGAGGGTCAATCTCGATTTGGCGCTGCGCATAGCTGCGGCCCGTCAGCAAGTCACCCTTCGCTTCGGCATAGATGGCCAGATCGGCATAGGCTTCGAGCGCCAGCAGATGCAGTCGTTCGCGCTGGATAAAGAGCCATTCCTCAAAGGCCGGGCAGTCTTCCAGCCCAAATCCTTCCAACAAACTCCCTTGATAGAGTTCAACCGCAGCTTGGAGCGCCGTCTGGCAGGATGGGCATTGGCTGCGCGCCGGATGAGCGTGCTGCCGGGTGGAATCCAGTAGCTGATCGAAGTGATTTACATCAGCCCGCTCGACCCAGGCAGGCTGAAGCTGCACGTTGTTGCGATCAACCACGAGTAGCTCTTCGGCGTAGCCCAACTTGGCAGCCGTTTCGCGCAGACGCGAGAGGGTAACGCGCAGATTGTTTTGTGCGTTCGGGGTTGAATCTTCCGGCCAAAAGAGTGCCATCAGGCTGTCACGACTGTGGGCAATGGAGTGTTCGACGGCGAGGTAGACCAGCAGTGCCAGTTGTTTGCGTGAACGCAGCGAGAGAGGCTGCCCATCTGGTGCGATGAGCAGACCGGGTCCGAAAAAACGTAAAGGGTAGTGACTCATACCTCTATCATTATATTTATAGGTTAAGTAAGCATCAAGCGTGCAATACACTATCGGCCATCATCTCGAACGGATCAACTTCTCTGAGACAGTGCAACGCAAAATTTTGTAGCCGCTGCTTGTAGCAGCGGGTTCGTAACATGCCCCACATTTGTGCGGCTACAGGCACACACCTACGGGTAATTACGCTCACGCATCAAGTCACCGAACCGCAGCTACAAGCAGCGGCTACGATTGCATTCACCTGCCGCTTGCCCCTTGCAACCATTCTGCTTGCAATGCATAAAGCTGTCGGTGCCAGGGGTTGGCGTGCAGGAAGGTGTTACGCAGGTTGCGGTCGCTGATTTTTTTGGCGAGTGACTTCAACAGATGCATGCCCTGAGCCAGCAGCGTCTCTGCGGCAAGGGGATCGCTGGTTTGCAGGATGCGTGTGCAGATCACATAGGCGCGGATCGACTCATCCCAGCTTTCGGCAGCATCAATTGGCAGGTGGGGCAGAATTGGGACAATCTGGGCAAAGGCTTCGGTGTTATTGCCGCGCCGATAGAATAGTTCTGCCAACCCCAGCTCCACCTCAAAGGTCATGATGGTTTTTCCCAGCGAGCGAAAGATCACCCGTGCTTCTTGAAAATTCGCCTCGACCTCGCCCCAACTGGCTACATCGGCTGTCGCCAGTTGCGTTTCGGCAAGCTGTCCCAGGGCGTAGGCCAGCGCCAAGGTGGCGTGGACATCCCGTGCCAAGGCAACGGCTTGACTGGCACACTCCAGCGACTCGGACAATTGCCCTAAGTGACGGTAGGCCCAAGCTTTGGTATGGAGAGCTAGGCTTTTGATTTCTCGATCGCCAATGATGCTGGTCAGCGCCACACTCTGCGTTGCCGTTTCCAACGATTTTTCATAGGCCCCTAGCCGCGACCAGAGGAAGCTCAATCCTTGCAACGCATGGGCGGTGTTGCGCGGGTCATCCATCTCCTGGCAACTTTCAAGATAGCGTTGTTTGTAATTCAGCGCCACATCATAACGCTCCTGTTCCGTTGCTATGCTGCCCAGCAAGCCAATGGCAGTTCGGCTTCTCTGCTCTAGCCTGCCGGTTCGCTCATGGATCGCCAATACGCGGTGAAACAGATCACTGGCCCGATCAAATTGGCCCACTTCTAGGGCAATGATGCCAAGCAAATCAAAACAGTCGCCCTGCTGCAATTCAAAACCGTCCGCCTGTGCCATTGCCAGTGCTTGTTCCGCCAGTTGTCTGGCTTGTTCAAAATCGGCAGCTACTTCAAAGGCGGAAGCTTGAATCAGGTAGTTGCTGATGATCTCGGAGTGGCTACCAATCTGCTTTGCCAGTGCCAATGCGTGCTGAGCAAGCTGTTGCGTATTGGCAAGTCCACGCTGCCCAGCAAAGTAGGCGCGCTGGGTAGAGAGTCGGCAGAGCAGCAACTGTCGTTGCGGATCGTCCGCCAGCGATGTTTGCAAACCTTCCAGTCGTCGAATCGATTGCTCCAGGAGCATCTGCGTCTCCTGAAAGAGGCTGCGCAAGTTGCCAAAGCGCACCAACCCATCCAAGGCAGCATGCAAATCGCCCAATTCCGGTTGCTCACTTGACCATTGCCAGGCTAGCACAATATTTTCCCAATCGGGCTGAAGCTTGGTCGCGACTACGCCTGCCTGACGGGTATCCAGCGCCACGGCCTGTGTCGCCAACAGGTTCATAAAGTAGTGGGCATGGTGCCTGCGCACCGCTTGGATTGTGGCAGGTTCGCTGGCAAGTACTTCGGCAGAAAATTGATGAACCAGGGCGTGCATATCGTAGCGTTGTGAGCTAACGTAACGCAGCAGCGATTTGTTGCGCAGCTCGCTCAAGATAGCAGGCGATGCCTCTGCAACTGCGCCCGCCGCTTCCGCACTAAAACTGCCGCGAAAGATGACAAGTTGTGTCAATGTTTTTTGCTCTTGGCGGCTGAGCAAACGCCATGAAGTATCAAAGACCGCACGCAAGCTACGATGTTCGGGGGCCACATCCTGCAGGGTAGTGGCCAAGCGCTGCAAGCCAGCCCCCAGTTCAGCCACGATCTCCTGGCAATTCATTTCGCGCAACCAGGCGGCAGCCAGTTCAATCGCCAGGGGAAAGCCTTCGACCCGTTGGCAAATTTGCACGACCGCGGAAAGCTGCTCTGCACCAAATTTGAGCTGTTTGGCGATGCGATTGGCACGGTCGAGAAAGAGTTGAACGGCAGGATACTGACTGGCCTCCCTATCATCGCTTCTCTGCGGCGTTGATAGCCCTTGCAGTTCAAAGAGATCCTCCACATGCAGATTCAAGCGCTGCCGTGATGTGATCATCACCGTCAGATTTTGCGCATGCTGCAAGAGCTCCACCAGCAGCTCACTGCCATCCATCAAATGTTCAAAGTTGTCCAGCACCAACAACAGATGGCGATTGCCGATCATGTTCAGCAGTTGCTCTTTGGGACTCTTGGAGCTGACCGCCAATGAGAGCTGCAACCCCTCGACAATCGCAGTCGGGATCGATTCAGCTCGCTCCACCTTTGCCAAGGAAACAAAAAAGACACCATCGGCAAATTGATTGAGTGCCTGCGCTGCCACCTGCATGGCCAGCCGTGTTTTCCCGATTCCACCCGGGCCTACGATGCTCAGTAAGCGATAGGTGCGAGTCGCCAATCGGCTTTGTAGTTGTTCCAGTTCTTCCGCGCGCCCGATAAAGGTCGTCAGGGGATGACGCAGATTGGTGTAGGGTGTGGCTACAATAGAACCAGCAGAATTGGAAGAGTCGATGGACGGGTCGGCTGCGCTTCCTTGGCCAGAACCTTCGGCATTGAGCAGTTGCAAATGCAGAGAAAGCGTCTCCGCTTCCGGATCCAGACCGAGTTCCTGGCGCAGCAACGTGCGGCAGCGCTCAAAGATGGCCAGTGCTGCCGTCCGTTCGCCCGCTTTGGCCAGGATGCGCATCAATTGGCGATAGGGAGATTCGCGCAGCGGGTCAATTTCGATCTGCCGTTGGGCAAAGAGGCGGGCGGCGGCGAGATCGCCCTTGTTTTCGGCGTAGTTCGCCAGATCGGCGTATGCCTCCAGGGCAAAAACATGAAACTTTTCGCGTTGTACCAGCAGCCACTCTTCAAACTCGGGGCAATCCTCCAATCCAAAGCCGGCCATAAAATCCGCCTGATAGAGTGTACCGGCAGCCAACAAGTTGCTCTGGCAAGCCGCACATTGATCCCGGCTTGTGTGGCTATGTTGACGGGTCTCGGCCAACAGGCGCTGAAAGTGATTGCTGTCACAACGCTCAAGCCACGCAGCATGCAGTTGCACGTTGTTACGGTCAATGACCAACAACTCGGCTTTTGGGGTTGGACCCAGTTTTGTGGTCACCTCGCGCAGGCGGGAGAGGGTAACACGCAGGTTGTTGCGGGCGCTTTCAGTCGATTCATTCGGCCAGAAGAGGGCCATCAGCGTTTCACGGCTGTGGGCGATGGTATGTTCCGTCGCCAGATAGGCAAGGAGTGCGAGCTGTTTGCGTGAGCGAAGAGGAAGTGGTTGGCCTGCTGCACCAAGAACGAGGCCAGGACCAAAAAAACGTAACGGGTAACTATGCATAGGGTACAAAACAAACGATGGTCCAAAAAAGTCCCCAGCATGGCGCTCACAATCTTCATTGTAACCACAATTTTCCGCGCCGTGCCGGGGACGTCGCGCTCAAAAACAGAGCAAGTTTATTTGGTAATGCTCTGGTAATGCCGAACATTATACTTTGCTTCAGGAGGCACAAGCAAAGGCAAGTTATGAACAAATCCAACGCACTCTACCAATCCTATCTGCTACGCCTCTGGCAAGACGGCCCACAGGCGCGCTGGCATGCATCGATCCAATCCGTGCAAGACAAAGAGATCCTTCACTTTGTCTGCCTGGAAGATTTGGTCACATTTTTATGGACACAAATCGGAGTCACCGAACAGAAGAGTGGGTCGGGCCAGGCCGCTGGGATTCACACAGAGAAGCCAACGTAAATGGTCAGCGATGGGCAGGTTACCGTCATTTGTCGTTACTCTCTTTCAACCTTAGGAGGTCTTAGTATGAAGTTTCACCAGATCAAATTGTTTCTTTCCTCAGCACTACTTTTTGCCGCCACGCTGCTCGCCATCGGCTGGTTGCAGGGCAGTGCACCGGTTGCCCAAGCCAAAAGTGTAGAAATGGTCGCCACCGCGCCACTCGCCGAATCTGCTGCGACCAATATCGCCAACATCCCGAACGCCTTCAGCTATCAGGGTTCGCTGCGGCTGGCCGACGGCAGCCTAGCCACTGGTAGCTACAACGTGACGCTGAAGATATACAACGCAGTGACCGGCGGCACGGCTCTACACAGCGAGACCTACACCAACACCGTCGTCCGCAACGGAAACTTCAGCGTGATCGTCGGCGATGCCAAGCCTATCAGCCCCACGCTCTTTGACAATGCCAATCTCTACATTGGCGTCACCGTTGCCCCCGACCCGGAGATGTTGCCCCGCCAGCGACTCTTTCCTGTACCCTGGGCCGTGCAGGCAAGTCAGGCATTGAACGCTACCAATGCTGCTAGCGCAGCAATTGCCACTACGCTAGTGAAAGATGCCACCATTAACGGTCTAATCATCGATAAAGGCACGACCAATGAAGGGGCCTTGAAAGTAACTTCTTCGGGTCCGGGCTGGGGTTCGGGCATCCGCTTTCAAAACACAACAGCCAATCGCACCTATGGCATCTATGTAGCTCAAGATGGCGCTTGGCACTTTGTGGACGAGACGGCTGGCGCATCCCGTTTATATTTTCACTCCGATGGCACAGCTCATTTCAACACCGCGATTGCCACTACGCAAAACCTTTATGTCTCTGGTGATACACAGTTGCAAAGCAACCTTCAGGTTATCGGCAGCATCATTTCAAACAACAACATCTCTTCAGCCAGTAATATTTCAGCGCTCGGCAAAGTCTATGCGAGTCAAGGGTTCAATGGCAAGTGTGGTTCCGACCCAGGTGCAGTGGGTCTTCTCATCACCTGCAACCAGGATGTTGCCGAAACCTTTGCCAGCGAGCAACGCACCGAGCCAGGTGATCTAGTGGTCTTTGTACCCAGTGAGCGCACCATTACCAGTGTGCGCCGCTCTGCCAAACCGTATGAAAAGATGATCGTTGGCGTGGTTTCTAGCAATCCGGGTCTGGTCTTCGACGAGGGTAAAACCTTCCTGGCGGGCGACAACAGCACCCTGATCACGGACAAGAAAACCGTCGTCGCCATGGTTGGGCGTGTGCCGACCAAGTTCTCGCTGGAAAATGGTCCAATCAACATCGGTGACCCACTGACCAGCAGCAGCAAGCCAGGAGTTGCTATGAAAGCGACCAAAGCAGGTCAGATCATCGGTTACGCCATGCAAAGTTCCAAGGATGCCAAAGATGGCAAGCTTCTGGTCTGGCTGCAACTCGGCACCTATGTTCCCCAAGACGCGCTCGACACCTTCAACGAAATAATGGCCTCCTATGCCCCCAAAACAATCGTTACAACATCGGACAAATCAGGTGGACTTTCCATCGCTGATTTACAGATACAGATCGCTGAACTTTCTGCTCAGGTGGCCAAGTTGCAGGCAGGGAAGTGATGTTCAGATAGTTGGATACTCAATAGAACCTGGCAGATGCGCCTTTCAGACGGCTTCTTAAAAGCTTTCTCGATTCTATTGTCTATCAAATCCCATTCACGCTCAGGAGGTCACTGTATGAAGTACCACCAGTTCAAGTTGTTTCTTTCCTCGGTGCTACTCTTTGCCGCCACGCTGCTCGCCATCGGCTGGCTACAAAGCAGTGCGCCGGTAGCCCAAGCCAAAAGTGTGGAGATGGTCGCCACCGCGCCACTCGCCGAATCCGCCGAGGCTAATATCGCCAACATCCCGACCGCCTTCAGCTATCAGGGTTCGCTGCGGCTGGCCGACGGCAGCCTAGCCACTGGTAGCTACAACGTGACGCTGAAGCTCTACAACACGGTGACCGGCGGCACGGCTCTGCACAGCGAAACCTACACCAACACCGTCGTGCGCAACGGCAACTTCAGTGTGATCGTTGGCGATGCCAAGCCGATCAGCCCCACGCTCTTTGATAACACCAATCTCTACATTGGCATTACCGTTGCTCCCGATCCAGAGATGCTGCCTCGCCAGCGACTCTTTCCTGTACCCTGGGCCATGCAGGCCGGCATCGCCAACACTGCGCAAACAGCCAATCAACTCTTGAATAATACAACCACCAACCTCGTCATCAACCGCGGCGCTACGGATAGCACAGCCTTGCAGATCGTCTCATCTGCCGCCACCTATGGCGCAGGCATGACCATGTCGAACCTCACTGGCAATGTCACCTTTGGCATGTATGTCGGTTCCGACGGCGCTTGGCACTTCTGGAATACGGGTGGAAATGTTGAACTGCTCAAATTCCCCAACGCAGATGGCGGAGCCTATTTTGCAGGGACTGTCCATGCACCCGGCTTCAATGGCACCTGCTATACCAACCCCATTATGTGGACTTCTTTCAGTGCGATCTATTGTAACCAGGATGTGGCGGAAACCTTTGCCACCGACCAACGCAGCGAGCCAGGCGATCTGATGGTCTTAATCCCTGAAGATCGTACGGTGCCAGCGGTGCGCCGCGCCACGCAAAGCGATTCAGGCGCACTAGTGGGTGTCGTCTCCACCAACCCGGGCCTTGTCTTCGACGAGGGCAAGAGCTATTTCGCCGGCGACAACAGCCACCTTATCACCAACAACAAGACGGTTGTCGCCATTGCCGGGCGCGTGCCCACCAAATTCTCACTGGAAAACGGACCGATTGCGGCGGGCGACCCGCTGACCAGCAGCAGCAAGCCAGGAGTTGCCATGAAAGCGACCGAAGCGGGCCAGATCATCGGCTATGCCTTGCAAAGCTCGAACCAAGCCAAAGATGGCAAGCTACTGGTTTGGCTGCAAGTGGGCACCTATGTTCCACGCGAAGCGCTCAATATGATCAACGAGATGATGGCAGCCCGTGCACCCAAAACGGTTGCCAAAACATCCGAGTCGTCTACTAACCTTGCCATCGCCGGTATGCAGGCGGTGAAGTGATGGACATTGCCAAGAATTGCAGATTGCGGATTGTGAGTGAGCTGCCCTTGCAACCTGCAACTTTGCTGGATAGGAGGCATCATGAAGAATTTTCGTAGGTGCGGTTTGCAACCGCACTTCTTGGGTCGATTCACCAAAGCCAAATTTATCAATGTGCGGTTTGCAACCGCACCTACAAAATGGGTTGGGAGCATTGTTGCTGGGCTAGCGATGCTTGGGCTTGTACTATTCTCACAACGCCAACTACAAGCTGCCTGTGGCAAAAACAACTTCAGCGACATTTGCTCGACCAACTTTGGCCTGGTTGGTCGGTCAAGCACACTCAATGTTGCACTGAGCAACGGCGCACCGACCAAGCCAGTGGTCGATCAAGCGGGTTTGCTTCCGGCTGGTCCCTTGCTCTACCCCGACTACAAAGTGCTCGAAGTCGAAGCGCGCGGCCTGCTCGAACGCAGCGCAAGATTTCGCCAGGACATCTCGCCCTATCGTGGAATTAACAACTTCAACGATCTGGTGCGCCACTTTGACGAAAAGAGTGGTTTCAGCGCCACCTATACGGATCCAGACTTGGGGCAATTGAGCTTACAGCAACGCATCGACGCCGCCGACGCCGACCTACGCCGGGCACGCGAGATCTACGGCTTTCTAGCAGTCTATGCCCCCGAAGATCGTATGCGCGCTGACGCCGATTACAAAGCCAAACTCTGTGCCCAGCCCGAAAACGCCAATCCGCCCGACCCTACACACAGTGGCCAGGTACTCGATCCGGTGATCGATTGGTGCAATTTTGCGGCTCGTCTGCGCCAAAGTGTGCGCGAGGCTGCCTATCTGCGCATGATCTTCGCCCAGCAATTTATGGTCGATGCGCTGGGGCTGCACTTCAGCGCTGGCGCGCTGTTGGGCGGTGAAAACTTTGTCAAACAGGAAGTCGCCAAGCTCGATGCCGCGAAGTATCAATTCGACCTGGCCCAGCAAGGCTTGAGCGAGGCGTTCGGTTATCGATTGGGCAGCGGCTGCTATCTTTCCGACTTCTACACCCAATCCGAATGGGCGCTGCTCTCAAAGGCCAACGAAGGCAAATTGAGCGCCCAACATCAGATCGGTGTCCGGCTCAGCTATTTGGACATTAACACCGGCGACGATGTGGCCCGCGCCCAAAGCGCTGCGCAGGAAGTCTATCGTAGCGGATCAGCCGAAGCCTATGTCAAGATGATCGGCATGGCGGGGCTGACGGCGATTGACCCGGCAGGTAGCAGTTGCAAAGCCAAAGGTGCGCGCCCCGACGGCACGCTGGTCGCCGAAATGGCGTTGACCATGCTCGACACCCGTGAAGCGGCCCGACAAATGCGTGAAAATCGCAACATCTTTGGCTTCGACATTCGCTTCACCCCGGCCCGCCCCTATCACACCGCCTTTGGCAGTAGCGACAAAGGGCTGTGGGAACAGGCCAAAGATGCCGCCGATCTGGCACTGCAAATCCAACAACAGACCGAGAACTCCGAGCGCGTCTTCGACCTCAACCAGCAGGATCTGAGCAAGGCGATCCTTGCCACCAACAACAAGGTGGACAATGAGATTCAGATCGAGGTGGGCTGCGATCTGCAAGCCTTTACCAGCGACGCCGAGTGGTATGCCTGCATCGATGACATGATTACCCATACCCAGGAGTGCGACCCTCAGAGCAACAGCTTTGACGCCTGTATGAGTCGCACAACCGATGGATTGCCCCCCAAAGCCGACGGCAGCAACTGGTTGGTCGTCGTCAGCGATATGCGTACCTCACGACAAGATTTGCGGACAGCCTGGCTGGCGGTGGAGGCGGCGATCAAAAAGCGTGACAACATTGTCCAACGCGCTAACACCGAAACCATGCGCAACATCAAGGTAAAAAATTTGCTCTATGGCGCAGCGGTGGAGAATTCGGTCTTCGAGGCCATTATCGCCGCTGCCCAATTTGTCGATGTAACCAGTGCAGGCGAAGTGACCTTCCACCCTGGCGCAGTGGTCGAGGCAGGCTTACGTCCGGCACAAATCTTGCGTCAGGCCGCCCACGACATGGAGATCGAGGATGCCAATTCCGAGGCGGTGGTGCGCAATCTCTTCTACGACATGGCTGAAGCACAGGGTGAGATCGACATCGCCGTGCAGCAATATCAATCGATGTTGACCCAGTTCAACGGCGTGGTAGGCCAGACCGGGCACGACGTCTATCAGTCTAAGCGTGAACATGCCTATACCACGGCGCTGCCCGCCAACGATCCGAGCTATCGTATGGTGCGCGATTCACGACGGCTAGAGTTGGCTACCCAATTGGAACTTGCCGCACGCTTAGCTTATCTGGCAGCACGCCGCGCTGAATACGAATACACGGCTCGCCTCAGCGCCAACAACTTTCGCATTTCCGACATCTACAAAGCGCGCACGGCCAACGATATCCTCAAATTCTTGCAGGATTTGGATACAGCCGTGACGAACTTACCGGGTGCGGTGAAAGATGCCGAGACCAACCAACTGGACTTGACCATTTCGGTAGCGCAACATCTGCTAGGCCTAACTGACACCTTCCTCAAGGGGCAAGGGATAGCCGATGCCAATCTGCAAAGCGAACGCACCAAACGCTTCCACCAATGGATCGCCCAAAACACGATCCTCGGCAGCGACGGCAAGCCGACACTAGTCTTTAGTTTCACCACTTCCTCCGCCACTAATGGCTTGATCGGGCAGGTGGTGACACAGGGTTATGACTTCTACTGGCTGCACAAGCTGGCAGGCATCGGACAGCCCAAGCCGGCGAGCGATGGCTTTGGGCTCAATCTGGTTTCGGCACAGAGCGGCACTTTAGGCTATCGCCAGGTACGTGTCAGCCAAAGTGGACAGGTTGGATTGACCTCCTTTGCTGGCTGTCTCTTCGATTACCGATTGATTCCACCGGCGGCGATGTTGGGTCTGGAATTCCCATCCAATCAACCCACCGATCTGGTGACGGGCATCTTCAACGCCGACATCAACGGTGCTAAAGGCAATGGTAGCCCCGGCTTTAGCACCCCCGCCTTCCTCGGTCGCCCACTGGCATCGAATGGTTGGCAGGTAGTGATCAACGCTGGTTCGCCCAATGGCATTCTGCCCGACCTGGATTTGCAGCAGTTGACCGACATCGAACTCAAGATCAGCACGACCTACGCCTCGCGCAACAACAATTCGCAGCCCACCTCGGCGCAATGTGTGCGAGCAGATTTTTAGAGGAATTGCGAATTGCGAGTGGCGAATTGCAAGCGTGAATGCTCACGATTCGCCACTCACAACAGGAGGAACTTATGAAAAATCACTACCTCGCTGGTTCCTACGCTGAGCGTGGGAACCCAGTCCAGACGCTCATGCGTCGCCTTGCGCTTGCGCTGCTGCTGATTGCTGGGGGGACAGTTGCGCTCCTAAGTCTGCTCAATTTGCGTGGCTTGACAGCGTCACAGCCCCAAGCATCGACCTTGGCACAAGCAGCCCAGGCTGCGCCCGCCCAAGCAAACGCGGCACAACTTACCGGCAACTACAGTGGCATGATCGACCTCGGCGTGACGTTGGGCGGCATCCTGAGCGACACGCTGGCCACGCCGCCTGCGCCCGCCCCGCCCGATCTAGGCAGCGTCGATCTCTCGCTACAGTTGACGCAAACCGGCAGCGCCGTCAGCGGCTATGTGCGATTGGACAAAACATTGGTCTTTAGTGTGGCCCACACATTGGGCAGTGGTGCTTCGTCGCTAAAAATTGGCCCTTATCTCAGCGGCAGCTTTGACGGCACCAACCTCAAATTGCAATCGGAACAGGTATCGATTGCAGTTAGTGGACGAACAGTGCTGCGCCAGTTCCGCCTGACAGGCAAAAGTACGTCAACCGATGGCAGCCAGATCAAGGGCGAATATCGCGAAACCTTGTGGGGCTACGCCACCGTGCCGCTGACCGTGATTGGCAACTTTACCCTGCAACGCCCGGTCTACGATGACAATGCGCCCACAACGAGCAACCAAGTGCCGTTGACCACAGCCGACAACGCAAATACGACCCCAGGCAAGGCGGTGACAATCAACGTCTTAGGCAACGACAGCGACCCGAACCAGGATGCTTTAACCATCACCTCGCTGAGCAAACCACAGTTCGGCACTGCCAAGATCAGTGGGCAAAGTGTGGTCTACACACCCAACAGCAACTTTACCGGTGTAGACACCTTCAGCTATTTCGTTAGCGACGGCAAAGGTGGCAACAGTGTTGGCTCTGTCACCGTCGCAGTTGGGAATGGAGGCAACGCAACGCCGACAGCCACAACTGTCCCTGGCAGTACAGCAACTGCCACACCGAGCAACACAGCTACACCCATTCCTGGCAGTACAGCGACACCGATTCCAGGTGCCAAGGTTTATCTGCCCGTGGTGACAAGGTAAAGTGGTTTGTGTTCTTTTCGTGACCTACGGTCAGGTCAAGCCGTAGGTTACGAGCAGAAACGGCGTAACGACAGAGATATTCACCAATGTTCCAGTTCGCCGTTTCTTCTCGTACCCATCGGGACATATACTAGCGGTTGCCACTAAGTAACACTTTTTGCGGTTAAAAAAATGTTACTTAGTGCAGAGCATCAGTATAACTAACATCGCCAATATTTACCCGACAACAAACGGGTAGCGTCACGACGGACACGAGCTTGCCAGCGAATCCTGTTGCATATAGATATCTAAGGCGTGGCGCTGGCAACCTCATGTCCCTATCGTACATTCGATCTTCAATCTCGTACTTTCTTCTCCTAATTTTGACATTTCGCTCCCTCTTATGCTACCCTACGCGCTTGTGACACTCACCGTTCGATTGCCACATTGAATTTAATGCTCTGCCTTGAGTAGCACTTTTTAACCGCAAAAACTGCTATTCAATGACAACCGCACCTATAACAAAATATTGACAACACTCTTATTCAGACGGGGCGCGGAGAATCACCTGCCCAGCCCCGGCAACCCACTGGAGTCCCGGTTTCCGGTTGCGAATAGAACAGTGATGGGTTCAAGCAATTGACCCGTGCTGCTTTGTCGCATCTTCCAGAAGGGTTTTGAGTCAATGATCGCTGTCCCTAGTGGACACGAGGATTGATGAGAGATTGGTACGTGTACACCCTTCTGATGGCTCAGAAGGGTGTTTTGTTTTTGGATGGTTCATAGGACGCAAACGGCCAGAGGAATTTAACACAAGGATGCAAAGGAGCAAAGTCGCAGGGCTTTCACTTGCCGACTCCCTTTCTATCGATACAAAGGGACCCCTCCTTCCTGCTTTTAGCTTTGTTTCCTGGCGACTTTGCGCTAAAACTGTTGATCGGTAATATGAACCGTCCGTATTTCTGGAGTGAAGCCATGCGCACAGTTTTTTGGGAAGATAACAAGGTCAAGATGATCGACCAGCGCATTTTGCCCGGTCGTTTTGAAATCGTTGAATTTGATACGGTGGAAGGAGTCGCACGCAGCATCAAGGAGATGTACGTGCGTGGTGCACCGGCAATTGGCGGCACGGCTGGCTTTGGCATGGCACTGGCGGCGCGACTCAGTCTGGCTCGGGATCGCGATTCACTGATCGCCGATCTGACCGTAGCCAAGCAGATCCTCGACGCCTCTCGCCCCACGGCTGTAAACCTGATGTGGGCGACGGCGCGCATATTGGAATTTGCCCAGCATAGTGTGTTGACCAATGTCGATGATCTACGCCAGTCGCTCCTGGTCGAAGCACAGGCGATCGCCGATGAGGATGTCGAGATCAACCGACGTATGGGTTTTCACGGCGCTGCCGTCGTGCCGGATGGAGCCAATCTGCTGCATCATTGCAACACGGGCACGCTGGCGACAGTGGATTTTGGCACAGCCTTAGGTGTGGTCTATGCCTGTCAGGAACAGGGTAAGAAGATTCACGTTTGGGTCGATGAGACTCGCCCTCGCCTGCAAGGCGCACGTTTGACCGCCTGGGAACTGATGCGGGCCGAAGTGCCGATGCACCTGATCGCCGACAACGCCGCTGGCATGTTGATGCGCGCAGGCAAGGTCGATGTTGTCATTTTCGGGGCCGACCGCGTGGCCGCCAATGGCGACGCCGCTAACAAGATCGGTACCTACAAAGTTGCCGTCGTCGCACGTGAAAATGGCATTCCCGTCTACTGCGTGGCGCCCACCAGCACCGTCGATCTCAACCTGGCGACTGGCGATCAGATTCCGATTGAAGAGCGGGGTGATGAGGAAGTAACTCACATCGATGGCGTTACCTTTGCACCGGCGGGCGTACCGGTCTACAACCCCGCCTTCGACGTCACGCCGCACAAATATCTCACCGGCATCGTCACCGAAGAGGGAATCTGTTATCCGCCCTTTACGCAGAGTTTGAAAGCAGTGAAAGAAGCGGCAGAGAAGCGGGTGCGGGAGAATCGGAAAAGGCGAGGAAAATGAGATTAGTGATTGGAGATTGCCTGACTCACGTAATCTCTAACCTCCAATCTCTTTTATTTAGGCTTTTATATGTCCAAACTACAGTCAATCTGCGTCTTCTGCGGAGCGAGTCCGGGTGTGCGGCCTGAATATGTGAGCATGGCAGAGGCGATGGGGGCCGAGTTGGTGCGCCGAGGAATTCGGCTCGTCTATGGTGGTGGCACCGTGGGGCTGATGGGCACGGTCTCGCGTGCCGTCATGAATCGTGGGGGATCGGTTACAGGGATTATCCCCCGTTCGCTCCAGATACAAGAGCAAGCCTCGCACACCATCAGCGAACTCGTGGTGGTCGAATCGATGACCGGGCGCAAGGTGCTGATGTTTGAACGCAGCGATGGCTTTATCACCATGCCTGGCGGCTTTGGCACGCTGGATGAACTCTTTGAGGCGATCACCTTTGGTCAGTTAGGCATTCATACCAAGCCAGTTGGGCTACTCAATATCAGCGGCTTCTTTGACCCGTTGTTGGTCTGGATCGATGGCGCGATTGACCAAGGCTTTGTGCGACCCTATCATCGCGGCTTACTCCTGGTTGATAGCGATCCAGCCGCATTGATTGACAAGATGGAAGCATATCAGGCGCCAGAGGGTTTGGTAGTGTGGAAGAATAAGTAAATAGTGGGACAGTGAGACAGTCGAGCAGTGGCTCCATTGAAACAGCACCTGCAACCCGCCACCTGCAACTCTCAATTCCTAGTTCGTAATCTACAACTCACAACTATGTTCGTAATCACAGGTTCAGTCGCATACGACTACTTCATGAATTATCCGGGTCGCTTTCGCGACCACATCCTCGCTGACCAGTTGGAGAACATAACGCTCAGCTTTCTGGTCGACTCGATGCGCCGCCAAAAGGGGGGCGTGGCGGCTAATATTGCCTACACCAACCGCTTGCTCGGCGGTAGCCCCGTGATCTTCTCGACCGTAGGCCAGGACTTTGGCGACTATCGCCGCTGGCTGGAAGAGATGGGACTTGACACCTCACACCTGATCACGCTGCTCGACGATTTCGGCCTCCTTTTTCTGCAACACCGACAACGAAGGCAAGCAGATCTCCAGTTTCTACTCTGGTGCCATGTTGCACGCCAGCCGCTACACACTGGAAGAGCGGGGACTTCACAGTGCCCAGATGGTGATGATCGGGGCCGGCGATCCAGTGGCGATGCTCAACCAGGCGGCTGAGTGTCGGCGCTTGAGTGTGCCCTATGCGCTCGATCCCAGCTTTCAGGTGGCCCGTTTTAGCGGCGAGGAGATGATCGAACATTTCCCAGGGGCCACCTATGTCTTCTGCAACGAGTATGAGTCAGCCATTGTGCAGAACAAGACTGGCTGGTCACTCGATGCCTTCAAGGCGCAGGTCGAGACGTTGGTGGTGACACTGGCCGAAAAGGGCAGTGTGATCTATACCGACTTTGGTAATGGCGAAGAGATCTTCATTCCGCCTGCGCAACCCACGATTGTCGTGCATCCTACCGGTGCAGGCGATGCCTACCGCGGTGGCTTCTTTGCCGCACGGCTCAAGGGCTTGCCACTAGAGATCAGCGGACGGGTCGGCTCGCTGGCCGCCACCTACGCCATCGAATATTCCGGCCCGATGGATCACAGCTACACGTTGGATGAGTTTATGGCAAGGTATGAGGAGAATTTTGGGCGGGAACCGGCTTTGGAGCGATTGAAGAATGAGTAATTGGTAATTACGTAATTACCGATTGCTCATTCCCTATGGAAATGCTTGCAAGATGACTACACCTACCCATCCACCCCTCGATCACATCCGCCGCATCCTCAACCAGGATCGTATCTGGTCGGCTTATGCGATTATGGATTTGCAGCCAGCATTTCAGCCGCTTTGCCATTGGGCGGTGGCGGAAGATGGCGCGGGCGAGGCAGTGGCCTTGCTCTTTACAGGGTTGACGCCACCGATTTTGTTAACAGTTGGCGAAGTTGCGACGTTGAGGCAGGCAATTGCGCAGTTGCCGTTACCGCAGAAGATCTATATCTCGGCCCGCCTCGAACATTTTTCACTGCTGAACGAATCGTACGACTTTACGGGCTCGGCGCACGAAATGCAGCGAATGCGGCTGGTTGATACAGGCAAGGTGTCGCTGCCACAGGTTGCCGGGCTGCGTCGTTTGACCGCAGCTGATGCCGATACACTCAGCGCCTTGTATGCTCACGGTGGTGAATTTGCGCCCGATTTTTTTGAAGCCTATCAGTTAGAAGATGGGGTCTACTTTGGTATGAGCGATGAAGATGGTGCGCTGGTAGCAGCAGGCGGCACGCACATTGTCGACCGGCAGGAAAAGATCGCCGCGGTCGGCAACATGTATACCTGTGCTGACCAACGAGGCAAAGGCTATGCCAGTACCATCGTCCAGGCCGTCGTCGCCACACTGCTGGCAGAAGGGTTTCAGGACATTTTTCTCAATGTGGATCCAGCAAATCACAACGCACAGCGTATTTACCGGCGTTATGGGTTTGTCGACTATTGTCGTTATATGGAGGGGACAGGTGTAGGAAGAGGGTAATAACTGGATTAGTTATTGAAAGAATTTGTTGGAAAGTGCAAGTGTAATTGGGTAATTACGCAATTACCAATTTCTCAATTACCGAATTTCAAAATTTGAGGAGATAAAGTTTCAAATGAGTACAAAACAATACGACATTGCAGATATCAAACTAGCAGATAAAGGACGTTTTCGTATGGCATGGGCCGCCAAGGAGATGCCTGTGCTCGATCTAATCGAAGAACGCTTTAAGAAGGAGCAGCCCTTTAAGGGAATTCGCATGGCTGCCGCCATGCATGTTACCTCCGAGACGGCCAACCTGATGCGGATCTTGATCGCCGGTGGGGCTGAGGTGGCGCTCTGTGCTTCCAACCCGCTCAGCACGCAGGATGACATTGCAGCGACACTGGTTTCCCACTACGAGATGCCGGTCTACGCCATCAAGGGTGAATCGGTCGATCAGTACAACTCGCACATGAACAGCGTGCTCGACATCAAGCCCAACATCACGATGGACGATGGTATGGACCTCGTCGCCATGCTTCATACCAGCCGCAGCAACTTACTCGACAAAGTCGTCGGCGGCACGGAAGAGACCACAACCGGTGTCATCCGTCTGCGTGCGATGGCAGCCCAGGGCAAACTCAAGTTCCCAGTGATGGCGGTCAACGATGCCATGACCAAACACTTCTTCGACAATCGCTACGGCACCGGCCAAAGCACGATCGATGGCATCATTCGTGCTACCAACGTCTTGCTGGCCGGTAAGAACTTTGTGGTCGGCGGTTACGGTTGGTGCAGCAAGGGCATCGCCATGCGCGCCCGTGGGATGGGGGCCAACGTCATCGTCACCGAAGTCGATCCGCTGCGTGCGCTCGAAGCGGTGATGGATGGCTTCCGCGTGATGCCGATGCTGGAGGCCGCCAAGGTCGGTCATGTCTTCTGCTCGGCGACGGGCGATATGCACGTAGTCGGCAAGAGCCATCTCGAAGTGATGCACGATGGTGCGATTCTCTCTAACAGCGGCCACTTTGACATCGAGATCGACCTCAAGGCCCTGACAGCGATGAGCACCAAGATCACGCGCGTGCGCGACTTCCTCGACGAGTATCAACTGACCGATGGCCGCCGCCTCTATGTAGCAGGCGAAGGGCGTCTGGTCAACCTGGCCGCCGCTGAAGGTCACCCCAGCGCCGTGATGGACATGAGCTTTGCCAACCAGGCCCTCGCCGCCGAGTATATGCTCAAGAATGCTGATAAGATGACGGGCGAAGTCTACACTGTTCCCGAAGATATCGACCGTGAGATCGCTCGCCTCAAGCTCAAGGCCATGGAAGTGCAGATCGACACGCTCACACCCGAACAGTCGGCCTATCTCAACGAGTGGACGATGGGAACTGGACATTGATAATATTTAATGGGGAATGGTTAATGGTTAATGGTTAATGAAATCCTCGACTTGCGAGAGATTCGTTAATCATTTACCATTCGCTGTTCACCATTAACCATTTCTTAGGAGACAACAATGAGCAGTACATTCATGACTTCGCCCTCGTTGATGTTCACGAGTGAATCAGTCACCGAGGGCCATCCCGATAAGATGTGTGATCAGATCAGCGATGCGGTGTTGGACGCAATTTTCGCCCAGGACCCGATGTCGCGTGTGGCCTGTGAGACAGCAGTGAAGACCGGCTTCGTGATGTGTCTGGGTGAGATCACGACCACGGCCTTTGTCAATTTTGATGAGTTGGTGCGCAAAGTGGTGAAGGAGATCGGCTTCGATCATTCCGACAAGGGGTTTGACGGCAATACCTGCGGCGTGCAGATTGCGATTGCCAG
>JAXLWB010000023.1:0-151269 GCA_046328715.1 Caldilineaceae bacterium | reverse complement strand
TGGTAAAGAATTGGCAAGATTGGCAATGGACATACGTGGCGAAGTGAAATTTGTAGCACAAGATACTTTCTTGTGCGTTTCATAAGACAGCGGCGCACAAGAAAGTATCTTGTGCTACAAACATAAATATGAACGAACAACACATCTCGATTATCTCCTCCGAACTGAAAGTAAAGCCAACCCAAGTCGCGGCCACCATCGAACTGCTCGACGGCGGCAACACGCTGCCCTTTATTGCTCGCTACCGCAAGGAAGCGACGGGCGGATTGGATGAAGAGCAGATCCGTCTATTGACGGAACGGCTGGACACATTGCGTAAAATGGACGAGCGACGGGCAGCGATCATCGCCTCTGTCGAAGAGCAAGGCAAACTCACGCCCGAGTTGCAGAAGCAGTTTGAGTCTGCCCAGACCATCACGGCGCTAGAAGATCTCTATGCTCCCTACAAACCCAAGCGCCGTACCCGTGCCATGATCGCGCGTGAGCGAGGATTGGAACCATTGGCACAGCTCATTCTGGGCCAGGCGCGTAGCGGGGCCAAGCCGGAACAAGCCGCAGCAGCCTTCCTCAACGAGGACGTACCCAACATCGAGGAAGCGTTGGCTGGCGCACGCGATATCGTCGCTGAAATGGTTAGCGACCATGCCGAAGTGCGGCGCCTGACCCGTGAAAAAGCGCTCAAGTTTGCCACCCTGTCTACTGAAAAAGTGGAAGGTGCAGCGGACGAAAAGGCGGTCTACAAGCTCTATTACGAATTCTCGATGCGCGTTGACAAACTTCGCCCGCACCAGGTCTTGGCAATCAACCGGGGCGAAAAAGAGAAGGTGCTCAAAGTTTCGCTCGACATCCCGGAACGAGATTGGCGGGACGCAGTGGCGCGTGCCTTCCGGGTCGATCAAATCTCTGCCTGGGGCGAACAACTGCAAGCGGCAATCGACGATGCTGCCAAGCGCCTGCTCTTACCCTCGATTGAGAATGATGTGCGCAACACTTTTGGCGAACAGTCCGAGCGCCACGCTATTCAGGTCTTTGGTGTTAACCTGCGCGGCTTGCTGACCCAAGCACCCCTGTCTGGCCATGTCGTGATGGGCATCGATCCGGGATTCCGTACCGGCTGCAAAGTGGCTGTGGTTGACGGATCAGGAAAGATTCTCGACACCGCAACCATCTATCCGCACCAACCGCAGAATCATGCAGCAGATTCACTCAAAACGCTCAAGGCACTGATTGAGAAACATGGCGTCACCCTCATCTCGATTGGCAACGGCACCGCCTCGCGTGAAACCGAACAACTGGTTGCCACCCTGTTGCGCAACCTGCAAAGCAACAAAAGCAAGACCCACTATCTGATCACCAACGAAGCAGGTGCCTCGGTCTACTCGGCATCGCCTCTGGCTCGCACTGAGATGCCCGACCTCGACGTCAGCATGCGCGGCGCGGTCTCGATTGCACGACGTGTCCAGGACCCTCTGGCCGAACTAGTCAAGATTGATCCCAAGTCGATTGGTGTGGGCATGTACCAGCATGATGTGGATCAGAAACAATTGGCTGCTACTTTGGATGGTGTGGTCGAAAGTGTGGTTAACCGCGTGGGGGTGGATGTCAACACGGCCTCACCCGCCTTGCTCACCTATGTGGCAGGCATTGGCCCTAAACTGGCTGAAAAAATTGTAGCGCACCGCAACGATGCTGGCCCTTTCGCCAGTCGCAGCAAACTGAAAGATGTCAGCGGACTCGGTCCCAAAGCCTTTGAGCAATGTGCTGGCTTCTTGCGTGTACGTGGCGGTGGCGAAGCACTCGATGCCAGCGCCATTCATCCCGAAAGTTACAGTGTCGCCAAAAAACTGATGAAGCGTGCTGGGATCAGCCTGGAGATGCCGATTGAGAGCCGCGAACAAAAGCTAAAGGCCATTCAACAGACGACATCCCTAAAGGCGCTGGCCAGTGAACTTGGCTGTGGCGAACCCACGCTGACCGACATCTTTGAACAGTTGGTGCGACCCGGCCGCGACCCGCGCGAAGATGTGCCACCGCCGATTCTGCGCAGCGATGTTCTCTCGATGGACGATCTCAAGGCCGGCCTGCGCCTGGATGGCACAGTGCGCAACGTGGTCGACTTTGGCGCTTTCATCGATATCGGCGTCAAACAGGATGGGCTGCTGCATCGTAGCCAGATTCCCTATGGCACGGTGCTCAATGTAGGCGACATCATTCCTGTGGAGATTGCCAGCGTGGAGAAGGAACGTGGGCGCATCGGCCTGGCCTGGCCTGGAAAGGTGGAGGTAGATTGGCGCATGGCCTAAGACTATCCTTTTGACTAGGCGGCCGACTCGCTCTTGGATCAGTGACCTTTCGCTGGATTTTCGTTACGCTTAGGGTGAAATAATCAAAATCTCACCGTCTTTGTCTCATGAATTTCACCTGCGTACTGTCAAAATTTGCGGAAGGAGAAGACTATGAGAGGCCATATTGTCTATATCGATGAAAAGACTGACACGTTGGCAAAGTTGCTTGATGGCAGCAAGCGCATGTTGATCTATGATGGAGAAGCACACAAGCCACCCTATCGGGATGTCAAGGTCGGCGATACGATCTACTTTATCCCTAACAATGCTTCAGATAAGGTACATGCCACTGCACGCGTCAGATATATTTTCAATACCGAGAAGCTTTCGATCACTGAATCGCAGCTTTTGCTGCACAGTTATCAAGATGCACTACAACTCAACGATGCTGAAATTTGGGAATGGGCCGGACTCGATTGTGCGGTGGTGGTCGAAGTAGAAGAGGTACAGGCTGTCACACCTTTCCCAATCAAGCGCAGTGATCTTGGCCACTTTGATAATTGGTTTGTGCTCGATTCAGCGGAACTGCTCAAAACCCACGCTGTCGACGCCTAAACCGCATTTGGAATGAGAACCGGAGTTTTCCAAAGCCCTTTTCGAGGGGCAGAACTCCGTTTTCTATTTAGAAATTAACGCAAGGACGCAAAGAGGCAAGGGCGGAAGTAATTTTGATGGTTGAATCGCCTGCCAGCGAACTGCAATCATATGATGCCTTCTTATTCCCTTGCTTTGCGTCTTTGCCTCCTTGCGACTTTGCGTTAAAGACCAACTTATAGACAAAGCAAAGCAAAGATGGATCATTGTAGGGGCATCCGCTTGCCGGTGCCCTGCTTGCATCAGCGAATGGGCAAGCGCAAGGGTGTGCCCCTACACATTGTGATCATGCAATGTCTATCTGCTTTGTCTATTAGTTACCCTGCATCACCTCACGAACGGCTGCAAATGGCGGACAAAATGCCGTTCCAAACCGGCACGATATTCTGTCTCATGCGCTGCCAGGCAGGGACGTATCTCATCTCCGTAGCTTTTGAGAATCGTGCCAAAGGCGACATGCAAAACTTGCCGCGCGTCAAACTGGTCGAGTAGCCCCGGCAGATCAGCGTCAATTACTTCGCTGCCCACTGGCACTTTGCTCAGCTCAGCATCGAGAAAATAGCTCTTGCGGTCATGTTCAAAATGGCCACGTGCATCGTCAAGCATCTGGCGGAAGAGAATGGGTTTCACATTGGCCATCACACGCAGTGCTTCGAGATAACTGGTGCCTGCCGTTTTAACATGCACCCAACCGTTGGCATGATTGGCAACGATCGGATAGATGCTGAATTTGTCCGAACCGGTGTGAACGCTGAGCTTGTAATGGGCAAAGTGCTTCATGATCGCCACATGGCCGGCAAGTTCTCGTTCAAACTCGTCCAGATCACCCATGTAATCCACACCCTTCTGAAATTTTCCCACAAAGCGTGGTGCCAAACTCACGACTGGCAGGTTACGTTCAAGCAACTCGCTGGCGATGAAAAAGTGCTCGTAGGTCGAGGTGGGCGTATCGGTTTCATCGACCGACATTTCCAGATCATAGCCACCCTGCGTGCGCTGTTGGTTCAATGCGCGGGCAATCGTCACGGTGTGGGCGATGGCTCGTCCATACTTAGCCAAGGCGCGCAACAAGGTTGGTTCATCAAAGTGCAGGCTCAATCCTTCAAGCGTAAAGGGTTGGCTGTACTTAGCTTGAATTGAGGCATAGGAAGTCTGGAGAACATCCCAGGGCAACTGCATTACCTTCTGGCGCAGCGTTTCTAGATCGGCCTCTTGGGCGCTGTTGTCTACATGGTCACTGGGGTCGATGGTGTAGAAGGTGTAGCCTGCTGCCACAAAGGGTGCCAAGTCGGAGATCTGCTTGACATGATCTGCGTCTGCTCCCCAAGGCGCACACCAGCCTTCCTGGAAGATGCTCCACATCGCATCATCCATCACCTGTTGCGGTGTGCGACCGGTGCGGGTGTTCTCGCGTACCGATTGTTGGGCATAGATCGGCCCAATCTTGTTTTCGGCACCCGCCGCACGCATGGCCTGGATGTGGCCTGGGGTAGCGTTACCGATGCGATCGCCGAAGCCAAACGAAGTTTGCCGCCCCAACGGAACTGCATTTAACCAAGGCAAACGCTGGCGTAGAAGCGCTGCATTCTCAGGCGTGCATGCGCCTAGGAAGTTGCCTTGCCCATCCCTGGCTCCAACAAAGCCATCACTTTTCCCAATAACACCAAGCTGCCGCTCGCCTGTCGGAGAGGTCCCTAAAAAATAAGTCACACCCTCATACTCGGTCACCGATTGGGGATGTACCTTCCCACTGTAATTGATCGTCGCCATAGCTGAATTCCTTCAAGAATTGATCTTCTGTTTCTCATTTGCCCGAAGACAGGACAATTGGAAGACAAGAAGACAGTAAGACGAGATAATCCTCTTTTCCTCCTGTCTTCCAGTCATCTTGTCATTTTGTCTTTTTCCATCCCGGCCCATTCACAACCCTGCCCGGCTTGGCTCCGGTGTGTTCGCCAGCGCGTAGCACACGTTCACCGTTGACCCAGATTTCTTCCATTCCCACCGAAAGCTGATGCGGATCGTCAAAGGTGGCGCGGTCGCTGATCGTGGCTGGATCGAAGAGTAGGACATCCGCTTGATAGCCTTCGCGTAAAATGCCTCGATTGCGAATGCTGAGCCGTTGCGCCACCGCACCACTCATCTTACGCACACAATCTTCCAGCGTGATGATGCCTTCTTCGCGCACATATTTGCCCAAGATGCGAGGATAGCTGCCATAGCCGCGTGGATGTACCGGTCCATAGGCTTTGCCCCATACTGGATCGAAGCCACCGGCGTCGGTGCCAATTGTGATCCACGGCAGTTGGAGTTGGCGGCGTACGTTGGCTTCATCCATCATAAAGTAGATAGTCCCGATCCGTTGTCCTTCAGAGATCAGCAGATCAATGGCAGCATCAACCCATTCCTGCTTGCGCATCGCCGCAATCTCGGAGAGTCGCTTGCTGATGTACTGCTTGTTTTCTTCTTTGTAGAAGCCCACAGGCATCACGTTTTCCGCACCGTTGAGTTCGACCATCGCCTCCCAATCGCCGGAAGGATGGATCGCTTCGGCACGGATCTTAGCGCGCAGCTCAGGATTCTTGAGGTTTTCATAGATGCCTGCGTCGGCATCGGCCCAAGGCGGCAACACAGAGGTGAGCCCTGTCCCGGCCCCAGCATAAGGATACATGTCGGCGGTGATGTCGATGCCTGCGGCACGGGCACGGTTGATGCGCTCGATCACTGCGCTCATTTTGGGCCAGTTTGGACGTCCCGCCGCTTTTAGATGGTAAATCTCGACTGGAAGTTTGGCGCGTTGTCCGATCTCAATTGCTTCTTCTAGGCTCTCCAACAACCGGCCTGCCTCGGAGCGGATGTGGGTGATATAGACACCCTTGTAGCGGCTGACCACCTTGCAGACTTCGACAATCTCATTCGTGTCGGTGAACGAACTGGGTGGGTAGATCAAAGCATAGGAGACGCCCATTGCTCCATCTTCCATCGCCTCGGCAGTGACCCGGCGCATGGTTGCCATTTCTTCAGCGCTCGGTTTGCCCATCTTGGCACCCATCGCAATCTGACGGACCGTGCCACCACCCAGAAAGGAACCGATGTTGGGCGAAACCCCGGCGGCGGCACTTGCCTCCAACCACTGACGAAAATGCTTCCAGCTTTTGATACGATCCTTCCATTCTGGTACCCGATCCAGCAGTTTGTTGCGGTCCAAATCGGCGGCATCGACCAATCCTTCAAAGGGCGCAGGCGTCCAATCTTCACCCATGATCTCGGTCGTCACCCCTTGGGTAATCTTCGAGAGATCACGACCATCGACCATCAGCGGTATGATCGAGTGGCTGAGAATATCAATAAAGCCGGGAGCAACGACCTTGCCGTCAGCTTCGACAACTTCGCTGGCGGATCGTTTGTTGATGGAACCTGCCGCCGCAATCTGGCCAATGCGGTCACCCTTGAGGGCAACGTCGCCGTAAAACCAGGGATTGCCCGTACCATCGACGACTTTGGCGTTGCGGATGAGAGTGGTGTAGGTGGGCATAAGGGTGGTTACCTCTATCTGTGAATGAAGGTAGAGATTGGAGATGGGGAATCACATTTCAACAACAATCTCCAGTTTCTACTCTCCGATTGCTTTCTCATAAAAAATGCTCAATGGATCTTCCTTGTATTCTCCAAAAGGCGCGATACGTTGAAATCCAAAGCGTTCGTAGAGACTGCAAGCTTCGATTTGATGGATGCCGGTTTCCAGGCGCAGTAGCGAGACGCCTTGACTTTGCGTGTAGTCGGCAAGATGATTGAGCATCGTCTTGGCCAATCCAAGACCACGAAACTGCGGTCGCACGTACATGCGTTTGACCTCGCCGTAACTTGGCCTTGCTTCGGCATAGATTTTAATGCCGCCACAGCCTGCTGGTACACCGTCCTGACGTATGACAAAAAAGGCCACGTTCTGGCGAATCAGCTTTTCTGGGCTGAAGCCATGCCGGCTTTCAGGTGGATACTGCGGAGAAAGGTAGGCCTCAAGCTCGCCGATTAGTTGTAGGGCGTCAGGCGTATCTGGGCGTTCGAGGTCGATCCGGGTTGGCATAGGCTGCGTGAAACGTGCTGTGTGATGCGTGAGATTTGTAGCGAAATCTCATGCGACGAGTAAATCGAATGCTTTCGTAGGTGCGGTTTCTAACCGCACAACCCTAATTAACCGACATTTGTGCGGTTAAAAACACGCACCTACGGCTATTCTTCTCCGACAAATCCGTGTGTTCCGCGTGCCGATCCTCACCGGAAATGTTCATAGACCGCCAGGCCAATCTTGCCCATCGCTGAATCAATCGTCTGGATCATTTGATCAACAGCGACTGGATCGCCTGCAGCACTGCTGCCATCCCAGGTGGTAAAGGTGGTAATCGCCACATGCGACGTTTCGCTACAATAAAGAATGCCGCTGTCATTGCGAATGCCGCTCAGCGTACCAGTTTTGTGGGCAAAAGGTGTGCCTTCTGGCAGAAAGCGGGGCAGACGCTGGTTGAGGGTCTGTTGCAATAAAATGTACAAGATGTCGTCGCTCGCCTGGCGGCTGACGACCTTGCCTTGCCAAATCATCTCCAGTAGGGCGTTGAGCGCACGCGGCGTGCCAACATCGTTCTCGACGCCCAAGCTGTAGGCTTTGCCTTGGCGATTGCCTTCGGGCTCGCTGTAAAATTTACCGATGTACTTGTGCAGCAATCGAGGATCGGAGCCTTCTTCACCCATAATGTCATTAAAGATGTCACGCACTCGCATCGGCACATGGATGTCAGTTAGGCCGAGGTCGTGCATGAAGCGAGTGGTTTCTCCGACACCAATACGGTGCATAATCATATCGGTGGCCGTATTGTCGGAGATGATGATCATGAGCGTCAGCAAATCGCGCACTGTGGGCTGTAACCCATCCTGAAAGTAGACGAGGATGCCGCTGGGCAAATTTTTCTCGCCCATCGTCAAGGTCCAACGATCTTCATAACGGAAGCGCCCCTCATGAATCTGGCGCACTGCTTCGCATAGCACAGGGGTTTTGAAGACACTACAGAGAGGAAAGACGCGATCGGCGTCGAAATAGAGTTCTTCACCCGATTCGAGATGTTTGATGGCGACGCCGAAGGCAGTGGTACCGCTGGCAGCACGTATCGATTCAATTTGATCGGCTAATTGAGACATATAAACCTTTGTTGTTCAAAATGCTTGTCAAATGGAAAAGCTTTTGTAATTTGCAGACTTTGCAATGTGACAAAGCTAACACAATCCATCATGCTCAAAAGCTCAGTGGACTGTAACAATAGGATTCATTATTCTGCTCGTTGTTTGGGGTCCAGCGCATCGCGCAGACCATCACCGAGGAAGTTGAAGGCAAGGACGGTGATGACGATCATCACACCGGGTGAGATGACGATGTGGGGATAGTTGGTGATAAAGGCACGCCCATCTGAAAGAATGACGCCCCAGGATGGTGTGGGTGGACGCACGCCTAAGCCCAAAAAGGAGAGTGCCGCTTCCAATATAATGATGCCGCCAATGCCAAGCGAAGCCAGCACAATGACTGGTCCCATCACATTCGGCAACATGTGGCGTACGATGATGCGCATCGGCGTCACCCCACTTGACTGGGCGGCGATCACAAAGTCGCGCTGCTTCAAACTCATAACATCGGCGCGCACAACACGGGCAAAGCGCGACCAACCGGTGAAGCCGATCACCATAATAGTGAGCAGCACGCTAGGAATCGCTTTATCGCGCAAGACTGCGGCTAGCAGAGTGAGCAATGCCAACACTGGCATCGACATCAAGGTGTCGATCAAGCGGGAGAGGATCGTGTCAGTCCAGCCGCCGAAATAGCCGGCAATTGCACCGATCAGCACGCCAATGATCAATTGCATCAGCGTCGCACCAATGCCCACCGTCAAGGCAATCCGGGCCCCAAAAACCACCCGGCTCAGCAGGTCACGCCCGTTGGTATCGGTTCCCAACCAGTGCTCTGCACCAGGGGCCGAGCCACGCATGCCGCGGAAGGAAAAGGCAGGATCGTAGGGCGCGAGGACGTTAGCGAGTGCTGCGATTATAATCAACAGCAGCACCACTGCCAGGCCAATAATGGCAAGCCGATTGCCCTTGAATCTGCGCCAGATTTGTAACCATTCTGAACGTTGTGCGCTCAGATCATCTTGTTTGGCGGAGATAGGAGTTGTTCCAGAAATGACAGCCATATATTTAGACTTGACCGGCACTTTTTAGATGATGTGTGTTTACAAAGGTTAAATCCAATCCATTAAACCGTGAAGTGCCGGTCAAGTTTATCATGGATGAAGGATTAGTCGATTCGAATACGGGGGTCAACGACGGCGTACACCAGGTCAGTGACCAAATTGGCGACAACCACCAGTGCCGAGAAGACGACAACCAGCGACTGCACGACCTGATAGTCGAGTCGGCCCAGCGAGTCGATAAAGAGGCGACCAATGCCTGGCAGGGCAAAGATTGTCTCGATGATGATGGTGCCGCTAAGAATGGTAGCAATCGAAAGCCCCAACACGGTAACCACGGGTAGCAGTGCATTGCGCACCGCATGGCGCAAGATGACAAGACGCTCGGCTAAGCCTTTGGCACGCGCCGTGCGTACGTAATCTTGTGACAAGGTTTCGATTGTTGCACTGCGCATGACGCGGGCAAAGAGCGCCATCTGCTCAATCGTAAGCACGCCAATCGGCAAAATATAGCCCTTCCACGTCTTCAATCCGAAAGGCGGCAGCCAGTGCAACATAACCGCAAAGAGAATAATGGCCATCAAGGCAATCCAAAACGGTGGCAGTGAAACGCCCAAGGTGGCGAAGAAGGCAGTGAAGTAGTCAAAGATCGAATTGCGTTTCACGCCCGCTAGGATCCCTGCAGGGACGGCGATGGCCGCTGCCAGCAACAACGAAATCAGATTTAGAAAGGCTGTGATCGGAGCGGCCTCTCGGATCATCTGGCTCACCGGCACACCTCGTCGCACCACGGATTCGCCAAAGTCCCCGCGCAGCAAGCTCCAGAGCCAGATCAGATATTGCTGATAGTAAGGCTTGTCAAAACCCCACTTGGCATGGATGGCGTCACGCAGCTCGTTGGTCATCTTTACTTTGCCTTCGCCTAGCAACAACTGCACCGGATCCCCCGGTAGCAGGCGCATGATGACAAAGGTGATTACGCTGACCAAAAAGATGATGAGCAAGCCCTGGAGCAGGCGACGAATGATGTAGAGTAACATAGTAATGGTTAACGGTGTAGCGGTGAATGGTTAATGGTTAACTGTGCTCGTCAACTCTACTCACTTGACAATTAAGAATTAACCATTAACCATTCACCATTTCTTAGCCGTTCTGCTTCTTCAAGGGGAGCAGATAGGAATAGAGCGGATAGGTATTGGCGGTGCCGTCGGGCAGACCTTCGACACGGACAGCGAAGGGTAGCATCCAGGTATCGAATTGCAGGTAGAGTACTGGCACTTCTTCGACAAAGATCTCCTGAACGCGATCATAGATCGGTTTGCGTTTCTCGGGATCGACCTCTTGCAGTCCTTTGGCCAGTAGTTCGTCCATCTCGGCATTTTTGAAGTGTGGGAAGTTATTGCCACCGCCTGAACTGAGGGTATCAGTGGGATCCGGTTCAAGTACGCCCACACAGTACGTCCAGTTGAAGATTGACATTTCCATTGTACCACCACGCATGGCTTCGAGGATTTCGGCTACGGGTGCCTCGGTGATCTGCATTTCGACGCCGACATCTTTGAAGAGCTGCTGCGCCAACTCAGCAATCGCTTTGCGCGCTTGGTCGCCTGCTTTTGCCGTGCAAGTGAAAGAGAACTTAACGCCATCCTTTTCGCGAATGCCGTCAGCCCCGGCTGTCCAACCTGCCTCATCGAGCATGGATTTGGCCTTTTCTGGGTCAAATTCGTATTGTTTCAGGTCGGACTTGTAGTATTGGCTTCCAGGTGGAATGTTTGAATGGGCCACCTCGGCTGCGCCATTCCATAGATCGTCAATGATGCGCTGGCGGTCGAGGGCGTGCATCAGGGCTTGGCGACAGCGTTTGTCCGAGAAGTAGGGCTTTTCATTGTTGATCGGGAAGTGTTTGATTGACTCGCCTGCGGTGCGGAAGACCTTGAAGTTGGTATCCTTCTCCAGGGCCAAGCTGTCTTCGACCAGTAGCGGCCAGGCCGAAGAGTCAGCGTCGCCTGTTTCCAAGGCGGCTTTACGCACGGCGTCTTCGGGCACAACTTCCATGCGAATCTCGTCCACCTGTGGGCGACCCTTATAGTAGTCGTCAAAGGCAGCAAGCAAGGTATACTCGGAGGCTTTCCACTCTTTCACCTTAAATGGGCCGGTGCCGATCGGTGAGGTGGAATATTTTGCATCGCCCACTTCGGCATGATGTTTGGCATTGACGATTGGATTACTCGCCCAGTTCACCAGAGAAGCAGCATTGACAGTCTTCATGTTGACCACAACCGTGTAATCATCCGGTGTGTCAACGCTATCAATGCCGGTATAGCTGCTCTGGATGGGGGCAGCATTCTTTTCGTCGCGGTAGTAGTCGATGGTGTACTTGACATCGCCGGCCTTCAACTCGCTACCATCGTGGAATTTAACACCCTGGCGTAACTTGAAGGTGTACTTCAAACCATCAGCTTGGACATCGACCGAATCCGCCAGATCATTGTACATCTTGTAGTTGATGTCCCAACCTACCAATGAACTATGGATCGCACCGATCATGATCGACTGCATCGTAGCACCAAGATCGCTCGGGCCAAGGCCGGCGATCTCCTGGTGCGACAACCAAATGAGTGTTCCGCCACCGGCTGCGGCGGCACTGCCAGCCTCGGCGGCAGGGGCTGCTGCTGTGCTGCCACCGGTTTCGACCCCTGGCGCAACGCAGCCAGCTACGACGGTGGTGGCACCGACTGCTCCGAGCAGCTTGAGAAAATCGCGGCGTGAGAAATTGCTTGTGTCCAACACAATTTTTCTTGAACTCATGATACGATGCTCCTTTGTGAATTTATTATGGTAAAGATCTGATCAAAATCCAGCGTTGAGTAGCATTGATTCAAGCAGGGAACCTGTTTTCGCTTTCTGCCTCTTGGATTGACTTGTCAGGGGATTGAGACGGATCAGGTCGGATTTCGCTTGATTTGATTGTATGAACCGATTTGTGGATGACCTGTGATCTTACTTTGGAAGGTTACGCCTTCCAGGTCAAGGCTGATTATATCATCTCTGGTGGCATTCCACAATCTGATTAAGGCGTAAGGGTGGATCGATTCTGGCCTGCGAGTTTCTGCTGAATTAGAGCCCGCTGCGTACTAACGCACACAGCCATTCTGTTAGCCCTTCGATATCGCCAATATGGCCTGTCTCAAAGGGGGTATGAGTGTAACGGGCCGGGAATGCGACCAACGCTGCGGGCACATCGGCCTTCATAAAGGCACCACCGTCGCTGCCAAAGGAACCATAGACTGCATGCTGAATAGGGATGCCAGCTTCCTTGGCCACTGCTTCTAGCCGTGCTGTCAACTTGTGGTCGTAGTGCACCAACGAATCTTTGTGCACCAGGGTCGGACCACCGCCCAAGCGAACAGGCATGACTCGTTCTGGTACGGTCGGAATATCGCCGGAGAGGCCAATCTCCACGGCGATGGCCGCATCAAATTGCTCGCGCATCATCAAACCAAAGGCCCCGATCAGGCCGATCTCCTCCTGTACGGTACAGGCAATGGTCAGTTCGACTTTGCGTTCTGCTACTGGTACACGCCGCAGCACCTCGGTGATTACGGCCAGGGGTACACGATCGTCCAATGCCTTGCCGACGATATGATCGCCCCAACGTACGGTCTCTGCGTCCCAGATCACACGTGTGCCAGGAGTGACGCCACGATCCATCAATTCCCGCGCGCTAAGTCCTGTATCGACCCAAAAATCATCCCAGGTTAGGTCGCGCAATTCTGGCATGGCCAAGGTGGCAACGTGTCCAGACGCAGTGGCGATGACGCCTGGAATCTCGCCGCTGCGTGCCAGCACCCTGACCCGCTGACCGATCGTGAAGGCATTGCGGTTGCCCACATTGAGTTGCCAGGCTTGCCCATTGGCCAACCAGAGGAAGCCAGCAGGATGGATGGCCCGCACCAGATAGGATAGTTCGTCGCCGTGGGCGGCAAGTAACAGACGTTTGCCGCTGCCTCCGGCTCGACCGATGACGTTGCCAATCCGTGTGCGCTCGACGGCGATGTTTTCGGCCTTCCAAAGCTTTTCGATGAAATCGAGGACAATTGCCTCTTGACCCACAGGGCCTGTGAGTTCGGTTAACTGCTTGATTAGTTCAAACATATTCTATTCCTTATTGAGGGATGAAGAGTGAGGGTGAATGGTAAGAGGCCAACTTCACCCCTCCCGCCTCACCTCTTTGAAAATTCGTTGTAGTATCGTAGGGTAATCGTGTGACCAAATTACGTCAAATGTCGCGAGTTCAAGGGTAAAAATTGATTCCTGCGCTTACGTCAGTTTGTGGAACAACTGAACTGTGGGCTATGATTTGCATACCTATGCTGCGAATCACAAGATTATTGCGACAGCCCAATGTGTTGCCGTCTCTTTTCTGCGCGCTCATCCTTGCTCTTATCTCGGTAATCACATTCCGTTCACCTCTTTTTGCCCAATCAGATGCCTATTCGTCGCTCTCATCCACGTCCCAGGCCATCGTAGACGCTATCAATCAGATGCGTGCCAATGCCGGGCGCCCACCACTTCAAGTAAGCCAGGTACTCAATTTTGCCGCTCAAGGTCAGGCAAATGATGTAGCCGCTCACGTGGCGTGGGGACATTATGGCAGCGATGGCAGTACGGTACGTACACGAGTCAACCGCTTAGGCTACAATAGCGACTGGGTCGGCGAAAATTGGATCTTGACCGCCAGCCCCGGCGATGCTATGCGCTGGTGGATGTCGGATCCGCCCCACGCCGAAAACATTCTACAGGCCAATTATACCGAAATCGGCATCGGCGAGACAGTCGATCCGCAGACTGGTTTGGTCTACTGGTTTACTGATTTTGCTCGTAGCAACGGTGCTGTAACCCCAGATGTTCAATCGGCCAATGTTGGAAACAACTTCATCGGAGCAGAGCCTACGGTACAGGTAGTTCCCGCAGGCGGTTTGGATTACACCATTCAACCCGGCGACACCCTTTTGGTGATTGGCTTGCGCCACGGTTTGGATTGGGAAACAGTGGCAGAGGCGAATGGCTTGACCGGGCATAGCATTCTTCAGATTGGCCAAGTGGTTCACATTCCGGGTGGCGGTGCGGTCGGTGGCTCGATGGCCAGTGCCGAATTGGCCAATGCGCGCGCCGCATCCTATACCGGCGTTTACACGATCAACTCAGGGGATACGCTGGATCGGGTTGCCGGAAAGTATGATGTCACCTGGCAAGAGTTGGCGGCTATCAATGGCTTGGGTGAATGGAGCGTCTTGCAGATCGGTCAGGTGATCAAGGTGCCTGGCGCAGAAGCAACGCCCGACCCCGAAGTAGCGCCTGCCGATAACTCCGGTTTTATCGCCTTCAGTGCTCCGCCCGCTCCACCCCCTGCCGACGACAGCGGTGCTACCTATACCATCAAAGCCGGCGATACAATTTTCGTGATCGCCATGCGTCATAACCTCGACTGGCAAGAGTTGTTGCGCATCAATAATCTTACAGAAGACTCCTTGCTCCAACCAGGGCAGCAGATCCGTTTGAAGTAGACAGTGTAACAGTGGACAGTGAATCAGTATTTCTGTACCACTGTCCACTGTCACACTTGTTTCTCCACGAAGTGTCTCCATTTTTTACGAAACTTCCTTATTGTCCTGTTCCATAGGGACACCTCAATTTAGCCGCAACACATCCAATAAAATGTCTGAAACGATGGGTGAATGCTATCGATTCTAAATTCAAGCTGTCCCCTACGGGTGGCGCAACATCGTAGCCGCAGCTAGAAGCTGCGGGTCGAGTACATAACCCACATTGGTGAAGCTCATAATTGTCGATACGACCCCCATTTGTGCGGCTGGAAGCACGCACCTACGGATGGCGCAACATTGTAGCAGCAGCTTCTAGCTGCGGGTCGGGTACATAACCCACATTGGTGAAGCTCATAGCTGTCAATACAACCCCCATTTGTGCGGCTGGAAGCACGCACCTACGGGTGGCGCAACATCGTAGCTGTGGGTGGTGGACTTAAGGTGCAACGAGTTTGGGAGATTCTTGGAATTGCGTGGCACAATCTCACAGTCTCCCGACGATTGCGATTGTGGTGCCTTTGGAAGGAACATTGTGCTTGAGACACTGTTCGGAAAGTATACCTGACAGGCTCGCATAGAAGCGGTTGAGAGACGAGTGCCGATTGTAGCCATGGATTCAGCCAAAGTTATCAGGTGTATGGTAAAACGGGTCTTGAGGCGAATACACTTTAATATCGAGGAAAAACGATGCCAATTCAGTTACAAACGATCCTACTCTTGACTTGCTCGAATGTTTTTATGACCTTTGCCTGGTACGCGCACCTGCGCAACCTGGCGGACCGACCGTGGTACATTGCTGCGCTCTTCAGTTGGGGGCTGGCACTCTTTGAATACTTGCTGCAGGTACCAGCTAACCGCATTGGCTATGGCACCTTCAACTTAGGACAACTGAAAATTATCCAAGAAGTGATTACGCTGAGTGTCTTTGTTCCCTTTGCTTTGTTTTATATGGGGCAACCGTTCAAGTTGGATTATGTGTGGGCCGCGCTCTGTCTTTTTGGCGCAGTCTATTTTGTCTTCCGTTGAGAGAAGGCAGAGTGGTATGCACTGGTTTGCGAGTGGCGAGGTTAGGCTATTCGCCACTTTTCCCTGATTATTGGCCGATGACCAAGGGCAGATAGACGCCATTGGGAACACTAAAGTCAGGATCTGGTTGTACAGGCACGACAGGTTGGTCGGGTTGCGTGACGCCCGGAACAGCTTCGTCAAAGCCGATGTCAGGCGCATCCCCGGTGGGGCGCATTTCACCGTCAATATCATCAAGGACATCGGTCACTGTGCTGCCTGCGTTGATCGCTGGTGAGGTAGATTTTAAGTGGAAGTTGAAGGCTGCCGGATTTTCAAACAGTGGGTCGCCGTCGATGCCGTGCAGCGAACGCAAAAGCTGACCGATGATGTTTTGACCGTTGCCGTAGTAGAGGTTGGTCTGCTCCATGACGCGACCGCCACTGTTGAGGATGGCCGCCGCATGGTTGACCACAATCGAGTTGGTCAGGCGTATCTCACCGGCTCCGGACTTGATAGCCGCCGCGTTATTTTGCGCCAGATCTTGCCCACGATTGACAATGGTGACATGGGTGATACAGACACGGGTGACTTCGTTCGCATCCACTAAACTGATCGCTGCGCCGTTGTTGACGTCGAGCGCATGGTTGTCGCTAAAGAGTGAGTTGTGAATCCAGAGTTTGCCGCCTAACCCTGCGATGGCTCCGCCGTCAGTTGCGCTGTTCGAAATAAAAGTGGACTTGGTCACAGTTAAGCTGTTCGAACTGGCCAATGCTCCACCAGCACTGGGGGCTGTGTCGTTGTGGGCAAGATTTTGTCTGAATTCGCTGTGGTCGATCCGCGTGTTGAAGAGGAAGGCCCCGCCGCCTTGATAACCTGCCTGGTTGTCGGAAAAGTGACTCTGGCTAATCTGGGAGATGAGCACATCAAACTTGCCGTCCATCCCGCCGTACAGTCCGCCTCCCAGTTCCTCGGCCCGGTTGGCCCGCACGGTGACATTGGTGAAGGTGAAGTGACCATTAATCAATGCCCCGCCGCCATGTTTGGCCTGATTCTGCTCGATAACGGAGTTTTCGATCGTGGTCGATTCGGCTGCACTGCACAACCCGCCGCCTGTCCCGGCGCTCTGATTGTTGATTAGCTGCGTGTCACGAATGGTGACCGCTCCCGTGTTAATGATGGCGATCCCACCGCCCATGTTGAATGCGTAATTGTCGCGCACGATCAGTCGTTGTAGCTGCGGCGTCGCTCCCTCTTCAATCAGGATTCCACCGCCGTTTTGATCAGGATTGTTCGCACCATTGGCCTTACCGCCCCGGATCGTGAGGTCGGCAATCACAACCTGACTGGTGACGGCTGCGTCAAAGATATGTAGTACGCGCTGTTCGCCTTCTGCGCTGAGGATCGTCGCTGCTGCTCCGCTGCCTACCAAGCTGACGGGCCGAGAAAGGGTAAAGCTGCCGGTGTAGCTACCGGCTGCGATGTGAATGGTGCTGCCGTTGGGCGCTGCGTCAATACAAGCCTGCAATCCTTGATCGCAGGGTGCTGCACCGGGAAACAAGATTTCGTTGTTTTGTGAGGATGATTGCGCAGCTTGGGCGTACAGATGAGAAGGACAGCGGGACAGAAATAACAGGGCCAGAAGCGAAGGCACAAGTAGAATCTTTGGACGCAAGCGAGTAGAACGACTCATCTATTTCTCCAGATGGCTACAACATGGAGCCGAGAATAGTCTAGGGATGACAAACGCATGGGCTGCCCCGATTCACAAAATGTGGATGTGGTAAGTTATAGGTAGCGCAAACTCAACTGAACCTTTTCAGTTTGCAGGTGGTTGTCTAAACTCTCGTAGCTAAAGGTAGTTGTGAAGTGCAATCCAGTTGCAGTGAGCTGAACAGCTACGCAAGTGCCACCGGGGTGCGTAAGTCTATTCGGTTAGAATTATGGGAAATTCAAAAAGGGCTGCGCAGATTGTACATCAAAAAATCTAGTTGTAAATTGACGATTTCTATGTGTCGTGATAACGAAAGGTTGCTGACTTCCCTACGGATTTCATACGCAGAGCGTAGGACAGGATAAAGGTGAGGAGAAGAGGGGACAGGGTGACAAGCTGACAGGGTGAAAACGAGCAATATCGATCACCTTGTCAGCTTGTCATCTTGTTACATCCGACCACAGGTTGGCGTCATCTTGTCACGAGCAGCGGGAGGTAAACATGCCGGGGTTCGTTCGTCTCTTCATCGTTGGTTGGTAAAGGACCGACGCGTGAGGGATCGATGGAGCTTACATTGGGCAGATTGGGAATATCACGCCCTTGATCGTCCACTGGATTGGCAATGACCACTGCATCGTTGTCTAGGAAGCCGATCGGAATGGCTGATTGGTAGTAGTACAGGATCGAGTCGCCTGGTGCCAGCGGCGCCGAGCCGTTGATTGTAATCAAGTTGGTAAAGGTGATGCCCAGGGCGGGGTCATTAAAGATAAAGCTGTCCAGATAGGTGTCACCATTGTTGAACACCTCGAAACAGTAGGTCACCGCCGTGCCAGGGATTTGGATCTGCTCCTCTGAGCCTGGGCAGGAGAGACCGCCGTCATAGTTTAGGTAGACTGTATTCTCCAGCCGGATCGAGGCCACGGGTGGGTTACAGTAATGGCTGGGATCGCTGTCGCTGGCACCAGGTACGCTGACCTGACCAATGTTGCGATAGGTGGGGCGATCACCAGGAACCGTGGTATGGTTGGCGTTGCAGCCAGGCTCTACCGTGGTCGAGGCACTCGGCTGCTTGAGATTCTCTGCAAAGCCAGTGGCTACATAGCGCCAACTTTCCCCAGGCGAAAGTACATCATCCGCACCGCTGTCGCTGCTAGTCACCCGTATGGGCACGACCGAATTCTGCGAGTCGGTCACGATTACCTGGCTGGCCAGGAAGGCGATTTGTCCGGTATTGGTAATCAGATAAGTCCAGGTCACTCGGCTACCGGGAGCAACTTGTGGCACATCTGCATCATTGGCCCCATTGGCATCAAAACCGTTGGTGAGCTTGACCAATTCGATACCAGGATGGGCAACGTTGCAATAATGGCTGGGATCGCTGTCGCTGGCACCCGGGACGGTGACCGAACCAATGTTTTCATAGGCGGTCCGGTCGCCGGGAGTAGCTCCGCCGCCTGGATTGCAACCAGTTACTGTAGTTACGCCTGGGTTGCTTTGCTCCAGGTTGAGTGCTGGGGCGGTTGCTGTATAGCGCCAACTTTCGCTGGGTGACAAAAGATCGTCACCGCCCACATCGCTGCTCGTGACCCGTGAGGGAACAACGTTCGTCTGACTATCGGTGACTGTAATTTCCGCCAGGGCGAAGGTGATGTTGCCAGTGTTGGTGATCAGATAAGTCCAGATCACCGTAGCGCCAGGCTCAACCTGGGGCACATCGTTGCCATCTGGATCGTTGGCATCCGCGCCATTGGTGAGCTTTACGAGGACAATCCCTGGCCGAGGTGGGTTACAGTAATGACTTGGATCGCTGTCACTAGCTCCCGGAACCGTGACTATCCCGATGTTCTCATAGGTGGCGCGCTCACCTGGAGCCGCATCCCCCGAAGGATTGCAACCGCCCACAATCGTACCTCCTGCCGTGGGCTGTTCCAGATTGTCGGCAACGCCAATCGCTTGATAGCGCCACGTTTCGCCGGGGGAAAGCAACTGGTCGGCCCCCACATCGCTGCTATTGACAAAGGTTGGCACGATGCTGGCATGGCTGTCACTGACCACGACCTGCGCCAAGGAGAAGGTGATGTTGCCAGTGTTGGTGACCAGATAAGTCCATGTCACAGCGCCGCCGGCGCTGATCTGGGGCACATCGTTGCCGTTGGCGAGGTTGGCATCGGCGGCATTCGTCAGCTTAACGATCTGAATGCCAGGATTGGCGGTGTTACAGTAGTGAGCCGGGTCGGTGACCACCACCCCAGGAACCAGCACCGTGCCGATGTTGCGATAGGTGGGTCGATTGCCGGGGGCGCTCGTTCCATCTGGGTTGCAACCTGCCACAACGGTTACAGGAGGCGTCGGCGCGTCTAAATCCTCCACTGTCGCCGTGGCGATATATTCCCATCGTTCGCCTGGCGCAAGCAATTGATCCGCTCCAACGTCGCTGGCCAGGACCCGAGTCGGGGTAATGCCTGGCTGGCTGTCGCTCACCGTGATGCTACTCAGCGGGATTGTGATGGAACCAGTGTTGGTGAGCAAGTAAGTCCAGGTCACCGTTGCGCCGGGTTGCAGCAAGGGCACATCCTGATCATTGGCCCCATCAGCCAGTCGCCCGTTGACCAACTTTTCAAACTCGATACGTGGCACCTCGTAATGATAACGCAACTCGGCTACTGCATTAGCAAGATTGACCAACAAGAAGGCAAAGTTTGCCGAGCCGCCTCTTGCATTCCAGTTACTATTGGCGTCTGCTGTCATAGTGACGGTGGCTGGACCGACAAAATCGGCTAGATCGGCGGCTGCCAGCAAGTGGATGCTGTTCGAGATGGTTCCCGAGTATTCAAAGCTGCCGCTGGAAGGGCCGGAAAAGTTCAAATTCCCATCAAATGCCTTCGTTGTAGTTGTTGCTGAAAAGACGCTGCCGGTTACGAGAAGTGAGCTTAAATTGGGTAAGTTGACCGTTACAGCGCCATAGATCTCACCAGAAATGGTGATTATACGGTTGGTTGTATTTTCATAGGCGAATGAACCGGTCATGTAGCTGGTTGAACTGATCTCCAGCGACGTCAAGATGCCAAGGTTTGGGTTGAATTGAGGAAAGACAAAGGCATCGCTCCAGTTGGTATAGGTGAGTGGCAGCGTCGAGGTAAATATCTGAGTTTCTGCACGAGCCCGTTGTTGGGCAACCATTAACAAAAGCAGCGCAAGAATCACTGCGGGTACCACACGATGAACTTTGGGGTAGCTCATAGAACTCCTCTACAATGGGTTGAATAAATTCAGCAAAATTGGGGCAACGACTGATCTGTAGCGGTCAAGTGCTCGCAATTAAAGGGAACGTGGCGGACAACGAATGAAATTGCAACGACCTTACTACATTTGAAGGATGTATGATAACAGAATGACAATAATTCGTCAATTTGATTACTTAATTATGTCAAAAAACTTACACGAAAGGTCGAAATAAAGTGAATAGCGATGCTCTCAGGCAAGTGCATGATCCACAGAATAAGTCTGCAATCTTCCAGTAAGACCATCAGTAACAAATTAAGCATTTACAGAGGTTGTCAAATCTGGGGAGAGCAGACAAGCCTGTAAAATGAAAGGATGAGCGAACCAGAAAAAGAAAATAAAACTAAAAAGCAAGCAGTGTGCGACACACGCGAGCGGTTCAGCGTGATCGGAGCAAACGGTTGAGCAGCGAATTGCCAGATGAACAAGTGGTAGAACGGCTCCCGCGATTGTGCATCCAGCGACCCTGGCGCAAATCGCTGTATACGAAGCGCTTGGGCTGCGTGCCCGCATCCTGACGTTACCCGTGATGATGGCCTTAGTATTGAGTCTGCTCTGGCAGCAAACCGGCAGCATCTGCGAAATGGTGCGACTGGTGCACGAAGAATGTGTTTTGTGGGTCGCCCCCTTACAAGGCTTAACGCAACAAGCACTCTCGACTCGCTTGCGTATGTTGCCAGCAGAGTTGTTTCTGCAAGTTCTGCTTGAGCTATTGCCTGGACTGGCAAAACGCAGTTTGGAACGCAGCCGCCCCTTACCCGCTGAACTTGCCTGGGCGAAAAGGCAATACACTCAGGTTTGCGCCTGCGATGGCTCAACTCTGGATGCACTCTTGTGCAAGGTCGGGTTGCTGCAGGAGAATGAAAAGAATCCATTGGCGGGACGCATGTTAGCGATTCTGGATATCGTCACTCGCCTGCCTACCCAGGTTTGGTATGAAGAAGATGCACAAGCGCATGACCAAAGCTTTCTCGACAAAGTGCGCTCCCATCTGCTCACAGGCAGCCTGCTCATTTTCGATTTGGGTTTCACCAACTTCACTTTCTTCCGCCACCTTGGTGAACAAGGTGTCTTTTTCATCACACGTGCCAAGAGCAATCTGGCATTCCAGGGGGAATCGTTGCTGCTCAAAACTGCTGTGGTGCATGACCAAATCGGTTGGATTGGACAAGGTGATGACCGCCAGCAAGTGCGCCTGATTCAATTTCTCTATCACGGCAAGTGGTATCGCTATCTCACCAACGACCTCGATGCATCGCATCTTCCCGTTGAGTATGCCGTGGCTCTTTACTGGCAACGCTGGCGAATTGAAGATGCCTATGCCATTGTCAAACGCCTGCTCGGTTTAGCTTTCTTTCATTGTTCGGCTCAGAATGCTGTACAAATGCAACTCTGGGCGACCTGGATTCTCTATGCGGTTCTGGTTGACCTGACTGACCAAGTCGCTCAGCAACTCAACAAACCCTTTGCTCGCATTTCTATGGAGATGGTCTATCGCTCGCTTCCTTTCTTTGCTAGGACTCATCACAAGGGGAATGCCGACAACCTGATTGATTATCTTGTTGCCAATGTCAAACGCCTGGGCATTCTTAAATCTATCCGTTCTGACCAACCGTCAACTCTTCTCTCCCTCAAGTTGACAATCGCTCTAAACGCTTAATTTGTCACCAATGCAGTAAGACTATCTTTTCAAGGATGAGCGTTCTGATTTTGGATAGACAAGCGCTATGCTGTCCACCTCGCTAGCTAACGAAAGCGTAAACAGGAGAGTTCCAGGGGCCGTTGGTTCTGGTAAAAATTCCGTGAAAGGGTACACACTGATTTCTGTCGCAACAGAGGTCAGTTGGCAGAACACTGACGCTTTGCTGCTCTGGGGTAGAGCCGATGGAGAACTACCGACACGTCATTTCCTCTGGTAAAAGGTCATTGGATGCTGCACACTCGACGTTGTGCCTGGTAAAGGTTGTGTGGATGATTGCCCTGCGCTTTTTACCCTGGCAACTGCAACAATGGTGAAGTACCAACACTTCTTTCTCTCTGCTAAAAATTCAGTGGACGCTGTCCAGCCGCCGTTGAGCGCTGTAAAAGTCGGGTGGGTGACTGTCCTTTCCTTTTCACCCTGGGTAAAGAAACGTTGGTGATCTACCATTACTTCTTTCTTTCTGCTAAAAAGTTAGTGGACGCTGCACAGCCGGCGTTGAGCGCTGTAAAAGTCGGGTGGGTGACTGCCCTTTCCTTTTCACCCTGGTAAAAGAAACGGTGGTGAGGCACCATCCCTTCTTTTTCTCTGCGGAAAAGTCGGTGGGCGCTGCCCAGCCGGTGTTGACCGAGGTAAAGGTTGGCTGGAAATCCCTTGATTATGTTTTACGGGAGAAAAAAGGCGATAGGAAGAGCCCATTTGTTGCCGAAGCAAGCTGTTACCTGATGGCAGCGACGCCGAACCCAACGTGTCAGCGCTTTCAAATCAGCAGCATCGGCTGGATGGCTATCAGCAACCGCATCACCACGCCTGTCACCACTACCTCGCTACCAGTCTCCACGACCACTTCTTACAGCCTAACTGCCTGGTTGCGGGGCGAAAATGACCCGGAAAGTGGCGAGAGAGCTTGGGAAGTACGGGCTGCCTACTATAACAGTGCAGGTGCCTTTATTTCCGAGCAGGCAGTTGCCGCTGAAGTTTTAGCTCCTTCTACTTGGACGCAAAAGGGCGGCAATTTCACCACGCCCAATAATGCATCTACCGTGCGGGTGCACCTCCTCTACTAACGTGAGTTCGGAATTAAAAGCGATAGAAAAGGCTCAAATTACGAAGCGATTCGTCGGAAGTCGGTATAAAAATTGGTCGCAAATTGGCAGATTTTAACCAAGGTTGGCACGATGACCTATTTCCCACGAAAATTGACTGATTTGCTTCGATAATTTGAAAGTTTTTCTAATCTACCGGTTGAATAACTCCGAACTGACGTTAATAGGTTGAGATGCAATGGGTTTTTACGGGGTTTGATTACCTATTGCTAAATTCGTTGTCTTTGCCATATACAAGAAGAGGTGACGGAACACTCCGTCACCTCTTCTTGGTGTAATTGGTCGTTCTCTTCGGGCTTACTCCTGTTCTTGCTCCCTTGGCAGATAGACAAGCGCTTTTGCTTCTACCTCATCCTCCCCGTCCTCCACCAGGCGGGCCGCCTCTCCCTGGACCAAAGCCGGCACTGTTCGAATCGTTGGTATAGGTGGTGACCGTTCCGACCACGCTGTCGCCATTTTGGAGTTCGGGCGCTTGTACGACGGTCCATTCGCCCTGCACTTCGCCGGGGGTGACGACTACTTGTTGTTGTGCCCCGTTGCGCACGACGGTGACGGTCGCCTGGCCGTTGTTCTGGGTGATGGCCGTGGTCGGCACCAGCCAGCCGCTGACGGTGGTGTCTTTGACCAGTTTGGCCACGGCGGTCATGTCGGGGCGGACGCCGTTGAGTTGCGCCTTGTCGAGCAGAATGGTGACCTGATAGTTGACCACGCCCGAGTTGCTGCTGCTGAGCGGGGCAATCCGTTCGACTGTTCCGTCGTAGCTCTTGCCGGCCAGGGCATCGACTGTAACCTCGGCCTTCTGACCCGTTTTGATCTGGTCGATATCGACTTCGGCCACATCGACGGTCAATTGCAGCGCGTTGAGATCGGCAATCTGGGCGACGCTGGCACCCGAGGCCAATCGTTGCCCGCTTTCGGCGTCGATGCTTAAGACGACGCCACTCACCGGTGCGGTCAGCTTGGCTTTGGCCAGATTGCTATAGGCTTCTTCGAGATCGACCAATGCCTGATCGAGCTTGATCTGGTCTGCTTCGAGCGCCAGTGAGTCGGAACCCTGTTTTAGATCGTCCAGCTTCTGTTGGGCGGTGGCGACGGCAGATTGGGCCGAAGCAATGCTGGCCTTGTCGGGCTTGGCCTGCAAATCGCTAAGCTGTTGCTCAGCCGTGCGCGCACTACTCAGCGCGCTCTGCACGGTGGAGGTGTCGGCTGCCTTGGTGCTGACCTCGTAGTCGGCCTTGGCTGATTCATAGGCGATGGTAGCCTGTTGTAAGGCGGCGGCTTCTGGCGTCATGCCGACATCATTGCGCCATTTGATCTGGTCATAGGCCCGTTGCTTTTCGGCCATGGTGACTTCGGCCTGGCGCAGGGAAGCCTCCAACTTGGTAATTTCGGCCTGACTCTTCGGTGCTAACAACTCGTTGTATTTGGCCCAAGCCGAGGTGACGTTGGCCTTGGCGGCACTAATCTCCGTCTCGGAGGCTGGCTTTTGGGCGTCGGCGAGTTTCTGCTGGGCAGAAAGCAGATCGGCCAGGGCGGCGGCGATCTCCATGTCGCTGGCTGGCTTTTGCAGTTGGGCCAGGGAATTTTTGGCGGCATCGACACTCAACTGTGCCCTACGCGCCGCCCGTTCCAACTCGGTGCTGTCGAGCGTCAAGAGCGTATCCCCCGCTTTGACCACATCGCCTGCATGGACAGCCACCTGGCGCACGGTGCCACTGACATCCATCACCACGTAATTGGTGGCGACTAATCCGATCTTGCCCGAAGCGCTCACCTTGCCGATGACGTTGGCGGCGGATTGGATCTGTACCGTAGAAACTGCTGCATTGGTGGATTGGGCCTGGGCTGTTGCGGGCCGTAAGTCAATCCGCCCGGTTGCCACCAGATAGCCGCCCGCACCAATGCCCAATGCTATAAGAACAGCGCCTGTCCACTTGTTAAATTTAGTCATGATAATCTCCTATCAATGGCGCAGGTTGCAAGTTGCAAGTTGCAGGAAATGGTTTTGCGACCTGCGACTTGCCACCTGCCACCTGCATCTTACTCGTATCGTAACGCTTCGATTGGGTCGAGCCGGGTGGCACGCAATGCTGGGTAAAGTCCAAAGACAAAGGCCGAGGCCGAACAGACGCCGAGCGCCAACAGCAACGCCGAAGAGGTGATGATCACCTCGAACTCTACCGCTGGAATCAGGCTGACTAGATAGGCGATGCCGTAGCTCAAACTTACGCCAATCAACCCACCGAGCAGACAGAGCACCAGTGCCTCAACCAAAAACTGAAGCAAAATATCACTATCGTGGGCACCGAGCGCCTTGCGCAGGCCAATCTCCTTGGTGCGTTCGGTCACTGAGACAAGCATGATGTTCATGATGCCGATGCCGCCAACCAAGAGGCTGATACCACCGATTGAGCCCAGAAAGATAGTTAAGACCTGGGTGACGCTGCCCAATGCGTCGAGCAGACTGGCTTGGTTGAAGATCGAAAAGTCATTCTTGTCTTCGGAACGGAGACCATGTAAAAGGCGCAGTTGCATTTCGATCGCTGTCTGGGCCTTGTCCATCGAGGCCCCATCTTTGACTTGCACCGTGATACTGCTGACCGTCGGTTGACCTCGATAATAGGTGGGTGTGACCAATCGACGCTGGGCGACGGTAAAAGGAACAAAGGCGGCCTGGTCGTTGCTGAAGAAACTGTTGCCGCCACTCTTCTTGAGCACTCCGACCACGCTGAAAACATCGCCGCCAATCCGTACATCCTGCCCGAGTGGATCGGCTGTCCCAAAGAGATCGGAGGCCAATGTCGCACCCAGCACCACCACCGGCGACTGTTGGGTCATCTCTTCGTCGTTGAAGAAGCGCCCATTTTCGACCGTCAAATTGCGCACTGTGGCATAGATGGGCTGCACACCTTGCACCTGGCCGGAACTGCTGTTGTCGTTGACGACCATGGTCAGGTTGGTTCGGATCAAGGTCAGCACTGCGCCAAAGTCAGGATGAAGGGTTGGATCGGCAAGCACATCGGCATCATTGACGGTCAGGGTTTGCGTATTGCCGGTTGAACTGATTTCCAGCAAGTTGGTGCCCTGGCTCTGGATGCTGGAGGTAATGCTGGCCGAGGCCCCTGCGCCGATGCCCATCGTCGAGAGCACTGCGGCCACGCCAATGATGATGCCCAACATGGTGAGTGCCGCGCGCAGTTTGTTCGAGAAAATGCTCTCAAAAGCCACGCCAAGATAGCGCACGATTTTGATCATAAAATCACCTCTAGCGTACGGTTCGCTTGGACAGGAACAGGTGCTGTGCCGTTGCTGACCATCACCATGGAGGGGCTGTTCAATGCTGGCTCTGCCTGTGGCCGATCCGCTTGCTGTTTCTCTGGATGATTCTTCACCGACGTGTCATCCGTGATCTTGCCATCCATCAAGGTGATGATACGCTGGGCACGGCTGGCAACGTGCATATCGTGCGTCACCACCACCAACGTAATTCCTTGTTGATGCAGTTCATCAAACAGGTTGAGGATTTCGGCGGCGGTCTTGCTGTCCAATGCCCCGGTTGGCTCGTCGGCGAGCAGGATGCTGGGATTGTTGACTAAGGCGCGAGCGATGGCGACACGTTGCTGTTGGCCACCAGAAAGTTGCTCTGGTCGATGGTCAATGCGCTGCCCTAGACCAACACGTGTCAGCGCGTCAATCGCCATCTTGCGCGATTGGCTGCCGGTAATACCAGCGTAAAAGAGCGGTAGCTCTACCTGACGAACGGCCATCGCCCTTGCCAATAGGTTGAAGCGCTGAAAGATAAAACCAATCTCCTGGTTGCGCATATCGGCCTGTTCGTTCTTGGCTAGGCTATTGGTCTCTTTGCCCCGTATTTTGTAGCTGCCATCGGTTGGACGATCGAGGAGTCCAATCATGTTCATCAGCGTACTCTTGCCTGAACCGCTGGCACCGATGATGGCCATATACTCCCCTGGTTCCACAGCCAGGGAAACATCGTTTAGGGCCTGGACCTGAACCTCCCCCATTTGGTAAACTTTACTCATATTTGAGATTTCGATGATCGGATCAGTTGGGTTGGTCATAGCTTTCCCTTGATTGCTTTAAACTACGAATGTCAGAAGCCCGCACGTTAGTAAGGATCGTGTGTGCCGCAACTCATGTTGCCTGCCCCAAACCGTGCGCTGACGCTAACGGCTCTGAATCCCATAGGCCACTTCCCTACACGTTGTCAAGGATAGACCGGCCTGGGCTCAGGGCCAAGTGAAGAGGATGAGCCATCTGTGTGAACTTGATTGGCATTGACGTGAATCTAATCACCCCATTTTGTCAGCCGAATCACTCGTTCTCGTAAGTTGTATTTATGCTATACTATGGCTATGACGGAACAGACACAGAACGTGCAACTTTTGGAAAGTAATGAACCATGCGCCAATATCGAACCTGGCTTGTTGTCGGTTTTTCGTTTGATTCTGGCTGTGATGGGTAGCTTGCAGCTTGTAAGCCTTGGCTACTTTCTTTCCCAATTCTGGTTTAACATTCCTACGCCACGCATTCCGATTTCACCCTGGATTTTTGTGCTGAATGCGGCTGGCTTGTTTGCGCTGTTGTTGTATCTCTATTCTGATCATCTGCGTCAGTGGCTTCAAGCAAGCTTTTTGCCGGTTGCGATACTTCTCTATATGGTGGGGAGTATTCTGCAGCGCTATGGTTATCTCTCCTACCTGATTCATAACAATGAGTTGATGCAGATCACCTCGCGCGGTCGCCCTAATTTTACGGTGCAGGACAGTGCCTGGAGTATGTTGCTTTCGTTGATGGTACCGCTGGTGATCGTCGCCTGGCAATATGATTTCAAACGGGTGTTGGGGTATATTCTGCTGACATTTCTGATTGAGGTGCCGGTGTTGCTTTTCTTCTACGATTCGCAGATGGGATCGATAGGGGATAATTTGCTCTTTGCCAGTGTGGTTCGGACTATCATTTTTATGGCCGTAGGTTATATCCTGACACAGATGATCGGCGCTCAGCGCCAACAGCGGCGGGAACTTGCGCTGGCCAATAATAAACTGCGCGAACATGCCGCCACTCTAGAACAACTGACGATCAGTCGCGAGCGCAATCAGATGGCACGGGAGTTGCACGATACCCTGGCCCATTCATTGAGCGCAGTATCGGTTCAGCTTGAAGCGGTGGACAGCGTCTTTGAATCGTCACCCGGCGAGGCGCGCCATTTGTTACGCAAGGCATTGGTGCAGACGCGCAGCGGCCTGGCCGAAACCCGGCGTGCGCTGCAATCGTTGCGGGCCTCGCCCCTCGATGATCTAGGATTGAAGTTGGCGTTGGAGACAGTGGCTCATTCGGTCGCCAAACGCAGCGGAATGAAATTGCAATTGCACCTGGACGATGTCGGTGAACTTGCTGAACAGAGTGAGCAGAACATCTATCGGGTTGCCCAAGAGGCAATGACCAATGCCTTGCTTCATGCCCAGGCCAAAGCACTAAGTGTGTCACTCCAGCGTACAAATGGTAACGTGCTGTTAACCGTCAGCGATGATGGGCGTGGCTTTGATCTGACCAACCTTACGCTGGTAGATCGCTATGGCTTGCGCGGGATGAAAGAACGCGCTGAGTTGATCGGTGGCCAGCTTGAAATTGAAAGCGGTGTGGGCAAGGGAACAATTGTAACGTTGAGTGTGAGTTCTGAGACTGGGTAGATCTGCTATTTTGATGAGCGGCTGTCTGCTCCTCAGAACGACAAATGTCGCAGCATATGATTTACAGAGTAGTGAAATTTGCCGCTCCTAATCATCTGCCGACCCTAACTTGAGTGTGAAACCAATCATGATTCGAATGATTCTTTGTGACGATCAAGAAATTGTAACTGAAGGGATGCAGTTGATTTTGCGCAGCGCAGCGGGCGTTGAGGTCGTCGGCATTGCCCATGACGGCGCACAGGCGGTCGAGCAGGTAGAGAAATTGCATCCCGATCTGGTGCTGATGGATTTGCGTATGCCGATCATGAATGGTATTCAAGCCACACGCCAGATTCGCCAGCAGTTTCCTAATACCAAAGTTCTTGTCTTAACCACCTATGATGACGATGAATGGGTCTTTGATGCCGTGCGCGCCGGCGCGGCTGGTTATCTGCTCAAAGATGCGCCGCGCGAACAGATTATCAGCGCCATTAAGGGTACTGTTGCGGGCATGACCCATGTTGACCCGAAGGTGGCAGGAAAGTTGTTTAGTTTTGTTTCTCACCCCGCCAGTGCCCCCGCTGATTCCACGGTAACCGCCGACCTCAGCGAGCGCGAGATGGAAATCCTCAAGTTGATTGCCGATGGCCTCTCCAATGCAGATATTGCCGATCGTCTGCACCTTTCGAAGGGCACAGTGCAAAACTACGTCAGCAATATCTTTGTCAAGTTGGATGTGACCGACCGCACCCAAGCGGCGATCATTGCGCTGCGTCACGGCTTGAGTTGAGGCGATTCGGAATTGATCCAAGCCGCCGTTTTACCATCCTCTACCTCTTCCTAACTGTCAGCAAACCCGAAGAACTGGATATAAGGTGTGTCATCATCATCCAGCAGTTGATTTCTCTACTCGGTTTGCTGGATCAAAAACGTATATAACACATCTCAGTCGACGTTACGCCTTTAACTTACAACTCTCCTCAATTCTGAGCAAAACAAATTAACTAAATTTAAGATAATTGTATAAAATATGTTTGCTAAACGTTTGCTATCTTTCTTAATTGTGTGAATTGTTCTACTCTATTGAGGAACTACGAATCACCGGTTGCTGACTCACTAGAGTGAAGGGTTGAGTGAGTGGTGAGAATACACCGTCAGATACTTTCTGTATTGTTATTGGCGATTTCATTGTTTGCTGTACTTTGGCTATCAACCACCAACGCCTCTTCGCTGGCGAGCATCCAACTCTCATCCAGGGTTGCGATTCAATCTGTTGCGTCGCCTGAGATTGTGAACGTAGGTGAGCCTCTCACGTTTACGATACAGGTTTCGAACACAAGCGATGCGATGCTCAGCAATCTCGTGCTGGTCAACCGTTTGCCAGCAGAGCTAAATGGTGCACTGCTGCACTATGAGGTGCTGGGTGGAAGCAATCTATCGGTAGCCACAGGCATCAATATTTTCACCATGACTCTGCAAAGCTTGGAATTGCAAGGGCAAGTCTTTATTACCCTACCTGGCGTCGTTGCGACCAATTTGAACAATAATACAATCATCACAAATCACCTTGATCTAAGCGGAACCTACCAGGCCGAGGCGATTCAGGTGAGCAGTGAAGCGACTGCAACTGTCTTGCATCTTGGCGGCGGAGCAGATTTGGCGATCGACAAACGGTCAATCTCCTCGACTGTGGAAGCGGGTTCACTACTCACCTATACAGTGGTGGTCACTAATGTCGGTTCGGATTCTGCGTCGGCAATTGTCATCACCGATGTCATGCCCTCTGCGCTGGTGTTGAAAGGAATCGAGTTAAGCTACAACGGCTTGGTAGCCCCCAATATTGATGTCAAAGCGCGGCGCTTTACGGTGACGGCTGACTCCTTGGACAGCGAAGGCCGCCTGTCCCTGCTCATTACAGCCTCGCTTTCGGCCAATGCCGCGAATGGGATTACCCTGACCAACGAAGCCTGGACAAATGCCAGTGAAGATGCCGACCTGAGTAACAATTACTCGTCGGCGAGGATTACGGTGCACAATGCCAATCCAACGGCTACACCGACGGCCACTCCTACCAGCACACTGACCCCGGTGCCAGCGACAGCGACCTCAACCGCCTCGGTCACTGCAACGACAACAGTCACGACACCTACTGCTGCCACGGCAACTGCCACCCTCGTGCTGCCCACACCTACATCAACCCACACATCGACCCAAACACCCACACCGACCCGCAGCGCGACAGCTACGCCATCTCCAACCGCTACCCCTAGTGTCCCTACCGCAACGGCAACCATAACCCACACACCAACGCCAACTCGCCCAGCCGACCTGGCGATCACGAAGTCTTCGCCCCTTTCCGCAGTCCGTGCAGGTGATGCGCTCACCTATACGATCTCAGTCAACAACACGGGCGATGTTTCTGTTACAGATGTTATGGTTGTCGATCCTCTGCCACCGGGCCTCATTGCCACCTACATCAGTGGAACGACTCTGGGTGCTACAGATTCAAAATTGCTCTTTGCCACCAATATTGCCACTTACTCCGCCTCAACGATCCAGCCTGGCGGCTGGATTCATCTCAATTTTCTGACGGTTGTGAAATCAAGTGTGACATCAGGTACGCTCCTTTCCAATCAGGTAGTCGTGAGCGCCATGAATGACACACAAAGCAGCAACAATCAATCGACCTATACGGTTACCGTAGGCAACACGGAAGAGAATCATTCAGTTGGAATCTATCTCCCATTGTTATCACGCTAGTCCAAGAGCGCCATTTGTTCAATTGGGGATGTATATCTGCTCTGGGGTAATTTCAGAGCCACGAGCGTGAGCGAGTGCCCCCACTTGCTCACGCTTGTGGCTCTGAAAAACTTGCCCCTAATCTGATATACAGCCTTCATTTGGAAGCTGCTTGCCCTTGCCGGTGAGCTGTGTTAGGCTTGTGGAGATCAGCCTGGAGATGCATTTTTAACATAGGATGTCAAGCTGCGAGAGGTGAGGTCTGTGGCGAGTCTGGATTCGGGGCAATATAGCCGCAAAGAGATCGAGAAGTACGAGGCAATCTACGGACACAACTTTGTCAGCCCGGGTGGATTGGCGACAACTCAAGAGTTCTGCGCTATGCTCGATCTACACGATGGCATGGGCGTTCTGGATGTGGGGTGCGGCCTTGGTGGGGCTGCCTTCTATATGGCAGAGCACTTTGCTGCCCAAGTCGATGGGCTGGATCTATCCAGCAACATGCTCGCCTTTGCACACGAGCGCTGCGCTTCCCTTGGCTTGAGTGATCGCGTCCACCTGATCCATGGTGATATTCTCGAATTTCAACCCGCTGCACCCTACGCACGCATCTATAGCCGTGATGTCTTTTTGCACATTCAGGATAAAGCGCGCCTCTTTACCACGCTCTATCGCTGTTTACAACCAGGTGGCAAGCTGCTATTTACTGATTATTGTTGCGGCGAAGAGGAAAAGAGCGAAGAATTTGCCGATTATATCCAGCAGCGCCAATATGCCCTCTGCACGGTGGCGGAGTACGGAGGGCTTCTGCAACAGGCCGGCTTTGTCAACGTGCAGGCAGCGGATCGCACCGCCCAATTTATCGAAATTTTGTACGAGGAAGCCGCACGCCTACCGCAGACCTCACTCGATCCAGCCAGCAAAGCGGCATTGCAGGAATCCTGGCAGAGTAAGATCGCCCGTTCCCAACGAGGTGAACAACGCTGGGGATTGTTTCAGGCGCAGCGCTAATGACAATTCGCTCAACGCAACTGCCCCATAAAGATCTTCGTCTCGTAGCTAAAAGTGACCATCCCGTCGACCTGGTGTTCTGCAAAGAGCGTTTGCAGCGCGTCCATCATCGGCTCATATTGGGGATGGCCTGGCTCCGGCGAGTAGGACGAGGAGCGCAATCGACCCTTCAATCCTTCGTAATCAAAGCGCTGGCTGTTGGGCAGAGTCACGATCTTGCATCCCGCTGGTCCGTAAAAGTCCTGGATCGCACTATCGTCCATATCCGCCCGTTGACACCCAACCTCCGGATATTCGGCAGAATGAGCAAGCAGCAGCGCTTCGTAACCCTCCATAAAGGGCAAACCTGCAACCTGCCGGGTGTTCCAAATGAGCATTACCCACCCATCTGCCCGCAAAATCCGTTGAAACTCCAGCCGTGTGCGTACCGGATCAAACCAGTGAAATGCCTGTCCAGCAGTGACGAAGTCCACGCTGTGGTCGGCCAATGTTGTCGCTTCGGCGGTGCCGTTGATGCTGCTGAAATTCGTGTAGTTAATAAGAAGCAGTTCGGCTGCTTGGCGCATGTCAAGGTTTGGCTCCACTGCGAAAACAGTATTGCCGTAAGCAAGAAATAGCTTGGTTAGAATGCCTGTGCCTGAGCCGATATCCGCAACGCGTGAGGCTGGTGTCAGTTGACACTCGTTGTGTAGGGTATCGATCACATTGGGCGGGTACGAAGGGCGATATTTTGCGTAATTTTCTACACGGCTCGAAAAACGTTTGGTTGAGTCTTGCATAAAAGCTCCTTTGACTGGAATTTTGGATTGCGAATTGCGAAACTGTCTTCCATCCTCTGCGTCAGCTTACAGCGAAGCTATATAACGATCTAGCTCAGGACGACATGCGTTCAACCAGTCTGGGTTGTGCAGTACACGTGGCACAACGGCGTATTGCCATAGCTCCAGGTTGGCGATAGGATGTCCTACTTCTGCCTCATAGAAGCGAAGGAATTGTTCGGCAGGGGCGGAACCCAAAGGGCTCAAAAACAGATCCATGTAGCAATAGGCCAAATCGTAACCAGGATCGCCGTAGCCCGCCTCTTCCCAGTCGAGGACGGCCGTGATTCGCCCCCGGTCCCACAGTACTTGGCCAATCCAGTAGTCAGTGTGGACGAAGGTAGGGATAACTGATTGTTGCTGCGGGAGTAGCTGCTCGATTTTGTTCCAGATCTGCAAGCCCGCCGGATAGGTGACCATGTAGTCCGGTAGCTTCCCTTTGTGGCGAAACCAGAGCACCTCGTGATTGGCATCTTGCAGCCATTGCTTTTCATCGGTGCCAATTGGCACCGCATGAATTTTCGCCAGCGTTTGCGCCAGTTCGTGTACACAGGCGGTCGGGTCATCGGCAGTGAACTGTTGTTTGCCTGTGACGAAACTGGTTACGATACTGGGTAAGCCAAAGAACGTTCCTGCCTCATCCAAAAGGAGTGGAACGGCCACGGGTACATCATGCTGCTGTAACAAGCGCAGCGTCTGGAATTCCAAACTTGCCCGTTCTCGATCGCGGCCAAAGCCACTCTGGTAACATTTGACCGCAATACTGAAAGGCGCACCTGCCGCACTTTGTGCCTCAATTACAAAGGCAGGGTGTGTGCCATCTGCCCCCATCGGGCGCACGCTGATCCATTGGCCTTTGGGTTCGATTTCGGCTAGTAGCTGACGGCAACTTTCTACTGAAACTATGGTCTCTGTTGACATGAGTGGATCTTTTTCGGTTGTGATACAATGTAGCGCAGAGAAGCTATACTAGCGGTTGCCATTAAGTAACACTTTTTGCGGTTAAAAAAGTGTTACTTAATGCAGAGCATGAGTATAACAGCGTTAACAAGGATTGCAGCGAATGTCAAGTTCTACGATCAAGCGAATTCCGTACGCCATTGCCGATTATCGTACCATGCGCCGTGATAATGGCTATTATGTCGATAAGACTCGCTTTATTCCGTTGCTTGAGGCTGCGCCTTACTATCTTTTTTTCATTCGTCCTCGTCGCTTTGGCAAAACGTTGTGGCTTTCGCTGCTGAGCTACTACTACGATGTCTATTATAAAGATGAGTTTGACACCTTGTTCGGTGACACCTATATTGGCGAACACCCTACCTCAGAACGGAATAGTTATTTAGTCTTGTTCTTCAATTTTGCGCTTGTCAACCCGAATCTGGAAAAGCTGGAAGCTTCCTTTGAAGATAATGGACGGGCGATTATCGAGAATTTCTTAACTCGTTATGCACAGTTCTTTAATGAACAAGAGCAGAACGAAATTCTGCAGTTGAATTCTGTGGAAGCGCAATTGCGCCGCATTTTTTTTCATGCACAGCGCAACCAATTGAAAATTTACCTTTTTATCGACGAATATGACAATTTTGCCAATACCATTCTCACCACTACGGGTCAACAAGCGTATCAGAGCCTAACTCATGGCGAAGGTTTTTTTCGCTTCTTCTTCAATCTGCTCAAAGGTGGCACCGGTGGGCAGATGAGTGGCTTGACCCGTCTTTTCATCACAGGTGTCTCACCGATCACGATGGATGATGTGACCAGCGGTTTTAACATCGGCACCAACATCAGTCTTGATGCCCGTTTTAACGAAATGATTGGCTTTACTGAAGCTGAAGTGCGCACAATTCTCACCTATTATCACGAGAATGGCGTACTGCTTTTGGATGTTGAGCCGACATTGGCGTTGATGAAAGAATGGTACAATAACTACTGTTTCTCAACTCGTGCCACGACCCGTCTTTTCAATTCAGACATGGTACTTTATTTCCTGGAACGAGTGCGGGAAGTGGCAGAGCTGCCTGAACGTATGATCGATGAAAATGTACGCATCGATTACACAAAATTACGTCATCTAATCACCGTCGATAAACGTTTAAATGGTAATTTTAGTCAGCTAAAATCGCTGATTGATACAGGTGAAACTGCAACGCTACTCAATCCATCTTTTCCCTTGGCGCAACTTCTGGAACGCAACAACTTCATCTCCCTGCTCCATTATTTTGGCTTAGTCACTATCGCCGATACGCAGGGTGGAAGAGCACTGCTACGTATCCCCAATCGCACCATCAAAGACTTGATGTATGGTTATGTCCGTGATAGTTTCCAGGATGTTGATGTATTTCGTCTTGATCTCTGGAAACTGAGTAATTTACTGAGCGATATGGCTTTTCGTGGCGAATGGCACACAGTTTTTGCGTTCCTTGCCAGTGAGATCAAAGAACAAAGTTCAATTCGTGATTACCTGAATGGTGAAAAGGTGATCCAGGGCTTCCTGCTTGCCTATCTGAACCTAACTCAATTCTTTCTACTTTGGTCGGAAAAAGAGATGGGTGGGGGTTTCGTCGATTTTTATATGGAACCGTTCCTTGCCCGCTATCCTGATATGCGCTTTGGCTACCTGATTGAACTCGAGTACATTCCGCGCAATGAATTTAGTGACACTCGTCTCAAACTGAAGATTGCTGAAGCAGAAGGTCAACTCCAACGTTACGCCAACGATCATCGTATCCAGAAGGTAGCTGCACAAGTATCACTAAAGCGACTTGCTTTGATCTTTAGTGGTTGGGAATTGGTCTATTGTGCAGAATGTTAGGGCAAATAGAGAGATGATTGGATTATGAGAGCACAGATGTAAATCTCTGTGTCTGCTAATTTTCTGAATTCAACCACTCAATCATCTGTGCACAGCGCTTCGGATCCTCAGTCAGACCCACACCTAGCCCCCACAACCAGTAGTCCAGCGTGCGCACAAAGGTCCATGCCCGTGCTAGGTCGACATCCAGTTCTGCCGCTTCGACCAAAATCTGGAAATGGCGCTCCAATCCACCCTGACTTTCGATCTCTTCCAGCCGATTCATCAACAATTGGGCAATGCCAAACTCCGGATCGCCGACCAGAACCTTGGGATCAATCGCCAACCAGGGAGCACGATTGCCAGCCAGTACATTTTCGTAGTGAATATCATAGTTGACCAGTAGATTGTGCCTGGGCTGTGCATGTCGATTCACTAGCTCACAAGCATAATCAAGCAGTTGCTGTGCGAACGGACGTCCAACCTGCTGCCAACGGGCAGGCATATTGCGCAGCATCTCCTGCGCCAACGCTGACTGCGAACGAAATTTTTCATTTGGCACAATCGCAAGCTGACGAAGCAAACGACCAGCCACACGAAGTGCCTCGTCAATTGGCAAGTCATTCAATTGTCGTTGCTCAAGACGCTCCAACAGTAGCGCTCCCTGTTTAAGATCACATTCCAGTAGCCGCACTGCCCCTTGCCCGTTCCATTCGGTCAGCGCCAGTGCTTCTTCTTGGTTGGACGGATCAAGCCAGGAAACTTTCAATACGCATGGCTCATTATCTTTTCGCATAGGTAAAACAAGACCGAGATAGCCATGCATAGGCGTACCGTCTATGGTCAAATGCCACTGATCGCAAAGCCTTTCGATGAGCATGGGCAGTTGATCCAGCCAGTGTTGACCTACTTCCCCTTCACGGGTCACGGTGTCACGGGCAAAGGTTTCAGGGATAGAAATCATGTTGTTTGACATTTAACTCGTTCCTAGGTATTCTACAATGGTAGAAAAAATTCCTGTATTGTAGAAAAAGGGTTAGCAACATGGCCTTGAATATCAAAAGTAATGAAGCTCATGAATTGGCAACTGAACTAGCACGACTGACTGGCAAGAGTTTGACTGCAGTGGTGATTGATTCTATGCGTCAATATAGGGAGCAACTGAAACGCAAACAAGCTGCTACCAATCGAATTAAAGAGTTGATGGCAATTGGTGAGCGAACGGCAATGCACTTGAATCAACCTGGCAAGTCCACAGATCACGGTGATTTACTCTATGATGAAATGGGGTTGCCCAAATGATTCTTGATACTTCAGCCTTACTTGCTGTTCTATACCAGGAAGAAGATGCAGCTCACATTGTTGAAGCTATTGTTACCAATGAGACATGTCGAATGTCTGCTGCGAATTTTCTTGAAGCTGCGATCAATATCGATTCGAAAGGGGATGCGGAAGCCAGTCGACAACTCGATACCTTTGTACGACGTGCTGAGATTAAAATTGAAGCTGTCACACACGAACAAGCACAAATTGCGCGACAGGCATACCGAGATTTTGGTAAAGGCAGACACCCAGCCGCACTCAATTTTGGTGATTGTTTTGCCTATGCCTTGGCTCAATTTACGGGTGAGCCATTGCTCTTTAAGGGAAATGATTTCTCAAGAACGGATATCAGCATCTATCAAATTCCGCCAAATCAATGATTCTCCGCCCAGATTGGCAAGCTCAATGCGCCAGGGTGTAAATTTGAGAACACCAAAAAAGTGATGGTCAATCGTGCCATAGTGCGGTTCAAGATCGAATCCGAGCGGCGGCGGGATGGTTTTATGTAACTCCCAAACATGTTGTTTTACGCTGCGATCTTCGATCCATTGGGCTGTTGCCTCGATATAGACTGGTTTCTCCTTTGCATGATAATAAGCCAGTGACACGTGTGGATTATGTACCAGATGCTTTGCCTTGTGCGATTCTGGCCATGAGATCACCCAGCCGGTTGTGCCATCCCAAATGGGGTGCATGATGCGGGTGCGCGGGCGGTTGTGCCGATCGACTGTTGCTACAATGCAATAGACCGCCGCACTGATACGCACCATAAACTCTTCTTGGATATCTACAAAGTTTGAGACTTGCATTCTTCCTACTTTTCCCTCCAAAGCCAGCGTAGCGAATCGGGCAGAATCGGTCCGGCATGTTTGCCGGTATGTCCGCCGGTGCCGCCAACAAATTTGAAGTCGTAGTTGCGAAAGCGCAGCGCAGCTTCCATCTGCAAGTTGGCGAGCCACCAGTTGCCATTCTGGTTATCCAGGTCGTCATCGGCATCTTGTAGAAAGACACGGATCGGACGCGCTGCCGATTTGCGGATCCGCGACGGATAGACGTGGCCGCCGCGAATGTCGGTAAACGAGCCGATGTGCGACATCACCTTGCGGAAATATTCCGGATGCTCCCAGGCTGCGGTAAAAGCACAGATACCGCCGGACGAGAGACCGCAGATGGCGCGCTGCTCCGGATCGCTGGTCAGGTTCCACTGTTTACTCACCTCGGGGATAATTTCTTGCATCAAGAAACGAGCATATTGGTCGGATAGGCTGTCGTATTCGAAGGAGCGATTGCTGGCGCGCCAGGCGATCGCAGGCAACGTCTCTCCCACGTGGCCGGGATTGATAAAAATGCCGATGGTGACTGGCATCTCTCCAGCATGAATTAGGTTGTCAAAGACAATCGGCACACGGTACTCGCCATCTTCCTTGAGATAAGCATGTCCGTCTTGAAAGATCATTACTGCGGCAGGGGTGTTGGGGTCGTATTGTTGGGGAACATAGACCCAGTAGTCTCGCTGTGCCTCCGCAAAGATCGTGCTGACCTGATGAAATTGAGTGACTCGGCCCTCGGGCACGCCGGGTTGACGCTCCGATTCTGGTCCGTATGGATAGGTATTGGTTGTCAAAGATCGCCTCCAGTATGAAAGGTTTGCGCAGCCACAGTAAAACGAAGTGTGCGCTGTAGCTTACCTGTATGAAACCGTTTTGGCAATGTTACGTAATGATTTTCTAGTACCATCGCTCAACATTTCATCTGTCAACTTAAGTGAAAGGCAACATTCGATGCTATCCTCGCTCAATCAGAAAAGAATTGGGTATAGCCTGATCCTTGTGGCATTGCTCAATCTAAGTGCCTGTGTCAGCCAAACGCCACCTGGACCTACGATCTACGTGAACACCATTGAGAATGCCACCTGTAACTTTTATGTCTGGCCACAAGGGCTGCGCCTCATGCTCTGGACGGATATCATTGATAGCACCAACCATGATGGGGCCAGCCGCACCGGTGATCCAATCTACCGACAAAAGGATTTCGCCCAGGCGAAGGATGGCCGACGGCTCGATTGGCAACTGGAAACGACGAATGGCATCACAGCCACCCTACAGATCGATACCCAGCAGCCTGATCTCGCTGATGGTATGCTCTTTCTGGTCAAGACTGCTGGCGGCAGCACAGAAATTCAACAACTTGCCTATGATCTTTCCTCTCTGCCCTTGAGCATAGAAAGCTGTCAACGTGTAGCCGAGAAGGACCCTGCCGTGAGTGCCTTTATCCAAGAAGCGCATGGTCAGTAGTCGCGCTATTTAGAGAACGGCACTCTCCAGAAGTGTCAACGTTCCAGCATCGACATCTAACTCAGCTTCACAGCCGAGTGGAAGGGTGGTCTGTTCCTCGATATGGCCAATCATCAGACCATAAAGAGCTGGAATTTTCAGTTCAATAAAGCGTTCGGACAAGACCTCATGGACTGTAAAGCCAATATCCTCGCAACCTTCAAATTGACCAAAGACCACGCCCGCCACTTGCTGGAGCTTTCCAGCAAGCCAAAGATGGTGCAGGTATGTACCTAACTGATATGTATCTTGTCCATAAGTCTCCAATACCAAGAGTTTGTCTTGAAAGTCGGGTTCGTAGGGTGTACCAATCAAGGGAACGATGGTATTCAGATTGCCGCCGATCAAACGCCCGCGTGCTTTGCCGGGCACGTAACGCATCAGTTGCTTTAGATGGTTGGTATCTGTATTTGAACCATAGCCGGCTGGCAGATCACCCAAGGTCACATTCGTTTGACCCTCGATCACGACCTTTTTGAATTCAGCCAACGCATAAGGTTGCAGGATGATTTGATCCTCCGCCTCGGGACCGTGAAAGGTGACCAGCCCAGTCTTGGCATGGATGACATTGATAAGTGCAGTCAAATCGCTAAAGCCGATGATCAGCTTCGGATGGTTGCGAATCGTCTCGTAATCCAGGTAGGGTAAGGTACGGGCTGAACCATAGCCACTGCGCAGACAGATGATAGCATCGACTGTCTCGTCTGCAAACATGCGGTTGATATCGGCGGCTCGGTCTCGGTCTAGTCCGGCGAGGTAGCCATGCCGGTCATAGAGATGTTGGCCTCGCTTGACTCGAAAGCCCAGTTGCTCGATCCGCCCCAACCACTCGTCAATTTGCTCAGCTTGGCGCGGTGGGCTAGATGGTGCGATCACACCGATGGTTTGCCCCTTTTGTAATCTGCGCGGTTTTATAATCTCTGCTTCACCGTTTCCGGGTTTCGATATACTTGTTCTCATCAATTGTCTCCATGTTTACTGTAACACTCAGCATACTCGCTTTGTTCAAACTGGCCGACCTCAATTGCATTTGATACCAGAGTCATATCCAATCTGTTCAAGTGCGGAGAGATCGACTCATTGCACTAGGCAACGTTGCTTCGTGAAGACGGTTTTCTAGTAGCCTAGCGTTTTTCACAAAGATAAATGTAACTGGGTTCAGCTTGCGATATCGGATCTCCCTTATAATCGCTATAACGAGCAACGACCTTGAATCCGTTATAATGGAGCAGTGTCTCCAAGTCTTGGGGCATAATATAACGCAAAGTAATGGTTCGGGGTGGACGCACCAGTTCCCCATCGGCACTGTCCCAATGTTCGTGGCAGCGTTGAATGTACCACTGCTGGATATGGTCGAACCATCCTCTGCCTGATACATAGATTTGGCGGCCATTGGGATGGGTAAGGGTGTACCATGCTCTATCTTCTGGCTCGTCGACCATCTGGGTTGGGTGTATAGGCATATTATCAAAAAGAAATTGCCCCCCATCGGCCAAGTGTTGATGCACACAAGCCAACATTGCCTCTTGATCTAGACGGGTTAGCATGAAATTAAAGACATCACCGCGGGCAAAGATGAAGGCATAGTGCCGATTCAGATGAAAGTCACGTACGTCTGCTTCCACCCAGCGGATGGGCAAATTGCCCGCGCGTGCCCGTGCATAGACCAATGACGAGGACGACAACTCTAATCCCGTCAGGTTCTGCACACCGCGTTGGGCTAGCGGAATGGTGATTCGGCCATAACCACACCCCAGTTCTAGAATAGGCCCCTGGCTTTGACGAGCCAGATCGAGCAAAATTGTATCGTCAATTTTCGGCTCACCACTTACCAGTTCATCCAAAACTGCGTCTTCATAAAACGACAAATCGATTGGGTCAAACATGTTATCTCACAGTATTGCGTTCTTCGCTAGATTGTGCCAGTGGGTGTTACTGTCACGCAGCATGTATTTGCCCGGTTGCCGGCGGTAGCCTAACTTGCGGTTGATGGCAAGCATGGGTGCGTTGAAGGAATCGTTATTGGTGTGTAGGGTTTGAACACCGTGGGTGCGGGCATAGCGAATCGCAACCAGCTTGAGGGCCAAGGCGATTTTGCGACCGCGATGGGAACGAACGACACCGGTATGCACATTGTAGGCACCCTGAGTTTCGGGGCGAAGTTGAATGGTACACATACCAACCCACTCTTCGCCATCGATGGCAATCAATTGACCGTCAGGACGATACCAAGAGCTATTACAGACCCACTGCTCAAACTCTGCAAAGGAGAGGCCAGGGCCTTCCCAGCCAGGTATGTCCTGATCGGTGATCGTGTTCACCGCATGTAGCTTTTGGCGCGCCTCCTGCGTATCCTGGAAATCAGCGAGCGAACAGAAACGAATGCCAGCCGCTTCCAGGGTCGGAATCACTGATTGGTAGGGCGTTTCATCGAATGAACCGATGTCTAGCACCGAAGCAAAGTGATGGCGATCAATCGTGAACCCACGCCGTTGGGCAAACGCCAAGGCGACAGGATCATTATCCAGTATTTCGCTTGTTAACTGGGTTGCCCGTTCTCCCCGGAGAAAGGTCTGCGCCTCTGCATAGAGCGCCGTGCCTATCCCCTGCCCCCGCCATGCCGGATCAACGCCTACCCAAACGTAAAAGTGAAAGTCAGGCGACCAGGGGGCATGAAAAACCACACTGTAGCCAATCACTTCATACTGCGTATCTACCGCTACCAAACGCTGCGTAATGCGTCCTGGGGCGGTTTGCGTAAACCACTCTTGCACAATTTCCAGCGTTACAGGTGGCGACTCAAACGCATTCACCACAGCCGCAATGCCAGGAATATCCGTTTCGGGGCGAGCGGGGCGTATGTTCATAGGGAACCTCCTTACTTGTCTGCGTGTATGGGTTATCAATTGCTTATGACTGCTCGATCGCCATCCTTGCCCGTTCATCGGCCTGATGTTGTCGCAAATTCCCAATCAGTTGCCTGCGCAGCTTTGGATTTGGGTCATGGATGCCGATCTCAATCAACAACGCCACTTGATCCAGCTTTTGGCTTGGCAGCGCTTCACATTTCGACTCATCCTGGCAACGTTCGCATAGATTCCTCTCATAGCAAGCGATCTAACAAAGTCCTGCTAATTCCAGTGCCAACTCCTCCGCCGAAACGTAGGAGTTATCGATCTTGCGGTCGTACTCGGTGAGTTGCTCTTCCCAGGTGTACAGTAGACGCACTTCCTCGTCGGTCAGCCACTGTCCGCGCGCTTGGTTGCGCTGCAACGATTGTTCCAGCGTGGGTAGCAAGAGAACAATCTGATGCTCAAGCGGGGCAAGTTTGCTGCGGTAAATCTCGGCTGTCTCCACAGTCAGGACATCCAGTATCACCACATGAAAGCCTGCTTTGCGAAAGTTATGCGCCAGCAGACAGGCATTGTCTGCGCCCAAGCAGAGTTGGCGCATCCCCTCTTCCCCGCGCCAGGGCGGAACGTGCGGCTGGGCGACCATCAGCCGTACCCGATCGACATCGATCACGGCGCAACGTTTGAGGTGTTTGGCAATCAAGGGTCCGAGTGTACTTTTGCCAGCGGCGGGTGGTCCGGTGAGAATCAAAATCATGATGGATCCACTCCTGGTCGATCATAAAATACGATAGCGATAGCGCACTTGTTGGCCTCCATTGCGCACGCCGCCATCCAATTGCCAGCCCATCGCCTCGTAGAATCGCTGACCCCGTTCATAGTTAGCTAACGTCCACAGAACAGCTTCTTGCTGACCCTGAGCCGCTAACCCCTCCAGCGCAACGCCCATCAATGCCCGACCTACTCCGCTGCGCCAGCAGGCGGGATCAACAGCAAGGGTGTCTACTTCGCCCAAAGTGCTGTCGAGCGGATCGCGGCTAGAGCCGATGCCTACAAAGCCGACCAGCACACCGTCAACCTCGGCAACCCACCATTGATGGGGTAGTGATGCTGTCAGGGCGCACTTCCAATTTGCAATTCGGTCGCTCGTCATGACAATCGTGGGCATCAACGGACCGAACCCTGCATTCCACGAATCGACATAGATTTGGGCAATGCGCGGCGCATCTTCGACTACAGCGCTGCGTATCAGCATTTCTGCTCCATCCTATCGCACCTTTCAATAGCTGATCCGTAAGAGACGTGTTTGGGTGAACATCCCGGCTTCTTCGAGTGTCTTTTTTGAGTTGTGGTTGTAATACCAGCAGCCTGCCACGGGACGCAGCCCGAGTTCTGCACAACGCCCCATGAGAGTCGCAATAATCGCCGCACCGACGCCCTGTCGCCGCGCCGACTCGACCACAAACATGCCACAACTGGCCACGCCCAGACAGAGCCGCCCCTTATCGAGGATGCCAAAGCCGACGATTTCGCCAGACGCAGGCCATTCTCGCTCGCTGATGTAGATTTGCCCATCATCAATCCGTTCTGCGAGTTTGTCGAAAAAGTCGCCGGAGAGCTGCTGAATAGTTGGAATGTCCTTTCTGCTCGCCTGGCGATGACGCAGCGCAAGTGGTGACTGGTAAGGTTCCCGTTGTTCGCTGTGCTGGAAAAAGTAGGCTTGCTTGTCCAACTGCCGGTAGTCGTCGAGCGCATGGGCCAGGAAAAACTCGTCGCAGGTGGGGACAAAGGCTGAGCGCACCATCTCCAGCTTGCGCACCTGCGCAAAGATCGCTTGGCCCAAGTGGCGATAGGCAGGCAGCAGCGCAAACTGTGTGATCAACGACTGCTCATGAATTGCTGTCCAGCCGATCCGCTGTTCGCCAGACCGAATTTCATAGTGATTCGAGGCGAGAATATGATCCTCCAGAAACGAATCAATCGGCGAGGGGAAGGCGCTGATATGGTGTTGCAGGGTTGGCTGGATCTCCGCCAGCGCAACTGATGTAAATTGAATTTTCATGGCGATACTCGCTTTGCTCGAAAGCTGGCATGGCTGAAAACCAGATCGATGTAACTGACTTGCCCGCTTGCATCTTTGCCAAACTTGATATCACCGTCGCTCTCTACCGCAAAGAACGAGTTGTCGGTTTGGGCGTAGTAGTGAAACTCATTCTGGACTGGGTCACGAATCAGCAAGCCTTCACCATCACTTTGAACCGTAAAGAGTACTTCTGGCATATGATTAACCTGCCATTGACCCGTATAGTCGCCGTAGTGCTTGATGTTTTCCACCAGCCGATATTGACCTTCGTAACTGTCGAGCAGCCCAGGAGCAACCGAGATCGGATGCTTACCGATTGCGCGATAATCAGGCCAATCGTAGACCTCGGCCAGGCTGCGGAACAATTCCATGATCAGCCCCCAGCCGTTAGCTCCATTGGTCATCACCACGGCACCGTGTCCATGGGCCGGGAAGGCCGCCATCAAACACAAAAATGCCTCCCCGCTGCCTCCATGACTGATACGGAGGGCGTCGCCTTGGCCAAAGATGTGCAGTCCAAGTGAATGTTGCTCAAGTTCTTCTGTCACCATCAACCGGCTCATGGCAGGTGACAAGACTCGATTGGACTGGCCCTGGGCCGACAGTTGCACCTCGATCAGAAAGCGGGCCAGGTCGGAGGGAGTTGACCACAGCCCACCATCCGCTAGCGCAGGGAAGCGGCTAGAGCGTTCCGCACAGGGTTGCCCATCACTCTTATGACCACTGGCCGAGACTCGGGCATGGTGCTCAGGCAGAGGAGAATGGAATGTACTGTGTGTCATCCCCACTTTGTCAAAGATTGTTGCCTGCAACAGATCCGCAAAGGAGCGACTGGTCACATCTTCCAGCAGTTGTTGCAGCACCCAGTAGCCAGACCCTGAATATTCGGTCCTACTACCCGGCGTAAATTGTACGTAGACCGCTCCCGAATTTGAGGGTGGCTCACCGTGCAGCAATTGGGGCAACATAGGCATCGGCTCATCTACCTCGTAACCGTGATAGAAGCCGGCATAGATACCGGCACTATGGCTCAACAAGCGCCGCACGGTTACCTTTTCAGTTGTCGTGAATTCGTTGTCGGGAACGTGCCACCCTATCAGTTTACGATTGACATCTTCATCCAGAGCGAGCACACTATCCGCCACCAATGCTAGTGTCGCCATCGCCGTTACGGGTTTGCTAATGGAGGCAGCGTAAAAGCGAGTATCTGGCGTCACCGGCACGCCGGTGTCAGCGTTGACATAGCCGTAACCCTTGGCCCATGCGATGCGATTGTCGTGGATGATAGCAACCGAGACGCCAGGCACATGGTAATGCGCCATCCGTGCCGCCAGTGATGCCGTTGGTTTTTGCTGATCAAGGCGATAGGTGGGCGTGGTGAATAGATTGTTTTCGACGGCTGAAATTAGAGCAGCACTTTGAGTCATAGTGGATTGTTGGTAAATTGGGTTGATAAGATGGAGAAGAAACTAAATTTCGGTGTAATTCCATTATACCTTGGTAGAGAAGTAAATACCATAGTAAAATTCTCGTAATCTTGTTGCAAAATCTACTCCTTTTCTACCCCTGATTGGGGATTGACCATTGCCTGATGAGTCTTTATGATGTTCCAACGCAAACGACGTCTGAAGCATCTGTCTAGGAGGCAACGTGTGCAAGAGCTTGTCATCGATCAAAGCCGCTGCTGTGTGACCCTTGATGGCCAGGAAATCCAACTCACCCCACAGGAATATCGTTTGCTGCATCGATTGGGGTGCAGCATTGACCAGGTGGTGACCAAGGAAGAACTGCTGCGCGCAATCTGGTCTACGGCGGAGCAGCATGATCCCATCACGCTAGCGACTCCAGCCGCGGTGGACTTGGTAGTCTTTCGCTTGCGTAAAAAGCTTGGTCTTCGTCCAGAGCTTCCACTCTACCTGGAAACTCGCCGTGGTTTTGGTTACATCCTCCATCATGCTGAGATTGTTAACGGGCAGACTCTCCAATCGGCTCCTGAACATAGCCATTCAGTAGCTTCCAACCACCTGTTCGCTCGCGTGCCTGCCAATGACCAGTCCGTGACTCCCTGGTCTACACTGACGCGGCGCGAGTGGGAGATCTTTTTGCTCCTTGGCGACGAACAGTCGATCCACTTGACCAACAAGGCATTAGCCCAGCGTTTGCGGTTGGCCGAAGGCACGTTGAAAAAGCATCTGCAGAACATCTATCGTAAGCTGGACGTAGAAAATCGATCCGGAGCAGCGTTGTTGGCGATGCGCCTCAAAGGTTCGATCTAGGTGCGGCTTACGTAAGGAGACCCATCATATGCGAATCGGAATCGATTTTGGTACAACCCATACTTCGGCAGCGTTCTACGACGGGCAAACTACGCACTTGATCCCGCTTGACCCTGAGAGCCTCAACCCGTATTTGCTGCGTTCGATGATCTACATCACGCGTGAGCAAGAATGCTATCTGGGGTTGAAGGCGGTGCGCACGTTTCTGGAACAGGATACCGGGCGACGACCCGTCTATGCCGAAAAGATGGTCGGGACGATTGAATTTACCGTAGCCCAGCAGTACAAAGAGCCAGGTCAAGATGGTCCCATCACGGTCATCCAGGATGTGGTGATCGACGATGAGATCGGTGCCAACGGACGTCTGCTGCAATCGATCAAAACTGGGTTGCGTAGCGACTCTTACCGTGGCACACAAATTTTTGCTCATTATTACACACTCTCGGATCTGATCGCTTTGCTGCTCGGCCATGTCCGTACCTGTGCCGAGCAGGTGCTCCACGCTGAGATACGCCAGGCGACTCTGGGCCGACCTGTGCGCTTTTCGACTGACCCCGACGAAGATCGCCATGCCGAAGAGCGCTTACGTGCCGCTGCAACCCTGGCTGGCTTTGAGCAGGTTGATTTTGTTCCAGAACCGGTGGCCGCTGCAGCATCTTATCTCAAGCAAGTGCAGCAGCCCGAGACCGCGCTGATCTTTGACTTTGGTGGCGGTACACTCGACCTGACCTTGTTGCTGGTGGATGCAGCAGGAACACATCAATTGCTGGCGACCCACGGCGTGCTGATCGGTGGCGATGATCTGGATAGCGCACTGATGCATCATCGTGTGGCCAATGCTTTCGGTGCTAATACGATTATGGATCAAACCTTTGATGGCCGTCCGCTACTCTTCCCAGAGAAGTTGGCCAAGCATCTCGATCAATGGCAGACGATCCCCAATCTCTCCCGTCCAGAAGCGATGACCCTGATCAAACAAGCCCAACGTTATAGCCCGGAGCCACACAAGTTTTGCGCATTGGAATCGCTGATCTATCAAAATCATGGCTTCGCGCTGTTTGAGCAGATCGAGCAGGCCAAACGTCGCCTCTCCAGCATAGATGAGACCCGATTGGAGATGCACGTGGAGGGCATCGATCTGTCTTTACCGCTCACCCGCCCCGAGTTCCGCCAAGTCGTGATGGATGCACTGGCCGAAGCACGCCAAGGGGTGCGCACGATCCTGCAACAAGCGGGCATCGCAGCGACCGCAGTGGACGTGATCGTCTTGACCGGTGGTTCGTCTGCGATCCCGGTCTTCCAAAAGATGCTGGTCAATGAATGCCCCAATGCTCGACTTGTAGAAACCGATGCCTTCAGTAGCGTGACCAGCGGGCTCGCCATCTATGCGCACGATGTGAGTAAGCCCTGATCTCCTTTGGGAGAGAAGCCGATTTGCAGTGGCAATAACTATGCAAATCGGCTTGGTACCATACGTACGTTACACTCTCTTCTGCGCCAAAATGATCAAACAAAAGGGTGGCATCCCCTTTGCCTGCTGTGCCTCCGGTGACACATTGCCGTAAGGCTGACCATCAACAGCTAGATCGCGTACTTCTAGAATCGTGCAGCCTGTTTCAGTCAACGCATCCAGATAATCTTGTCGGCTGTTGGCAGTGTTGGGAAAGAGGTAATGCGTCGTCGGCGTCGGAAAGGCGGAGCGAAAGCCAAAGGCGATCGAATCGGGATGGAAATCGCTGATCAGCAGATAGCCGCCTGGTCGCACGGTTCGCACACATTCTTTTGCCGCCGCCTTCAGATCGGGCAGATGACAGAGCATAAGCGAACAGGTCAGAAGGTCGAAGCGATTGCTTGCCGTTGGCAATGATTCTGTTCCGACTGAAGCTTGCTCAAATTGAACATTGCTCAGTTTCTCGGTGGCAGCGTTGCTACGAGCAACCGCCAGCATCTCAGCGCTTTCATCATAGCCAACGACCTCCATGCCACGTCTTGCCAGTTCTAATGCGTGGCGACCCGTTCCCGTTCCCACGTCAACGGCTGTGCTCAACGGCGGCAAATGGTTAAGCAACTCCTCAAAAGCTGGAGCTTCGGCATTGATCAAGAGATTGGGTACAGTATCGTAGGTCGCTGCCCAGGCTGCATAGCCTTCCTGTGAACTCACCTCGCGCACAGCGTATTCGCTGGCCAGCTGCAGATGCGTATGTGAGCGATCCGTGGCTGTGATGATCAACAACTCGATCTCCGGACTAACCTGGTGGCGAGAAGTGATAGCCAGCAAGGATTTTTCTTTGGAGGCAGCAATGCGATTTTCGTCAGCGACTCGCTCACTGACCGCTCCCCAATCACCACGTTGGTGGCGAGCAAAGAACTCGTCGGCACTAACATTTAGTTTTGCTATCTGTTCTTGCGCCAAAGGGCTGACTGTACAGTTCCCCATTTCGAAGTAAGCCATAAAAATTTTCCTTTGTTTGGTGAAAGCCACGGATTTGGGTAACACGGATCTTTGTCTTATTGAACGGATGATCTGCGTTACCAAAATCTGTGGTTCTATTCTTGCCTTCGCAGCACTGCCAGATAACTCATCGCCCTCTCCAACGGCACACTTGGCAACCACTTCCCTGCTTCCCAGTCCACGGTGCCACCGGGCTTGACCTGCTCCAGACGTAGTCCAGTAGGTTCGAGCAACAGGCGCAGATCGGCAGGTGAGTAGCAGCGCAGCGACTGTTGTACCTTCTGCTCCGGCTGATCGATGGGCCACCAGCTATCGTTCCAGCGACAGCCATCGGCAGCAAAGCTGTAGCGCCGCTCTGCGCCACCTACCTGCCAACCTCGCCCGTCGACTGATGCGGCATACCAGGGCGTCGTGACTTCGATGAGCGCAGTGCCGTGCAATGACAGCCAGCCCGCCACCCGGTTGAGCAGCCGACGCTGATCGGCATCCGAGCCAACACCAAAGCCGTCGTAGTAGCAGACTACATCGAACGTGCCTTCCAGCATCACCGTGTAGAAGTCTCCTTGTATCACGCTCAGCTTGCCATTGATTCCCTCTGCGGCGAGTCTTTGCGCATGTTGGACGAGCGGGACGACCTGTTCAACGGCGACAACCTCATGGCCTAATGCTGCCATCGCTGCCGCCACCTGTCCACCACCAGCACCAAGTTCGAGAACACGTCTGTGCCCCGATCCGGTCAGCTCTTCGATCCAGCCTGCTTTCCGGCGATGATCTTCATTGATTGGCGCTTCGTAAACGCCTGACCACTGATTCTGTTTGGTGTAAAACTCAAGCGACCAATCCATTGTTTCTCCGTAGTTATTTTTACGAATCAATAGGACAGCGAGAATATAGACAATCGACAAATTTCCCACTGTCCTACTGATTTACTGTTCTACTGCTTTACTGCTTTACTGTCTCACTGCTCTCCACACCTTCTCACGCAATTCAACCGAATTGATGCCCAAATTGTGTAAGATGCGATTGGCCATACCCCGCCCTTCAAGCAGGATCGCCAACAGAATGTGTGTGCTTTGATAGGGCAACTGCCCCAACTGGCTCGCCTCGGTGTAGGCGCGATGAAGTACGTGAATAACCCGTGGCACAATCGCAGGCTCGACAGAAAGTGACGTCGCACCCCGGCCAATGATGCGCTCAAACTCGGTGGTTGCGTTGTTTTGATTGACCCCAACCGCCTGCAACAGTTGTGCAACGGGTAGCTCTGCGTCCGTCAATAGCGCCAACAAGAGATGCTCTGTCCCGACATAGTTGTGGTTCATCGTTTTGGCAATGGCCAAGGCTTGGCGAACAACGGCTCGGGCATCCATCTCCACAAATGCTTCATCGGCTTCCAGCCGTTGCCGCCATTCGTCCGATAGAATTTGAACGTCGCCCAGTCGCTGCTGTTCCGTGGCAAGCCACTCTGCCTCGACAAAGGGTTGCGGGAGAGGTTGTCCATGCGTAGACAGTAACTCATCGGCGACCAGAATCGGTGCTTGTTTGTAAAGCGCCAGACCAATCGCATCACTAGGTCGCGCATCAATTTCGAAGCGTTTGCTTCCACTGCGCAACTTGACTGTGGCATAGTAAGTGATCTCCTTGATTGCGGCCACTTCGACTGCTTCGAGTGTTGCATCCAATTTCTCCAATAGCGTTGCCATGAACTGGAGCGTTATGGGGCGAAAGGTTGCTTCGCCCTGAAGATGGGCTGCAATCTGCATTCCTTCCTGCATCCCGATCCAAATCGGCAGGTAGCGGTTATTCGGCGGATCCAGCAAGTACAGTAGGTAGCTCTCCGTCATTGCGTTGCCAATTGCGTGAATTTCGCTGATCTTTGCCATCTTGCGTCTCCTCTGTTTGATACCTCTTTGTCGACCCGATAAAGCTCCGAACTGCTCTCCTTTATTCGAAATTACACACATCGCGTCGATTGATAGCCCCGCCAGTTGTTCTCGCAACTGTTGTCGGGCCTGGAAGAGCCGCCCTTTGACAACATTGATCGAGACATCTAGCTGTTCGGCAATCTCGGCAAGTGAGTGCTGCTCAAAATAAAAGAGCTGTACGGTGATGCGATTTTTGGGTGACAAAGGTGTCAAGGCGCTGCGGATCAGGTCACGCAACTCCTGCTTCTCCCAGATCTGCTGCGGGTCAGGCGCAAAGTCGATCAAGCGCAGATCGTCCTCTTGCCATTGTTCGATCAATTGTTCCATCGACAGCACAACCCCACGCTGACGACGCAGATAGTTCTGACAGAGATTGCGCAGAATGCCACGTAACCAGGCCGCAAAGAACGTTGGTTGACGCAGCCGATCCAGCGACAGAAAGGCTTGCAGGATCGCCTCCTGCACCAATTCCTGACAGACTTCCTCATCGGCAATCATCTGGCGTGCAAAGCGTTGCGCCATTGCCAGATGACGTTCGGCCAGTTCACCAAACGCCGCCTTTTCGCCAGCTAGGGTAGCATTGATCAAATCTAGGTCGCTTAAGTTTTTGTCACTCATGTGTCACTTCGCATTTGAAATCGATTTTTCAATATGCTTCACCGTACTATTGAATAGTGGCAAAGTTGCGACAAAAGGTTAGAAAGCGGCACTGATCTGCTCACGTGCAGTCGATTATCGGCATATCCTCGCCTTGTTTTCCTCAGTTCGCTATCAGCAAGCGATAGCCCCAGCGGGCAGCGCTTGGGGGAAGGACAGTATCTGCTCACCCTCAGGGCGCTGCCCGTGGGTTATCCTGGAGTAGCCCAACGGGCTATAATCCGAACTCACATGAATAGACGACAAGACTACTTGATGACTTTCGCTTCGATATAGTACAGATGACCATGCGACTGTACAGGACCGTTGGCCAGGATCTGTGCATGAAGCCGCCGCAGTTGTGCTTCGTATGCTTCGACCGTAAACCCGGGGATCTGCCAGGGCACGGACAGTAGATACCAGACGATGGCTCCGATATCGGTAAAGAGGATCGGCGGCTTTGCCTCCTGAGCGACAAGAATCTCAAACCCTGCTGCCTGCAATGTCTCAACCGTCTGTGCCATGTTTTCAGCGCTATACTCTCCCGGCGGCGCGTCGAGCAGTCGGTTGATCGCTATGTTCATCTCGCCGCCAACTTGTTGCGTAATGAACATGCCGCCCGGTTTGAGGACACGGGCATACTCGCTTGCCAACATCGCCCCATGCCGGTTGAGGACCAGGTCGAAGCCTTCGGTCTGCGTTGCCGTGGCAAAGGGCAATGGTTCGCCGTGCTGATAGTGACGAACTTGTACACCGATTGGTGCTAATCGCTCGCTGGCGATCGGTACGTTAGGAGCATAGGCTTCCGCCGCCCAACAGTGGGCCGGCCAGCGTTTTGCTCGCTTGTAAAGACCAAGCAGATCTTCGCCGCCACCTGTATCGACATCGAGCATCGAATCAACCTGTTCGATGTAAGGCAAGGCGTTATCACCATAGGCCCAGGGTGGATCGTGCCAGATATAACGTCCCGCTACATAGCTGAAATCCCAGCCTTGGATTGGATGAGCCAGCGCGCCAGCGATGAGATCGTCGAACGAAGCATGGTTGTTCAAATTGATTATCTCCGTAAATTCAAGACAGAAAGACAAGAAGATTGAAGACAGGAAGAAACTACCCTTACCATCTTCCTGTCTTCTTGTCTTCTCTCATAGTTGAGAAAACTGGCCTTGATAGAAATTCATTTTCTTCGTTAGTTTACTGCGCAAATCAGGCATCCAAGGTAGTTCTCCAGCTGGATTGACTGGGGTTAGCGAGTGACAGATTTTGGCAAAAGCCAGCAGATTGTCCATCTGCACAAAGAGCGGGATGCGCTCCAGTTCTGCTTGCGCAATGGGTCGAGCCAGTCGATAGCCTTCGACAAAGTGCAAAAAAGCTTCATTTTGCAAATCCACACTTGCTGCGCTATCCCCAAAAAGATCGCCCAATGCAAAGGCAATGTCGGCCACCAGCCAGTTCCAAGCACAGTCGTCGAAGTCAATGATGCCGGGAACTTCTCCCTCCCAGATCAGATTGTCCAACTCAAAGTCGCCATGAATCAACCCGAAATTCTGTTCGCTGCTGACAAGTTTGCTCAATTCATTCGCCAGTCGGGTTGCATCCTGGTGGGCAGCGGTCTCTTCTGCCGGCAGCACTTCGGTGATCCATTTTAGTTGGTCTTGCCAGGTGGGGCGGCCAGCTTGGTGATAGCCTGCCGCTGCATTGTGGAATTCGCCCAATATCTTTCCCCAGCGCACAAGTTGATCTGGCGTCATCTCTTCCAGTTCGAGCTGTTTGCCCGGCAACACTTCAAAAACAACCGTGTGAAAAACTCCCTGATCGGTGGCGATGCTTTCCACGGATTTGCCAGCAATCGAACGCAGTGGCCTGGCAACTCGCAGACCATTTGCCGCCAGGGTGTTGACATAGTCGATCTCGGATTGGATCACTTCTGCGCTCCGCTCACTGGCATGATTGAAGCGCAGCACGCAATCACGTCCAGCCTTCTTAAAGAAGAAGACAAAGTTGGCACTGGCTCGTCCAAACTTAGCGTGACCAGGATCATGCTCCCAGCGATCCAATAATGTGTCGGCCAGCGGACTTTCCCACTGTTCGCTGACTGTCGCCACCACGGATTGCATCAAGTTGAGTGTCATCATAGGTACAGGTCTCCCGCTTGGATCAGGAAATATTTCGGTTAAGTACAACACAGTAAGAAGCGGCGGGGGAATTGCGAGCAATATGCTTTGATAACGATTCAATATTGAGATGAGGAAGCTGCTTTGGTTAAGTATTCAAAGCACTCCATGTACTCAATCACCGGCTCAATACTCTGTCTTTGATCTGCCAACCACATCCCGATATGGATACAGAGTATACGCCAGTGGTGGAAGACCATCGTCATGTCAATTGGAATGCTTTCGGACAGTGCATCTTGGAAGAAAGCAATGCGCTGCGTAGCAGCTTTGTAGTCTTCGATGGCAGTAAAGTAAGTCAGGAAAGCGATCTGGTAGCCCGCAAAGCAAGGTGCCACACCCTCTGACCAATCAACAACCACATAATCTCCATTGGTTATGATGATCTCGCCAGGCTGGGGTTGACCATAAATCATATGATCTTTATCGACTAGCTCGGATACACCATCTTTTAGGCCTTCAATCAAAGGTCGCCAATTTGCGAATCTTACATCGGCAGCAGCCCTGTCCAGAACACCATAGATTCGCTGACTTTCGATTTCTTTTTTCTCAGCGACAAGATCCAAAGGTACGGCTTTTCTGTTGGCAAGAATGATGACATGGTCTGCAATGGCGCGATCCAGCAGTGCCTGATCGGTTGACTCACTACGGTAAAAGGGCAGGACCAGGTAAGGCCGAGGATTTTCCCCATGCATGAGGATAGTAGGAACTTTGGCAATGCCGCGCAGTGACTCGATTGTCTCTATCTCTCGCTTTATCGCCCCTGCTCGTGTTTCACCCTTGCCTTGAATTTTCAGAACGACATCCAGATCTCTACCTTCAACTCGGTAGACTTGATTGTTCTCGCTGTGAAGACGCTTCAGGTGCAACGGGCCACTTTCAGGCCAGAGACCTCTAGCAAGCTCTTCAACAATTTCTGTCGTAAGTGCATCTTGATGGTTCATAGTTCTCCCAGCCGAACGAAGAATGAATAAACGAACGAAATGTGCTCCGTAAACCATTTATTTGCTTCATACTTCGTTGTTCTGTTGACTAAATTCCTTGATGATGAATTGCACGGCATCTTCGACTGTCTGTTGGCTAAAAGGAAAGATGACGCCAACTGCGGCAAACAATTCGGGCAAGGAACGAGTATTTCCAAGCATCAAGGCCGCTTTGTAGTCGTAAATGGCCTTTGCTCGCTCCTTTTCTAACCGTTTTGTAAACTGACACGCTCCCACCACCGCCATCGGGTAGCTGATCAGGTATAGCGGCATCCGAAAGAGGCTCCAGTTCCAGCGTTGCCAGCCTGTCTGTGCTTCGGCAGCGGTTGGCTCGCAATTCTTCCACGGCGTGAAGCGTTGTCTGAATTCGATCCACTTGGCGTCGAGATCGGCGGGTGTGACGTCGGTGGGCGCTTCGCCATAGAGCCAATGTTCAAACGCATCCTGCATCGTACAGTCGGTCAGGGCTGACAGGTAATAGTGCAACACATGCTTCCGCGCAGCGATACTCTGCTCATCCGTGTAAGGACCGCCTTGTGCTTGCCGATAATAGGGCCAGGCCAGCAGGTCCATACTCGTCGCCGCAAACTCCTGAAATTCCTCAGGCCCGTTGAGATTCCAGATCGAGCTGTGGGTTTGGAACGAAAGATAGTCATGCATGCCGTGGCCGCTTTCGTGGAAAACGCTACCCGCGTTAAAGGTCACAATCTGTAAATGGGGCAAGCCAGCATGGGGAAAGAACCACTCCTCCACCGCATTCGCCTTATTGGGGCGGCTACCTAGATCAAGATGGCCAGCCGCCCGCATGGCACGGAAAACCTTGCCAAACTGTGGGTCAATCTGCTGCAAACAGCGTTCACTGCCGTTGACCAGCAGGTCGAGATCCTCGATCTCGGGGCTGGGATGATCGGAAGTATCTTCCGCACGGAATTTTGCAACGATCGGAACGACCCACTGCTCCACCGCACGATGGAAATCCTGACACTCAGCGATCGAGTAGCCTAGCCGATTCATCTCGCGCCAGCGGTAGTGGAGGAAATTGGGCAAGCCACTGTTCTCCGCCAACTTCCGGCGCAAGTGCAACAGGCGTACCATCAGAGCATTGATCTTTTCTCGCTGCGCTAGCCAATAGTTTGCTGGATCGTTCGCATCACATTGATTCATGATCTCCCGGTAACGGCTGTCCAGTGGACTGATCTCAGCCAGGATCGGCAGATTGGCGGGATGAAAGAGCTCACGCTGATTGTGCCAACGCAGCCAAAGTTGCTTGTACTCCTCACCCGGTGGCTCTGGTTGCACCGACAAGGCGCGTCCAATCAGCGCATCGGTCAGACCGACATAGGTTGACTGAAGATGCTGGACGTACGTACGATAGGCCTGATCGGCAGCTTGGTCGCTTGTATCGTAGTAGGCAGGGCGTTTCAACTGGGTATAGGCATCCCAGACGGCGATGTCGAGTTGGTTCCAGGCTTCCAGCCAACCCATAAAGCCGTCGTCCGCAATCGGCGCTTCGAGCAGTGCTTGGAACAAGGGCGATAGGGTGGTCCAGTCATATGGATTGAAGGGATAGCCTGAGATCATGGTTGCTCCACAAGAATTTTTATTTGCCATCGAACCTTTTGCACGCACCTGTATCTGTTATAGTGAATGCATTCACCATCGAAAGAAAGTATTTTTATGTCCGACGAACTACTAATCATCGTTCAAAGAGCACAACATAGCGACATGCAAGCAATCGCACTGCTGGCGGAACGCTATCAGACACCGGCTCAGCGGGTGGCACAGACCATCTTAGGCAATCCGTTGGATGCGGAAGATGCAGTACAGGATGCCTGGATTCTGACTTTGCGCAAGTTACACACGTTGCGTGAAGTGGCAACCTTTGGCACCTGGTTCTATCGCATCGTCGCTAATGTTGCGCTGCGCAAGCGACAACAGCGGGCGTCCCTGCCAAATAGTCTGGAAACGTTCGAAACGGTGCTACAGCAATCGGGCTCAGACGAGTCGCCAGTGGATGAGCCTGCTTTGGGGCTCCTTCCGCTGGCAATGACGCTGCTCTCCGATAAAGACAAAATCGTCATCAACCTGCACTATTTCGGCGAAGTTCCGCTTGCTCAGTTGGCCCTGCTCTTGGATGTGCCGCAGGGTACGATTAAGAGTCGTCTGCATCATGCTCGTCAAAGGTTACGAAAGGAACTAAATTTTATGTCAACACAACAGCTTTTACGCCCAGAACATACCCCCGCCGACTTTCGCCAGACGATCTCCGGGATGAAGGGCAAAATCGAGTGGCAGACTATTTTTCAGGCTGATTTTAAGGGTTGGTTTGTGGGAAAAGAGCCGATTCCCGCAAACACGACTCCTGATCATTGGCAAACCGTCGGCAAAGATGGCGTGAGTGGCGAACTATGGCAAGGCGGCACCTCACTGCTTTATGGCGAACTCCAATGGCAAAATGTTGAACTTTCCCTGCTTGTGACACCACTGGCTGGTGGTAACGCTCAGCTCTTCTTCCGGGTTTCCGAGCAAGGCTTTTACGTTTGCGATCTGCTCATGGGCTGGCAAGCTATCGCTGTAAACCGAGTGACCTTTGATGCCCAAGGCAACCATCACTTTGTCCGTTTGAGTGTGGTCAACTACCCCTTGTCGCATCAACGTGAGTACGCTCTGATGATCGCCGCTCGTGATCATTCGCTTACCATCTATGTGGATGGCGCACTGGTCAATCAGGTCACAGACAGTGCCTTGTTGCACGGTCAGGTTGGGCTGAATGTCTGGGAGTCGAAGACGCTCTTCCGTGATATTCGAGTCCGCCTGTTGGATTAGAGAATCACACGCCACTGAGCCTCAGTTGTCCACGCTCGGTAAAATGGAAATGCTCGTCCGGCACCGCATAGGCAACGCTGTCACAGGTGAACATGCCTTGCGGTGCCAAACTCTCCAACTCAACCATGAACTCCTCTGTCTGCTCCACCGAGATAAACTCGGCAATCGTCATGTGCGCCGAGAAGGGATAACGCCGCTCCACGGCACTAGCAAAGACTGAGGCGCTCTCCAGCGCCATGCGCAACTGATCCAACTCCTGCTGCGGCTCGATCGCGATGCAAACCCCTGGATGGGGTAAATAGTTCATCAGCGGGCCATAGCGGATCGGAATTGCCGGAATCGCAGCCGCAATAGTGATCAGTTCTTGCCATTGCATCGTGCTGATCGGTCCTGGTAGTGGAACCGTCAAACTAATATGGGCGTCGCACGTGGCTTGGCTGACCGGGTCATGGTGATTGCGCAACTGATTCACCTGTGAACGGAGCGGCTCTGCTGGAAAGAGTAGCAGTACGCCATAGCGATACTCCTGTTGCCAGCTTTGCCAGTGATGGTTCGTTTCTGCATAGTTAGTGATCATTTGGCTCGCCCTTCACTACACGTCTGGCATCCCATAATGCCTTCTATTTGCTTCCTCCATTGCTATGCAATAGCTGCCCATTGTCGAAAAGCTGCGTCGGCGTCTCGATCAAGCCGAGGTCGGCATTGAGCGCCATCGTTTTCGCACCCAGCGCTCCGGTTTTCAAATACATGCACATTGCCTGCTGCTCGAAACCCAGCACGAGCATAGATCCCAATTCCATCCGACGATGCTTGTAGGACAGCGTAGCGCCGACCCCAACGGCCCGCCTCGTTCAACAGATGAGCAAACATGGCGCTGCCAATCCCTTTGCGCCGAAATCTCTCGTCGGTGACGATGTCGTAGATACCGATGGTCTCGCTGCCGACAAACAGCGTACCCGTCGCTACTACCTGGTTTTGATAGAGGCCGATGTAATAACGCATGTCAGGAAACTGCTCAGCGGCAAAGTGGCGCAACTGTTGAAAATAAGCCGCTACGCCTTGTGCTTCTGCGGAATTGCCAAAGAGCCGGACCAGCACGTTCGCAAACTCCTGCAATTCTTCGGGATTCTCGACCAATTTAATGGTCAGCTCGGTTGGTAACGTAACTTGCAAGTTGGCTTCCTCCAGATCGGCAACCATCGCCACATCGATTTCATTCGTGGTCAAGCCATAGTCGAGTAGCGTACGTAGATCGGCAGCGTCAATTGTATCTTCCCAATACCAGAGCGCCATCGGCAACCGTTTCTGCAAGAAGTAGTCAACGCCGTTCCTGATCAATGGCGCAGGATCGGACAGCGTACGCGCTACAAGCACATTAAAGGTGTCACTCGCCACACCTGAATCAACCAGTAAAAAGCTCTCCTGCTCGATCACGCTCATCCCTGGCATCAACCTGGCGAGATAAGAGGCTTTCTCTTCGAAATTTTTGCGGACTGCGTCGCTTGTTTCCATATAAAGTTATCTACAGACGAATATGCTGTCTGCCTCTTCCTCCTGTGTCAACGTGCTAGTCCAGTCTTGGTAGCGAGTGACAACCTGAAAGCCGTTCTTCGTCAGTAAGGCTTCTACTTCTCCTGGGTGCCAATAATGCAGCGCCAGCCGTACCGGGGCCGATTGTGTGAACCCGTCGTCAGTCTGCCAGCGACGAAAGAAAGTCTGATGCCAGATTTGATTCTGAGGGTCAAAACGATCGCTGCCAATCACAGAAACCTGCCTGCCTTGTGGATCGATATAGGAATACCACGTCTCTTCTGTCGTATCAACTGGCATTTCGGAGCGGACAGGTCCGGAATCAAGCACAAAATGACCCCCTGCTGCCAAATGTTTTCTTACATTGCGAAGCATCAACTCCTGATCGGAGCGCAAGAGCAGATGTGAGATGACTCCACCACAGGTAAAAATCAACGGATAGCTTCTGTCCAGATGAAAGTTGCGTACGTCTGCCTGCACCCAGCGAATCGGCAAGGTGCCAGCTTTGGCGCGGGCATGATTCAGCATTTGCGGCACCACTTCTAGACCGGTGATGTCGATGCCTTGTTGTGCCAGTGGAATCGTTAAGCGCCCTGTGCCTGAACCTAGTTCGAGTATCGCTCCTTTGGCTGCCTGTGCCATGGTTAGCAACCATGAGTCTGCGGCTCTAAAGGGCGTGCTTTCCACATCTTCTAGAACGGGATCAAGGTAATTTTCAAGATTGTCGTGGTCTATCATCGTTATCCTTTTGTTGCTTCTGGCATCGAATCCTTGTCAAATCGCCTCTACTCTGCTCTGAATGAAAAGCGGAGTTTTACTTCTCGAAATTAGCTTGGAAAATTCCGCTTTTCATTGCAACCGCAGTTTAGTCAGGTAATTTTCGATGACGCCCATTACGCCGGGTGCATCTGGCCAATCTTCGTCTAGGTGTTCAGGATTGCTGGCAACGCGCATCCCCACACGTTTCATCAAGGCAATCGAACCCGCATTTTTGCGATTGGTCGAGGCAAATATCCGATCGATTTTCAGCTCGCCAAAAGCATAATCAAACAGGGATCGGACGGCTTCGGTTGCGTAGCCTTGTCGTTGCTGTTGACTGGCAAGGGCATAGCCAATCTCTAGTTCGCAGGTTGCATGTTGCTTGGCTGCCTCGCCAGTTTGGGCAAATAGCAGTGGCCAAAATAGCTTTTGTTCTTCGGGCGAACGCACTGTTGGTAAAAAGCCACAGATGCCAATAAGGGTCTGGGTTGCATTCAGCACCACAGCGCGATAGCCGAATAGGTTGCCGGTGTCTGCCCATTGCGCCAGGCTGATTTCGCGCTGCAAGCGTTCGCTGCGCTGCTCTAATGAAATGCCTGGTCCAGACCAAAGAAGGTCATGATCTAGCAATTGATGGATGGCTGCGAGATCAGCCATGACAAACGGACGGATCAACAATCGTTTTGTTTCAAGATTTCTCATGAGTTTGCACCGATGGGCTTTATTCACCATCAAGGAAGTAGCGTTGGCTGCTTTGAAGTTTCCCTATCGCGGTAAATACAGTGAAAATTAAGTTTTCTATGTTTGGTAGGGGCGTACCCTTGCGGTCGCCCAGGGCACCGGCAAGCGGATGCCCCTACGATGCATACCAAAGAACTTTGTTTACGTAGTAGTTGCAGCTTTAACAAAGTAGTGGGTCAATCTTCTTCCGGGAAGGGACTGCGCATAAGCCGGTCTTTTGCTCGAGCCTTCCTGGAAGATTGCAAAGTTACTCCGTTAATCATGCACTAGATATATCTCACTTTGAAGGATTGCTCCGGTTACGCCGATGTACAACCCAGATTCAATTACTCTTGCGAGAAGTCGCCATAAACTCTTCGTAGCTGCCGTGAAACAGATTCAAATAGCCGTTGCGCAGATCCCAGATCTCGGTCGCCAATTGGGCAACCAGATAACGATCATGGGAAATGAGCAGAATCGTGCCGTCGAATTCTTCCAGCACCGTTTGAAGCACCTCTTGTGCGGGCAGGTCAAGATGATTGGTCGGTTCGTCGAGCAGCAGGAGGTTGGCTCCCTGCAAGGCCAGGAGCGCAAGCGCCAACCGCCCCCGCTCGCCGCCGCTTAAGACCGACACCTGCTTATAGACCTCGTCGGCACGAAAGAGATAGCGCGCCAGGTGGTTACGAGCACTTGCTTCACCCATCGTAGGTTGTCCTGCTTCTAGCGGCTGGCTGAGGACGGCCCGTAATACTGTGTGTGCCGGGTTGAGTGTGTTGTGTGCCTGGGCAAAGTAGCCGACGCGTACATTGTGCCCAAACTCTATCGAGCCATTGATTGGCGCAAGCTCGTCAAGCAAGGTGCGCACAAAGGTTGTTTTGCCTGCGCCGTTGGGGCCAATTAACGCTGCACAATGGCCCCGTTGTAACTTGATATCCTCGGCGATAAAGAGTGGCTCGTCATAGCCCACCACCAGATCGTGCGTTTGCAATACCCAACTTCCACTCCTTTGTGTAGTCGCCAATGCCATGTTCATCTGTTGCCACTCTTCATTGGGGCGACGTTTCTCATTGATCAGACTCTGCGCTTTGCCAATGCGAAAGGTATTGCGCGCCGAGAGTGCGGGGTTTTCTCGTCTTCGTTCGGCATTCAACTCGGTACTAATGCGGCGTAGTTTGCCCATCGCCATATTGTGACCACGCCCGGCGATATGTTGGCGGATAAACGCCATCTCTTTATCGAGCCGCTCTTTGTCCTGGTCAAACTCCTTTTGGCGACGCTCCCAGCGTTCCACCCGTTGCCGGGCATAGACGCTGTAATTGCCCCGATAGTTCTCGATTGCGGTTGGGCTCATCTCCCAGATGATGTTGACTACAGCGTCCAGAAAGTAGCGATCATGACTCACAATCAGCAATGCGCCTTGCCATCGTTGCAGCGTTGTCTCCAGCCATTCAATCGCTTGGACATCGAGGTGATTGGTTGGTTCATCGAGCATTAACAGCTCTGGTTCTTCGAGTAGCAAACGCGCCAGTAATGCACGCGTCTTCTGCCCGCCACTCAGGTGGTTGATCGGCATTTGCCAATCGTCTCTGGCGAAGCCAAGCCCCTGCAAGGTCTGTTCGATACTGGTTTCATACGTGTAGCCACCCAGCCGCTCAAAGGCCGCCTGCAATTCGCTGTACTCTGCAAAAAGTGGATCGCTCAACTCGCCAGCCGCCATGCGCTTTTCGATCTGCGCCATTTTGTCTTCCAGCTTGTGCAGATGAGCAAACACAGTGCGCATTTCGTCATAGACATTGTGCGCACGATTGGCAAAGGCTTGAACGGCTTCCTGATGAAGATAGCCCAGGCGAAGATTGTTGGCACGATTGACTCGCCCTTCCGTTGGGCGCTCAAGCCCGGTCATGATGCGCAAGAGGCTGGTTTTGCCGACGCCATTTGGTCCAACCAGCCCGATCTTGTCGCCATGTTCGATCTTGCCGGAAATTCGACTGAAGATGACGTGTTTTACATAAGTTTGTGAAAGATTGTGTGCAGTTAAAATGGTCATCTTATGTTTTTACTCGATAATGCAATATTGTTTGCTTCAGCATCGGTCGCCAATGGAATGCCGCGCCATCGGTTTCCTCAATCTTTTCGATCTGTCGAAGTGCAAGCGTATCCAACCAATTTATCAAAATCGCCCTCGATCTTTTTCTCAAAGAATAACTCTCCCGGTTGCGGCTGAAAGCCTAACTGTAGGTTGAGTTCATACATCGGGTTACGGAAGTCGTTGCCTGCCACAATGGTTTTGATACCCCATGTTTTGGCACTATCGATCACTCGCACCTTAAGTGCGCGGGCGATTCCACGTCGTCGATGACTGCGTATAACTCCTGTGTATTGGGTGATCATCTGCTCCGGGTTTGCGTGATCGGGGAAGAGATTGCTTTCGCCGACAAGCTGACCGCCATCCAGTGCCACAAAATAGGTTTCTGCCACAAAATCTGGGTTTTCAAAGGTCTGCTTGATATAGTGTTCAAAGGTTGGTTGCGTGCGCTCTCCACCCGCTGGTACATCCTGAAAACTATCCCAATGCATTTCGTAGCAGCGCCGTTGATAGTCGGGAATTCGCCTCACCATTTCGGCATAGTTGATGATCTGGATTCCCTGCTGCCGCACACGTTCCACCAGATCGGCAAAGCGAGAATTGTCGAAGCTTGCCACATCCAGTAACGAACTGTAGTCGCCGCCCGTCTGCTGAAAACCACGTTGCTTCAAAAAACGCATGCTGTCCGACGCATCTTCCCAGCATTTGACCATCAGCAAACGACCTTTTGGCTCCGCTTTCGCCAGTTTCTCCAGCAGATAGTTATACAGTTGCCCGCCAATCCCTTGCCTGCGGTAGTTTGGATCAACACCGATATAAAAGACATAGCGCCCAGGCTCGTACCACCAGGGCCACTCTGCATAGCCTGCCATCGCCACAGTCTCACCGTCGCGTTCGGCAAGGACATGATGGCGTTTGTATTTGGCATCCCATAAGCTTTCGTAGTGCATTATTTGATCCAGTGAGATGGTGTAGCGTGAATCAACAGCTTTGTTCAACGTGTTTTCCACTGCATAGTCTGCGCGACTGTAGTTATGTGTGCGAAGTTGTAATGCTGACATGTCTGTTCTCCTCGGCCTCTCTCAATCCATTTGCTTCAACTTTGCACCATGCAATGCAAAATCATGATTGAGGACGACTTGTTCTGTCTGCCTTGTAGCGATTCTCAACCAGCGCCCAAAAGAGGGCGCTGTTGATGTGTTCATCGACACCCTTGGGTTTATGTGAGTTCTTTCATCAAGTAAACACAACGTTCCTCCCAAACGCGCGATTGACCCTGTGCATCAAGATACGTACCATGCTCCGTATACTCACCAAAGCCTGCATCCTGATACCCCAATCGCTCATAGAGCCGCCGCGCTGCTGGGTTTTCAATTCCAACACTGAGACCGATGTGCTGAAAACCCTGGGCTAAAACTTGTTCTTCAGCTGCATGAATTAATGCCGTCCCAACCCCTTGACTTCGCCAATCGCCCAGTACAAAAAGATCCTCGATGTCGGGGCAGGGTATGGTTCGCCGCTCAACCACGTGTGGATCGCCAGCACCTTGCCATTTTAGATAGGCATGAGCGACAGGATGACCCTGTTGACGAGCAATCAAATAGACTGCCTTGCCTTGTTCCTGTTGCTGCCAACGCTCCTCATGCTTGTGGCGGGCACCCCAATCGGGGAAAATTGCTGCCATTTCTGCAATGTCGGCTGGCGTCGCTGGGCCGATCTCCCCTGTGAAGTGGCGCGTGTTGGCTTCCCATTCGCTACGCAAAATCCGATAGCGATAGGACTCAGTTGGTTCACCAACTTTCTCGTCAACATCGGCGAAGCGTTCCACCTGGCGCAGGCCTGCCTTCTCCATCACCCGTGCCGACCCAAGATTGCGCACATCGCACGTGTCGGAAATGCTGTTGGCGTCGGTTGTGGTAAAGGCGAAGTCAATCATTGCCCGCAGCGCTTCCGTCATATAGCCCTGGTTCCAAAAGGCAGGGAGCAGCGCATAACCAAAGCTGAGATCCGAGTAAGCCGCCTTGCCTGGACTAGGCAGTCCAAAACCAATCCAACCAATGACCTCGTCTGTGGCTTTTAAGACGATTGAACAATTGTGAGAAAGACGTGGCGTCAAGCGATTATGAACCATCGTTTCCCGAATCCAGCTACGGGTTTCCTCTTCGCTCTCGGGTCCAAAGTGGTTGTAGCGATAAACGTCCGGGTGGGTGCGCAATGAGTGCAGCGCCTGCCAATCTTTTTCAGCGAGATCGCGCAGATGTAGCCGTTCGCTTGTGATGTCCATCTCTATGCTCGCTTGTTTTTCGCAGTGCTTCGACAAAGACAGATCAATAGTTGGCTGTCAGGTCCAAAGGGCGTCAATTGCCAGTCACCATAACGGGCCAGTACCTCAAAGTGATTCTCATCCAGCAATGCCTCCAGTTCAGCAGGGAACGTTTGGCGTAGACTCAGCGGGGCAACTTTCGATGATCTCTTGTCCATTGACATCCCACCAACGTCGATAGGCTGATCTCAAGCTTGACCTGACGCACAGGATCATAGTAGCTGCGTACCTGAGACCTTGACTTCGATTCCCGGCTGGCGTTGTGTAGGAAAACCAGGGCTTGTTCTGCCTCAACAGTAGTCATCCAAATGCAAATCGGCTCGCTGTGTGGATGGGCAACGTGTTACCAACGAATTTGCCCTCGTCCGTCAGGTGCTCTCGAACACACGCCAGCATCTGCTCCTGGTCGCTGCGTTCGAGTAGATGTTGAAACATGGCCCCTGATTCAAAGATTAGGTCGAATTTGCGTCCAAGATGAAAGGAGCGCGCATCGGCTTGTATCCACGAAACGGACAAGCTACCCGCTTTGCTTTTTGCCCGTTCCAACATTTCAGGTACCAGATCCAGCCCCGTGATGTCGATTCCTCGCTCGGCGATTGGAATCGTGTAGCGCCCTGTGCCGCAACCAAGTTCCAGCACAGCCCCACCGGCTTGCTGCGCCAGTGACAGATAAAAGGGCCCGGCTGGTTCAAAGCCCTGATTTTCCAGGTCGTAGAGTTCAGCGTCTCGGTACTCATCGATGTTAATCGGTGATAGCATTGTCATCGCTTCCATTTCTTGTAAATGTTCAGGCTCCCATAGAGACGCCGATATCAGGATGCGCGGATTGCTCGTTTCTACGGTAGAAATCCGCGTTACCAAATATCCGCGTCTCTATGGCTGAATAGCTTCCTCTTCTTCTTAAAGCCGTTTGACCATAATCAGACATGGATTTTCCTCGTTCCACAGCGTTGGCAATTCTTCCAAGGGACGAAAGCCCGCCGCACTGTAAAATGCCCTCGTCCTGGCATACCCCTCGTCGGGATGCGAATCACTCAGCGTTTTGAGATGCAGATACTCGACATTGCGTGAGCGCAAATAGTCCTCTGCATGAACCACGAGCTGACGCCCAATCCCCTGACGGTGCATTTCGGGCAAAACTGCCAGGACATGAATTTCCGCAGAATACTGATTGTGCTGTTTCACACTCAGAAATCCGACCGCTTGCGCATGCTGACTGGCGATAAAGGTAGGTAAGCTGTTGATTTCGTTGATGTAACGAACAATCGCTTCTTCAATCGCAAACCAGTCAGGCAGCGAGCGCATCATCGGTTCACAGCGTGCCGCCTGATGAAAGATAGGACCTTCGATTTCGAGTTGCATTGTCTTCTTCATTCCGAAACCTGATCCTTCAGGGCTGTCGTCCAGTGCTCTTCCTTCTGTTTGCCACGATCGATTGCCTGTTCTTTCCACCAGTCAGCCAAGCCATGCATCTGCGTCATGCGTTGGGCGAAGGCCGGATCGTATTCAAGAAAGAGGCAGTGGTTGATCGCTGGAATGGAGCCGTCAGGATTAAATCGCTCCTGTAGTTCCCATGCGTCACCCGGCTGAACCATGCCTGCTTTGAGCACACTCATGTAAAACCCAGTGCGGTTCTCGCGAATGGTCAGCTTGACCCAATCCTTACGCCCAATGCGACGTGCTAGGTTGGCACAGGGTACACGCGGTCCGGTTACCTGCACCAGTGCCGTACCAACTCGCACAAGATCACCCACGCAGATTTGATCTTCCGTGATCCCATCGAGCGTAAAATTCTCCCCAACAAAGCCTGGACGTAACTCCATCCCGTACTTCTCGTTCCAAAAACGATAGTGGTCGAGCAAGTGGACACAGACATCTGCATCTGCACCGCCGTGATAGGATTGCGTTACTTTGTCGCCGACTAGGCCACCCTTTTGTGCGCGCACCTGCCCGTTGATCGGGTCGCGGTAGATCGACGATTGCCAGGTGCCTCGCTCATCCGTGATCGTCTTCGGTTGGCCAACGAAGATGGAATGTAAAAATGGTTGTTGAGCCATAAGTTCTCCTTTACTCAAGCGCAATCGGTAAAGTACCAGTTACCTGCCGTCGTGTCTTCCTCTTTTCAATCAGCCAGCAGACCCCTTGTTTGACCGTCACTTCTTGCTCATTGACATAGAGGTACGCCCCATCTTGCAACGCCAGAATCGGATTGTCATGAAAGGCGTGATAGTCGAGCAGCCAATCAGCCTGGTTGTTGCGGGCAGCCTCCTCGGTTGGGTAGTGCATGTCGAAGTTGTAGGACAGCAGGTTGAAGCTCTCGAAGTGTGTGGTTGCACAGAGATTCATATCATTGGCAGTCAGCATGTTTGGGCCGCAAATGATTGAACCTGCACTAAAGGCCACCAAGGGTAATCCGTCTAGCAAGCGGCGGCGCAGATCAGTAAACAGCCCATAGTGATGAATTCGATGGTTGAGCAGAAAGGTGTTGCCTCCAGAAATGTACAGCACTGTCGCTCGATCCAAGATCGCCTGGATCTCGGCCAGCGCCATCGTCTCGCAATCGATATAGGCGATCTCACCCAAACCGGCAAAGGCATTTTTCGTGTATTCAAGCCAATTTGACCGCCATGCCGCTGCCGGGAAGTAAGCTACAACAGGCTGACTTGCTTGTTCTAAATAGGGACGGCTGGCCTCCAAGATATAGCGAATGTCCCGCTCTCCCGGTGAACTAAAAAGATGGAGTTGCACTATTCTCTCCTTGTGTACCATTCAACTCTAATGACGACCCTCATCCACTCGCTAACGAATTGACTCATAGTAAAATGGTAATGTAGCTGCGCAACGAATGAGCGGTTGTACCTGTCAATTTATAGCAGGTTAGGATTTCCTGTAAGAGTTGCTCATGCATACGATAGTTTCCTGCTCGGTCACGCACTCAATTGTTTCGCATTCGTCAGCGCTTGCTCCGCACGTGGATCAGACCGTAACTTACGCAAATCATCGATCAACTGCCCGCGCAGCTTTGGGTTTGGATCATGGATGCCGATTTCAATGAGCAACGCCACTTGGTCCAACTTCTCTGCGGGCATGACCTCGCACTTGCTCTCATCCTGGCAACGCTCGCAAAAGAGCGTATGCCAAGCTGCGCGGCGAATGTGGGGAATGCGGTCGTACAATAACGGCAAAAGTGCTTCGATACAGCGTCCATCTGCGCCATAGCCGCCGTGGTCGATAATATCTACGCAGTTGCGGCGCACTTTGGTATGTGGGTGCGTCAAGCCTTTGATCAGCGCTGGGATGGCCAGTGGTCCCGCCTGTTGCAACCCCCAAATCGATGGAATCAGGACGTGCATATCTGGGTCAGCCAGTTGATTGACCAATTGATCAAATAACTCCACTTTTTGCTGACCTTGTTGTGCCAGTTGTGTTCCCTGCTTCCACCAAGCGCGTGCTTGTGCTTGCATATTCCCTCACTTATTCGTTGATGTTACATACGCGACTCGCCAAGTTGGGTGAATTTTCATAACTGTTCAGCCCTTCGTAAAACAACAAGGAATGAAGACAGTAACGAAGATTTGGTTGGGCATTTTTCGCTCCTTTCCTAATTCGTTGTTGTGGTATGCTTGAATCGTTGCTTTGATTCACGTAAAGCTCAACCCATAGACACATGACGGCACCTTGGGAAAGAGCGTATTGATCAGCAGCACAGCCTCTTGCTTGACCCAGACATCAGGAAAGACGGCACGTAACTCACTCAAACTGCGATAGCCAAAGAGCAGTTGCAGAAAAACGAGGGGTGGACAGCCGCCATGCTCCTCCTCTTGATCGACAGGGGCCTGATACGGCTCGCTGACCAGTAGCTTCCCATTGTCAAATTGCAGTCGCAAGCCACTGCGATAAAAACTAAGCCGCAACTCGCCCGTATGGCCAGTCAGGATTGAGCGTGCCAATCGTTCTTCCAGCACCGGTGCAACATGTCGCACAAAGCCTGGGATGTCGGCGACCCGCAAATACCAGGCATAGGGCGGTTCTGAGCTTCCTTCAAAACGCTCGTCCAGAAGAGCAGAAATCGGATCACCCGGGCGATAGGAAAAGTTGACCGTGCGAAACGGCTCGCTGTTTTCCTCAATGACTGCGAGCGTTTCGCCATATTGGCGCAGCAAGCGCAACAGTGCAGGGAAAGCCGCCTGCCAATTGACATGACTGGCCAATTGCAACGCATACACACCGAGTGACTCGCTCCAGCGTTTGGCTCCCAGCCAGGCATAGCCGCATCGCTCCTGCTTCTCATCTACAATCAGATAAACGCGCCCATAAAAGCCGACCGCAGTTGGACCCTTCTGCTGCACAACTGGATCCTCCCAGCCTTCGATGTGATAGCGCCAGTAGCGTTCGTCTGTTTCATGCCAGACTAAGTTGGCAGTGCGCAATTGGTTGTAGAGCGCTAGCAACCATGGAACGTCCTCCAGGGTAGCTAAGCGTAACTGATAGTTGTCGCATTCTTCAGGCTTTTTATCAGGAATGCGCGTGATCGGGATGGCGCGAAAGCTGCTCAAATCGAGCACATATTCATAGCCAAACTGGCGGTAGTAATAGGGTATACCCGTAATTGCCTGGGCCAGATGACCTTCCGCCGCACTGCGCGCATGGAACATCGCAAAGAGTGCCCGGATCAAGCCACGGTTGCGATAGCCAGCCGCCGTTGCCACATTTTCCGGTCGCCCCACGCCAAACCCAATGCCGCCATAGCTCCATTGATGGTGCCAAACGCTCGTACATGCCACAATCGGCGCATCCGGCTTGCTCGTATCTTCAACCACTGCGATATCACCGGCACCTGCCCAAGGAAATTTGTCGCTCATAAAGATGCGAGCTTCATCTGCGGCGCGAATGTTGAGCGGGGCGGTCGGGCTGCGGCGGAAGACCGTGCCCATCAGTGTGCCGATTTTTTCGCAGTCAGCAGCAGTCGACCAGCGGCAGATCAAGCCGTCACCTAAGTCGCCGTGGTAATTTGCATCAGAAAGTTGTGTTTTCATAAGAGTTACTAATCCTTTCCACCTCACGCATAATCTTTGCGGTAAACCAACACATCTTTGTGTACTCGAAAGCCGACCGCTTCGTAGAGTGCCATGGCGGCGTCGCGGTAATTATCGGTTTCCACATAGATGTTTTGTGCGCCTTGTGCTCGCAAGCGGCGAATCCCTTCCAGAAGAATCGCTCGCCCTAGCCCATGACGATGATATTGCTCAGCCACGCCCAACGGTTCGATCTGACCAGCCGGTTGACCGTCGAAACCAGATTGAGTGAACCAACAGATGCAGAAGGCGGCCAACTCGCCATTCGAGGCCTCAACCACCAGATCCAGGTTGGGTCGATAGGCTGGATGTTGCAGCGTGCGCTTGCGCCAATCAATGGTCATGCTTTTACTTTGAAAGGCCGCTTGATGGAGCGCTACATAGGCACTTGCTTCTGCTTCGCCAGCTAAGGGACGGACACTGAAACCCGCTGGCAAGGCAAGTGCAGAAGGCTCGGCAACAGCAGCTAGGCGCATAAAGAGCTTTGACCAACTGTTCTCCCCCACATCCGACTGGCAGGCAAAACCGAACTGCTCCAAGTCGGCGATGCGCTCCGTCTGGTCGGGAAAGACGTTGACAAACCAACATGGACGACCCCCTTCGTAGTCGCCAGTTCGTGTCACAAGCTTTCTGGCCTGCTCATCCGCCCAAGCCAGAATGGTAGGATGTAACGTTGGGTCATCAGGCAGGTAACAATAGTCCAGCGCCCAAAACGGCGTTTGCAACGCAGCCCAGGCACATAGTGCCCCATTTTTATCGTGCCAAAGTGCGACATTGGCTGGGTGATCGAATGTCCACGAACTGAGGCGATAGGGCAGGTCGATCAGATGTAGATTGGTGCCAGCGGTGCTGTGAGCTAGCTTGAGCATTTGCACCTTGTCGACTGTGTTGACATAATTTCTAAATGTTAGGGTCATATCCGGCGCTCTCCTCTAGACGTTGTAAAAATTTCAACTCATTCTGTGTGTCTGTCCAGGCATAGCCCCAGATGACTGGGTTGTTGGCCATGCGCAAGCCCAAGAACCAAAGCTGGCGCGCCCAGGCGAACAGGGGAATCGCAGCGCTCTCTGCCTCATTTAAAGATCGTTCATTCGTGTAGCCACGCAGAAATGGCTGCCAAGCTGTCTCTTTGCTCTTCTCCCACAGCGATGACCATAAAAAGACGCCCAAGTCATAGGCACGCCAGCCCACGCCCGAACAGTCGAAGTCAATCATGGTGATACTGCCATCCTCACCCACGTGGGCGTTCCAGTTGTGGGTATCGCCGTGACAAAAGCCGGTATCGAGAGCAGACAGGGGAAGTGAGCTGAGTTTGGCGACGAGCCGTTCCGCTGATTGTTGTAGTATCGTTCGCTCTGCCTCCGCTTCGAGATGGGTCAGAATGGCCGCCATTGGCTCGTAGATCAGATGGTTGAGATCGAGCACCAAGCGACGGTAGGGTGAAACAAAGCGGTCGCTGGCTTGATGAATCTGTGCTATCAGTGCGCCAAAACGTTCGCTCTGCTCGGCATTGTCAAAGGGAATCGGCTTGCCTGCTGCAAAGCTGAACAATACAGCATACCGTTCCCCCTCAATGCTCTCGATCTGGTGGATCGCCTGGCCAGTGCGGTCTGGGAGCGCACTGGCCACACGAATCCCTGCCTGGTGTAGATGATCGAGCATGGCGACCTCATACTGAATGTCCTCCTGCGTACGCCAGCCAGCGCGATAGACGCGCAGCACAAACTTGCCTGTGGAAGTTTTGGCGATATAGGTATCGTTGAGCCCACGCTGCCAGAACTTGCACCAGTACACTTCGCCAAGATCGTAGCGCGAGAGAATCATTGTTTGCAGTGCATCGGCATCCAGCGTACTGTGGATGGTCGCTATCTTCACGTGGTCACCTCTTGGGTAGTCAAATCTTTGCCGGGACGAAGTTCCTTGCTGTAGCGGTCAAATTGACGAAAGGTTTTCATGCCAGCCTTTTCATAGAGTCGCGTCGCCCCGGTCAGGCTGCTGGCATCTACCGCCAAGCCAACTCGTTTTTGACCGCGGCGGACCATTTCGCCAAAGATATGGCGAAGCAGCGCCACCCCCAAGCCGCGGTTGCGCCAGGGACGACGCACACCCAACGTATCGATCCAGGCCATCTCCGCAAACTCGTAATCCTGGGGATAACAAAAGATGTAGCCTGCAATCTCGTTGCCATCCATCGCCAGGAAAAAGGCTGTCGGATCGTAATGCGGATGCTCGGTGATATGGTGCCACCACTGCGGAAAGCCTTGCTCGAAGCTCGTTTCGACGTGGCCATAGTGGTCACGAAAGGCATCCTGATGAGCGAGATAGGCAGCTTCCTTATCCAGGTCTGGGTTGAAGGGCTTGAGTGTTATTCCCTCTGGAAAGGTGGGGGCCGCAGGCTGCGTTGTTAACACGACGTCCATTTCGTAAAAGCTGCGCGTATGCTGATAGCCCTGATCGAGCAACAGTTGACGGGCTGCCATGTGCGTACTCAGAATATTGCCATTCACTTGGACTCGTGCTTCGGCTGGCGCTTGCGCCAAACGGGCTGCGATGCTTGTTTCGACCCACTGGTTCAATGCACTGCCAATGCCCCGCCGCTGCCATTCTGGATCAACTTGAACATCAGAGTAGTAGTTGACATAGGGTGGGCGATTATGAATGTTGGCCATTCCCACAATCTGCCCTGCCGCAGAGATTGCCAGATGACAGTCACGTTCTGGATCGAAGCTGGGAGACTCCCATTCAGAACGAAGGATTGCTTCGGTCATTACATCGTTGCCAGACAGCGCTCGCCAACACTTGTTGTGTAAGGCAACCAAGTCTGGAATATCACTAACAGTAGGTGTTCGCAGTTGAAAATCGTTTTGGAGGTTAGGTAGATTGCTCATACAGTTGATCTCATTGATTAACATTTACTTTGTAGTGCCGTTTCAACGATCATGCCCGGATCGAAGAGGCTTTTGAAATAGCGGAGTGACTGCGCCCTGGCTGCTTCACTTAATTCCGGTCGGGCAAAGACGTCTTCGGCAAAGGCCCCAATGTCTTGCACCGCCCAGGCATAACGATAATAGGCCAGCGCCTGTTGATCGATCTCTTCGCCCCATATCCCAGCAAAAAGGCGGCTTCCTCCTCAGGACGGCTCGGGCCTAGAACACCGCCGCCGATCACAAACATCAAGTCCCGCTCTTTGGGGGCGAGCATGGTCTGGTCCCAATCGACGATCCAAAGCTGGTTGTGAGGATCGATCAAGAGATTGGCGGCATGGATGTCGGCGTGGCAAAGGAACTGGAGCAGTGAGCGCTTGCATACTTGCCACCCTAATTCCTCCGCTCGCGCTACAAGCTGTTCGATCACACTAGCCTTTTTTTGCCAGAAGTTTGCCAGTTCCGCAGCGATTGGATCTCGGTCGACCTGAGTGTGTATCGTAACGATCCTGCGCTGGAGCGAGTCCATCCAGTCAGGTATAAACGTTTCACACGTCAGTTCTTCGGCCAGTGAGGACGGTATTTTTGTTGCGTGAATCTGGCGCAAACTAGCACCAATCTCTTGCCACTGCACCGGTGAAAGCCCACGCTCCAGACCAGTGTGCCCTTCCACGTAGGGATAAAGCACCAGCGCAAACTCGTCCACCTGCTGCCAAAGCGTCTGATCGACCGTTGGAATTGGCGCTACGATGTGGGCGATTCCCTGTTGTTGCAGGTAGTGCGGAATCAACAGCCCGGCTTCTTTGACCTTCCCCGTTCTCAGCTTGACAAAGGTGCGAGTGCCATCGTTGGCAACCGCTCGGTAGACCCAAGCCTGACCATCGGCTCCCAGCGGCAGAAACTCCAACTCGGTGAGGGAAAGATGGTGGCTGGCGAGCACGGCTGCCCTGATCGCTTCTTTACTCAAACTTGGTTGGTCAATCATGTGCGTTGGCTCCGCAATCATGGTTGTGGGTAATGCCCACAGAACCCCTCCCTAACCCTCCCCGCCCAAAGGGAGGGAACCATGAAGGGGCAGATTTTGTTTGCTCTTCTGTCCACCAAACTGAATCCTTCCTGTGACAGTTCCCTCACCTATCAGGGGAGGGTTAGGGAGGGGTTTGTCTTTACTGTTCTTTGAACAAGCCCTTTTTGATCCCCTCCTGCCTTGCTTCTTCCAACTTGCCCATAAACGCATCCACATCCCAGGTCGTGGCAAAGCGGGTAAAGTGGTATTGCATCATGCCCCAGGTTGGATCGGGCAAGGCCAGCCAGAGGTAAGGCACGGTTTCATCTGCCGCTTGAATCATGGCCATTGCCCCTTGCTGATCGGCGCGGGTGCCGCTGAGTTCCACATCTTTGCGGCTCGGTGCGTAGGTGACAGACGAGAAGATTCCCTGTTGTGCCACCAACAGCGCCGATTGCGGCGTGCTGACCTGGCGCAGAAAGGCGATGGCGTGGGATGGATTGTCTGACCCCACAGGAATGACATAACCAAAGGCATCGACTGCTTCGGCGACAGGCAGTGACGGGTCGATGACCGGGAAGCGGAAGAAGCCGACCTGTTGCATAAAGGGTGCCGGCAATTGGCTGGCGTAATAAGCGTCACTGAGCGCCATCACAGCCCGGTCTCGATTCAACATTTCGATCTTCTCGGCGCGCATGATGCTGGTCAGGGCTGACAATCCTTGGGTCGTCTTCGCACCTTGGACGAAATAGCCCAAATCGAAGAGCGATTTCCAGCTTTCCAGCACGTTGCGCACTCGCTCATCCTGAAAGCTCTCTTTGCCCTGCTGCAAATTGCGGTGAAATTCCGGCCCGTTGAGGCGCAGGTCAAGGTATTCGAACCACTCATAACTCGACCACGGATCGGCACCTGCCAAGGCAAGTGGTGTCTCGCCGTTCAGTGCTAAGGTTTCACAGAGCAGCAAAAACTGACTCCAATTCTCGGGTGGTTGGAGGTTATATTGGGCAAAGATCTGTTTGTTGTAGTAGAAGCCTACCCAGCCAAAACCGAAGGGGATATAGAACTGTTTGCCATCGCGCTCGCTCAACCGTTGTAAGCTGGCAGGGATCTGGTCGTGCAAACCAGTTTCTTCCCAAAGGTCGCTGAGGTCGGCAAGTTTCCCCTGATCGAGTAGGGTGTTGAACTCGTAGCGGATGTCCATGTTGAGCAGATCGGGCGGTGCTGCTTTGAGCGTGTTGAGTGCGTTACTGGTCATCTCCTCACGTTTAAATTCCACCTGCGGGTTCTCTTCCTGAAACTGTTTGACTAACATCGTCTCCGCCGGACTGTTGCGATCCCACGTTGCCCAGCGAACGGTTGCACTGCCCAATTCCGCTTGTTTGCTGGCTGATGATTCTGGGCCACAACCTACCGCAACCAGCGAAAGCAATATCGACAGAACAAACAATATCCCAAATCTTGGTCGAACTATAGAACGTTGCATCACTCCTCCTTTCAAGTCAGGCGATATACTTCCCATGCCAACAGTAGTAAAAAAGATCGATCCGCAATCTCAATCCATACTCCAATCCTCTCCATAACAGATTGCACCCGACTTACGTGCCACCGCTTGCGAGGACAGGTTGTCCCACGAGGTGCTGTAGAGGGGGAGATAGCCCTGTTGACGCAGAGCCACTGCCCAACGTGCAACCACCGCCGCCGCATAGCCTCTGCCGCGATATGCCTCGACTGTATTGAGTCCTGCCTCGCTTGCTTGGCCCGGAATGCGTGAACAAAAGCAGATCGAAACAGCCTTGCCATCCTCAACCACTGCGGCAACCGGGGCAGCATGTTGAAATTCTCCTGGTTTCAGCAGCCAGGCAAAGTGTGGCTCAACCAAGTGCAGGTTTCCTTCATCGAGCAAGAACGCGTTGCGCTGCTCTGAGACTCGTTCTGGTAGCCAATAGGCCGGCCCACGATATTCATGCTCAATCGGCGCATCCTCTTCCAGCACCCGACGAATGGCAAGATATTGCTCGAGCGGCGTCCTCAGGTCGGCTGCAACCGGCTCGGCTTGACATAATACTTCGAGTCGCTGACAGATGGTTGCTGGCAAATCATGCCGAAAGCGCCAGAAGTTCCCTTCCGTCGTTCTACCCAAGTAGAAGCGCGGCGCAGTCGGAAAGCCTAGTTCGTTGGTTGCCAACAAACGTCCACCTTCGTCAAAGCGATAGAGGGTTGTGATGTGGAGTTGCATCAGTTGAGCATTGGTCATAGTGATGAGATGTAGAACAAGATTGCAATCTTGTTCTGCGGGAAACAAAAAAAGCGACGTAGACATCAGTCTTCAACCGATGTCTACGTCGCTTGATCTCAAAGCAGCTTGCCCATCCAACAGGACGGCAAACTCAAGCAACAAAAAAGCCGCAGACATCAGTTAGATGCGCTGCGGCTTGAAAAATCGAAAGGTAACTCTTACTCAGCAGCAGGCGCACATGGTCCAAACGAGGCAGAAGAAACAATGGTCATCGTTGTCTTCGCACGGGTATCGCTGATTTGGATCATCGTTGCGCCTCCTTTACGCAGAATAAGGTTTATTGATAAGGTGACGCAACAGTAGCACAGCATGTAGGAAGTGTCAAATTGGATAACGGAGGATTTGTTGCTTCAGGGCCGTTAGCGTTAGCGTACGGTGGCCCCTTACTGACGTGCGGGTTTCTGAATGGCTTTTTGTCCTCCCTTGACAACCAACCATAACAGGCGTATACTAAAAATAAATAGAGACTCGGTTTATTAATTATGGAGCCTTATGGCGCGTATCTTTAAAGAGCAGGAGTATATCGAAAAACGCAACGAGATCCTTGATGCCACGCAACAGCTTATCTATAGCAAGGGCTACGAGCGGATGACGATTGGCGACATCCTGACCGAACTCAAGATTTCCAGCGGGGCGTTTTACCATTACTTTGACTCGAAACCAGCGGTGTTGGATGCCTTTATCGCCCGCATCCAGGAAGAGGGGGAAAAGCCGCTTCTGCCCCTGATCGAGGATGCGCAGCTGTCAGCGCTCGAAAAACTCCAGGGTTTCTTTACGACTCTGGACCGCTTACGCATGGCGCAGAAACGTTCAGTGGCGCAACTGGTTAAGGTCTGGTATCACGATGACAATGCCATTGTCCGCCAGAAGGTGGATGATGCGGTGATCAAGCAGCGCGCTCCCTTGCTGACTGCGATCGTGCGCCAGGGCATTCAAGAAGGGGTCTTTACGACTGCCTACCCCGAACAAGCGGGTGAAATCATCCTTGCCCTTCAGCACGGGATGAGCAACACCCACGCTCAGTTGCTGCTCACCTTACTTGAAACGCCGAGCAAAGTGGAGTGTGTGGACGCCATTGTGGCTACCCACGCCGCCTACATGGATGCAATTGAACGCGTCTTAGGGGCGTCGCCCAATTCTTTGTTGCGCACCGACGCCGAAGCTGTGAAGATCTGGGCGATGACATTACAAGCTGAGGGTAAAGCATAGTGAGTGTGGCACGGTTCATGTCACTCACAGGGCCGTGGCTGGATGATTCGTGAGCGGCGTGAGGGAGAGTTTGCATGCGTACCTTTTTCGCAGCGACTGTTTTTTACTTGCTAAATATTGTGCTTTTTCCAGTTACTTTACTGGGCTACGTGATTTGGGTCGGCAAATTGCTGCTGATTGGCAGAAGATCGGGTGTGTCGGGGACGGCGCAGGGACCGCTTTCGGCGCGCTGGTTTATGCACAACCTGGGAACTCGTCAGGATGAGGCGGCGAATCGGCTGCTGTTGGCAGTGCCTGGTATTTCGCCGCTGGCCGTTCGTCTGAGCGCAGGGCCAATGCTCTTTGCCCATCGACTCACCGGTTTTGTGCCCCAAGCCTTCCGCTATCCATTCGAGGGTGAAATTCCGATCCAATATGAAGCTTCGGCCCGCCAGACATTTTTCGACAGTGTGGTAGCCCGCTCCCTTGCCCATGTCACCCAATTTGTTACGCTCGGCGCGGGCTTCGACACCCGCTCTTACCGTTTGCCCAAGCAGGCGGATGTCCGCTGCTTCGAGGTCGATACACCCCAGACGCAAGCCATCAAACGCCAAGCGCTGACGCAGAGCGGCATCGACACGACCGTAGTCACCTTTGTCCCGGCTGATTTCGAGAAGGAAGATTGGCTTGAACGCCTCGGGGCCGCCGGTTTTGATCGCAGCCAACCGACGCTCTTCTTGTGGGAGGGCGTGACCATTTATCTGGAGCGGCAGGCGATTGAGGAGACATTGCGTAAGGTTGCTAGTTGTGCCAAAGGCAGCCTGATTGCCTTTGACTACTTTAGCAGCGAGTCGCTTACATCGAATGCGTTCTATTGGCGGTATGCCCGGGCTAGCACGAGGGCGGCAGGTGAACCGTTCAAGTTTGGCGTCGATAGCACACCGCCTTCACGGGAACAAGTTGCGGAGTTGCTGCGCAGTTGCGGGTTGACATTGGGCGAACAGCAGACGCTGGGCAACGAGACCACGGGAAAGCGTGCCTGGGGTGGTTTCGCGACTGCGTTTGTGAAGTAGCACAGAAAGGAAATGAACCATGAAAAAGCTTATTCTTCCTACGTTGAGGACTTTTGCGATCGGTGTGGTCGCGCTTGGACTGTTGCTCTTTCTCCCGGCGTGGACGCTCAACTACTGGCAAGGCTGGCTCTTTATTGTCGTCTTTTTAGTGGCGGTCAACGGTATTGGCGTCTACCTCTCCCTCTACGACCCCGAACTGCTCGAACGACGCAAGAAGTTTGGCCCTGCCTCCGAGGAATCTCCAGCCCAGAAGATCATCATGACGCTGGCAATCGTGGTCATTCCTGCCTTATTTATTTTCTGTGCACTCGACCATCGTTTTGGTTGGTCGCCTGTGCCGACGCCTATTGTATTGCTCGGCGATCTGATGGTGGCGTTGGGATTGTACGTCAACCTGCTTGTCTTCCGCGCCAACAGCTACGGCGGCTCGACGATTGAAACAGTGGAAAACCAGAAAGTTATCACCACCGGACCCTACGCCCTGGTGCGTCACCCGATGTACGTCGGCGTGCTGATCATGGTTGCTGGTGTCCCGTTGGCCCTCGGCTCGTGGTGGGGCTTGCTGATTGTGGCGCTCGAAGTGCCTGTCCTCGCCTGGCGCATCCTCGACGAAGAGCGCATCCTGCGCCAAGACCTGCCCGGCTACACCGAGTACACCCAAAAAGTCCACTACCGCCTGGTGCCGAATCTCTGGTGATCTGGTAACGATTCGGTCCATAAAATCTATAAAGCCAGAGGAAATTTTGCATACTTCTGTGTTCCCCGATTTGCGTTCCTTACAAGTGTCGGGTTCGGCGCTGCCGAAAAAGTCAATCAAGAAACTCCGTGAGAGGGGCTGTCATGTAGGCCCGTATGGAATCTTCGGCATTCCGTGTCAGACCTCGTTGGAGATTCCATACGGGAATGACAGGTCGATCTTTCTGGGACAAGCGACAGGGTTGGTTTCTTGAGAGTGTTGGGTTCGGGTTGGCCGAAAAAATCGACCAGGAAACCCGTGAGATAGCCTGTCATTCTGAGCGAAGGCTTTTTTGAGCGAAGAATCCTGGTCGGACAACGCAAGATTCTTCGTCGCAAACAGCCGCTCCTCAGAATGACAAATCTATCTTCCAGGGAGGGACGGCACGGTTGATTTCTCGGTGGACAAGGTTTACAAAGCCTTTTTCATAAACACGGAAATCATGAAATACGGAACCCTAACTTTTTATCTAGAGGCAAAGCTTACTAAATTAAAATGGTGCGGCGATGATAATGAATCAGATAGGTGTACAAAAAGGCCGTGTGACCAGCGAAGGCGACTCGCTCTACTACGAGGTGCGTGGCCAGGGTAAACCACTGATTCTGATCCCCGGCGCTGGCGGTGATGCGGACCGTTACACGCTGGTGGCGCAGATCCTCGCCGACGAGTACAAGGTGATCACCTACGACCGCCGCGCCAACGCCCGCAGCACGATGAACGATCCGCAGAACTTCGAGATCAGCCAGCAAAGCCGCGATGTGGTGGCCGTGCTCCAGGCCGTGGGCGAGCAGTCGGCCTATATCTTTGGCAACAGCAGCGGTGCCGTCATTGCCCTGGACCTGGCTAAGACCCAACCGCAAGCCGTGCGTGCCGTGATTGCCCACGAGCCGCCGATCGTGCGTGTCCACCCCAAGGTCAAGATGTGGCAACGTTTCTACGCCAGCGTCTATCTCACCTCCTTCCACTTCGGGTCTACCATCGCTGCCCTGCGTTTCCTGATCGGCACCGGCCTTCCCGTGATCCAACTGATCAAGGCCGCCCGCGCTGGTCGCAGCCAGGCTGACATGCAGTCGGAGCCACGCATCAGCCCGCAAGTCTACAGCGACTTTCTGATCAAACAAGAACTCTTGCCGGTCACCAACTACCTGCCCGACGTCGAGGGAATCAAACGCAGCGGCGTCAACGTGATCATGGCCGCTGGTCAAGAATCACTCGACAAAAAACGCTGGTACGCCGAAACCTCGCAAATTCTGGCCCAACGTCTCGGCTGCGAGTTGGCGGTCTTCCCAGGGCATCATGGTTCGTTTATGGATATGCCGGAACCGTGGGCAAAGGTATTGCGTAATATCTTACACAAGGCAGAAGCGATAAAATGAAACCAGAGGTTGAAGATTGGCGAAAAATCTCCAATCTCTGAGCTCCACTCTCTTTTTCTCCCTTTTTCATTCTTTAGGCCAGTTCATTCACAAAGGAATTACCCATGCGAGAAGTGCGCTGGGAACGAATGTTTCCCGATCAGTTGGAAGCGGCGTTGGTAGCATGTCCGATTGTCTACTTTGCCTATGGATTGTGTGAACCCCATGGTCCGCAGAACACACTGGGGCTGGATGCACTCAAAGCTCACGCAATCTGCTGTCGAACTGCACAAGAATATGGCGGCATCGTCGCCCCACCTGACTATTGGCACATTCACGAAATCGGTCTCTATGCGGGCTGGGCAGCCGACTGGGCGGGTGAAGCGCGCCCCTGGCTGACGGCTGTTCCTCCTTGGATTCACTTTAAGAATGTTTGTTATCACCTACGTGCAGCCGATGCACTTGGATTTCAGGGTGCGATTCTGCTGACCGGTCACTATGGCCCTAACTGGCAGGACTTGAAGACCTTGCTTGAGATCTTGCAACCCCATTTTGCGATGCGCCTTTACGGTCTGCCCGACTTTGAAGCCAACCAACCCGGCTTTGATGGAGATGGCAAGGCGACGGGTGACCACGCAGGGAAGGTAGAAACTTCGCTGCTTTGGGCGCTCGAAGCCGAATGTGTGGACGTTTCACGCTTCCCAGCCGAAGATGCACCTGGTCCCCACTTTGCGATGGGTCCTAATGCCCGTCTCGCCGATCGTCGTGTAGGTGAGCGTATGGTTGCCGACGAGGTGCGCTGGCTCGGTGAAAAAGCCGCTCAATTGTTGGCTGATTATCAGCTTCACCAGCCTGCGCAACGCCAACGACTGAGTTTCATGCAAATTGAGCAGATTTGGGCCGCAGAAGTTCTTCCACGCTTGGCTGAATTCCGCTCCATGCAATATGACCATCGCCAGCCGCCTGCTGATTCGATTTGGCAGTTGAATTACCGAATTCCTACACAGGAGGAACTGGGAAAGGTGTAGAGACGATGGCATTTGTGCCATAATGTTGCTATCAATTTCACAGCAACCCCGATTAAACAAGGAGCCACCTATGTCCGACCTCTACCCACTTGCTTTTAGCACGCTTGGCTGCCCCAATTGGACGCTCAACAAGGCGGCTGAGATGGCTGCCGCCAATGGCTATCGTGCCCTGGAAGTGCGTCTGCTGGATGGCGAGATTATTCCTTCAATCATGCCGATCGGGCGCCGCCGCCAGATCAAGGAGACGATGCAACGCCACCAGATCGAGATCATCGGCCTGGGCACGTCGGTGCGTTTCTCCTCACCTGACCGCGCCGAACGGCATGGCCAAATCGAAGAGTTGCGCCACTATCTTGAACTAGCCAACGAACTGGGCGCACCCTATGTGCGCATCTTTGGCGGCAACGTGCTCGCCAACGCCACGCTCGACGAGACGATCAACTGGGTGGCGGAAAGCATCGCCCAGTCGATGCAACTGGCTGAGGTGCAAGGCGTAACTGTGCTGCTCGAAACCCATGATGCCTTTTGCCGTGGGGCCGAAGTAGCACGCGTCTTGCAACAGGTCGATCACCCCCGCTTCCAGGTGATCTGGGATGTCCACCATCCCTTCCGCATGGGCGAGTCGATCGAGGAGACCTGGCGCTTGATCGGCGCTCGTACTGCCCACGTTCACCTCAAAGATGGCATCCGCAAGCCGGATGGATCGTGGCAACTGGTGCTGATGGGTCAGGGCGAAGTTCCCAACCGCGCCGTGATCGAACTGCTGCACAAAAATGGCTATCAGGGCTATCTCTCAGTCGAATGGGAGAAGAAGTGGCACCCCGAAATCGAAGATCCAGAGATCGCCCTACCCCAACACGCCCAAGTCCTGCGCCAATGGTTTGCGGAGATTGAGAGTCAAGGGTAAAGCACTACACAGAGGGCGCTGAGGAGGCACGGAGGGCACGGAGAGAAACTTGCTATCCGACAGCTTACTTTATTCCCTTCTTTACCCCAATTGGCGATTCGACACCTAGCCCCATCGGGGCGGTGTAGGGTAACCCATGGGCAGCGCCCTGGGATAGAGAAGGACGTCATCCACCCCAAGGCGCTGCCCATGGGTTCGCGTAGGATAGCCCGTTAGGCTAAAATCTGGACTTACGTCACTAACTTCTTGATTCTCCGTGTCCCTCTTCCCTAAAATCAACCTCCTTAGTACGTCTTTCGATCCATTACATCTTTCTTGAAATTTGTTATCCTGGTGCCAAGGATGTACAAAATGATCGACAGAAAGAGAGCACACATGGATTCGTTTCTCCCTGGTTTCTTACAGGATCTCGGCTGGCAGTTCCCGACGATAATCGTTTGTCTGATGGGAATTTATCTGGCCTTTGAGCGCATGGGTCAGCAGCCGCAAAGCGCGCGACGGGCTTTGTTTGGCTTTGGACTTTTGTTGCTCACCAACATTGCCAGCAGTGCAGTAAACCGATGGCTGATCGGCGGCATGAATGCGCCTGACGCCAATGTGGCGCAGCTACAAGGAATGCTTGCTGTCGCCAGTTTTGTCATTCGTCTTTCGATTGCATTCTCGTTGTGGCTGTTGTTGCGCGCCATTTTCCCAGCGCTGCCAGGCACGGTCTCTCCAAGTTGGGGGCGCTATCTGATTGGCATTTTTCTCGGCTTGGTGCTGGGCGGTGTGTTGGGTGCTGTCCTCGGTGATCCACTAAGCCAAGCGATGGGCATCTCTAACTTCGAAGGTGGTCGAGGTTACTTTGTCATTTTTATTCTGATTCCCGGCTTTGCGCTGGCCGGTGCATTGATCGGCGGCATTGCAGTCCGCCTGATGGGAGGTTCGCACGCATGAAATCGTTTCGCATTTTGTTGTTGACGTTGCTTTTTGCCCAACTCTGGTTACCGATTCAGCCCGCCCGGGCGCAGAGTGCCGGCGCTACGTTGGAAGAAATAGGCTCGGCCCGCTTGCAAGAATGTTTTGGCCTCTCGGCAGACGATGCCGAGGAGATCCTGGATGAAGCGGTGGACTCGACCCCGACCATCGACGAAACCAGTATGGCTACTGCACCTATGCCAGCAAATCCTCCAGCAACGTGCCTGCCTCCGATGACCTTTTCCCCACCTATGGCCCAAAAGGCAAACATCAATATGTGGCAGTAACCATCTGGCCCGTAGGCAGTGCTACCGATCCCTGGATGTACCTCGCCTTTGCCATCCTTGACCGCGATCATGGCAAGTTGAACGACTTCATCAGCCAATACGGCATGACCGACATGGAGGCGCTGGTCAATGCCGAGAGCAATCGTCAGGGTGTAAGGCGTGAGTATCTCTCAATGTTAGGCAGTGGTGCATTGTGGTATTGGCAAGAGACAAGCAGCGGTCATCACCTGACGGGAATTTACGCAGTCAATGGGGAGCAACGAATTGCAATGCAGGCACTGGTCAGCCCAGAGCATACAGCCGAAGAGATGCAGGCGATCCTGATTTCTAAGGTCGCCAAGCTGCTTGAAAGCGATAAGCCGGTCACTGCTTCATCGCTCGTTGCGCCTGTTTATGTGGATCGTTGCCCCAATTTTACCGCCTACGATGCCGCCGCCATTCTGCAAGAGCCAGTCAACGAGAACGGCGCGGTTGGCAATATTCTCTTTGGTCCACTCCAAAACAAGGATATGAGTGAAGGGCTGACTGGCTTCTGCGGCTTTACCAATCGCCAACCACCTTCGCCCACCGCCAATCCCGAGCAAACGCACGTTCTGACGGATCTCAATTCCGGCCATGCCGTGGTCGCCGCCCATCTGACCGGCGAAATTCTCTACTCGACCAATGGCACCTATCAGTCCGACTGGTGGGATATGATTGCGCTGGCCGAGGTCCTGGCTGCGGCCAATCCCAAGGACGATGGCAGCACCTTCGACTATCTCTATGGCACCTTTAATATCGGGGATTTTGCCAGTTGGACCCATGTGTTGTACACCCATGCCAGCACCAGCCCCTCATTCAAAGTTCGCAAACTCGAACTGTCCAAGGATGACCCGCGCGACGAACTGCTCTGGTTCTGGCAAACCCTGGATGAAGGATACTTCTCGCTACTCGTCAGCCACCAGGGAGGTGAATTCGATATCGTCGCCGCTCGCCTGGGCAGCGGGGTGGCTGAAAAGACTGTCCTCGCCTATTCGCAGGTTGTGCTAGGCAAACTGGCCGACCCCGAAATGAGCGCCACAGCCAGCAGCGTTGGCTGTGACACTGTATCGCTCGATCTGGCGGGGGAGATCGTCGGTGATGATCTCACTGCCCAGCCGGTTGTCAATGCGCAGGGGACAGGCTGTAAATACATTCCACGCAGTGATAAGACGAAGATCCAGCCCGACGACTTTTCCAGTCTCTTTACCACCTTTGGCTTGCTGGCTGGAAGTGTGCCACCCAAGGCTGCGCACCAACTGATCTCCGGCATGGTACAAGAGCTATCGACCAATGGCAGTGTCACCGATGGCGATGCGCTCTCGGCACTGCTCGACGCCGTCAAAGAGCAGGACTTTGTCACCGCCTTACAAACCTTTGGCTCGCTCGAATGGAACTCCGGGCGCTGGCAGGTTGAAACCGTGAGCGATGTAAGTGACGAGACCGTGCTGATCTCCGGCAAATCGGGCAACGGCTGGTACCAATTCTTCCTCTTGAGCCCGAACCAGACTGGTGGAGTGAACTATCTCACCGGCGTGCTGCACGACGAGGTTGACAAGGTCCGTTCGCAGATCATAGAGGCTGCGCTTGCGCTGAACCAAGGTCCGACTGCCTCGGTGTCGGCGAGCAAGCCTGTGATCAATGGTAGCAATGCTTGCCCCTTACTCTCTTTGCAGCAAGCGGAGAGCATGCTCGGTGAATCGCTCTTTCAGCAGAGAGCCTCTGGCGAACGGGGTGAAGGCTGCAAGTTCCTCCCCGTTTCCGAACGGAGCGAGGAGGCCGATAACGATTTTGCGCCCGAATTCATCACCGTAGGCGTGCTGGCAGGCATCATGACCCAGGAAGGGGCACAGACCACCCTGCAAGAGTTGCACTACGAGATCAACAGCACCGACCGACGGCTCGACTTTGCCATCCAGCGGGGCGATATCTCGACTGCTCTCACTCGTCTGGCGCTCCTAAAACCAAGCACCGAGCAGTGGACCGTTGAGCCGATCGCTGAAGTCAGCACCAGTGCGATTTGGGTACATGGGGAATTGGACGGTTACCTGCTCTCGATCTTTATGCACAGTAAAAGCAAGAATGAAACACGTGCCGTCATTGTCAAAAGCCCGCTCGAAAGCGATACCCAAGCATTGCGTGACGCAGTTGTTGCGATCTTGCAGGATGCGAAATAAGCAATAGGAAATCTACAAGATGAACTGGTTGATCGGAGCAATCAAAGGATTTGGCATCGGGGTTGGCCTTGCAGCAGTTCTCTGCTACATCGTTGAAATCGTGATGCACAACCTCAGAAATCCCTTTTATGGCGGCGGTTTTTATCTGGCATTGGTATTGATCCCATTCTCAGCAGTGGTTGGCCTGGCGCTGGGCGCGATCTATTTGCGCAGTTAGGCAAGAACAGAGAGAGTATGAAGAATTCAAAACCATCGATCCCTCCGCCTCCGACCCAATTGCGCCGGGCACCTTTGCTTCGTTCGGCGCACTGGGCGCTCCTGCTTGGGGCAATTGGCGGGGCGATCTTTGGTCTGTTGCAAGTCTATGAACTGAATGGCGGTCCGCTGTGGATGATACCGGGTGCGCTTCTCGGTAGTTTGCTCGGGATCGTAGTCGGCGGCGATCTGCTCATCCCAGGGCCGATTCCTCAGACCGCATTTCGTCATGAACGGGGAAGTCGGGTTGGCCCGTTTCGCTGGGGCGTGCTGATGGCGTTGCTCATGCTGGAAGGGCTAGTCTTGGGTTCTTATCTCTGGGGCAACGTCACCCTGACCTGCGAACGGGTGAACAATGCGGAGAAGCAACAGGTGGATTGTCGGCGACTGTTGACAGGTTGGTTCAACAGCCGCCTTACCAATGAAACGCTCTACGACCATGTGATCGGCGTCAGCATGAGCGTTCACGACGAATTGCTGCTACGTCACGGAGCCTTCGAACAATCGCAGGCCGCCGCTGGCTTTGGCGAAGCCGCAATGACGCAAGTACAAGCGTTCCTCGCTTCGACCAATTCCTCCCTCACCCTTTCGGCCACCGACTGGCGAGTTCGACTGGCCGCCCCAGCTTGTTTGCTCGTGGCAATGCTCTGCGCTATTTGGGCTTTTTTCAGCTTGCGTCAGGGCTGGCGGCAATTAAAGGATCAATTTGAACTGGGTGAGGTGCATTGGGGGTGGTGACTACACGGTAAATAAAGTTCTTCGGTGTAACGGTAGGGGCACGAGGTGCGGCGAGGGTGATGTTTTCTCGCAGCAAACTTTTAACCCGCCGCACCTCGTGCCCGTCCAGTGCATATCACTTATCTTTGTTTGCAGCTACGTGACTACGCCGCCTTCTGTAACCTCGGCTTTCCACCATAGATCATCAACAACCCAAAGATGGCCAATGCCGCTACATCGGCGATCAAAATCGTCCGCATGGCAATCAGCGGACCGGAACTCTCAAAGAATTGACCGATAAACCAGGGAAAGAACATACCACTGCTGCCCGTGCCTAGGAAGAAACAACTGGTGATGAAGGCGGTCAGTCGCAGCCGTCGCTCGGCCCAGGAGAGAGTCACCGCAAAGACCGAGGCCATTGACAAGCCTGCCCCAGCCACGCCAACCCAAAGCACGTTTGCGGATTGCGGCCACAGCACGATAACAGAGACAAAGAGGATACAGCCCAGCAAGTCGGTGAGGATGATGGTGCGCGGGCGAAACCAGGAGGAGATCGGAATGCCGATCAAACGCCCCAATGTAAACGCCCCCCAGAAGAGCGAATTGAGATAGGCGGCATTCGTCTCATTAAAAAGCTCGGTCTTGACGGCATAGTTGAAGATCCAGTTGCTGTAGGAGACTTCTACGCCCACAAACAAGAAGAAAAAGACAATCAGCAAGCCCAACAAACGATAGTTGACCGGCTCGCTGACACCCTCTTCACTTTCGGGATGGATGGAAGCAGGGCTGGGTAACGTGGCCATCCAGATTAATACTGGAACCAACACCACCGCCATCGACCAATAGACGTAGGTGATATCGTTGTTCCACTGCATCACTTGGGCCACCAAGAGCGGTGCGAGCACGGCCCCCAGGCCAAAGAAAAAGTGCAGTGCGTTCATAAACGGTCCGACATTTGGGCTGTGTACCCAAACTAGCAGCGTATTGCCCCCGACATCGAGCAACCCTTCCGCCGTCCCCAACAGCAGCAACACAATCGACAAGAGAAAGAGTGACGAAATCAGCGGGGTGACGATCAACATCACAACGATCACGCTCAGCGCACCCGCCATCAGCGGATGTCCCGGGCGGCGGTCATAGAGGCGACCGGCCAAAATCGAGCCGAGCAGGTAGCCAAAGGCGCGCAGAAAAAAGAGCGCACTGACCTGGCTGAGCGTGCTGCCCGTATTAGCCGCCAAGCCATTGATCGTGGGTCCCATCGAAGCGAAGGTCAAACCGAGCGTAATAAACGCCGCATAGTAGGCCATCGTCTTTGTCATTTTGCCGCTACGCAGCGAAGGTGAGAGCGTATTAGATTGAGTCATAGCTCTTATAGTATCGCATAGGCAACTTAAAAAATGCGAGTTCAGAACCCCACGCGTAAGCACGGGTTTCCGTACGCTGACGCTAACGGCTCTGAATCTCACGCCTCGGCACGGATCGTACGGACAATTCAGAACCCCACGCGTAAGCACGGGCCACGTACGCTGACGCTGACGGCTCTGAATTTATCACCCACAAAATACATCGTTCGATCCATTACAACCGCTTACATTTTTGTTATCATAGTATCTGTACGGATTTCTGGTACACCGAGGGCACGCGAGGAGACACGGAAAACGCAGCGCATAAATCCGAGTTCCCTTCCATCTGTGTTACAGAGTGCGGGTCTGAACCATTACCCGCCACTTGCCACCCGCCAACTGTTCCCTCACTGCCAAATTTCTGGCAGTCAAGGGATCGAAAGTGGTTGGTTTGATCCTCAAGATCAGCTATTATTGGCTTGAACTCTCCTTTACCAAGGAGTAGAGTAGTATTGATGGTCCCATCGGGACCCCTGAATGTAGATGTGCAAAATGACGGAACCTTATGAGCGATTTTTTTGCGGGACTCAGTTGTTTTATCAGCTTCTTTCTCTTTGTCGGCCTGATCGGCGTCGTTGGTTGGGCACGCGGGCGGCTGCGTCAGATGCAGCAACAGTTGGACCGGGTGAGTGAGCAAGTAGCAACCTCCACCTTCCGACCTGCATCCAGCGCTGCACCAATCGCAGCGACTACGCAAACGGAAGCGCCACAAGTCATTGTCCAGCCAGCGAACCAACCACCGGTTACGTCCGAGGTCGTTGCGCCTGTGGCGATGCCGGACCGTTCGATCCTGGATATTCTCAGCGACGAAGAGCGCGCCAAGCTCAAAGCTCCCGAAGCGCCACCCACGCCTGTGGTCAGGCCTCCAGCCAAGCCCAATCCACTGATCGCCTGGTTCACGCGCATGAACATTATGGTCCAGATCGGCTTGTTTGTGCTCTTTTTTGGCGTGGCCTTCCTGGTCAAATATGCGGCGGACCAAGGCTGGCTCTCGATTGAACTGCGGCTGACCGGTGCGGCGCTGCTCGGCGTGGCCCTGGCGGGCATTGGCTGGCGGGTACGTCACAAATCACGCGTCTACGGCTTGGCGCTGATCGGTGGTGGCATCGGCATCGTCTATATCACGACCTTTGGTGCCTATCGCCTCTACGAGTTGTTGCCGCCCACCCTTACCTTTGCCATTCTGGTTGGGCTGGGTGTCGCCTATGCCGTGATGGCGCTGCTTAACGATGCACAGATCCTCGCCTTTCTGGCGCTGGTCGGCGGCTTGTTAGCACCGATCCTAGCGTCCAGCGAAGGGGGCAGCCATGTCATGCTCTTTAGCTACTACATTGTGGTCAACGCCGGGATCTTGGCGATTGCTTGGTTCAAGTCGTGGCGCTTGCTCAACCTGGCCAGCTTCTTGCTCACCTTGGTGGCGGCGCTGGCCTGGGGTGCGGCGGAGTATCAAGGTTCGCTCTTCAATAGCACCGAGCCCTTCCTGATCGTCTTCTATCTCTTCTACTTGGCGGTCACCGTCCTCACCCTGCGCCGCGATGATCTGGCCCCTGAGCAGAGCCGGATGGGTGTGACCGACCTTGTGCTGCTCTTTGCCAATCCCTTGGTCACCTTTGCCATGCAATTTGCCCTGGTCGACGGACGTACACCAAGCTGGTTGGCGACAACGCCCTTCAGCGACGACAAACTCTGGATGGCACGCACCGCCCTGGCGATGGCCCTCGCCTATGCTGGTCTGTCACTCTGGGCGATTCGCTCCTGGCGGCGACCCTCGGCCCGCAGCGGCTTCTCGATCGAGGCGATGCTTTTCCTGGCCACCTTCTTCCTGGCCATCAGCTTCCCCCTGCTCTACGACGCCCAGGTGACAACCGCCAGTTGGGCGCTGCTTGCCGTGGCCGTGCACTGGCTCGGGGTGCGCCGTCGCCAAGGGTGGCTCCACTTCTGGGGCATCGTTGTGCGGCTGGCGGCAACCCTGGCCTTCTTGGCCGACATCGGCGAAACCACTCGCACCATCCGGATCGACGATCTGCCACTCTTTACCAACCACATCTACGTCGGGGCGGTGATCCTCAGCCTGAGCTCGCTGCTTTCCGCTTGGCTGCTGCACAGCGAACGCCGGGAGGATGGCGATGGGCGGATGAGCATTTACCAGCGTGTGGGGATTGGCATGTTGGGTTGGGGCTTGCTCTGGTGGTTTGGCAGTGGCCTGGGTGAGATGATTCTGCACATGAGTAACACCAACGAACGCTATGTAATTTCGAGCATGGTGGCCTTTGTCGCCCTCTCCTGCCTTAGCGCCGAGTTGATTGGCGGTTGGCTACGCTGGAGTGCATTGCGCAAGACGCTGACCGGAATGTTGCCGATGCTTGCCTTGCTGGCCCTGCTCCAGTTGGGGGTCGAGGAGAAGTTGTGGCAGGGTGGCAACTGGTATGCCTGGCCGCTGGCCATCGCCGTGCATCTTTTTGCCCTCCGCCGCTTTGAAGGTTGGCAATCGACCAAGCCACGCTGGCAGGCGTTCTATCATGCCTGTGGTGTCTGGCTGATGACCTTCCTACTCACCGAGTTGACGGTTCAATGGCTGCACACTGTCACCACAGTGGTCACCTGGCAACGCCTGCCGCTGCTCTTGATTCCGACCCTGGCGCTGGTCGGCGTCTTCCAGGATCGTTTGTCCTGGCCGCTGCGCACCTATCCACGCTGGTACGGCATTGTAGCCGCCTTGCCTTTGGCGCTCTACTTGGTCATTTGTCTCTTGATTCTCAACATCGATTTGTCTGGTTTGAGCGATCCCTTACCCTACCTGCCCGTGCTCAACCCGCTGACGCTGACGATGATTGCTGTCTTTGTCACACTGTGGGCTTGGCTGCGCCACAGTGGTCAAGCAGCCAGTGACTCGCAGCGAGAAGTGCTTTGGGGGGCAAAGCTAGCGCTGGGAGCGTTGGCCTTTGTTGCCTTCAACGCTGGGCTTGCCCGTGACGTCCACCATCTGACCGGGGTAGCCTTCGACTGGGAGTCGCTCTTTGCCTCGGAAGTGTTGCAGACCACTTATGCCATCGTCTGGAGTGTGATTGCTCTGGTGCTGATGTTCTGGGCCAACCGCCGTGGCCAACGCGAGAACGGCTGGTCGGCGGTTTGGTACTTTGGCGCAGCGGTACTGGCGCTGACCGTGCTCAAACTTTTCCTGGTCGACCTGGCCAACACCGGTGCGATTGCCCGCATTGTCTCCTTTATGGGCGTGGGCTTGCTGATTATCGTGATTGCCTACTTTGCACCGTTGCCACCGCAGCGCAAGGAGATCGAGGAAGGTGCAGCGGGGTGAGGTTGGAGGGGTGAGGGGTGAATGCCTCCAACCCCACCCCTTATCCCGGCACCGTTGAGCTTGAGTAGCCCAGATAATTTAAAAAGCGCCCGGCAAAGCCCCTGCCGTACTCGCTGGGCAGGGGGAAGTTGAAGGAATCGGCCAAGCGCACCATGATGTTAAAGCAGAAACAGACATAGAGTGCCTCTTCAATGGCCTTGTCGCTCACCCCAGCCTGCCGTACGGTTTCAACATCCGCCACCGTCGCCTGCTCAGGACGCAGGGTGATCACTTCGAGGTAGCTCAAGGTCGCTCGTAACTTTTCATGGATTGGCGCAGCCCGATAATCATCCAGCACCGCCTGTACGACCTTTGGATCCAGATTGAGCACCGCAACTGCGGTGTGTGCCGTTGTTCAGTAGGCGCATTGATTGAGGCGCGACACAAAGGCGGCAAAGAGTTCCACTTCGCCCTTGCTCCATTGCGTCGATTGGCGCATGGCCTCTTGCAGACACTCGGTTACCCCTTTGCCAAATAGTTCTGGCCGATAAGAGAGGGCTACCACTGGACCGGGTGCCGTGCCACCAGAGAGGATGGAGATTAACTTCAAAAAGAGCTTTTGCAACGGACGATGACCATCGTCGAAAATAGTGAGTCGCATCACTTGCCTCCGTGCAACAAGTTGAGTCCCCGCTCGAAGCGGGCGCTGCTCGCCCCCAACGTAGCGCTGACCGTAATCTCAAAGATGGCATCCTCGGAATAGCCTGCGGCCTTTAACTGGGCAATGTCGTTATCGGTCACCTTGTAGGCGTACTTCGTGACCTTGTCCACGTAGGGCTGGAGAGCGACAGGTATTGAGACTGGCTCGCGTTGACCGCCACTGAGGCGCGCTGCATAGGCCTCGATCTGGCGCCGTTCCTCTGGCTTGATGACTCCGGCGCAAGTCAAGAGCTTATCGCGCAATTTGCGCACTTGGACTGGAAGCATGGGGTGGTTCTCCTAGTGTGTTTGTTGAGATATACTAGCGGTTGTCACTGAGTAACACTTTTTGCGGTATAAAAAGTGTTACTCAGTGCAGAGCAGCAGTATTGAAGAGTCAGGTTGCATTTTGCATCTACACTTTGCAACCTGCAACTTGACCTTTTTTACTTCCGAAATTGATCCGGGTCAAAGGCGTCCGAAGAACCGGTCGGCTGCCAGCCGAGAATCGTTTTGGCCGGGGTGGTATCGCGCCAGCGTTTGCTGTTTTCCGAAATGGCGTCGAAGATACCATATTGGAGCGAAGCGGGAGCCGAGAGACACTTGTCGATCATCTGCACCGCATCGGCCTGTGACAGATAGCCGGGGAAGTGGCGCAACAACTTGGGCCGATCGGTGTCGAGCACTGCACCCAGGCGGATGCAGATGACTGAGAGGCCGTAACGGTCGGAAAACCAGCGTCCACACTGTTCGCCAAAGAGTTTGCCCACCGCATAGGGACTGTCGGGGCGGGGCGGATCGTCGGCAGTCATCATACGCCAGCCGGGTTGCACCTGGTCGTACTCGCCACGCGCCAGCTTGCCATAGGGCTTGCTCTCATCCCATTCATGCCCACACATGGTGCTGCCACTGCTCATAAAGACCACCCGCTTCACCCCGGCCTCCTGCGCCGCCTGATACATGTTGAGCGATCCCATCACGGTGGCCCCCATCGTGCCTTCCCACTCCATCACGCCTTGCGTATCCGCCGAGAGATGCAAGACCATCTCCATACCGACAAAGGCGGGCTTGATCGCCTGCGCATCCGTAATATCCGCCTGCACACAGGGAATCCCCGCCACGGGACGACGGTTGAGCGCACTAAACTCATACTTGTCGCTCAACCCGGCCAGCGTCAGCCGCCCGATCAAGCCACTGGCCCCGGTGATCAATACTTTGGGTTTGCTCATGGTTGGTTGCTCCTGGAAAAAGAGTAGAGTGGTGAACCGTTTGTTACGAAGATGATACTACTGAATTCTTCACTTCTGAGAATTGGCAACGGGCTTTTCTTGAATATAGCGATGGCCCTGGATAGAAGGGATGCACAAGGGAGGGATTATGTCGCTTCTCTTTGTCTGTGCGTGTTAATCGTGATAAAATGATAGTAGCAGTAATTGCTGTTCTGCAAAGAGGGCACTTATGCGATCTCGCGTCTACGGAGGTATTCATGAGCGAAGTCAGCAAACTTATATCATTGGATGAATTTTCTCGCCGCCCTGTCGATTTCTTTGAATTCGTGGTCAGAGAAAAAGAAACACTTACTGTCGTGAATAACAAAGGCGAACGTATGGCGCTGAAACCGATGGTTCTTGCCAAACGGCCTAGGAAAGCCAAGACAAAAGCCGACTATGATGCCTTTATCACATCAGCAGGAGGGGTGGGCAGATGGAAACATTGATGAATTCATCAAAAATACTTATGGAGCCGCCTCCTTTCCACTCGTCCTTTGGTTGAGTTATGAAATATTTGGTTGATACTGATTGGGTGGCAGAATATCTCAAGGGCCGCCAACCGGCTGTGAGTACGTTGGCCTCACTGCACAAGCTGGTTTGGCGATCAGCCTGATCACTTATGGTGAGATTTACGAAGGAATTTACTTCGGTCGTAATCCTGCACAAACTGAAAAAGTTTTCAATCAGTTCCTACGTATGGTCGATGTTATCGGAACCAATCGTGCCACCATGCGGTTGTTTGCCCAAGTAAGGGGCAATTTACGCCAAACGGGCCAGATTATTGGCGATTTGGACATTCTCATCGCCTGTAGTGCGATCCATCACGACCTTACGCTGATTACTCACAATACGAAACATTTCGAGCGAATCCTACCTCAAACTCTATAGAGCTGTTCAGTGAACAATACGTCGATCAGGGTGCTGGTGGCAGTCACCGATTCGCTGTGGCGAGTGAGGCTGGCTAGGCTCTCCAGTGGTCGAGCGGTGGGGGTGATGATGTGGTGGGACCAACGAGGGCTGCCTTTGGGCGGCTGGCTGTCGTCGATCAGTGGTTTGTGTTGCAAAGCCGGCATCAAGCCTGCCCGTGCCAGCGACGATTTGCCACTGCCCGAGGCACCGACAATTGCCAGCAACGGACTGTGGCGTAGAGTTCGACCAGTTCGGCGGTTAGTTGTTCTCGGCCAAAGAAGAGATCGGCATCGCCCACGTCGAAATATTCCATGCCAGTAGGGCGATTCGCCGGGCGCGGGGCTCATTTTCACTTGGAATCGATGGGACGTTGGAGTGAATAACGGTGATCGATTCAGCACTGTAGTTGTGTTGATCCCGACCCACAAAATCCTTGCTCGCGCCAACATTGCCGCCGACGTACGGCCGCCAGTTTCTGTGTTCGATGTGGATTTGGGATCGGGTTCGGAGGCCATAGAGGTGAGAGTGGTCTGATTACCTCAATCAATTCTTAATGTCACTCGGAAAACTCATATTCAGAGCGCTTTGTTGCAATCGCAGTTGTCACGATGAAGAGAGGCAAAATTAAGAGCGAAACAAGCTATTAAGTTGAGAATGTTAACACCTTGAGATATTAAGTTGCAAGATAACGGTCTGCAACTAATTACCGACTTCGAATTCTGTAATCATACTATATCTTCGATCCTATCGTATAATATCCCCCTATGGCCCAACATACCCTCTCCACTCCCGCCCCCTCTGTTCAACCGGTCAAACTTGCTAGCTCCAATGATTGGCAGATTATTCTGCGTTGTTTTCGTTATCTGCGCCCCTATTGGTGGATTAGCGCCGGTACCTATCTCGCCACGCTGGGCATGACCGCGGTCTCGCTGGTGGTGCCGCAGTTTATTCGCTGGATCGTCGATCATGGCATCCGCCAACAAAATCGGACCCTGCTCGCTTGGTCGGTGGTGGGATTGCTCGGCCTCACCCTGCTCGACGGGCTGTTGACCTTTTTGCAGGGACGCTGGAGCGAGATCTCGTCGCAGGCGGTGGCCTATGATTTGCGCAACGAACTCTACCAAAAGCTGGCCAGCCTCTCCTTTGCCTATCACGACCGCACCGAGACCGGCCAACTGCTCTCGCGAGCAATTCAGGATGTCGACCGCATCCGCTTTTTAACCGGGCGGGCGATTTTGCGCCTGGTCGAAAGCGGGGTGCTGGCGATTGGCACCCTGATCGTCCTGCTCTGGATGAACCCGGTGCTGGCGCTCTTGAGCATGGCCTTGATGCCCCTGTTGGCTCAGCGTGCTTATGCCTTTAGCGACGGCTGCGTCCCTTCTCATTAGCGACGCAGCAGGACGGCGGTGCTGACTACGCGGCTAGATCAAAACCTGCGTGGTTCACGTGGTCAAAGCCTTTGCCCAGGAGGATGCCGAGATCGAACGTTTTGCTGCCGAGAACGACCGCTGGTTTGACCTTTCTGCCGAGACAGCAAATTGCAGTCGATCAACACCCGCTGCTCGATTTGATCGCCAACGTGGGCAGCGTCTTTGTGATCTGGTATGGTGGGCTGGCGGTGATTCATGGTACCCTGACGCTGGGCGAGTTGGTGGCCTTTAGCACCTATCTCGGCCAACTGCTGCAACCAGTGCGCCGAGTCGGTATGGTGATTCCGGCGATCTCGCTGGCGGCCACGGCGGGCGAACGCATCTTTGAGGTCGACACCCCTCGGCGGTGAGCGATGCGCCCGACGCCTATCCACTGCCGTCAGTGACGGGCCATGTGCGTTTTAACCATGTCAGCTTTGCCTACTTTGGTCAACACAAAGTGCTCTCCGACATCACGCTGGAGGCCAAACCGGGGCAGGTGATTGCTCTGCTCGGTGCCACTGTCAGGCAAATCGTCGATCATCAACCTGGTTCCACGCTTTTACGACCCGACGGCGGGATCTATTACGATTGATGGCCACGATTTGCGGCGGGTAACGCTGGCCTCGTTGCGTGACCAGATTGGGCATTGTCTTGCAAGAGACAACGCTTTTTGCCGACACGATCGGGCCAACATCGCCCTGGCTGTCCCGACGCCACGGAGGAAGAGATCATCGCCGCCGCCCAGGCCGCCCAGGCGCATGAGTTTATCAGCACGATGGCCGACGGCTATGATACCTATGTCGGTGGCGCGGGGTGACGCTTCGGGCGGACAGAAGCAGCGGGTCGCCATTGCCCGGGCCTTACTCAAGAATCCACGGGTGCTGATTCTCGACGATGCCACCTCCAGCGTCGACACTGCCACCGAACAACTGATCCAGCGCGCTCTGGCCCGGCTGATGGCAGGCCGCACCTCCTTTGTCATCGCCCAACGCATGAGCACCGTGCGCCTGCCCGACCAGATCCTTGTGCTCGAAAAGGGGCGCATCGCCGCCCAAGGCACCCATCAGGAACTACTCGAACGTTCGGAGATCTACGCCAGGATCTATTATCAACAGTTAAAGCCGCAGGAGTAACGGCACTACACAGAGCGCACGGAGGAAGCACAGAGAACACAGAGAGAAAGACAGAGGGTAAATCTCATGTGCTCTCCGTGCAGCTCTGTGACTCCTCTGTGTCCTCCGTGTAGTGCTGTTCAACCGCAAAGGATATTACAATGCTCGGTTCAAATGCAGGTTTGGGTGGCCCCCGTGGGATGTTGGAGGGCTTTTCCAAGGATACGGAAGGCGGGGCCTTTGATCCACAGATCGCCCGCCGTTTGTTGATCTTTATCCGCCCGCACTGGCAGCGGATGATGATTTCCTTTGTCTTGATGTTGGTTTCTACCGGACTGACGCTGCTTGCACCCTATCTGGTCAAGGTTGCCATCGATCAACATATTACACAGGGCAACCTGGCCGGGCTAAACCAAATTGCACTATGGTTGGCGCTCTGTTACCTCGGCACCTTTGCGGCGACTGCCGGGCAACGCTATTACCTCTCGTGGGTCGGGCAGCGCGTGCTGGCAACTTTGCGCCAGGATCTCTTCAACCATCTCCAACGGCTGCCGATCGGCTATCACGATACCCACATCATCGGCGTCACCGTCTCACGCGTGATCAATGATGTCAGCGTGATCAACGACCTGCTCTCGCAAGGGCTGCTGACCCTGATCGGCGATACGGTCATGCTCATCGGTATTGTCGTGGTGATGGTCTCGCTTGACCTGCGGCTGGCCCTGCTCAGCTTTACCGTGATGCCGGTGATGGTGCTGGTGACCCAGTGGTTTGCGCGGCGGGCCAAGGTAGCATATCGTGACACGCGCAGCAAGATTGCCGCCGTGGTCGGTGATCTGGCCGAAAACATCGCTGGCATGAAGGTGATTCAAGCCTTTGCCCAGGAGAATGCGACCCAGGAGCGTTTTGACGAGGTCAACCGTGCCAACCGCGATGCCAACGTGGCGGCGATCTCACTCTCCTTCCTCTTTTTGCCTTCGGTGGAGTTTCTGGGTGCGGTGGCCACGGCGATTGTGCTCTGGTTTGGTGGGCAGGCGGTGGGCAGCAACACGGTGACCATCGGCGTGCTGGTCGCCTTCCTGGCCTATGTCACCCGCTTCTTTCAACCGATTCAGGAGTTGAGTCAGCTCTATACTACGCTGCAATCAGCAATGGCGGGCGGCGAACGGGTGCTCAGCCTGCTCGATACGCCTCCCGCCGTGCAAGACCCGCCCGACGGACGGGTGATGCCACCGATTCAGGGAGAGATTGCGTTTCAGGATGTTGACTTTTTCTACCGCGAGGATGCGCCTGTCTTGCGTGAGGTCAATTTGACGATCGAGGCGGGCAAGACGGTGGCGTTGGTTGGGCCAACCGGCGCCGGCAAGACGACGCTGGCCAATCTGATCGCCCGCTTCTACGATGTGAGCAATGGCGCCGTGTTGATCGACGGCATTGATGTGCGCACGGTCACCCAACAGTCGCTGCGCCGCCAGATGGGGCTGGTGCCACAAGATCCCTTCCTCTTTTCGGGCACGATTCGTGACAACATCCGCTTTGGGCGACTGGCCGCCGATGACGAAGCTGTCGAAGCTGCCGCCCGCTCCGCCAACGCTCACGACTTTATCACCGCCCTGCCCGACGGCTACGACACCGTGATCCTCGAAAGCGGCTCGAATCTCTCGGTCGGCCAGCGACAGTTGATCTGCATTGCCCGCGCTGTGCTCGCCGACCCGCGCATCCTGATCCTGGATGAAGCGACGGCCAGCGTCGATACAGTCACCGAAATGTTGATTCAAGAGGCGTTGGACCGACTGCTGGAAGGGCGTACCGCCATCGTCATCGCCCACCGACTGAGTACGATCCGCAATGCTGATCTGATTTGTGTGTTACAGGCGGGGAAGGTTGTCGAGCGTGGTAAACATGAAGAGCTACTGGCGCAAAAAGGTTTGTACGCAACGCTGCATGCACGCCAGTTTGTGGAGGTGATTCAGTAAAGGACCACGAAATGCACAAGACTGTGCTTGCAACAATCCGGAGAAATCTTGTGGGCTGCTAAACCGTGACGATTTCTTGCTCGAAACAGCCGCTGCTTGAAATGACACTGTTTAGATTCTACGCAATTGCAAATGCTTGTTGTTGTAGCGAGGTAATCGGAATATTCTCTGTTACCGAGGGTGAAAAATTTGATACCATCAAGAATTCATTAACTGGCGGCTGAGTCAGAATGACCAGCACAAGTTCACGCAATTCTTCGGATAGTTCATTTAATCCCGTCATCGGTAAACTGCGCAAGCCCGCCTCTGTCTTCTGGGCTAGGTAAGAATAATTGAAGATTGTAATGCCAATGGCTCGTCGTTCCTTCTTATTGATGCGGAGCAGTATACTTTCGTTTAACTCAATTCCGGTTGCCTTCTCTCCGGGGGCAAATGAGATATAAAGAGTGTCACTCGGTTCGTCATACTTCATTATCGGTTTGGGTTTCATACTAGCGCAGTTCTTTTTGGTATGCTGTCACAATATAGTTATTGGGTACAGGCCGCCCATCTTCATTTTCTCGAAATCGAAATAAGACAATTGCCACGATGTGAGTATTGTCTTCATCAAGGCTATTAAATGCCATTGTATATGAATATTTGTGTGGATTGATCGTATCCTGTCTGCGCCGCCCTTGTTGGACTGTTTGTCGTAGCTCATCTTCTCTATCAAACATATCAGGATGATTTTCAGGATCTATAATGTGATACCATCTCTCCTCACTTAAGTAAATTGCATTCCCATTTCTGTCGCGGGTAACCCAACGAATTCCATCCACCATAGTACCAGATAAACTTTCTTTGATTGGCAGGACTACTTGACCCCAATTCTAGCATTAGATTGCTGTAAATGGAAGCTCAAATTTCGGTCAGAATCGTACCTAATTTCTTCCAAAACAAGAGACCAGCGATAATAGGAACATTCATCAATCTATACTCGGAACGGGTCAAAACGGAACTGCTTCGTGGACTGTTAGTCTGTTGTGTTTCACTGCCCTACTGTCTCACTGTCCACTGTCTTACCCGTCTTACACAAAGGAGTGTCTTGTATGTCCAACGGAACGGAACTTCTGGCCCCGGTTTGGAGCCACCTCACCCAGATGCAACCGGTAAAGGCGGAGGGAATTTATCTTTATGATGCGGAGGGCAACCGCCACATCGATTTTACCTCGGGTATCGGCGTGATCAACACAGGTCATTGTCATCCGCAGGTGGTGGAGGCGATTCGCAAACAGAGCGGGGAACTGATCTTTGGTCAGATGAACATTGTGATTGCGCCCAAGGTGGTGGAACTGGCGCAAAAACTCAACGAGGTCACGCCGCCCTCGATTGATCGCTTCTTCTTTGCCAATAGCGGCGCTGAAGCGGTCGAAGCCAGCGTCAAATTGGCCCGTATGGCCACGGGACGACGCAACATCATCGTCTTTCAAGGCAGCTTCCACGGTCGCACCCACCAGGCGATGGCGATGACGACCTCGAAGTACCTTTATCGCTACAACTATCAGCCGCTGCCGGGTGGTGTCTTTGTCGCTCCCTTTCCCTACAGCTACATGTTTGGCTGGGATGAAGAGACAACCATTGACTTCTGTCTGCAACAGCTTGATCTATTGATGCACAGTCAGAGTTCGCCCGAAGAGACCGCCGCCATCGTGATTGAGCCGGTGTTGGGCGAGGGCGGTTATGTGCCGGCACCCGCTCGCTTCCTGCAAGAACTGCGCAAGCTTTGCAGCCACTACGGCATCATGTTGGTGCTCGACGAGGTACAGACGGGTTTTGGCCGCACCGGCAAGTTCTTTTGCTGCGAACATTCCGAGATCGAACCCGACATCCTGATCATGGCCAAGGGCTTAGGTAGCGGCATGCCAATCTCGGCCGTTGGCGCACGGGCCGATGTAATGAAGCATTGGAAGACCGGCACGCACGGCGGCACCTACGGTGGCGGCAATGCCATCACTGCGGCGGCAGCCTGCGCCACGATCGACGTGATCCGCAACGAAAAGCTGGTGGAAAACGCCGCCAAAGTGGGCAATTACCTGCAAGATCGGCTGCAAGAGCTGAAAGCCGAATATCCGGGAATCGGCGATGTGCGAGGACGAGGCTTGATGGTGGGCGTGGAATTCACCGACGCTGAAGGCAAACCGGATGCGGTGACCGCCGGGGCTGTGGCCAAAAAGTGTGTCGACGACCGCCTGCTGCTTCTCACCTGCGGCAGCTACACCAACGTTATTCGCTGGATCCCCCCCTTGATCACTAACCAAGCACAGATCGATGAGGGGCTGGCGGTGTTTAATAATGCACTGGCGGCAGTGAAGGGATGACAAGATGACTGGGTGACAGGGTGACAAGGTAATTTTTGCCTTGTCACCCTGTCACCCAGTCAGGTCTTGTAATGGATCAACACCTTCCCCGTCTGCCCAGCGTCCATCAGCCGATAGCCTTCGCCGATGTCGGCAAGTGGAATGTGGTGGGTGATCAGTTTGTCGATGGGCAGACCAGCGCGGTAGAGGGCGAGCATTTCGGGATATTCGTTGAAGTGATAGTACCACGAGCCAACGGCAGTGATGTCACGGCGAATGAAATCCTCGCTGGGTGAAAGCTCGACCGCAGTCTGTTCCCCGTTGAAAACAACCGTACCAGCAGTGCGCACCGCAGAAAAACATTGTTTGGCTGTCTCTGGACGCCCCACTGCTTCGATACAGGCATCCGCCCCCTTATCCTGGGTGAGGCGGCGGATCTCAGCGACCACATCGCTGCCTTCCCTTACTCGTACGATTTGCGTCGCACCAAGTTCCTCAGCCAGTTCAAGTCGTTGTGCTGAAATATCTACGGCGATGACCTCACGACCCAGATACCGTTGCATCAACAAATTGCCCAGGCCAATCGGCCCCATGCCAAAGATCGCAATGGTTTGGATCTTGGGATCGCGCAACTTGAGCGAGGTGTGATAGGGGACGCCGAAGCCGTCACCCGTCACCAGTACGCCAACCTCCCACGACAGATCGTCGGGCAGGAGGTGGCAAGTATTGGCGGCTGTCAAAAAACGTTCAGCGTGCATGTTGCCGTAGAATTTTCGATTGGGGCACCAGGTATATTGACCTTTGGCACAGTATTCACAGTGACCGCAGCCGCTGATCGCACTGACGCCGACCCGTTGACCAACCTGAAGGGTATCGACCCCTTCCCCCAACTGCACCACGACACCGGCTGCTTCATGGCCAGGATTGCCAAGCGCCTGTCCCTTGCCGCGGTAGGTTTTCATCTCGCTGCCACAGAGGGCCGAGATGCGGGTTTCGATCACGACTTCGCCCGCACCTGGCACGGGTGCTTCTTCTTCGATACAGATGACTTTCGAGTCACCTTTCATTCGTGAGGATTTCATGAGTGCTTTCCATTAGTTTGTAGTTGGACCTGGACAAATCCTCCAACACTTCAGTATCTTACCAAGCGATCCCTTGCACTACCCTAACCTGTACAAGCCAGAGCCAAAGTCTCTCGCAAAGGCGCAGAGATCGCAAAGAAAACCTCTGCGGGCTTTGCGCCTCTGCGAGAAATTTTTCTTGAGGTTTGTTCAAGGATTTTGTGATAAAGGTACTACTGTTTCATTCTTTGATTAGGCGGGCACGGGCGGCACATGCTGATAGCTCGGATCGACCTTCTGCTTGCGCAAAATGGGGATGATTTCTCGCCAAACCGCTACGATGCCCACAGGGGAAGGCGGCAGGTCATGCTCGATGGCGCGGTGCAACTTGCCCAGATTGTAACAGGGCACGGCGGCGTACATATGATGTTCGATATGAAAGTTCATGTGCCAGTAGAGAAATTGGACGAAGGGATTCAGGATAAAGGTGCGGGTGCAAAGTCGAAAATCGGGCACATTGTCTTGCAGGCCGACATGTTGGGTATTGTTGCAGAGGAAGAGTAACCATCCGCCATAGAAGGGTGCCAGCGTGATCAGTACCGGCAGCAGCCATAGCCCAGTGGCTAATGAGATCACAATCAACAGCGCATGGCCGAACAACAAGATGCGTGCCCAGGTGAAGAGTCGCTTCCGCTGCTCTGGCTCTGAAGCAGGAAAGAGAATGTTCTCCCACTCCCCTTCCAATCGTCCTTGGCTGAGGCGGACCACTCCTTTGGTACGCTGGTAAAAGCCCCAGGGGTTGATGATCATATTCATATAGAAGCTCTTTAATGTGATCTCGACAGGCAGGACGACCTCTAGATCGTCGGGTGGATGCAGGGTGTATTTGTGATGTTCCTGATGGCTAGCCCAGAACAACACAGGATTGTAGCTGCCGAGAAAGCTAAAGAGGTAGAGAAAAACGGTGTTGAGCCACTTGGTCTTAAAGACAGTGCTGTGACACAACTCATGAAAACCATTGAGGAGAAAGGCGTAGAAGGTGCCATGGAGAAAGAGGATCAGCAACAAAGCCCAGACCGAGAGATGCGAGGCTGCATAAAAGGCTGCCGCACCAGTCAGAGTGAGCAGTCCCAAATGACCAAAGGTTTGCAACAGTCCCCAAAAATCACTGCGCTGGTTCAATTCGGCCAGCGTATTGCGATCGATTGGCGTGCGGTACCAGTTAATCTTTTGCATTTTCTGTTCGTTCGGCATGGTTTCCCTCCTTATCTCTTGTGTTGCAACAGCCAGGTGTAAAGCTCAGGGTTGTCGTAGCTCTCTGTCCACGAATCGTGTAGCGCTTCGGGATAGACTGTGAAACGCACATTGCCGCCATTGGCCTGGAGCAGATCTACTAATTGTTGCGACGCTGAAAGCGGCACAACCGGATCTTTAGCACCGTGGAAGACCCAAGTCGGCATCTGCTTTAGCTCAAGCACCCAATCGGGAAAGCCATGCACCCAATAGCCCCCGCCGCAAATCGGCGCAATCGCAGCAAAACGCTCAGGGGTACGACAAGCGAGATACCAAGTGCCAAAGCCGCCCATGCTCAAACCGGTCAGGTAGATGCGTTGCGGGTCGATGGGGTAGGTTGCCAGCAACTCTTCCAGCAAGACATCGAGGGCGTCGGCCTGTTCTGGCCACCAGCTATGCCAGGGACATTGAGGTGCAGCAACGATAAAGGGAGCCAAGGGCGGAAAGTCAGGATCTTGAGCCAGGATTTTGGGGATGCCATGCTTTTTCACCACCTCGAGATCGGAGCCAGATTCGCCCCGTCCATGCAGGAAAAGGATGAGAGGTAGCGGCTGATTGGTTTTCGTTTTGGGCAAATGTAGCCAATAGGGAAGCTCAACGGTTTTGGACACCGTTTGCTGAAGATGATGTGTTTGCATACTATTCCTTGGGTAAAGTGAGAACAGCGCTTTTGCTCATTATCAGGCTATCTGATTCCATGCGCAAGCGCAAAAATCGCTGGTATTCGAGAATTTCAGAGTCGGTGGCGTTGGCGTACGTCAGCATACCACCAGGCGTACGCCAACGCTAACGGCTCTGAAGCGTACCCGGAAAATTTTGCCTGTTGACAGCGGTTAAAAAATCTGCTACAGTTTGTATCAAACCGGTTTGATGTTTGGATCGGTTCATATCGTTCCCTTTATATTCCGCAATTCCCAATAATCGAATTGAGTACACGTTCTTCGGTGGGGCGTGCTACCATTGCCGACATCGCCGCCCGGGCTGGTGTCAGCAAAAGTACGGTTTCCCATGCACTGAGTGGCAAACGGCCGATCTCCTCGGCAACCCAACTGCGTATCCGCGCCGTGATCGACGAACTTGGCTATCGTCCAAGTGTGGTTGCACAGCGTTTGGCAGGCGGCGGCCACTCGCGCAATATTGGGCTCGTCTTTCCACTCTCCACTTCGCTGATGGCAGGCACTGAAGCCAAGTTTATCGTGAGTGCTGCCAATGTGGCGCATACCGCTGACTATGCCTTTCTCTTACTCACGCATCTGGAGGGCGATCTGGCCCAATTTGAGCGTGTGGTCGAAAGTGGATTGGTCGATGGTTTTATCCTCATGCAAGTGCACATGCAGGATCGCCGCGTGGAACTGCTGCGTGGTGAACAGATCCCCTTCGTGTTGCTGGGACGCTGTGCAACCAATGACGGTCTAGCCTACGTCGATGTTGATATCGAAGTTGGTGTCGCAAGCGCAATCGACTATTTGGCGGGCTTGGGTCATCGCCACGTTGCCTATTTGCCCTTTATCGACGATGGCGACTTTGGCTTTGCTGAACGTGTGTTAACCAGTCTGCATACCACCTGTCTCCGAAACCGCTTGAAAGCCTCCGTTGCTCCCTGTCGCCCCACGATGGACGGCGGAGAAGCTGCGTTTGAAGAGTTATTAACCTGGCATGAGCGTCCGACAGCGTTGTTAGTACGCAACACCACCATCGCTGAGGGCATTCTGCGTGCTGCTCGTCGCCATCAGATATCACTTCCCGATTCTTTTTCAATAATTGTGATGGGCAGCGCCAGTGAGCAACGGTTAGCACTGGTCGATGCCCCTCTCTTAACCATGATCGACATCCGGGCTGATTTATTAGCCACTACCGCTACTCAGCTCCTACTAGACCAACTGGAAGGTAGAGGCGACGGCGATACGCAACGACTGATTGCTCCCAATCTATTGATCGGTGAAAGTTGTCGTGCCGCCCCACTTAGTGATTGACCTGTTCAGCTATCAAGGAGGTTTCCGGTGGCTGAAGAGATAAAATATTTCGTTAGGTGTCAATTCAAAGGAGGATTCCCAATGGAAGTCAACAATCAGATGAATCGTCGCCAGTTTCTCAGGCTGTCGTCGATGGTGGGTGCGGGCGCATTGATTGCCGCTTGTGCACCCGCTGCCGCACCGGCTGCACAGCCTGCCGCCAGCAGTGGCGGTGGTGATGCCGCTGCCCCCGCTCCGGCTGGTGAGACTGTCAAGATTCAGTATCAGTCACGCGAGCCAGAGATGGCTGGTGGCGTCCAGCAATTGTGGGATGAATGGTATCCCAAGTTCCGCGAGACCAATCCCGGCATTGAGATCGAGTTCCTACCTGATCCGGGTGGCAACGAGAAAGAAGTGGCCATGACCAGTATGGTGGCTGGCACGGCTGCTGATCTGCTCGAATTCTGCTGCTTCAACTCTACCTACTTCATGCAAGAGGGCCAAGCAACCGATTTGCAGCCAATGATCGACCGCGATGCCGAAGAGGTCAAAATTGATGACTACTATGCCCATCAATTCGACCCGTGGAAGAAAGATGGCGACATCCATCTCATGCCGCGCTTCACAGGCACCCAAGTGGTCTACTACAACAAGGATTGGTTCGAGAAAGCGGGCGTGGAAGCGCCTACGCAGGAGTGGGGCAAGTGGGATTATAAGAAGTACGAAGAGATCGGTGCCAAGTTTGTTGCCACTGACCCACTGCAAACCTGGGCCACTTCCAACTACGGCTTAAGTGGTGGCGCTTCCTGGCTGGCGCAATATTGGCTGCGTGGCTGGGGCACACACATGGTCAACCCGAATGACGATACCGAATGTCTCTTGTCGAGCAAGGAAGCCCAGGAGTGCCTGGAATGGCTACGCAGCATGATCTGGGACAAAAAGGAATATGTCCCCGGTGGCTCCGAAATGGCTGGTGGCGTCGGCCCGGATGCATTGTTCATTGCTGAACGAATCCCGATGATGGAAATCGGACCCTGGAACTTGGGTGTCGTGATGGACGGTGCTCAGTTTAAGTGGGATGTGGCACCCATGCCGAACGGGCCTGCTGGCATTACCACCCATCAATCGGTTGACGGCACTATGATTTGGAAGGGCTCGAAAAATGCAGAACAAGCCTGGACAGTGTTGAAAGGCACGACCAGCCCCGAATATGGTCTGCTTTATGCCAAGTATGCCAACAAGCAGCCGTCGCGCAAGAGCATTTTGGACGAATTCCCCAAGGTGTTGCGTGACTACAACGAGAAGTATAACGACATCAAACTTGAAGTCTTCACCGATGCCATTAAGCAAGACCTTGGTGGCCCGGAAGAGATGTTCAAGAAGGATGATGCCTGCAAGAATCAGATTCTGAAGCCTGCCTTTGACCGCGTTATGGTGATTGGTGATGCGCAAGTCGATCTGATTGCACGCCACGGTGACCTGGCAACCAAGTTCAATCGTGATGAGGTGAAGTTGGAAGACCTCGGTGCAGAGATGGAGAAGATTAAGTAAGACAGGAGAACAGTGAGTCAGTAGGGCAGTGAGTCAGTACAAAACTGCCCTACTCTCCCACTGATTTACTGACGAACCGAAAAGGAGACTTCATGGCTACAGTCAGCAGCGCAGGAAGTAAAGGATCCGTTGTAGAGCGTAAAGAACGCATTATGAAGCAGAGTACACGGGAGGCGCTCTATGGCTATCTGATGGCGTCACCCTGGATCTTGGGCTTTCTCTTCTTTACTCTTTATCCGTTGATTGCTTCATTCGGCATCGGTCTTTACAGCACAAACTTTCTTAACCACTGGGATTGGGTTGGGCTCCATTGGTTTGAAGCCACTTTGAAAGACAAACTGGTGCAAAAAGCGCTGCTCAATACGGCCTATTTTAGTTTTGTCTCCGTGCCACTTTCAACGACCTTAGCGCTGATCATTGCCGTGATGCTCAATCAAGGAATTCGCTTTCAAAGTTTTTGGCGTACAGTCTATTATTTGCCATCTGTCGTCTCTGGTGTGGCCGTTTCCTTGTTGTGGAAATGGCTCTATGAACCCAATATTGGGCTTTTCAATACCATTCTCAAATGGTTTGGGATTCAGGGTCCGCGTTGGATTCTCGATCAAAATTGGGCGATGCCATCGGTGATTCTGATGGCGCTCTGGGGTGCTGGCGGGGCGATGTTGATCTACTTGGCTGGCTTGCGTGGTATTCCAACCGCGCTCTACGAAGCCGCCGAGATCGACGGTGCCAGTTCATTGCGCCGCTTTTTCGCCATTACCCTGCCGCTGCTCACCCCGACGATTCTCTTCAATGTTGTGTTGAATATTATCGGCTCGTGGCAAGTCTTTACCCAGGCCTTGCTGATGACCAATGGCGGCCCAAACAATGCTACGTTGACTGCGGTGTTACACCTCTACCGCACTGGTTTTCAGAATGGTGAATTTGGCTACGCCTCGGCACAGGGATGGTGGCTGTTTATCATTGTACTGGTCTTTGTACTTGTAGCGCTGCGCAGTGCATCCAGTTGGGTTCAATATGACCGGTAAAAATTTCTCATCTTTTACAAGTTGAGCCCCTGTGTAGGCGAGTGGCGAGTCATTCCGCAATTCGCAATTCGTAATCCGCATGTTCAAGTGAGGAGGGTATTCAATGGCCGCAACTGCACAAGCTGAACGCTTTCAAAAGTATCGAGGCAGTGGTTTTACCGAATTGATCTACCGACTTCTGCTCTATTTGGCGATCTTGATCGGCGCAGTGATCTTTGCCATGCCCTTTTATTGGATGATCCGGACGGCGTTGATGCCCAAATGGCAGGTCTATCAGTTCCCACCGCAATGGATACCGGCTGAACTCATCTGGTCAAACTTCAGAAACCCGTTCAAGGTGTTTCACTTTGAGATGTGGTTTGTGAACACCGTGATTATCGCCGTGACCAGCATGATCGGCACCACCTTGACTGCCTCGTTGACCGGGTTTAGCTTTGCCCGTTTGCGTTTCCCGCTGCGCGATGTTCTCTTTGTGATCGTGCTGGCGACGATGATTCTACCCGAGCACATCCGGTTGATTCCGAATTACTTGTTGTACACCGAACTGGGCTGGGTCGATACCTTCCTGCCGCTGATTGTGCCGAACTGGTTTGCGCCTGCTTTCTTTGTCTTTTTGCTGCGTCAATTCTTCCTCACTATCCCGCGGGATTATGATGATGCTGCCTATATCGATGGTTGTAATCCGTTGAGTCTTTTCTGGCGTATCCATCTGCCATTGAGTCTGCCGGCCCTCGGTGTGGTTAACATCTTCATGCTCACCTTCATCTGGAATGATTTTCTCAACCCGCTGATCTATATTCACAAGGAACCGCAGTTCACCGTAGCGTTGGGCTTACGTCTGTTTCAGGGCCGTATGGCAAACAACATGCAGGATTTGATGGCGGCGTCATTGATTGCCATCTTACCGACGCTGATCGTCTTCTTCTTCGCCCAGCGTTATTTTGTGCAGGGGATTGTAGTCTCTGGGGTGAAGGGGTAAAGAATGGTTAATGGGTAATGGTGAACGGTTAATAAAGAATTGTTGGAAAGGATACCATGCAGATCACACCTGAACAGATCGCTCAGTTTCATGAGAAGGGCTATTTTATCCTTGAACGCGCTATGACCGCTGCCCAACTGGCAGGGCTGCGTGAGGAATGTCAACGCTATATCGACAAGTTTGAACGAGAGATGGAGGCCAAAGGCGTTACGACACTGGGTATCAATCACTACAAAGCGCGCTATTTCATCTCGAATCGGGGCAGCGAGAGCCCGATCATTACCGGTTTTCTTTTCAGTGAATTAATGGCAGATGTCGCCCGTGCGACCTTGGGCAACACTGCCTATCTTTTCAATGAACAATATGTGGTGAAGGCTGCCGAAAAGGGCATTAAGTTCGCCTGGCATCAGGATTCTGGCTACATTGGCCACTATCACAAACCCTATCTTTCCTGCTGGTGTGCCCTGGATGACATGACGATTGAGAACGGCACGATCTTTGTACTCTCCTACGAGGAAGCGGGGATGAAGGCCGACGATCTCTTTGACCATGTCGTAGAAGCAGGCACGAATGATAAGGTAGGCTATCACGGCTCAAATCCTGGCACGCCCTGCTTAGTTCCAGAGGGAAGCATCGTTGTCTTTTCTAGCCGCACGTTACACCGTAGCGGCGCAAATACCACGAACAAGATGCGGCGCAGTTATCTGGCACAATACTCTTCCGAACCCATCATGAAGAAGGATGGATCAGGTGTCTGGGCGCAGGCGGTGCCACTGTTGGTCAATGGCGAGCGGGTTGCACCCGTGTATGGATAAGAAAGAAAGATTGGACAATTTATGAAAGTGATTCAAGTAGGGATCGGCGGCATGGGCAATGCCTGGCTGCGGACGGTGTTGGATTCCTCCGATGTTTCTTACGCCGGTTTTGTCGAAGTCAGCGACAAGATCGCTGCGGAACAAGTGCAAAAGTGGGGTATTGATGGTAGCAAAATCTTCAAGTCGCTTGAGGAAGCGATGAAAAACGTGCAAGCCGATGGCGTAATCAACGTGACGCCGCCCCAATTTCATAAAGCAGTTTCAATTACGGCACTCGAGGCAGGCATTCCTGTGCTTTCCGAAAAGCCGTTAGCGGGTACATTGGAGGAAGCGCAAGATATCGTTGACGCAGCCAATCGTACCGGTGTGTTGCACATGGTGACGCAGAACTACCGCTATCATCAACCCCTCCACACGCTCAAACGGACGTTGGTCAACGGCCCTTGTGGCGAAATCGGTGCTGCGCATGTCGAATTCTTCAAAGGACCCCATTTCGGCGGTTTCCGTGAGGAGATGCCCTACCCGCTGATTATTGATATGTCGATCCACCACTTCGATCTGATGCGCTTCTTGCTGGGCAGCGACCCGGTTGAAGTCTACGGGCGCAGTTGGAATCCGCCCTGGAGTTGGTATCGTGGCGATGCCTCGGCCTCGGTGACGCTCAAGTTTGCCAGTGGTGCTACGATCTCCTACGACGGCTCCTGGTGTTCGCAAGGGCGAGAGACCCCGTGGAATGCCAATTGGCGCTTTGAGTGTGCCAAGGGCGTGGTAGCGATGGTCGACGACAAGGTCTACACTCAGTTAACTGGGCAAGAGGCTGTATTGGTCGAGCCTATACCAATGGAACGGATGGCGCAAGCTTATCTGCTCAACGAATTCTACGAAGCGGTGACTCAGGGCAAACCACCCGCCACGACCTGTCAGGATAACATCAAATCGTTGGGCATTGTCTTCAATGTCGTCAAATCATTTGAGACTGGTCAGGTGGTGCGATTTTGAGGGGGCGAATGAATCTCTCAATCTCTCAATCTCTTAATCTCTTAGTCTCGAAAAGAGATTGGAGAGTAAGAGATTGGGAGATTATCTCGGTGGTCGTCCTGTTCCTTTTGGCGGCTTGCTCACCTGCCTATGCTGATCCTACCGCGATTGCAGGTACAGTCGATCCGAAGGCGACCTTTGCCAGACTGGGTGAGGTGTCTTCACTCGACGAAGGTGCTTCACAATTTGCTTCAGCGATTAACGTCGATCCCACCCTCGTCCGCATCCGCATTCAACCGGGCGATTGTAGCCTCTGCCGGATTGAAGCCTCGCCCAAGCTCTCGAAGGTCGAAGGTTTGACCGTAGACGAAGCACTCAAACTGGTCGAGGAGCAGGACCAGGTCAGCTTCTTTGTGCCTAAGTTCTCATGCACCTTTCTCTATGATGGGAGCAAGTTTGCTCCGAAGTCCTGTCAGATTTCGCCGGTTTAAGGGTGCAAATAAAGGATGTTCCTATGAAAGTCGGTGTATTTGCAGTCATGTTCAGCGCCATGAAATTTAGCGATGCGCTGGATTATATTCAATCGGTTGGTGTTGAAGCCGTCGAAATCGGTTGTGGCGGCTACGTGGGTGATGCTCATTGCAAACCAAATGAACTGCTCAAGGACAAAGCCGCCACGGCAGCGCTCAAACAAGCAGTAGCCGACCGTGGACTGACGATCAGCGCCCTCAGCGCCCATGCCAATCCGCTGCACCCTGACCCTGCTGTAGGCGAACCGCATCGCCAATACGTCACCAACGCCATTCTCATGGCAGAGGCGATGGGCGTGGATCGGATTGTCACCTTCTCGGGCTGTCCTGGCGGCGGACCCGGCGACAAGACGCCCAACTGGGTCACCTGTCCCTGGCCAAACGATTTCAGCGAGACGCTCAAGTATCAGTGGGACGAGGTGATGTTGCCCTACTGGGAGAAGACCGCCAAGTTTGCCGCCGATCACGGCGTCAAGATCGCAATCGAAATGCATCCTGGCTTCTGCGTCTACAATCCCGGTACGATGTTACGTTTGCGTCAAGCCATTGGCGATACCATCGGCTGCAACTTCGACCCCAGCCACCTCTTCTGGCAAGGCGTTGATCTCACCACGGCGATCCGCGCTCTGGGCAGTGCGATTCTGCACTTCCATGCCAAAGACACGCGCATCGACCCACTGAACGCCGCCCTCAACGGCGTACTTGACATGACCTCCTACCGGGAGTTTGGCAAGCGCAGTTGGATCTTTCGCACGGTCGGCTATGGTCACAGCGAACAGGTCTGGCGCGACATCGTCTCCGATCTGCGCTTGGTCGGTTATGATGGCGCACTCTCGATTGAGCACGAGGACGGGCTGATGTCGAACCGCGAAGGCTTTGAGAAGGCGGTACAGACCTTACGCAACGTCGTGATTCGCGATTCAGCCGGACATGCCTTCTGGGCCTAAGCAATGGATATCCTTTACCTCCATCCTGCTAAACAAGAGGTCGATGCCCGTTTCGACAAATTTCTGCCCAGTTCACCCTATCCCTTCATCCCGGTCGGGGTGATTGGTTTTGTCAACTTGCTGCGCAGTGATGGCTGGGATGTGGTCGGGCTAAACTTGCCACTCGAACTGGCGATCGAGCCCACCTTTGACCTCCGCGGTTGGCTTCACACTCAGACCCCTGCCAAACTCGTGCTGATCGACTTGCATTGGTACGAACACTGTTATGGAGCCATCGAGGCGGCGTCTGCGATCAAATCGATTTGGCCGCAGACGCCCGTGGTGATCGGCGGCCTCACCTCTTCAAACTTTGCCGAGGAGATTCTAGCCAACTTCAACCAGATCGACTTCATCGTGCGTGGCGATGCCGAAAAACCGTTACAGATGCTTGCTGCCCACTGCTGCGGCGATGGTTCCACCAAGCTGGCCGAGATTCCCAATCTGCTCTATCGTGAAAATGGCAAAGTGCGCCAAACCGCTCGCTCCTACTTTGCCAAGTCCGCCGACCTCGATGCACTCGACTTTGTCACAACCGATTGGTTGATCCATAGCCGCAGTTACGCTGCCATGCAACACTATGGTCAGGGCAAGATCGACCTACACAATCCGCAACTCTTGGGCCACTGGCTGACGGTCGGGCGCGGCTGTGTCTTCAATTGTGCCTATTGTGGCGGCGGAAAAAAATCGCACGAACAACTAGCTGGGCGCAACGGCTATGTGACGCGCGCACCGCAGCGCGTGGTCGAGGATGTCGAGCGACTGAACGGACTAGGCTATCAACAGGTAGCACTTTCACTCGACATTGCCACCTTTGGCCCGGAGTGGTGGCGCAGCTTCTTTGCCCAACTTAAGGATCAGCAGATCAAGATCGGTCTCTACAACGAGTTCTTCCAACTGCCACCGACTGAGTTTCTGGATGAGATGGGCACAACCGTTGACCTCAGCCACACCGAAGTAGCGATCTCGCCGCTTTCGGGCAACGAAGGGGTGCGCAAAAAGAACGGCAAGTTTTACACCAACGAGCGTTTCCTCGCCATGCTGCAAACGCTCAAAAAGTATGAAATTCCGATCTTCATCTACTTCTCGCTCAATCTGCCGGGCGAGTCGTTTGCTACCTTCAAAGAAACCTTGCAATTGGCGCACGAGATTGGGCAGGTTTACCCTGCGCATCTCCTACGCATGCTGAATCCCTGTCACACGCTCGATCCGCTCTCGCCAATGAGCCGCCAACCCGACGCCTTTGGCATGACGGTGCAATACAAAACCTTTATGGATTACTACAACTACTGCAAGGGGACCGGTTGGCAAACCCGCCAGGTGATTCGAGGTCAACATCGAGGTTTTGAGATGAAGGGGCGGCCAACACCTATCGTCGAGCAGATGGCGCAGATGTGGGATCTCTTTGCCAGTAAACAAAGGTTCCGCTGTTTTTCGGTGCCGCGAGGGTGGTAGATAGAACAATTCGCTCTTCTTCTACAATTACTTTGAACATGAACCGCTCCTTTCTGCGCATGCGCCGCAATGTGGTAAAGTATAGCATACCCTAAGATAATCTAGTGAATTCTCTCCAAATAGCCACATTCTACATACAGAAAGACAATTGAAATTATGCTCACTCCGATTCAATATGTTCTGGTTGCACTGGCTGCTTTTGCCGCAGGCGCGGTCAATGCCCTGGCTGGTGGTGGTACCTTGATTACCTTTCCGATGCTGGTGGCGGTTGGTGTGCCAGCAGTGGCGGCCAATATCACCAATACAGTGGCCCTCTGCCCTGGCTATTTTGGCGGCACCCTGGCGCAACTCAAGGATTTGCGCGGGCAGGAACGGCGACTGTGGTTGTTGATCCCGGTCTCAATCGTGGGTGGCATTATTGGTGGTTTTCTCTTGCTTAACTCTGGGGAAAAGCTTTTCAGCTATCTAGTGCCCTTCTTGATCTTAATGGCCTCGGGTTTGTTGGCGATGCAGGACACGATGCGTCGCTGGCTACTACGTCGCTCCCAGACTCACGCAGCACAAGCGCTGCCTGAATCCTGGGTAGCGCTGGGTGTGGGGCTGGCGGCGATCTATGGTGGTTACTTCGGTGCAGGACTGGGCGTGATTACGCTAGCTGTGCTCGGCCTGCTGATCGACGATAGCCTGACGCGCCTCAATGCCATCAAGCAGGCAACTTCCTTTAGCATCAATGTGGCTGCTGCCATCTTCTTTCTCTTTTCGGGCCAGGTCGTCTGGTCAGTGGCATTGGTGATGGCAGTAGGGGCACTGATCGGCGGCTCGGTGGGCGGGCGTTTGGCTGGTCGTGTGCAACCCGCAACGCTGCGCAAACTCGTGGTCACGATTGGCTTTATCGTGGCGGCAATCTATTTGTGGCGGTTGTTTACTTGATCTGGAGTGTATTCCAACGTAAAGCGGATGTTAGTTCTGAGCCCCGCACGTTAGTAAGGGCGGGTTGTTTCCTTACTGACGTGTGGGACTCAGAACTTTAGATTTTCCCAGAGTTGGCCGCGCAATGTTTCCTTGTTTGCAAGCCTCTTTATACACCCAGTGGAAAACCGTTTTGGCTACGGACACACGACGCTTCGCCCAAAAGATGCTCAGCGCTATGCCAGTTGAGGAAGCCAAGCCACCAAGCTTGCGTATGATTGGCGAAGAATTGTTCGAGCCAGCGAGCACGTTCACTGCCGATCACACCGTCGGCAAAGGTGGCACACAGGTGGGCTTCGTTGACCATCTCGCCAAGTTGATCGACATTTAGCTCGTTGATTACAGCACGAGTACGGGTGGCAACGGCCGTTCGATACGCCTGAAGTCCACTGATGTCGATTTGTTCGTTGAATGCTGCACACTCCTCACTCGTCATTGCTGTTCCCACATCGCGTCGAGTTACATGAAGACGACCCAGCCAATCTCCTTGACTCAGCACTTGGGGCTGTTTCCCGTCCAGGACAGTAATGCCGAAATCTTCAGAGCGCGCTACGTGCCAAAGCAACCAAGCCAGCGAGTTTTGACCTGGGGCAGGTGCCTGGCGCAACTGGGCATCGCTTAAGCCATTCAGTACAATGTTTTCGACAATGCCGTTGATCGAGTCATATTCAACCAGGAAAAATTGGGTGGCGTTCATGAAGTGCTCCTTTGCTTACAATGGATAAAGTAGTTTTTGGAAAATTGTGGTACAATTTGCATTCAGGTAAGATGTTTTGTCCTGTCTTAACGATTCAGCACCGAGTTGCCTACTTCAAGTAAATCACGATTCCCATAAACTTCGGTCTCCAATTGGTTCACAAAAAGGGGGACAAAAAAGGATACAGCGGAAGTGTTATGGCAGACCAGACTCCCTCTTTAGGTTACTGGATACGGCGGCGGCGGAAATCACTCGACTTCACGCAAGAGCAGTTGGCACAGCAAGTTGGCTGTGCTGTCGCCACGATCAAGAAGATCGAAGCCGATGCTCGCCGACCTTCTCGGCCAATGGCCGAGCGGATCGCTGACTGCCTGCAAATTCCGGTCCAGGAGCGCGCTGCCTTCTTAAAAGTGGCTCGGGCCGAACTGTCACTGCACCGGGTAGAAAACCAACTCTCATGGGAATCAACTGCTCGTGTTTCGCCTGCTCTCAACCCGCAAGCTACTCAGCAACCTAACAACCTCCCTGTATCGCTCAATCGCTTGATTGGGCGAGAAAAGGAAATCCATCAGTTGCAGGCACTCTTGCTGCGCCCCGATGTACGCTTAGTGACCATGATTGGTCCTGGTGGTATCGGGAAAACACGACTTGCCCTACAAGTAGCCCACGCTATGATGGATCGCACAACCGCTGAAATCTGGTTTGTCAACCTGGCTTCGGTGCAGGATCCCGCGCTAGTACTATCTACGATTGCGCAAACCCTTGGCGCAAACACTCCCATCCAACAATCTGCCTTTGATCGGGTTGCCCACTATCTGCAACCAAGGCAGGCATTCTTGCTGCTTGATAACTTTGAACAAGTGATCGATGCCGCACCACAACTCAGCGAGCTTTTGTCTGTAGCTCCCGAACTTAAGATATTGGTCACCAGCCGCGCAGTACTTCATCTGGCAAGTGAGTATGAATTCGACGTCCTGCCGCTTGCGCTGCCCGACATGATCGATCCAGCCAACCTGCCCACACTGTCGCAATGTGAATCGGTGCAGTTATTGTTGGATCGGGCGCAGGCTAAAGGTGCGACGCTCCTGCTTACCCCTGAAAATGCAGTTGACATTGCGCAGGTCTGCCTGCGGCTGGAAGGGATCCCGTTGGCACTTGAGTTGGCTGCGGCTCGCTGTAAGATATTTGGTCCTGCTGATTTACTACGTCGGCTTGAACATCGGCTACAATTTTTGACGAATGGAGCACGCGATCAACCGTTGCGTCAGCAAACCCTGCGCGCCACAATTGAATGGAGTTATCAACTCTTGCCGCTGGCAGAACGAACGCTTTTTGCTCGTTTGAGCGTCTTTGTTGGCGGTTTCACGCTAGAGGCTGCAGAAGCAATCTGTCGCGAATTTGCTGGTTCCAGCGTGGACGTGGCTGAATGCCTTGCCTTCTTGCTCGACCAAAGCTTGCTCCGGCAGAGTATGGAGGTAGCTGGCGAACGGCGTTTTGTCATGCTCGAAACGCTGCGCGAATATGCGCAAGAACAAGCTCTTGCGCACCGTGAGGATCTGCTTTTATACGAACAACATGCGCACTATTACTCAAAGCTAGCTGAACAAGCACAACCCTTGCTCTTTAGCGCACAACAACAGACATGGTTGCAGCGTCTAGCCCTCGAACAAGGCAACTTTCATGCCGCACTTCAATGGCGACGCACGAACCATGACTGTGTGCAAGTGGCTCACTTAGCCAGTAATTTATGTTGGTTTTGGATTAAACATGGGGATCTCCACGAGGAGGTACACTGGGCGGATTGGGCACTTGATGAAATAAATCAGCATGCCGCAACCGTTTCCACAACTGAACGTGCCAAGATCGTTTATGCTGCTGCCCTCAGTGCGGATTGGACGGGAAAGCTTGCCCGCGCTCACAGCCTTTACGAAGAGTATTTGCGGATCGAAGAAACACCGACCTCTCCTTTTGATTACTACGATGTGCTGGATTCTTTTGCAATCATTCTAGTCTGTGAAGGAGAACTGCAACGGGCACTCGTGCTGCTCGAACGGGCAGTGGAGTGGGCGCGCCTGCACTCAAAAAATCTGCTGATGGCCGATGCACTAGCAGAAATGGGCAGCCTTTTGCATTTGCAGGGAGACTATTTGCGCGCCAGCCAACTCTTGTATGAGTCACTGGCGTTGCGCCAAGCAGAAGGAATCTATACAGGCATTGCCTCGGCGAAAGGTAAGTTGGCGGTAGTTGTTGCTGAGAGTGGCGACTTTACGCAAGCACAACTGCTACTAGAGGAGGCAATTGAACTTGCTTCGACGTTGCACGATAAACAACTGATTGGTGGACTGCTCAGTAAATTGGGCCTGATCGCACAACTTCAACAGCACTATGACCAGGCTGTTGTCTATCAACAGCGTGCCTTAGTGCTATTTCAAGAGATGGGTTTTCAAATCTATAGTGCGCTTGCTTTGGTTCGACTGGGCAATGTGGCACTGTTACAGAGTGAGCTAGCGCAAGCCCAGATTCACTATCAAGCGAGTCTGGCACTGAGTCAGCAAACTGGCTATCAGCTTTGTACGTTACTGAATTTGGAAGGTTTGGCTGGCGTTGCGGTGCAAATCGGTTACACACTCGACGCTGCCCACTGGCTAGGCGCAAGCCAAGCCTACCGCCAAACCATCGGCCTTGTCCACATGATTGACGAACGCCAGATTTACGAACATATCTTAGCGAGCGCCTGTAACATCCTCGGTGCCGCACAAGTGGAGTCTGCCATAAAGGCAGGCCGTAGCATCTCACTCGACAATGCAGTGGCACAAGCACGAACAATCTGTACCCCTCAACGGTAATCTTCGCGTACAGGACTAAACGCATCCACCATACGACAGTCGGTCAGTGCCAGGCCGGAATGGGTCACGTTGGCGGGGATAGTTACGACGCTACCTGCCTCTACCAGGTCTGTCTCCTCGCCGACCGTGAATTCGAAACGGCCAGCGATCACATAGGAGACCTGCTCGTGCATGTGCGAATGAGCAGGCAAACGACTGCCTGCCGCAATCTCCCAAAAACCGATGCTCATTCGTTCAGAGTGTACAAATTTCGCCAGGAAACCAGGGTTGACCTGACGAGCGCTCAATTCATCCAGCTTGTAAAATGCCATTGATTTCTCCTACTGCGTTTTGCTGTAAGCATGACAAGATGAAGGGAAGACAGGAAGACAAGAAGAGCCGTATTACTTCTTGTCTTCCTGTCTTCTTGTCAGAACCTTCGCCCTACTTTACTTTCCCGCGCCCCAACACCGGCCACACCACCTCCACCTGCTCGCCACGGTAGCCGACGACCTCATCGTGCAGGTTGAGACACATCTCCTGGTGCAGCGGAATCCAGGTTAGCCCATTGGTGACAAATTAAGCGTTTAGAGCGATTGTCAACTTGAGGGAGAGAAGAGTTGACGGTTGGTCAGAACGGATAGATTTAAGAATGCCCAGGCGTTTGACATTGGCAACAAGATAATCAATCAGGTTGTCGGCATTCCCCTTGTGATGAGTCCTAGCAAAGAAAGGAAGCGAGCGATAGACCATCTCCATAGAAATGCGAGCAAAGGGTTTGTTGAGTTGCTGAGCGACTTGGTCAGTCAGGTCAACCAGAACCGCATAGAGAATCCAGGTCGCCCAGAGTTGCATTTGTACAGCATTCTGAGCCGAACAATGAAAGAAAGCTAAACCGAGCAGGCGTTTGACAATGGCATAGGCATCTTCAATTCGCCAGCGTTGCCAGTAAAGAGCCACGGCATACTCAACGGGAAGATGCGATGCATCGAGGTCGTTGGTGAGATAGCGATACCACTTGCCGTGATAGAGAAATTGAATCAGGCGCACTTGCTGGCGGTCATCACCTTGTCCAATCCAACCGATTTGGTCATGCACCACAGCAGTTTTGAGCAGCAACGATTCCCCCTGGAATGCCAGATTGCTCTTGGCACTGTGATGAAAAAGACACCTTGTTCACCAAGGTGGCGGAAGAAAGTGAAGTTGGTGAAACCCAAATCGAAAATGAGCAGGCTGCCTGTGAGCAGATGGGAGCGCACTTTGTCGAGAAAGCTTTGGTCATGCGCTTGTGCATCTTCTTCATACCAAACCTGGGTAGGCAGGCGAGTGACGATATCCAGAATCGCTAACATGCGTCCCGCCAATGGATTCTTTTCATTCTCCTGCAGCAACCTGACCTTGCACAAGAGTGCATCCAGAGTTGAGCCATCGCAGGCGCAAACCTGAGTGTATTGCCTTTTCGCCCAGGCAAGTTCAGCGGGTAAGGGGCGGCTGCGTTCCAAACTGCGTTTTGCCAGTCCAGGCAATAGCTCAAGCAGAACTTGCAGAAACAACTCTGCTGGCAACATACGCAAGCGAGTCGAGAGTGCTTGTTGCGTTAAGCCTTGTAAGGGGGCGACCCACAAAACACATTCTTCGTGCACCAGTCGCACCATTTCGCAGATGCTGCCGGTTTGCTGCCAGAGCAGACTCAATACTAAGGCCATCATCACGGGTAACGTCAGGATGCGGGCACGCAGCCCAAGCGCTTCGTATACAGCGATTTGCGCCAGGGTCGCTGGATGCACAATCGCGGGAGCCGTTCTACCACTTGTTCATCTGGCAATTCGCTGCTCAACCGTTTGCTCCGATCACGCTGAACCGCTCGCGTGTGTCGCACACTGCTTGCTTTTTTAGTTTTATTTTCTTTTTCTGGTTCGCTCATCCTTTCATTTTACAGGCTTGTCTGCTCTCCCCAGATTTGACAACCTCTGTAAATGCTTAATTTGTTACTGATGAGGTTAGCCGTTCGCCCACTTTGAAGCGATGCGATGAAGCGCTGCTATCGACATGGCCATGTTCTACGGACATGCCAGAAATCTTAAGCTCAGGATGTTCGACACAGTGACCATAGGGCGTCGGTGGATAGCTGGTAAATGTCTTCTGCCCACCGTCAATGATGATGCGGCCCGGTACAGGGGTGCTAACCACCGTGCAGATTACCCGCAAAGGACAGCGTTCGTCGTTCAGATCAGCGCTGCTGCGCACTCGATCCAGCCCCTCCCATAGATAGGAGCCTGCGCGATGTTCGGTGGCACCTAGTTCCTTGGAGAGTTGCTCTACCCCCGTGCCGCCAAGGCTGACAGTCTGGATCGGCAAGCCATCCTTTTTGAAAAGTGCTACCGTTTCATCCAGAAAAGCCTTTGCTTCGGGGCGGCTGGGATAGGTCATCACCCCGTGCAGGTCGATGCCAGGCAACTCGACAATCTGCTGTGCCAAAGCTTGTGCAGCCTGCGGTGATTGTACCCCACAGCGCTTGCCACCGGTGTCCATCTCGATCCAGACGCGCACACTGCCGCCCATTTTCTGGGCCGTGGCACTGATGCCCTGCGCCGTATCAAGTGAATCGACTGCGACGGTCATTGTTGCTCCTCGTCGTGTCAATCGTAGCAACCGATCTGTCTTCTGCGCCCCCACAATGTTGTAGGGCAGGAGAATGTCGTTGATACCAGCGGCGACCATCACCTCGGCCTCGCCGATCTTCTGGCAGCAGATGCCGATCGAACCCGCCTTCATCTGCATGTGGGCGATTTCCGGAATCTTGTTCGACTTGGTGTGGCTGCGTAGCGGAATGCCCACCTCTCGACAGCGAGTATGCATAGACTGAATGTTGCGCTCCATCTTGTCGAGATCGATAACAACGGCAGGTGTGTCAAGATCGTGAATGAGCATGGTTATTCCTTGATTTTTTATTGCGGATTGCAGATTGACGTGCTATGGTATCAGAACCCCGCACGTAAGTAAGGGGCGTACGCTAACGCTGACGGCTCTGACTAAATCTCAGAACCCCGTACGTAAGTAAGGGGAACATAGCACTATGATTTTGCTATCGGAATCACATAAAAAAGCACCGCGAAATAGTGAAATGCGCTGCCTGCCAGGACAAAAACATGCCAGATGGCATGGTGATAGGGGATACGCCGCCAGACATAAAAGATGCAGCCCAACATATAGGCAAGACCGCCAGCCGCCAACAAGGCTAATCCGCCGGGTGCAACCGAGTTCAACATCGGCTTCACTCCGATAATCATAATCCAACCCATCGCAATGTAAGGCAACACAGTGATCAATGCCTTCTGGCGGATCAAATGTCCTTGCAGCAGAATGCCAACCAATGCGACCGCCCAAACAATGGCAAAGATCGTCCAGCCCCAGACCCCGCGCAGATTGACCAGGGTGAAGGGCGTATAGGTACCGGCGATAAAAATGAAGATCGCCGAATGGTCAAGATGGCGTAAGACAGCCTTGGCCCGTGGCAGTGGAATGCTATGATAGAGGGTCGAAGCGGTGTAAAGCAGAATTTGCGTGGCACCGTAAATGCTACAACTGACGATGTGCCACACACTGCCAAAAAGGCTGGCAAAGGCTGCCATGACTGCTAGACCAGCAATCGAAAGCACAATGCCAAGTCCGTGCGTGATGCTGTTGGCAATCTCTTCGCCTGTACTGTAGCGACTGACGTGTGGTTGGGTAATGGAAGTTGGCTGCATGAGATTTCCCTCAAAATAAAACACCGCAGCGCAGGTCAAGTCTGCTGATCTGCGATCAACCAGTGGCTGTATTGTAACCAGCGCGCAAACTGCCAGCCTGCAACCAGCAGCAGGATGACCATGGCGCCATACAAGGCTTGATAAAGCCAGACATTCGAACTGCCGATTGGATCAAAAGGATGGCGCACGAGTGTCGCCCCTTTGATCAATCCCCAACTGATCCCAGCGACAGCCAAATTGGCCAGTGCGGTAAAGCTACGCTGATTCACCCAACGGGTCAGGAGCAAACAGGCAAGTGCCATCCAGGTAATATGAATCGTCGCCCAAACGCGCGGTTCGCTCCAGGCAATCCACTCGCCCCAAGCCCACTTGGTGGCAATGCTGCTGGAAATGACGTTGCCTAGCCAGAAGAGTAACGCCGTCACCTGGGTGGCCTGACACCAACGCAACCAATGCGGCTGTGTGGTGAACAGACAGATCGCCCCCAGCGCACCAGCTAGGGCAAAGGCAATCAAGCCAACCCGCACCAATGCGCCATGCAGGAGGACCAGTTTGATCACATCCCCCAAGGTGCGTTCAGGAGGCAATAAAAAGAGCAAACCCAGAATGGCAAGTATGGTGAGCGGGGCGGTAAGTCGTGCTTTCATCTGAAATTGATCACTGAATCGGTAAAGAAAGAGGGAGCATCTCTGTTACGCGCTATACTGCGGTTGTAATGAGAACCGGAATTTTTCAAACTTATTCTCGAAAAGTAAAACTCTGGTTCTCATTTAGAGCGTAGTTTAGACTGGATTATCAGTATAACAATTCTGGTACGCTATTACCAATTTCAGGATAGACTCCGAAATTTGCACAGGCGTTTGCTCGGATGGTTTATCGCTAGCTGCTTGATTGGTATATAATGGGATAGGTGTATGGTATGGATGAAATAGAGGCCAAATAAGTCATGAATGGACTATCGAACTCTCCCTTTCCTGGTATGAACCCTTGGCTAGAACACCCAAGCCTATGGGGTGATGTACATTTTCGCTTGATTGCTGCGCTTGCAAACTACTTAAGCCCACTGCTTGTGCCTCACTATTATGTAGCTGTTGGCACGCACACTTATGTGACGACTTTACCAAATACACCGTCTATTCGCTATCCCGACGTTGCGGTAGTTGAAACAAAAGCAGGGGGAATTGTGCATACCCCAGCCACTTTGCATGAAAGTGCAGTGGCTGAGCCCGTCATGGTGGAAGTGCCATTGGCTGATACAGTTGAGGAATCCTATCTAGAAATTCGAGAGCCACTGAGCGGCGATGTAATTACCGCGATTGAACTTCTTTCACCGCTTAATAAGCGACCAGGGAGTGGGCGAGACAAGTATCTGCGCAAACGTCTTGAGATTTTTACAACCTATACTCATCTCGTCGAAATTGATCTACTCCGTTCTTGGCCACCTATGCCTTTTGCAGGAAGCTCACCGCTCACTGATTACCGTATCTTATTGCGCCGTGGCGAAGAAGGCGCTCGTGCGCGTCTCTACCCGTTTAATCTTGCCGCTCCAATTCCTTGTTTCCCCTTACCGCTGCAAGCAGGCGACGACGAGCCAATCGTTGATCTCAATCAACTCTTGCAACAGATCTACCGAGAAGCGAGTTATCACTTACGGCTAGACTACACAAAACTGCCTGTTCCTCCACTGCAGGAAGAAGAACAGAAATGGGCGGAACAGATTTTGCAAGCCGCTAGGGCTCTGTGAGAAAAACTTCGATATCCGGCCAGCCGTAGACCACTTCGGGTAGCAGAACACCTTCCTCGTCAAACTCGCGCTCTCCAACCACTGTACCGCCAATCGCCTCATAGAAACGTCGTGCCGGGGCATTGGCGGCGAGCGTGGCAATATGCAGTTCAGTGCAACCCATTGCTGCCAAATGTGCCGCTGCCGCTTGCACCAATTGCCGACCGATGCCTTGCCCTTGCGCCTCTGGCCGCACATAGAGTGCACTAAGCTCTCCCACCTGTGGCGTTTCGGTTGGATGACCTACCACCACACCTACTACTTCATCCCGATCATTTACGGCTACGCAAATACACATCTGTTCGCCGTCGTCAGCAATCGCCGAAATCGAGCGCCGCCAGCCAGCTTCCGATTCGGCGTAGCCCCATTCGTCTTTGCGCTTCTGCCACGCTGCTTCTGGTATTTGCCCGTGATGGGCAGTCAAATAGGTATCTACCATGACGCGGGCCATGGCTGGCGCGTCTTTAAGTTGTGCGGGTCGAATGTTCATAGTTGCTCTGGCCTTTTCTATTCCAATTGCTAACGTGTTAGAATCAGGTTTAACTGTACATTCCCACTAAGTGATGCGTTAAGCATAGAAGAAAGACTATGAAAATTCAAGCCGCACTCGCCCGCACCCTCAACAATCTTACCGTCGAAACCGTCGATCTCGACCCGCCCAAGGCGCATGAAGTGTTGGTGCGCATGAAGGCGGCGGGGGTTTGCCACTCTGACCTGCACACGCTGCGCGGCGAATTGCGCGCCACGCCGCCAATTGTACTTGGCCATGAAGGAGCAGGCGTCATCGAGGCAGTCGGCTCAGCCGTGACCCGCTTCCAGCCCGGTCAGCGAGTGATGATCAACTGGCTGCCTTCCTGCAACCAGTGCCCCACCTGTCTCAGCGGTTTGCCCAATCTCTGCGAGCGTTTTCCCTCGACTACCTTCCAGGCGATCCTGCCCGAAGGCACTTCCCGCCTCAAGACCGAAGATGGCGTGCAACTCAAACATTTTCTTAGCTCGGCGACAATGGCCGACTATGCCGTGATCGACGAAAGTGGCATCATCCCCATTCCTGACAATGTGCCCTTTGACGTGGCCGCCATCACGGGCTGCGCCGTGATTACGGGCGTGGGGGCAGTACTTAACACGGCGCAGGTCAAGCCAGGCGCTGCGGCGGCGGTGATTGGCTGTGGTGGCGTCGGCTTGAGCGCACTGCTTGGTTGTGTGTTGGCAGGCTGTAGCCCGATCATTGCTGTGGACGTGATGCCGAGCAAACTGGCGATGGCGCGTGAACTGGGAGCGACACATACGATCAATGGCCGTGAGGTCAACGCCGTGGAGGAGATGAAAAAGATCGTGCGCGGCGGTCCCGACTATGTCTTTGATAGCGTTGGCGCGGCCAGCACGATGGCCCAAGCTGTCAGCGCTGCCCGACCCGGTGGCACCGCCGTGGTCAGCGGCATGCATGCCACCAAGGTCGATGTACCAATCCCCGCCGGTGCCTTGATCTTCCAGAATAAACGGCTGCTCGGCTCCTTTGCCGGTTCGGCCAAACCGCAGGTCGATCTGCCTCATCTGCTCAGCCTCTACCGTGCAGGACGCCTGCCGATTGACAAACTGATCAGCAAACATTATCGCCTGGACGAAATCGTCACCGCCTTTGCCGATATGGAAGGGGGAAGTGTGGCACGAGGTGTCATCCTGTTCGATTGATGAGGCTTCAATGCCCCCGTCATATCAACGATTACGGCTCATGGCAAGTATCTCGGTGATGCCATCAAGGCCGTAATGAAAATTTATTGAAAGAATAGGTAGTTGTCGAAAAAGTAAAGAATTGGCATAATGGTAGCCCTGTTGTAGTTTTTCTTTTCAAAAGGGGCTGACATTATGCCGGTATCTGACTCTCCAAAAAGCGCCAATCCTGTTGATTCCCAATCTGATTCTTACCTGTCCTCTTCTTCTTCTATACCTTTGACCCGTCGTCAATTTCTGACCTATGCTGGAATGACCTTGGTTGGATCTTCGCTGCGCACGATCCGCAATAGCAATCCGCTGATCTTCTCACCACTCGATAGGGTTGTGCCTGTGCCGGGCAAACAACCCAATATCGTTCTGATTATCACCGATCAAGAACGTTACCCGCGCCATTGGCCCGCCGATTGGGCTGTGAACCACCTGCCTGCCCACCAACGACTCTTAGCCAACAGTTTGAGCTTTCGACGCTTTTTCTGTAATGCAGCCATGTGTTCCCCCAGTCGGGCAACACTCTTGACCGGATTGCACCCGATGCAACATGGCGTAACTCGCACCCTAACCGTAGGCGGCAGCGAATCGCCGAAGGAGACACCCTTAGCCCACTCGATGCAGACGCTTGGCCACATGCTAGCATCGGCTGGCTATGATGTCACCCTCAAGGGAAAATTCCACATCACCAAACATGAGGATGGCGGCGAACCAACCAGCGATGATGCTGCGTCCCTTGGCTTCCAAGGTTGGGAGCCAACCACAATTGCTAATGATGCGGCAGTTGAAAATTTTGCTGGAGGCTGTGCTGATTGGGATCGCAAAGTCACCGATCAGGCTGTGAATTACCTGTCCGGCCAACAGAGTCCCAGCAAGCCATTCATGTTGATTGTGGGGTTGGGCAATCCACATGATGTATTGGCCTTCCCAAGAAGTTGGGATGCAGTGGATAGCACAACAGGTTGCGACAATTACACCGGCTTTGACTTCGATCAGGGCATCTCGCTGCCGCCAACGCTAGATGAGAATCTAGATACCAAACCAACCTGCCAGGCCCAATCGTTGAATGTCTATGCCGTAGGGCTGGGGGCAGTGACTACTACACAACTGAAACGCAATTATGTAAATTTTTACGCTGGGCTGATGAAACAGTCAGACGCTCTGCTGGGTGAATTGTTGGATGCGATCCCAGCCGCAATCCGCGATAACACGATCGTAATTTATACTTCCGATCACGGCGAAATGGGTCTGTCCCACGGTGGCTTGCGCCAAAAGATGTTCAACATGTACGAGGAGACGGTCAACATTCCTCTGATCATCCATAACGCTAAGCTGTTTCCACAACCAAAGGTCACGGACGCCTACGGCTCGTTGATTGATCTGCTTCCAACGCTGGCCAGCATAGTCGAAGTGCCGCACTCAGAACGGTGGATGACCTACGGCCACGACTTAACGCCCATTCTAACCAATTCAGCTTCGTCGGTGCAGAATGAAATCCTCTTTACCTTTGATGATGATCAAATCGGTCAGGCAGATGGCATCCCGCAAGTTGGTGGACAGCCAATGGTCACCTATCCCTATTATATTCGAGGAATCATTGCCAAAGACAGCGATGGCGAATGGAAATATGCCCGCTACTTTGATCCAACCGGTATCAAGGCCGATCAATTGGAAATGTATCACCTATTGGATGGCAGCGGTGTGGCAGTCGATCCAAACGAAACAGACAATCTTGCCAATCCGGCCAGCGCCAACTACAACAATCCCACCTACGCCGCAAAGCGCTCCAATCTGGCACAGCGATTGGCCAACCTGGAAGCAGAACGGCTGCAACCCCTCTCCAATGTCTACCTGCCACTGCTGGCCTCTTGAACGATGGTCTACTGTCCTACTGTCTCACTGCTCTACTTCCGGCAACCCAGCGGCCACTTCTTCCGTAATAAGATGAAAGCCCCGTTTGCGTGCAGCTAACTGTATCGTCTTTTGAATCCAAAGCATGGGAATATTATATACTGGGAGCGGATAATTTTTAGTAAGACCGTGAGTCAGGTGGTCAGTGGGGCAGTGTTACCATCTCGCTGTCCACTGACCACCTGACTCACGGTCCTACCGACTCACGGTCCTACCGACTCACGGTCCTACTGGCTAAATCATGGCACATCAATCAACGCCACCTTTGTTACGCACACCACATCCTTCGCATCCACTGCTTTGGCCGATCCGTGCGATTTCACTTTTGCTACTATCCCAGGCGGCTGTGGTTACAGGCATCGTTTGGTATCATTTCTCACTGGTGGATTGGGGACAGATCGACAAAGTCAATGTAAATGAAGTGACCCGATTGGGCAGTTTTGTGTTGCGTCCCTTAACCGAAGCCATCTTGTTGGCGAGTGCTTTCATCCCCTTTGCGCTAATGTTGTTGATGAGCGCGATTGGCTTTGCACTTTTACGGCGGGCGGCCTGGCTGCTGGCAACCATCTGTCAGGGAGGGATTCTGTTGGCTTGCCTGTTGATCTATTTTGACAGCACCCTGCGCCTGCGCGAATCAAATTGGTTCTACCTGTTGATGCTCTTGGGTATCATTCTCTCCTTATACCTCAACAGTACCGATGTCCGCATCGCCTTTGACAATCGTCGCCAGCAATCTCCAGAAGAGTGGCTGGACCGTCTGCAATTTGAGCGCTCGGAAGAGATTAACTATCTTCCACTGTTGAGCGACCACGAAAACAGGCAACTCGATTGAACAAATGTGGATTGCGACATCACTCGCTCCCTGCCGCTCACCACTCGCCACTTTGCCACTTTTGCCTATGACTGACCAAGAACTGCTCCGCCGTTTTGAACCGATTCTACGTTTTACTGCTGGTGAACAGTTTTTTCCACTGCGGGTAGAACCCTATATTGAATCCTGTAGTTTGTGGCTGCAACGCCCGAATGAACCGTCGCAACAACTGATCCCCGCCGGCCAACTGACGATGGACGCCCTGGCCCAGCCCCGTTGGTCTGAGTTCGGCTCGCGCCTTTTTCTGCGTTTGGAGGCCAACGAAAATGAGGTTCGCCGCAACCGACGAGTACAAGCCAACCAGCCACTCCACCTTCTGGTTGAGTCATTCCATGCGGGGCGTGGCCGCCTGGCACGAGTTGGTTATGCAGCACGCGTGGCCGATGCGCTCTTCTCGTTGTCACTTCTGGCACGCGGGCGGGTGCCGATCGCTGCGGCCAATGTGGCACACACTGCCTATTTGAACATGGTGCAGCAGAACAGTGACCATGTCTATTATGGCAGGGTTGTGCGCCAACAACGCTGGCTGGTGCTGCAATATTGGTTCTTCTACGCCTATAACAACTGGCGTTCTGGCTTTTCCGGGGCCAATGATCACGAGGCCGACTGGGAGATGATCTGCCTCTACTTGCCCAACACTGATGTCGAGGAGCGCCTGAAACCGGAATGGGTGGCCTATGCAACGCATGACGACTACGGCGATGACCTGCGCCGCCGTTGGGACGATGCCGAAGTTGAAAAGGTGGGCGACCATCCGGTGGTCTATGTGGGTGCTGGTTCGCATGCCTGTTACTTCCGCGCCGGTGAATACCTGACTGAACTGGAACTAAAGACCTTTTCGCGTCTCTGGCGCGTCCTGATCCCGATTCAGCGCTTTTGGAAGCAACAACTCCACCAGTACAGCAACCCCGAGCCAGAGAGCAGCGGCGACGATCTCGCCAACATCCTGCGCATTCCCTTTGTCGATTATGCGCGCGGTGACGGTGTCTGCATTGGCCCTGACCAAGCTGCCCGCTGGAGTGAGACTGAACTGCTCGAACCGGCGCCGCGCTGGGCAGCCTTTTACCGTGGGTTGTGGGGGCTTTATACGCGTGACCCCTTCAAGGGCGAAGACGCACCGGCTGGCCCCAAGTACAACCGGAATGGTAGCATCCGTCGCTCCTGGTACGATCCGGTCGGCTGGGCTGGGCTGGATAAAGTACCATCCGCCGATGAGATGCTAGAGTATTTGGCGCAAGAACAGGGGCAACTGCGAAAGGAACAGGAGGGACTGCGTGTAGCCATCGAAGAGCGTGCCCAACGTCTGCAAGGCTTGGGCGTGCGCAGCTTGGCAATGGAAAACCTGCCACATCTTTACACCATGTATCAGGAAGAGCAGCGCCAAATCCAGTCACTTTCCGAAGAGACCGACGAATTACGAGCTAAGTTGGCTGCTAGCCAATTGCTCAGCGAAGCTATCGATCTGCGCATTGTCCAGTGGCGCAACGGGGAGTGGGGCGATTTGCGCAGCCACATTCGGCGTGCGCATGAGCCAGCTTCACTGGCCACCTTACGTTTTAGCCGCGTGGCCGAGCTTTGGGCGGCAGTGAGCATCAGCTTGATGATATTGCTGCTGGTCGCACTCTTCTATTTTGCGCGGCAATATCTGGCCTTTGGCTTTTCGGCGGTGATTGCACTCTTTGCCTTTGTCGAGGCCAGTGTGCGCGGCCATATTACGCGCTTGATTACCAGCATCAACATCGGGCTGACCTTGGCAGCCAGCCTGGTGCTAGTCTATGAATTCTTCTGGCAGATTATCGTAATCTTCGTGGTTGGCGCGGGAATTTACATCTTATGGGACAATTTGAATGAGTTGAGGAAGTGATGTTTAGGGGAGGCGTGAAACGTGATGCGTGATTTGCGGTCGAAAATTTACAATAATCATTCCATCTCGCTGCTGACGGTCACTCGCCATAAGGCATTTGTATGAGGGCTATCGCTCGCAAGAGACCCTTACCAGTGAACCACAATTTCACGCATCACGCATCACGTCATGCTACCTTCTATCCGCCTCCGCAAAACGTGCCTCGATTCTTCCCTGTATCCATTCTGAGATGACGGTGAGAATCCAATAGATCGCAGCGGCGAGCAGAAACATCTCCATGTACTTGCTATCTTTGCGGGCAAAACGGTTGGCGCGGAAGGTAATCTCCCAGACACCCATGACCGAAACCAGCGATGAATCCTTTTGCATGGCGATAAACTGGTTGACAATGGCAGGAAAAACGGTGCGGAAGGCCTGCGGTAACACGACCAGGCGCAGTGTTTGCCAGTTGCTCATCCCCAATGCCGAAGCTGCCTGCCATTGTCCACGCCCCACCGACTGAATCCCAGCTCGGAAGATCTCGGTCATGTAGGCACCGTAGTTGAGTGCCAATGCCAACACGCCGGAAACCGTGGCGCTCAAGATGAACCAATTCGCCAAGCTAGGATAACCCGCCTCACGCAAGGTCTGACCGATCTGTGGCAAGCCCAGGTAGATCAGATAGATCTGGATCAGCAGCGGTGTGCCTCGAAAGAGTGAGACATAGAAGCCGGCAATTCCCTGCCAAACCGCGTTATTGGAAAGCCGCCCCAGTGCGCCGGCAAAGGCCAGCAAGGTGGCAATCGCAATCGAGAGAAAGGAGACATAGAGGGTCGTGGCCAAACCGGCGATCACAAACCACTTGTTCTCCCAGATATAGGCAGGGTCAAAGCGAAACTGGAGCAGAATCAGCAGCAACACCACTGCCAACGCAATCCATACGCCACCCACTCGCAGATCGTGCAGCCATTGCGAACGACGCTCCTTCGCTGCAAATTGAGCGCCGAGGGTTTTAGAATTGATCACTGCTTCAGCTCATCCAAATTAAACGACCCTGCTGCGCTCACCAGATCCGTACCATAGTGCGTCTCCGAGAGCTTGTTGAGTGTGCCATCAGCATGTAACCCCTTGACGATCTCACTCACCTTGGCCAGGAAGGACTTGGGATCGAGTGTGCTGCTCTTGTCGATGGCAGGCGCTAAGTACTCGAAGTAGACAGCATCGCCTAACTGCTTGATCGCCAATCCATCCTTGATCGCACCCAAACCAGTGGGCAGGGCAGTTAGTACGGCGTCTAAGCGTACGCCATCGCCCAGTGCCAGGTCTTGGAGGGCGAGCAGATCGGTCTCGTAGCCATTGGCCGGGGTATCCTTCACCACAAACTCGATATTCTCTCCTGGAATCTTCAGCGTACCATCCAGGTAGGATTCATAGGTGCAGCCTGTACACGCTCCGATCTTCTTGCCCGCTAGATCGGCAGGGGCCGTGAAGGTTGTGTTGTCCTTATTGACGAAGAAGGCGGCGGGGGTTGTGTAGTAGGGCTGAGCAAAGTAGAGCTTCTCCATGCGTTCGGGGGTGATTGTCATCGAACCGACGCTGATGTCCCAACGTCCAGCCCAACCACCACTGGTGATCAGTGTCCAATCTGGCGTGACAAAGCAGGGTTCCACGCCGAGCCCCTTGGCAATAGCCACTGCCACATCAATGTCAAAGCCAGAAAACTCGGCTGCAGCGTGTTCTTCACCACTGCATTTGCTGTCGGCTGGTTTTTTGGCATCGGCGACCAATTCCGATTGCGGCGGGTAGGCGGGATCGGTAGCAATACGTAGCACGCCACGCGCTGTGATATCGGCGAGCAGGTCGCCACTGGCGGCGGTGGAGGCATTGCTATCACTGCTTGTGCTGCCGCTACTGGTTGCTGGTGCAGCAGCAGGCGCACAGGCGCTGATCAAAAACAGGGCCACTGCCAGCAAACATGCGATCTTTACTCTCATACAATTTTCTCCTTGGGTAGTGATTTCCCGAAAATAGGTACTATGCCTGCGCCAATCAAAACGAGAATGGAAGCGCGGATGAGACTGATTTGGCTGATAATGGCCGGATTTTCGGATACTCTCGATCTGCTTTATATATCCGTACAATCAGCCTTATCCGCGCTTCCAATTCCGCTTGACTTTCTGTACGACCGTATCTGTTAAATCGGGTAATTTTCTGACTTCTGCAATGATGTGGTAGGATTCTCATACTATCCTTGGCATTGCAGTTTCAACATTGCCGAAACCAACATCCGAACCGGCGCAAGCAGAGCGTTATTCCCCTCAAAAAGGCTCAACCTGGGCCAACGTTCGGCAGACAATGTCGCGAGTCAATCTGATGAATGTCGAGTATAACGCAACTCCTATGGCTGATCAAATGGTTGTGCTTCCTTTTGCCATTCCTTCTGCAACTGCCATGCAGCAAGGCATCTTTTGCTTCGACCCCAACTGGCATTAACCCACTTCGCCAGCGCTCTTTTTCTCTCCTATTGGAAATATGCTCTTAACTCATAGACAACGCAGATAGACATTGCACGATCAGGATGCGTAGGGGCACACCCTTGTGGTTGCCCAACCGGGGACGCAACTAGGGCACCGGCAAGCGGATGCCCCTACAAAAGTGCATCTTTGATTTGCTTTGCCTATCATATTGCGCATCCGCTTATGGGAATTGAGCAAAAACAATTGGGATCTAGGCGACGCCCACACGGTGGCCCTACCCTAACCCTCCCCAAGGAGGGGACCGTGAAGGGACGGATCGAAATTTCCTGCGCTCCAGGCAATTATGTCCTTCCCGTGACAGTTCCCTCCTTGGGGAGGGCTAGGGTGGGGCCTGGTAACGTGATCTCTTATTCGTCAGCAGTCACGCGCCACGATGCTTGACAAAGGACCGCTGACTTGAGACTCATGACTGTTGACTGAATATCTCTACCTATGAGGTTGACCTATGTACCCCTCTCTGCAAATGGCACCCGTTGAATTGATCACAAAGGTGATCAGCGAAGCAAAACAGATTCTGGCCGAGGTCGGTATCGAAGTCCGTAGCCATACCCTGCGCAATGCGCTGCTGGAACGAGGACTGCGCTGCGATGCCAGTGGTGAACGAGTCTTGTTTCCAGCCGACAAGGTCGAGCAAGCCTTGTCTTCGGTTCCTTCTTCCTTCACGCTCTATGATCGGCACGGACAACCTTATACAACCATCGGCGGCGATGCAGTTCATTTCACTCCCGCCTCCAGTGGTCTCAAAATTCTGGATCACAAGACCGGCGAGACCCGACCTTCGACCACGGCTGATTTTGTCGACTACGTGCGGCTGGTCGCTGGACTGGAGCATATCGCCTATCCTTCCACTGCATTTTCGACCAATGACATCGAGGCACAGGTTTCGGATGCCTGGCGACTCTACCTGGTATTAACGAGTACCAGCAAACCCATTGTGTCAGGTGCCTTCACCGAGCATGGCGTTCCACGCATGGCCGAGATGATGCAACTCTTCCGCCACGACAAATCTGATTTGATCGCTCGCCCGATGGCGATTTTTACCATCACCGCTACGGGTAACTTCCGCTACAGCGAAGATTCCTGTCAAAATTTGCTCGACTGCGCCGAGTGGGGCATCCCGATGGAGATTGTGCCAGTGACGTTGATGGGCTTGATCGCACCGGTGACCCAGGTGGGCGCTGCGGTCTTTCATACGGTAGATACGTTGGCGGGCATCGTCATGGCGCAACTGATTCGCCCTGGCACGCCGGTGCTTTTCGGTGGCGCACCCGCCGCCTTTCATATGCGTGAGGCTACGTCGCCCATGCTGGCGATTGAGGCGCTCAAACTTGACCTCTTCTATGTCCAGATCGGCAAAGCGCTCGGCCTGCCCACGCAGAGCTACATGGCCCTCAGCGACAGCAAGAGCTTGGATGCGCAGGCCGGAGCTGAGACCTTTGGCAGCGCACTCTTGGCCACCCTGGCCGGGGTCAACTCGGTTTCCGGGCCAGGGATGCTCGACTATGTGATGGTCTTCAGCCTGCCCAAACTGGTGCTCGACAACGAACTCTGCGGCCAGGCACTGCATTTGGCTCGCCCGATCTCGGTGGTGGAAGATCTGCCTACGCTCGAACTGGTCAAAGCACAACTCCACGACGGCCACATGCTGACCACGCCGCACACGCTCAATCATTGGCCCACCCAACTGCATCTGCCCACCGCAGTCTATGACCGCACCAACCGCGAAAAGTGGGAGCGCGGCGGTAGCAAGGAACTTTGGCAACGCGCGCTGGAAGAGGTCGAAGCACGCTTGGATCGCTACAACCCAATCGAGACCGATCCGGCAGTGGCGGATGAAATGCTGCGCATCCTGCGTTCGGGTATGCGTACCCAGCAAGCCTTGCCCGCCATTCCACCCCTTCCCGAACGTACGACGACCGAGAACATCAGATCACGTCGCGAACGTCGTCAGCGCCCCAATCGGAACAATGCAGAGTTAGCTGGTGTTACTTAACCATTCACCGTTAACCATTCACCATTTTCAACTTACCAGCAAAGGAACCCTATGACCCACCCTCTCTCTCCCTCCGCCCGTGCCAACCTAGGCAATGTCGGTCTACCCATGTCCGTTCAACAGATGGCGGCGCGCCGTTGGGATGTGATCGTGGTCGGTGCTGGGCACAATGGGCTGGCCTGTGCTGCCTATCTGGCGCGGGCGGGCAAGCGGGTACTGGTATTGGAAGCGCGTCAACGGGTAGGTGGTGCCTGCACCCTCGAAGAGACCTGGCCGGGCTATCGCATCTCGCCCTGCGCCTATCTGGTCGGGCTGCTCCATCCGCTGGTGATCGAAGAATTGAACTTTCCCGCCTATGGCTATCAATGGTTTCCGGCGGCCTCGGGCATGTTTGTGCCCTTTGACGATGGCTCGTCGCTGCAACTCTGGGAGGATGACGAGCGCTGTGAGGCTGAAATCAGCCGCTTCTCGCCCAAAGATCTCAAGGGGTGGCAGGCGCTGAACGATCTCAAAGGGCGCGTGCGCAATGCCATTCGCCCAGCCGGTGCCGACGACATCTGGCTTTGCCGCCGCCCCAGCCGCGAGCAGATCGAAGCCAAACTTAAGGGCGACCGAGAGGCGATCCAACTGCTCTTTGAATGGTCGATGAATGACTGCCTGGAACACTTTCTCGAAGACGAACGTCTACATCTCGCCCTGCTCGGCCAAGGCGTGATCGGCACCAATGCCAGTCCCTTCGACCCGGGCACCGCCTACGTCTATTTTCATCACGCTTCGGGGCGACTGGGCGGTGACAGTAGCCTGTGGGGCTATGTCAAGGGCGGCATGGGCATGGTCTCCTTCATCCTCTGCGACATTGCCCGCGAGGCAGGCGCTACGGTTGCGACCGGCCTACCTGTGCAACGGATTCTGCCCGGCGAGGGAGTGGAATTGGCGGCAGGCGAACGCATTCAGTCACCCCTCGTCGTCTCGAATGCCGACCCGCGCGTCCTGCTGCGCCTGCTCGGCGACCAGGTTGATGCTGGCTGGCAGCGGCAGGTAGAGGCGATCCCGCAGACTGGCTGCACCATGAAAGTGTCGGCAGCACTGAGTGAATTACCTAACTTTAGGGCCAAACCCGGCATCCACGAAGCCCATCATTACGGCCAAATCAACACACCGCTGAGCAAGGCCGAGTGGCGAGAGCATCATCGGCTGGCCCAGGCTGGCCAGTTGCCACCCCGCCTGTGGACCGAACTTTACTTTCAAACCGCCTATGATCCATCGGTGGCCCCCGAAGGTCGCCATACGATGAGCGTCTTTGCCCAATATGTGCCCCATACCTTTGCCGAGGGCTCCTGGGAGAGTCGCCGCCAGGAGGCAGGCGATCTGGCGATTGCCTCGATTGCGCGCTATTGCAGCAACTTACCGGCTGCGCTCGTCCATCGTGAAGTGCTCGGCCCGCCCGACGTTGAACAAAAGGTGGGCTTGACTGGCGGTCAGATCTTCCAGGGTGAAATTCTGCCCCAATACATGTGGGAGCATCGCCTCACCTACAAAACGCCGATGGACGGCGTCTACCTCTGCGGGGCCGCCACCCACCCCGGCGGCAGCGTCATCGGCGTCAACGGTCGCAATGCTGCCATGGAGATTTTGGAAAAGTAGAAAAGTAGAAAAGTTGAAAAGTGGAAGAGTCTTTCTCGCTTCCACTTTTCAACTTTTCCACTCTGCAACTCTGCTACTCTTCCCCTTTTTCCCTCCGCTTCCCCTCCTAACCCGTACTCTGATTGCCAGTAAATTCGTAATCAAAGTGCAATCAGTACTCTGCCCGATCAGCGCGATAATTTCCTGTAGAGTGAATTAATCTTACCTACGAATGCTGGAAAGGTAACGTTGTAACCTGTACCCAGATTTTATGGGTATTACTTTCGCCAATTTGGGGATTGGGTAGATCTTGTCATTTCGAGCGGCAGTTTGCGAGAAATCTTTTAGTGCTACAGCAAGATTTCTTCCTTATGAGTGACGGGTTCGGCGCTGCCGAAAAAATCCTGCAAGAAACCCCGTGAGATGATCTGTCATTCTGAGGAGCGGTTGTTTGCGACGAAGAATCTTGGTTGGACAGCGCAAGATTCTTCGCTCAAAAAAGCCTTCGCTCAGAATGACAAATCAAGCTTCTACGGACAGTCGCCACGGTTGGTTTCTTGAGAGGACAGGCTCTCGAAACAGCCCTCGTCGAAATGACAAAAATCCCTCAATCTGCTTCGGCAAGACTTTACGGGCTCAACGGGAATCTAAGGGGTACGAGTCGATCCGACCTCTGGGAGGTGGCGCAACGCAGTTGGCTCATTCAAATCACGCCACCGCCACCTCCCAGAGGTCTTGTCTACCCCCTAAGATCCGGTTGTGCCACTTTACGTTTCTAACCGAGAAAAAAAGGCGAAAGTACAGACGGATAAACAAGGAGTTTACTGATGTCTACCATACGTCGGCTGGCAGCCGCGACACTACTTTGGTTTGGGTTTCTCTTTCTCATTGTGTTTGGCTCGCTGCGTGGTGTTCAAGGCGCACAACCCGTTTGGGGGACGATTCCTTCGTCTGCACCCGTTTTACGTAGCCCTAACTTTGAATGCAACGACCCCGAACGCCTGGCCCCCTGGACGATTCACAAACTGCTGGGCGATCCAGAAATCGCCTATGCGCGTGAACGTTTCCTTGGCAGTTGTGAGGCCAGTGGCATCTTTGAACATCTGGAAAGCATCGACTCACTGGTGATCCTGGCCCAAGATATCGAAACGCCGCCCGATCCAGGCAAACCGTTCGACATTGCCTTTTCCCAATCGTTTTCGACCACCCCCGGCGTCGATTACAGCGTCAGTGGCTGGATGTTGAGCCTGTGTGGTGGCAGCGCCATCCCTAACGATTGTCCAGAGGGGCTGTACATGGCTAAACTGATCGGCCTCGACCCGACAGGAGGCAGCGACCCACTCTCGCCCCAGATCGTCTGGACCGAGAATCGCCAGAACTTCACCGAGTCACGCTGGGTCAACCTGCGTACCGCCGTGCGCGCCCAGGCCGAGAACATGACGGTCTTTGCCCGCCTCAACAGCCCCTTCTTGCATCATGGCAATCATGGCTACCTGGATGCGATCAGCGTGGTCCGCTCGCCCATCGCCTATTTTAGCGGGCTGCCTGCCACTGTAGCCGGCACTACTCTCACCTTGACCTGGGAGAGCGAACAGAGCCCAGACATCAGCGGGATTCAGGGCGGGGCCTATCAATTGCTGGTTGACATCGAAGCGCGTCAATTGCCCAGCGGCGAGTGGAAGACAGTGATTAGCGACAGCGTCGGCAGCAATAGCCTGCCATACAGCGTCAAATGTGCTGACAGCAGTTACCAATTCCGCATCCGCCCCCGCTCCGAACAATCGCCCGACGTCGGCCCCGGCGTCTTCCCCAACCAGCGCTACCCCGGCGTCTGGAGCGAGCCGGTTACGGTCGATTTTACCGGGATCACGATGACCACTCCCAAGAGAGTTAGCCCTGCCGCACCAATCGAAGGCGACGTGCTGCTCTTCCTCCCTCTAGTCTCGCGCCAAGTCGCTTGTGTGGAGTAAAGGTGGCGAGTGGCAAATCAGAACCCTGCGCGTCAGCAAAGGGCCACTCGAACTGCCCACTCTTTCGATGATACTCGCCTAAGTTCGGAGTTTTGACAATTGTACACAGATAACCGCAGATTTTCACGGATTTGTGTCGTGGTCAACGAAGCAATAATCTCACGCAAAGGCGCAAAGAACGCAAAGTTTTTTCTTTTTCTTGGCGACTTTGCGCCTTTGCGTGAGATTTTCTTTTCACGATGTAATTGACCCATTCATCGCCGCCGATGTGCACTTCCCATGTCGCGAGAACGTAGATTTCGGTGTCGCGATCTGCTTCCCATCATGCTGAAATCCACTCATCGACGCCGATGGGTGCTTCCCACATTTCATGCGCGCACACTTAGACGTCTTGATCCGCTTCCCATAATCAAAAAAAGCAGCCGTTGATGCCGACGAACACTTCCCATCTTATCCGAACGCCCAAGTAAGCGTCGCGATCCACTTCCCACAACGTAAAAAAGCAGATCACGACGCCGCTGAACGCTTCCCATGTTGTGAGCACGCACAGGTAGGTGTCGTGATCCGTTTCCCACAATCAAAAAAAGCACAGATCGACGCCGCTGAACGCTTGCCACTTTTGCGAGAATGCCTATTCCGATACCCAAATGTCCATTCTCGGCCTACACGGTAGTAAACAATGGCCGCTTTGAATGTTTCCCACTGTGCAGGAATAGATTATGATTGGAGTGTACGATTATCGCCACTGAGTGTGAAGGGTGACCAGAAATAGGGCGCGGCAAACATCTCTCCGTTGATTAAATCGCGTTGCGCAGATGCTAACGCAGTTGCAATATCTTGATTCCTTGTCATGTTACGATAAAACAAACGCATCAATGTACGAGTTGCTTCATCATCAACCGACCACAGACTTGTAACAATGGCACTGGCACCCGCGTAAAGATATGCACTGCTCAACCCAACGATTTCTCCTCCACTGATTGCACCGCGCGCAGTATCACAGCCGCCTAATACGACTAAGGCACCTTGAAGAAAACCATAACGGAGGTAAAGATCAGCAGCGCGTAGCCATCGCCCATCTGCCAACGGCATGCCAGAAGCAAGCGGGTTGCTGCTGTCAAACCAATTATGTCCAGCCAGATGAATGATCTGACTGCCTGGCATATGACACATTGCGTTGTCAAGCGTTGCGTCGGAACCATAGTAGGAACGGCAATTAGGCAACAACTGAGCAAGCTCTTCAATCTCGGATTGCACATTGGTCAGATAATCTACTTGACTGGGTTCTCCTGGATAGCCAATGAGCAGTGGATTCTTTTTTGCATGAGGCAAATGGCGGCAGTGAGCTAAAATGGTAGCACTTGGTGATAGTTGAATGGTCCAACGTTGGATGGCATAGCGATGTTCTTGTGCATCGAAAAGCCCAGCAAATGGTATTTGTGTGAGGTTACGATGCGGCAGAATGATCAGACGTTTTTTATCAACCAACCGTGTTACAAATGGCTCTAGCAGGTTTCGATAAAGTTGGCCTAAATACTGTTGTGCGCGACGAGAATCGCCCTCTGGACGCATGACAAAACGTTTTGCCATTGCCCACTGTTTGTCAACCTCATGCAAATCAACAGGCAAAGGATGATATTGCAGATCGTCTGGCGTCAGCGTCAGTGCATGGAGCCGATTGTGTATGGAAAAGTAGGAAATGAGAACAGCGTCTTGATCGAGTAAATGCTGAACTTCCTCTACACGAGTTGTCATCCCTGCACGCCAATTGATGGAGGGGTGATGGCGACGAGTCAGCGATTCATCTAGCCGCTGGAGTTGTATTCGCAATTCATTGATTTCGTGCAACTGATGTGTATCGTGAGCAGCTAACTCACGACTTCGCTGACCTGAAGCGGCTAACTGGGTGCTGTGATTGTTGAGAACGGCATTAGAACAAAGGTCAAGCTGTCGGGCAATGGTTTCTCGCTCAGCCAGGACTCGGTATAGTTCCTCATCAAGGGTTGCATCGGGTGGCTGTCCAGCCAACAAGTCAGCCAAGGATGCCGCTTTGAAATGCTCTACCCAACTAAAAAGCTGCTGCTCACGCCCGCTCTGTTGCTGAATTGTATGTAATAACTCCTCACTCAAGCGAAATGCATCCTCCTGGAAGCCGGCTTGATGAAAATGAGATTGGAGTGAACGGCGGAGTGTGTCCAATGAGTGAATTGCCTGTTGATAGTGATCCTCTGCACTTTGAAAATGATTGATTGCAGACGCCAATTTTCCCAGCCCACGGTGGCAACGCACAGCCAAAATAGGCACCACGTCGCCAACAGTGCCGAGCGCCTGTTCATAAAGGAGCCTTGCTTGTTCTGGATGCAAAGCTCCATAACAATCGGCTAATACAATTTCAGCTTGTGCCTTGCGCAAAGAGAGTCCGCTGGAAGCAAAGGTGACTCGTGCTGCTTCGACATCCTCGATTGCTTCCAAGGATCGCTGAAGACGCACCAGGATTTCAGCCCTTTCCAGCAATAAAAGGGCTGCGAAGATCGGCAAATCAAATTCACGGGCAAGTGAGTGCGCTAGCTCTAAATTCTCCTGAGCATCATTCAACTGCGCTGGAAGCGAGGTGGCTGATAAAAGATTCGCAAGCGCCAACCTGGGCTGCGTAGCTTCTAGGCGTTGACCTAAATGTTCAAAACGAAGAATGGCTTGACGTAACAAACCTTCAGCTTGAGGAAGTTGATTGAGCCGTTGTCGTATTTGCGCTTCAAAGAAATCAGCATAAGCATGATCGGCTGATTCAGCCATCTCATTTAGAAGCTGGCGTGAACGCGCGAGATTATGCAATGCTTCATCGAATTGATTCATGCGCATCAGATTTTGAGCGAGGTTAAAGAGCGTTTTGACCTGCATGGTGACGCGCTTGTGTTGCTCAAAATAGGTATATGCCTGCAGGTAGTAGTTCTGGGCGTCCTCGAGACGATCTAATTTGTGTGATAGCACACCCATGTTTTGCAGACAATCTACCTGATCATTCTCAAGTTCTAGCTGGCGGAAACACTCCATCGCCCGCTGGTATTCGGACAAGGCTTCGTCCAAACGCCAAGTTGCCGCATAGACACCAGCCAATGCATGGGAAAGGCGGGCATCGCCCAGTGGAAATGCGCTGTTTTCATAATGGGGTCGAATCCACAGTGCTAATTCAATGGCCTCCGAAAAGCGCTCTAGCGCGCGCAGGCAAAAGACTTCAGCCGTGCGCGCCTTTGCCACATCGAGCACTGTTCCATGTTTAGAATAGATAGCGGCCGCAAAGCGGGAGGCATGGATGCTCTGCTCAAAGTGCTGATAATATTGCAATTCATTGGCACGGATACGCCAAAAAAGGGCAATGGCAACAGGGTCTGCCAATGCATACGCCAATTGGGCAAGGCGTTTGAGCGCACGGCGTGCCAATGGCCAGTGGTCGACCGTTTCAAGGTAACTCTTGCCAGCTTCTAGCAGGGAGATCGTGCGAGCCAATGGGTGTGTCTGCAACCATGTTCGATAGTCGCTATCGGAAAAGCTGAGCAATTCTTGCCAGGTAATTTGCATATTCTTGCTTATGGTAGGGTATCCACTCGAACCGACACGGTTAATTCTTCTCCTTGGCGACTCGGTAGATGGAAGGGTTCGCTGATTGCCAGCATTGCGCCCGATTCCTGTGTATAAACGCTCCAACGGAAAGGTCCATCCCCCCAATCTTTTTCCTCCACCCACCAGGTTGTCTGATTTTTCACCATTTGACCACGCCAGCCATCGATATCATGCCAGTTGCCGCTTGTGTCTTGCCATTGCACCACTGAAGATAAGGGGCGCTCAACTGAGTTTTGTAGCTTCAGGCGAAGCACTGCCACTGGAACTCGTGTGCTGGCAGGCAGGGAAAGTGCGGTAGCTGTTGGAGCGACAGGTGTAGAAACAACTACGGTTGGACGTGGTGTTACCGATGGAAGCGGAGGCAGTTCCGCCCGAACGGATTTTGTTGGAACTGACAATGTCCAGAAGAAGACAAGTACTAGGAGCAGTCCCGATCCCAACACGTTTGAAAGGCTTTTGTCTGACGTTTTCATAATCACCTCAAACACAATCATCTCTTAAACCAAGCTCTGAGTGAAAAACTCCGCTTCTCATTGCGACCGCAGTTTACTTTGCAACGAGCGGCAACAACACACGATTGGGCTGTCCTTCGTCATCGTTGGGCAGGGGAGGTAGTTGCGGATGGGCGACAGCCTCGGAGGCAACTGTTTCTACCACTTCCTGGTTTTCATTGTTCAGATCAGCCGTAGCAGTGACAATGGCCTGCTGGATGTTATTGTATAAAACGAACGGACAATCGGGGGGCTGTTGCGAAGTTTCACCGACTTCAAATACACCGCCATAACAACTGTCACGGTTGGCTGCATCGACATGGGCATAGACTGTTGTCCCAACCGGTAAGGGTTTGTCAAAACTACTTAGTGTGGGTTGATAAGCCGGGCTGGCCGCGCCATTCAGGTCGACAAAGACTTGGCGACTTTCTCCAGGCAAAATGGGTGACTGACTGGCCAGATAGCCCCACATTGCGTATTGATAGGACAGTCCTCTGCAGATTTGGTTGACCTGCGTTGGAATCGGTTTTGGATCGACGCAAACTTCGATCCAAAAGTCGCTGGCAACAGCAGCCGTACCCACATTCTGGAAAAGAACAGCCAGATGCGTTGGCGTTGCAGTCACTTCCTTTACAATCAAATCGGGTCGTGGCGCTTCGTAACGCTGCATGATGATGGGAAGATAGCTGGGGAATATATGTGGGCTAGGATCTTGAACTGGTTGCACAGGTGGTGTTGTTCCAACATTGCCAGCGTTGTCGATCACCTGAATGGTTACATCAGTTGAAGGTTGTGGACAAACGCCAACCCATTGTCCAGCATTAGGTTGCAAAACTACACTGGTTTGCCGGTTTGTGGCTGAATCATGACAAAGCGCAACCACTTGCGCAGGCTGGGTACCGTTGTCCGTAGCCGTAACAGTCACCACAGTCGCGTTGCTAAAATTGACGACTTCGTTGACGGTGACAGTGGGTGGGGTTTTGTCTTGGCTGTTGCTGTAGTAGATGTCAAAGATCAGTCGGGTATAGAGTCGTTCTACCTTGGTGCTGTTATTGAATGCACCCAATACCAGATTGATGCTGGCGATCGATTCACTATTCGGATTTTCATCCGGCCTGCCATCAAAATTACTCAGGAAATAAGGTTCTTCCCAATCCCAACCAGGCTGATTCCAATCGGGCTCGACTGGTGTAACTGGCTCTTCGCCGATGGCCTGTGCGACTGCAACCACGGGGTCATAGCGCTGGATTTCGTGATATTCAGCCTGGCGCAAAACAACACCATGCGGAATGCTGCCATTGGGCAAGAGTGGTGTAATCGCTATTGTGTGGCGCGGTTGCACCGGACGGAGATCACTGACAAAAATTTGGTCGTTGTAGCTGTAATAGTCGCCATCATCGGTGTGAATGGGTTGATCAAAGGCCGCACCGGCGTCAAAGACGAACGTGTGCACACTGTAGGACAGGTCATCACTTTGCACAATCTCGGCTGGAGCGACAAACGGTGCCGTGACAACCGTAGCCGCAGCCGAGCTTTCTGAAACTTTGAATCTCCACATCGGCAAACCATAAAGGGTCATCGCTGCGGCTGATTTTTCATCAACGCTGTCCAGAAAGCGCTGACGATGGGTATAGAATTGCGCTTTGCTTTGCATCAATAAATTGCCAATGGTTTGCCCATTGTGGTTTTGTGCCTGCTTTATCAATTGCAGCAGAAACTCTTCGGAGTAGCTGGGTTGTTTGAAGAGGGTTGCATAGGCGTAGGCAGTTGGCGCAATCGCAACACCTCCATTGCCCAACACCGCCTGCATCAGGTCATAGTCGGCGTTTGCCTGCAACGGCTGACGATTGCCGGGATCAGGAACATTTAGCCCAGAGTGACAACCGATGCTCAACAGCAGTTTGCCCTCTAGATTGGTAAGATTGTCACGCAGCAGGGATGCATCGACCACGCCCATGCTCCGATGGTTGCTGTGCTGAGCATTGACAATGCTCTTATTGCTCTCTCCGAGCAGGTTGCGGAAGGTAGCTGGGTTGCTGGTCAACGTACAGGCGTCTGCTGTCTGCTGGTTGACCTGTTGGCAGATCAGTTGGGCTGAATCAGCGGTGAGTGAAGGATCGGCACCGGCCAACATGGGCGTGAGTGTCAATTCACCATTGTTAGCAATAAAGGCTTGAATCGCAGCGATGATCTCTGCGGGCGTTTCAACCAACCGACTGCTTGCCTTTTTGGGCACGTAATAACGGCGGTTGGCATCTTTCCAGAGGATAGAATTGGGCGCCTGCGGTGCAAAGTCGGTATAAAAATCATCGGTCAGGAAGTAGTTTTCCTTGAGTGACTGACGCACCGTATTGTTGGAGCGGGCGTTGGAATTTTCAAAATAGCGCTTTTCGGGCCAATAGAGGCTGCTCTCGTCACTTTGACGATAGAAGGGGATGATATCATCACCCCCGACAAAAACATAGGTGTCGGCATTTGGGTAGAGCGCTGCATAATCGACCAATAGCTTTTTGATGGCCTGTGCTACCTGATTGGCGGCAGCGCTGCTCAATGGTTGCGCTTCCCAGTTGCGATAGGCGGCTGCCACCGCTGGGCTGGCTTGCTGTAGATCGACCACTGCCCCGTTGATCTGGCGTCCATTGGCAAGTTGTTTGTTGGCCAGGTCATAGAGCGCATTGACCACCTGGGAGGCACCATGACCCGATCGCTGCGCCATCCGTTCTCCCGCCACCAGGAAGAGGGTGTCGATATTGCTGCTAGCGGTGGGAATCTGCACTGTAGTGCGATTGTTGGCAACGTTCGCTTCTATTGAACCGGCTGCGACCTCAGCAGCGAAAGTCAAATGGCTATTGGGCGGCAAGGCAGTGGGCGAATTGAGAACAAAGCTCTTGGAAATCACCTGCCCAAAGGCAATCGGCACGCCATCCAATCCCAAGTTAGGCTGGGCAAAGCCATCTGGCACACGCACCTGCAAGTGCTGAAGGGTCGTGCCTGAACCGCTGATGTTGTCAACCCAGACGGTAAAGGTGGCCGGCTGGTTGGGTGTGAGCGATGTGGGACCTACTAGCACGGTGCGTAGATCGGGTTGTGCGCTGCGGATAGCGGTGGACCAGGTTGCCAGATTGTTTTCGAGAAAACTTTCGGCACTGGTGGTGGCGACTGTGGCAGTGATGATAGCCTGATCGCCTGCTTTGCCGTTTAGAATGGCAGGGATGGTAATTGTCGTTGTTTCGCCACGATTGAGTGTGCCCAAAGGGCGGACGATGGTTTCCGTGGGCAAGGTGACGGTTAGGGTTGCGTTTTCAGCAGCCATTTTGCCGATATTGCGGATAAATATTGTATAGGTTAAACGTTGTCCGACAATAACAGAATCATATCCCTCTAATCGTAATTGTAGATCGCTATCAAATGGGATTTGCCAGTGATTGATACCCCTCGAATCACCATACCAAAGAACATTATCCCTGGCTATTGCAATTGAAGATCCCGATACGATTATGGGATTGTTTTCTAAATGATACAAACAATCCCATTCATTCAACTGTAGTTCAACATCTAATCGGCATACGTTTTCGCCAGAAGCCAGCCAAATTTCGCCAGATGGAGACGCAATTAAATCCTCAGCGAAAATATCGAAATGACTCCATCGATTGTCAATAGGCAGATCTGGTGAATAGCGGTAAACGCTAAACTTATTCCCGATCCCAAACCAAACTTGTCTTCTAGCAGCATCCACTGCTATTGTATTAATGAAGTCATCCCTGATTCCATTGTCCAAGTTGACGAATCTTTCCCACCTTTGCCCTTCTGGTGCATTTGGTACATACCGATTGATTCCATTTGGAGTACCGATCCATAAATCATTGTCAAACCCTATCGCAAGTGAGCTGATTGAGTTGGTAAGCAACCCGGTAATTGATGCGACAATTGGTTTCTCCCAAATGTTTTCTTTATATCGAATTAAGCCTTCTGAGCTAGTTCCAAACCAAACATCACCATCCGGATCTGCCGCGATTGCAGTAATGTAGTTACTACCTAAGCTACTGCTTACTGTATTAAAATGACTCCAGTTACCAGCACGAAACCTACTAACGCCATCCCCAAAATAACTTACCCACATCTCCCCGCCACTGTATCCAGCGGCAATCGCAACTGCACCCCCATTGTAGTTATTTCCAAATGAACGTGGTGGTGGTAAATAACTCCAAATATTTAGGGACGGATCAAATAATGTTATGTTGCCAAATGAGCCTGCAAACCAAACCCTTCCTTGCATATCCACCGCAATATCATTAATCTGTGGAGTCGACAAAATACTATTTGTTTTTAACGTCTTCCAAGTACCTGATGGACTATAACCCAAAATACCTTGTTGCCAATTACCAAACCAAACTGTACCGTTGTCCGCTGGAGCAATCGCTTGAACCCAAAGTGTCTGATGCGTAAACGTATAATATGATCGCCAAGAGTTTCCATTAGGATCCATTGGATCATACACACTAACGCCAAGACCATGCGTTCCAAACCAAACCCTTCCATTTCCATCAATGGCAGCAGAATTAATTGCATTGCTGATCAGTCCACCATTTGTATTATCATTGTTATAGCTCTCCCAGGTATCTGTGCCTAACTCATAGCTGTTCACGCCACCTAAAGTACCAAACCACACCTTATCAGCCGTAACTGCAATAGCAGTGACTCTATTATCTGTTAGTCCACTATTTTGGGAGGTGAATGGTGTCCACTCTTCTGTTTTGGAATCAAAATAACTAACGCCATTGGCGATGTCAAAATCACCAGATTGATCATCCATATCCAGTGCAACCCATAAGTTACCTTTTTTGTCTGTCCCCATTATTGTAGGTATATGAGAATAACTGTGCAGATAAAAATGACTCCAATTGGTACTAGTTATCGTGTAACGATAAACAGCCTGACCTGCTGCATACCACATATTCCCAATCCCGTCATTGATAATTGCACTCACTGAATTAGAATCAAGACCACTATTTGAGCTTGTCAATGGAGACAACCACTGTTTGATTTTGGGATTGTATCGACTTACACCCTGACCCGATGTACCGATGTGGATAGTTCCCTTATCATCAACGGCCAAAGCAGTCACCCAATGGCCTGACAAACCATCTTCTTCTCGAAACCAAGTATAAGTGCCGGTTGCCGTGTCCCATTGAATCAGCCCATCAGTTGTACCAGCCCACAAGAAACCATCATACCAAAGCAAGGCATTAATATCATTGCCGCTGACGATTCTACCAAGAGACTCGAGGCTTTGCAGGTTAAAATTGATTTGTTGCGTTCCAGTGAAGTGCGCTGGCATAGCAACTTCCGAAGTAATCACTGCACCGCCAAAGGTAGCAATGTAGGAGACTGTTTGCTGAGAAAGCGTATCAATCCCCGGCACACGGATTGCATAGCGAGGCAACTCCTCAGCCGCGGCTCGGCGCGACAAGGTCGAGTATTCCTCTCCATTCACGGTCAACTGTACCTGCATTCCCTCAACCGGGTTGCCATCGACCAAGGTATAGCCCCAGAAACAGGCTTCGTCGGGCACGCCAAAACGTCCCCCTTCCTGGGGTACACCAAAACGCCCGCCCTCTTGTGGCACGCCATAGCGACCACCCTCTTGCGGCAAAACACCGTCGCCATCACATTGCCAGCCTAGGAGTAGGTTGGCTTGTTGGGGTGTGCCATTCCAGGTTAAGTGAATTTTGCGTTCACTGCCTTGATAACTGGCGGTGAGGGTGAGCAGACCGCCAACGGTGGGGGTAATTTTTGCTAGTTCAGCCGAGGAGAACGCGAAAAATGGGTACGGGTCGAGCGCATCGTGAGGGGCAGTAGTCACTGTCACCAGGTTGCCGTTAAGGTTGGCGCTGACCTGTACATCCGTCACTGGATGGCTGGCACCAAAGAGATAAACATAGCCCCAAAGTGGTGCTGGTGAAGGTGGGGCGCTATCCGCAGGCAGCATAAGGTCGTGGCGTTGGTTTTGCGTATAAAAGTCAGGATAGACAAGCAGTTGGCGGGTCACCGCTTTGCCATTGTGACGGGCTGTGACCGTAATCGTGTCTAAGTAGTCAACATCAAGTTGGCTCAGATCGATGCCATAGTTGGGCAGCCGTTCCAGGCTGCGAGTAATGGCTGTGGTAGCAGAGACTACTCGTCCTTCCGAATTCGTCACTTCGACCAGTGCGCCATCAAGCACAGTTCCATTTTCTGTGACAACCCCATAGAGACAAACCACCCAGGGCTGCATCTGTTCGCCACGTCCACACGGACGGGCAACCGGTGCCGTCGGGGTTGGGGTTGGCTGCGCTTGCGCCAACGGATTTGCCTGTGCGACAAGCGCAGGAGCGGCTTTTGCGGTTGTTTCAGGTGAAAGGGTAACGAGCAATAACCAAATAAGGAGTAAAGCAAGGGCTATAAGAGCAGTGAAATGCTTGATTCTGGTGATCATGATTTGCTCCTCGGATCGAATGAACTATTCAGGCTGATGGGCGCAGATTTTAGGTTTACACGGATCGTTTTAGTAGCTATTCGTACATTCTTTTGATTTGTTCATCCGCAAATTTGCGTCGGCGATGGTCGCTAAATTTCTCTCCCTGGTAGCGTTCGGTGGCAAAACCATTCACCTTCCAGAACTTGCACATCAGGCAGCCTGCTCGACGGTTCTTGGGTCGTTTGCGTTTGTGGTTCATTGCTGTAACTCCTTTAGGAAAAAGAAACTGCGGACGTAACGATCCAGGTGCGACGCACTGTCTAAACGTAGTTTGTAAGACAAACACGCCCATAGACAGTGCGTCGCAGCGAAGCCTGAACCCGTTACCTGCGGACAATACAATTGACCCATTAACCTGAACGGTGATTACAAAGAGGCGGGACGGGGGTGTTAGGGAATCGTGATCGTGCGAACTGTATATGCTTGTCCTAACAGTTGGAAGTGTAAGTGATAATTGCCAGGAGCAATCAAGTCAAACAGTGCGCTGCCAAAGGCATCTAAGCTTTCTTCCGCCATTTGACCGCTAGCGTCTTCTAACTGGATGACAATTCCTTCGATCTGCGCCAACTCTTCAGCAGCGGTTGATTCAATAGTACAGAGGAGGCTGCGCAGATTGGCATTGCTCTCACTCTGGTCAACATCCAATGTGACTGAAAGCTGGGGTGTGAGTTGGGTGATTACGGGCGCAATGCCCAACTTTGCCCCACGAGCCCGACCGCCAGCCAACTGAGGAGAAGGCAGCACAAAACCGCCAAAGACTCGTTCAATGATCTCACCAATTCTTTCGGCGACTGTGCGTTGATCCGGTCGTGGTGGTGTTCGACCCGGCTGAGCAAAGTCACCGTCTGCCTCCATCTGCGCTAATTCCAGCAGCAATTTGTATTCGGCGACACAATCGGAGCAAAAGCGAAAATGAAAAAATAAGTCCGGGTAAACTTGCTCGGCTTGTGTTTCGCTCAACGCTTGAGCAAAGCGCTGCGCCATCTGAATCGCTGCCTGGTCACAGTTTATTTCGTGATCGCGAGTTGCATAAATTGTCTGTGCCAACCTACTCCATGGATCGGCTCCTGAATGATCTATCGTTGAATTCATAGCTACCTCATACTATCTGCACGTCGACTGCGACGGCGTCCTTGATTGATGACCTCGCAAGGGCGTAATTGATTACACCTACCAACTTAACACAGCCTCAAGTGACCCAAAAC
>JAXLWB010000022.1:0-153173 GCA_046328715.1 Caldilineaceae bacterium | reverse complement strand
AATGCAGAACAACACTTTCCGACTTTGCCACTTTTCAACCTGTACCTTGCTTCTAGAAAGAGACCTATGTTCAACTGGTTACTCGAACCCTTACACTATAGCTTTATGCTCACCAGCCTGTTGGCAGCGACGCTGGTTGGGATCGCCTGTGCGACAGTCGGCGTTTATGTAGTCTTGCGACGCATGGCTTTTATTGGGGATGCCTTGGCGCACACCACCCTACCAGGGTTGGTGGTAGCCTATCTTAACGGCTGGAATTTGTATGGCGGGGCAATTGTGGCAGGTATGCTCACTGCCTTGGGCATTGGCTGGCTCTCGCGCCGACGGGAGATGCGTGAAGATACAGCGATTGGCATCCTCTTTACAGGAATGTTTGCGTTAGGCATCCTACTCATCAGCAATGTGCGATCCTTTCGCGACTTTTCGCACATTCTCTTTGGCAACATTCTGGGCGTAACCAACTTTGAACTAGTAACGATTGCGCTGATCACGGCCCTAGTAGTGACGATTCTGCTGCTCTTTCACAAGGAGCTGGAATTGACTTCATTTGATCCTACCTACGCCGAAGTGATCGGGCTCAACGCAGGGCTGGTGCGCTATGGACTGCTAATTTTGCTTTCGCTGATTGTGGTAGCTGGGATCCAGGCGGTTGGCGTGGTTCTCACCAGTGCCTTGTTGGTCACTCCCGCAGCTGCCGCTTCCTTGCTGACCAATCGATTATCGCGCATGATGGCGATTGCCACGGCGATTGCAGTCTTCTCCGGCTTTGTGGGGCTGTACACCTCTTACTACTACAGCGTCAGCTCTGGCGCAGCGATTGTGCTAACCTGTACCTTCTGTTTTGCTTTGGCCTGGCTCTGGCGCACTGTGTTGCACGAAATGGTACACTCAGACAGATAAGTGTTACACATTTGACGCTTGAATTGTACGAGAGTTGTGTCATAGTGAGACCAACAAACAAAAGAAACGTTGCTTACTAGCCTGAACCGAAAGGATACACATCATGTACATTCATCTCCGTCGCAGCTTATTTATGCTTTCCATTCTTCTCATTTCACTCTTTTTAAGTGGCTGTGCCGGTGCTGCAACACAAAGCGAAGCGGCGGCACCCGCGCCCAATGTAGCACCAGCAGCCGCCCCTGCCGACATCCAGGTGGCACAAGATACAACCACGGTACAAGATGGCGTAACGATGGATCGCAAGATTGTGGCGCATGCGACGCTGGAATTGGTGGTGAGCGACACCCAGAAAACAGTCGATGCGATCAGCCAGTTGGTAGAAAGCCAGGGAGGCTATACCTCGAACGCCAACCTCTATAAATACACCTATGGTGAGCAGTCACAACTGCAAGGGACCTTGCAAGTGCGTGTGCCGGTTGACAAGCTTGAGAATATCATTCTGCAATTGGAAGGAATGGCAGTCGAAGTACGCAACAAAAGCATCAATCGCGAAGATGTTACCGATCAATATAGCGATTTGGATGCACAACTGCGCAACCTGAGCGCAACGGAAAATGAATTGCGCGAACTATTGGCCGAGGTACGCGCCAAGCCGGATGCCAAGCCCGAAGATATTCTCGCCGTCCATAACAGCCTGACCTCGATCCGCGGCCAGATCGAGCAGATCCAAGGGCACAAGAATGTGCTTGACAATATGATCTCACTCTCCACCATCGACCTGACGCTGACACCCGACGCAATCAATCGTCCGGTGGTAGAAGAAGGCTGGCGTCCACAAGTGGTGATGAAAGATGCAACCCGTTCCCTAGTAGAGGCATTGCAAGATTTGGCAGATGCTGGTATCTGGCTTGTCATCTATCTGTTGCCCATCTTGCTACTGTTAGCGATTCCAGTGGGTGTAGTTATCTGGTTGGTACGCTGGGTCTTCCGTCGCCTCATGCGTAAGCCGGTGCCTTCGGTCAGTTCCTAACGCACGGTGCGAATACCTTGTTTCAGCCCAAAGAAGCAACGAAGCAAAGGCGTAACCTATTCGGAGCTGTCAGCGTACGGACAATCTCGTACGCTGACAGCTCCGAATAGGTGACAATAGTACCCATTCCTCGAAACTTGTGTGAGCCATCTCCTCGTCGTATAATTCTTCCAAGGATAGCAATTTATTATGGTTAACCTCATAACCAGAATTCTGTTTCGCAAACAGAACATGGCTCAACGTTGGTTTTGATTCGGAGATTACTTTGGGTTAGACAAACTTCGTGGCAAATACTCCGAGAACATTTATGATCGATCTACACAAAGTTCAATCCCTGGCAAAATCGTACTGGCAACTCAATCGTTTGGCAGCAAAGGCGGGAGTTGCGACCTTGAGTCATCGTCTGCGCGGCACAAGTCTTGCCAGTTGGTCGCTTCCCTTCGAGAGTACCTTTCGCATGATGGCGATGGGCTCACCCCAAGCGGAATTGACCGATGTCTGGCAAATACGTAACCCCGTGAATAACATGGCGCGTTTGCCCCAGCTTATACGCTCAAAACGAACTCCGGTCGTGGCCGGCCTGGCACCGGGCGAGTGGGTCGAAGTGCCAAACTCGAGTCAGGATCGGATTGTGCTCTTTTTGCACGGAGGCGGCTATGTCTTTGGGTCGCCCTACACACACCGACTGATCACTGCGACAGTGGCAAAGAGTGCAGGGGCTCGTGTGCTGGCGATTGATTATCGATTAGCCCCAGAGTATCCCTTCCCAGCAGCGCTTGAGGACGCTTGGGCAGCCTATTGGTGGTTGTTGGAGCAAAAGATCAAAGGTAGCCAGATTGTGGTGATGGGCGATTCGGCGGGAGGCGGCTTGAGTGTCGCTTTGATGCTAGCGTTGCGCGATGCAGGGCTGCCTTTACCGGCTGGAGCAGCCCTGCTTTCACCCTGGCTGGATCTGAGTTTGCAAAGCAAATCGATCCAGAAGAATGAGGCGACCGACTATATCAACGAAATTGGGTTGCGTGCCGCCGCCAGCATGTACGCCAATGGCTTTGATCCGCACAATCCATTGATTTCCCCAATGTTTGCCGATCTCAGGGGTCTACCACCAATACTTATTCAATCTGGGACAGCTGAGACGCTACATGATGATGCCATTCGGTTTGCAGAACGAGCTCGCGAGGCAAATGTGAGCGTCACACTTGAGAAATGGGAAGAGATGGTGCATGTCTTTCAGCTTTGGTACCGAATCGAACCAAAGGCTAGACAGGCGGTCGAACATCTGGGTCAATTTGTTCACCAGCAAGTGGATTGCAAAGAGGAACATCAGAATCACGACTTGCACGTGACGATCCGCAGAGCAGTATCTGAGATTTGATCCGTGCTCTGTGACTTGATACGCAGTAGATGCCCGTATTATGCTGCACCCTTTCTACGTCGTCCAGGGTGGCAACGGCACTTCACGACCATCTTCGCGAAAGAAGCGGGTATGAACCACCATGGTACTGACCATTTCACACGGTTCTTCACCGATATTGGTGACGTGGTGTAACATTGTGGCCGGAATCACACAGGAGTCCCCGGCTTGAAGCGTCGCAACTTCGCTGCCCATCGTAGCCCGCACCATGCCTGAAAGAACAATCAACCCCTCATCATGGTCGTGCCAATGGAGTGGGCTGGAAGCGCCCGGATCGATGCTTACATAGCAAGCAGTGACTTCGCGAGCGCCGGTACTCGGTGCAATCATGCGGGTCAGGCGCACGCCGCTGATGTCGAAGGTTTGGGTCTGATCGGCGTAGGTGATCCACATAGTGTTTCTTCACACTCCTCTTTTATACCAATTTGACCGGCACTTTACGGTTAAGTTGCATTGGAAACTCGATTTTCCCACACAGTTATACGATGAAATGCCGGTCAAGTGTCTTCATAGTTACACTATACAAGATAATTTAAAATACAAACAGTCCAAGAAATATTCAATAATTGCTCAATTTGCCAATGGCAAGTAACCAGTAGTGGCGGCATGCTAATCCGCATTCCGCAATCTGCACTCTGCAATAACTCTCTTGTAACCATCTGAAAGGAACCCTATGCTCTCCGTTGTTTCGCTTGGCGACCTGGTTGCCGATCTTGTCTTTCATATTCAACAGTTGCCAGTGGAACACGAACGCCACCAACATGCCTCGGCAGTAAGTGTCGAAGCAGGCGGGATGGGCAATTTTCTGATCTTGGGCGCACGATTGGGAATGAGAATGCAGTCACTTGGAGTCTTGGGAAGTGATGCTTTTGGCGAGGCTGTGTTTACGATTCTGCGCGAGGAAGGAATTGATGTCAGCGGCATCGTTCGCTCACCGGGCTCGACCACAACGCCCGTCTTGGTGATGGTCGATCAAGCAGGACAGCATGTCTTTATCGGCGGCAAACAAGCGGGCGAAATCGTACATTTTTCCGAATCCTGGAAAGCGACCATCGATCAGGCAGATGCGCTCTTTGTATCGGGCTTTACGCTGATGGAACCGCAGATGGCACAGGTGCTGCTGCCTGCCTTGGAATATGCCAGGCAAAAACAATTGTCGATCCTCTTTGACCCTGGGCCCTTTAGCGCCGAGCTTCCCTTTGCGCTGAAACAGAGCGTGATGCAATTGTCTACGTTGATCAGCCTGACCGAAGCTGAGATCCCACTACTTGTGGCTGGGGCACCAGCAGGTATAGACATCCTTGCAGACTTTATGGCACAGCCAACCAACGTGACCTGCATCAAACGCGGTGGAAAGGGATGTCACCTCATTCAGGGCCAACAGCGTGTAGAACATCCTGGCTTTGCAATTGAAGTGCGCGATACGACTGGAGCAGGGGACACCTTCGCCGCCGGGCTGCTTTATGGCTGGTTGCAACGGTGGCCCTTGGAGCGCATCGCAGCGTTTGCCAATGCTGTCGGTGCCGCCGCAGCACAAAAGGTTGGCTCAGGGCGCAATGTGCCGACACGAGAAGAGGTATGGAAGGTGTTGGAGAAAACACCACTCAATATAGGTTTGTAGAGCAAATAGGATTTGCTCTACGCAGCCTTGAGCAAGGGTGGAGCGATGGAAACCAACTGCCCTTGTTTGTTATAGAGAAGCGGTGACTTGCTGTGTGTAGTCACTTCCGGCGTGATCACACAGCGCACAATGTCGTCCCGACCGGGGATTTCGTACATGACGTCGAGCAAAGCGCTTTCGACAATACTGCGCAAGCCACGCGCACCAGTGCGGCGCGAGAAGGCTTCGCGAGCAATCACATCGAGTGTCTCTGGCTCAAATTCTAATTCGACGCCATCCATCGCAAAGAGACGCTTGTATTGGCGTACTACGCTATTGCGTGGCTCGGTCAAGATGCGTTTGAGTGTTTGGCGGTCCAAAGCATTAAGACTGACCACCACCGGCAGGCGGCCAATAAATTCAGGGATCAAGCCAAATTGTAGCAGATCATCGGGGATGACTTGAGTTAGCAGTTCACTCTCCTCACGACTTTCTTTTTCCACCTTGCGCATCCGCAATTCACGCTGCCGCTCAGCCGGATCGTCGGGCAGGCGTTCGTCCTGAAGCAGTTTGGGTTGATTGGCAGCGTTCTGGAAGACCATGCCACTTTCACCGTCGTTAAAGCCAATGGCACCACGACGCTGAATGCGACGCTTGACAACTTCGGCCAAGTGGGCAAAGGCACCGCCACAGATGAAGAGGATATTGCGTGTGTCCAGTTGGACATACTCGGTCTGCGGGTGTTTACGTCCGCCATTGGGTGGCACATTGGAGGTCGTGCCCTCAATGATCTTGAGCAGGGCCTGCTGAACGCCTTCGCCGCTCACGTCGCGCGTGATGCTTGGGTTGTCGCCGCCTTTACGGGCAATTTTGTCGATTTCGTCGATATAAATAATGCCATAGGCCGCCCGCTGTGCGTCCCAATCAGCATTCTGGAGCAGACCAACCAACACACTTTCGACATCTTCGCCCACATACCCAGCCTCGGTCAGCGTTGTAGCATCGGCAATCGTAAAGGGAACTTGAAGCAGCTTCGCTAAGGTTTGCGCCAAAAGGGTTTTGCCGCTGCCGGTTGGGCCGATCAGCATCACGTTGCTTTTGGTGAGTTCCACAGGATCGGCTGCGTCATCCGCCAGGTTTTCAGTGGTTTGGCCATTGGCAGTTTTGCCAAAGACACGTTTGTAATGATTGTAGACAGCCACAGCAAGGACGCGCTTCGCCTGCTCTTGCCCAATCACATATTGGTCAAGATGGAAGACGATCTGACGTGGGCTGGGCAGTTCAGCAGGCGGCGCAGGCCGAGCTGCGGCTGAAGCGCCGCCAGCTTGCATCAGCCCATCCTCGCTCAAAATCTCGGCGCTAAGGCGTACACAATCGTCGCAGATAAAGACGCCATCCTGGCCTTCCAGGAGTCGTTTGACCTGGGATTGTGTTTTGCCACAAAAATTACAAAGTGGCTCGGAGTTTTTACTTGCCATGTCTTACCCTGCTGACAGTGGGTCAGTAAGACAGTAAGCCAGTAGGACAATGAATTAGTGCACCGTCCTACAGACTTACTGACCTGCTGTCATACTGAAAATTAACGGTTTCCGTTTTTGCTTTCGAGCAAATTCTGGGCGGCAAAAGAAATTTCGCCGTTCTTGCCCATGACAACCACGGTGCTGGTGTCGCCGAGAATGTCGTCAATCAAGCCATACTCTTTGGCTTCGACAGCATTCATATAGCGATCGCGTGTGAAGAACTCTTCGATCTCTTTCCAACTGTGGCCACTGTGTTTACCAACAAGGTGGAACAATTGCGTTTGTAGGCGCTCCTGTTCGCGGAAGGCAATACGCACATCTTCTGTGTAGCCCTGGGCACCGCTGGCGGCAGGGTGCATGTGAACGGTTGCATGTGGCAAGGCATAGCGACGGCCCTTGGTGCCGGATGCCAGCAGCACTGTTCCCATGCTGGCAGTCACACCCACGGCGTAGGTGGTGACGGGCGAGGGGATCATGTGCATGGTGTCGTAAATCGCCAAGCCAGCATAGATGCTACCACCCGGGCTGTTGATGTACATGTTGATCGGTTGGTTTGGATCTTCGCTGCTCAGGTAGAGCAATTGTGCGACGATCAAGTTCGCAACCTGATCATTGATCGGCGTACCTAGGAAGATAATACGATTCTTGAGCAGAAGGCTGTAAATATCGTAAGCACGCTCGTAGCTGCCCTGGCGGTCAATGACCATCGGTACAACATTCATTGGATTGACCATCGCCATTGGATCGAATGGCATTGAATTGGGGGAAAAATTTGGAATAGTTGACATAGCTTCCTCATGTTTGGTGTTTGGTAATTTGGTAACTTTAGATAACCATAAAACGAGTTCACCAAACTCTACTGTAAGCAAGACTCAATTAGATGTTTGCGTTGTGTTAGAGTCTAAAGTCAGATGTCCCGATGGAACGTTATCAGGCACGACCGCCGATTAGTTTTTCCTGGAGCGCCTTTAATTCGTCCCACTTGCCATCGGCTGCAAGTTTAGCTTGCTGGGGCCAGGAGGTGGGATCGTGAATGTTGAGATTGGCTGCGACCAGAATTGCCTTTAGATCGTCTACACTGGCTTCGGCCAAGTTAGCGTATGTCTTTACACCCGATTCGTGCAAGCGGCGATTGATAACGGGACCAATGCCTTCGATCACCGTGAGATCATCCACGACGACGATATCCGGTTTGGCTTCGCTGGTTGGTTCGGTGGATTCATCAGCGGCAGGTGCAGATCCTTCTTCGCCGGTCTCGCTGCCAGGTTCGGGCACTTCTTCGCCGCGCACGATCGCAAGCAAGCGATCAATGCCAGCTTCGCGCAGGAGTTGGCTGACCAGAATCTGGCGGGCCGAGCCACTGCGTAAGGATTCTGCCATCCGCTCGGCTTGCTCTTTTTGATCCTCACGTTCGGTTGCAGTCATCAGACGAATGCGCTCTTCGAGTGCTTCGTCGCTCACATTCAACTTTTCTTTTTGGATAATCTCCGAAAGCACCAAGTTGCGGCGTGCAATTTGAGTGGCCGTTTCGCGCATGCTTTCGCGGAACTGTTCTTCGGTTTGACCGATCTGCTGGAAGTACCAGTTGACATCATCGATGCCCATTTGGCGCAAGCGTGCCGAAAGATCCTGCACCATCCCGTCGATCTGGTCCTCCACCACCACCGGTGGATAGTCCAGTTTGCTGGCTTCGACAACGGCATCTAATGCCTTGTTGACAAACTCATTATCGAGTCGGCTCTTTTCCACCTCGGCCAGCGAGTTGCGGATATTGGCCTTGAGGTCTTCCAAAGTATTGAAATCGGGACCGACCAGGGGTGCCAAGGCATCATCCAGTTCAGGCTTCTCATAAGCTTGAATCTTATTGATCGTGACGATAAAGTGTGCCGTCTTGCCAGCATGGACACTTTGGCTTTCTGCCGGATAGGCGATGTCAAATTCTTTGCTGTCACCCACCGACATGCCCAATAGTTCAGTATCCAGACCCTGAGGTTCGAGTGGATTCTCCTCGTCCAACGTCACTTCCCAATCTTTTTCATCGAGTACGGTGACATCTTCATCCGTGATCTTGCTCGTAATGTCGATGCTCAAGGTGTCACCATATTGGGCAGGGCGATCCACATCGCGCCAATCGGCGTACTGTTGACGGTATTGCTCAAGGCGCTGGTTGACCTGTTCTTCATCAATCGTTGGCGCATCCGGTTCCAGGCGCAGGCTACGGTAATCACCCAACTCGATGATTGGCTCCAACGGCACCACCAACTTGTAGGTCAACGTAGGCTCCATCTGGATATCTTCCAGTTGGGCCATGGCGTAGGGTTCGATCTTCTCTTGGTCGATCGCCGCCTTGTACATTTCCTGGCCGAGGTTGTCGACGAATTCGCTGTAGAGATTGGCCAGACCGAAGGTGCGCACTACCATAGAATAGGGCGCTTTGCCTTTGCGAAATCCGGGAACTCCATATTGGCTGGAGATTTTCTTTGCTGCTTTTTGCAGTTCTTTTTCAACGCGCTCTTTTGGCGCTTCGACGTTTAACACCAGTTGGCGATTTTCTCGCTCTTCGCGCGTAATCGTTAATGCCATACATCCCCTCTTTTGGAATTATTTCAAACAGCATTTGTAAACACGGATCAATCCCTGATCAGTGTTTTCTCAGGAAGCGATCATTTTACCAAAAATGAACAACTGTCAGCTCTTTCAACCCTGTTTAGAACTTCCGCATGTCACCAAGAAGTTTGGTTAATTTCTGGTGGTTTGAATCGACCCGTGCGTAAGTCCTATTAGGTAACAACATTTTTTCGCTAATCTTCCGAGTATAGCATGATCGCTACGACTTTGCATGTTTCTAGGGGTGCGACGGTGCATTTCAGAGCTATTAGCGTCAGCGTATGGTTACCCCCTTACTCACATCCGGGGTTCTGATGTGTTTCAGAGCCGTTAGCGTTAGCGTACGGTTGTCCCCTTACTGACGTGCGGGGTTCTGATGTGCTTCAGAGCCGTTAGCGTTAGCGTACGGTTGTCCCCTTACTGACGTGCGTGGTTCTGATGAGCGCGCTTTCACCTTTCCAGCACAAACTTGCGCAGGGCAACCGCGGCACCGTCGTCGTGGATCGAAGGAGCGACCCAATCGGCAACGGCAATCACGCCGGGGGTGGCATTGCCCATCGCCACTGCTGTACCGGCAGCTTCTAGCATTGGAATGTCATTATCGGCATCACCAATGGCGAGAACCCGAGCGATGTCAATGTCAAGCAGATCACAGAGTTGGCGCAAACCGCCGCCTTTGTCAACACCCAGCGCAGTTCCTTCGACTAGCATTGGATGGGTACGCACAATGGTGGTCGAATGGCCGATGGCCTGACGGAGCCGGGGCGCAATATCCGCCCCTTCGTCCAAGTCGTTGACCGAAAGAAACTTGATCGGACAGGCCGGCTCTGGCATTTTGAAGAGTGACTTGAGATCAACCCCCACCAGACGTGGCGTGGTAATAACATGATCGTAAAACTCTTGCGACTTGGAGCCATCGAAGTTCTGCGCGATGTGAAAACTGCCATCCTCGTGGCAAAAGTAGAAGCCACAGACCAGTTTTTCACGCTCCATGAAGTCGGCGATCCAGCGGGAGGCATCCACTTCGAGTTCACGCTTGGCCAACACCTCACCCGTAGCTGGATTGCCGATGACCGCCCCCATCACGGTGACTGCGGGCGTCGTGATGTTTAAGTGTCGCAAATTCTTGTGAATGTAGGCCAGCGTGCGTCCCGTCCCAATCGTGACGGGAATGCCAGCCGCTTGCACCGCCGCAATCGACTCTAACACAACAGGCGAAATCCCGCCGGGGCGATAGAGATCAATAATTGTGCCATCCAGATCGAGTATGACAAGGTCGAAGGGTTTAGATGAGGACATGGTAAGAGTTGCAGGGTCGCAGAGTGGCAAAGGTTGCAGAGTTGTTAAGTGAATTTTACTTTTCCACTTTGACTCTTTACAACCTCACCCGCACAATGCGGTCGTGATCATGATAGTCTTTGTAAACATGGATAAAGTGAGCGTGAGGGAATTGAGTCTTAGCCATCGATTCGACCAATTTGCCTTGATCGTGGGCAATCTCCAGAAAGATCTGGCCGCCAGGACGGAGATAGTGTTCGACTTGTTGCAAGAGACGGCGAATAGCATCCAGACCTTCTGGACCTGATTCCAATGCGAGCCGTGGCTCAAAATTGCGCACATCCGGGTCCAAGGTGACGTAGAGATTGCTTGAAATATACGGGAGATTGGCGACGATAATATCCACTTGCTGATTGAGGGGTGTTAGCAGATCGCCACAAAGCAGCGTTACCTGTTGGCGTTGATCCAGCCGTTGCACATTGCTTTCGGCCAGGTCAAGCGCATCCTCGCTGATATCGATCGCAAAGATATGCACATCAGGATGGTTGGCGGCCAGGGCAAGGGCAATCGCACCGCTCCCCGTGCCAACATCGGCAACATAGATCGGCTTATGTTGGAAAAGTGACAGTTCATCCAGCACATGATCGACCAGTAGTTCAGTTTCCGGACGTGGCACCAAGACCCGATTATCAATGTTGAACTCAAGCCCATAAAACTCTTTACGCTTGATCAGATAGGCAATTGGCTCATGGCGCATCCGGCGCATGATGAGTGCAGTGAAGGCCTCAGCCTGATCGGGTGTCAACGGGTGTTCATGATGGGCAAATAGCCAGGTACGCTCGACCCCGAGAACATGAGACAGCAAAAGTTGTGCATCCAAACTTGCACTTTCAATCGCTTCCTCATTGAAACGATGGGTCGCAAATTTGAGCGCCTGCCCCACTTGCACGCCTTGTGCCAACTTCCAAACTATCTCTACGTGGTTCATCGGTCTAATACGGGATGAAAGATATTAGAGGTTGGAGGGGTGAGCGGTGAGGTTGGACGAATTTCAGCCTCACCCCTCACCCCTCCGACCTCTCTTCTACTCCTCTTCTGCCAGCGCAGCCAGGCGTTCAGCTTGGTCGAATTGCGCTAATTCTTCGATAAATTCGTCAATATCGCCATCCATAAAGGCAGGCAAATTGTACATAGTCTTGTTAATGCGATGATCGGTGACACGATTTTGCGGGAAGTTATAAGTGCGAATCTTCTCGCTTCGATCACCGCTACCGACTTGACTGCGGCGCGAGGCGGTGATCTCCGCCTGCTGGCGTTGCACTTCCATCTCAAACAGACGAGCACGCAAGATGCGCATGGCTTTGGCTTTGTTCTGCAACTGGCTTCGTTCATCTTGACATTCGATGACAATACCAGTTGGAATGTGCGTAAGCCGCACCGCCGAGTCCGTGGTGTTGACCCCTTGACCACCAGGGCCGCTGGCGCGCGAGACCGTGATCTGAATATCGCTGTCGTTGATCTGGACGTCGACTTCATCGGCTTCGGGCAACATGGCGACGGTTGCGGCGCTGGTGTGGATACGCCCCGAACTCTCGGTGACAGGCACACGCTGCACGCGATGGACGCCAGATTCATATTTAAGCTTGCTGTAGGCGCCTTTGCCTTTGACACCGAAGATCGCTTCTTTGATGCCACCAATGCCGGTTTCGCTCTGACTGAGAATCTCAGTTTTAAAACGATGAGTTTCCGACCAACGCAGGTACATGCGCAGCAACTCGTAGGCAAAGAGCCCTGCCTCTTCACCGCCGGTCCCTGCTCGAATTTCAACGATGACATTCTTGTCATCTTTGGGGTCCTTGGGGATCAGCAAGGTCTTCATTTGTGTTTCGAGCTGAGCAGATTCGGCATTCAAACTTTCGATTTCAGCCTCCGCCAATTCCGCCATTTCGGGATCGTCGAGCAACAATTGATTCTCTTCGAGTTGTTTCTGGACAATCTCAAAACGTTGATAGGCAGTGACGAGTTCCTCTAGTTCGTAGCGTTCCTGATTCAACTCATTGATGCGCGTGAAATCGGAGATCACTTCTGGATCGGCCATCAATTGGTTGATCTCTTCATAGCGATCAGCAAGTTTTCGGATACGGTCAAAAATATCAGCCATAGGGTTGGATAAAAGTTGCAAAGGGGCAGAGTTGCAAAGTTTATAAGTTAGCACTCATCCTTACTGTGCCACTCTGCCCCTTTGCAACTTTGCTATTAATCAGTAAATACGGGAAGATGTCCAAGTGCAACGACTTCGGGCCAGTCGTCGTCGCTGCCCTCAGTGAAGACAGCCATTTCGGCGGCGATGTTAGCATTGGCGGCTTTCATCAGCAGGCGCATGCCGCGGATGGTAGCGCCGGTGCTGATGACATCGTCGAGCAACACAACATTTTTGCTTTGAATCAGAGGAAGATCCTTGCCATCCAGGTAGAGCGTCTGAGGTTTGCCTGTGGTGATGCTGACGACTTCCGCCTCTAGGCAGTTCGCCATGTAGGGTTTGCGCACTTTGCGCGCAACCACATAAGGTAACCCCGTGCGCACGGAAAGCGCATGGGCGAGCGGGACCGCTTTTACTTCGGGGGTAATCAATACATCGACCTTTGTTGGCATGCGTGTGGCAAGCAGTTCAGCAGCAGATTCCACCGCTTCTGTGTCGCCCAACATGTTAAAAATTGCAATCGTCACCCCCGGTGCGACCTTAAAAAGCGGCAATTCGCGCGTCACATTGCCGATACGCACAGTATGGATGCGGCCATCGTAACTCATGGAAGACTCCCACCAAACATGAACAGAGACGCCAAGTTGGCGTCTCCCAAATAGCTTTTTCCTGTCAACCAGTTAGTTTATCACACAAGTAAAAGAGTCGAAAGAAATAGTCTTTGTATTCTTCGTAATTTTTCCGTTTGCATTGCTTGGCGATCCGGTATACAATGGACAACGGCCTCTCAGGTTTCATTAGAGACTCAAAGCAACTCAAATTTCTCAAACAAATTGAATGTAAGTTCAAGGAGGAACGAATCTATGTTGATGCGTCCAAGCACAACAGGTGGTTGGCTGCGAACGCTACTGTTCGTGGTGCCACTGATTGCAATTGTTTTGTCGGCATGTGTTGCGCCAGCAGGCACCGCACCCGCCGCAGCGCCTGCGCAAGCAGAAGCGACCAAAGCTCCCGCTGCCGAAGCGGCTGCCCCAGCAGCGAATGCTGATCCGATGATGACCATCTACGGCGAAAAGCTCCCAGATGATGCGGTGCCGTATGATGAGCAGATTGATTATGTGGGCTGTAGCAACACTGCTGCTATGACTGCTTTTGAATTCCAAGTGACAGTCTATCAGCGCTTTTGCCCTGGCACCGACTTCAGCGATCCGCTGACGGAGTTGGATGTCAACTTCAATGTTGTGCCAGCCGCTGCTGAAAGCTGGGAAGTTTCCGAAGATGGTTTGACCTGGAGCTTCCACCTCCGCCCTGGCCAAGTATGGTCGGATGGCACACCATTGACCGCCAATGACTGGGTTGCTACCTATCAGTATCTGGCTCAACCCGATCACGCTTGGGACTTTGCTTGGTTCTACAATGGTGTCATCAAGAACTGGGAAGAAGTCATTGCAGGCGAAATGAAGCCAGAAGAATTGGGCGTTGCCGCACCCGATGATCTGACCTTCCAAATCACCACGCAGAAGCCCTTCCCGCCCATGCCTGGCATGATGAAGTTTGGTTGGACCTTACAGGCCAAGGCATTGAAGGAACATGGCCCGCTTTATAACACCGACCTCAAGACGGCTGTTTCTTCCGGTCCTTGGATTCTGGAATCCTTTGAGCCAGGTAAGCAGATTGTTTTGGCTGCGAACCCAACCTACAAGGGTTATCGACCTCCTCGCATCAAGAAGCGCATTGGCATCTACATGGATCCTGCTACCTACTTTGCAGCTTATCAAAAGGGTGAAATTGGAGCGGTTGGTTACGAAGCTTTAACCCCTGCCGATCTCGAATTGGTGTTGAATGACCCGGTTTTGAAGGACAACTACTTCCGCACCTTTGGCGACTTCCGCACCGACTATCTGCTCTTCGATACCTTCAACCCACCGTTCGATAACATTCATGTGCGCAAGGCTTTCGCTCATGCCGTCGACCGCGAATCGATCGTCAAGAACGTGCTGACCGAAGTCAAAGGTATGCCTGCCTATGCCATGTTGATGCCAGGCTTCCCCTCCTCTTCGACCAAGGGTGAGTTGAACGAATATCAGAACTACGACTGCGACCTTGCCAAGAAGGAACTGGCCGAGGGTGGTTTTTCCGATCCTTCGACCTTCCCCAAGCAGGAAATGTGGCTGCGCAACGAAAACGCGGCCTACCAAGCCTTCTTCCAGGCCGTGGGTGCCTCAATCGCCGATTGTTTAGGCATTCAGATCGAAGTCTCTAACAAGGACTGCAAGGTCTACATGGACGCGCTCAATGCCAAGCCAACCGGCGTCACCCTGGGTGCCATCTCCTACGGCATGGACTACCTGGATCCGTCCAACATGCTCGGTATCTGGTTGACCGGTGGTCGCCACTCCTGGAGCAATCCTGATTTCGACAAGTTGGTCAATGAAGCTACTCCATTAACTAGCGATCCTGCCAAGCGCGAACAAATGTATCGTGATGCTGAAAAGATCCTAGTCGACGATGTCGGTGGTGTCTTCCTCGATCACCGCTGGAATGGGATGCTCTATCAACCGTGGTTGATGGGCGACTGCTTCCGCAAACCCGACAATGTCGGTATTGCAGGCCCACACTGGGGCAATGACTCCTGCGAAAGCATGCAGTACATTGCGAAACACTAGAAATGGATGAAGAGCAAGAGAGTAAGAGATTGAGACAATGTACCGATTCAACTCTTACTCTCTTGCTCTTCTGCTCGCCTATTCCTCATAGGCTTACGCATGTCGCCGGGCCATTGGATCACATCTGACTCTTTGCGCCGACGTGTGCGTAAGTTCTTTACCATGACGAACTTCGGGAAAACCTGTTCATGACCCGTTACATCTTGGGACGACTGGGATCTTTATTTTTTGTTCTTTTTGTGGTCTCATTGATCACCTTTTCGATCATGCACTCGGTCCCTGGCGGTCCCTTTGACGAAGATAAACAACCGCTTCCACCGGCAGCCAAAGCCAACATCTTACGCAAATATGGGTTGGATAAACCCTACTGGCAACAATATCTCAATTACATGAGCAATGCCGTGCGCGGCGATTTTGGCATCTCCTATCAGCAACCGACCAGCACTGTTACCCAACTAATTGCCGACCGTTGGCCTTTGACAGCCCAAGTGGGGTTGATAACCTTAACCATCGTCTTCGGACTTGGCATGACCCTGGGTATCTTGGCAGCCTACTATCAGAACTCCTGGATCGACAGCACCTTAACCTTCTTTGCCATGTTGGGTATTACAATGCCCAATTTTGTGCTGGCAAATTTTCTATTGATTACATTGGCGGTCCGGTTAGATTTGTTTCCACTGCGCGGTTGGGGCGATTCAACCTGTCTGTTCAATCCCTCGTTTATGAAGACAGGGTTATTCTGTAGTGATTGGGTGATGCCGGTCTTTGCCTACTCGCTGGCACCGATGGCAGTAATTGCCCGCTATACGCGTGCAAGTGTGGTAGATGTGATTCGTTCGGACTTTGTGCGCACGGCTCGCGCCAAGGGCTTGGGTGACCGTTTGGTAATGACCCGTCACGTCTTGAAGAATGCGTTAATCCCAATTGTGACCGTCGGCGGACCGATGATCCCGGATCTGATGACAGGCAGTATTTTTATTGAAGCGACTTTTGCCATCAATGGCCTGGGCAAATATTTCGTCACCAGCTCACTGACGCGCGACTATCCGATGATCATGGCGATTGCACTTTTGGTCGCCAGTCTTTGGGGCTTAATCTATTTGTTGACCGATCTTGTCTACACGTGGGTGGATCCACGTGTACGGCTTGGCGCCAGCAAATAAACAAGAGCGAATGATGAACCGCAAGAATAACGCCCATAGTATTCTTCGTTGTTGGCCAAGTTCGTTGTTGTTTTCTCAAAATATCTCGTAAACGGACATTCGGATGACTAGTTCGGCAACTACTTCAGACGCACCGCTCAACTTATCAACAAAACAGAAACCAACCAAACAGCGCACACTCTTTGGCGATGCGATGCGTCGTTTCTTTCGCAATCGATTGGCCATTCTGGGGCTGATAATTGTTCTTACGCTACTCTTTCTAGCGATCTTTGCAGATGTCATAGCGCCATACCCCTACGATAAAGCTGACTTTAGCAAAGTCCGGCTCTTTCCGATGCAAGATCCAAAGCATCTGCTCGGCACCGACGAAATTGGGCGTGACTTTTTGAGCCGCTTGATCTATGGGGCACGCACCTCGATGATTGTAGGGTTGGTGTTGCAAGCGATCGCACTCACCATTGGTGTGCCACTGGGTGGGATGGCAGGTTATTGGGGCGGCAAGTTTGACTTTGTCTTGAACCGCATTATCGAAATCCTGACCGCCTTCCCTGGTCTGCTTTTCGCCATCCTGGTGATTTCTGCCTTGGGCGGTGGTTTGTGGCAAGTGATCTTTGCGCTAAGTATCGGCGGTTGGACGGGGTATGCGCGTCTGGTACGGGCGCAAGTTCTGTCCTTGCGCGAGAAAGAATATGTCGAGGCTGCACGCTCGATCGGCAGCAAACAGAGAGATATTCTCTTGCGACACCTGATTCCAAACTTGCTCTCGCCCTTGCTGATCTCAATCAGCTTTGGTATTCCGAGCGCCATGTTTGCCGAAGCAGGGTTAAGCTTCTTAGGGCTAGGTGTGAATGACCCGATTGCCAGTTGGGGGAAGATGGTTGGTGCCAGTAATGCTTATGTCAAAGTCTACTGGCATTTGGCTCTCTTCCCTACACTGGCAATTGCGCTTTCCATGTTGGGTTTTTCCTTTGTCGGCGATGGTCTGCGCGATGCGTTGGATCCCAAGCTAATTGAGTGAGGTAATCATGAAAACGAAAATAGTTCTCTCATCATTACTGCTGTGCACACTTTTATTATTTGCAGCCTGCGGTAACAGTGGCTCAAATTCTGGCGCATCGGGTTCTGGGAGTGGTGATCAGGCTATTCCTACCCCAACTCAAATTGTCGTGTCGAGCGGCTTCCAGGCAGTCGGGGAGCAAACGGTTATTACCCAAACCGAAGGTATTACTGGCACATCCGCAGTGACCACCGAATCGACCGTCGCTGCCAATGTGGATTTGAGCGTTGGCGAGCGTGCCTATACCAAGAACAAGTGCGGTGATTGTCATGGTGCTAAGGGCGAAGGGGTTACCGACAAAGGCAAGGCCATCGCTGGTACAGCACTCTCCTTTGACGACTTTGCCAAAGTGGTAAGCACCGGCGGCGGCTTGGGTAACACCCACATCTTTGGCCGCTCAGCCGTCAGCCCCAAGGGCATGGAAGCGTTGTATGCCTATGTCAAGAGCTTGAAGTAAACAACAGCGAATAAGGAAAGGAACGAAATATTGGTGGGGCACTCTCGTTCCTTTCCTCATTCGGCAATTCCACGTAGACTCTTTCGCCACATTCTAGAATGTAGTCTCTCCGCTTGTCAGCGCTATCGCTACCGACTCCAGGTTGCACTCTCGCCCGCCTGGGATAGCTTGCCAACCCTTACGATCATTCTCAAAAACCCATCTACTGCCGACGCACAGCGCGGCGATCCGACCACGGGCAAAGTCGAGACGTGGGCAAGGCATCATGGCTTTGCTGCCGTGACCTACCTCAACCTTTTTGCACTCCGTTCGCCCTACCCCAAAGCACTCAACAGCGTGGATTATGACGAAGCCCTCGGCGCAGCGAACGATCAGACGATTCAGGACGAACTGCGCCACACCCAGAAATTAGTGATTGCCTGGGGTAATCCCAACGGAATTGAAGCTGTGCGCTATCAACGGCGGACTACTGAAGTAACACGCTTACTCCACGCCTCACAGAAAACGACTTATACTGTTGGTAGTCACACACTCCTCGGATATCCTCGGCATGGTCTACAATGGAGAAAAGAGATGGGAATTATGAGATTGGGAGATTAGGAGATTACTCTCGCAACACATACAATCTTTTAACTTCTGAATGGTCAATGGTCAATGGTTAATGATTAATAGCCGGATCCGTCATTCGCCACTCGCAACGCGCCACTCGCCATTTTTTGTACTCATCATGTCCTTCAAAAGGCATTCAATTTTAACTTCTATGTCTTCTCGTAAATGGTTCGTTTTAGCCGCAGTCAGCCTGGCTGCATTCTTGGGCAGTGTCGATGGCAGTGTGGTCAACGCCGCCTCACCGATTCTGATGCGTGAGTTGCAGGCCGATTTTGCCACCACGCAATGGATCATTCTTGCCTACTTGCTTGGGTTGACGGTGCTACAGGTGGGCATGGGTCGTTTGGCCGACTTAATTGGTAAAAAACTGGTTTTCACAACAGGAATTGTCATTTTTCTGGCTGGTTCCGCCCTTTGTGGCCTAGCAACAAGTGTCTATTGGCTGTTACTTTTCCGCTTCATTCAATCGATCGGTGCCTCGATGATGTTGTCGATTGGCTCCGCCATTCTGACCGAAACCTGGCCGCATGCGCAACGCGGGCAGGCGATTGGCTTTACGGCGGGGATCATCGGATTGGGCATTATTGCCGGCCCGGCCATTGGCGGCTTGTTAATCGAAAGCCTCTCCTGGCATTGGATCTTTTATCTCAACTTGCCGGTGGGCTTCGTTGCGCTGATTCTGGCGCTGATCTTTGCGCCACCGATGAAGCCACAACAGAACCATGAACGTTTTGACTTTGTAGGAGCAGCCCTATTGGCCATCTCCCTGTTGGCCTTTTCGCTAGCGTTGACCATTGCGCAGCATCAAGGCTTTTTCTCGCCTACGGTACTTTTGCTAAGCTTGGTGGCAGTGGTCGCTTTTGCCATCTTTCTGCGTAGCCAATTGCGCGTGATGCATCCACTGGTTGACCTAGCCCTCTTACGCAACAACTTTTTTCGACGTAACCTCTTTACCAGCGGCTGTGCGTTTATGTCGATTGCCACTGCGGTTTATCTTTTACCCTTCTATCTCAACTTGGTCGGTGGACTTTCCGCCAGCGGTGTCGGTTGGATGATGGCGGTGCTGCCCGCAGCAATGGGCATTCTCCAGCCAATCGCCGGGACACTTTCCGACCGAATTGGCGCACGCAGGTTGATCCTCTTTGGATTGGGTTGCATGGGGTTTGGCTACTACACGATGTCGACAATGGCGGTTGACAGTTCACCTTTGGCCGTGATCCTGCGTGTGTTGCCCGTTTCCGTCGGTATGGCTATGTTCTACAGCCCTAACAACAGCGCCATGATGGGCGCTGCCCCTCCAGAACGATTAGGTGTCGCCTCGGGCATTGCCAGCATGGTCCGCGCTCTGGCACAAATTGCGGGCATTGCCATCTCGACAGCGCTCTTTGCCTGGCGAGTGCAGGTGTATGGTGGCGTATCGGTTGCGGACGCAAGCCGAGAGGTTCTGGTGCTGGCGCTACGCGATCAAATGTGGTTGGTTGCCGGTGTGATGGTATTCGCCTTTGTTAGTGAAGTAGTGGGGGAACATTCACCTGATCATGGTACGATTTCGGAACCACAAGCGTGAGCGAGTGGCAGCCGCTGGTGGTCCTGAAATTTTGTGATTGACAAACGCCTCGCTTTGTGTTAACGTTAACGGTAGGCAAATTTCCAATTGAACTAGTCGTAAAAGCAGATTTGTCTTGATTCGTTCCCTATCCAATCCTAAAATTGAATAGTACTGTTGGTTTGTAGACGCAGTTTATCTTCAGTCAGATCATCGTGCTCTCGGATGGGTTGCAGATGATTATGAGTAAGCAACTTGAGTAGCAATGGCACGACGAGCACACAAACGACAAATTACGATTATCCAGGTAGCAGAGGCGTGCGGCGTTTCCACACAGACAGTCTCACGTGTGATCAATAACCGTCCTGACGTATCTGATGAGACGAGACAACGCATTCTCGAAGCAATTCGCCGGTTGAATTACCAACCGAATGCGTTGGCGCGCAGTCTGATTCATCGACGCACCCACACGATCGGGGTGGTCACCAGTGGTATTGACTACTATGGCCCATCGCGTATTCTTGTCGGCATTGAAGAACAGGCCAGCAGTATGGGCTACTCACTTCTGCTTCATCTGCTGCACGACCCCGCCACAGTGGATCATCAGGATACCCTGGGTGGATTAATCTCGCGCCAGGTGGATGGCATTATCTGGGCAGTTCCGGAGATCGGCAACAATTTATATTGGGTTTCTGAACGACTGCCAAAGTTGACCTTTCCGATTGTCTTTCTCAATGCCCACTTGCTGAAAGAAGCGATCCGAGTGCGCATCGATAACTTGCGGGGAGGGCAGCTAGCAACCCAGCATTTGATCGAGCAGGGGCGGCGTGAAATTGGGTTGATTACAGGGCCGCTTGATTGGGTCGAAGCAGTGGAACGCAAAAGAGCCTGGCAAAGAACTATACATGCGGCGGGACTTTCCGCGGATGAAGGACACATTGTTAACGGCGATTGGTCCCCGCAAAGCGGCGAACGAGCCATGCATCAACTCTTGCAGCAGTGCCCAAAGCTAGATGCTGTCTTTGTCTCGAATGACCAAATGACATTGGGTGCACTCAAGGCGGTGAACGAATTGGGCCGTCGAGTTCCCCACGATATCGCAATGGTCGGTTTCGACGATATCCCTGAAGCATCCTATTTTCAACCTCCGCTCACCACAATTCGCCAGCCGTTGCATGACTTGGGGGTGCAGGCGGTACAAAAATTAGTGCATCTCATCTTGAACGAGGAAGCGTATCAGCAGGAGAAAACGATAGAGGCAAACATCTTACTTCCAGAACTTGTCATTCGCCGTAGTTCGGTCATTCCAACTTAAATTGAGCCAACCCCACCCTAACCCTCCCCTGCTAAGTGAGGGAACTGTAAAGGGGCAGATTCGATTTTAGCTTCTGTCCACCGAACTAAATCTTTTCCGTGATAGTTCCCTCCCTGCTTCGGCTTCGACGTGAGCTCAGCCGAACGGGAGGGTTAGGGTGGGGTTGGTAGTTACATTGAATGGAGAAAACAACCATGAAACAAGTTACCGTCGGCTTAATTGTTGGCAATCGCGGCTTTTTTCCGAGCCATCTTTGCCAAACCGGGCGCGAAGAGATGATCCAAACGCTCGAAGGCGCTGGCTTTAAAGTCATCGCACTCACACCGCAAGACACCGAATATGGCAGCATCGAAAGTCTGGATGATGCCCGCAAATGTGGCGAATTGTTCGACCAGCACCGCAAGGAGATCGATGGCGTTGTGGTCACGTTGCCTAACTTTGGTGATGAACGCGCCATTGCCAATGCACTGCGCTTTTCCAAACTCAACGTGCCCGTGCTGATCCAGGCGACTCCCGACGACGCCAACAACATGTTGATCACCGACCGCCGTGATAGCTTCTGCGGCAAGATGTCAGCCTGTAACAACCTGCGTCAATATGGCATTCCCTTCACCCTCACTCGCCTGCACACCGTCTCGCCAAAACATCCCAGTTTCCAGGCCGATCTGGCTGACTTTGCAGCGCTCTGCCGCATTGTGCGCAGCACCAAGGGGTTGCGCATCGGGGCCTTGGGAGCACGGCCACAGGCATTCAACACCGTGCGCTACAGCGAAAAGCTGCTTGAACGTTCAGGCATTACCATCGAGACGCTCGATCTGTACGAACTCTTTGGTTGGGTTAACAACATGGCCGACAGTGACGCAGCGGTGCAAGGCAAGTTGGCTGCGATCAAATCTTATGTTGAAACCAAAGGTGTGGCCGAGAACAATCTGCTCAAGATGGCCAAGTTTGGGGCTGCGATTGATGGCTGGATGAAACGCAGTCAACTCAATGCCACAGCCATTCAATGTTGGACGGCCATGGAAGAGTTCTTCGGCATTGTTCCCTGCACGCTGATGAGCATGATGAGCAATGAACTGATACCTAGCGCCTGTGAAGTCGATGTGGCGGGAACGGTCGCCATGCACATGTTGGCGCAGGCCAGCGTCAAGCCTGCCGCCTTGGTCGATTGGAACAACAACTATGGCGAAGATCCCGATAAAGGCGTTATCTTCCATTGTTCAAATCTGCCCAAGGACATCTTTGCTCAGAATACTCAGCAAAAGGTCACCATGCAATATCAAGAAATCATCGCTGGTACCGTCGGGGCCGAGAACACCTACGGTACGATCTACGGGCGTGTAGCCAAGAATCCCTTCACCTATCTGCGTGTCTCCACCGACGACACCGCTGGCGTCATGCGTGCCTATGTGGGCGAAGGTGAATTCACTGAGGATCCGCTGCTCACCTTCGGTGGCTATGGCGTGGTCAAAGTGCCCAATCTGCAAGGACTACTCGCCTACATCTGCGAAAATGGCTACGAGCATCATGTCTCGGTCACCCCCGCCAACGTCGCCAAGCCGCTCCACGAGGCAATGACCAAATATATGGGTTGGAGTGTATACAAGCACGGGTAAGTTGTGATTAGGTGGATCAATCTGTGGATAGTTACGATATAATCTGTAAAGAGCAGTTTACAGAAAAACTTGTTGCTAGACTATGCTCTGAATAAATTTCAGAGCATAGACATAAGGAATGTTATGACGATTCAACATTACAAGTTTGATCGAATTACGATTGATCCACAAGTCTGTTTTGGCAAGCCATGCATTCGAGGAATGCGCATTCCTGTAACTTCAATTCTGGCCTATCTTAGCAATGGGATGTCAATTAATGAAATTCTTCAAGAATGGCCCGAGTTAGAGATTCAGGATATCTATCAAGCACTAGGCTACGCTGCTTCAGCCATGGATGAACAGATTGTGCCGCAACGAGAGGTAACTGGGGATGAAATTCCTGCTTGATATGAATCTGCGCAGAGGATTTCGAAATCTTCTGCTGAAAGAAGGGCATAGTTGCCGCCATGTTGGTGACATTCGAATGTCCCGAGCAAGCGACACGGCAATTATTGAAGAAGCACGTAAAAGCCAGGAAGTGATCATTACTTTTGATTTGGATTTTGGTCACCTCCTGGCCTTTTCCGGAGAGTCTACACCTTCGGTCATCATTTTTCGCACTCGCAATACAGACTTATCTGGTATGCTTTCCCGTCTTGTTGATTCCTGGTCAGAACTTAGCGAACCACTTAGCGATGGAGCAATTGTAACAATCGAAGATTACAGCATTCGCATCCGTCGTTTACCAATCCAACGTTGAACAATATAAAAACTAAAAAGGGAGTATCTTCCTCTATGGCAAAATACGCAATTGGAATTGACTTTGGCACGGAGTCTGGGCGTGCCTTGTTGGTAGATGTAGCGGATGGCCGCGAGGTTGCTACATCTGTTTTGAACTACAGCAACGGCGTGATCGATGAGCGTCTGCCAGAAAGCGGTGTAAAGTTGGAGCCGGATTGGGCACTGCAAGACCCCAACGATTATCTCAGCGTGCTGAAGACCACCGTTCCAGCGGTGATGAAGGAAAGCGGTGTCAACCCCAACGATGTAATCGGGATCGGCATCGACTTTACAGCCTGCACCATGCTGCCAACCTTGAAAGATGGCACGCCGCTCTGCTTTCTGCCGGAATATCGCAGTAATCCGCATGCCTGGATCAAGCTGTGGAAACATCACGCTGCCCAACCCGAAGCGGACCGTATCAACCAGGTGGCACGCCAACGAGACGAAGCGTGGCTCGACCTCTATGGCGGCAAGATCTCGTCCGAGTGGTTCTTTAGCAAGGCATTGCAGATCCTCAACGAAGCACCAGAAATCTATCATAAGGCAGACCGCATGCTTGAAGCAGCGGACTGGGTGATCTGGCAGATGACGGGCAAGGAGACCCGCAACTCCTGTACCGCTGGCTATAAGGCAATCTTCCAGAAAGACAGCGGCTATCCCAACAAGGAATATCTGGCTGCGCTCCATCCCGAGTTTGCCAACATCGTCGAGACCAAGATGGATTGCCCGATCTCGCCCTTGGGTGCCAAAGCAGGCGGATTGACACCAGAAGCTGCGGCGTGGATGGGACTCAATCCCGGAACATCTGTGGCCGTCGCCAACGTCGATGCCCATGTCACTGTGCCAGCAGCGCAAGCAACTGCGCCCGGCATCATGACTATCATCATGGGCACGAGCAATTGTCACATGATCAATGGCACCAGTCGCGTCAAAGTACCAGGCATGTGCGGCGTGGTCGAAGATGGCATCGCTCCGGGACTCTTTGGCTTCGAGGCAGGGCAGAGCGGCGCAGGCGATATCTTTGGCTGGTTTGTGGAACATGGCGTGCCACCGGTCTATCATGAGGCGGCCAGACAACGAGGGATCTCGCTGCACAAATATCTCGAAGAAGAGGCGGCCAAACAGAAAGTTGGTGAACATGGGCTGTTGGCGCTCGATTGGTGGAATGGCAACCGCTCGACACTAGTCGACGTCGAACTGAGCGGCTTGCTCGTCGGCGCCACCCTGGCCACGACTGCGCCCGAGATCTATCGTGCCCTGCTTGAATCGATTGCCTTTGGCACGCGCGAGATTATCGAAGCCTTTACCAGCAATGGTGTGGCGGTCAACAGCATTGTGGCGGCGGGCGGTCTACCTGATCGCAACCCACTGCTCATGCAGATCTTTGCCGATGCCACCAACCGTGAGTATCGAGTCATCCGCAGTGCCTTAGGTGGTGCGCTTGGTTCAGCCATGCACGGAGCCGTGGCGGCGGGCGAAGCGGCAGGCGGCTACAAAGATATTTTTGCGGCCGAAAAGAAAATGGGCGGCTTAAAAGATGTGGTCTATCGCCCGAATGCTGACAATGTCAAGCGCTACGATCAACTCTACGCTGATTACAGCACACTCTACGATTACTTTGGGCGTGGGCAAAACGACGTCATGAAGCGACTACGAGCCATGCGCCGAAGTGCATTGGCATAAGGTCGAAAAGGTTACATTATGCTCGAAAAAATCAAAGAAGAGTTATACAAACTGCATCTCATGCTGCCCAAAGAGGGGCTTGTCACCTGGACCAGTGGCAACGTTAGCGCTCGTGACCCGGAAAGTGGCTTTGTCGTAATCAAACCAAGCGGCATCATGTACGAGGATCTGCGCCCAGAGGATCATGTCGTGGTCAATCTGGAAGGAGATATTATCGAAGGCAAATTGAAGCCTTCCTCCGACACCGCCAGCCATCTCTACATCTACCGTGAGCGACCGGATGTCAACGGCATTGTGCATACGCATTCGCCCTATGCGACTGCTTTCGCTGCCTTAGGCAAACCCATTCCAGTCTACCTCACCGCCCACGGTGACGAGTTTGGTTGCCCGATCCCCTGTGCGGGCTTTGCCTTAATTGGTGGCGAAGAGATCGGCAAGCAAGTGGTTGAGCATATTGGCAGTTCATCGGCAGTGCTGCTCAAGAATCATGGCGTCTTCACGATCGGCAAAAACGCCAAATCGGCAGTGAAAGCTGCGGTCATGGTCGAGGACATCGCTCGTACAGTCCATTTTGCCTTGCTCATGGGCCAGCCGGACGAGATTGCACCAGCCGATGTCGAGAAGCTTCACGATCGCTATATGAATGTCTACGGACAGAAGTGAGACAGTAGGACAGTAAATCAGTGTTAGTACTGCCCTACTGTCCTACTGAATTTACTGGCCACTTGCATCACTTCGACAACTTTGCAAAGAACTCATCCTGGGTGAGCGGTTGGACTTTGGCGACGGCCATGTTTTCTGCGACGTGGTCGGGTGTAGCCATGCCAACCAGGGTTGTCGTCACGCCAGGGGTGCTGCGATTGAAGTGAATCGCATATTGCGCATCGGTCTCGAAGTTGCCAAAGGTACGTCTGATCTTGTTCGGTACCCGGGTCAAGACTTGCGTCTGCAATAGCGCCGCCGAGGTAATGGAAGTCATGCCAAATTGGTAGGCAGCAGCTAACAGCGGCATCGCCGTGCGCTTGATTGAGCCGTCTTCTTCTTTGTGTTCCAGGTATTGGTTGCGCACGTTGAGTGCTTCGAGCATGCCTAAATTGTAGGGGAATTGCAGGAAGCGGAAATGATGTTCTTCCCCTGCGATCTCGTTAGCGACATTGACCAACATATGCAACGGCAGGTAATCTTTGGCCTTGTCATCGGTGCGCAGCCCATTCCAGCTTGCAATGCCATAGGCCAGGATGTGACCATGCACGACTTCCTCTTCCAGCCGCAAAAAGGCCCGGCGCAGACGCTTGACAAATTCTGAAGGTGAAATATAGGCCAGTTGCGTCTCGGGATTATGCAGGTAGTAGACATCCAACGTGTCAGTGCCCAGATTTTTGCGGCTGAGTTCAATTTGACTACTTAGAAAATCGGGGGCCATGCAGTGCATGTGTCCGACGATCTCCTCTGCCTTGGCCAGGCGCTTGTTTACGAAGCGATCCTGAATATCAGCCAAGGGGTCGCTGGGCATTTCCCCATCGTAAGGAATGTAGCCACCTTTGGTGCAAATCAGGATCTCGTCACGCGCAAATTCTCCAGCTTCGTAAAGCTGCTTTAGTGCTGTGCCGATATCGCGTTCTGATTGCATCATGCGGTAATTGACTGCGGTGTCGATTACGTTACAGCCATTGCGAATTGCACTTTTAATACTCTCCACATATCCCGCACTACTCGCAGTATCATTTTCGCCTAGGTAAGTGCCAATCCCGATGCTGCTAAACCAGACACCGTAACGGAGCCGGAAATGGTCTGTTGCAAGATTCGGAAACCGATTTACATAACGCTGGCTGCCTTCATCAGTAATGTGGTCTGGGGCACTCGACATAACATTTCTCTCTCTGAAGCACTAATCTTGGGTAGGAAAGCTTACTTTAACTCTTACAGCCAAATTGCGCAATTTTCGCCAGCAATAAGTATTTTGTAAGGAAAAACTATGGAGAATCGCTTTGTCAATTCATTGTCGCATCATTCACTTCTGCGACAAGCAGTTTTTCGGCCATTTCATGGGCCAGGGCATGATGTTCACCGGCAACCTCAATGATTAACGGGCCAGCAAAGGGTGACTGCTTCAGCAACATCACCTGCGAACCCGGATATAATCCTAACGAACCTAGATAGCTAAGTCGTTCCGCATCCTGCATTAACACACGTACGAGACGGTAAGGATGATTTGGCTGTGCCCGCGTTAAGGAAATTCCAACGCTTGGTTCAATATAGCCTTCTTTGGTCGGAATCGGGTCTCCATGTGGGTCAATGGTTGGGTTACCCAAGGCTGCCGACATGGCATCTTCCAACGCATCACTCAACACATGCTCAAGTTTTTCCGCTTCTTCGTGAATCTGTTCCCAGGGTAAGTTCAGGCGCTCATGCAGATACAATTCAATCAGGCGGTGGTGACGTAATACTTCCAACGCTACCTTCTGCCCGGACTCAGTCAAGGTGATGCTTTGGTAGGGTGTATAGGTGACAAGTCCTAATTCATCTAACTTTTTGACCATATTGGTGGTCGAAGCGGGTGAGATATTTAACTCGGCGGCTAATGCCGAATTGTTTACCTCAACCCCACGTGCCTCAAGCGAGTAGATCGCTTTGACATAATCTTCGTGCGCTGATGTCAGAAGCTTTTGTTTATCGTTGAGTTTGCTCTTTTCGTTAGCTTTAGCCATTGATTTGTTATACCCTGTGGTCTGTCATAGATCCACTATAAAATATTCTAGAGAAAATGAAAGTGGGAAGGTTCACTAATCGATAATTTCATTTCTCAATCTTGTCTTGTTGCTGCGTTGCACCGCCTATCCGCTGGCGGTACGAATATCCTGGCAGATTTTCTCGCATAGCATGAGCAGATTTGTCTTCCAACGTTGATGAAGCTCTTGGGCGTCGATCCAATGGACGCGCAGTTGATCGCCACCCAATTGGGCTATATCGGCGTTGTTGTCATCTACCACACGCAGGTGCGAATCGCGGGCGGGGTAGAGTCCAAAATGATTGTGGTTGACTTGTAGCGGCGGAATGCGGTTGGTTGTTTCGTCGCACCAGCGCGCCACTTCGTTGAAAAAGAGGCGCATCGGATGATAGCGTCGCTGTACATTGGGCACCCGCCCAACAAAATGTTGCCAAAATTCTGGATTGACAAAACTGCGTTCGCCAGGGCGCAGGGGCAGATCGTAGAGAATCACCAAGGTCGAAGCACAACTTTCCAGAAAACTGTGGACTGCCCCGAGATAGCCGATCAAAAACGAACGGGTTAGGATGGCGGCTTTGGTCTCGCCCCCTTTTTCAAGCAGGTGGCGTTTTCGTGTGTCCTCGACAAGAAAGGCGTACATCTCAACGTCAGCCATGCGCGCACAGACGCTTTCGGCCAGAAGCACAGGCACGGGGGTAGTGCTAGGCCGTTCTATCATCACTGTCACATCAAAATGGTCATCCAACGCCAGAAAACAATTCGGAACCGGTTGTTCGGAAAGCTTATAGGCCGTTCGTTCGTAAAAGTAAGTCTTCATTCTTGTTTTGCTTTCCCCAACGCAACCAGTACCCATGCAACGCGATTCCTGTTGCCAAACCAATCGCAAGTTTCAGGCTCCAATGGAGCGAACTTGGGCTAATGAAGCCCTCGATCAAACCTGCGATCACCAGCAACGGCGCGCTGCCCAGGATTAGTTGCACACAAATTCGAGCCCGCTTGGTCAGCGCCTCGCGCCGGCTGAGCAAGCCGGGTCGCCAAAGTGCATCGGCCATGTAAAATCCACAGCCACCCGCCATAAAAATGACGCTCAATTCAATAAACCCATGCGCTACAACAAACTCCGCCAGACCCGAACTGAGGCCATGAACCTGCAACAAACCAAAAATTGCCCCCAAATGTAACCCATTGCTTAGGATTACCCAAAGCGTCAATAGCCCCGCAGTAATGCCTCCGGCCCAGGTTAGAATCATAACTTGGATATTGTTGGTTAGAATCATGCTCGAAGCAGCGGAACGTGCACTCGGGGAAATCTCGGTCCACAGTTTACCCTCTTCTACCTCACGCACCAAGCCAGCGATCCCCTCACCCTCAATCGTGTAGATGGTTTCAGGATGCCACCAGACGATGAAAAAAGCGATCAGACCTGTCATTACAAACAAGAGAAAAGCAATTGTAGTGTATGGCAAGATCTCGCGGTATAATTGCGGAAAGGTTTGTGTAAAGAAACGTACTAAGGATCGCCAACTGAGTGGGTCACTACGATAGATAGCGACATGGGATCGTCCGACGAGCTGATTTAGATAGGCCGTCAGCGGACGATTGGCCAAATCGCGCTGTGCCAGGGCTAAATCTGATGTTACAATGCGATAGAGACGGCCCATCTCGCGCAATTGTGTTGCCGAAAGCGAGCGTGGCCGGGTCGTGGCCTGTTGTACCAGAGTTTCCAATTGCTGCCAGGTGGCGCGCCGCTGCTGGGCAAATTGATCAGCATCCATAGATTACAAGTTGCGAATGGCAAGTTGCGCGTTATAATGCACCATTTGTCATTCACAATTCCTAATTCAACTATTACTTACATATGCAATCGAACACACTACTCAACCAGGAGTATACCATCCCCACTCCTGAAAATGTAAGCTTTGGTTATGAAGTAGTTGGGATTGGAAATCGGTTTATTGCGGCCTTACTTGACACAATTCTTTTAACCGTAATACTAGGTGCGCTCAATCTACTTTTGTTCTTTATTCTTAGCCAGTTGGGGACATTCGACAGCAGTTTAACTGACTTTGCCGAGGAGATCGGCTGGAGCGATGGGTTTATTATTGCTGTTTTTACACTGCTCCAGTTCATCATCTACTGGGGTTACTATATCGCCTTTGAATTGCTGTGGCAGGGACAAACTCCAGGCAAGCGTTGGACCAAGATTCGTGTCGTGCGCCTGGATGGCAATCCGGTCGGCTTTGGCGAGGTCGCTATCCGCAATCTAGTACGCATCATTGACTTTCTGCCAGCCACCTACACGCTTGGCTTACTCACCATGTTCTTCAGCCCTAATGCACGCCGCTTAGGTGACTATGCCGCTGGCACGATCGTGATCAAAGACAAGTCGATGTTGACGTTGGAGGATGTAACAGCGCCCTCTGCGCCGATCCATGCAAGCGCACCTCCCGTCGACGAGGCAGATCCGCTTTACACACGCTATATCAACATTCGGGCGCTTAGTCAGGCAGACTATGACCTAATCACCGAACTGTTAAAACGTTATGATCGCAATCGGGTCGATCTTTCGCTGCTCACTCGCGCTGCCGAGTTGATGAGCCGCAAGCTAAGTCTCAATCCCAACGAAGTATCAAGCGTGGGCAGCCGCAAACTACTCGAAGAAATCACCGAAGCCTACCGAAGGTATGGGTAAAAATGGAACGCACGTCTACGATTGAATATCGCCCCATGATCCGTGACCTGCCGAACGATCTGCGTCCGCGCGAGCGGATGCTCTATGCAGGCCCCTCGGCGCTGAGTACAGCCGAACTCTTGGCCATTCTCTTGCGTGTTGGCACCAAATCTGAAAATGTCATCCGTATGGCCGAACGCTTGTTGACCGAATTCGGCGGCGTTGCTGGCTTGGCACGCGCCAATTTCGATGAACTCTGCGCAAAACATGGGATGGGCGAAGCCAAAGCGACCCAGATCAAAGCCGCTATAGAGTTAGGTCGGCGGCTGCTACTCGCTGCGCCCGAAGAACGTTCTCAGGTGCGGGTGCCTGCCGATGTGGCCAACATGCTAATGATGGAGATGGGATACCTGGAACAGGAGCATCTACGGGCAGTCCTCTTAGATACCAAACACTATGTCATTCGGATTGCACAGATCTACGTGGGCAGTCTCAACGCCGCATCCGTGCGTGTGGGCGAGATCTTTCGTGAAGCCATTCGTTCGAACAGTGCCTCTTTAGTCGTGGTCCACAATCATCCTAGCGGCGATCCGACCCCCAGCCCCGAAGACGTGCGCGTCACCGAGCTGTTGATTGAAGCGGGGAAACTACTCGACATCGAAGTCATGGATCATGTGGTCATCGGGCGCAATCGCTTTGTAAGTCTCAAGGAGCGCGGGCTGGGGTTTAAGTGAGAGAGGGAGTAGGAGAAGAAGCAACAGTGAACAAATAATTTGTAATTCGGAGTACCGAAATTACAAATTAACGCTTACTAGTTCACTATTGCTACTTTGTTAATCAATAATGCACATACACCTCAGTGCCCATCGGTGCCCAATTGTAGAGTGACGATGCGTCACCCAAATTCATATTGACACAGCCGTGGCTCATTGGGTTACCGAAATTGTTGTGCCAATAGGCGCCGTGGATGGCATAAGCACCATAGAAATACATGACTGATGGCACACCCGGTAAACTGTAACCAGGTCCGGTCATCCATTGGCTGGGCAGCTTGTTGTAGATTTGGAATCGCCCCGTTACCGTCGGCGTATTCGCAACTCCAGTGCTCACAACCGAATGCATCACTGCAATGTCACCTTCCCAAGCAGTGAGTGTTTGCGAGCTTAGATTGACTTCAATCCACTTCGTACCGCCATTGCTCGTCACAGGCAAACCAGCCGCCGCCGATTGTACAGCTTCGACCGCACTTCCTGCGCCGGCGATGCGCAATTGTTGACCTACCCAGACAAAATTTGCATTGGGCAATCCATTGGCAATCAACAAGGCCTGGGCCGTAGTGCCATAATTAGCGGCAATCTGTGAAAGGGTATCGCCAGGGCGAACGGTGTAAACATTGCCAGCCAATTGAGCTGCGGGCTGCTGGTCGGATGGAACACTCACATTCGAGACCCGTGCAGAAAGTCGTAACTGCTGTCCCACCCAGATAAAGTTGGCGTTGCCGATACCGTTGAGGCGCATCAGATCGGACAAAGACATGCCATTGGCTAAGGCAATTGACGAGAGCGAATCTCCGCGCTGGACAGTATAATAGCCACCGGTGGCAGGGAGTGGACCACTGGCAGGGACGCCATACGAAACTTCGCTGTCACTGCTGCCACCCGCGCCTGGGATCACCAAGCGTTGTCCGGGCACAATCACATTCGGATTGGAGATGCCATTGGCAGCGATCAGCTCATTGACTGAAACGCCGTATTGCAAGGCGATTGAAGAAAGATACTCGCCGTAGCCGACCACATGCACACTTTGTTGTGCAAAGACCGGAGCGGCGACCAAACTAGTGCTCAGTACACTCAACACCAGCAACAGACGCAGGCTAAATCCAAGCACCTGTCGCAGACCAGGATGTGATGAAGTCATACAATAAACTCCTTAGAAACTGTTGGGCAAGCAAAAGACCTATGTATAAGATGAGAAAACAAAATACCGAAGCGGACGCAGGTTGCACACAGAGGAGTGGAATGGTGCAAAGATTGCGCGGACGCATCGGATATAAGACAAACAAAATTCTCTGACTACCAAAGGTCCTGGTTTCCTCTAGTAATCAAAGTTATCGGAGGCATTTTAAGTAAAAGGCATTGTAGAATAAGATAATTTCTTGTTCTACAATGCCTCTCACCTACTGTAGGTCGAGTGGGATTCGAACCCACACGGCTGTTAACCGGCGGATTTTAAGTCCGCTGCGTCTGCCATTCCGCCACCGACCCATAGTGCTGTTAGTATAATAAGGATTGGTTAAATTGTCAATCGAGATTTTCGGTTTCGTATGTATATCGACTTGGTAGTGATTCTTCTAAACCCCACATGTAAGTAAGGAAAGAACTTGCCCCTTACTTACGTGCAGGGTGCAGAAGAGCAAATAATTGAGCAGCTATGCACTTTGACGCATTGACTCTCTGCTGTATGTGCGCAGAGCTAAAAGAGCGAGTATGTCCGGGGCGTGTTCAGCAAGTGTTGCTTGTGAGCGCACACAGTTTTGGGCTGGAACTCTATGCCTATGGTGCGCGCCATTATTTGTTGCTCTCGCTCGAAACCGAACGTAATGGCATCTACTTGGCTGCGGAAAAGCTACGACGTGGCAGTGATGAGCAACCGCCGTTGTTACAATTATTGCGCAAATACGTGCGAGATGCGCTCTTAACCGAAATTGTTCAACCCGATCCTTATGAGCGCGTTGTACGATTTCATTTTCAGCACCCAGAGCATGGCGTAACTGTTTTGCTTGCAGAGCCGATGGGAAGGCTGAGCAATCTATTCTTGCTCAATTCAGAAGAGCGTATCCTAGATTGCTTATATCGTGTGCCGCCAGGGGAACGTAACCAACGAGTGCTACTCCCCGGTCATCTTTATACAGTTCCACCGTCTCAGAATAAGGTACCACCACTAGATGATGGCTCAGGCGACTACTATGAGCGCCTGGCCCACTCACTGATGGGGGAGGAGCGCCTCTGGAAGGCATTGGTCGCACACGTTGCTGGAATCAGTCCTACGCTAGGGCGAGAGATCAGTTGGCGAGCCACCAATAACGTCGAGGCACAGACGAAGGACATTGCGTTGCTAGAACTGGTATCAGCCTTGCAAACACTTTGGTCGCCCTGCCAAGAAGGTGGGTGGCTACCGGGTGTTTGGCAAGAAGCTGGCAAAATCGTCGGCTTCAGCGCCTTTGCAGCGCATCTACGGGGCGAATTCGTGCCGACTGCAACCCTGAGTGAAGCAGTCGAGCATTTCTTTGCCGCCGAAGGGGAACAGCCTCGCCTCGATGCTTACGCTGGACAGCGCCAACAGGTAGCGATGGCGATTCAAGCGGCACATCGACGGTTGCAGCGCCAATTGACAGCCCTGGCAGGTGATGAACCGGCGCCAGGCGAAGCAGAACAGGTACGCAGTCAAGCCGAGTGGCTATTAGCCTACAGCAGCCAGATCGAGGCTGACCAGAAAGTCCTCGTAGTAGATTTGGGCGAGGAGACGCTAGAGATCGCGCTCGATCCACAAAAAAGCCCAGTGGAACAAGCGCAACAGCTTTTCAAACGCGCCGCACGGATGGAAAGGGCGAGCCAGATCATTCCACGGCGCCGCAGCGAACTGTTGCGCGATCTGGAATATCTTGAGCAGTTGACGGTCGATTTGACTCTGGCTAGCAACCAACCAGAGATTGCCATTGTGCGCTCAGAGCTAGAAACGTTGGGCTTGAGCAAAGAATCAAATAAACGCTTACAACCGAAGCAGGCATCAGCTAAACCCTCTCAAACCGGCAAGCCTCTGAGCCTGCGCAGTCTATCGGGCATATTGATTCTAATCGGTCGAAACGCCAGACAAAACGAAGAGGTCACGTTCAATTTGTCCCACCCGCGTGACCTCTGGCTGCATGTCCGTTCAGTTCCCGGCTCGCATGTCATCATTCGCTCCAGCGGTGCCCCCGTGGACGATGAGACCTTGCAGTTAGCGGCCCAAGCTGCTGCCTACCATTCCAAACTGCGTGGCGAAAAGTTGGCTGAAGTGATTGTCTGCGAACGGCGATTTGTCCAGCATGCTCCTGGCGGACGTACAGGCCAAGTTACTGTGCGCAATGAGCGGATCATCAACGTCCCAGCCACCCTACCCGATGAAATGAAACCCAAGTGACCTACAACACTGTTGATTTGATCGACTTGGGTTATGCTATTGCGCAGCGACAAGTTAGACCAATTGCGGTTGCAAAAGCATGAATTTTCTTTATTAGTATGGTTGAAATTCACGGCTTTTGAGAAGACAATTGGTAATAGTAGATGCGATTTGAAATGGAGATGCTCATGCAAAAAGCCAAGTCAAGGATGATTGCAGGCAGGGTTGTAGGTCTTATTCTTTTCTTTTCCTTTTTTTCATTGTCAGTAGATTCACTTCGGGCACAACTTGTTGAAAGCCCGCAGTTGGACCAAACGATTTACCTTCCCATCATCTTTCGTCAGATTCCGGGGGCACTGTTAACTTTTTCTGGCGGCCCACTCTACCGTGCAGCGATTGGTAGCGACGGCTGGTATCTGCGCGCTGACGGTCAAATCTCCCTTGGCTCGAATGGGGCGGAGACCTTTCCGCTTGATCCCCAGTTAAATATCAACTCAATTGCGGCCAAGGGCGATACCCTCTTTGCGCTGGCAGAGGATGGCGTTTACAAACGTTCGCCCACTACGCTGCAATGGGATCAATTAAACGACATGGAAGGTCGCTTTTTGAGCACCAATACAACCGAATTGTGGATGACGCCAATCGATGCACCAAACGAAGTCTGGATGTCCAATGACGAAACCACCTGGGAGTCAAAATCGCAGGGGTTGGTCGGGACGATTATTTCACCAGTATTGGCAGATGCGCCCTCCAGCGCAGGTTACTTTGTCATCAGTGAGGATGGCGGGGGAGATGCACTGTGGCGGGCGGTCGATAGTGGCGGCACACTCCTTTGGCAGCATGTCGATACCATTCCTGGCCCAACTCTGGTTCGCTCCAGTGGGCTTTTCGCCCGTGTGGTCGATGCATCCACCGTGCTTGGCTCGGGCATCATGGTGGGTGGGGCAGATGGCAAACTTTACGAATATCGCTTCTACAACTCAACGGCACCAGGCAATCCAGTGAATGATGGCTGGGTCTCCGTCTGGGATTTTGGAGCCAATAACTATCCTCTACCGCTGGTCAACCAAACTGGAACGACACCGCTCAATGAAGTAGCAGTAATTAACCAAAACAGCGGCCAGATCACGCTCTACGAAGGCGTCATCATTGAAAATGGCGATGTACCTAAGCGTGAGTGGCAGGTGAAGGCATTCCCGTTTACAGATTGACAAGATGACAGGATGAACGTGCTTTAGTTCACCTTGTCACCTTGCCATCTTGTCATCCCTTCACCCTGTCAATCTATGCTATAATTCATCTATGACTGAAAAAACGCTTTCGCTACAAGAACGTCGTCAACTGGAACAAGAGATCACAGCGCTTGCGAATCTGACCACGGAACAGGCGCTGATCACTGCGGCACGCTCGATCGCGCACGGCTATCCAGCCAGCCAAGTGCTGGTGGTTCTACTCAAACATCTGGGCACATCAAGCAGTCAACTGCGCGGTGGCTTGGCCCATCTTGCCACCCTGCTGCCCACAGATGAAAGTGTTCCTGCCTTACGACGCTATGCGGCCAATCGTCAAAACCCGCCCCAGGGACGCTTTGCGGCTGCCACCATCCTGGAGCGTTTTTTAGGCGAAACCATCTCGCCCGGCCTACTCACCGATTTGCAGAGCAACGATGACGCCGCTTTTGAAAGCCTCAGCGAAGCCGTAGCGGAAAGCAAACAAAATCGTTTTATCCTCTTTGAATATGTCACCCAGATGCGGGAGCATGACGAAGGCATCGCTTTCGCCGTGATGGATGCATTGGCTCGTTTGCCCGAAGCGGATCGAGTAGAGTTATTGCGGTTGATTACCCAGGATCATCGTGAGGTAGTCGCCGAAAATGCCTTGACACGGCTCGATCAATTGGCAGCCAGTGGCGAAAATCGGGCAGCGGTGCGTGCGATGGCAACGTTACAGCGCGTCCTGCCGGAGAAGAGTGCATCGGCGATTGAGCGTTCGTTGCGGAAATTGCAGATGCGTGGTAAGGGCTATAAAGCTCCCTCTCCCCAAGAGTGGCGTGCCTTGATCAGCCCTGCCGACCCGGCTGGCAACCAGTCACTCTGGCTGGTCAAAACGCCGACTGATGTCGAGTCAGGCGATGTGCGCTGCACGCTGATCAGCACGATTGTCAACTTGCGGAACGGCATCATGGCCTTCTATTGCAGCGAGCAAATCGATCCAAGCATGATTCCCGCACCACCGATAGGCGTGCCGATTGTCAAAGTGCAGACCGAAAACGGGGAATCGATCTTTCTGGAGGCACCGATAGATTACGGTCTGTGGTTGGTACAAAATGCCCTGTTGCGCAATCATCAGGGCGAGGGTGCGATCTTACTCCCGCCGGAGTACCATCTCTTTAATGACCTAATCTGGCAATTTCAGCCGACGCTGGACGAGTCGATTGTGCAACTGTGGGCGGCAGCGCAGTCAACCCAAGATGCCCCGCGGCTTGATGCCGAAGAATTGGAACGTGACACGGAAGTGCTGATGGCCCATCTTTCCATGACGGCTTGGGTCTTTCATGGCCTGCCGACACCCAATCAATCAGCGCCATTCTTTGGCAAAAAGCTGGATTCATCACAAGTGGCAATGGTCATCCTGCGCGAAATTGCACAGGTGCCAGAGCGGACACAGTTACTTGAGGCATTGGAGGGTGGCTTGCGTTTACAGAGTGCTTGGCTTCATCTCGCTGGTGAGGCGGCTTTGGCCGACTGTGCAAGACGACTGGTGATTGCGTTGCCACAGATTAGCATGACAGAAAACCCACTTTTGCGCAAGATGGTGGAACGTGGGCTGGCTATGGACGCGTCAAAGCATACATCTTGAGCGGCATTCCACTCCATTCTTGCTCGTACTGTAATTGCATTCCCAACTTCTCGATCACCCGCTGTGAAGCGATGTTTTTTATATGAGCTGCGGCGATAATCTTGGATAACCCAAGTTGCGCAAAGCCATAGTCGACACTGGCTTTGGCGGCTTCGCTGGCGAAACCTTGCCCCCACCACGGTTTGGCGAAGGCGTAGAGCACCTCGATATCGTCCGAATTAGGCCAGGGATTTAGTCCGCAATGGCCGATGAACTCTTGATCGGCCTTGTTGATCACAACCCAGGGCGCAAAACCACGTGTGTTCCACGGCTCCATCATAAAGGGAGGAATGCGCGATTCAAAACGCTCACGCGAGATGGCCTTCCCCGCTGGCAAATAGCGCATCACCTCATCGTCGCCGTAGATACGTTCGTAATAGACGTCCATATCCGAGAGTTGTAATGGACGTAACAACAGTCTTGGCGTTTCGATCGAGACAAATGACATGGCCTCTCCTTTTACTTTACCAGCACCAACCGTTCACGCCCATAGAGGCGAATCGCCACCCAAACCAGCAACAGAGCGACTACAAGGGTGACTAGCGTATTCGCTGCTACGAATGAGGGATCAATCACTTCGCCGCGCATCAAACGATTGATCAAGATCTGCTGGCCGAAGGTCGGGATCGCCATATTCCACCAGGCAGGTTTGACCGGAAAGAAGGCCAGAAACATGCCAGGCATGGCTGGGATCAGCGGTAAAAAGCCCAGGTAAGTCTGCGCTTCCTTCGTGCCTTTGGTTGCAGTGGCGACGATCATTTGCAGCGCAGTGGCCAGCAACATCATAGGCAGGGTAAGCGCTACAATGCCTAATGCCAATTGCGGTGTCAGCGAAATCTTGACACCAATCATCTCTTCTAGCGGCAAGAAATTCACCCCAAAGATGAAGCCAATTACGGTCTCTATGACTGCGATTACAGTGAAAACGAGCGTGGCGCTCATCTTGCCCAACACCAACTGCGCATGTGTAGCAGGTGTTGTCAGCAAGGGTTCCAGCGATCCCCGTTCCTTTTCACCTGCCGTGCTGTCAATTGCCAAATACATGCCGCCCATAAAGATCGAAAAGATGATAAAGTAGGGCACCAGGTTGAGCAGATTGGCAACTTGGCTTTGTGGCGTTGCAAGATCAACAGTTTCGATCGCCAGCACATCGATCGCCAAGGGGCTGACCCCGCGTGCAGCTAGGCGCAGACGTCCAATCTGGTTGCTAAACGCACTCAGTAGATTGCGCACCCGATCGATCGAGGAAGAGGCTGATTGTCTCGATTCGTCCAAAACCAGACGCACCGGGGCCGGTTCACCTGCACTCAAGGCCGCCCCGTACTCTTTCGGCACAATCAACACCACGTCGAGGTCACCTTCCCGCACCTTGGCCTCCGGGTCTGCTGGCCCAGGCTGGATCACGACATTCGACTGGCGTAGAAATTCCATCAAGTTCGGTGCATTTTCTGCCCCGATCACGGGCAAATCGAGCGGCTTTTCAGTTTGATCGCTTATTACATTGGCGATAGCAAAGAAGATTCCGATCAAGATGGCAGGGCCAAGCAGCGGATAGAGCAGCGCAGACAAGAGCGAACGCCGGTCACGCAGGTTGTCGAGTAATTCTTTGTTGAAGACAGTCCGAATTCGGTTCATAGGCGAGATGCAAGTTGCAGAGTGGCAGAGTCGCAAAATGACAAAGTGAACAAGCCATTGCTACTCTGCCACTTTGCAACTCTGTCACTTTTTTACTTCATTTATAGTGTCAACCCTTCGCTGCTGCCGATGGCGGCGACAAAGGCATCTTCCAAGTTGGTTTGCCCGGTGACACGCAGGAGATCCTCGGCAGTGCCTTGGGCGCTGACCTTGCCTTGCGCAATGACAATAATCTGATCGCACAGCGCCGAAACTTCCTGCATGATGTGACTAGAGAAGAGAACGCATTTTCCTTCGTCCCGCAGGCGGCGGATGAAGGTGCGCATGGCACGCGTGCTCATCACATCCAGGCCGTTGGTCGGCTCGTCGAGCAGGATATTTTGCGGATCGTGGACCAAGGCCCGGGCAATGGCGACTTTGGTGCGCTGCCCCTGCGAAAAGCCTTCGACACGGCGGTCGGCAAACTCTTGCATTTCCAGCAGGCTAATCAGATCATTGATCCGGCGTTCCAGTTCGGCGGGTGGCAATTCGTACAATTGGCCGAAATAACGGATGTTTTCGCGTGCGGTCAATCGTGGATAGAGTCCCTTGTTGTCAGAAAGGACGCCCATTCGCTTGAGTACCTGCTCCCGCTCGGTCGATGCATTGTGACCATCAATCAATGCCACGCCCCGATCGGGACGCAACAGCGAATAAAGGATGCGTAAGGTAGTCGTCTTGCCGGCTCCGTTCGGGCCAAGCAGACCGGTCACACTGCCATCGGGTGCCTGAAAGGAGACATCGTCTACGGCAACCACTGGGCCAAACGCTTTGTGCAGATTCTTTGCTTCAATCATGATCGGTAGAAAGCACTTCTTGTTAGGGCGTTGGCCCAGACGGATTGATAAAAAATGGCATCGGCTTCAAATCATTGACACAGGTTGTATCGAGCCCTTGCGCCGTACCTTTCTCGATAAAGTCGGCAAAGATGCGTGGAATACAGCCACGCATAATGACATTGTGCCCTTGTCCAGGTGCGACAATTTGTAGGCTGTTGCTCAATTTCTGTGCGACCTGCTCCGCATTGCTGGGCGGTGTGACCGGGTCAGCCTGGCCAGAAAGTAGCAACACTGGACGGTCTGATTGAACGGGATCTTTGAAGGATGGATCAACCGTGCTGTGCGGCCAAATCGCACAAAAGCGGCGCAAGCTGTCGATCTCGATGCTGCCATAATAGGAATTTTCAGTTAATCCTTGCAAATCCACCTTATCAAAGAAGGGAAAGTCCTCCGCACACACAACTGAGAGGTTCATTCCGGAGTTGATCGAATCGGACAACCCCTTGCCAACCAGGATCGATTGGGCAGCAAACGGCAGATAGTTCTGATTGACTGCGGCCTCGTGGATGAGCAGCGGCAACAGGGCAGCAGTTTCCGGCGCATAGCTGTACAGACGAACCGTCATGGCAGCCGTGCGATAATCTAGCACTACCGTAGTCGGCTCACCCGTGACCGGATCAGCAAGATCGACCGATTGCGAACTCTTCTGTAATTGGTCCATCAGTTGCGTAAATTCAGTAGCCAGGTTGGGATACTGCTGCTTGCAAGGATCGCTTTCTGCACAGCGCTGAAAGATCAGATCGAGCGCGCGCTCGGCATCGGTGGCCACGTCAGCCCCGAGCACCTCGGACTGTGGCACCACTCCATCCAACGTTACGCTGCGTACATGATCGGGATACAATTTGAGATAAGTTTGTGCTGCGCGGGTGCCATAAGAGACGCCCACCAAATTGATCGTCTGGTAGCCCAGAGCAGTCCGAATCTCGTCCAGATCGCCCATCGCAATCTCAGTCGTGTACTGAGTCGGGTCAGCGTCTAGTCCTTCGGCGCAGTTGGTTAGCCATTTGCTAACAGCTTCGTCATCCGCATTCAGATCATCTAAGGGCTTGCAACCTAGGCGGCTCAATTTGCCAGTTCCCCGCTGATCGACCAACACAATATCGCGGTCGCGATGGACTTTGTCAAAGGCAGGGGAGACCGCCAGGTAGGCTTCGGTAGCAGCCTGGCCCGGGCCACCTGCCAGAAAGAAGACTGCATCCGGTTTTGGCGAACGACTGAGCGCTTTGATGATGGCAAAATTCAACTCTATCTGACGTCCAGCCTGTTTCGCCCGATTTTCGTAAACCGTATAGGTACCACACTGTGCCGCAATGCGCAACGGCGAACCTTTGGCACTGAGTTGACACTCCGCAGTTGCTACGCTATTCGACGGCTGTGGCAGATTGCTATTGGCCCCTGTTCCAGCCGAACAGGCTGTCAATGACAGCAAAATAACCATCAAAATCGAGTAAAACAAACGTTTTTCCACTTATAAAACCTCTCAAAAGCTCTCAAACTTCACTTTTCGATTGGCCAGATAGCTATTGAAAGCGCAACATCCAGTACGATGTTCCAGGCGCTATACGGATGACGATCCATGTTATCTTTAACTGTGCCTCATTATACTTGAACAGTAGGAGAATGATTGTATGGCCGTACCAAATTTGTGGCGAACAAAACACGAACGCTATAGTTTGCAGGGGATGATTTGTCCAGAATGTTCCCAGGCAGTCTTCCCGCCACGCTTAATTTGCCCTCATTGTCATCAACCAATGGGAGCAACAAATACCAAAAAAGAAAAAAGCGAAATTTGCTTCACCATGCCGCAGGCCGCCATGCCAGAGCTAAAAGTTGCGGCGGATGATTAATTGAATGAAGAATGGGATCGTATGCACCGTTTGTGTGCGTGGCACTTGACAATTCTGAAGAATCAAAATTGATTGCACCATTTATGCAAGAAAACTTTCCAGCCTTGGGCACCGCACAGAACCTAAGCGGACGTGGTGAAGTTTACAGCTTCAGCACGATGTACAATGTGCCCAAGGGCTTTGAAGATCAAAAACCTTATACGATTGCCTTGGTTCGTTTGGATGATGGACCGATGGTGACAGCCCAGCTAACCGATATCAATCACGACGACGTGAAGATTGGGATGCGCGTCGAAATGGTGACACGCAAAATCCGCGAAGATGGGGCAGAAGGCCAGATTATTTACGGGTATAAGTTTCGTCCCGTGATGACAATGAATCAGTAGGACAGTAAAACAGTGAGTCAGGCGACAGTGCATCAGTGATTACTGATCTACTATCGACTGTTCACTGACCTACTCGATCGGTATCGGATCTCCCATCACGGGTGGCGGGGCTTTGCGAATGACGTCGATGAGTGCGGCTAGAGTGGCTGGCAACTCACGAGTTTCGGAGAAGGCTATCGAGCGAGGATCATAGATTCGTTTGTCCGCCGCTACACCCACCGCATCAATCCCAAGTTGCTCACATAAGAATAGTGCACGAGGCAGATGAAACTGCTGAGTTACCAAGATGGCTGAATCAACCTGGAAGATCGATTTGGCGCGATAGCAGGTATCGTAGGTGCGTCTCCCGCCGAAGTCAGGCTGGATATCACTGGCAGGTACACCTTGCGCAATTGCGTAGTTCATCATGGCGCTTGGTTCATCGTAGTCGATAAATTGATTATCACCGCTGACCAATAATTTGTTGACCTTACCCGCTTTGTATAACTCCACAGCCATATCGACCCGATCACGTAACATCCCACTCAACCTTCCATTGTTATAAACACGAGCGCCAAAGACAATCGCCACACGCTCAGTACGCACATTGCTGGCCGAGTAGATGGCAGGTGAATAACGGCCTTCAATCCAGGCCCGCCATAAAAAGGGAGCGCTAATCGCTAGGATTAGCAACACGAGAAGTAACATAACTCGTTTTAACCATTTGTTTCTCAGCATCATATAGTGCGAAAACGTCTTTACAAAGCTAAAAGTTCCCGAAGGCAGCCTCGTTTGTTTCAGTGTAATATATTGTAGCAGAAATTATAGACCAAACAGATCAGAGCAGTTTCTTTCGGGTGTATATCAGGATGGGGGCGGAACTTCAGAACCCTACCCAAAGGGTAGGGTTCTGAATGGCACGTTTTACCCCGAAGTTGATATACACCCGTTTCTTTCCGCACAATCGGAGAAAAATCCAATTCATGCGGTAAGAAACCGCACCTGCGAGTATGCAATGTCTAGGTATCATATCGATTTGTGAGACTGTCCTACTGCCTCACTCCCCTCCAAACTTGACAGAGAATGCGCTCCGTTTGATACTTAGAGTATGAAACCGGAGCAAGAATCCTTACCGGAAGATTTAGATCAAGCCAAGCGCATCCAAACCGAAAATGAAGTAGTCCCCGAATGGCACTGGCTGGAAATCGAGGGCGAGGCAACGCCACTGGGCAGCGAGGAAACCATTGTTGCATTGTCTCCTGCCCAAGTACCTGCGCCGCGCCACGACGATCTACTAATTGCTACCCTGTCTGAACAAGAGGTGGCAGTCAACCCTGGCGGCACGGCGGTCTTGCAGGTAACCTTGCTCAACAACGCTGACAAGGCAGCTCGTTTTCATCTTCACAGCGAAATCGAGCCCCATGCCACCTGGATCGACCCGCTTCTGCAATCCATTCTACTCCAACCTGGCGAAGGCACGGTTCTTGAGATTAGCCTGACACCGCCGCGCACATCGGCAGTGAAGGCAGGCGATTACCCGCTGCGACTTTGGGTAGATGCTCCGGAATATCCAGGACGGTCCAGCGAATTACATGCGCTCATCAAAGTAACACCCTTCCGTGAAATTGCCCTGGGTACGGTGCAACTACAGGCGCAGACTGTCAACGCACTGCGTCGAAGTGTACGCTTTGCCTGCCCGATTAGCAATTTGGGTAATACCACCACCGCCGTTGTACTACGTGGTTACGAACAGGGGCAACACTACTTTTATCACTTTGCCAATAGTCGTAGCAGCGAAGATCGCACAGCTACACTAACCTTACAGCCAGGGCAATCGACGCTGATCTATGGCATGGTGCGACCCTTAGATCGAGCTTGGATCGGCGCTCGTCCTCGGTCCTTGCGACCTGCACTGCTAGCCTACATCGCAGAAGAGCAGCGTGCCCCTCGAAGTGCTGCCTTTGCCCTGTATGATCTGCCGATCTTTGGCATCTGGACCGTAGCAGGGTTGGCCGCTGCCGGAGTGGTGCTGGTCATGGGCTTAGTGATCGCAACCGTGTTGGCTGCTAGTATCTGGTGGATGCGTCAGTTGCCTCGTCAGGGAAGTGTGCAAGGTACGCAGATCGCGCAGCCTGCAGTTGTCTCGGTTACTCAATCTCGACCGATGGTCGTGGTGGTGCCAGTCAATTCAGGCCCCGTGCAGTTACCGACGTCACCCCCACCTGTGCCTGTAGTGGAGCCAACTCGTCAGGTTGAAAACGTAGAGTCGAACCCTATGCAGGGTCTTGTCTTGCCTACAGCCACGCCGGAAGTGGAACGCAATGCAGCCACCTTTACACAGCAAGGTTCCGTGGCATTGACAGCCCCGGTCGTCAACAATCCAGCCAACACAGCGCTGGTCAATGCCAATGGTGTGCCTGTCGTCACTGCGGCCAATATTTCAGCGCCTGGTGTGCCAACTGCCGCTCCGGTGGTCATCACCCAGCCCGAGGCAAACGCCGTTCAGCCCGACAATTCTGCCGACAAGTCGCATATGACCTTTGCTCAGATGTTCCAGGAGATCGCCCTGCGTTATGATATGAACTGGCGCATGCTGGCGGCTCAGGCCTATATCGAGAGTGGCTTTGACTCACTGGCCTTGGGCAAAGATGGCGACATGGGACTGATGCAGGTCGTGCCGAAAACTTGGCAGGAGTTTGCCCCGCAGGTCAATGTCAAAGATCCCTTTGAAAGTTACAGCAATACTCTGGTTGCTGCGGCTTATCTAGACTATTTACGGGCCAAACTGGGCGAAAAAGGCTATCCACAACCGGAATGGATGCTGGTTGCCTACAATTGGGGGCCAGATCACCTGATGGATTTTCTAGCGTCGGGAGGCACATGGGAAACCTTGGACCCTGTGCGCAGAGAATATGCTGAACAAATTTTACGCATTACGAAGACAATTCCGTGATGCGTGATGTGCGAAATTTTAGACTTGACACATACACAAATCATACAAGAGTAGAATAGAACCAATTTTCAAATCACGCATCACGTTTCACGCATCATTTTTATTTATCACTTATCCAATCTGGAGTATTCCATGATTCTCGAACGACCCGATCTGACTGGACTTGATCTGGCAGTGATTGCCTATATTGAAGCACTTGAGGCAGAACTGGATGACCTGCGCAATCGTGAAGAGGAAAATTCACCCAGCCGCGCCGAATCGACGATGGAGCCGAGCGAGCCACCCACGACGATCAATGTGATCTCGATCAGCAAACAGGGGTATGCCAAACGGACGCCGCGCCATTTCTACTTCCGCCAGCGACGCGGTGGAATGGGCGTCTTTGACCTTGACAGTGCAGAAGGCGATTTGCCTGCATTTCTCCTGACTGCCGACGAAAGCGCTGGGTTAATCCTGGTGACCAACCATGCCCGTGCCTTTCGCACAGCTTTGGGCAATGTTCCCGAAACGCCTGTACGGGGTCGCGGACAATCTCTGTTGTCCAATGTGCCGCTACGCGAAGGCGAGAAGCTCTCACTCGTCTTTCCCGACCAGGGGGGACAGTTCCTGGCCTTGGTGAGCGAACGCGGGCAAATCCGCAAATTCGGCAGCCAACAGCTTGGTGCACGACTCCAACCTGGCACGGTGCTCTACGACACCCGCGAGGGAGGTGCGCCCGCAGCCTTCTGTTGGAGCAGCGGCAGCGACGAAATCTTTATTGCCACCCGGCTGGGCAAGGCGATCCGCTTTGCTGAACGGCAGATCCCAGTGCGCGGCTGCTTGGGCATGCGCGTCGATCCAGAAGATCGTGTGGTCGGTGTGGCAGCGGCACCGGCTGAAGGCGGCATTCTGATGATGACCGGCGACGGCAAGGGAACGGTGCGTCTGCTCAGTGGCTTTACCGCCAACAAAGAGCCGGGCAGTGGAGGCAAAGTTGCCATGAAAACCGAAGAATTGATCGGCGTGATGGCAATCACTGATCAGTCGGATGCCTTTGTCATCTCGCGCTTGGGTAAGATTGTGCGCTTTGCGGTCAACGAAATTCCCGCCAAAGAGGGCGTTGTCCAAGGGGTCAACTGTATGGCTTTGCGTGCCGATGAATGTGTGGCTGTGACTGCCTGTGAAGTAAAGTAAACTCCTCTTGTAACCCATTTGTGTCCCAATTGTTATAGAATCGTATTGAATGCAACCGCTTGCAAGTGCAAGTTCTGTTGTATAGTACCTGAGAGAATATGAGAAACGAAAGTAGAGAGTAAGTTGCTCTAACCTCTACTTTCCGATTTTCATTTTCACGCAAAGCAAAACGTACAGCGCTCACGATAGAAAAGTGTGCAAAGACCTAGCAGGTCTCGGATGCTCACACTTTTTGTAGATGAGCGATTGTACAGAGGAGGTCGCAAGTGCCGACTTCACAACACAAAGCAGAAGCAAAAGAAAAATATCTACGGAGCATTGTGCAAGCCCAAATGGCAGATCTCTTTGGGCTGATCTCCGGGGGACATACAGACTTATTGAGCTACGATGAAGTGGCCAAACGACTCAAGGCCCGCCAGCAGATTTCGATGGGCACCCAGATGGTACGCTTGGATCGCATCGTGGGCAGCGTAGGTCGCTACCGCGACTTTACTCGCACCTTTTTGCCGCGCTCTGGTGTCAATGCGGATCGCTGGGCGCGCATCGATGCCATGATGAACTCACTGGAAAGTTTGCCACCGATTGAGTTGTACAAGATCGGCGAGGTCTACTTTGTGCGGGATGGAAATCACCGGGTCAGTGTGGCACGCGCCAACGATCTGAGTCACATTGAGGCCTATGTCACGGAAGTACAAACGGATATCCCGCTCACGCTCGACGACTTTGAACGCGATCAGTGGATCATCAAAATCGAGCGAGCAGAATTCTTTAAAAACACGAACCTGGACGTCTTACGCCCCAACCACAATGTCGAATTTACCGAACCAGGTCGTTATCCAATCTTACAGCAGCACATTGAAGTGCATCGTTACTTAAAAGGCAAAGAGTTAGAACGACAGGGAATCAGCGAGCCTTTTACTGCGCAGCAGGCAGTTGAAAGCTGGTACGACACCATCTATCTGCCCGTGATCGAAGCCATCCGCAAATATGAGTTGATGAGCGGTTTCCCTGGACGAACTGAAGCCGATCTCTATCTGTGGATTGCCTTTCAGCGCGAACGGTTAGCACAACATTATGAATTGGCACCGCTCAGCGCCGAATTGGCAGTGAAAACCTTTGCGGAACTACACAGCGACAATCTGCTCGATCGAGCCTTTAAGGGCTTGCGCCAAGGCTTACTAAAGGTGATCGGGGCCGATCACAAGCCATTGGGGCTGAGCGAAGAGGAATTTCAGGAGCTTCGTTCTCGCCATGACGCCGGAGAAATCTCCTTGGCCGAGGCGTCTGGGGAATCCACACCCACAGAAAGTTTTGTCCCCGCTCCAGAATTGGCAGGGGCGATGAATTGACAAGAAGACAAAAGACAGAAAGACAAGTAGGAAAATTTTCTGACTTCTTGTCTTCCTGACTTCTTTCCCTCACCTCAAACTCCGCAGCTCCACCACTCCCAACGTTTCATCATAAATCGCATACTTCCCCTGGTCGCCGTCGTTTGGTTGTCCGGCGCTGCCGACGCCGATCAGGTAACGGTTGGGCTGCTGCGGATTACCAGGAGTTAGTTCAATCGCGCCAACGCTCAGCGAGCGAAGCCGTCGTGTACCGCTTTCGCTCATGGCCCAGGACCAAGCCAATTGAACATGGGTATGGCCATGAAAAGCAACCCGCATATCCTGCGCTTCCAAGGCAGCAAAGGCTTGCCAACGGGCATCCTCGTTGGAGTGTAACCGGGGAAAGAGTCTCATCCAGCCAACACCGCGCTGCATGGTTTGTGATGCGGTGCGGGTCGTCGCCGCCTCGGGTGGTAAGTCAGGTGTTGCATGACAATAGATCGCCTCACCTTCATGTATCGTCCCCGGCCAATCGGCCACCCAATCGTGGAGTGTGCCATGCAGATAGCGCAAGCCACTAACCTCCCAATTGCCATAGGTGCAAGGGATTTGCCGCACTTGCAGTTGTTGGAAAATTCTGACGTCACGCCCTACATCGCCCAAATAGATAAAACGATCCACCCGCTGGGTCGTTGCCTCTTCCAGCAGACGATAAAAAGCTTCAAGATTGTCGTGTAGGTCAGAGAAAATAGCGATACGCATAGGATAAAAGGATAACAAGATGACAAATCTTGCTTGACCCATGAATAGATTGTTATTGTGAAAGTTTCATACTCTTTGTTACAATCTGCACGGTTACAATTACCGGTTACTTCATTCCCAATTACATCGCTCACAGGAGCTGCCGATTCTATGCACAAAGGCCGTTTGGAAGCATTCAGCGATGGCGTGATCGCCATTATCATCACGATTATGGTGTTGGAGTTGAAGGTGCCAGAGGGGAGAGATCTAGCAGCGCTACGCCCACTGATCCCTGTGATTCTCAGCTATGTTCTCAGTTTTATCTATCTTGGCATCTATTGGAACAATCACCATCATCTGTTTCAAGCCGCTCAGCACACCAGTGGCTCGATTTTGTGGGCGAACCTGCATTTGCTCTTTTGGCTGTCACTGATTCCTGCTACCACAGCATGGATAGGTGAGACTGAATTTGCAACCTGGCCAGTAGCGCTCTATGGGGTTGTGCTCTGGTTCTCTGGGTTGGCGTATTACATCCTAAGTCGGGCGCTGATTCGCCTGCATGGCCATGATTCGCTCCTGGCCAACGCAGTCGGTCGCGACAACAAAGGCATTTTGTCTCTGATCCTGTATACTCTGGCCATTCCAGTTGCCTTTGTTCAGCCCTGGCTCTCCTGCGTTATCTACATCGTCGTTGCAGTGATATGGCTGATCCCCGACCAACGAATCGAGCGGAAGATGGAATGAGAAGTAGCGAATTGTGAGTGGCGAATTGCGAGTTACACATCTCGTAATTCGTATTTCGTATCACTTCCTTACATTCTCACGAATGTAGCGCGAGAAGCGCAGGGCATTCTCGGGTAGTTGCAGATCCATGCCAAAGTGGTCGGGGCCGACGGCTTCGACCTTGGCCACGATCACGCTGAGAACATTGCGTTCAAAGGCGTCGGCGGCAGCTTCCATAAAGTCGAAGGCGGTGCTGACCGAATCGACAAAGGGCACGCCTGCGCCCTTGGCAATCGCCGCTAGATCGGTCTTGCCGTCGGCAGTGTGCGAGGGAAAGCCCCCGGTCGAGAGCAAACTGCCGTTGTCGAAGATGATGTGGACCAGGTTGTTGGGGGCATAGCGTGACATGGTGGTCAGCGTACCCAGATTCATCAGCACCGAACCATCGCCGTCCAGCACGATGACTTTTGTGTTCGGCAAACTCTGTGCTAAGCCAAGGCCAATCGACGAGGCCAGCCCCATCGCATGTTGCAGATAGAAAAAATTGTCACGATGCCCCAAATTATAGAGTTCCTGGGCACAGGCCCCCATGTTGGTGACCACCAGTTTGTCGGTTAGCTCGGGGTAAAGGGCTTTGATACATTCGGCACGACGCATGGTTGCTCCTGAGATTAGAGATTGGAGATTAGCAGATGGTTTGATTTTAACCTACTTTGTTCCGAATGTAGAGTATCACCCCTTCACCGCCGTCAGATAGGCCCGTGCGAAGCGAGAGCGTCCTTGTCCACTTTCCACCAGCGGGCGCAGATGAGCGCTGAAACGCTCGATCTCGTCGGGCGATAGGCACTGTTCCATCGCTTCCTTCAGGGTTGGAATACGAGGATTACGGGCGGTGTTGAGCAGGGTTGCCCACGGTTGAGGTTGGCTCTTCAAATCTAGGGAGGCCTGATATTCCAGCGCAATTGACGAAAAACCGGCTTGAACTGCAAAGTTGAAGAGATCTCGTTCATCAAAATCGAGCATTGGGTCGCTATCGAGCGGCTGAATACGCCGATACACCGCTAGCACTTTCTGCGCAATCTCTTGTACCGGAGCAACATCATAGCCCCAAAATTGCTGAGTTGGCTCCGGTGAACCAAAACGGCTAATCGGTTCAAAGATCGATAGACGTCCACCTGGTTTGAGCACGCGCAAGAACTCGCAAAATGACTTTTGTTTATTAGCGACGTAAATCAACACCGAGCGGGTTGTCACCACATTCACCGTCTCTGACGGGATCTGCGCCAGGTCATCAGCCGAGGCGCGGATAAACTGGCTACGAAAGAGATCACCACTCCAGATCACCGTCTCTTTGGCATGATCCAATAGATCCTGCGAGATGTCGAGAAAGATAACCTTGCTGTTGCGTGTCTGTTCTAGTGCCCGCAGCGCAATCAATCCATCGCCGCAGCCCACATCCAGCAAGGTTTCCCCTTCGACGAAACGAGCATTCTCCAGCACTTTGTTGCGGACCGGGGCCAGGAAGTCGCGCGTCGCCTTCGACCGCGCCGGGTCATTCCCATCGCGACGGCGTAGCAGCCATTCGTACCAGATGTCTTGTTGTTTAGCGTTTGACATGTGTACATTGCTGGTCATCAGTGAGACAGAGGACTGATTCACTGTCCTACTTTCCACTGTCCCACTGACTCACTTACTTGCGCAGTGCCTTGCGCTTATGCCAATCCTGCGTGTACAAATTGAAATGCACATCCGCCATCGGGTGTGCCTCAAAGACCGCTTCGTCGAGGGTGACTCCGAGGCCAGGGGCGGTGGGCAGCGGAAAGTAGCCGTCGACCACTTTGGGTAGACCGGGAGCGGCTTGCAACACGTAATCCTCGTCAAAGTCGTTGAAGTGCTCTTGAATCTTGAAGTTGGGCGTACAGGCGGCCAGATGAAGCGCGGCGGCTGTCGAAACGGCACCGCCGACGTTGTGCGGGGCAACCAGCATATAGTAGGTGTCGGCCCAGGCAGCCAGCTTCTTGGTGTTGTAGATGCCACCGAAGTGCGAAATGTCGGGCTGGATGATGTCGCAGGCGTGCAGTTCGAAGAGTTCGCGATACTCGAACATGGTGTGCAGGCGTTCGCCCGTGGCCACTGGCACGGCGAGTGGGGCGACAGCGTCCATCACCTTCTTTAGTGCAGCCAGATTTTCCGGCGGCACCGGCTCCTCGACCCAACTCGGTTTGAACTGCGCCAGTTCACGGGTCATCTCCACTGCCGTTGCTGGGTTGAAGCGGCCATGCATCTCGATCAGAATCTCGACATCGGGGCCAACTGCATCGCGCACGGCCTCGACCAGCGAAATCGAGCGCAATTTTTCGGTGCGTTCCATCTCATAAAAGCCTGCACCAAAGGGATCAAACTTGAGCGCTCGATAGCCTTTGGCGATGGCACGGGTGGCCGCGGCGTGAAATTCCTGAGGTGAACGTTCTACGGTGTACCAACCGTTGCCATAGGCCTTGATCTTGTCGCGCATGGCCCCGCCTAGCAACCGATAGACGGGCTGGTTGAGTGCCTTGCCCATAATGTCCCAACAGGCCATCTCTAGTACAGCGGCCCCGGTCATCACCACTTCACCGGGACGACCATAATCTTCCACGGTCAAGCGGCGCACCAGCCGTTCGATCTCAAAGGGGTCACTGCCGATGATATAGCGTTCGGTGATGTCATTGAGGTAGCCGACCAGTGTCTCATGCTTGTTGAGCGGGCGACTTTCCCCCAACCCGTAAATGCCCTCGTCCGTCTCCACCTTGACATGGACCAGATTGCGCCATTGGGTGCCGAGGATCATGGGGGTAACTTTTGTGATTTTCATGCGTTTGCTCGTTTCTTTTGAGGAAGAGATTAGAGATTGGAGATTAAGAGATTGGGAGATTGTGTTAAATCAACCTCGCGTCTCTCGGCTACAATCTCTTTTGTTCCAAGCTTGTCTTTCTACTATTTTGAAGAATGGTAAAAGTGTACCGTGATTCTAAACATGCGTCAATAGAGCAGAGAAACAGCACTCTTTGTTAGGATACGATTACCAATTACTGAATTACTCAATTTCCCCCACCAAATATAATCGGCGCTTGCACAGCATCCGTCGCCTCGGACACTTGTAGCTTGCCGCCCGAAACGGTGAGATGGGAGCCAAGCGCAGCAGATGCGCCGTTCCTATCACGTAGGAAGAAGGTTCGTAGACGCGTAGTACCCTGGTGCATTTGCTGAAGATTGCCGCTCGAATCGTAAAAGTCGATATCCACCAGTTGCGATGGGGTAAGGCGCTGGGCGACGATAGGGAAAGGCAGATCGAGATAACGCTGGAGTTGGTCTTGCCACTCTGCGGCCGTCAACTGGGCACCGATCTGTAGGCTGCGTCCACCCCAAGCTTGGTTGCCAGCGTCGAATCCGGCGAACTTAAGAATCCAATGCGCTCGCTCGCTCACCAATTGAGGAAGTAAGTCGGGAGTCAACAGGTTCGTTTCAGGGATCGCTTGGTTGAGCCAGAGGAGTGCCTGGGGATTGCGTTCGGCAATCTGGCGACGCACTTCGGGCAGATGGAGTGCAGCCATCACGACTTTGCTTTCGTAGAGAAAGGAGAGCGGGTTGAGGAAAGTCGTCCCTTGTACCTGCCACTGCTGCATGATGGCCAGATGATGAGTACTGAAACACTCAAGATAGCCAAACCGAAAGACGACCGCATGGGTGAGCGATCCGGGCCATTCTTCTCCCATATAGAGATAAGGTTGCAACCCAGCACGTTCAACCCGTTCAAACAAGTCGTCATTCCAACTCGGTAGCTTGGTTTTGACGCCGAAGATCGGAGGTTGCCAACGTTCACCTCGACGGATACTCGCAGCCAACCGGGATACAGGCAGATCATAGAGCACACGACCATCAGCGCCTCGTTCGCGTAAGGCACGACAAAAGGCCAGTTGCTCAAAAAGAAACTCACTCCACTGTTCGCTGCCAACAAACCAAAGCGTTCGCCCATTCAGAAAACGAGCAAAACCATCAGCCAGATCAGTATTCAACTCATAGCCAACCTGCATAGCATGGGCATAACCTTGCGCTGATGGGCAGATTTCAAGCTCAGTGGCGGAGAAGGTAGCGAGTGGCGAGTGGCAAGTGAGAGGTAGCGTACCATCAGAACCCCGCACGTCAGTAAGGGGAACAGGAGCAGGTCCGTACGCTGACGCTAACGGCTCTGAAGTGTGTGCGTGGACAATCTGAAAATCGGGACGAAGGGAATAGACCGGACTGCGATCTGTATATCGAAGAAGATGGGCAGGAACTTTGTGGCTGAGCAAGTGAGTCAAGCCACAGGCATCACCCGCTGGCGTATCATAAAGATCGCCGACCACATCGAGCAGCGTAAAGATGGCATTGCCGATTGCATTCAACTTCTGCTGTGAAACAACTGACAAACGAAATGGCTGCGTCGCTGGCAACCACCAAGCACCTGCAATGCCTGCAAAGCCAACGCCGGTGTTGTACATGGATGAAGAGAGGGTGGAGAAGTTCATAAGAGAAAGTAGCGATTAGGAGAGTAAGAGATTGAGTGATTGGATAGACAATTTCCCTTCAATCTCCAATCTCTTTGTTACTCTTCCGTTTGCGTCCGCCTCCAGACACGATTCACAACTTCGTAGCCAAAGCCGCGCCGTAGCAGAAAACCTTTGAGCTTTTTCTCAAACTCGGCCCGTTCCAGTGTTTGCCAATGGACTAACTTTTTTTCGACGGCGGCCCAAGCGCCAGCATCCTCGTCGATCTCAGAAAGGGTATTATTAATGGTTTCGCTGTCGATGCCTTTTTGGCGCAACTCTTGGCGCAGTGCCTGCACGCCTTTGGGGCGGAACTGTTGACGGTTCTCGGTCCAGAACTGACTGAAGGTCTCATCATTCAGGTAATTGAATTCTTTGAGACGGGCAATCACCGCGGCGATCAGTTCTTCGTCTAGCTTTTTGCGTTTGAGGTATTGAACGATCTCTTTCTCGCTGCGCGGGCGCGAGCCAAGATAACGCAGCGCTGTCTCATACGTTTTATGGAATTCATCCTCCGCCTTCAGTGCATCCAGGTCGGCTTGGGTCAACTGCTGCCCCTTTTTCAGGCGGACAGCGGCTTGCAAATTCAAGGCAAAGGCGTATTTGCCATCAAGAAAGACGTTGACTCGCTCTTTGTTCTTTTTTTGAAGTTGCAGCAAAGTAATGATGTTTGACATAGTCAGATCGTACTAATCTACCGTGGAAAAGCAAAATGGAGCAAGTAGCAGGTGGCAGGTAGCAAATTACCAAATACAGTAACCCTACGTTCATCAATTCATCCGCTTTAGTATACAATATACCTATACTGTCATTCTCAACAAGAAAGGAATCCTATGCCCAATCTATTTGGACGAACCTACTCAAAGCGGCAGCTATTGGACCTGGTTGGCGACATGAGTCAAGTCGCAAATGTGCGCAAAGCCGAATTGGTGGAGGGTAACGAGCGTGGTGCAGATCTGATCGAAGTTTTCAATGCTTCGGGGCTATCCTTTTCGCTCCTGCCTGGGCGCACCTTGGATGTGGCTTCGGCTTCCTATAAGGGCATGTCGCTCTGTTTTCGCAGCAGCACCGGCGATGTTGGCCCCGCCTTCTACGAGCCCAAAGGCAATGGTTGGCTGCGTGGTTTCTTCGGCGGACTGGTACTCACCTGTGGCATGTCCTTCACCGGCCATCCCGAAGTCGATCCGCTGGAGGAAAACGAGGAGCTTGGGCTGCACGGGCGACTCTCCTTTCTGCCTGCCAAACATGTAGTGGCTGACGCTAATTGGGAAGACGAGGATTATGTCGTGCGCGTCCGAGGCAAGATGCGTGAAACCGTGGTCTTTGGCACGAATTTAGAGTTGACGCGTGAAATCTCCACCGTGTTGGGCGAAAAGATCATCCGCATCCACGACCGCATCGAAAACCTCAGCATTGCTCCCTCGCCGCTGATGTTTGTCTACCATTGCAATCCCGGTTTTCCTGTGCTCGATCAGGGCACACGCTTCGTTGTTCGCAGCGAAAAGAGCACCGAATGGCTGGAAGATCGCGAGGTCACAGCCGATGTCTACTCGGTTGCAACGGCACCGCAGGCCGAAGTTCAGAGCAATGTCTATGTCCACCGCCCGATTGCCGATGCAGAGGGCAACGTCCATATCGGATTGATCAACGATGCTTTGCAACTTGGACTTTACTGGAAGTTCCCCAAGGCCGAGATTCCGCTGGTCAACCAATGGCAACATTTCCACAAAGGCACTTATGTTACTGGTGTGGAACCAGGAAATGCTAGCATGTTGGGGCGCGCCTGGAATCGCAAACATGGCTACCTTCAGACCATCCAACCCGGCGAAGTGCGCCACTTCCACCTGGAAATTGGCGTATTGGATGGGGCGGAGGAGATTGCGGCGTTTGAGAAGCGAATTTAAGTGACTAGAGATTGGAGATTAGAGATTAGATTACACGCAATCTCCAATCTCTAATCTCCAACGATAGGATGTAACGATGCAACAAGTAGATCCAGAAATCCTCGAAGGCTTCAAAGCCTTCGACTCGGCCACGATCTTTAATGCCCTGGTGCGCAAGGTGGGGCTACCAAATGAAGAGTATACCGACCACACTATCCGCTGTTTGTTGCCCGAGTTGGGCGCAGTGATTGGTTATGCAATCACTGCCGAGGTAACCACCAACGACCCAGATACTCCCGCCATCTCCTGGGCTGACTATTACGAGTTGATCGAACAGACGCCAGGGCCGCTGGTTGCAGTGTTGAAGGACGTGGATTCTCGACCAGGACGGGGTGCCAGCTTCGGCGATGGCATGGCGACGCTGCACAAACGACTGGGTGTAGTCGGAGCCCTGGTGGATGGAACTATCCGCGATCTGGCCGGAATCCAGAAAGTGGGTTTGCCAATCTGGGCTTGGGGAACCGTGCCTGGACATGGCGTCTTTAACCTGACCCGCTTCAACACCCCGATAACAGTCGGTCAACTGCGCATTCGTCCCGGCGACCTGCTCTTTGCCGATGGCGATGGCTGTGTACGCATTCCCGTTGAGCATGCCGCTGACGTTCTGCGCTTGGCCGACGAAGTGCGCAGCTATGAACGAGAGATTTTTGACTTTTACCGTTCGCCCGATTTTACTGTAAAGAAAATGAGGGAAAGATGAAACGTGATGCGTGATGCGTGAAGTGCAGATGATCTTTATTCTACATTTGAGGATAGCAGGATAGAGAAAATCCGTTACTCACGCATCACGCATCACGTTTCACGCTTCATCCATTCGATCCAACCTTACCAGAAAGCTGAAAGCCCTTTATGTCCCAATCTATCCGAGATGATTTTATGCTGCGCCGCGACTGGCGGCTACTCAACAATGGTTCGTTTGGCGCTTGTCCCAAACCGGTCTTTGAAGTCTATCAAAAGTGGCAGGCAGAGTTTGAAGATCACCCGGGTGCCTTTATGGGACGTTGGGCAGAGAACATGCTGTCCGCCCGCACCCGTCTGGCCGAATATTTGCATACCGACCAAAGCCGCTTGGCCTTTGTGACCAATGCCACAATGGGGGTGAATGTTGTCACCCACTCCCTGCGCAGTTGGCTCAAACCGGGCGATGAAGTGCTGACCACTAATCACGAATACGGGGCATGTAACCATGCCTGGCAATATAACTGCGAAAAAGCCGGTGCGCACTACATCAACCACCCAATCGACCTGCCGATCCACTCCGACGAGCAGTTTATTGAGCAATTTTGGGCTGGGGTCACGCCACGCACACGGGTGATCTATCTCAGCCATACTACCTCACCCACTGCCCTCACCTTTCCACTCGAAGAACTTTGCCGCCGTGCCCGCCAACATGGCATCCTGAGCGTGATTGATGGTGCCCATGTCCCCGGTCAGCGCGACCTCTTCTTGGATGACATCGGTGCGGATTTTTACACGGGCAACATGCATAAATGGTGCGGTGGGCCGAAGGGAAGCGCTTTTCTCCATGCTCGTGACGAAGTTCAACATCTTATTGAACCACTCATTGTCGGTCATGGTTGGTTCCCTGATAAAAAGTCAGAGAAGCCTCTGATCGACTATGTGGAACAGTTTGGCACTCGCGATCCATCGGCCTTTTTGGCGGTGCCGGCGGCGCTTGACTATATGGAAGCGCACAACTGGCAGGCCGTCCGCCAAAGTTGCTTTGCCATGGCATTAGCCGCCAAGCGCGAACTCGAACACCATTTCGACACCGAGTCGATCTGCCCGGAAAGCTTCGAATGGTTTAGCCAGCTCTGTCCCATCCATCTGCCCGATGCGACGGATATGGGCAAACTGGGTCAAATTCTGCGCGATCAATACCAGATCGAAATGCCGATGATCAACTGGAATGGCGTGAAGATCGCCCGTCTCTCGGTTCAAATTTACACCAGCCAGGAAGAGCTTGACACGTTTGTGACTGCTGTGAAAAAGCACTTACCGGAGTGTCAAAATACAACTGGAGCGTAGGAGATTGAGAGATTAGGAGATTGTTTGTAATCTCCCAATCTCTCAATCTCAACAATGCTGTTACTTTGCAAGTTTTCCTACTATGCGTCGTCTCTTTGGCTTCTTAAAGCCACACAACAAGCTGCTCATCGCGCTGATCATTGTCAACGTTTTTCTTTCGGGGATGCTCACGGTAGCGCCGTTGGTGACGAAGGCAATTGTCGATGACGTGATCGGTGGGCAGCGTATGGATTTGTTGCTGCCCTACCTGGGGTTGCTGCTGCTCGTCACTGTAATACGCGCAGCCTCCACCTATTTTTACTCCTACGGACAAAACCGACTCGGCCAATTGGTGATGAGCGATGTCCGTGGTGCGCTCTACCGTAAGTTGCTAGCACTGAACTACAGCTTCTACGACCGCGAACAGACCGGGCGCTTGATGAGTCGCGTCAGCAGCGACGTCGAAAGCACGCGTATCTTCCTCTCGCAGATTCTGATCGAGTCGATGAGCCATACACTCACCATCATCCTCTCCTTCCTGGCTTTTTTACAACAGGATGTACAGCTTGCCTTGATCGCCATCGTGCCGGTACTGATCTCAGGGGCAGGCATGTTCTGGGCCCATCGTGCCTTGCGTGTGCCGTGGACCCGTCAACATGATCTACTGGCCAAACTCTCCGCCACCTTGCAGGACAGCCTGTCCGGCATCAAAGTAGTCAAAGCCTTTGCCCAAGAGGCGCAGGAGATGGGCAAGTTTCTGGGAGTGGACAAGGATGTGCGCGCCGGCTTCCTCACCATCGGCGATATGTGGATCAAACGCTGGATCATCATCGGTAGCTTGCCACGCTTTATGCAATTGGGTCTGGTCCTGGTTGGCGGCTATCGGGTGATGAGCGGAGAGATCAGCATCGGCACGTTGGTGGCGATCCTCAGTTTGAGCATGTTGCTGCTCGGTGCGGTAAATGGCCTTGGCACTCAATTGAACGCATTTAGCCAGACAGCAACCGCCGCCGTCCGTATCTTTGAACTGCTGGATGAGCGGGTGATGATTGAGTCACCACTGCCTTCCCCACGTCAACTCACTCCCGCAAAAGAAAAAGTCGATTGGCGAGGAGAGATCGAGTATCAAGAAGTGAACTTCCTCTACCCAACCTCACAGGCAAAGACGTTGACGGATATCAATCTGCATATTCCTGCTGGCTCTTCGCTGGCCGTAGTTGGCGCAACCGGCAGCGGCAAGAGTACGCTGATCCACCTGATTGGGCGCTTCTACGATCCAAGTTCCGGGCGGGTGTTGATTGATGGGCAGGATGTACGTACGCTGAATCTGATCGAGTTGCGTAGTCAGATTGGCATGGTGGCACAGGATACGCTGCTCTTTAGTGCGACGATTGCCGAAAATATCGCCTTTGGTCGCCCACAGGCCACACAGGAGCAGATCGAGCGGGCCGCCAGACTGGCCCAGGCCCACGACTTCATCGTCGCTATGCCCGACGGCTATCAGACGAAAGTCGGCGAACGCGGTACAGGTCTTTCGGGCGGTCAGCGGCAACGTGTCGCCATTGCACGCGCCATTCTGCTCGACCCGAAGATCCTGATTCTTGACGACTCGATGTCGGCAGTCGATGCCGAAACCGAAAAGCTCTTGCAGGCCGCCATCCGCAGCGTGATGCAAGGGCGCACGACGATCCTGATCGCCCACCGGCTTAGCACAGTGCAACAGGCCGACCGCATCATCGTCCTGCGCAACGGCGAAATCGTCGAACAAGGCACCCACGACGAATTGTCTGCAGGCAGTGGCTATTATCAACAAGTGCTCGAAATGCAGCGCATGAGTTCCAACGAGTTGGAGAGAGAGGCAGTGGGACAGTGAGACAGTGGGGCAGTAAAACAGTGGACAGCGGACTGATCGACTGTCTCACTGTCCTACTGACTTACTGATCCACTGACATACTGAAATATGCTTCGTTCTATCGTCAAACCCATCAACATTCCCGACGCCGAAGAACGCCTGCCGATGGGGCAGGGGTTGAAGCGGCTTCTGCAATATTTGCGCCCCTATCGTGGACGCATGGCATTCACGCTGTCGATCTACGTGGTCTGCGTCACGCTTTCACAGCTTTACCCCTATGTTGACCGCATTCTGATCGACGATCACATTGCGGTCAAGAAAACGGAAGGCTTCCTACCACTGCTCGCCTTGGCCGCCGTGATGCATGGATTGGTCTGGCTGGGTGTGCTGGCCAGATCGATGTTGATCCAACGGATCAGCTTGTCGATCCTGGCCGATCTGCGCCGCCAACTCTTTGACCATGTGGTGCATCTCAGCTTCAACTTTCACGAGCGCGAGCCGGTAGGCAAGACGATGACCCGCTTTATCGGCGATGCCAACACGCTCAACGACTTTCTCACCAACCAGATCGCCAGCGTGGTCAACGATCTGATGTCGGGCGTCATCGTGCTGGCGCTGATGTTTGCCATCAATGCCAAGCTGACCGCCATTGCGCTCTTTATGCTGCCGATTCTGACCATCATCGGCATCTACATGCGCCCCCGCCTCTACGACGGTTGGGAACGAGTGCGCGAAAATATCACCCGTTTCAACATCTTTCTGGCTGAAAATATCGCTGGGATGCGCGTGATTCAAGCATTTACTCGTGAGCAGACCAACCTGGGCCACTTTCAAGAGGCCAATCACAAGGTGGTCAATGAGTGGATGAAGGTGATCGTCCTACAATCCTGGTTTTCGCCCCTGGTCGAGTTGACGCGCAGCACGGCGCTGGTGGTGGTACTCTATGTAGCGGCCAACCAAATTGGGTTTGGCGGATCGGCGTTGACCGTAGGGACCCTGGTGGCATTTACTGCTTACATCAACAATCTCTGGGCCCCGATCAGCACGCTGACCAACATGTACGTGGTGATGCAGGCGACATTGGCTTCGGCGGCAAAGATTTTCCTCATGTTGGATACGCCCCAGGCGGTGAAGGATGCGCCGAATGCCAAAATCTTACCACCTGTGCAGGGTGAGGTCATCTTCGAGCATGTAGACTTTGCCTACACGAAGGATCGTCCGGTGCTGAAGGATGTCAGCCTGCACATTAAGCCAGGTCAACTGGTGGCGTTGGTCGGGCAGACGGGCAGCGGTAAGACGACGATTGCCTCGCTGCTTTGCCGCTTTTATGACATCACCGGCGGTCAAATTCTGGTTGATGGACATGAGATTCGCAGCGTAACCCAGCAGTCGTTGCGCTCGCAGATCGGCGTGGTCTTACAAGAGCCTTTCGTCTTCTCCGATACCCTTGCCAACAACATCCGTTACGGTCGCCCCGATGCCACACTCGACGAAGTGATCGCCGCCGCCAAGCTCGCCAACTGCCACGAGATCATCAGCAAACTAAGCGACGGCTATCAGACCATCGCCCAGGAACGAGGGTCGCAGTTCAGCGCTGGGCAGCGCCAACTCTTCTCGATCGCCCGTGCCATCCTCGCCGACCCGCGCATCCTGGTACTCGACGAGGCGACCTCCGCCGTTGACACCCAAACCGAAGCCCTGATCCAGGATGCCTTTGCCAAGCTTATGAGCAACCGGACCGCCATTGTCATCGCCCATCGCCTCTCCACCATCCGCAAAGCCGACCAGATTGTGGTACTCAAGGCTGGGGAGATTGTCGAACTGGGAAATCACGATTCACTGGTGAAGATACCCGGTGGGTATTACGCATCGCTGGTCAAGGCACAGGCGAGTGGGGCGCATTGAAGGTAATAACGTGAGTTCGGATTTTAACCTAACGGGCTGACTTAGAGTAACACATAGGTAGCGCCCTGCGGAGAGGATATGTCCTCTCATCCGCAGGGCGCTGCCCGTGTGTTGCCTTACTTCTCAGCTTTAGACCTACAACACCAGATACGCCGCGTTACCGATCACATTGCCGTCTTCCTCCTGTTTTATGGCGGGTTGACTAAACTCCCCTTTGTTCGTACCCAGCCTTGCCTGAAGCGCACTTATCTGGGCGGGTGTGCAGTAGATTTCGCCCCAGTTGTGGACTTTGGCAAAGTGTTGGGCCAACGCTTTGGGCTCGACATCCTCTGCAATCTTTAGTTCGCCGCGCACGATCAAGGTGGCTTTGCCTTCCAGATAGTCAAAACGGCTGGCGTACAGGGTGGTTTCATTGTCAATCAGCCACAGCTCACCCTCGTAGAAAATCGCTTCGGTTTCCAGCAAGTTGCACTTCTTGGCCAGCGTTGCGCTAAGCGAGGCCGGCGCAATCAGCAAGTCAGTAATCGTCAGTGCTTCAATGGCTTGATCCAGCGCTTCGGAAGTTACATTTGCATCAACTTGTAGCCTGGAGACGTAGAGTTTCTTACCCGGCAAAGCGCTCAAACGGCTGGCATCCAACACGAGAGAATCGCCAAGGTAGCTGTAACCGACGGGAATGGTGGTAATGCTCGAAGCATCTTGAGTGCGGGCCAGCAACACGGCGCTGTTTTCCTCTCGACAGGTAACCCTGCCCATCGCCCTGATCTTCTTGATCTTCTGGGCAAGCAGATCGTTGGGGAGCAGTTCGGTAGCATCCAAGCGACCAAACACGAGAAACACGCTATTGTCCTCCAGCCCACGCAGGTAACTTTCAGTCAGCACCCATTTGCCCGTAACAAACTTGGACTCAGGCTCATAAGCGATGGCTTGTCCATTCATATGGAGCAGCTTTGACTTGACTGCTCCTGCCACTGTTTCAGGGTAGATCAATTGACCAGACACAGAGAGGCTGTTGAGTCCGGCGCGTAGGTCATCTTCAGCTACGTCGGCCTTGATCAGCAATTGGCCAGTTACATAGAGATCAAGGGGCGCATCCAGCCCTTTAAAGCTGTCACGGCTGATCTCCTCTTGGCCAGTGCTGAGTCGAGCACCTTCGGGCACCTTCAGCATTGTGGCCACATTGCCAATGCTCAACTTCGAGACAAGGTCGGCATTTTCGGGCGAGTAAATAAGTGTTGCGACATTTTCAACTCGTGCAATGCCACCAATCGCCGCTGCGCTTGCGCTACGCAGATCGAGGGTAGCGACGTTGCGAATAATTCTTCCACTGTTGGTTTCCATTATCTTGCTCCTTTAAATAAATCCGAGAAAATCTTTCAAACTCGTTTAGCCTGCACGTGCCTCTGGGTGCCTACGAAACAGAATCAGACTGATGTATCATTCCCAGTTGGATCGATATCGCTGTAACTTCTGTAATGCAAAGTGAAGCCGTGAACGGACAGTTGCAGCGGGAATGCCCAACTCCTGGCCGATCTCACTACTATTCATGCCTAGTGTGTAATGCATCTCAAACAGTTCACGCGTCTCATTCGGCACACTATCCAGCGGGTTTTGAACCAGAACGCCGTCAAAGCTCGCCTGCTCACTTCCTCTTTCCATCAGCTCGATCTGTTGCAGCAGCCGCTCCTGGCGCTGACGTGTGCGTTCGCCATCGATGAAGAGGTTTCGCAACGTGCGTTTTAGCCAAGCCCGACGTTCAGCCGGTCGCAGCAGTTCGAGCAGTGACAAGTGGCCCATCGAACGAATAAAAGTCTCCTGCACCAGATCCTCCGCACCGTCAGCATCGTGGATCAGACTGTTTGCATAGCTGCGTAAAAACGCTTCATAGCTGGTGTAGAGATCGTCTAAGGTCATGGTTGAATCGTATCCAGAATGAGAGGACTCTTCAGCCTCTCACCTAACTCCAATCAGCGACACATGCGCAGTTCTTCTAGCATCCCTAGTTCCAGCATGTTTTTACGGTGCACCTGTTGGATTTGTCGATCACACCGCTGCTGAAGGGCCGTTCCCAGGTGTAAAAGCAAACCTGCAACTCTTTCTAATACGCCAGGGCGTTGCGCTGGAAATGCCAAACGATTCAATGCGATCTGGCGTCGGATCTGTTGGCAATGCTCCTGATAGATGTCTTTGTATAGATAGAGATAGTTGTCATTCATGAGAAGCTCCTTTTGTACTCTCACGCCCCGCTTGTAACACCACTTGCGCTTGCATACTTCAGCGCCCTCTCACTCTATTAACGAACGGGAAAGTCCAAGTGTTTGAAGAATTTTTGAGCTTTTGTGAAATTGGTGGGGTAACTGTGCAGATGTTTTAGGACGCGGATATTAGGAAACGCTGATTGTTTGTCTTTGACGTAAACATCCGCGTTTCCTAATATCCGCGTCTCTATGGCTAAGTTGGTACTTTATGAGTTTCAGGAGTGAGGAGGCAAATTAGAGGCGAAATCGTAACTGGTAAGTGGTTGGTTACCCAATTACCAGTTACGATTGGCAACTATCGCCACGTATCAAACGGATTCAGCGCGCTGGCGAGAGGATAGGCAACCCGGGCACCCGCAATGTGAGAGGCATGGGCCAACATTGCCATTTCCAGATAGATGCGGGCATTAGCCCCTTGCACCAGTTCAAACTCGGGCTCTTGGCCGTGCAACAGCGCCACCATCGAACGCGCCATCCGATGATGGGCCTTGACCCATTTATGCTCATCGGGCGGCGGCTCGGCGGCGATCACTTTCCAGCGGTTGTCGTTGAACAGTCCGGGATTAACCAGCGGGTGATAGTAAATGTCGGGCTGGTTGCTCATGGGGCCGGGAATGGAGAGCGTCCCAGTTGTACCGTGAATGTCGATGCGGTAGGGAATCTCTTTGCCATCCCCCTTGTAGGACTCAAAGTCAGCAGCGAAACCACCGTCAAAGGCGTAATAAGCTTTGATACCATTGCCTGCGACCAGCCCCATCCCCTCATCGCCGGGGCGCAGATCAGCCGGGGTGATCGAGCGGCCATCCTGCGTGATATGGGCGTGACACCAGAGCGGTGTGCCGAAGAGTTGCCAGAGAAAGTCAAAAAAGTGGGGGCAGAGATCAAGGAAAAGTTCATCGCCGCCATGTTTGCCGCCCATGCCGTAGATGCGCGCCAGCCGCGGCTCACCGATCTTGCCGGAGCGGATCAACGGGATGGCCACCCGCTGGATCGGCGGATGGCCGCGCCAGGGATGGGCGACGATCAGCCGCAAATCATGTTTGGCACAGGCCGCCATCATCTGATCGACCTCGGCGGGGGAGGCGGCGGCGGGCTTTTCGAGATAGATGTGCGCACCGTTTTCAGCGGCAGCCAAGACCAACTCAAGATGATCGCCGATCTCGCGGCTGGCGACCACAGCGATATCTGGTTGCTCGACCCGCAACATTTCGTGATAGTCGGTATAGCTGCGAGCTGCACCGCTCACTTTTTGCGCTGCGGCTCGTCCATTGGCATCGGGGTCAGCGACGGCCACCACTTCGGTCCCGTCCACTCCTTCAAAGGTGCGATCCAGGTAATGTCCGTAACTGCCTCGACCAGTGTGACCGATGATGGCGACACGTAGAAGCTTGTTCATCACCATTTACTCCTTGACCGCAGCGGCATGACGTCCCGTCGCCGGATCGCCTGCGGCATGATAGATCCCACTCAGCGGATCGATATAGAGCATCACCGGCACGGCAATCGGCTTACTTTCAGCAACTACGTGATGTCCCCGTTGCGCCAGTTCATCCTGCACGCTCTGCACAATTTCAGCGCTGAGGTTGAGTGAGCCAGGCTTGAGGAAGGTCTGCTGACGATCTGGGTTTGGGTCAAATGAATTTTGGTGATGATAGGTGGCGAAACGTGGAGCGGTCACCGCAGCGGCGGGCTCCATACCGAACTCGATGTGGTTGAGCAGCAGGTTCAATGTGGCCTGGTCTTGCAGATCGCCACCGGCAACGCTGATGGCGAGAATCGGTTTGCCATCCTTGAGCACCAAGGTGGGCGTCAGGGTGATGCGCGGTCGTTTGCCCGGCTGGATACAATTGGGATGGCCGGGCGTGGTATTGAGGCTACGCAGGCGATTGCCGTAACTCACGCCCGTGGTGCCACTGCCCCCTTCGTGATAGACATTGGCGCTCGGTGTGGCAGCCACGACATTGCCCCAGCGATCTGCCACTACACAGGTCGTGGTTCCACCAATCCAAGGTGTAAAAGCACCGCCTTCTTTGATCGCCTTCATATTACAGGGATCGCCCGGACGAGCTTCCTGCGAAGCTTGTTGCAGGTCGATCAAGGGGCGACGCAATGCTGTGTACTCATCCGAGAGCAGGGCAGCCATTGGCACTTCGACAAAGTTTGGATCGGCGTAATATTGGTCGCGGTCAGCCATCGCCAACTTGAGCGCTTCGATGGTCATATGCAAATAGTCAGCAGAGAAGTTGCCCATGCGCTGTAGGTCAAAGCCTTCGAGCAAGCGTAGCGTCTGGCAGAGAAAAGGTCCTTGCGTCCACGGGCCACATTTATATACGGTATAGCCGCGGTAGTTGACCGAGACCGGTTCCTCAATCAAAGTCTTGTGCGCCGCCAAATCGGCACGGCGCAGAAAGCCACCTTCCTGGATGTAAAATGCTTCCAACTCTTCGGCAATGTCATTGCGCTCGGCATTGCGGCCATAAAAACGATCACAGGCAGCCTGCAAACGCTCCTCACGACTGCCAGAGGTCAGCGCCTCTTCCTCGACCATGCGCCGCAGCGTGATCGCCAAGTTGGGATGCCAGGCTTCCTGGCCACGGTCAAGCAGGGCCAAGGTTGGCGCAACGATCTGTGCGAAACTCAGCGTGCCATAGCGTTGTAAGGTAGTGATGCAGAGGTCCGCAACCGAAGGAACAGGGGCCATTTTGATGTCGTGATTGGGGATACCGTGCTGCATGTACCATTCGATAGCAGCGGGCGAAAGAGGTGCGCCGCCCTGCCCCGAAAGTGATTTCACCGCTCCACTTTGGGCCTCATAGATCAGCAGCGGCACCTCACCGCCGATAGAGCAGAGGCCATGATCGGTGACATTCAGTGCCAAAATCGTGGCAACTGCCGCATCCGCCGCATTGCCGCCTTGTTCCAAGATGGTGATGCCAGCCGCCACCGCATCCGCCTCGCCTGCGGCAATCACCCCGCCTTTGCTGGACGCCTGCCAGCCGATTGTTTGTTGCGTTGTCATTCGTGACTACCTTTTCTCTTATAATCCTGTTATTTTCACCAGCGTGACAAGTCGGTTAGTGGGTTGAGATTGGGAGATTCGCGGGTCAATCTCCTAATCTCGCCCCCAAAGGCTAATTCATGTGATTACGAGTTTAGCCCTACTCAACAAAGGGAAATGTCCCTCGATAGCCCAGCGTCTCCAGGGTAAACTGCGGGTCGCTGACGAATTTGATGCCGGGGAACATCGGATTCTGTTGATAGTGCAGCACGATGTTAGCGCGCATCTGCCCCTCGGCGTCAATGCCAAACTTGGCACCCTGATGGGGAATGTGGCTGAAGAAGATCACCGCATCGCCCGCCATTGGATGAAGGTCCACTCGTTCCTGATCGTCGCACCAGCGTTGGAAGGGATCATTGCGGTCTTCGGTATAGCGCAAATTGGGTCGCAGGTAATCGGGCACTGGTTTATCGAGATAGCCCTTGACAAAAGTAAGTCGTCCATGTTCAGGCGTATTGTCGGTGAGGTAAAAAGTGGCGTTCATACAGAGCGCAATCGAAGGTTGTTCGGCGGCGGATTTTTCGGCTTGGTAGTAGTAGTCGTAAAAGTCCATGTGCCATTCCTGGGTATAGGCACCGGGGTTGACATGGGCGCGCAAGCTGCGCAGTTGACATTGTTTGCCCAGAATCGCACGCAGATAGGGTGCCGTGCTCGGATGGGCCATCAGCGCCTTGGTCCGTTCCGGCTGGAGCAAGAGCAGCTTTTCAAAGGCAACATTGCCCACGCCGTTGCTGATCTCATATTTTTTCTGGGCATAGAGATCGTACAATACAGCCTTCCACTCTGCCACGGTGGTAGGATCCAATGCCTGCGGAATGAGCAAAAAGCCATCTCGTTTCAACTGCGCCATACTTTGTTCGAGCGTAGACTGCGTTTGAGCTGTCATGGTTTTCTCCTGAAATTGGGAATGCGAGAATAGGATCGGAGGTTGTTAGCCACGATACAATCCATATCTAATCTCAACGACCTTTTTCGTCATCATTGACTCGTAGACAGCATCGATCACGTGCATTTGGGCGATGCTGTTTTGGGGCGGGATGCGGTGCGGCGTGCCGTGGGTGAGGCAGTCGCAGAGGTGTTGCAGTTGCAGAGCAAATTGATTGACCGGGGCAAAGTTGAACACCTCGGGCGTTTGGCGATCGGTTGGCGGCGTCCGCAATTCCAAGGCGGTGGGCTGATTTTCATTGTTCCAGACTTTGTCCAGCCGAATCATGCCACCTGTGCCGCAGATCTCGGCATATTGTGAGTTCCAGGAGTTGAAACCTACCGAGATCTGCGCCGTCTTCTCCCCAGGAAACTCCAACAAGATCGATGCGCCATCGTCCACTTCAATCCCTGGTTGTTGACTGGCATAGAGGCGAAGCGGTTCCGCGCCGAAAACAAAGCGAGCGTGGTGCAGATTGTAACAGGCCAGATCAAAGATACTGCCACCGCCTTGGGCCTTATTGAAACGCCAGTTGCTCTCCGGTCGCCGGGTTTCGGGACCAGCGCCGTTGCCGCCGGTGCAGAAGGTACTACGCAGCGTCATCACTTCACCAATTGTGCCATTGTCTAGCAGTTCTTTGGCTTTGAGATGCATCGGATGATGGCGAAATTTGAAGGCTTCGGCCAAGAGGATGTCGTGCTCCTGGGCGGCTTTTACCAAACGCTGCGCCTCCGCTGCATTGCTGGTAAAGGGCTTCTCGCAGAGTATAGCCTTTACCCGTTCTGAACGGGCGATCTGGATGCCGGTCTGTGCATGGTGAACACCCCAGTTGCTGATGATGGCGATGTCCAGTTCGGCTTTGTTCAGCATCTGATTCAGATCCAGATAGCGCTGGCTGACCGAAAACTCGTCACCGAAACGGTCGAGTGCGCTTTGCGAAATGTCACAGATGGCGACTAATTCCACACCATCGAGCGATTGGCAGGCAGCGCCATGCGCCCGCGCAATCCCGCCCGTCCCGACAAGACCCACACGATAGGGTGCTGTGCTCATGAGCCTTTCTCCGTTTCACCAAGCAAATCTGAAATTTTCGCTATCAATGCTTCTTCCTTCCAAAGCAAGACAATGGCTTGATAATGTTGCACTTCGTAAAGTGCCGGATTCTTTGTTTTTTCAATCTGATGCCCCGTGCGAATGATCGGCAACATGGCGGGGTTGTAATAGTAGATCGTCACACCCTGCCCGTTGACCAGGGCGCTGGATGGATAGCCCAGGTCATTCGGACGGGGAGCATCGACGGTGTAGCCGTAAAGCTGACCCGAAAAGAGTAATAACGGTGCCAGCCAGCTATGACCACCATCCCGACTGATCTTACCCTCGATACGATAGGGCGGGTTGCGATTGCCGTAGGTGAGCAGAAGGTCACCATTGCTTAGTTGAAGCAGATCGGCAGGGTGCTGGCGTGATTGGGTAATCTGCAGCGGTTGTGACCAGTTGTATCCTCCGTTGCTGGAGTGGGTGGTAAACAATGGATCGCCGTTGCCAGTGCCGCGCATCACGGCCAGCAGCTCGCCATTGGGCAAGACGTGTAAAGCCGTCTCGGACATACCCTTGCCAATCAACGAAGGTTCGCCCCAACTTTGCCCATCATCATGTGAACGGACCAACCAGCTATCGGCGTTGTAGACGGCCAGCAACAGTGTACCATCGGCCTGGCTGACAATCTTACCGAACGGGGAAGCGCTGGTTAGATCAGGCACGGCAAGCGGGACAGGCCGCTCCCAACTTACTCCGTCATCGTGAGAACGGGTAAACAGCGTCTCTACCGTGCGTGGATCAGTCCCTTCATTCTCGGCATAGTTTCCTTCTGCGTCGTAGTTACCCTGACCTTGATAGGCGAGGATGACCGTACCCTGGTTCGATACACCCAGCGCTGGATTGCGATCGTCTCGCTCACTGTCGGCGACCACAGCCGGTGGCGACCAACTCTTGCCTTGGTCGAGCGAGCGGATCACTTCCATGCGCCCGGCCAAGCCCAGATGTCCAGCTCCACCACGCACAGCAGCAATCAATGTGCCACTCTCTGTAGCGGTCAATACCGGAAAAAGTCCCCCATCCCGATAGGCCATCACTTCCTGCGAAGTGGGCAACGTGCGCAGATCCAGTGTCTTTTGCGATGAATTCGTCATTGAAAAACCTCTACGTTGGTCAACATCAAGTAACCCCTCCCTAACCCTCCCGTTCGGCTGAGCTCACGTCGAAGCCAAACGTGGGAGGGAACTGTCACGGGGAAGATTTTGTCTGGTGGACAGAAGAAGAAACTTAATCAGCCCCTTCATGGTTCCCTCCCTTAGCAGGGGAGGGTTAGGGAGGGGTTGTTATCAGCACTAACATAACCTTGCCCGACACCACGCCAAGGTTGTCTGACCCACTTCCGCAGCGCGACGGCTGAGCAGTGGACCAACATGACTCATGCCTGCGTACAAGTGCAGATCGGCCCCAGCCCACTGGGCCAACGCCAATCCGGTTTGATAGGGGATATCGTGATCTTGTTTGCCGAGCACGACCAGAGTTGGGCAGGCAGGTCGTTGCACGGGGAAATGCCCATACAATTGCTGCAAAACCGCACCCGATTCATTGCGCCAGCGCGGCCACGCCCACTGGACAATTGTGTCATCGCTGTCAAAGAGCGCCGCTTGGGTCTCGGCCAAAGGGCCATTTTCCCATTCGATCATCGGAGGATATTGTTTGTCTGGACGATTTCCTGCAACTTCGCTTGGTGAGATGCTGTTAATAAGCACGAGTGCGGCAAGCGGAAGGTGTTCGGCCACTTTCAAGGCCAACAATCCGCCCATACTGGCACCCATCAAAATCACGTTCTCGTGCTGCGGTATCCAGGAGAGAATCTGGTTGAGATACTCCTCAGCGCGGGTTGCGGCTAGACCGTCGGGCGATGGTTGCAAATCGTTGGCGATGAACGTATAGCCGGCCTCCTGGAAAACCGGTCGCCATAGCTCATATTCCCAACCACCCCCACCAGCCCCATGAACCGCAACCACTACCTTCATCACCCACTCCTCTGTCCCAAAATCGCATTGCGCCGAAGATACAGAAAGTCTCAACCACGAAATACACAAAGCACACGAAAATATGAATCTCAGCGGTTAATGCTTTGTTATTGCGGCGCTATCGAGAGGAGAAATCGTATCTATTCAGGCATACCACAACACCGAATTAAGAAAGAAACGAAGAATGCCCAACAACGATTTCGTTCCTTTCAAAATTCGTTGTTGTTTTCCCAAAGGCTGAATAGTTACGAGAAATCTTGGATTGCCACCGAGAAGATTCCTCGCAAACTACCGCTCGGAATGACAGTGCGCACTGAATTCGTGAAATACTGTATTTGCTTTCGTGTATTTCGTGCCTTTCGTGGTTCTTTACTTCTGGCTTGCTCAGGTCAAGGAGGAGTCAACCTACCCGGCATGGCAGCACGGAACACTTCGATCCGTCCGTGATCCACCTCGGTAACATAGCAGGTACGCCCATCTTCGCCGCCAAAGGTGATATTGCTGGGCCGTGTGCCGTTGAGCGCGATTTCGAGCAGCACTTCGCCCTTGGGTGACACTTTGGCGATGGTACCTTTGCCGTAGCGGGTGACGTATAGGTTGCCGGCGATGTCACAGCGCATCCCGTCCATCATATGGTCGGCGAATTGGATGAGCAGCCGTTTATTGCTCACCTCACCATTTGGGGAGAGATCGTAGGCCCAGATATTACGCTGTACCGATTCATTGACATAGAGTGTGCGTTCGTCGGGGCTGACCTCGATGCCATTGGTGGTGCCCATGTTGTCTTCGAGCAGCACAAAACGGCCATCCAAGCCCACCCGCCAAATGCGTCCGGTAGACTCTTTCCAGTTAGGATCGCTGGCAAAGATCACGCCGTTGGCTGCGATAGCCAGGTCGTTGGGCTGGTTGAGGCTGTCATCGTGGGCATAAACGCTGATGGTGCGGCTGCTCATTTCGACCTTGAGCACATTATGATTGGTGTAATCGGCAATAAACATTTCGCCAGCATGGTTGAAGCGGATGCCATTGCCGATGCTACCAGGAGGCAACTCGACAAAGACGCTGCATTCGCCCGTCGGCGTCACCTTGCCAATCGTGCCTTGCCGTTCGTAATTTACGGCATAGACATTGCCCGCCGCATCCGTGCCAGGCCCTTCAATGCCAGGCGTAAAACCATGCGCCGCTGTAAATGGGCGGCTAGTGAGTTCATCCATGTTGGCTCCTTTTTATGGCAGTGGGACAGTAGGACAGTAAAACAGTAGACAGTACATCGTCCACTGACCTACTGACACACTGACCTACTGACACACTGTCCTACTGACTTACTGACATCACCGGTCGTTTGACAAAGAGTAGAATCAAGGCAATTACGAGCGTTAACGCAACCAGAATATCGAGCATCGGGTCATAGCTGCCCCAGCGATCCACGCTCCAGCCGAGCGGATAGGCACCAAGCGCCGTGCCACCAATCGTGCCAAACATCGTTACCCCGCGGATCGCGCCCAGGTAACGACGACCAAAGTACTTGGCCCAGACCACTGCGTCGATCACACGGAAGCTGCCGCTGCACAGTCCAGAAAGCATCCCATACCCGACAGCCCCCCACCACGAATGCATCGTCTGCACCATGATCAGCGCAGCAACCAGAAAAACAAGCGCGCCGGCGGTCAGCCAATGCGCTTCAAACTTATCGAGCAGACGCCCCATCACCAGATTACCCACAATCGAAGCGTAGGCCACTGCCTGGTAGACTTGCACCGCTTGGCTGCGGCTTAACCCACGCGCCTCGAAGAGCGAAGTTTGGTGAAAGACCAATCCCGCCAGAACCATCGTCATCACGGAGAGTGCGGCAAAAAAGACCCAAAAGGTGAAAGTTCGAGTGGCCTGCTGAGCGGTCCAATTCTCCTCGGTGACACGAGTCTGACTGGGCTGGTCATCGACAGGGATGTCGCCATCGGGGAGCAAGCCGTAGAGTTCAGGTCGGTCGCGAAAGAGCAACACGCCGACCGGCAGCATCACCAGCCAAACCAGGAGCCCAAAGACGATCCAGGTATTGCGCCAGCCAATTTGCGCAATCAACCCATCGCCCGCCAGCGGATAGAGCAGCAGACTGATCGCCAAACTCTGGCCAGCCAGCCCCATCACCAGCCCACGTTTGCGAATAAACCATTGAGCGATCAAGTTGTTGCTAACCAATTGCATCGATCCAAAGCCAAAGCCGCGCAACGCCAGCACGCCGATCAGCACACCAAAGATGCCATTGACCTGCGACATGCCGATGCAGGCCAAGCCAAAGATCAGCGAGACGATCAGGATCATGCGCCGCGGGCCATGCCGATCAACCATGCGCCCAGTAATCGGCACCATGAAGGAAGCGCCCAAGGTCGCTGCGCCGTAGATCAGCGAGAGATTGGAACGAGAAATGCCCAGTTCATTGACAAAGGCATCGGTAAAAAGTCCAACGGTAAAGGTCTGGCTAGGGCCCATCATCACGATGCCCAGGGTTCCAGCAACCAGGATCAGCCAACCAAAGTAAAAGGGAGTGACGTTGATAACGCGGCTTGTACGGGTAGTCATAGCAAAAAGTGGCAGAGTGGCAGAGTAAAAAAGTTACATTTCTATCGTGCAATGTATTATTGCGGCAACGGTGCAGTTGGATCGATCAATGATAATGAACGTAATTCTTGCCAGAAGGCGGGCGGAATGGGTGTCTGAAAGGCAGCGACGTTTTCGTCCACTTCGCTGGGTTTCTTCATGCCAACCGCCAGTGTCGCTACCACGGGGTGGGCGATGGCAAATTGCAGCGCAGCAGCTTTAAGCGGCACGCCATGTCGCTCGCAGACAGCTTCGATACGCAAGGTCTTTTCAATAATCTCTTGCGGTGGCGCACCATATTGATAGTGTGCGCCCGAACGAGCACCTGCCGCCAGGATGCCAGTATTAAAGACACCACCGAGGATGATGCGAATTCCTTTTTCGCTACAGAGTGGGAACAATTCTGCCAACGGTTCCTGCTCCAACAGCGTGTAGCGACCCGCCAGCAAGAAACAATCGAAGGGAGCATGGCGGGCAAGATGTACCAGCGGTTGCCAGGTATTGACTCCGCTGCCAATTGCACCGATCACACCTTGCTCTTTCAACTCCAGCAAGGGAGGGAAGGCGTGGTCGAGCGCTTCTGTCAAATGGTGGTCGAGGTCGTGGATGTGAACGATCTCTGCGTAGTCGATCTGTAAGCGTGCAAAGCTGGCTTCGATACTACGCAGCACGGCATCTCGACTGTAATCTCGTACGACCGAGCCATCCTCTTGGGCCAGAAAGCCGATCTTTGTCGCGATCTGATATTGGCTACGGGGCACGCCTTGCAGCGCCATGCCCAAACGAGATTCACTCAAACCGGCGCCGTAGAGGGGTGCCGTGTCGAAAAAAGTAACGCCCTGCTCTAGACAACGCTGTACGGTGGCAATAGCGGCAGCCTCACTGACCTCGCCAAAGGTGCTATCCGGGGTAGGTGAGCCAAGCGGTGCTGCGCCCAAGCCGAGTTTTGGGATGGGAAAGGTAAATGGCATAGAAAAAGTATGATTTGATTTCGGATATGGATGATGTTACGATAGCCTAAACCACGCTACCTGTCAAACAGAGTTGGGACTTACATAGTTACACCGGTCAGGGTGTAAGTTCCAAAGATTCGAGGAGAATTCAACCATGCTTATTGCTACAGCAGCGCTTCTGGATGCGCTCAACGCGCCGACGACCATTCCAATTGTGCCTTATCGCAATGGCAAAATCGATTTCGACGGTCACGCAAAAAATGTCCGCTATTTGATGAGCCATAATCGACTCGATCAGGGGCGAACACGCATCATTTCAGTGGCTGGCACCAGCCTGATCAACCACATGGAGCCAGAAGAGCAGACCCAAGTTTTCGATGTCACTGGGCAGGCGATGGGGCAGGATGGCGTCTTGATCTCAGCGATTGCACCCAATCCAATTGGCACGGCGGGTAACCTAGTCGCTGCCCAATCCAAACTTCAGCGTCCGCCCGATGTCTATCTGATCATGCCACTGACCGGCACCTATGACTCTGCCGGGGTCTATCAGACCTTTATGGAGTTTGGCCAACGTTATGGCGAAAGCTGTGACGCACGCTTTCTCTACTACTTTCGCATGGAGCGTGACCGTGAGGCAGTGATCCGCTTGCTCAACGACTCACCCCATTTTATCGGCGTCAAGATCGGCACCAGCGAGGCGGACGTCAAACCATTTGTCGAAGGCGTGGGCAACAACGCAATGGTAATCTGGGGGATCGGGGATCGCAGCACCCGTGCCGCCGAAGCAGGAGCCAAAGGCCATACCTCCGGCACCGCCGTGCTCTGTACCGGCATCTGCGACGGCATCAACAATGCTCAACGCAAAGGGGATTACGAAGCTGCTCGTCAACTCGAAGCTAAAATCAACGCCCTCGAAGAGATTCGCTTTATGAATGGCCGCGTCTACAATTACAGCGCCGTGGCCGAAGCGATGCGCCAGAGCGGCTTCAGCGACATCGAAGCGGGTGATTGCAGCGGCCCCTTTAATCCGCGTGTCCCGCCTGCCGTAGCAGAAAAGGTGACACAGGCGATTAAGGGATTAGAGGAGTATCATTAGGCAAGTTGCAAGTTGCAGGTGGCAGGTAATGCCTTTGCACCTTGCAACCTGCCCCTGCCACTTGCTACCTTGCTATCGTTTTGGCTAAACAATCGGCAGCCCAAGCGGCATCTTCTTCACGTAAGGGAGGTGCTGGCGGTTTGTTATAGTTGATCACTAAGCGGTAGCGGGCACGATCATAGACATCGTGGAGTAAGGCCCCCAGATCGATGGTTGGTTCTTGATCGTCGGGCAGCAGGGGCAAGGGGAAGGTTGGAATGGGATTTCGCACGGAAAAGGCATAGACAAAGGCCTTGCGCCCCTTTTCCACACGTCGAATAAAGATGCGGTAGTCGCCAGATAAGTGCTCGGTAAAAGGCATGGGAGGATAGGCGCGCAGCAGGTCGATTTCGACAAAGTGGACATCGCTGTCAAAGAATTCCTCGCGCTTCTTTTGATAGCTACGCCGTTCATCACCCGCTCTTTTGTTGGAGTGCGACAAAAGCTCAATCACTGTCACCAGTTCACCATCGGGTAACAGGCGCACTGCTAAGTAAGGCTCTTCATACGGCTCTGGCAGCGCGAGATCGACTACATAGGGCACTGTCGCCTCATGCATGGCTGGAGCTAATACAGCAGGGCCACCTACTTTTACCACACTGACATCCGGATAGCGCATATGGATCGGTTCATCGGGGGCTTTGGAGATGTAGGTGTGTGTTTCGACATCGACAAAGTAGCGCGGCTCTAGCTGCGGTGCCAATTGATCAGCTAATGCAGTAATTAGCCTTTGGTGAACTCCGCGCCACAATTCAGGATTTTCCAACCACGGATTCATGCCAGGAAACGGGTATGACATTGCTATCCTCCTATCATCATTTCTTGCCGAGGATTATAGCATGAAAACAGTGGGGAGTTAAGTCAGTGGGACAGTAGGACAGTGGGACAGTGGGACAGTAACTGCTCGACTATCTCACTGTCCTATTGTCCTACTGACTCACTGTCCCACTCGTCCGATCCGTGTGCCCCAAATCACGTCCTGGTGCGATGCGGTCGCGCACGATTTGTTTGAGTTCTTTGATGTCAGGAAAGCGCCCTTGTTCCTTGCGCGACCAGATTAATTCTTCATCCACTCGCACCTCGAAAATGCCTCCACTACCGGGGGCAAGCACCACTTCCTCTAGTTCGGCCTCAAAGGTAGTCAGAAGTTCCTGTGCCATCCAGGCAGCGCGCAGAAGCCAGCGGCATTGGGTACAATAGCGGATCTGGACACGTCCGTGGCGGATGGGTGGTGGTGATTCCATAGAGTTATTTTAACCAAGGTAACTGGGAAGTGGGCAATTAGGTAATTACCAGTTACTCAATACCCCAGTTACGACCTTCATTCCTCAGGCAATCTCTCCGGCTCATCCCTACCTACTTCATACAGACCGGCACCCCGACGACGCACAAAGGGCATGGTGGAGCGAGGCGAGGGTTTGTCGATGGCCCAGGCAGCCAACTTTTCCTCGTCGAAGCGGAGGCCGAGGCCTGGGTCGTCGCTAAGGACGACGTAGCCATCCTGCACGGTGTGGCGGTGGATCATGCCCTGGTCGACGCCAGCATCGAGTACTTCCATCATGTTGTGGTTGGGTAAGGCGGCGGCGAGTTGTGCCATATAGTTGGCGGGACAGTTCATCAGCGAGACGGGCAATTCAAAGCCATAGGCCATCTCAGCCACCATCCAGGCTCCGGTAATGCCCGAAGTGCCACTGCCGACTTGCACGACATCTACCGCCTCATTGTCGATCAAGGCCATAAACTCACTGATCTCGTTGAGATTCTCGCCCGTTGCCACCGCAGCATTGACACTCTCCGAGACTTTACGCAAGCCACGATAGTCCCAACGGCGTGCTGGCTCCTCGACCCAGGTGAGATCGTATTGCTCTTCAATTGCCTTGATATGGCGGATCGCCTGCTTGGGTGACCAATATTCGTTGGAGTCGATCATCAAGGCGGGCGTTTTACCGCTGAGGGCGAGGGCGTCGTGCATAATGCCGATGCGACGCAGATCATCCTCCAGGTTGAGGCCGACCTTGACCTTGCCAGCGTTGATGCCCTGCTGCGCCATGCGAGTGTAGAAGGCGCGCAACTCCTCGTCGCTGAGGTTGGAGCCGATGTCGCTGGCATAGCCCTTGACATAGCGGGACGAGGCACCGAGCGTCTTCCAGAGTGGCTCATCGTTGATCTTGGCTTTGAGATCCCACAGTGCAATATCGATGGCCGAAATCGCACCCGAGACCATGCCCCGGTTGTTGCCCTTGAAGACCTGATCGACCATACGCTTCCACAGTCCACGCACGCCTCGTGGATCATGGCCGACAATCAGCCCATCAACCATGCCCTGGATCATCTTTTCCATGCCAGGACCACTGAGTGCAATGCCGGTGAGTCCTTCATCAGTATCGAGGAAGACCGCCATTAGTGCCATGTGCGTGCAGCCGCGTGGATCATTGGCATCGCCCAGCGGACGGGTCAGTTCGATTTCGTAGGAATGGGTACGAACGCCGGTGACTTTCATGAGGTAATTCCTTTGTTAGACCAAGGTGATTGGCAGGACGCTTGGTTGACATACCTGCGCATGCTCAATGTTAGGTGAATCTCTGTTGCAGGCGGCATCTCAACCACGAGATTGCAGCCATTGACGGTGCCTTGATATTCGGTCGGCAGCGGATCGGGCTGCGTGTAGGGGCTGGCTCCATATTCGTAATTGGCCTCAGCATAGGGATAAAGACTCTCCGCCGAACGTCCACTATAACGCACTTCGCCGAATTCGTGTTCGCCAAAGCTCCCCGCCTGGATGAGCAGAGATCGGCTTTCAAACGGACTCAAGTTGACAAGGGTCAACGAAATTGACTCGCCACTGACCTGTGTCACCAGTGCTGCAACATCCTGTGGCAGACCAGGACGTTGGCGCTCAGCGTCGAAATAACGGATCGGGGCCATCAACAGGCCGCCATTATACATCATCTGCGGCGCGCCAAGCGTCAATTGGATCAGCGTCTCCGTTGTCACCGGGTTGCGCTCCTGCCAATGGTGGATGTGGACTTTCATAATATCGGCCACATCAGCACGGATGCGATCCAGTCGCCAGTAGACTTGCCCCAGACTGGCGCGCAACGCTTCCTCGGGATAGGCGGGATTGCGTCCAGCGAGAAACGCCAGCCAGGGCGCCTCATGACCGGCATCTTCTTTGGTGTGGAAGGGGTGGACGGTGTTCCAGTCATAATGGCTCTTCTGATGAATGGACTCAATCTCCGACCAATCGTTGTCGGCCATGCTCATGCTCCAGAGCGCCGTTGGGTAGATCAACGACATCGGCTGGTAGTCGAACCAACCCTGATCGCCGTAACGATAGGGAACCACCAGCGTCTCGTCCTGTGCCGCATTGTTAAAGCCGATCCAATGATGATCCAGGCTCATTTGCCCGTGCAGGTCGCTCAACTTGCGCATGACGCCGAGCGCCAGGATGCGATCCTGCTGTTTGCGCGGCAGTTCGAGGAAGCCGAGGTCGTTGGTCATCAGCAGACAACATTGGGCGGCGGAGAGTGCGGCATATTGCAGATTGTAAAAGCCATGCGGCCAGGTCCAGCCGTAGAGGCCACCATACCATTTACCGTTGAGATATTCACCGACCTTGCCGCTCAGCCCCACCGTGTCAGGCAGCAGATCGTCGTTGGCTAGAGCACGTTCGATCCATCCGTTGACATAGCGCAGCAGCCAGGCTTTGTACTTGGGGTCGTGCGTCAGCAGCCAGGCATTGGCGATCAGCGACGAGACGCCCAAATTGGTGGCTACATCGCCGCGGCTCATGCCTTGTTCCATGGCTTCACCGACACGGCGCGCCTTGACAGGATCTTTCAAATCTTCGGCAGATTCGATGCCGGACAGGTTGTAGTAGGGCAGCCCATAGACCGCCATGCCCTTGCTGTAATTATAACTAACCGGCGTCCCCTCATCGTTCATGCCCCAACGAGGGCCGCCGCTGCCGTTGTGCGGGGCACGGATGATGTTCTGTTCAGGGTCATAGTTGGGTGCTTCGGGATCTTCATTGAGGTAGAAGCCAGCAAAACGGCGAGCTAGTTCAATCAGTCTTGGATTGTTGGGGTCGGCCAAGCAGAGCAGATAGAAGTAGATGTAACTCTCGGCTTGGTGGAATTGGTCATAGCCCCGTTCGTACTCCTTGTAGACCAGCCCAAGTCGGGTCAGTTGGCGCGTGGTCGCTTCCCATTGGCGCAGTGCCAGTTCCAACAGTTCGTCGCTGCCCCCCAGCAGGTAGAGCAGTGGCCAATTGTAAAAGCTCTCGTAAAAGTCATCGGCCCCATCGCGACCGGGCAGGGTATCACGCCAGATCAACTCGTGCTGGCGCGGGCCGTCGGCATGGGTGTATTTGTTTAGAAACGGGTGAACAGATCGGCTCATCACGTCGATCAACTCCCGCTCTAACACAGCCCAGGCGGGTGGTTTAATCAGTGGGATGGATGCGGTAATCGTGGGTGGTTGCGTTGGCATGGTTTCTCCGGTTTGGCAGTGGGGCAATGAGACAGTGCTTGGAACGCGGCATGTGCAGTGATTGAAAAAGGAACGCTCGTATGGTAAAAGTGTGATAGCCCCAAAACGTCCCCGGCACCGCGCAAACGATTTTCGTATTACCTACAACTTTCTGCGCGGTGCCGGGGACGTTGTTCACACTTTACATAGATGAGCCAAGAAGAAAATGCCCCACGATGATGATTCGTGAGGCACTGTTCATCTCAAAATTCGATTAACCACGAAATTGTCCACTGACTTACTGATTTACTGTCCCACTGATCTACTGTCTCACTACTTCAGCGATGTACCCCATTCGGTCAACTGGCGCTGAATTTCGTCGATGATCTTCTGGGCACCGGCGGCGTTAATCTCATCAATGATGGCGGGCATCGCTTCATCGTAGCTGACAAAGCCATTTTCGATGGGCTGCGCCTTCTCCTTGAGGATGGCAGTCACCTGGGCAATTTCGGTCTTGATCGGTTCACGATCGACCACAAAGCCGAGTGCAGCCGAGGGGAAAGCGGTGTCGTTCATCTTCTTGGTTGCCTCCCAGGCTCCAACCTGCGCGGCATCACGATAATAGGCATTGAACTGATTACCGAACATCCAGTCGGTGTTGGGATTGTAGGTGCTGGTTTCTGCTGTGACACCTTCGGGGAAGCCCATGATCTTCTTGTCTTTGTCCACCCAAACCCAATGCACGCCTTCGATGCCGCGCGAGAGCAGGTTGTAGACTTCGGCGTCGGTATTGAGTAGTTCAAGCACACGCATCGATTCGACTGGATGTTTGCTGGTAGCACAGATGCCATTCATCGTGGCAGTTGCGCCTGCGGTATCTAGAATTAGAGGTACAGTGAGGTTCTTAATCAAGAAGTCGTAGCCAACAGCATTCTTCATTTCAACATCATTACCTGGCTTCTCGACGTGGTAGCCCATCGCATAACCGCCAGCGCGGAAAGTGGCCTGTGCCTCTTCTGACGATGGAGGATTGGAGGAGAAGTAACCAGCATCAACCCACTTCTTGGTTAAGTTTGCTGCTTCGCGATATTCGGTGGTTTCGAGCAGGTTGACGACCTTGAGACTCTTGTCGTCCGCCTTGATACCGACAAAACCGATACCATCATCCAACCCATCATAGCCATAGTAGGTGGTACGCCACAGGCTGTCACCTGGGGCATCGGAGACAACCGGGATGATACCCTCGCCATCCTTCACCGCTTGGAGGAATGGTTCCATATCTTCCCAACGATTGACGCTGTCCAGGCTGAAGTTGTACTTTTCGAGCAGATCTTTGCGTACATGGACGCCCCAGGGTTTGGGGAAAATCTGTTGGTTAATGACGCCGTAGATCTTGCCCTTGATGCGAGCGGCATTCCAGGTAGTCGAGGGCATACTGGCCCACAGACCTGGGGCTTCGGTTTGCAGCAGATCGTCGAGTTCGTGCAAGGCACCGTTGGCAACATTGTTGGTATAGCTGTTGATCCAGGGGGCGGTGAAGATGATGTCGCATTCTTCGCCCGCAGCCAGGCGCAACTGCATTTTGTCGTTGTAAGCGCCCCAATCGATCACTTCCAGGGTCAGATTGACCTTGATCTTTTCATTGAGGATCTTGTTAAGCGCATCCTGCACCTTTTCCAGATCGGCAGGAATGGCCCCTGGATAGGTATAGGTTACATTCACCAATCCGCCTGTATCCGCCGCAGCAGAGGCATCACCACCACTGCTGGCCGCCGGAGCTGCAGCAGGTGCCACACAGCCCGCCAACAGTGCGCCGAGCGTTAACAGAAAAAAAAGGACATGAAGACTACGTTTGTGAAACATTGGTTCTCCTTTGTGAATATATTTGACAGGATGACAAAGTCACCCCTTCAGCCCACCGATCGTAATGCCACGAACAAAGTACTTCTGGAGGAGCAAAAAGCTAAATAGCGCTGGTCCAAAGGCCAGCACGGCCATCGCCATACGCGCCGACTGCACAGGCAGGGCAATACCAGTCGTCTGTGGATTCGAGGCAAGAAAGCTCATGTTCTTCATCAAAACATAGAGCAGATACTGCAGCGGATAGAGCGTATCCTTGTTGATAAAGAGCAGCGCCAGAAACCAGTCGTTCCAGTAGCGCAGGATGAAAAAGAGTGCAACAGTCGCCAGCGCCGGCTTGGAAAGGGGCAGCACGATCTGAAAGAAGATGCGCCACTCGCCAGCGCCGTCGATGCGGGCAGCTTCCATCAGTTCCCCCGGCAATTGTGAAAACGAAGTGCGCAAGATCAGCACATACCAAGCGGTGACCATATATGGGAGGATCAGCGCCAGGATGTTGTCCTTCAGCCCGAGATAACGGGTCACCAAAATATAGAAGGGCACCATACCGCCGTTGAAGAGCAGTGTGAAAAAGACCAGAAAAGAGACCGGTTCGCGAAAGCGATAATCTTTGCGTGAGATGGCATAGCCTAAAAGCGAACAAAGCAACAAGCCAGCCAGCGTACCCAACACTGTCACTAACAGAGTAACGCCATAGGCACGTACAATCTGTCCCGGATTCTGCAGGATGTAGGTGTAAGCGAAGGTGGTGAAACCTACTGGCCAAAGGCTATAGCCCTGGCGCGCTACCACTTTCTCATCTGACAAAGAGATCGAGATGACCAGAATCATTGGTACCAAACAGGCCAAGCCGATGAGAGTCAAGATAGTGTGGACAAATACCTTATCCCACGCCACTGATCGACTCGGTCGATAGACACTCATTTTTGTAGCCAAGCGAGAAGCTCCTGAAACAACGCCCCTCCCTTTGGGGGAGGGCTAGGGAGGGGCTAGAACAACGAATAATCCTGATTGATCCGGCGCACGATCCAATTGGCGCTCACAACCAGGATAAAACCTACAATCGATTGGTAAAATCCTGCCGCTGCGGCCATACTGATATCGCCCAACTGCACCAACGAGCGATAGACAAAAGTGTCGATCACGTCGGTGGTACTGTAGAGTTGCGGCGTGTCGCGCGGGACAAAGAAGAAAAGCCCAAAGTCGGCGTTAAAGATGCGTCCCACACTAAGCAACACCAGAATAATCACCAGGGGCAGCAGCAGCGGCAACATAATGTAGCGAATCTGTTGCCATTTGCTGGCCCCATCGATCTTGGCTGCCTCAAAGTAGGTTGTATCAATGCCCAGAATACCCGCCAAGTAGACAATGCTGCTAAAGCCCACCCCATTCCAGAGATTGGTAACGAGCAGAATCCCCGGCCAATAGCCAGCTTCCCGATACCAGGCAATCGGCTTCATCCCCGACCAGGCCAATAGTTTGTTTGCAATGCCATTGTCGCCGTTCAAAAAGCCAAAGACGAAGTAGCTAACAATCACCCACGAGATAAAGTGCGGGAAGAAGAGCATGGTTTGGTAATATTTACTCGCCCAACTGGTATAGATTTCATTCATCAAGATGGCAATCAAAAGCGAGGTCACAGTGCCGGCTACGATAAAGAGCGTGTTCATCAGCAATGTATTGCGGGTCACGCGAAAGGTGATATCGCTGCCGAAGAGAAAGCGGAAATTCTCAAAGCCCGCCCAGGCACTGCCCAAGATGCCATTGGCAAACTTGTAATCCTTGAAGGCGATCACTAAGCCAATCATCGGCAAGTAAGCAAAGACGATTAAGAACAGGAGCCCGGGCAACGCCATCAGACTGAGGGTCCAGGTCGTTTGGCGGTCACGTTGACTACCTAACCAGCCAGTACGCTTCGAAATACTCATCAATTGTCCTTGATTTGGAACCTATTTTGGGGTAAACTATCGGCACTGCGTAATATGTAACATATTACATACAATTTTGATTCTCTGCAAATTACAAAAATGGAACGAGTTCAATATTATAGTTTGACCGATCAGGTCTACGATTCAATCAAATCAGGGATTCTTCAGGGCAAGATCCGTGCTCAGGAGAAATTGGATATCAACAAACTGGCGCACGTTTTGGGTGTCAGCCGGATGCCGGTCGTCGATGCGCTGACTCGTCTGGAAACCGAGGGGCTTATCGAGCGACGCAATCGGGTTGGCACCTTTGTCCGCCCCATCAGCCAGCGCGCCTTTATTGAACTGTTCGTCGCTCGTGAGATGATCGAGGATTGGGCGACACCATACATCATCGAGCGTGCCAGCGAAAGCGATCTTGCAGCGTTACAAACCTTACTCAACGAGGCGAAACAACAACTGCTCCAGGCCGATCCCAACCACTTCGACTTTCCTCGCTTCAACGAAAGCTACGACATGGGCTTTCATTTGGGACTCGTACGCCTCGCCGACAATCGGTATATCACGGAATCGTATGTGCAATTGAACAGTCGCATTCGCATCGGGCGATCCTTTGTCCCCATGCCCGCCACCCGCTCAGCCATGGCCCAAACCAGCCACGAGCAGATCTTGCATGCCTTCCAACAACGCGACCGCCAAGCCGCGCTCGAAGAACAGCACAGTCACCGACAACGGAGTCTAGAGTCCACCATCGCGGTCATGACGGAATGTGGGATTGAATAGGTCTTGATGCGTGAAACGTGATGCGTGAATGGCGGATTCTCTAGATTCTGCTCTTGCCGCTTGTGGATAAGAGAAAATCTACATGTCACGCATCACGTTTCACGCATCATGCATTACCACGTCCTCTCCTTCAGCAACTCCTGAATCGCCTCTTTGGGCACGGGCAGTTCATCAATGTGCGTTTCCAGCCAACGAGAAAAGTCCTGCTCAATTTCATCGATCCAGCGCGTGTCGATCTGCCCCGGGGTGTAGATGCCTTCACTTAGGCGTTGTTTGCCAAAGCGGTCGCGCAGTTGCACCAGTTCCGAGGTTTTGACTACCTTCTCCACCAAATGGGCCGGGATAAAGACCACACCATCCTGTCTCCCCAGCACCACATCACCGGGCATCACTGTCACCTGACCAATGCGGATCGGACAGTTGACACCCATCAGCATAATGGTCGGCGAGGCGTAGGTAGGATGCCAGCCACGCACAAAGCTGGTGAACCCCGCAATCTCCTGAATACCATCGAGATCGCGCACGGCGGCATCGTGTACCACGCCGTTGCCCGATTTGGCGTAGATCGAGGTAGCCAGGTTGTCGCCGATCACGGGTCCCTGTTCGATCTTGCCGTAGACATCAGCGACATAGACATCACCCTTGACCAACATGTCGATGGGCCAGGAGATTTGGTCGCCAACGCAGCCGGCCTTGGTGCCTTTCTCTTCCATCACGGCGCGGATGGCAGGGCGACGGGGCATGTACATGGCCGTCAGCGCTCGCCCCGCCAATACTTGACCGGGATGAGTGCAGTGCCAGCCACCTTCGTACTGAAAGTGATAACCTTCGTTGCGCAGCACCGCCCAGGCTTCGGTAATCGTCACCTTGCGCACCCGTTCGATCAGGCCATCCGGCACCAGCGGGCGGCCATACTGATCGCGCTCGCCCTGCCACTCGTGGGTATATTCAATCAACTCTTCGGGGGCAAGATTTAAGGGGCAAAATTTCTCCATTGATTCCTCTACTTCACTTCGAAGATAATTTCGACTTCCACGGCGTAATCACCTGGAATCTGCATGCCGACGGCGCTGCGTGCATGGCGACCGGCTTCGCCAAAGACGTTGAGGAGCAGATCGCTGGCCCCGTGAATCACACCTGGGGTGTTGTTATAGCCGGGAGCGACATTGACCATGCCCAGCATCTTCACCACTTTAACCACGTTGTCGAGGCTACCGAGCAGCGAATGGGTGGCTTGCAGACAGCCCAGCGCCGCCAATTTTGCCCCCTCGTAGCCCTGATCCACGGTTAAATCAGCACCGACTTTGCCGATCACTTCCTTGCCACCAAAGCGCGAGACCGACCCAGAGGTGTAGACTAGGTTGCCGGTGCGAGTCGCCAACATCAGTCGTCCGGCATTCAGTTCGACGGTCTCCAGGGTATAGCCAAGTTCTTTTAATTTTGCGATATAGGACATGAGTTGCTCCTTTGAATTGTGAATTGCGAGTTACGAATCAGGGATTACATAAGACTCAAGTACATGATGTAGAACAAGATACCTTCTTGTTCATTTTCCGCTTGCATAACACACAAGAAAATATCTTGTGCTACGGTTTGCAAACAGTTTCGTGCCTGAGTCTTGAAATTACAAATTATGTTATCTACACATCTACTACGCTGCCATCTGAGGCATAAGCATCACGGCGAATTGGTCCTAATCGGGGCGGGCTGGACAGAAGTGCTTCTTCGTCCAGTTCAACGCCTAGACCGGGTCGATCCGGCACTTCGAGATAACCGTTGCGTACGGTCCATGCCTCACGCATGGTGCGGTCGCGGTAGGGCTCCTGGCGCACATATTCGAGGATCAGAAAGTTGGGAATTGCCATCGCCAGGTGGGCGGCGGCTGCGGTGGAAAGCGGTCCTTGCGGATTGTGCGGGGCCAGTTGCACATAGTAGGCTTCGGCGATGGCGGCGATCTTCTTGACCTCGGTGATGCCACCAGCATGGCAAAGGTCGGGCTGGATCACGTCGATCAGGCGGCGTTCGAGCAGGGGCAGATATTCCCACTTGGAGTAGAGTCGCTCGCCCGTGGCCAGATCCATGCGTGGCCCTGCGGCCCGGATGCGGGCCAAACCTTCAATGTCATCCGGCTGAGTCGGTTCTTCAAGGAAGAGCAGGCGGAAGGGTTGCAGTGCCTCCATCAGCCGCACGGCACTGCTCGGTCGCCCCCGTCCATGATCATCGACCATGATGTCCACCGTTGGGCCAACCGTTTTGCGCAGCAGGCCAATACGCTCGGCAAACTTCTCCACCCGTTCTGGCTCAGGCAACAGTGAATCGCCGGCCCAGGCCCCGGTCTTCATGGCAGTGAAGCCGTCGGCGACATCGCGTTGCGCATCCTCCACCATCTGATTGGGCACATAGATGCCGACATGGGTGTACAGGCGAACCTGCTTGCGCGTCGGGCCACCCAACAGCCGATAGACGGGTACGTCCCAGGCTTTGCCCCGGATGTCCCACAAAGCTTGATCCAAGCCAGCCAGCGCCGTGTTGAGCACCACGCCGCCACGCCAGAAGCCATGCCGGTAGAGCACTTGCCAATGAAATTCGCTGGAGAGCGGGTCTTCACCGATCAGCGTTGCGCCGATCTCTTTGACACAGGCTTGCACCGTTTCCTCTTTGTGTTCAAGCGTCGCCTCACCCCAGCCGTAGATGCCGCTGTCGGTCATCACTTTGACCAGCACCCAGTTGCGTAGTCCGGCCCAGGAGATAATGGTGAGGATTTCGGTAATTTTCATAAGGGTCCTTCGGAATTGCGAATTAAGAGTTGCGAATTGCGAAGCTATGTTCCGTCAGCGCAACTCACGATGTGCTCTAGCTCTCGGGTGTGCCGCTGAGTAGTATACCGCCATCCACGGTTAATGTTTGACCGGTGACAAAGGAAGCACGTTCGGAAACAAAGAAGGCGACGGCATTGGCGATATCTTGTGGCAAGCCGATCCGGCGTAAGGGTGTTTTGGGAGAGACAGTCGCAGCATAACTGGGTTGGCCAATCGGCGGTTCGTTGGGATTGGGCACACGGCTGTCGATATAACCAGGCGCAACTGCATTGACACGAATGCCATGTGGCCCCAATTCATAGGCCATACTTTCGGTCAGCCGCACAATTCCCGCCTTGCAAATGCCATAGACGGTATCCTTGGGCCATACACGGATGCGATGCACCGAACTGATGTTGACAATTGCGCCGCTACTGCCCTGTTTGATCATCTGGCGTGCGGTTTCCTGGGCGCAGATAAAGGGACCTTTGAGATCGACATTGATCATCTTGTCCCAATCCGCTTCGGGAACATCGACAAAGTCGTCCCACTCCCAGGTGGCGGCATTGTTGACCAGGACATCGATGTGGCCAAAGTGCTCGACAACTTGCTGCACCAGCGACTTGATCGAGGCGGTTTTGCCCAGATCGGCCTGCACAAGCTGTACTTGGCGGCCCAGCGCTCGGACGGCGGCGGCGGTTTCGTCGGCATGAGCGTCGAGTTCATAATCGTTGATGACGATGTCGTAGCCTTCGCTGGCAAGGGTCAGGGCAATTGCGCGGCCAATGCCACGCCGAGAGCCAGTGACCAGGGCAACAGGGTTGGGTGTCATGATGGTTTTCCTTCGCTTTGAAAGTGCGTCTGATAACGATAGACGCCTAACGCATTCTTCCAGAAATAATGCTCGGTCGCCTCTTCTCCCTTTTCGCCAAAGTACTGCTTGACCAGGGTAATACAGGTGGCGTACGTGCCAGCCATCTCACAGACGGGCCAGTTGCTGCCATAGAGCAACCGCTCCATGCCAAAGCTTGCCCACAGTGCATCAAAGGTTGGACGGTAGAAGTCCAGCGATGTCGGGGCAGGACGAATCAGGCTGTTTTCTAGAAAGCCGGAGACTTTCATGTGAACATTGGGAAAGGAGGCAGCCGCTTGATAGCGCTCCAACCAGGCAGCGTCGAGCGCAGCACCCGTGACAGGCATCGAACCGAGATGGTTGAGGACGATGCGCAAGTTTGGCAATTCTCGTGCCACCGTCAACAGACCCGGCCATTGTTCATGACCAATCAGCAAGTCAAGCGGTAAATCGGCTCTTGCTAACAATTCCAGATCATGCAAAAGTGTTGAATCAACTTGGGCGAGCGCGCTGCCGCCACAACGAATGCCACAAAAGAGTGGATGTGCCGCAAAGCGCGCCAACTCTGCGCCAAACTCCGTTCGCCTCACGTCAATATGTCCAACCAACCCGACAATTAAGGGATCCTGGGTTGCCAAGTCAAGAATCCACTGATTATCCTCCAGCCAGGAACTTGCCTCGACCACCACCGTGCCAGTGACCCCATGCGGGCAGGCCAACGCCTTAAAATCATCGGGCAGGACGGTACGGTAGAGCAATTTGTCATCGGGGCGTGGCCAGGGTACCCCCTGCGGACGGGATGGATCGTAGAAGTGAGTGTGGGTGTCGATGATCGGATGCATGGTTGGTTTCATGCCTCCAGATGAAAGACCAACTCCACCTCGCGCCAGATCTCCTGACCAGCCAGAGCGTCTTCCCAAAGTTTGAAGTGGGGAAACATGGTTCCGTGCCAATCTGCTGGCGTATGGGTCGTGGCCAGCTTGCCGACACGGCGCGGCTCTTCGACAATGAATGGATGTTCCTGGTAGAAAAAGATCAGGTTTTCGTGGATGGAGATGATGCCATATTTATCAAAGCTGCCCGGTTGCTCTTCCTGGAGTTGATAGTGATAGAAGATATAGCTGCTCACCATCTCCGGCTGCAACCGTGCGACCCGCCCGACGACCTGTTCGATGGGTGATTTTCGCCGCCAATCCTCCACACTCTGTGGGGCGAGGCAATGAAAGATGTCCATCATTGGCACAAAGCAGCGGGCAGAGGGAGGCTGTAAGGTCGCACCTCCCGGCCACATTTCGAGCAGTACGCTGCCGTCGCCAAAGAGCAGTTCGGGCGCAGCCTCCTCTTCAACACTCTCCCAATAAAGTAAAAAATGGACACCCCAGCGAAAGAGGCTGAGTGTCATTAACTCGCCAGGCGAGAATCCCAAACGCAAGTCCTGCGCCCGCCGCTGAAACCAGGCAACTGCCGCTTCCGCTTGTCCTGCCTTGGCCTGTGCTCGATAGATGGAACGATGGATTGGTGGCATAGGAAAAAGTTGAAAAGTCGAAGAGTGGAAGAGTTGAAAAGTAGGAAGGTGGCTTGGCGTAGTAAGTGTCACTCTTCAACTTTTCCACTCTTCCCCTCTTCCCTTTTTAAAACATACTCTCCGGTGTGGTTGACGGGCACCAGCGTGAGTTGAGTAGATAGTCGATCAGCACGCGCTGAGCGTCGGAAGTACCGATGCGGTTGAGGGCATCGACGGCGTTGGCGCGCACGTAGCGGTTGGGATCGTTCAGTGCCTGTTGCAGGGCGGGAATGGCAGCTTCTGCCGAGGCACCGAGGCGGGCACAGGCCAGTCCGCTGTTAAAACGAACTTGCTCATCCGTATCGGCCAGGGTTTGGATCAGACCAGCCATTCGTTGGGCGTGGGCAGCAGGTTGATCGGCAACGTCCAAGGTTCCCAAGGCTTCAGCCATGTTGCGCCGTACCCACTCATCGGGATCGCTGACCAGTTTGGTTAAGCCTGCGACTCCAGCGTCGGCAAGATCGCTGCCGCCCAATCCAATTTCGCCGAGGGCAAAGGCGGCATAGCCGCGTACCTGTGGGCTTTCATGCTCAAGTTGGTCGATCAGCCCATCGATCGCCGCTGCGCCAGTAGCGGCCAGCCCATAAGCGGCGTTGCGGGCGGCGTCCTTATCAGGGTTGCGTAGGCCGTCAAGCAAGGCAGGCAGCGCAGCATCGCCCATACCGGCCAAGGCATAGGCGGCATTGAGCGCCACCGGCTCATATTCATCTGCTAAGCGTGCTGCCAGAGCAGGAATGGCGTCGCCAGCCAACTTGCCAAGCAAACCTAATTCGTCGGCAGCCTGGAGGCGGGCCTGTTTGTCGCTGCTGGAAAGTTGATCGACCCATTTGCCGCTGTCGGTGGCACTTTTCCCGTTATTTTGACCGGGCTTTCCCTGAAGCCATTGCCACTGATGTTGCCAGATGGTCTCGTGGTGATTGGGCGGACCGTCACCGTTCATGATCTTCCAGGGTGTGCCATCCGCCTGAGCGGCAAGTGGTCGTTGCATCCGCACAAATTGGAATTTGAGCATAGAGCGGGTGTTCGTAGAGACATTGGCAGTCCCTCGATGCCAGAGATCGTAGTGGATCAAGCCAAAGGTGCCCTGTTCGCCCAGCATGTGGATGTCCTGTTCACTTTCGTCGCCGGCACGGTTGTTGTAGAACTGCGTCCCCGGCATAAAGGCCGAAGGGCCAAGCGCTTCGTCAACAGCATGATCATAGTAAAAGATCATCGCCCACCAGGGATGATGGTTGCGCACCTTGGCATAGCCCCAATAGCTGTCCTTGTGCCAACTCTGCACCTTGCGTCCCGGCTCGGTAAAGTGGCAGTGGCGATGGGGATGCATGAGATAGTTCTCGCCCAACACGCTCGTCAACGCGCCCCGAATTACTGGATGACGAAAGACTTCCTGCACTTCAGGCACTCGGGGCAGAATGTTATTGCCAGGGTTGCCTTCCTTACGCATCACTTCCTGAATGTTGCGACTCATGGCCGCATGAAACTCGGCTGGGAAATCGGTCTTGAGCACGAGATAGCCGTGTGAGACAAAGTGGCGCATCTGTGCCTCGCTAAGCAGGATCGGTTGTGACATAAATTGGCTCCAAAGTTATCGATTGAGGAAGCGTTATTTTTTGGTATACAATTTATACTACAAGAACGGACTTCGATCAACAATAATTTTGCGGAGCAGCGGATCAAACAACAGCGAAGTGAAAAAGGAGCGAAGGGATTGTTGCGGTGGTTTTGACTATAAGAAACCAGCCGTGGCAGCTAGCCATGTAAGGTAGACTTGTCATTCTGAGCGAAGAATCTTTGCTTATAGACAACGCAAATAGAAGTAGGGGCATCCGCTTGCCGGTGCCCTTGGGCGACCGCAAGGGTACGCCCCTACAAATCTGCAACTTTTAATTGTTTTGCCGATTAGATCAACCAAGATTCTTCATCGCAAACAGCCGCTCCTCAGAATGACAGAGCATCTTGTGATCTTCCCTATGCGTGCGCCAACGCGCCCGGCAAGGCGGCCATCTTCTCCTCTTCATGGGCAATAAAGGGAACGCCGGGGCGACCGGTAGCCAACGGTGTACGGTTGAAGCTGTTAAAGGTCTTGGAGCCGCCCGCTAGGGTTGCCACCTGTTCAAAGCCTGACTGCCGCAGAATGCGATAGGCGAGGTAGCTGCGGAAGCCGACGCGACAGTAGACGAAGATCGGCTGTTGGCGATCCGTATTGATGCCCAGCAAATCGTCCAGTCGGCTGCGCAGGGTGTGCAAGGGAATGTTGATCGCTTCGGGGAAGTGCCAGGCGTCATACTCATCGGCCCCACGCACATCGATGATCGTGCCTGCCGCTGTCTTTTCCGGGTAATCTTCGGCGTACCAGAAGGAGACATCCCCACGCAAAACATTGGAAGCGACAAAGCCAGCCATATTGACCGGATCCTTGGCCGAACCATAGGGTGGCGCGTAGGCTAGTTCCAGATGCTCCAGATCGTAGACCGTCATGCCAGCACGAATGGCAGTAGCAAATACGTCGAGTCGTTTATCAACGCCATCATAGCCGACGATCTGAGCACCGAGAATGCGGCCATCGTCGGGGGCAAAGAGCAACTTGATCTGCATCGGTGCGGTGCCGGGATAGTAGCCAGCGTGGCCGGAGGGATGGATGTAGATCTTTTGGAAGGGGCGGTTGACACGGCGCAACGCCTTTTCCGAAGCACCAGTACAGCCGCCGGTCATCTCAAAGACCTTGAGCACCGCTGTTCCCTGGGTAGACTGATAGGCACTCGCCCGGCCAAAGATGTGGTCGGCAACGATGCGTCCCTGGCGATTGGCAGGGCCAGCCAGCGGAATCACGGTCGGCTCGCCGGTCACGGTGTCGGTCACCTCCACCATGTCACCCGCGGCGTAGATGTCGGAGTCTGAGGTGAGCATATGCGGCGTGACTTTGATGCCGCCACGCGGGCCGATTTCCAACCCGGCTGAACGGGCCAGATTCGATGCCGGGCGTACACCGACCGCCATCACTGCCAGGTCGCTGCGCAGGGTGACGCCATCGCTCAAGTTGACCTCAATCTGCCCGGCGGCGTCGGTGAAGGACTGTGCTGTTACACCCAGGTGTAGCGCAACGCCATAACTCTCCATATGATAGGCGAGGTCTCGTGCCATCTCGGCATCCAGCGGCGGCATGATCTGCGGCAACATCTCGACCAGATCGACCGCTAATCCACGGTGACGCAGTGCTTCGGCCACTTCCATGCCGATGTAACCGCCACCAATGATCACAGCGCTCTTGGCACCGCTATCGACCACGGCCTTGATGGCGTCCATGTCGGGAATGTTGCGCAGGGTAAAGAGGCGAGGATGGTCAATGCCGGGGAGGGGCGGGCGCACCGGGTTGGCCCCTTGACAGAGCACGAGTTTGTCGTAACTTTCTTGATATTCTTCGCCTTTGGCACGATTGCGCACTGTGACCACTTTGTTGGCACGGTCAATCGTCAACACTTCATGGTTCGTGCGTACATCCAAGTTCAAGGATGCCTTCAGACTGGTCGGCGTCTGCAACAGCAGCGCGTCGCGCTCCTTGATCTCGCCACCAATATGATAAGGCAAACCGCAGTTGGCAAACGAGACATACTCATCTCGTTCCAGAATGATAATTTCGGCGCTTTCACTCAACCGTCGCGCCCGCGCAGCCGCCGACGCACCGCCAGCGACACCACCAATAATGACAATTTTCACAGCAGAACTCCATTTCGGTAAACAAATTCAAATAATGACAGGACGTAACTAGTCAGGCACACCACAACAACGAATTGGGAAAGAAGCGAAAAATGCCCAACCAAACCTTCGTTACTTTCTTCATTCGTTGTTGTTTCACAAAGGGCTGAATAGTTACAATCTAGTCAAGATTATTGCTAAATCCGTATACAACATTGACAACTCCGCATCCACGGTAGTCAAAACCCTTTGCATAAGCACCGACGTAACTTTGTAACCTGCATTATAACAGGGTCTGCATCAAAGTGCAGAAATTGTGAATTAAATCACAAGGAGATTCGCTACAAGCTATCGTTGCAATCTGCAAGAAGCGAACCTGATTTGGTATACTCTATACCACTTTTGATTACCACTATACCATTTTCATAGGAGTGTTTATCGTGGACTTATCGCAACCGATCAAACTGGCCTTTGTCGGCTGTGGCGGGATTGCCCAAGCGCATTGGCGAGGACTTCAGGCACACGTACCACAGATCAAGCTGACAACCGTCATCGATAGCAACCCTGAAGCTGCCACCAAGATGGCGGAACAGACGGGTGCCCAGCCTTTTTTCTCACTGGAATCTGCATTGGAGCAAGGCGACTTTACGGCAGTCGATATCATGTTGCCGCACAATTTACATGCCGAGGCTGCGATCCGTGCCTTTGCAGCAGGCAAACATGTAGTGCTGGAGAAACCGATGGCACCAACCCTGGCCGAATGTGAACGTATTTTGGCCGCAGCCCAACAAGCCGGAACCATCTTTATGGTGGCCGAGCAGGCTCAATATTGGCCGGACGTCTGCAAAGCGCAGCAGATGATTCAGGATGGAGTGATCGGCGATGTGATCACGGCACGGGCCTTTTTTGGCGGTCCTGTCCCGCAACAGCCCCCGACAATTCGTCCCTGGCGCTATGACAAAGCCATTGCGGGCGGCGGCATCACGATTGATGGCGGAGCGCATTGGATTCGCCCGTTGCGCATGTGGTTAGGCGAAGTGGATGAAGTCGTGGCCGTAACCGGTCGCCCAATGGCCGATATGGAAGGCGAATCATTGACGCGGGCACTGCTCCGTTTTCGTTCGGGCACAGTGGCGCTCTTTGATGCCTTAGTCGGTGGGGTTGCCATGGGGCCGGGCGATGAGTTTCGCATTACGGGTACAAAAGGTGAACTACTGATCGAGCGAGGACTCAACGGTCGCCTCCTGCTCTTCAACCAGGAACATCCGCAAGGGCAGCAGATCATGAGCAAAGGCAACGGGCGAGATGCCAGCTTTGGCTATGAACTGGCCGACTTTGCCAGTGCCGTGTTGCAAGGTACCAGCCTCGTCGCCCCGCCTGAATATTCTCTTGGCGAGTTGCGCACTGCATTGGCGATCTATCGTTCGGCAGAGAGCCATCAGTGGGAGAAAGTTTGGGAGTAGTAAAGCAGTTAGTCAGTGAGACAGTGGACAGTGAATCAGCTGAGCACAGTCCACTGTCTCATTGTCTCACTGATACACTGTCCCGCGGCACATCCATCCAACGATATAACAACCACCCCGCCCCCATCAAGCCCACACTGATGGCAAAGACGCCATTGTACGGTACACCAAGATGTAAAAAAGCCAATCCTAGCATCGGTGCCAGCAGACCACGGATGCCGACCACGGTCGATTGAATAGCGGCATATTCGATAAACTGACCGTTGTGCGCCAACTGAATCCCAGCATTGATGCGCCCCAAGTCAAAGCCGGCAGCGACAATGCCGCGAGCGATAAAGGCAGGAATCAGGAGCCAGGGAGTGCTGGCAAAGATGTACGAGGCAGGAATAAACATCGACGCCAGACAGACCAACTCCAACACATAGACACCGCCGAAACGATCCAAGATGCGTCCCCAGAAGAGATAACTCGTCAGCCACAAACTTGACTCCACCAATCCCAACAGACCGACCTGGCTATAGGAAAGATGGAGTCGATCAACCTGCACGATGGGATAAAAGGGTGAGGCAAGCATCGTCCCCATGCCGAGCAGCGCAAAAGCCAACAGATGCAGGTCAAAGCGGCGATCCTGTTTGACGATTTGCAGTAGATCGCTGATGGTCTTGGTCTGACGAGGTGGCAGTACACCCTCCTCTAAGCGAATGTAGGAAAAGACCAGCACCGAGAAGACGCCGATCAAACTGGCCAGCGGAAAGAGCACCTGATGTCCCCACAGGTCGAGCGCCCAACCGGCCAGCGGTGTGATCACCAGGATCGCTGAGACCTGGCCCATGCGCACGGTTGACATCACCTTGCCACGCACCGCATCGCTGTAGAGCTTTTGCATGACGCGCGAGTAGGCGGGAATCACAAAACCTTCCAGCAGCCAGTAGAGCGCGCTCAGCACAATCAACCATTCGGCCCCGGTAAAGATGGCACAGAGCAAAAAGAGCGACCGTGCCACAAACCAGAAGAGCAAGAGTACCGTGCGTGTACGGCGACGGCGCATCAAGATCACGCTAAAGGTCGTGAGCAGCGAACCGAGAAAGAGCAACGAATTGTAAACAGCCAACATGTCGGCACTAGCCCCCAGGCGTCGCAACACCACAGGCGTAAAGGTCAAGACCGAGGCATAGAAGATGCCATAGATCATGGTCGTTGCCACTTCCAGGCGCATGTTGGTACGCTCGTCGTCGCTTAACGATCCGGCCAGCGCGCCTTCGGCACGCCGAATGAGGAATTTCAAAGGGAGCAAGTCAAGAGCCTTTCTAGTCCGTGGTTCGTGTTCAGAGCTTAGTCTATTGGGTGAGTTGCATCTTGCGAATCAGCAAAATGCTGGCGGTTGCTAACAGTACACTACCCACAATCAGTGGCGCAAACGGATCGATCGTAAAGATTCCAATTTGCCCCTTCAGTCCAGCGGTGAGATCGAGCAGCCGTCCACCCAGCAGTTCACTCAAGCCACCCGCCAGGCCCGACCAGGCATAGTAGACCGCCATATAACCTCCGCGCTTTTCTACCGGTACAACATCAGCAAAGAGCAAGCGTGAAGAACCCACCGACCAGCCCATCGTGGCCACACCCTGCACAAAGACCAACCCAATCGCCAGGAGCGCACTCGACGCCTGATGGCGCGGGACAAGCATCCAAGCCGGAGGCAGCAGGGCGATCAAGCCCAAGCCAAGCAGCGAAACCGGCTTACTCCCATAGCGATCCGCCGCCCAGCCCCACCCGTAGCTGGAGAACAACATGCCGACCATGCTGCCAGTCTGCGTACGCACCACCTGACCGGCACTCAGCCCAATCTGTTCCTGCATAAAGAGTGGCAGAAACGAGACAATCGGCCCCGTAGCCACCGTCATCAGGATTGTCACCCACAAAAAGCGCACAAACGTTGAATCGTAGAGCGCCTCTCTGAACTCGTGACGGCTCGTGGTGCTGGCGGCTTTGGTCGGCACGCCGCCGGGAATGTGCGAAAGCAGCCAGATCATCAGCAGCCCAAAGCAGACGCCAATCGCAGTGAGCGTCTGAAAGCGGCTCAGTTCGCTCGATCTGCCGATGATGTAGCTGGCAAAACTCAGGGCCCCCAAACTGCCCAACGTGGACGAGACCGAGGAGATCGCAGTAAATTTGCCCTGCACCTCGCGCGGCACATACTCTTGCTTCCACGGATACATCCCGGTTTCGGCGATCGCTCGGCACAATCCATAGAGGAGGATGATGGCGCTGACATAGAGAAAGACTGCCTGTCCACCAAAACGGGCCAGCACCCAGGGTGCCAAGATCAAAAAGGCAACCACGATCTTGCGCAGGGCATAAAAGGTGAGGTACGTGCGTTTATAACCGAAACGTGCGACCTGGGGCAAGATAAAGAGCGAGATGAGCTGAGCAAAGGGAAAAAGTGAGAGTAGGAAGCCAATCTGCGTCTTGCTCAAGCCCAATTCACTGACAAAGAGCATGAAGACAGAGCCGCTGACAATCAACGTGTTGAAGATCGAGTTGGCGGTAGATCCGGCAATCGCCCAGGGGAGACGGCGCACTTTTTCAGGAGAAGAGGCATTCACAAAGAAGATCTTTTGCATCATGTAGGGCGCAGCGTGGATGGGGAAAGCGGTATTGACTTCCCGTAGAGGACAAATTTAGGTAGCAAAGAAGCGTTGGATCTCGTCTGCCACTTCCAGTGGACGGGTGAGGGTTGGAACGTGGCCAGCCCCAGGCAGGATCTTCAGGGTTGCATTGGGCAGCATCTGCGCCAGTTGGCGAGCCTCGTCAAGCGAAACCAGGAGATCGTTCTCTCCGTGTAGGATCAGCGTAGGTTGCAGAATCCGCGAGAATTCGCCCCGCAGGTCAATTTGCTGAGTTGAGAGGTACAAGGCAATCGCCGCCTCTTGCGAAGCACGATCAATGATCTGGCGTCCCCAGCGTTTGAGATGATCGCAGTCTGCTTCGGGAACACAGGCGTCTACAAAGCGGTCAAGCGTCGTTGAATAGGCTTGTTGTAGCCCCATCAAAAAGAGATCGGTAGCAGGATCACTGTCCCGATAGTACATCCCATCGACAATCACCAACCCCGTAATGCGCGGCGGATGCGTCATAGCCGCTGCCAAGGCCGTCAACGCCCCTGCCGACTCCGCCGCCAACACACACTCCTCGACCCCAACCGCATCCAACACCGCAAAGAGATCATCGACCATCCGATCAAGGGTGATCGATTCCACGGGTGCCACGGTTGCCCCAACCCCACGATGATCGTAGGCGATGGTGTGCCAGCGTTGGCTCAAGATGGCGAACGGCTCCGCCCACAATTCCCAACTGCCAATCCAACCGCCGATGCCTACGATGGCGGGTGAGGCAGGTGAACCGAAGGAGGTGGTGTAGATTTTGGCGTTATCAAGGGTGATGAACATAGTTGCGTTTCTATGAGGACGCTCAACTTGGTCCTTCAATTGCACTGGTATCAGGCTAATGCAGTTCTTTATGGAATGTTCGACATATACTCGAGAAATAATCGTCAGAACGGACCATTAATCAAGTTTTAGAAATTTTTGCCACCAGGAACGGTTTGCTTTCGCATCATTTTTTTTGAAGATAGAATAGGGATTAGGAACTTGATCAAGGTGAGCATGCCAAGGTGTATCAGAGACAGGGTGAGACCAGCAAATTTGTTGCCATCGCTTAGGGTCACTACCCATTTTATCCATAAATTCTGACTCAATACATATCTTATCCACTACAAACATTTCGTAATTGTGTAGATTGGCCTGTTTATCATCGCCTAAGCCGATAATAATGTACCAGAGTTCACGGTTAGGATATTCTTTAGATTGTGAGCGAGATAAACCGTAGCGCACAGGAGTCCCATCAGGTAGGATATGAATATAGAACGGCATATCTTGCCATAAGCATTCTTCTTCAGAATTCCAGTCACTGCCGGGAATAACCTTTTGCGCAATCTTACTCCATTTATCCAAATCTATGTCAAAATCATCCATTACGCTTGGTCGTGCGTATTCTTCCATCACTAAAAATGTTGTGCTTGTTGGATGTATGAGCGGCACATGAACAAACCATAAGTTATTCTCAACATACGGTGATTTTTGACATTTTCCATAGGTGATAACGCGAACACCTCTATTTATATCACCGCCTTCAAGAATGTATTGCAATGGTTTAGCCATTTGTTTTGACTCCATCCAACTATCTCATCACCGACGTAGCTGAACACACAAGTTAGGGGTGCTTTGTGGTCACATGCGACCAACTTTGCCAATCCTGACATGGCAAGGCGAGGAACCGACTCCGAAAGACCTGATCGCTAGCAAAGAATCTTCTGCACGCAATGTTGGGTGCGGTCTTTATGTGGCAGAAGTTTCTCTAGTTCAATCCCGGATAGCCCAAATATCGTACTCAGAGATCGGCTTTTGCTTAGCTATTTTAAATTGTTCCGCTTGCCTATTACCACTAGAAGCTGTACCTGCATCCACTGTTTTTTCGATTTTCCATTCTGAGTTAATTAAAGAATTGCGCACAATTTCTAGAGGCTCAACTTTTCTGTCATTGATAGCGCCGAACCTAATAATCAATCGAGCATCGTCGGCGGAGATTGATGACATGTTTTTCCATACTTCATTAAGTTGTGATGAAAAAAATTCTGGACTGGAATGTTCGAGCTGCTCAGTGTTTTTGTAATCTACATAATCATTTCCACCGACAAACCACATTCTAAGCCATTGATCGGGCAAATATGTACGCATTCCATAATAGGGTGGAGAAGTGACTATCCATTTGATTCTTCCTTGATCTCTGAATGCAGCTAAAGATTCTGCGCGCCTGCTATCACCTTGTATGATCATCCCAATAGAGTTTGTAGATTCTTGCCCATAATATCGAATCGCTCTATGCTCGATAAGTGTAAGAACATCCACGTAACTTGGTTTAAGATTTCTTTCCTTCCAAAATTTTACAGCGTATTTAGGTTTTGGAGCATATGTTCTTGGAGATTGGTTAGAAAAATAAGATGGTTGAGTTTTTGTGAGAGGACCATGTAGAGCTCCTAGAATAATAGCTCGCAATGCCATACGAGTAGGTGAATGACAATTTACTAGCAGTGCTTCACGCAAACTACATAAGGCGTGCAAAACATCTGAATGGTAAGCCCACTCCCAAAATTCTCCTGTAGGTATTTGTTTCGGTTCAGGCAACTCATTAAGGATTCTTCTTGCAGATGCTACGATTCGCTTTGGTATGGTATTAGCAAGTTTCGCATGAGCTAGTGCCACAGCTACTGGACTACTGTCGATGCCAAGAGAGGGTAAACCTAATACCCGACTGGCATAATTAGTTGTACCTCTTCCGCAGAACGGATCGGCCACCCAATCATCCTTATGGGCATTTGACTGAAGAATACTATATGGAAACTCTAATGGAAACATGGTAAAATATGGGCAAATTCCATTGAGAGCTGTATTAGGAGTGTTAGAGCCGAACATTCACTACTGTCTCCGATTTGCAACGATAATCGTATTGCCTTTACCTCCACGTGTGTCCCACCCTTGAGGGCCGCGTGAACCAAATACTTGCGTAAGTATGTCTCGCATATTGTCGTATATGACTTGACCACTGTCTTTAATTGTCTTAGGTAGTTGACGTATGAGAAAGCTTTGAACTTCTCCCCACCGCACTCCTTCAGTATAAATGCGATCCATCATTTCCTGATTATTTCGCAATGCTTGTACCGCTTGACGTTTAACAAGTGCAAGCACATCAGTTCCACCTTCCTCTTTGTTTTCGTCGTCCTCCATAGGTAAATCGCTCTCTTCTTCAGGAATATTGGAAGTTCCTTCATCACTCGTTTCTGCAATAGCCTTCTCAAACTCACTTCTCAACTTCAACGCATAAATATTAGCTGCACTTCGTTTATAGGAGGGATCTTGCACCTGATACATATTTTCGAACGATAATGCACGAATGGCAATTGGATATGGAGCTTTACTAGCCGAGCTCCATGCAACTCCTTGCCCTGGAATCGGTTCATTTAGGAGTGAACCAAGTAAATCTTCACTAAAATGGGCATTTGCCCGTTTTACATTGGCCAAATCACTAGCAGAAAGGAGATGAAAAATGAACCAGTTATCGCCTTGGCTTAGTATCTCGTTTGGTATACTTCCAGGTTGTTGCGTTACGAGCACAACGCCAAGGTCATATTTTCTGCCTTCTTTGACCCAAGCAATATAAGGTTCAGAAGCCGTTGCATTCTCGTTTAGAACTGCTTGAGCCTCTTCAACAACGGCAATCGTCGGAATAGTTTTAGGTTCTGCGGCAGTAAATTGCTCTTGGTTACGGTCGAAGATGTATCGCAAAATTAAGCCTGACAATAGTAAAGACTGTCCTCCGCGCATTTGCGAAATATCAACAACACAGAGCTTACCTTTAGACAAGGCTTCTAAAAGCATGTCCATAAGTTGGCTACTTTTGTCATGTAGCATCCTGACAATAGTTACCATATTGGATCGCGCAGCCAGTGCTTCAGCTTCTTGCTTCTGGGCATCCTCCAAGCCTATCAGTGAGGCAACGATCCCTAAGTCTGCTTGGAATCCTTGTTTGTCGATCAGATCAACGAGCTTACCCCAATCTGCTGATTTTAAAGAGCGGAGCTTCCTTACATTCTGTTGATCCTGACGATCCTGTCCGATAGCAATCGCGATAACGTCTGCCGGTCTTAGACGCCGAATATCTAACTTGATCCCTCCTGCTACGAAAGAACCATAAAAATCACTAGGCGGTTGCCTGGATGTAAATATAACCAACTGCTCTGCAAGAGCCGGAACATCACACAATCCTGGCCTATTTTTGTCATCAGGCCAAAAATATTCTCCATCGGGATCAAATAAGACTGTACCAACAGGGACTTCACGTCCGCCTCTTTTAATAACTGTAGGCGTTGTTTGATATAACTTACTGAAAAGTAGCTTGTTTAGATTGGATTTACCAAACCCTGCCCTAGCAAAAATAAACGTTCGCCGGGAAACTAAATTTTGTATAGGAAACTTAATGAGAATCTCAGGGGACTTGATTTGCATCCAATCTTCGACCTTAACTTCTTTACTGCCCGTAGCGTAAATATATTCTCCTAGGGCAAAATGACCTATGGATGCACCCACAAAATTATGTCCAGCAATCTCTTTAAGAACATCATCAGAAGGAAAAGCAACAGGACTGCCAACATGTGGTAAACGTCGATGGGAAGGTACAAAAGTAAGAGATTCTCCTCGGGTCTTTCTGAGAACACCTAGTACGCGAATGTTGACTCGATATTTCAAATATTGCTCACGCAAATCTTCAGGAACAGCGCGCCGTTCACGGACCATTCGGATATTAAACTCTTCTCCAGAGCCAGCAGCAAGTTTACCGTCTGATGACATGGCAACAATACGACCGAGCACAGCTTCATCTGGTGTCTCCAACTGAATAAGAACAAACTGACCATGCATTGCAATACTTTGAAAATCATTACGGTAGGGTAATGCCAAATCTGCATGAAATTCAAGGCCACCTTCTCGGAAACCGCGAAACACGCCAATGATTTGTTCATCGGGGAAAAGATTGATTGATGTCATAGTTCAATTCCTACTCATATCGTCGCTGTGCTGGATCAGAATCTTGTAACCGAAATACGTCCAAAGCGGTTGCTTGATCGCCTAGGATGTTACGCACCCCCTCAAAGATGTAATCTTGTAGAATATCGAAATCGAAATCCACAAGGGCTGCGTTCTCATGAGCTTTTTGTAGACACTGAGGATAAAATGGCACTGGGAAACCGTTAATGGCGTCGGCGAGCATACAGCCTAAGATGGTTTGCGCTTCCGTTAGCTGATATAAAAAAAGATCAATAGGCCAGATTGGATCTCGCGGTTTAGAACCAAATTTTACAAAAAACATTTTGCCGCCTACAAACTTGTTGATCTCTCCTCCTTGTTCCCGATCATCTCCACGAGCAAATTCTGCCCAGCGGTAAGCTTTTTCTTCAATCTCGCGCGGAATCTCCACATAAGCGGGATAATCTGTAGTAAGAACATTTTCCAATGCCATTGCCAATCGATAGCGTGTATAAACCTGACTGTGCTTTGCAACACCGGTCAGATATACTCGCCGTCGTTTCTTCCAATGTTGCTCAATAGCTTCTCGAAAACCTTCAAGTAATTTCTTAAACAGGTCTCGCGCAAAGACCTTACTCCTCAATAAACCATCAAAAACAATGAGGGTATCTGTGCCGAAATCTTTACTTCTAATTATTTCAAAAAGAACAGCCCACTCGACTAGCTCTCGATAGACTTGAACCCAACTGGGGCTGCGCGGCCTTGTAGCATCGTCGCTTTGAATCATTGTACTCAGGGCATCTAGTGTTGTAACGCCTAAGTATGCCATCATTTTGCCAAGGTCGGTGTTTGGGCTACCGTCCTTAGCAAATTGCTTCTCGCTGAGGGAAGAAATCTTGGTCGTAGGTGTTACAGCATCAAGGCATAATTCGTTATTGCTAGAATCAACCACACGAACTATCTGAACTAGAAACGGATCAAACTGAAGCTTATTATTGCCTCCATCAGTTGCAACAAGAGAAATAGACGTTGTGGTCCGAGGTTGGATCCTTCGAACTTGGTTTCTTAAAGGACTAATCTCTTGGCGAAGTTGATCAAGTAAAGTTTGATCCTCCTCCACACATCGAATTATTTCCGTTTTGAGTTCACTTTGACTTTGTGCGTCAAGCATCTGGAACACTCATATCCTGATAATCTTACAGAAAACCTGTCGAATATATTAGACCTTATTCCGAATTAAATGGTGCACGAAGAAATGTCGATTTCTGGTGAACCATCTTTCGGTTCAAAAATAAATCGGAATAGGCTGTATTGAGTAAACATTGTGCTAGTCCGTCTCACCTGGAAGGCATCAAACACCTTAATAAGTAGAATCCATTCTGTTTGTTTCTCTAGTCTTACGTTCTGGAAATTTTCACTTGGTGAGGTAAGTAAACCGGATTGAATCTGTTTATTTCACTGCTCGGGCTAAATAGGTCAATATTTGGACGAGGCTTAAGCAAAAGCATCAGGTTTGCTCTGTCAACAAAGTTATCTGGTTCGTATACTAGTATACAATTCACCTAAGGGCATGTCAATCCATATTTTGACTTATTCCGCACCGTAGCTCGCCGTATCTCCCTCAACCCACTACCATCCTCCACGCCCGCTGCAAATAATACCGCACCTCCTCTTCATCTACCTGCGTCAAATCCATAGCAACCCACCCCTGCTCAGCATAGCGGAGTGCCGGGAAGAATTTGTGCGGAGACTGTAGCAGCAGCGACTCCTGCATTCCGTGAGGCAACGGCAGCAAAAGCACAAAGGGACGATCCCGTTGCGTGCCTTCAAGGTAAACAGCATAGGCTTTGCCAAAAGGCTGGCTCGCCTTCTAGTGTTCCTTCCAGTGTGCCACGCAGCTGGTGACAGAGGGTCTGTACGCGCTGCAACTGAGGCGAGAAATGGTTCTTGTCGAGCAGACCCTCTTTTTGCGCCCACAGGCCAGCTTGCGTGCGATTGGCCAAGTGTAATTTACTGAGGATGTTGCTGATATACGTGCGCACAGTGCGTTCGTCAAGCGTCAACATTCCTGCGATCTCCCGATTGGAAAAGCCGCGAGCAACCAAAATTATCACTTCCACTTCTTTGTCCACTAACGGTTCATCGCTTGGCGGCAGTTGCGCAGGACGATGCAATTCACGAATCAATTTACGCGCAACCAAGGGTGACAGCGCCGATTCGCCCCGTGCGACAGCTTCGATTGCATTGTTGATTAATTCTGCACTTTCTTGGCTGAGTAGATAGCCCAACGCACCAGCCTTGATCGCCGCAAAGACGGAGACGTCGTCTGCTCGCCTTGTTAGTACCAGCACGCGCGCCATAGGGTTGTGCTCTTTTAGTGTGACAAGTGTCGTAATAATCGTGTGGTCGCTTAAGTCCCAATCAAGAATGATCAGTTGTGGTTGGAGTTCCTCCATTTTTGCGAGCAGATCAGCGTGATGACTCACTGCACCGACCACGACAAAGCGCGGATTAGCTGCCAAAACTGCACGCAACTGAGTCTGCTCGGCTGGAAATTCACCCGCCAGTAAAATGGTAATTTCGTGACTCATAATCCCTCATCCAACTTCATTAAATCCACCGCCAATCCATCTCGTATCTTCAACTCTGCCAGCGCTGCCTCGGTAAAACCAGCACGAGAAAAGAGTGCGAAATGAAAGGTCCAGCCTTGGCCGTGGTTGGGCAGTTCGCTGCGCACGTGGGGCGCTTTTTGCTCAATCAACTCGCGCACGACCTGGCGATCCACGCGATCCGTGCCCCATTTGCATTCTCCGAGCAGAATTTGACGGCTCTCCCAATCAATCGCTACCACGTCCACCTGGACTTGGCGGCTCCAATGCGAACCAATCGCATCCGCTATAAAGGGCAACTTGCCCTGCCGTGCCTGTTGGGCAAGCCACTGGCGGCAGAGCTCTTCAAAACCGAGGGCGACAAAGGCGCGCAACTCATTTTGGATATGAGTGAGTGTCTCCTCACTGCGCAGCAGTGACTTTTGGTGGGGAAGCAGAAAACGGAAGTAAAAGCGGAAATAGGGATCAGCCAGATGGTAGCGACCCTGTTTCGAGGTGCGTTGTTGGGCGGTGGTCAGGGTGGCAGGCAGGCGACGTTCAATAAAGCGCAACTCTTGCAGCCGTGCCAAGGACGAGGAGAGTGCCGTCGGTCCTAAGAGACAGGCTTTGCCAATGTCACTGACGGTGTGGTGGCCGTTGCTAATCGCTTGCAGAATCGCCAGATAGGTTTGCAGGTCGCGCAGTTCATCATAGAGTAGCAGGGTCGGCTCGGCCATAAACATGCTGCCGGGGGAAAGCATCACGTCACGAATATTTTCGACCAAGCGCCGATCCGCATCCAGCCATTCAAGATAAGCCGGAACCCCGCCAACAATCGAATAGATGGCCACCCGCTCTTCCACCGACCATTTCGGGAAAAACTCTTTGAGGCAGGAAAAAGGCATCGGTTGCAAGTGCCATTGCCCGGTAAAGCGGCCAAAGAGCGGCGATTGTTGGCGCATCAAGCCCTCAATCGTGCGCACCTGTGAACCGCAGAGCGCCAGGATCAAATTGGAGTCCTTGAGGTGCTGATCCCAGGCATGTTGCAGCGCCGAAAGCATGGCAGGATCAGCTTCGGAAGCATAGGAAAGCTCGTCCAGAATCAAGATACGCTTCTGTTCATCACGAGCAAAGCGCGGGGCAAACCATTGCCAGAGCGCCGACCAGCTATCAAAAGCGGTCGCCTGTTCTTCCGGCATCTCTATCAGGCGTGCAAAAAAACTGCGCCGTTGCAGTGCGGCAGACTCTTTCCCCGCTACCCAGTAGGTGTAGGGCAGTCCGCTCTGTTGCGCCCAATGATGCAGCAACGCCGTTTTCCCCACACGCCGCCGACCATAAAGCAGAATCATCTGCCCAGGGCCAGGTTTCTTGCGGATGAGGAGCGAGTTGAGAAAGGCAAGTTCTTCGTGACGATCAATGAACATACAGCTATTATAGCCACAAAGATTATGAGCGCCAATATAATATTGGCGCTCATAATCTTTCACACATCATCCCATCTTTCCCATCTCACTCCACAACGTCGCTGCCGCACCTACCGGTCTTGGCCCCGTAGGACGCCAAGGGATCGAGTCGTAGGAACGGTATTGGACTGTCAGATGAGGTGTCTCGATGCGCACGTGGCCTTGATAGCGCGAGTCGATCACGGCTTCGAGGATGCCGGTGGTGAGCAACGTGCGTTCGACTGGGTAGGTCGCTTTGCCAGTGAGGAACATCTCCTCCACGTTCAGGCTGAGATAGCTGAAGTGAGGATGAGGTTCTTCGCCGAGGAAGACTTCGCAGGAGTGGACTTGGTCACCGACCTGGGCGGCATAGGCAAATTTGTCCAAGCTGCCTGCTTTGTCGGTGCGCATGAGGGCGGCAGCGCGGCAGCCATCCCGGTATTCGATCAGGAAGACCGCAGGGGCAGGGAAAACTTCCTCTAACGAGCCGCTGGGTCTGCCCTGGATTCGGGCAAAAGCTGCCTCGGCCAAGGGACGAGACCAACGCCCCGCTTCGGCAGCCCGCCAGACCGCATCGCCTTCCAGACAGGTCACTGCGGCCACGCCACTTTCGCCCCCTACACGGCGCTCGACCATACATTGCAGCGTCTCCAGCGTGTGAAAACCGTAGACATCGATGCCATCGTAGCCAATCACGACCGCCTCACGAATCGGCGTATCCAACTCATGTTCCAGCCACGGGCTGCGCCAGCCGAAGGGCAACGAGGAGCCAGCCATGAACGGCGCGCCAAGCTGTCGAGCACGGTCCACCATCCATTTAGCGTCATGCCAGTTGTAGGAGAGATGTTTGTCGTTGAAGATCGGCACGGCGCGCTTGCTTTCGGCAAAGACGCCACAGATCTGCTCCATGAAATATTTGCGCGGGTAGAGCTGTTGCTCCTTCTCGTTCCAGGGATAATCGCCGTGTTCGCCGATCAGCAACACGCCATCGACCGCCAATTCGCTGCCGCCCAAGGTCAGCGCACGGCGGATGCTCGGGTAGATCGGAACGTTAAATTCCGCCGCAACGGCGCGGGCGATGTCCCGTTCGAGGAATTGATCGAGATACATCGATACAATCTGCGTGCGGGCGGGCAACAGGCCATCGTCGGTGGGAAAGCCCTTGAGAAACTTGCCCACGACCACATCGGCATGGGAGTAGTGGAAATACTCAGTGAGAATGGCAGCGATTTTTTTGGTTGTCATAGAATGTAGAGATTGGAGATTGGAGAATAGAGATTGGAGATTAGGAGATTGAAGTCATAATCTCCAATCTCTATTCTCACTGCTTGATTTGTTCGATCATCTTCGTCAATTCATCCATCAAAGTCGGCCCAGTGTCAACTCCCACCGACATCGTTTCCTCGTAGTGCGTCTCTGGCTCGAAGGGATTTTCGGGAAAGACAAAATCTTCAGCGGGGAGAATGTAGCCGAGTTCGTCGTTGGCGAGGCCGAGGATGGCGGCAGTTTCGGCTCCGGCATCGTGCATTTGGGCTTTGAGTGCCAGACCCAACTTAGGCAGTAATTCACCTGGCACGGTCGCCAGCAACACATCGCCGCCTTCGCGCTTAAGGCGCAGCAAATTGGCTTCGGTCAAGACCGTACCATCTGGTTGGACGATATTGGGCAACAGACCACTTTCGATTGCCATCAGGAAGACCGGATTGGCCATCGGGATGGTGAACTCACGCCGGACTAGCTTCAAATCGGTGACAGGGTGGGCGGCTTGTCCGTTCAGTGCCTGGACCGCCGCCTCACCGAGCCGTTTGCCCATCGCCTCGGTGGCAGCGAAGCTACGTTCTGACACATTCGGTGAGAGCATTCCACCCAGTGCGCCTACACAGAAGAGCGCAGGTGCGCCGGTTGCCAATTCTACCGTCTGGCGCAAACTATGCGCATAATCAGACGTGACCGCCGTATTGTCCTTCCACATTGCTTCGGGGTGACAGGGGTAGATGAGCAGCGTGGCGAAGACCTGCTCCAGGCGATCAACGAATTGCAGGCAGGTTAGCTCATCATCGACAATTGCGGGATCACGAAAGTTTTGCACGACATCGGGCACATTGGCCGTAGCTGTGCACAGCGTGACTGGCGTGAGCACATGCAAGGCATCGTTGCAACAGTCGGCAACCAACTTTTTGAGGTGGTTGAGATAGTTGAGATCAACGCCCGATTTACTCTGATCGGGTCCCCAGAGACCAATCGTGTCCGGGCCATGATGGGTGTGAGTGACGGCGACGATCAGGTTGTCCAACGGCCACTTTTTGTTGATGCGCTGCAAAATGTCGAGACAATGGTGGCGGGCTAGGCCGATCACATCGATACAGGCCAGTGCCACTCTGACTTCACCGCAGGCCAAAACCAAGGTGCGCACCCAAAGGTCATCATGAACGCTGCTGGCGCGGCGATTTTGGTCAAAGCCCGCCAGAAAGACAGGTACATCCAAGGAAGGTGTAATCTTGCGTTGAGCGTAACCAGCAAAGAGATGGCGGGTCATGTAAGGGTTTCCTCCACGTTACGCAACACTCCTCCTTCCTTGGCCGATTCCCAACCCGCCAGCACCGGTGCCAGCGAATACACCCCATCATGATAGTCGCTCAAGAGCAGGCTGCGATTCTGGCTGCGTACGGCTTCGATAAAGCAGCGGCTCTGTTCCAGCCAGGGGTCAAAGGCTTCGGCGTTGTAGATGGTTTCGCCGTTCACCTCAATCCGTTCGTAGCCATGAATTGCCAAATAGCCGCCTTCATAGAAGAGGGTAAACCAAGGTTCATTGGGTGGGCGCACAGGCGACGTGCTGAGGAAACTCATCGTCATCGGGGCACCGTTGCTCAGACAGTAGTGGAACGAACAAGAAAGAGGCAAGCTATACTGCTCGGACATATGATAGAAGGCTTGCACGGTTTTAACATTCAAACCCGTCATAAAACGCACATAGTCGGTGGCATGAACGCCCCAATCCAAGGCCGGTCCGCCCGATTTGTCAAGGTCGCTCCACCAGGAAGCACGCCAATCGGTCCGGGCGGACGGTAGCCCACCAATGTTGAGGAAACGCACATGGGTAATGGCTTTATCGGAGAGAAATTGACGTGCCTGTTGAAAGATCGGACGATAGCGTTCCCGAAAGCCTACAGTGCTGATCACACCCTGCCGGCGAATAGCGTCGTCGATGCGCTGCGCCAAACTGAGTTGCAATGCCTGTGGCTTTTCGCTAAAGAGGTGAATACCCCGCTCAACGGCGGCAATCTCCACATTGCTGCGCACATAAGCAGGGACAATCGAGTAAAGGGCGTCGATCGACTCGCTTGCTAACATTTCATGTGCGTCTTGGTAGCGCGCAGCAATCGCAAAGGCATCCCCCGTGCTCTGCAATGCAGCAAGGTCAGCATCGCAAAGGGCAACGATCTCAACCCCTGGCAGAGTACGCAAGTTGGGAATGTGGGTCTGGTTGGCAAAACGTCCGCAGCCATAAATAGCGACACGGACAGACGATGCTTCGTGCATGATCTTCTTCTTTTCCAAAACAGGAACTGGATGATCAAGTGAATATCAACTTGAGGACTCGTATTATATATCCATAAATTGAAAAAAAGACAAAGCCGAAGAATCATAACGAGATGAGTGGATCGCAGGATCGCAATACGGACGATTCAGAACCCTGTACATGAGCAAGGGGAAGATTGTGCCCCTTGCTCATGTGTGGCGTTCTGAAACTTTGGGCTAAAACCCAGGTTGACATCCGTAACCGCACATGTTAAGCTTGAAAGAGGAAAGACTATTCTTTCCTGGCAACACGCAAGTAAAAACTTTCCCTTTTGGTTTCAATGTCAACTTCAATCTTGGCTATGCTAGCTACTCTGACAGCGTTGTAGGAGGTGTTGGCGTTTTCCCTCTCCCACTTTTGCAGACACCCATTCACCATCAACTCGCTAACTTGGTGCTATCTGAAAAATTAGCATCTTTCAATCGGACCTATCAACCCAATAGGAGTACAGCAATATGGGCGAAAAGCCAAAGATTTTGCTTGCCGGAGAATCATGGGTCAGCACTGGGACACATGTAAAAGGCTTCAATGATTTTTTCACAAGCTTTTACGAGGAAGGCCATACAGCATTGAGCGCAGCCTTGAGCAGTGAGTTTGTCGTCGAACACCTGCCTAGTCATCTGGCTTCGACACAATTTCCGGAGCGTGTTGAGGAACTTACCCAATACGCCGTGATCCTGTTTAGCGACATTGGCTCCGATACCTTGCTGCTGCATCCCGATGTTTTTACGCGTGGCGAGCCTCGCCCCAACCGGCTGAAGTTGGTCAAAGAGTATGTACTTGGCGGCGGAGGCTTTGGTATGATCGGCGGCTATATGTCCTTCGGCGGTATGGGTGGACGCGCTAAATATCATCGCACGCCAATTGAGGAGATCCTGCCCGTGGATATCCTACCGTATGATGACCGTGTCGAAACGCCCGAAGGATTTTCCCCGAACGTGGTCGATGGTCAACATCCGATCTTGCAACGTGCTGGTGGAACGTGGCCGATCCTTTTAGGATACAATCGCATCAGCGCCAAGCAGGATGCGCAGGTTTTGTTGGAACATGACAATGACCCGATTTTGGCAGTGAGAAGCGTTGGCAAAGGCAGGAGCATGGCTTTTGCCACAGACTGCGCGCCACACTGGGGGTCGCCTAAATTTCTAGCATGGGAACATTACGCAGATTTTTGGCTTAGTGCCATGCGTTGGCTGGCAAATCGGTAAATAATAGTGGAAGAGTCACTTTGCCACTCTTCCACTGTTCAACTTTTCGTTCTTTGCTGAATAAAATCTCAACTTTCATTCTGGATACATTTGGTATTCTTCATCCCCAATACCCATTCACAATAGGAGCAAGATTATGTCTGTCGCAAGTATCTCGCGTCGTCAATTTTTGAAGACCTCGGCGTTGGTGGTGGCCGGTGGTGCTTTGGCCGCCTGTGTCGCCGCACAACCCAGTAGCGGTGGTGGATCAGCCGCCCCTGCCGGAGAAGTGGTCGAGCTCGGCTACTTGACCCCCGACCGTGAGTTGGAAAACAAAGTCAAGAAGATCGCCATCGACAAATTCAACGCCTCGGCGGAAGCTGCGGGCAAGTCCTACCGCATCAAGGATGTGACCGGTCCTGCTACCGACAACGACCTGCGCAGCAAACTGGCGCTCGATGGTGCGGCGGGTACACTACCCGACATCTTTGGCGCTTACTCCTCGCAGATTGCCGACTTTGTGGCAGCAGGCTATGTGCTCGACCAGAAGGATTATCTGGAAGCGTGGCCCGACTGGCAACAGTATTACGAGGTGTTGCGCAAACAAGCCTATTACCTGGGCAGTCTGCAAGGCTTGCCCGGCGGCTCTACCTTTAGCTGGTTCTATCGCAAGGACGTGCTGGATGGAGCAGGTATCTCGACCGATCAACCCAAGACTTGGGATGATTTCTATGCCGCCTGCGAACAGATTGCCACCAAGACCGAGGCCAAACCCTGTGGTTTGCCTGCTGCCACACCTTGGGGCGCTGGCTCTTTCTACGAAGGCTTCCGTCTGGTCTGGCTCGGATTTGACGACCAGAATATTTTCGATGAATCGACAGGACAGTGGGTGGTCAGCAGCCCAGGCTTGCTCAAATCCTTCCAGGTCTACGAAACATTGTCCAAAAACAATTGGCTGACCGTGGATGAATTGCTCACCCCCAATCCCTGGGAACCAATCAAGTATCAGGAATTCCCCGAAGGCAAGACAGCGTTGGTCACCGGTGGCGACTGGCAATGGACCTTTGACTGGGGTCCCTCCGGCGCTACGCCCATTGAAGGTTTGTTTGACAAGGTCGATCGCTGGCAATTCCCCAGCGAGAGCGGCAACCCCTTCACCTATGTCGATGTCACTGCCGGTCCGCAGGTCGCCAAGAATACCAAATCCGCCGAAGGTAGTATGGAGTTTGTCAAGTCACTCGGCTCACCCGATCTGATCTGCGAACAGATGAAGACCTACATCGGTGGCCCGGTAGGCCGCAAGGATTTCCTCGACAAGTGCTCGGACTACAGCACAGTAGTCGGCGGCAAATATGTACAAGCCAGCGAGTTCTTCGAGAACGGCAAAGCCTACAAGTTCGACCAGATTGGCTCCGACAAGTTCGCCGAAGGCATTGCCCGCGCCACCGAGGACATCATCACCGGCGCTGTCACCGCCCAAGCGGCCATGGATGCCTTCGCCGCTGCCATGAGTGATTCGCTGGGCGCGGATAAGGTGAAGAAGTTATAGTTTTGAGATTAGGAGATTGTAATTACTCAGCCAGAGACGCTGATAGTAGAAAGCGCGGATTGGATGTATCTACCGGAGCGATCCGCGTTACCAAATATCCGCGTCTCTAAAGGAACTTGAATAGTTACAATCTCTCAATCTCTAATTTCTCAACCTCATACTCCTATGTCCAAACTCAAAATCGCCTTTATCGGCGCAGGCAGCCGTTCGTTTGCCGGGCGGACGATGGCCGATGTGTTGCTGAGCGATCCGCTAAACGAATTCGATCTCGAACTGGTGCTGATGGATGTGATCGCCGAGCACCTGGGCGAGACCGAACGATTTTGTCGGCGCGGCGTCGAACAATTAGGACGTAAGGCCACGGTTGTCACGACGACCGATCTCGATACAGCAGTGGATGGGGCCGATTTCGTCGTGACGGCGCTGGAGGTCAATCGCTATCTCTATTGGGCGCAGGACTTTCATGTGCCGCGCCTCTACGGTTCCGAACAGATCTACGGCGAAAATGGCGGCCCCGGTGGCATCTTTCACGCCTTGCGCAACATGGGGCCGATCCTGCAAGTGGCGCAGGCGATGGAACGGCTTTGCCCCGATGCCTGGCTACTCAATTTCTCTAACCCGGAAAGTAAACTGTGCGAGGCGCTGGATCGGCTGACCAAGATCAAGGCAGTGGGGCTTTGTCATGGCGTCTTTATCGGGCTGGGGCAGATTGCGCAATTGCTCGAACGGCCAGAAGAGACCTTGCAGACGGCGGCCTGTGGCTTCAACCACTTCACCTGGTTTCAAGAGATCCGCGACCGCCAGACCGGCGAGGATCTCTATCCGCTCTTGCGTCAAAAGGAAGCACGCGCCGACCCCTTGGCCGAGTGGGACGAGTTGGCGCTCAGCCGTGTGCTCTTCCGCACTTATGGCTTGTGGCCCTCGCCTTCGACCAACCATCACGGCGAATACATCCGCTGGGCAGGCGAATTTCTCGCTTCGACGCCGCTCCAGTTTTACTACGATCCAGCGCAAGGCCATCCCTGGCAGACGGGGAAGATTCCAAGCCTGATCTACTCGATGGCATCTAACCCGACATCTCGCCCATTATTTGCCCAAAACACCGATGCGGCGCAAGCCAATCCCGATGCGGCGCAAGCTAATGCTCTTGCGAGTGACTTCCAAATGGCAAAGTCACGCGAGGTATTGGTGCCGATCATGGAAGGCATCGCCTGCGGCATCCGCGGCGAAATTCCAGCCATTATCTATCCCAATCGGGGATCGATTCCTGGCATTCAGGAGGATATGACGGTCGAGATGCCTGCCATCGTGGATAAAGATGGACTGCACCCTTGCCCAATGCAACCTCTTCCCGAAGCCGTGGCGGCCATGATTCGAGTACAAGGCAGCATTCAAAAGTTGATTGTCGAAGCCTATGCTGAAAAGTCACGCAACAAGCTGCTACAAGCGCTCCTGCTCGACCCAACAGTCAAATCCTATCGCGGTGCCGTGGTTATGCTGGATGAAATGTTGCGCTTGCAGAAGGATCTATTGCCGGAGTTTGCCTAGTATAGCAAAACCTGAGTGTCTATGATTCGTACACAAAACCGCCTTCTCTTGCTCTTTCTGGCTCCTGCGCTGTTGATGATCTTTGTCTTCACCGTGCTGCCAGGAGTTTGGGCCATTTATGTCAGCTTCACCGACCTGGCGCTGGCCGGTCCCAAGGCGTTGGATTACACCTTTATTGGGATACGGAACTACATCAAGCTCTTTTCCGACGGTCGCTTTTATCACTCGATTTGGCTGACGCTCTTGTATACCTTTTACACTAATGTTGGTCAATTCAGCTTGGGGCTGATTGCAGCGCTGATTCTCAACCGACGCAAGCTACGCGGACAAAACTTTCTGCTGGCTGTGATCGTGTTGCCGATGGTCATTCCAGGCATCACGCAGGCGTTGATCTGGTCGTCGATGTTGGGAGCGAAGGAGTTTGGCACGCTGAACCGTTTGATCGGCTACGTTGGTATCGAAGCGGTCAATTGGACGCGTACCCTGCCCATGCTCTCAATTGTGCTGGTCAACTTTTGGAACAACTCCGGCTTTGCCATGATCCTCTTTCTAGCAGGATTGGAGAGCATTCCCAAAGAGGTGCTAGAATCAGCCACGATGGATGGGGCCAACGGGTGGCAGATGTTGATTAGCATCAAACTGCCGTTGATCCGTTACGTGCTCTTGCTCTGGTTGCTGCTCAACACGATCGGCTGTCTGGGCATGTTTGACCTGGTCTTTGGCCTCACCCGTGGCGGACCGGGCAATGCCACGGAGTTGCTCGGCATCTATGTCTACAACCAGGGTTTCCAGTACTTTGAACTGGGCTTTGGCAGCGCAGCGGCGATGATCATGTTGGTGATCAGCCTGTTGCTGGCGCTGGTCTATGTGCGATTGATGCGGGTGGAGGTGTAGAAGAGGGGTGAGTAACGTTTTCCTCACCCCTCATCCCTCCAACCCCTCGTAAATGGAGAAATTTTGTGACAACAGCAAAACAGGTGGCTTCAGCAGGTAACAAACCGTCGCAATGGAGTTGGGAGGTTGCGGCGATCTATCTCTTTTTGCTGATCTTTTCCTTCTTTATTCTGTTGCCGTTTATCTGGCCCTTTTTGAGTGCCTTCACCAACAAACCAGCCAACGTTTCTAGCCTCTATCTCTACTGGCCGGAATCCTTTACTTGGGATCATTTTTACGATGCCATCATCGGACGCGGTCAAGCGCTGACCTTGATGCGCAACAGCCTGGTTGTTTCGCTAAGCAGTGTGGTGCTGGGCTTGATCGTTTGCGCCTTTGGTGGTTATGCACTCTCACGGGGCAGCTTTCGCTACAAACGAGCCCTGATGTTTGCGATCCTGCTGATCCAGATCATTCCTGGTACGGCAACCGTGCTGCCCTTTTATCTGATCATCCGCAATCTACATCTCATCAACACGTTGGCTGGGGTCATCATTGGTATCACCGTCGGCACGATTCCCTTTATGCTTTGGGTGATGAAAGGTTTCTTCGACACCGTGCCGCTCGAATTGGAAGAGGCGGCCTGGTTAGATGGAGCCTCGCGCTGGCAGACCTTGAGCCGTATCGTCTTTCCCTTAGCATTACCAGGCGTGGGTGCAGCGGCGATTCTCTCCTTCAACGGGGCTTGGGGAGCGTTCTTCTTGCCTTTGATCATGCTCTCCGACGGCGAAAAGTTTGTTATGCCGCTCGGTTTGTTCCGTGCGCTGATCGCCTACACCAATCTCGACTACGGCATGTTGAATGCGATGGCGTTGCTCTATATGTTGCCCTCATTATTAATCTTCGTCTTCGCACGACAGTATTTGATTAAAGGGACAATGGCAGGGGCGATGGCAGGGCAGTAACGATCAAACCGAAACGTGAATTTGCTTTCTTCCTCGGCCCAAATATGGTACGATAACCTCCACCAAGAATATTTAGGTGGAGGTTTTTATTTCTACCCACCGAATCAAACCAGAAAATACAGAGTTTCAGATTATCATGCTTCATCAAACACCAACCCGAACCGCCATGATCGGCTGTGGACGCATGGCACAGGGACATATCCGCTCCATGCTCGCCCAACAAGAGACGACGCAGATCACTGTGGTATGTGAACCTTCCGCCGCCAGTTATGCCCAGGTCGTCGAACTATATCAGTCCGCTGGATTGACGCCACCGCCGAATCAGCCAGATATTGATCGGCTGTTGCAGGAATACGGCAGTCAACTCGATGCCGCTTTTATTATCACGCCTCATTCTTATCACTATGCACAGACTAAAGCCTGCATGGAGGCTGGTATTGACGTGCTGTTGGAAAAGCCAATGGTGATCACAGCTGCCGAGGCCGAGGGATTGATTGAGACCCGCGACCGCACCGGCAAGTTGCTGGTGGTGGCCTTTCCAGGCAGCTTGTCGCCGCAGATTCGCACAGCAGAACGGATGTTACGCAACGGCGAGTTGGGGCAGATCCTCACCGTTTCCGGTCTCTCTTGGGAGAATTGGCGCACGCCCAACATCGGTACCTGGCGGCAGCAGCCAGAGGTTTCTGGCGGCGGCTTCCTCTTTGATACCGGTGCCCATATGCTCAACACCATCACCGACTTGGCAGGCGAAGACTTCGTGGAGGTCTCGGCCTGGTTCGACAATCGGGAGACGCCGGTGGAAATTCTCGGTGCGGTGATGGCACGGCTAAAATCAGGCGCGATGGTGACGATGAACGCCTGCGGCGACACCTGCACCCGCTCCACCTCGGATGTGCGGGTCTTCTGTTCGCAAGGAGTGATCTTTACCAATATCTGGGGCCACTTTCTCAACATTCAACGCACCGGTCAAGCGCAGCCCGAAGCGGTCGAAGTGCCCAAGTCAATGGGCGTTTGGCAACAATTTTTGGCCGTGCGCAACGGAGAAATCGCCAATCCCTGTCCGCCCGAAGTCGGTCTGCGCATGGCACGCTTGTGGGATGCGATTCGGCTCTCGGCGCAACAGGATGGTAAACGAGTGGTGATTGGGGCGTGAAATGTGATGCATGAAACGTGACTCGTGAATTGCAGTCGAAATTCACGCTTCTACTGCTCATCAGTCCTACCAATATCTTTTCAACCACGAAGTACTCGAAATACACGAAATCATATAAGTTTTCTTTCCTGTATTTCGAGTACTTCGTGGTTCTTCCAGGCTTGTTTGTCCAGATCACAGCGAACGATCATTGCCCCAAACCATAGCTCCGTAAATAATGATGGCTCAGCGCCAGGCTCTCAAAGGGATTGCGCAGGCAGCGATCTTGCTCGACGACGATCCAGGGCACTTGGGTGGCATGGGTTGCTTCGAGGATAGCAGGCCAGTTCAGGTTGCCTTCTCCGATCTCAGCGAACATCTGCGTACCATCGGGCAGGATCACCATATCCTTGAAGTGAACAACTGGCATACGACCGGCCACGCGCTGAATCCAGGCTGCGGGGTCGCCGCCGCCATGTTGCACCCAGTAGGTGTCGATCTCGGCTTTGAGAAAGCGCGCATCGCTGCTGTTGAAGATAATCTCCAGCCCAGTCTCTTCGCCAAAGCGCACAAACTCAAAGCTGTGGTTGTGGTAGCTGAGGGTGATACCTGCCGAAGCTAATCGTTCGCCGATGGCAGTGGCTTCAGCCGCAAAACGGCGATAGCCCGCTGCACCCATCTCGTGGAAGCGTTCAGGCATGGCGACAATCGCTGTCTGGGTACAGCCCCAAATCTGCTGACGCTCGATAATCTTCTCCAGTTCACTCTCGAACAGTTCATAGCCGAAATGGCTGATGCAGATCGTCAAGCCCTCGCCGTCGCAGATGCGCTTGATCTCGGCAGTGGGCAGGTCGGGATGATGCTCTAGATCGAGTTGCACACCTGCGTAGCCAATCTGACGCAGTTTGCGCATACTGGCGGCAAAGTCGGGAACGGTTTTAATGAAGTCTCGAATGGTGTAGACTTGGGCAGCAAGTTTTGGGATGTGATTCATTGATTATCCTCGTCGTTCACTCCAAGGTTGGCGCATCACTTCCTTTAGGCCATCCTCATCTAGTTCAATCCCTAGACCCGGTGTCTGAGGCACGGCGACACAGCCATCTTCGTCCAGCACAAAGGGCTTTTTAAGATAACCTTTGCCGATCCAGGTTTTACCCTCCTCACGCCAATCGTTGACTTCGTTGTGTTCTTGCACGAGAAAGTTGGGCAAGCAGGCGTCCAACTGAATAGAAGCGGCGAGAGCCAATGGGCTGAGCGGAGCATGAATCGCCACTTTGGCATAGGCTGCCTCAGCCATTGCTGCAATCTTTTTGCATTCGGTGATACCACCAGCGTGAGCGAGATCAGGCTGTACGACGGCCAACGAACCGCGGCGCAAGGCATCAAAGAAGATCCACTTGCCCATCCAACGCTCCCCGGCGGCAATCGGTGCGCGAGTGGTGGCGGCGATTTGGTCAAGCACGTCCACCCGCTCAACCGGCATCGGCTCTTCGATAAAAAGCGGACGATGCGGTTCCAGGACGGAGATCATCTGCATGGCGATCCGTGGATGGGGGTTGTGGATGTCCACCGCCACATCGACATTTTCGCCTGCTCCTTTGCGCACTGCGGCAAAATATTCACCAAAGCGATCAATTTGTTTGGTCACTTCCAAGCCTTCGCCTGGGCCAAAATGGACTTTCAAGGCCCGGAAGCCCCATTCTTGCACCAAAACTCGTGCAACTTCTTCCCAGCTTTGTGGATCGTCACGCGGTAATTGGCGTTCCGGCTTGCCTGCACGATAGGGTTGTCCTGGCTCTACACAATAGGGCAATTGACTGGGTGAAGTGCGGTACATACGAATACGTTCGTGGCAGGTGCCGCCCAACATACGATGAACAGGCAGCCCAGCCTCTTTGCCGGCAATATCCCAAAGCGCCATATCGATGCCACTAAGTGCGCTCATGGTCACAGGGCCGCCTTTGTAGCCCAGTCCCGCCTCATACATCGTCTGCCACAGTTCTTCGATCCGGCGTGGATCTTTGCCGATTAGAAAAGGCTCCAGACGACGCACTTCAGCGATCACGCTGTCGCCATGATTTTCCAAAAACGGTTCACCAATACCACTGATGCCAGCGTCGGTGTGAATGAAGAGCCAAACCCAACTGGGCGGCACTTTACGAATTTCAAAATGAGTAATTTTCATGGGAGGAGAGGTGAGGTGGGAGGGGTGAGGGGTGAGGTTGGAAGAATTCATTCCTCACCCCTCACCCCTCTATCCTTCATAAATAACAGTTATCCCCAGACAATAGCCGAATTGTGTTCGATGATCAACGTTTGTGGTGACCCAGCGGTGAAATGTTTGGCCCATTCTTGCGGATCATAGTTGCGCTTGACGAAGCATTGATAGTGGGCAGGTACGGCCACCTTGAGTCCGATGCGCTGCGCCATCAAGGCACTGCCAGGGAAGAAGGGAAATTCGCCTTCGTTTGGATGAGTGGTCATAAATCCGATGTCGGGCTTGAGTGCCGCTATCGGCTCAACCAGTTCGGGCAAGTCGGCAAAGGTGTTGATTGGATCGCCGCTGACGTAGATTCGTTTGCCGCTCATCTCGACGACATAGCCAAGATGAGGCACATCGGGCGGAGCGATCTTGGCCGATGGATCCCCAGATGGCGGTTTGGAGTAGACGGCATGGATCACGACATCCTTCACTTGGATCGTATCACCCGCCTGAATTACTCGCGTGTGCGCCGGGTCGATGCCGTCGCCAGCAATCACCTTGTCGATGGCATCCTGCGGCCCAACGTAGATGACATCGGGATGGGCGGCATGTAGCGGCGCAATACTTTCCGGATGAGTATGGTCGAGATGCGAATGGGTGAGTAGTACAATGTCAGCAGGCAGTTCGGCGGCGTTAACCGGCGGCTGCGGATGAATGAAATGTTCACCAGGACGGTCTGTTGGAAAGTAGGGATCGGTCAACAAAAGCGTGCCGCTTGTACTCTTAAGGGCATACGAGCTTTGTTCAAACCAATGAATACCGAGCTTGCCAGCAGGCACGGTGAGTTTTGTAATGGGGTGCATCGAGTCCTCCATATTGGTAAGGTGAGTGAAAACAAGTGAGCGAATAGATAATAAACTTAGGCGGGTACAGTAACTCCTAACTGCTCTCCCGCCTCCACCAACTGATGCCAGGTTTGCTTATCGATTGGAATGCCATGCTGCAAGCGTTCGACTGTCATACGTTGTTCTGGTTCACCTGGCAGCAGCACCTCTTCAAAACCTGCACGGGGTGGGGTCGATTTCATGGCCTGGGCTAGTGTTTCACCTTCGGCCAGGAACTCATCAATTGCTTGGAACGCTTCGATATTGAGCACGATAAAGAGCACCCCATTGCCCCATTTAAAGCCGGGCAACATGGGACAACTGCCCGTAGTGAGAACACCGCCCAGATAGTCCATCATCAACGCCATGCAGTAGCCCTTGTGTTCAGCCATCGGCAACAACATGCCGCCAGCATAGAGTGCATTGGGGTCAATGCTGGCGGCACCATCGACATCGAGGATGCGCCCCGGCGGTAAAGATTTGCCGCTATTGCGGGCAACTCGAATCTTGCCTTCGGCGACCACGCTGGTGGCAAAGTCGATGACAATCGGCGGGGCAGAAGCACGGGGAATGGCGCAAGCAAGCGGATTGGTACCGAGACGCCGTGCCGCGCCTCCATGCGGTGCGACCAAGCCACCTTTGCTGCCACCGTTGCAAAAACCCAGGCCAATCATCTGCTGATCGGCAGCCATCTGCACCCATTCGCCCAGGCGACCAACATGGCCGCTGTTGTAAAGGGCACTGGTGGCGATGCCATAGATTTTGGCCTTTTCGATAGCTGTTGTCATCGTGAAATGGGCACCGACCTGACCAAAGCTGCGTTGCCCATCGACCAACGTGACGGCAGCAGTTTGGCGTGTGATCACAGGTTTGGCCGTTCCACTGATCACGCCGTCTTTCATACTTGCCAGGTATTGCACCGTGCGGATGACGCCGTGTGAATCGTGTCCGGCCAAATTAGCGCTGACCAAGGAAGCCGCCACTGACTGCGCATGTTCGACCGGTGCGCCTGCGCTTTGGAACAGAGCTTGGACATAGGTTGTCAATGTTTTTGAATTGATGATGTGCATGAGTTCTCGTTGTATGATTGGAAAAAGCGTACAATTTGACCGATAAAATTATGCTATAAAACGATTCTGTTCCAGATGCTCTTGAATCCATCCTGTTGCACCTTTTTATGATGAAAGGATGAGGTTGGGTAATTCGCTCATGTGCTGAAACATCGTGACTTCACCCATCTCTGTTATCTTCTGCTCTGAACCAAAATAAAACACCTTCATCCGTGCGGCAAGAGCAGCTTCTACTCCAACCCTACTATCTTCTATCACCGCACATTGCGATGATAGAAATCCCATTGACTTGGCAGCATGTAGAAACAGATCGGGTTCTGGTTTCCAACTTTTGATTTCGTACGAACTGAAGAGTTTTTCACCAAAATAATGGCCAAGACCAGTTGTTTGTAGTGATCGTCGGATCTTATCAAGCGGCGCACTTGAAGCAACACATTTGGGCAATATGAGTCGATCAAGCATCCGCTTCACACCAGGGATCGGGCGCAATTGGCTGGCAAGCAACTCGCGCTCGTGTTTGCGATACAAAGGGATAAACTCGTCACCACGAAAGTCACTCGTGCGGCGTGCCACATCAGAGACCATCGCATCAAGCTGCCAACCACGATAACGTTCCAAACAATTATCGGTCGATACCAGAATGCCAAGGGTGGCAAGGGTGGCGACGAAGGCTTCCATACCCAGCCGCTCACTATCCACCAGCGTGCCATCACAGTCAAAAATCAGACAAGCCAACATCTCAACCCTTTTTCACCAACGTCCGCATCCGCGCTGCCGTCGCTAACAAGTTGACCTCGTCACCCGTGTAGGAATTATAGGCGAGATGATCCAGTCCGATATGCAAGTAGCAGGCTGCCAAACGTGCTTCCTTATCAACAGGCGTATAACCCACTTCACGCCAGTGTTGTTCAAGCCCTGAATGCAAAAGGCCGATGTCCAGATCCGGGTACCAGGGCGACCAGAAATCGAACCAGGCTAATTCGTAAAAGTGATCGCCGTAGATCGAGCAGCCCCAGTCGAAAATGCCAGAGAGACGATTGCCCTCTACCAGCACGTTGCGGTTGACCAAATCACAATGAAGCAAGCTACGCGGCACGTCATCGTTTACCAGTTGTTGGAGCAAGTCCATGCCCCAGACAAAGGTTGCTTCCGCTTGTGGATGCGCGGCCAATTTCTTGCGCCAGCCGTGCGTGCGGCGGTCTGGGGTATCTTCCAGTGCGGCGAATAGAAAGCGCGACCAACTGGGCATAGACGCATTGCCGTCGATGCCCCAACCACCAAAGCCAGTGGTTGCCGATAAGTCAATTTTACGCATTGCCTCTAAGGCCGAGACAAGCGATGGCAACAGCGCCACCCATTGGCTGGCACTCACCTGCTCCAAGGGAATGCCATAAGCACGGGTGGAAATGGCGTAGTAGCCATCAAAGGCTTCGCCAATTTCGAGCACATTGGGAATAGGCAGATCGGGCGAAGCTAAGGTATAGGCCCGTTGGTCTTTCTCGAAGTCATCTACATACTTGCCGAAACGAATTACCAGCTCTTCGTCACCATGCCGAAAACCAAAACAGCGCGACCACGCCCCTTCGCCGACCAGAACGGGCGACCCAATTCCCAATCCAAAATGTTTGACAAGAAATTCTTGTGCGTCTGTGCTACTAACAGGTTGGTCTTTCACAAGGCTCATATAATTTGTAGTGGCTCGCAACAGCTAGATCAAATGCGAAGATAGAATTCATGTACATACTCAATTTCATCGCTACGCGCCCACCTGCTTAACGTTTCTCCCAATTTGTTTAGCGAAGCTGCTTCCGTTGCAATTGCAAAACAAGCCGACGAAGTCCATGGAGCAATACCATTTGTACGCATTCGTATTTCGAGTGCAACATGTCCTAGTTGATCATAAACATAAGCTCGCAAGCGAAGATAGCTATCACTATCATCGTGGTCTTTACCCCACTCAAAAACAACCTCGTGATCAAGATGTTGTGGAAAGTTTAGTAGTTGCTGGGCAAAACTAGCGATTTCTTCTGGCACGAAATAATCTTCAACTGTTGCTGTGAAACGTCCATTTGAGGCTGAAACGACCATTTGATAGAAGTTTTCCACCTCGTCCTTCCAGATTTTTGTTAATTGTAGCTTTGCCGTTTCCATTTTCAGTGAGTCATTTCTTGCAAAATACGGCATACTAGATTTCGCTTGGGTTACACCCAAAACTACGCCCTTTGTTTGTTATCAAAATTGAGATAAAGCAAACGTGCCACGGCAAGTACAACCGAAAGTACAATTGCCATGATCACGACAAAGGGCCAATTGCCCAAGTTCCTGGCGGTAGCAAACGCAACTGCAAGCTGGATGATGTCACCCAGCAATAAGGCTTCCAAGATCAGCCGTAGCGCGACACCACCTTGGCGCAACCCACGCCAGAGCAGGTAGGAGAGGACAATCAGCAGCACGCCATACCAGCGTACAACCTCCAACGCCACTGGCGCAACAGGTTGATCGCCAAACTGCGCAACAAAGGCCGCAGGTGTAAAGATCGACTGGTAGATACTGACAAAGTTGATCAGGATTTCTACATAGAAAAGATAAACCAACCGTTTCATTCCGTTCTCCTGACTTAAAATGCAGATTGCGGAATCACCCGCCACCCACCACTCGCCACCCGCACTTCCGTTATAACATCGGGTCAGGATTCCACCAGCAAGGGCCCTTATCCTGCCGCGCCAGCACAGCCCGGCGGCGGATTGCTTCCATCTCCTCAGCCGAAAGCGGTTGAAACTCCTTGAGCGCCGCAAAGGCGGCATCCTGCTCATTCGGGAAGCTCAGCCCCAACAGGGCCACATCCGGGTCGAGGGTGAGCGTGTAGTGTAGACATTCACGTACAGTCAGTCGCGGCAGCACTGCCTCCGTCTCATCCACGCCGCCAGAGGAGAGTTTGCCACGCGGGCGCAATTGCAGCGGTTGATTGTAGCCGCTGGTGTCGCCCAACAATTTGCCTGCACCATAGGTCTTGAAGCAGACGGTTGCGACGCCACGACGCTTGGCGAGCGGCAGAATTTCATGGATATAGCGCAGATCGACGAAAGGCCCGACCGGGAAGAGTACAATATCACAGAGTCCAGCCTCGATGGCCGCCTGCAACACATCTGGATTGTGGGAGGAGATGCCACGGAAGCGCGTCTTGCCAGCGCGGATGCAGTCACTCAACTGGTCGAATCCGCCACCAGGTTGGATCAATTGCTCAAATTTTTCCATCGACGAAAGACCGTGGAAGACAAAAGCATCGGTGTAGTCGAGTTGTAATCGGCGCAGCGAGGTTTCAATCTGCGGCGCAACTGGCTCGTCCAACTCGTCGATCTTGTCGATGATAAAGAGTTCATCACGCCGCCCCTTGACCGCCTCGCCGACGATCTGCTCGGAGTAGCCATCTTCGTAGCCCGGAGCAGTATCGACTACGTTGAGTCCGAAATCCAGGGCACGCCTCAGCGTTGCCACGCAAGTTTCCAGCGGTAAGTTGCGGTCAGCTAGGTCGCCAGCACCGAGAATCGAGGCAAGAAAGCCGGTTCGTCCGAGCGGGCGGCATGAAGCCAATAGGGGTAATTCAGTCATAGAGATTTCGATAAACATCAGTTCGATTTTTATGATTCATCAGAGGTTATTAAATCGGTTGTGAATATGGCATAATATTACTCATGGTTATACGATATTACAATCTATAAAATCGGCAAATAGGATATTTATCATTGGCAAGGCGTGATTTTGAGTATCTGAGCGAACTCTTTGAAATTGAAGTTATCGCCAAAGGTAGTGGTGTCAAGATTCGTCACTATCTGCAAAAAAAGTATGGCAAAGGCAGATGGCGAAAACTAAAAGGTAAGGCTATTATTCAGTATTTTGATGGTAAAATTGTTGAAGCTGAAATCCATTGGTTTGAAGCCACAGGAATCGGTCGAGTTGAAGATAAAGCAATTCGTGATCTGGAACAACGAAAATGAACTACGTAAAGTGCATCAATAATGAAGGGTATGAAGGATCATTATCAGAAGGCAAAGTCTATCGCGTACTGTCTAGCGAACCATCTCTATCGTCAGGAATGATCCGCATCATTGATGAAACTCATGGTGAACCAGGCAGTGAAAAAGGCTATCTCTTTGCAGCAACCCGCTTCGAACCTGTAGACCTTAACAAGATCTTTGACGACACCGACGATTCATTAACCATTCATCTTCCTGCAACGCTCAAAGGCATTCTTTATGCCGAAGCGCTTGTGGCGCAAAAGTCGATGTCGGCTTTGGCCCGAGAGTGGATTGAAGAACACCTCGATTTAGCGCAGGCGGCTGATTAGGCGAACGGTCTCTCCCTGCTTTGTCGTAATCTCCACTGGTCCGCTGCCAACCGCAAACTCACGTTCGCTAGCATTCACCTGTGCTCCACTTTCCCACGGCACAATAATGCGCAACATCTCACCCGCCTCGCTCACAATCTCCACCCACTGCACGTCACCAAGCTCACAAGCGGCGCTGACCAGGAAAGCCCCGACTGCCCGTAACGTGTGAAATTCGGCGCGCCGCTGCAAATCCCAGTTCGGAAAGAGACGAATCACGCCGTTGTAGCTTTGCAGCAGGCACTCGTTGATCACCACGGGCAGGGCAAAGTTCTCGAACCAGATGCCCATTGGGGCCATGAAGTCGAAGGGCAGGGTATCGGGATAGCGGCCCTGCACCTGCAAAACCATGTCAGTACAGGTTCCATTAGGCAGCAGACAGTACTCGATCTGACGCTTGAAGCGCTCCAGATCGAGCAGTCCCAACCGTGCACCTTGCAAATTGAGAAAGACCAGCTCATTGCCACCTTCGGTGCGGTGATTGCGGTAGGAGTTAGCTGCAATCTGGTATTCCTCCGGTGGCGAGTGCAGGCCATGTTCTTCGCCGGGGAAAACCGTCATGGCGCTGTTGGGCACATTGTAGATCGTGTCTGCCGCTTCGCCAGGTACTGAGACAAAGACTTCTCCCAATGGCGATCGCGCAGTGGGATAGTCGGGAAAGTGGGCCAGAATCTCGTCGATAGCGGAGAGCAGTTCGGTTTCGTCGCTTTGGCAATCGAGAATGGTACAGGATTGCTGAAAGGCTTTGTAGACAAACTTGGTCAACGTGAGATCGACCAGGCAGTCGTTGTTGAACTTAAAACCTGGCATCAAACCGTAGAGTTCGGGCGGCACGGTCGGGAAGATATGGTAGCAATTGTCTCCCCATTGTTCGCTGCGGGCCTCAGGTCGGCGCATGTAATCGACCAGAAAGAGCACCGCATCTTTGAGCGGTGGTAAGGCTCGCTGGCGCAGAAAAGTGACATCCTGCGTGTAGAGGTAGTGCCACCAGAGGCTCTGCACTGTCCACGGCGTCTCGCAGATCTCCCAGCCCCAGGTCGGCACCGGATAGGGCATGATGTTCATCTCGGTGGGGTAGGCTGAATGGGGATAATAGGCACCGCGCAGCCCGTAATATTCGCTTGCCCACTTGCGGCTGATCGGCAGCAGATGATCGACCAGATCGACATAGGGCAGATGCAGATCGACATGGTTGCTGGAGAAGGTGGCCCAGAATGGTTGCTGGGTGTTGTAGTTCATGTGATAGTCGCCATGCCATGCCACACCAATTTGGCGATAGCTCCAATTGGCAAAGAGACCAGGGCAGGTGACACCCGGACGCAGCGCACAGCGCAGAAAATAGAGATTCCAATACCAGGTACGCTCCAGCAGTTCGTCGTCCAAGGCGATGGCCGACCGTTGCCAATAGGCATCCCACACTTGACGACTGGCTGCGGCAGCGTTTGCATGGTTGACCGAGGTGACTTCACTCACACCGTTGCAGCCCATCGAGACCGTGCTGGCCAAACCTTCATCTAGTTGGACACAGGCTAGAAATTGATCAGTTGCAGGGAGAGAACGTTCCAAAGCTCCCTGCTCTTCGACGACACCATGCCAGTTAATACGGCTATGACGTTCCAACGCCCCGTTAACCCGCACTGCCAATCGGAAGGCACGATCTTTGGGGTGGTCAGCGTTGCCTTTTTCGAGAAAGGGCAACACTTGACGAAAGGCAAGCGCATGAGACTCAACCTCTTCAAACGCAGCAAAACGGGTGGTTGTGGCGGGCAATTCAATATCACCTGGAAACGCCTTCCACGCTTCAGGATCGTCTGTGCCAGCGAGTGAAGGATCTTTCATGCTGTCTGGATCGGGCAAGAGGCGCACTCGGTCGAAGGGATTGGGTACAAGGTTGCCATTGTCATCGACCAGCCGTAGCCAGAGCCGATCCGACTCCATCTCGACAAAGATCTCCAGAGACACCGGTTTGCCTTCAGCCAACAACTCGACCCGACAAAGGCCGCTGGCAATTTCAAGCCGATGGCCGAGCAACTCGACTCTGCGTCGGTCGAAGCCGAGAATGAGTGAACCGCAGGGAAAGGGACGTGGGTAGGGTTTGCGATAATTCTCCTGCATCGTTTCGCAGTAGGCTTTGTACCAGGGATCTTCGTCGAGCGTGGCATAGTGCGCTGGGATGGCCTTCACCCGTTCGAAGATCTCGGCGAAAATGCCGATCTCATCTGCGTGATCCTCGGCGACACGAATGTCCCAGACGTTGTTGTGGCCAAAACGGATCACGACTGCGTCTGGGCGGGTGGTGACAACTGCTCCTAATCCGCCGTTGCCGAGCAGAGCGCCAGAGAAAAAGTCAACAGCGGGTTTGTTGAAGGTGATGGGGTGAAGGTGAGCGTTTGAAGTAGAGTTTGTCGACATTCTTTTAACTCGGATTGACGGTCCAGTTATACCCAGTTATACTACCGATATGAAAACAGCAATTTCCCTGCCCGATGATCTGTTTATTCAGGCCGAAGAGTTCGCCAAACGACTTGGTATCAGTCGTAGTGAGCTTTATGCCCATGCGTTGCGCGAATTTATCCTGATGCGTCAACAAAGCGATTTGACCGAACGAATCAACCAAGCTTGTGCAAAACTTGATACCACGCTTCCAGAAGAGTTGGCAAAAAGGGCGCGCCAAAGACTATTGGAGGCTGAATGGTAATCCCCGCACGCGGCGAAATCTGGTGGGCAGACTTGGGTGAACCACGGGGCTCAACGCCAGGGTATCGTCGTCCAGTTTTAATAGTACAAGATGACCATTTTAACCGTAGCGATCTTGCAACTGTAATCGTGCTATCGCTTACCTCTAATCTCAAATATGCAGCCATCCCAGGCAATGTGTTTTTGCCCAAAGAACTTTCAGGACTGGCAAAAGATTCTGTGATTAACATCACTCAACTGACGACGATTGATAAAGCGTGGCTGGATGAGTTTATCAGTGAATTGCCTAATCACATGATCAACGAAATGGATCGCAGTCTAGGTTTGGTACTAAATCTGTCTTGATCACTCAGCCGCCATCGATCAACTCAATCCGATTGCCAAATGGATCGTGAACATAAGCCCGACGCACGCCGGGAATTTGATCATCCGGGATAATCGCATAGCCTGCGGCTTGGCAACGGGCAATCAACATTTCCCAGCCTTCGACCCGAAAAGCAGGATGCGCTTTCTTGGCCGGATGAAATGGTTCTTCCACGCCCAGATGCACTTTGACACTGCCTAATTCAAACCAGGCACCGCCCCGTTTGGCCAGATTGGGTGGTTTTGCCACTTCCTCCAAGCCTAAAATGCCAGCGTAAAAGGCACGCGCTTTCTCTTCCTCTTGGGGCGGCATCGCCAGTTGGACATGATCGATCACTTGTAGAACTCCACTCATCCTATTCTCCCATAAAACAGAACTTGCACAACGTTACGGGGCAGCCAATAACTCTACTAATTCTGACACCTGCGGCAGTTCTTCAATCTGCCAAATCATCTGCTCCAGTGCGGCAGCACGTTGGGCGGACAGGTAACTTTCCGCCAGTCCACGGAATTTTGCGATCAGTTCCTCATCGCTGGGCGGTGCAGAGAGATCCCACAGGGGACGCACAATACCAGAGTCAAAGTGCCCGCCATTACGGATTTCGATGATCACGCGCGACAGTCGTTCTGCCGGGAAATGAGCATTGCAATCGTCGTCCTCGACCAGTTCTACCAGGTCAGCGATGCGCAACACGTCGGGGTTGTAGAGCGCTTCGCCCGAGAGTTCGTCGAGCAGCAGGCGGCCATGTACAAGCAGTGCACCAACCGGAAAAGGCAGGCTATACTGGGCTTCATCGGTCAGTGTGGGGTGACGCATGGCTAGTTGGCTCGATTCGTAGAAGGTGCGCACGACGATGCGTGTGATCTCGCTGTGATGGAAGCCATGCGCCCGTTGCAGCTTCATCACGCCCGCCAGCGCCGCCTGTGCCCAGTAACAGACGGCATAAGGCTTGAAGCACTGGATCATCAACGACCAGCGTTCGCCCAGGTCAGCCCAATAGGGAGCGGCATTTTCCGCTTCGACCGTGATGGCGGGTGCGCCGGTGAAACCATCCGCCGCCAGCAGACCCGCACTTACACCCGCCATCGCCCCCCAACCGGAGCCATCCTTGACCATTGTTGGGAAGTCGATGGCGCGCATCATCTGCGAACGGGGACCGTGATATTCGGCGATACCGAGAGCGTGGCGCGTCTGTTCAGTGGAAAGCCCCAAGCGCCGGGCTACAATCGCAGCGCAGCCGACTGCATTCCAGGAGCCAGAAGTGTGATAGTCGCAGACCGTAGCATGTTGGGCAGTACCGGTGCGAATGGCAATGTCATAGGCCATCGCCAGAGTAGTCAACAATTCCTGACCGCTGATGTCGCCGCTTGGTGACAAAGCCAGGGTATTGAGCGCGACCGGCACTTGCGCTACTCCAGCATGACCTTTCACGGGTCGGCAGGTATCATGCAGATCGAGCGAGTCGATCGTCATGCCCAAGGCCAGGGCTGCACCAGCCATCGAGACCGTGCGACCATCAAACCAGAGCCGTCCACCGCTGCCGCCAAAGACACGAGCAGCGTGATTATAGATAATCCGTGAAAGTTCAGTCTGCCGCCCGCCGATCGCTACGCCGATGGTGTCGAGCAAACAACGTTTGGCCTGTTGGCGCACTTCGGCAGGGATCATCTCCCAGGTGAGTTCGTGGATGAAGTGGATTGGGTTCATGGTTCGTTTTTATTTCGGCTGTAGCGTCAACTGGTCGCCGCTGACGTTGTCGCGGCCAAAGGTCATCGGGATATATTTCACATCACGGTGCGGCTCGATAAAGTCGTCATAGTGGGGGCTGAGCAAATTGCCGCTCTGACCGGTAGTGATAATAAAACGGCTGGCATTGAGATCGCTCATGTCGATGATTTGCCGGTAGCTGGGAACGTGAACTTGCAAGTAGGGTTCACTGATGCGCGAAGGAGCAACGTTGACTGTGCTACCGTTGCCGCCATTGGCAATCGTACGATGAAAGAGCCATTTGAGCGCACTTACCTCGCTGAAGGGACGGTGTGGATACTGCGTGATGTGCAATTTTCCCCAGTGCCACTGCTGCATGTTACCGCCTAAGCGCTCACTGAGGTCGTCAAGCGCTTTGTCGAGCGCATCTAACAGGGTAACCTGGCAGCTTTCGAGCGCAGGGGTCAAGACATTGTCGCACCAGACCTTGCTGTTGGCCGGGTCGTTGAGCACGTTGAGCACAAAAACAGGATTGGGACGCGTGCTCATCTCCTCATAGAGGTCGCCACGCAGATCATCTTCAAACATAGCCTGGGTGAGCTTGATAACCCACGCCTCATAGATGCTGGCGGGTGCACTGTCCATAGCCAGTTTGCCATCCCAACCGGCGAGGAGTTCAAGCGCTTGCTTTTGACGATCGGTTTGTGGGCTGCCAGCCTGTCTATCTTCCTCGCTATTTGCAGTCGCGAGCAGTAGCGGCAAGGTTCGCTGCACTTCCGTGCTCTTCTGATCACCTTGGATCGTGGCGATATCGTCTGGAGACATCTTTTCACCATCTTTGCTCAGCGATTCGATCAATTCGGTGATACGTTCGGCGCGATAAGGTTCGGACCAGTCGTTGGAAACAAAGTAGCGATAGTCATCCGGCACCACTTTGTTGTTCGCGGTGGCAACAAAGCCAGCTTTAGGGTTATAAGCTTGCGGCAATTCCTCAAAAGGAATCCAACCGGTCCAGGCATAATCGTCATTCCAGCCGGGGACAGGCAGATAGCCATTGCCCTGTTTGCGGATCGGGATGTGGCCGGGGCCAAAGTAGCCAATGTTGCCCTCAATGTCAGCGTAGACAAAATTTTGGCTGGGACCGACAAATTTGCTCATCGCTCGTCGGAAATCTTCCCAGTTGGCGGCATAGTTGATGTCAACAAAGGCGTCGATGGTGGTATCGTCGTTGTCGAGCGCAGTCCAGCGCAGCGCTACAGGCGTCGAGGTGTCGCTGACATCGCTGATCAGTGGGCCGTGGCGTGTCCAACGGGCAGCCCACTGGATTGGCTTATCCTCGCCGCTGACCTTGATCTCCTCCTGGCTGATCTGCATATCTTGCCACTGCCCATTGACCTCCACCTGATTGGGATTGGCTGGGTTGATTTTTTCGACATAGAGATCCTGCACATCGGGGTTGAGATTGGTGACGCCCCAGGCGATCTTTTCGTTGTGGCCGATCACGACGGCAGGTAAGCCGGGAAAGGTCGTGCCAGTCGCATGTAGATGATCGCCCTGAATCTCAGCCAGATACCAGATCGAAGGAATCGAGGCGCCGAGATGGGGATCATTGGCCAGGAGCGGTTTGCCGCTTTCGGTCCGTGCTCCGCCGATCACCCAATCGTTGCTACCGACTTCGCGCCCGCCATTGGTGAAGGAATTAAAGAGGGTATCGAGGGTCAGCAGGCTGGAAGCAAGGGTAAAGATGGGGGATTGGAGATTGGGAGATTGAGCGCTCTCGGATCCCGATCTCTGTACTTCCGACAGGATGGTGACTGCGTCTTTGGGGTAATCTGGCAGAAGCTGAGCGGCGCGTTCGGGGCCGACTGCAGCAAGAAGTTTGGCGCGCAGCAATTCAAGTTTGTAGTCGCCACCCAGATCCCAGGCCATCATCTTGGCCCAAACCAGTGAATCGTAGACCGTCCAAGGTTCGGGCTTGACGCCGAGGATGAGAAACTCGGGCGGCAAAAGATTGCCTTCTGCGATCCAGGCGTTGACTCCTGCGGCATAGGCTTGCAAAGATTGCTGAGTACGCGCTTCAAGCAGATCGTACTCCTGGTGCACAAGACGCGCATAACCTACGGTACGTTGAAACTTGTCGATGCTGAGAGTAGCATCGCCCAGTACCTCGCTGAGACGGCCATTACCGATTCGTCGGTTCATCTCCATCTGCCACATGCGGTCTTGAGCATGGACATACCCCAAGGCATAGAGCGCATCAAGATCGGTCGTGGCAAAGATGTGGGGTACGCCATTCTTGTCGCGGATGATCTCTACTGAACCCTGTAATCCACTCAGTTGAATGGTGCCTGTAGTCTGTGGCAGTGATTGACGCAGATATAAATAACTAACAAGCAAGACGATCACAACGAGCCCAATTACGTATAGGAAAAAACGGAGGAGTTTACGCATAGGGAGACCTACTTGTGAATTGTTTGATGGGAATAGGGAAAAGTCTATCAACTTGTATTATACATTGAAGCGTACAAGAGGCATGAATTGTGAATTACAAATTGCGGTATAGGTGATCTAGGATTCGTAATTCGCAATTCGAGTTTTGCCTAGTGGAATGTCCGTTTAATTTTTAGAAATAGAATTAGCCTGTTTATTCGAGAATAGTCACAATCTATTTCTAAAAATTAAGTAGGCGGACTATTAGCGCTGAACCAAGGGCAAATAGATTGGAATGGGCGGTGTTTCTGTTACTCTCTGCGCATAGGTAAGAATCAACTGCGGGCGCTCACTGGTCGGAGTCCCCTCGCGAGAAATGAAGTGTTTGGCCGAGCCTGGAGACGTTTCATCACCGATTAACATCCAACCGAAGTTACCTGTTGGATTTGCTAGCCAACTCTCAACATCGTTAAGTAGCTGTGGCGAACTCCATTCGTAACTTCCCGTTCCGCCCACGGTGGTTGTTGCACTGGCAGTCGCAACAAAGTCACCGCCCACATTACTCCATTGGGTAGCGGTAAAGAAGGCATAGCTCCAAGTTGCATCGCCACTCTGAGCAGGTGCGCCTTGCCCTTGGGTTGCGCTTGAGCCTGCCTCACCCCAATCACTTGCTACTTTGTGAAGCGTAAAGGGCAGTCCTGTCGAAGTTTTTACTTGTTCTACCTGCAAACGCAAGGTTACACTGAGCAACTCAGTATCGGTCGCCACTTGGGAGAGATCAAAGGCGAAGAGCGCACGCCGCGCTCCAGCATGATTTGTTTGACCTGCCAACACCTCTTCAGACGCGCCACCACTGTTGTCGGTAGCTTCAAAGATTGTATTATCTTTGATGGCTCCGAGTGTGAGGGTGGCTGGGATGGTGGCATGGATGGAAGTGATTTGATTGAGGGACGAGGCCTCGACTACTTTCCAGGCGGGAGCTTTCATCCCAATGGTGACGAACAGAGCGAATGCCAGGAAGCTCGAAACAGACGCTAGTTTTAGGAAACGGCTCAATCTCATAGGTTCTCCTCTCCACATTATACGGATGATCCTCTGTAGTCGGGCGAATTTCAACTGTGGCGGTGATAGGAATCCATGGCACCTACAGCCACAACAGGAACCACTCAAACAACCAAGCAGAACTACAGATTTCCAGCATTTGGGCTCGTTGCAAGAAAAATCCTTATCAGCTCAATCCGTAGGTCTAGGGTTGAGTAGCTATCAGCAACTAGTATAGCCTACCCCAGAAGTGTTGATATTCCAATTGTATATTTGTCCCCCCGCTGTTCGAGAAAAATGACGACGTATGATATAGTTTACGAAAATACTAATGCTTTGCACCAGGTAATACTATTTGGTCACGTTCGATGGCTAACTGGAAGTGTTATTTTGTGGCACCCGCTAGTATACCAAGGGAATTCAGACCTCACTTTAGAAACCTATGGCAAAAAGTTTGAAAAATCTCCAAATCAACGCAGAGGAGCCGGCCCCCCCGTCTCGCCGCCAAAGTCCAATCCTAGCCTTTATTGATGCCGACATTGTCAGTGGCAAAGATGAAATCGCGCGTGAGCAGCTACTACAAAACGTGAGCCGCTATCGTACACCTGGCGTTGCGCCGCTTTGGGTAAACTGGCTACGTCACCGCGCCGACCTGCGCTTTGTCTGTCTCGTACGCGATGTCGAAGAGTTCAACGATTTTATGCTTGATGTCGTGCGTAGCGTAGATGGTGTGCGCGAAACCAGCACCATCCTCAGCTTTGGGGGAAGAGCAGATCTGGATACCTTGCTCGACCTGGAGATGGAGGTTGGTCCCACGCCGCGCATGGTGGCAGGCAATATTATGATTGATGTGACGCCAGGCATGGATCGTGAATGTTTCCAAGCCCTACATGATTTGCCACCCCACCCCGATGTGCGCCATGTCTGGATTTTGAACTGTTATCACAGTGAAAATGCTGACTTGATGATGTTCCTCCTCGCCAAAAGTCAATCCGCGCTGACAGGCTATGTAATGAGTTGGGTGCGTACTGTGCCCGGTGTGGTCGACACGGAATTAGATAGTGTGCTTGATTGGCGCTGGCTGGCTGCCTCTGAAGATATCATTGAACTTTGTGAAATGTTCTTTCCCCACAACCGTGTTTCGCCAGCGAAGCGTCCAATGCGGGCAAAGTAGAAAAGTAGCAGAGTGGCAAAGTTACTTTGTTACTCTGCCACTCTGTTACTTTCCCATCTCTCCTCTCCCCAACCTTACACCTCCCCAACCGATTAACCATCTGTTAACCATTCGATAACCAATTCCTAAATTGACTCGTACCCACCGTTAACTCGCTCTTGTTAACGTTGAGAAGCAGATCTTGCTCAATGAACAAGCACTGATGAATTCAACTTTGACGATTCGATTATTTTGAAAAACAGAAAACGAGTTACATACGAAAATTAAGGAGAACCGATGCAAATGAAACGTGCGAGCCTTTTCATGGGCGCATTGATTACTTCCGCTATTTTGTTGGCGGGTTGTCCAGCTGCGGCCCCCGCTCCAGCAACCGAAGCACCTGCTGCCGAGGCCACTGCAACCCAAGCACCCGCTGCTGAAGCAACGGCCACGCAAGCCCCTGCTGCCGCTGCCCCTGCCGAAGCTGGCGCAGCCTTGCCCGAAGTTGACCCCGCTGCTGTAACTGGTGACATCGTTAGCGCCGGTAGTTCGACTGTCTTCCCGTTGAGCGAAGCGATGGCGACCCGCTTCAAGGATGAAGGCTACGCTGGCAACATCACGATTGACAGCATCGGCACAGGTGCGGGCTTTGAGCGCTTCTGTAAGAGTGGCGAAACCGATATCTCGAATGCCAGCCGCCCTATCAAGGATAGCGAAGTAGAAAACTGCAAGGCCATTGGGCGTGAACCAGTAGAGTTCCGCGTTGGTACCGATGCGCTGGCTGTGGTCGTGAATCCAGCCAACGACTTCCTGACCGATGTGACGATTGAGCAGTTGGCTAAGATCTTCTCCAAGGATGCCACCAACTGGTCCGATGTTGACCCAAGCTGGCCGGCTGAGCCAATCTTGCGCTTTAGCCCTGGCACCGACAGCGGCACCTTCGATTATTTCGTCGAAGCCGTAATGGACAAGACCTATGTGAAAGATGCCACCGCCGACAAGGGTAAGGGCAAGGAAGCACTGCTCGGTGCAGCCAACATTCAAGAAAGCGAAGACGACAACGTTCTGGTGCAAGGGGTCGAGGGCAACAAGTATGCCATTGGCTACTTTGGCTTTGCCTATTACAAAGAACAGGGCAGCAAGCTGAAGTTGCTCAAGATCGAAGGAGTCGAGGCCAATGAAGCAAGCGTCGATGCTGGAGAGTACAAACTAGCCCGCCCGCTCTTCCTTTACTCAGACGCCAAAATTTTAAAGGACAAGCCACAGGTTGCCGCCTTTATCAACTTCTACCTGAGCTTTGTTAACGAAGAAATTGGCAAAGTGGGATACTTCCCTGCCAGCCAGGAAGCGTTGGATGGAGCCAAGAAGACGTTCCTAAATACAACTGGCCAGTAGGTGAAACTAGTGAGACAGTAAGACAGTGAAACAGTAGGACAGTGGGACAGCACAAACCATCCCTGTTCTACTGTCTTACTGTCCTGCTGCCTCGTGTAATTTAGGTCAGCAAGCCGTTGATGAGTGAGTTATAAAATATGCATACAAGCGCCATGCAAGACGCAGTCAAGGGGAGATTGGTTAAGCGTGTAATGGGCAATCGTAGCGAGGTAAATCTAAACCGACGTTTTCGCCCCGGCGAGACGATCATTCAAGGTTTTCTCTTTGCCTGTGGTGCCCTCTCGATTGGTACAACCCTCTGTATTATCTACATCCTTGCTCACGATGCCCTGCTTTTTTTCAATACGCCTGAAGTGACCCTGGTCAAGTTTTTCGGTTCGACCACCTGGCAACCGCAAATCGGCGAATTTGGGATCTGGGCATTGGTAAGCGCAACCTTAGTCACCAGCGTGATCGCCATGGTGATTGCCCTGCCTTTAGGCATCGCAGTCTCCATCTATTTGAGCGAATATGCCAGCCCACGCATGCGCAGCATTATCAAACCGACTCTGGAAGTTTTGGCAGGCATTCCGACCGTGGTCTATGGCTACTTTGCACTCACCTTCATGACGCCAATGATTCGATCCCTCTTGGGTGTCGACGTTGTAGAGTTTTATAACACTGCATCGGCAGGCATCGTGATCGGCATTCTGATCTTGCCCTTGATTAGCTCAATGAGCGAGGATGCCTTGCGCGCCGTGCCGCGCAGTTTGCGCGAAGCGGCCTTTGGCTTGGGCGCCAACAAACTGGAAACCTCGTTGCGCATCGTGTTACCTGCTGCGCTTTCTGGTGTCACAGCGGCTGTTATTGTCGGGCTTTCACGTGCTGTGGGCGAAACGATGATTGTGGCGCTGGCCGCAGGGGCAGGCCCCAAGTTCACGTTCAATCCCTTTGTCGGTGCAGAGACGATGACCGGCCACATTGTGCGCATCAGCGGTGGCGACCTGAGCTACGATTCGCTCGATTACACCAGCTTGTTTGCCATCGGTCTCTTTCTCTTTTTGATCACATTGGCGCTCAACATCGTTAGCCGTCAGATTTCACGGCGCTTCCGCCAGGTTTATCAGTAACTCATGCTACACACAGAATTTTCAACGCAAAGACGCGAGGAAGCAAAGAAACGAAGAAAGAAAACAGGCTGGATTCGTTTCATTTCGCTTTGCGGGAAAGAATACCTGAAATAGAGTCATTATGGCAGATTCAAAAACAAACACTTTACCTCATCCAGCAAGCGGCTCCTTGCCCACTGGAGAAGCCATGTTGCGCTGGGTGACTGTGCGTCGGCGCACCGCAAGCCTGTGGCAATCTTTCTTTGCCCTCGCCACACTGATTAGCATTGTGATGCTGGCGCTTCTGCTTTACAACGTGATCAATCAGTCGTTCGGCTATGTGGCGACCCTTTCCACAGTTGATCCTGCCACGCTCGCCATCGACGGGAAACCTTTGCAAGAACTGAGCAAAGAGCAGTTGACTGGCATTCTCGAAGCGCACGTTTCTAAGGGCTTGATGCGCCGTTTTGAGCGCGACCAACCGTTTGCCGAACGCAGTCGAGAGAATGTGCTCGATTTGGTGATGGAGCGGGTGGTCGATCTCCAAATTGTAAAAACCTGGTCACTCCAAGAATCCATTTTCCACAGAGCCCAGATCGAAGCCGAGGTAGCACAAGACCATCCGGGGGCAACCATCTCCTTTCGCTCCTGGATCACACCAGCCTTTGTCAGCAATCCACAAAACAGCCGTGCCGACTTTGCCGGTGTGCGCACTGCCATTCTCGGTTCACTCTGGATCATCTTGGTGACGTTGCTCTTTGGCTTGCCAGTCGGTGTCGGTGCAGCCATCTACCTGGAAGAATATGCTTCGGATCACTGGCTGAATCGCCTGATCAAGACCAATATCGACAACTTGGCCGGGGTGCCTTCGATTATTTACGGCATGTTGGGGCTGGCGATCTTTGTGCGTGGCATTGAACCGCTCACCAGCGGTGCCCTCTTTGGACTAACCGATCCAACCACTGCCAACGGTCGTACCATTCTTTCCGCCGGATTGACGATGGGACTTTTGGTGCTGCCGCTGATCATCATCAACGCTCAGGAAGCCATTCGGGCGGTACCATCTTCGTTGCGCGAGGCGGGCTATGGCTTGGGCGCCACCAAGTGGCAGACGATTTGGGCCCATGTGCTGCCCTCGGCCATCCCTGGCATCCTCACAGGTAATATTTTGGCCTTATCACGTGCCATTGGAGAAACGGCACCTCTGGTCGTCGTCGGTGCATCGACCTTTATTACGGTAGATCCAACCGGGCTCTTTTCCAAGTTTACCACACTGCCAGTACAGATCTATCAATGGACGGCCCGGCCCCAAGATGAATTTCGCAACATCGCAGCAGCAGCAATCTTGGTTTTACTTATCCTTTTATTAGCACTCAATGCCTCCGCAGTGATCCTGCGCAATCGCTACAGCCGACAGATCTAAGTGACACAGAGAGCGCAAGAGGAGACGCAGAGAACACAGAGAAAAGTGGCGGGTAGCGAGTGGGGAGTCTCAGAGCCCTGCGCCTGCGCCTAAGCAAGAGATGATTCAGAACCCTGCGCGTCAGCAAAGGGGTGGCGAGTGTGATGAGCTATTTCGCAATTCGCTGCTTCCATACCCGCGACAGCTATTCGGAGAAAAAATGACGGTTCAACCTATTTATTCAAAACCGCAGACGAACGGCAAAGTGGCCGAAGGCAAAGCGGCCATCGAAGCCAAAAAACTGAATGTTTACTATGGCAATTTTCACGCCGTGCGTGACGTCGATCTGAAAATCGAGCAGAATAAAATTACGGCAATGATTGGTCCATCGGGCTGTGGCAAAAGCACGGTGTTACGCTGCTTCAATCGTATGAATGACCTGGTCTCTGTGGCTCGTGTCGAAGGCGAAATTACCTTTCAAGGACAAAACATCTACGCTCCACAGATCGATCCGGTCGAGGTGCGTCGCCAAATCGGTATGGTCTTTCAGAAGCCCAACCCCTTCCCCAAATCGATCTATGAGAATGTTGCCTGGGGCGCACGTATCAATGGCTTCAAAGGCGACATGGATGAGTTGGTCGAACAATCCTTACGCCAAGCCGCTCTGTGGGACGAGGTGAAGGACAAACTGAAACAGAGCGCTTATGGTCTTTCTGGCGGTCAACAACAGCGTCTTTGCATTGCCCGCGCCGTCGCCATCCGTCCCGAGATCATCCTGATGGACGAACCCTGCTCGGCGCTTGACCCGATTGCTACACTCAAAATTGAAGACCTGATGAAAGAGTTGGTGCGCGATTACACGATCATCATTGTGACCCACAACATGCAACAGGCGGCGCGTGTCTCCGATTACACCGCTTTCTTCATGGTCAATGATCAACGTACTGGGCACCTGCTTGAATTTGGTGAAACCACGCAGATCTTCACCAATCCCAAACACAAAAAGACCGAAGAGTATATTACCGGGCACTTTGGGTAAAAGCCTATGAAACGAACTGTCCTTATCCTCTGCACCGGCAACTCCGCTCGCAGCCAGATGGCCGAGGGATTGATCAATCACTTCCTCGGGGAAACGTGGCAAGCCTTTTCGGCTGGCACCAAACCAGCAGGCTATGTCCACCCCATGGCTATGTACGTAATGCAAGAGATCGGGATCGACATTCACGGCCACCATTCAAAATCGCTGGAGGAGTTCCGGGGACAACGCTTTGACCAAGTGATTACGGTCTGCGACAGCGCAGCACAAGATTGTCCACTTTGGCTGGGCGGCGGAAAACGCATTCACATCGGCTTTGAAGATCCCGCCCTGGTCAGCGATAATGAAGCAAAACAATTAATTGCCTTTCGGCAGTGTCGCGATCAGATTCGGCAGAGGGTCGTTGGCTATCTTCAGGGGATCATAGTGGAAGAGTTGAAAAGTGGCAACGTGGCAGAGTAATATACGCGCTCTTCAACTTTTTAACTTTTCAACTTTGCCACTCTGCAACTCTGCCACTTTTCACTTTCCACCAATATTATGCGTGAACATTATCAACAAGAACTCGCTCGCCTGAAGGACGAACTTTACTTGCTCGGCAATATGGTTTCTCAGGCGCTCAATGAGTCGGTGGTTGCCCTCACCGATCACGATCAAGAACGGGCGACGCGTGTGATTGTTTATGATCGCACGGTCAACAGCAAGCGCTACCGCATCGAAGAAGATTGTCTGATCCTGATTGCCACCCAAGGTCCGATGGCGCGCGATCTGCGCTTTTTGGCTGGTGTTTTGGAGATCGTTTCCGAGTTGGAACGTATCGGCGATTATGCCAAAGGGATCGCACGGATTACGCAGTACATCGGCGGTGAAGAGCACGTCAAGCCACTGATCCACATCCCCCAAATGTGCGCCACGGTGATCGATATGTTGCACCGGGCGTTGGATGCCTTTGCCAACAGCGATGCTGAGACTGCGCGTGCCATTCCGCGCCAGGATGACGAAATTGATGCCTTGTATAACCAGTGCAACAAAGAATTGATTGAGATCATTCTGGCTGACCCACGTAAAGCCGACCGTGCCAATTATCTGAGTTGGGCAGCCCACAATCTTGAACGGGCCGGGGATCGAGTGACCAATATCTGCGAACGCACGATTTATACAGTCACGGGCGAGTTGCTCGAATTGGATCACCTTGAGCCGGAAGCAAGTGGGATGGTCGGTTAATGTATGTTGCAGTCAGAAATTGAGGCGCAGGCGCGCAAAATAAGAGGGTTGGTCAAAGAGTTGTATACGCGCGCCCTGCACCTGGAAGAAAGTTATCAGCCCCTTTTGACGCTCGTACCGACCGAATATCGCTCCAGTGCACGCAATCTTCTCCACTATCTCGCTCTGCGCCAGAGTGACGTCCGCAATCTACAAAATGATCTGGCAGCCCTTGGGCTTAGCTCATTGGGTCGGCTTGAGGCACACAGTTTGGCCACATTGAATGCCGTACTGCGTGCCCTGGCTGCTTTGGCTAACGATGCAAGCATGAAGGAAACGCTGGTTGAGCCACCCGTTGACTTCTACACAGGTCCGCTCATCCTCAGCCAACATGCACGCATTCTCTTTGGCACCCCGGCAGGCAAACGCAATGTGCGCATTATGGTCACCATGCCCAGCGAGGCCGCCGACGATCCCGAACTCGTACGACAACTTCTCGCTTCGGGGATGGATGTGATGCGTATCAACTGCGCCCACGACGGACCCGACGAATGGCTGGCGATGATTCGCAATTTACGCAAGGCCGAAAAGGCGTTGGGGCGCCCCTGTAAAGTCTACGCCGATCTGGCAGGCCCCAAACTACGCACAGGCGTCATTGAGCCAGAAGGCAGGCTGATCAAGATCCAGCCCAAACGTAACCTGCGTGGTCAAGTCGTCCGCCCTGCTCAGGTGCGTTTGGTCAGCAATGAAAGTGTGGCCAATGCTGAGGAACTCGACCCGGCTGCTTTGCCCGTGCCTGATTCGCTTCTGCAACAGTTGCAGCTAGACGATACATTGCACTTCGTCGATGCCCGGCAACGAAAACGGCAGCTAAAGGTTGCGCAACACCTAGATGGCAGTTGGTGGACAACATCTGACCGCACCTGTTACGTGGAAACTAGGACAGAAATCACGCTCGTGCGCAAGGGTGGAATTGTTCAGACTGGCCTGGTTGGGCGCTTGCCCGAGGTCAGCAAGCCAATTCATCTCGAAGTTGGGGAAAACCTGGTGATGACCAAGAGTTCCACCATCGGCAAACATGCGGTGCGTGGCGCTGACGGGACACTGCTTGCGCCTTCACGTATCCCCTGCACGCTTGATGCCGCCTTTGACGCAGTCGAGGCCGACCATCGTGTGTGGCTGGACGATGGCAAAATCGGCGGCATTGTCCTGAGCAACCACAAAGGCGAAATTACGATTCGCATCGTACATGCGCCGCCACAAGGGGCCAATCTGCGCGCCGAAAAGGGCATCAACCTGCCCGATAGTACGCTCGACATCCCTGCGCTCTCCGACAAGGATCTGCACGATCTGGCTGTGTTGGCTCCGCATATCGATATTATCGGTTTCTCTTTTGTGCGCAGCGCCAAAGATGTCGAACTGCTTCATGCCGAATTGGATCGCTTGCGCGCCAATCATGTGGGAGTTGTCTTAAAAATTGAGACCAAGAGTGCCTTCGAAGCGTTGCCCGAGATGCTGCTGACCGCTATGCGCCGTCCCGTGGTGGGTGTGATGGTAGCCCGAGGCGATTTGGCCGTGGAGACTGGCTTTGAACGGCTGGCCGAAGTGCAGGAAGAGATTCTCTGGTTCTGTGAAGCAGCCCATGTGCCGGTGATCTGGGCGACGCAGGTACTGGAAAACCTGGCCAAGAGCGGACAACCGACCCGATCTGAAGTCTCCGACGCCGTGATGAGCGGTCGCGCCGAGTGTGTCATGCTCAACAAGGGGCCCTACATCACGTCCACTGTCCAGTTCCTCAGTAACATCCTCGAACGGATGGACGCCCATCAGTCCAAGAAGCGATCGATGTTGCGTAAGCTGTCGGTGTCGGAAGTCGTCGGCGCACCTTCGTAGCGAAAGATAATGACAAGGTGACAAGGTCAGGGAGGTTTCGTGCGCCTTGTTGCCTTGTCAGTCTGTCGCCACCTTCATCAACACCCTCGCCAACAACTCCGTGCGCGGCACGATACTGTCGAGTTCAATGTACTCATCCGGCCCATGATCGAGCCCGCCAATTGGTCCCATGCCATCGAGCACGGGCGTGCCTTCGCCAGCGACGTAGCTGGCATCTGATGCACCACCGGTGGCTGCTCCTTTAACTGTAAAGCCGAGTTCGCTGGCGGTCTGAATGGTCAAGGCTTCGAGCGCGGCAATCGCTGGCGTCTTTTCCATCGGCGGCATCCCGGCATCTTCGGGTGCGCTAAAGCTGAAACGTACGGGCGGCACGCTGCTTTCATCGACCTCGGCACCGCTGGCCTGCATGGCGGCATAGACGGTGGATGGAGCCACCGGCTCAGCTACCAACTTGTGGATGGCGGCGATCACGTCGTCCATGTCCTGCTGCCGCCAGGCGCGCAGGTCGATCTGCACCTTGCACTGCTCGGCCACCACGTTCGATTGCCGCCCTCCCTCGATCTTGCCCACGTTGAGCGTGATACCTTCCCGAAAGCCGTTGAGTGCATCCAGCTTATCCAGCAGCCGCGCCATCGCCAGGATCGCATTGCGCCCTTTCTGAGGTTCGACACCCGAGTGCGCCGGCTTGCCAAACGCCTCGATTGTGACCATACGCGACGACTTGCGGGCCGTGACAATATCACCATTGGCGCGTGCCGCCTCAAGCGTAAAGGCGACATCCGCCTGTCTGGCACACGCCTGGATCAGCGGTACCGAGGCACGCGGCCCACTCTCCTCGTCCGAAACGACCAAGAGCACGATCTCGCCAAAGTCTTCAAAGCCAGCCTGCTGCAATGCCTGAACCGCATAGATGCCAGTCAGCAGACCCGCCTTCATGTCGCAGGTTCCCGGGCCGAGGATAATATTGCCGCTGATCGTCACCGGTCGCTGCGCCGTCGTGCCGACCGGGAAGACCGTATCGGCATGGCCGAGCAGCAGCATCCGTTTGCTGCCTCGCCCGCGTAGCCGCACCACCAGGTTATCGCCTAGGGTTGTCTGCGCCTGTCGTTCAATCGTAAAACCAAGCGAATGCAGCCGCCGCGCCAGCCAATCCTGCACCGCATCGACGCCCGCCTTGTGCTCCGTCCCCGAGTCGATGCCGGAAAGCGTGCGCAGGTCGGAGAGGTAAGCGGGAAGTTGTTGTTGAAGGTAAGATGTTAACATTTGATTCAAATAGAATTGAATTAGGCAATAGTCCGTGTTCCTTGAAATCCGTATTACCAAAGCCTTTGTGACACGGATTTCAAGGAACACGGAATTTTATGATAGTGTGGGTTCGACTGAGGCACAAAATTCAGCAAGCAGCCATGCATCCTGAGTGAGGCATAGAACTCAGTGCGTGGGCATTAGCTCTGGAGCTTCTTGCGAAAGTTTTTCTTGAAGCCAAGCTTGAATGAGGAGTTGATAAGGAATACCCCGACGCTGAGCGAGTGTTTCGATGGCATTGAGAAAGTCGCTGCGTAGACGTAGATCGACAGGGCTTGTGAGAAATGGTGTGCGAATGACTTCGAAATCCATTTCTGCAGGTTCCATTTCGTCTATGTAATCGGCAGTATCATGACTATCGAACCAGTTGATTAATTCTTCATCGCTTTGGAAGTCTGGTAGTTTTGGCATGGTTAAAAACGAAATTGGTGTTTTTCGTTTGGTGTCATATCACGTGCTGTCACAATCCGAATGCGCCCTTTATCTTTAGGAGCATAGATAACGATGAGTAGTCGGCCACTGTCAGTTTTGCCATAAGCAATCAACTTGCCTCGCCCAACTTTACGCAGTAACGAAGCATTCTCAATTGCAGCTTCAGCTTCAGCAGGTTCAACGCCATGATTGGCAATGTGTTCGATGTTTTCTTCATCCCACCAAAAGCGAAATGTCTTCACAAATTACATCCATTAGCGTCAACTACATTGAGCTTCATTTTAGTACAAAACATAAGGAACGTCAACGAATCGGTGTATTGTGTGCATTGGGATTAATCCCAGAAGAATTGACAAAGCGAAGGGATGTCAATGGAAATCCACCCTTTGCTTTGTCAAAACCTTTATGGAACCAATAATACCTTCCCCTTCGTCTCGCGCCCCTCGATGTAGGCGTGAGCTTGCCCAGCATCCTTGAGGGCAAAGCTCTTGTCGATGCGCACTTGTAGTTTACCAGCAGCAATCCAGCCAAACATCTCGTCCGTACGGCTGAGCAGTTCTTCGCGGGATTGGATGTAGGCGCCGAGGCTGGGGCGGGTGGTGAAGAGCGAGCCTTTGGCGTTGAGGAGTTGCAGATCAAAGGGTTCGACCTGACCGCTGGCCCCGCCAAAGAGCACCGCATAGCCGCGCGGGCGCAGACAATCGAGCCCCTTCATAAAGGTCGATTTGCCGACGCCGTCGTAGACGACATGCACGCCCTTGCCGTTGGTGATGCGTTTGGTCTCGGCCACAAAGTCCTGTTGGGTATAGAAGATGATCTCATCGGCTCCGGCGGCACGGGCAATCTCGGCCTTCTCCTCGGTCGAGACAGTGCCGATCACCTTGGCCCCGCGCAGTTTGGCCATCTGCACGAGCAAGGCACCGGTTCCACCTGCTGCGGCATGGACCAGGGCAGTGTCGCCCGGCTTGAGCGGATAGGTGCTGGTGGCGAGATAGTGGGCGGTGAGACCTTGCAACATCACAGCGGCGGCAATTTCGGCAGAGACTGCCCCCTCTACCTTGACCACCTTCCAGGCCGGGACAATCGAGTATTCGGCATAGGCACCGGTGTGCATACAGTAGGCAACTGCGTCGCCCACGTTAAAATCGCGCACCCCTTCGCCCACGGCATCAATCGTCCCCGCCGCCTCTTCGCCCAGAATGATCGGCAAGGCTGATTTATAGACGCCCGCCCGCTTGTAGGTGTCGATAAAGTTCAGTCCCGCTGCGCCGACTTTGATGCGCACCTCGCCCGCATTCGGCTGCGGAACGGCCATGTCGTCATAGGATAGTGCGTCTAACCCGCCATATTGGTGAACACGAATTGCTTTCATTGTAATCTCCTTAGTAGTTAGGAAGAGGGGAAGAGTTGAAAAGTGGAAAAGTCAATGCCACTTTGCCACTCTTCCACTCTGCCACTTTTCCACTTTTCAACTCTTCAACCATTTCTTCTTCATCTTACAAACCATCGTATAGGCTGGGTCGAAGATATTACCCAGGTTATATTCGACACATTGGCCGAGCAGGGTGCTGGCGGCGGTGGGATCGAGGCCATAGTCGCTGGTCAGCCAACGGATCATTTCGCTGGTAGCGTGTTGCACACATTGGTCGAGCGGGCGGGCGTTGCCAACGGTGAAAATGTAGTTATCGTTTTCGCCGCGCGGCCAAGTGATTGACTTGCCCTTTTGCAACTCAACGGTGAACTGCACATCACACGAGATTTCGATGCCGGTGCCTGCGATCTCGCCATCGCCCTGCACCGCGTGACCATCGCCCAAAAAGAAGAGCGCGCCAGGCACCGCCACCGGGAAATAGACTGTGACGCCGCTGACAAAGCCGTTGTAATCCATATTGCCGCCATGCTCCGCCGAGGTCGCGGTCGAGATCGCCTGTCCGCCAGCCGGGGCAACGCCAAAGCAGCCGAGCATCGGGTTGAGTGGCAGGGTAAATCGTCCGAGTGAGGTCTCTGGCTTGACCAGGGTGGCGGTACCTGCCTGGGTATCGACGTACCATTCGCCCCGTTTGCCGCCTTCCTGGGCTGCCCAAGGAAGCTGCGGCACAAAGCCGGGATCAACCACGTTGGGCGCAACCATGACGCCGCTCCAGCCAAAGGTGCGGTTGGGTACAATCGAATCGAGGTGGACGACCAGCATGTCGCCCGCTTCCGCCCCCTCGATCCAGAACGGACCGGTCATCGGGTTGCCGCGTGGCGTGATCTGCTGGTTGTTGACGTCGAAACCTCGTGCATCGACGGTCGTGGTGATCACCGTATCGCCGGGTTGGATGTGCAGCACCGGTTCGTAGGTGCCGATGGCGGTGTAATATTTAGTGGGTGAGAAATGATGTGTAGTCATAGTGAGTTGCGAGATACGAGATAGGAAATACGAGATACGAGTTATAAGTAGGACTTGAGCAAGGCAGGCAGAAGATTTCTTCCTTACAAGGACAGGCTCTCGAAACAGCCCTCGTCGAAATGACACCTTGCGCAAGTTCTGATGAGATAAGAATCACGCAACAGATCGTATTTCGTATCTCATATTTCGTATCTCACGATTACTTGGGTTGCGCCTTACAAAGGATCTCCCAGTTTCCCCGCTGGACGACTTCGTTCTTCTGGTTGAGTACTTCGACTTTGAAGACGACAATGCCGCCGCCGAGGCGGGCCATCTCTTTTTTGTCTTCGATGGTGACACGGATCCGTACGGTATCGCCCATGAAGACTGGTTTGCTGAATTTCCATTCACTGACGGAGCGGAAGGCCATCACCGTGTCTTCCATAAAGCCGAGGCGCACAGCCAAACCGCTGGCAATGCTGAGGATGAGCAGCCCATGCGCCACCCGTTGGCCAAACATCTGCGATTTGGAATATTCGGCGTCGGTGTGGATCAAGTTCCAATCGCCGGAGAGCGCAGCAAAGTTGACGATGTCGGTCTCGGTGATCGTGCGGCTGACGCTCTCCACGCTGTCGCCGATCTCGAATTCTTCAAAGTAGAGCCCGGCAACGCGGGCCAGTTTTCGTGTGGTCATAGATTTTCTCTTGGTTGAGGTGTGGGTCGATTGGTTCGTTGGTATCTCTATTGTACTCGTCATTTAAGCGCAAACGGAAATGCGGAATCTCTACACCATGAGTAAAAATACGTAATCTTTTGATCATAACTACGCAAGAATCGGATCATAATTTTGGTTACAATGAATTTGACAACAACATGTATAATCAGAAGAACACAACTCTTATTCAAAGGAATCAATCACTATGAACTTTGAAAATCCACTCAAGCGCGTCGAACGGTTAAAGCGAGTCACTAACGTGCCCAAGACCGATCAGGGTGACCGCGTTCCGCCTGGGCAGTTTCTCACCGAGCGCTTTCCAGTGCTTCATTATGGCTCAACCCCACGCTACGATAATCTCAACAATTGGAGTTTGCGTGTCTTCGGTCTGGTTGACCAGGAGCGAGTCTACAACTGGGATCAGATGATGAAGATGCCAATGCAGGAACAGACGGTGGATATTCATTGTGTCACCCGTTGGAGCAAGTTGGACACGATGTGGAAGGGCATTCCCTGGCGCGAGTTTACCAAGAACTTCAACATCAAGCCGAGCGCCACCCATGTGATGGCCCACTGCGAGTTCGGCTTCACTACCAATATCGGCCTCGACGTGCTCGATGATGAGGATACGATGCTCGCCTTTCTCTATGATGGCAAGCCGCTCGAACCGGATCATGGCTACCCGATGCGCTTGTTGGTGCCCAAGAAATATTTCTGGAAGAGCGCCAAGTGGATTCGTGGCATCGAATTTATGAAGGGCGACAAACCTGGCTTCTGGGAGCAAAACGGCTACCACATGGAAGGCGACCCGTGGCGGGAAGAGCGCTTTGGCTGGTGAAGACTAGAGATTGGAGATTAGGAGATTGGGAGATTACTCGTCGTTCAATTTCCTAATCTCTCAATCTCCCAATCTCAGATCACGTGACAAAATCCCATTTCACCCTTTCCGCCCGCATCAAACACCAAGCCCGCCGCCTCGGCTTTGACCATTGCCGCATCATTCCGGTTGGCGAGGCACCCCACGCCGACTTTTTCGACACCTGGATCGACGCTGGTCGTGCTGGCGAAATGCACTACCTCGAACGCAACCGTGAAAAACGCCGCAATCCTGCGCTCTTACTCAATCCGCAATCTGAAATCCCAAATCCGCAATCCCTTATTATCCTGGCAGTAAACTATCGCCAATTCGACCTTCCTCCCTCCATTCTCAACGATCCCAGCCGGGGCATCATTGCCTCTTATGCCTGGGGCAATGACTATCACGAGATCATCCGGCCACTACTTTACCAATTGGACGAGTTTATCCGCAGCCAGACGGGTCGCAGCGAATCAGCCAAATGCCTGGTCGATACCGGCCCCGTGCTCGAACGGGATTGGGCGATGCAGGCAGGCATTGGTTTCACTGGCAAAAATTGCTGCACCATTCACCCTCAGGATGGGAGTTGGCTGCTGTTGGCAACGATGGTGGTGACGGAAGGGCTCGAGTATGATTGCGGATTGCGGCGGGTACCCGTTGCGGGAGCGGATTGCGGAAATCACGGGGAGGATTGGGCTGTTTCGGTGACCGATGTAATGAATGGTTTGCTGGCAAACCAAAGCTATGGGAAGTGGTTATTAGAAGACCCTATTCCCTTAGAAGCACTCAACCCGCAATTCGCAATCCGCAATCCGCAGTTAACCTGCGGTCGCTGCACACGCTGTCTCGATGCCTGTCCCACTCGCGCCTTTGTCGGCCCCTATCATCTCGACCCGCAGCGCTGCATCTCGTATTGGACGATTGAGACGCAGTCGCCGATTCCACGCGAGTTGCGGGCGCACTTTGGCAACCGCATCTTTGGCTGCGACATCTGCCAAGAGGTCTGTCCCTGGAACAAACGGCTGCCTGAACGATCACCCTTGCAGGAAGGATTACATGCCCAGCAAAGCCGTATTGCGCCGCCCCTGCTCGAAGGCTTTGCAGCCGAAACGCCCTACTGGCTCAACCAAGCCGCCTTTGCCGAGTGTTTTCGGAGATCGCCAATCAAACGGGCCAAGCGGCACGGCATGTTGCGCAATGTCTGTGTCGCCCTCGGCAATTGGGCCGATCCGGTTGCGGTTCCAGCCTTGCAAATGGCTCTGACCGACGAACATGCCGTCGTGCGGATTCATGCGGTCTGGGCGTTGGGGCAGATTCTTCATAGGCATTACCTTAGTGCGATCCGTCCCTTGCTTGAAGACCGTCGATCCCAAGAAACGCATAGTGAGGTCATTGACGAGATCAACTGGGTGCTTGGGTGAGCATATAAAAGCAACCAGAATAAATTTGTAGACCTTTCCGTGTTCCTTGATTTCTGTATCAACAAAGCCTTATTTGTAAACACGGAAATCAGGGAACACAGAATTTTTAAGAATTGGAGTCATCAATAACTGCCAAGCAAAAAATTGAAACCTTTGATTGGGTTATTGCGTAAAGCTTTATGTACAATTTGACTTACGCAAAGGTTGGTTTGGGTTTGTGCATTAGACTACAGCGAGAGTCAGTGGGACAGTAGGTCAGTGGACAGTAAACACTGTCTCACTGATAATAATAGGAGTATAGAATGGACATCGGCAAGGCGTTAACCTTTATTACCGAAGACGAGCGCTATCTGGAAAAGCTCGGTATCGGCGTGGCATTGCTTTTGATCAGTGCCGTCGCATCGTTTGCCTTTATCGGCATTTTGGGTGGCTTTATTCTGGCTGGCTACAGTCTACGGCTGCTCAAGAATGTGCGAGACGGCGTGGAAAAACCGCTGCCCGAATGGGACCAGTGGAGTGACGATCTAGTGCGTGGCTTCAAGCTGACCGTGGTTGGTTTTGTCTGGGCGCTGCCAATCATTGTCCTTAGCCTGCCGCTGGTTTTGGGTGCAAGCTTAATGGACCAGAGCAACAACGCAGCCGGAGCGGTTGGCGGCATTATCACCTTTGGGACATCCTGTTTGATGGCGTTGTATGGCGTCTTTCTGGCGGTAATGATGCCGGGCTACACTATTGCCTTTGCCAAGGATGAAAGCATCCGTAGTGGCCTACAGATTACCGATATCACGCGCTGGACATTGCAAAACATCGGCCAGGTGGTGATCGCCAGCTTGGTCGGTTGGGCAGCGGGCGCAGTCTTTGGCATTGTCGGTGCGATCGGCGGCTTTATCTTATGTGTGGTGGGTTTGATCGTGACCCTGCCGCTGGCTGGATTGGTGACTGCACTCTTCCAGCATCATCTCTACGGTCAACTCGCACGCGAGTTCCCGCTGACACCCAGCAATTCCGAAGGTGGAATGTCTGTAACGAATACATAGCGCAGATAGCAGGCGTCAGGTTGCAGGTTGATTTTGCCTTGCAACCTGCAACCTGCAACCTGCTTCTTCCTCTTCTGCCCGGAACCAAAAATGGTTCCGGGCATTTTTTATCCACCGATTGCACAATTTTACGATTCTCGGCTAAAATTGCACTGATCATGCAAATTAATCGCTTGACCCGCACCTTGTAAACAGTGCCAGTCAGGTTATCTGCTCCAATCATTTACGCATACCTATGCAAAATCTCACGGTAAAAGTTGAAAATCCACTGCTGCGCACCCCGCTGGCCTTGATTGTGGATGATTCCTGCCCGGTGATCAACCTCACCTATCACTGGATCAACCAGCGGCAGGCGTGGAAGGCGAAGTTTCAGCCAGAGGTCGGCTTCAAGGCGTCCGACGGCGATCCAGAGCAGATGCACAAAGTACCACCCACCATCCCCGCTGATTTTGCCAGGAAATGGGGCGAGTGGTGCGGTGAAGAGGGGATCAAGGGGAAGTTTAGCTTGGTTCCCTATCCGGCTGGCGTGGCGCGCATCGATCAAGGCTTTGCCGACTACCCACGCCAGGAGTTCAGCGAGTGGATGGATGTCTATCGCAACGTCATCTGGAAGAACTTTGACCTGACCTGTGAGATGCTCACCCACACCCATGTCGTTGACCTGAAAACCTGGCAGTTCACCGATGCCTGGGAGCAATATGAGTGGGTCAATCCGCCAGTCGAACCCTTGACCGACTATATTGCCACCGCTATGCAGATCTGCCGCGATGCGGGCTTGCCCTGCGAAGGAGTCACCAGTCCTGGTGCCTTTGGTAGCCAACAAGAAGCCGCTTACGCACGGGCAACGCTCGATGCTGCCCTGCGCGTCAACGGCGATAAGCGCCCCTTCTACTTTCTACACGTCGCCGACCCACCCGAAATGTGGCCGGATGTGCCGATCTGGTACGCCGACAAAGCCAACGGACGGGCCATTGCCAGTATCATCGGCTGCACACACGATTGGTTCGGCTCGTGGACGGGGTACGATGCAGGCGATGCCGATCTGTTTATCACCGAAGATTTGCAGGGCGGACGCTTGCCACAAATCCTAGAACGGCAATTGCCTTGTGTGCTGGTCGGTCACTGGCCTGGTTACTATTTTGGCGGCGAAGAAGTGGGCTTTGACGTGCTCAAAGAGGTTAAACGGCGGCTAGATCGCTACGACCCGGACAAAAGCAAAACGCTCTGGATGAAGACCTCGGAGATTGGCCACTACGAGATGGCGCGCCAGTTGAGCGAGATCACGAGCGAGGATTTGGGCGAGGGCAAGTGGCAGATCAAGATTGAGACACAGTTCCCGACAAGGAATTTTACGTTGCGGGTGAGAGAGAAGTGTCGGCGGGTGCAGGTGG
>JAXLWB010000021.1:0-154271 GCA_046328715.1 Caldilineaceae bacterium | reverse complement strand
CTGGAAGGCACTCATCAATCGTTTTGCATCGTTCTGATAGCGTACGTCTTCTTTGAGAAACTCAAGTGCTTCTCGGAATGGTCTACCTTGAATCGTGAGATGTTTCAAGCGATTGATCAACTCGATGTCCTCTTCGCTAAATTCGTAAGATTCACGCGTTCCGTGTTCTTTTGTCTTAGTAGGATTGAGTAATTTGTAACGCACAACCAAGTTGTTGATGTATTGTGCACTCAACCCAGTCTTTTCCGCCACATCGGATAAACGAAATGTCGGCCTTTCGTTGTTCAAGCGACTCTTTTGTTTGATCGATTCTTCGTGTAACGTTTGAAATCTTGTCGCTAAATGCTCGATGGGGTCTTCGCCAAAAGCGAAGTTACCAATGCTACTAGCTGGATAGTTGATGATCAGCGATTCACGATAAGGCGAAGAAATTGGTTGCGAATTTTTGCTATTGACCCGATCTACGACATCTTGCGGATGAGTCGAAGCGTTTTGATTCGTAGATTTACTAGACATAGAAGCCTCAAATCGGCAGAGCAAATTAGGAACGGCTGCTCTTCTTTTACTTTTTGATCGATAAATTAGCAAAACATCTCACCACGGAGCGACCATTCTCTGATGCAACCAACTCAGCATTGGAGAATCGCTACCCCGTCGGTGCCAAAAATTGTATGGGTTTTATCTAGAACCCAGTTTCAAGCACGATTGGGACCAAAGCACAAAGTTCATCACAAATGATACGAGGAACTGTGGAGATTGTTTCAAATCCAGCAGGCAAATCTTTGTGCATTTCCTAAACTGGAATTTTATACCAGTTAACAAACTTTGTCAAGTCTTCAATAAAAGAGTATATCCATCAATCGAAATAGCAGAGTTTTACTGACAAAACTCCTGATGGTTACAGAGTTTTGCCACTCCACTTCATTTTTTCGCTGCTGCTCCTGTAGGGTTTGTCGGCTGCGCACCCTCTCACGCTTCTATTATACTTTTTTCAATACAAGATGCCTAGAAGATAGTAGCGAATTAAGCCAACCTCTTCCGGGAAGGCTCTCGTCGCAGAAAAAGTATAGCATCGTATCCTTCGCTGAAGACGTTTACGACGGGGTTAAATCAATACAGGAGGTTAAAGATGAACCTTGTTCGTCATTTACATCAGGTTGAGCGCATCAGCGAAGTTTGCCTGTTCGAGGGCAAGGGGCAAGGGTTGAAGGGTGGGCAGCGCAAATGCGCAAAGGGTACATGTGGCAGGTTAACTCACCATTCGCAATTCACAACTCGCTACTTTCAATTCAGCCTGCCAACCACACCATCGGATCTTTCCAACCATGCACAACTGCGTGCCAAACAACGGGGCTTGAGCGAGGGGGATATTACCTACGTGTTGCACTATGGTCACTGCATCCATGCGGCTGGCGCACTGATCTGTTATCTGCGCCGCATCGATATCCCTGAAGTTCACAGGAAGGAGCAAATGCGGTTGGAAGGAACGGCAGTCTTTGTGGCAATCGATTCGAAGCGGGTGATCACCGTCTGGCGCAATCGCCTGCATGGCACCCGCAATCTGCATCGCAAATTAACACAAGTCTGGGTAAAGGAATGGTATGAAAACCAAAAAACAAGTAGAGGTCAAGCGCAAAGGGTGGTTGGGGACGATCAGCGATCTACTCTTCCCTGAATCTGCCCGTTACACGGCTGATACAAGCGCATGGACCGGCATTGCGAGTGTGGCTAGCCAAATTCGCAATGGGCTGCAAGCTCGCAACTACGAGTTCGATCAGGTGCGGCATGAAGTTACTGGTGAACAGCGCGGGGCGATCTGGTTGGTTGGGCGTAACCGTCAAGCTTTGCAACATCTGTTCGCCGCGCTTTTGCAACAGTCCATCACTGCTGACAGCACATCAGTGGCTGAGACAATAACAGACAACCCGCACTTGGCTGGGCTCTTTACGCTCTTCACCTTGCCCAACGCACAGGCAGATTCCGAGTCTGGCGTGTCCTCCACGCTGGGCTGGCAAGAAGAGCAGGACGATAGCTGGCGTACAGCAAAGGTTTTGAACGAAGCTGCCGACTCCGATTGTGTGCTCTACGTCTGTGCTGGTGACATGGGCTGGCGCAATGTTGATAGTCAATGGTCTGCTCGCTTGCGCAATCAAGGGGCAACTCTGATTCCTGTGTTGGTGGCTCAGGATGAAGCAGCGATGCAGCCGCAAGTCGAAGCGATCCGCCTGCGTCTGGGCCTGCGTCCTTTTGTCATCGCTACTGCTGAGACTGTGCACCAAGCACAACCGACCCAATTGAGCGCCCTGCCCAGTCAACTTTTGCAACACATCTTGTTGCTATGTCCACGACTGGCCATTCCACTCGCCCAGGAAATTCCAGCCTTGCGCCCCCAGATTGTGCGGCGTGTGGTACGTCAAGGGGCACTGCTTACCGCCCTGCTCGGGGCAGAACCAGTGCCTTTACTCGATCTGCCTTTTCAAGTGGCTGTGAGTTGGAAAATGGCGTTACAAATTGCCACCATTTATGGTCGTCCTGGTCTTGACTATCGCAGCCGCGAAATGATGGGCACACTGGCGAGCAATTTGCTGGCGCGGCTGCTCTGCCAACAGACGCTCAAACTGACTCCCTTTATCGGTTGGGTGTTGAGCGCTTTGGTCAGCGGAAGCAGTGCCTGGCTGCTCGGTCGAGCCTTGGTGCGCATCTACGAAGAGGGCCACCTGATCGAGCTATCGCCCGATTTTCTGCAAAACGTTACGGCTCGCTGGCAGGTATTCTGCCACACATCTCTTGCACGACTTCGTAAATTGTCTCATCCCGCCCGCAACGATGTGCACAGCGATGTGCTGCCCGATCTGGATGAGGCTACGGCCATTCCTATCGAGTGGGACACAGCCAATCCTCCCTGGGTCGAGGAAGTTCCGCCCACGGATCAAGGTGAGGAGAAGGGAGTAGTGGAATGAAATGGTTCCGTCGTCCTGCACAAGATGAACCACCGGCGGTCTTTTCTGGTGCTGCTCGCTCCTTTGCCAATCCGCCTATGCCAACCCGCGCGGCAGGGCGCAGGGGTGCGCTTTTTCAACAGGATGACCTGCGGCGAGCGTGGCTCGCTATTAAGCAAGCCGGCGGTGGCGCCGGTGTAGATGGCGTTACGTTGGCGAATTTCGAAGAAAATTTGGAAGAGAATTTGCGTCAACTTGCGCAAGAACTCTCCAGTGCCAACTATCGCCCCCGTCCTGTGCGCCAAGTGTTGGTTCCTAAGCAGAATGGCGGGCTACGTCCTTTGGCGCTGTGGGCACTGCGCGACCGTGTTGCGCAACGGGCTGTCTACGAATGTTTGCTGCCCATCTTTGAGCCGCTCTTTCTGCCCTGTAGCTTTGGCTTTCGTCCCGAGCGCAATGTGGAACAGGCCGTTGAGCAGTTAATCAGTCATCGCAATGCCAATCTGCGCTGGGTGGTAGATGCCGATATTCAACACTGCTTTGACGAAATTGACAGTGATCGTCTGCTCAAACAGATGCGCCCGCATGTTCGTGAACGCCTGTTGCTGCGCTATGTGGAAGCTTGGCTGCGGGCAGATATTCTCAACAGTGCCGATGGAGCCAAACAGCAGGCCGGAGCCAGCCAGGGTAATGTGCTTTCGCCTTTATTGGCCAACATCTACCTGCACGACTTCGATCTGCAACTTCAGCACCGACAACTCTCCCTGGTGCGCTATGCCGATGATTTCGTGATCTGCTGTCGGCGCAAGGAGGAGGCGCAAAAGGCCGAAGCGCAAGCTGCCCAAGCCCTTGCCGCACTTAACCTAAAGCTCCATCCGCAAAAGACACGTATTGTTCACTTTGACCAAGGCTTTCGTTGGCTGGGCTATGTCTTTATTCGCAATGAGTGCTATCGAATGTGAGAAAAGGGGCAAAGTTGCAAGGTTGCAGAGTTATTTTGCCACTTTGCTACTTTGCCACCTGCCACCTGCATTTTTCCATAAGGATTCCTACCCTATGACTACCCTTCACATCCGCGAACAAGGCTCGGTGGTACGCCGCGACGCAGAGCGCATCGAGGTAACGGTGACTGAGAAACCGACTCGACGCAAAAAAGTATTGCTTTCCGAGCCGATCCACACCATCGAGCAGGTGAACTTGTATGGCAATGTGCAAGTAACCACGCAGGCCATGGCGCTGCTCTTTGAGCACGATATCGAAACCATCTTTCTATCGCTCTATGGGCGCTACCGTGGCCACGCTCTGGTCAATGGCTCGCGCATTGCCCGCCTACGCCATCAACAACTGCGCGTTTCCGGCGATGAAGACGCATCGCTGGTGGTGGCCAAACAGATCGTGTTGGCAAAAATTCATGCCCAACGCCAACTGTTGGAAGAGTTGTCTGAGCAGAGCAGTGGCGGCTTGCCTGCTCTCCTCAGTCAGGCCGCCCGCGGCATTGAACAGATGCAGCGTGAACTGTCACGCGCAGCTACGCTTGATGAACTGCGCGGCTTTGAAGGCAAATCGGCAGCTCACTACTTTGGCGTACTGCGTCACTTGCTCGATCCAAGTTGGAAGTTCAATGGTCGAGCCTACTATCCGCCTCCCGATCCCTTCAATGCCTTGCTCAGCTTTGGCTACAGCTTGCTGCAAAAAGATCTCACCGCCACTGTCCAGCAAGTGGGGTTAGACCCCTATCTGGGTTGTCTTCATGCCATTGAGTATGGACGCCCTTCGCTGGTGCTCGACCTAATGGAGGAATTTCGCCCCTTGATCGCCGACCGTGCTGCGTTGGACCTGGTGCTGAGCAGCAAACTCAAGCCCACTGACTTTACCTTTACCAACCGCGCCGAACGCCCGGTTGAAATTGGTGAAAAGTTGCTCTCGCTGGTCATCACCGCCTACGAAACGCGCTGTGACGATCTGATTCTGCACAGACCGAGTAACAGCCAAAATCGCCTACGCCGTTGCTTTGAGTTGCAAACCCGCCTCTACGCACGCGTCGTCAGTGGCGAACAGGCGCAGTTTGACGGGGTGACAGGATGACAAGGTGCTGCTGGCGAAATAGGTTCGTAGGGGTATGAGGTGGGGCGGAAACGGGTTGATCTCACACAAGTATCTTACTTCCGCCCCATCTCGTACCCGTCTGTCGAATTCGCTGGCAGTAGCACAGGATGACAAGGTGACGCGGGACTGCTGATTCGCCACCCGCCACTCGCAAAGGAGTTACTTTATGTTCTTTTCTAAACTTGCAAAACAGACCCAGCCCATTTGGATCTTCTGCGATGGGGGAGCGGGCGAGGTCATTACCCTTGGTGAACGCAGCCAGGAAGCGGGCAAAGAAACAGGGCGACGCACGGCAAAGGTGACATTACAGGCGGGTTGTGGTGCCGTGGCACGCAATGACCAGGGGGAGATCCTGCAATGGACGTGGCGTACTCTGTCCCCGATGACTAACAACGAGGCGGAGTATGCCGGTCTGTTGCTTGGCGTAGAGTTAGCCATGCATATGCGCCTGCGTAACATTGTCTGTGTGCTGGATAGCTCGGTGGTGGTGCTGCAAATGCAAGGGCGCGCCGCCGTCAATAGTCCGAGTTTGCGCACCTGGCATCGCAAAGCGGTTGATGCCATTCGGCCCTTTGACAAAGTGGAGTTTCGCCTGATCCCGCGCGAACTCAACTATCTCGCTGATTCGCTCACCTGGCAAGCTCGTCAACCGTGGCAAGTGACAAAGGAATGGTTAATGGTGAATGGTGAATGATTATGCCCAGAAAACGACTCAATAAGAGCGAACCCGATCCCTTTACGCCTGCGCCGCGCCGGCGTAAACAATGGCTGGCCGTCTCTTACGATATTGCTGATGATAAGCGTCGTCTCAAAGTAATGAAGGCGATTGAGGGCTTTGGCCAGCGTGTACAGTACAGCGTCTTCGAATGCGAGATTAAGCCGGAAGATGTGAACCGGCTGCAAAAACGACTGGAAGCCCTTATCGATGAAAAGGTCGATGACGTACGCTTTTACCAACTTTGTGAAAACTGTCTTGGCAAAACTGTTATGCTCGGCAAAGCCAAACGCCATCAATACAAAGAGTGGGAGATTGCGTAAGAACGGGATGGCCGCTCAGAACCCCACGCGTCAGCACGGGGCGGCGGATGCGGGCGGCGAGTGGCGGACATCGTTCAGTTCGCATCCTCAGATGCATTATTTCAAGAAGGAAACGAACCATGATTCGACTCGTAACCACACTTTTCAAAACCATGTTCACCTGTCTGGTCGTGACCTTACTCCTATTGGTCATCGCCGTGGCCGCCCTTCTTTACAATTGGGGGCGTGCAGGTGCCGCAGCCATAACCCAACTGCCAGCACAGGGCCGTGACATCATTTTGGACATTGACCAAAGCGGCTCGATGTCCGACTGCGAAGGCGCACCCGGCTCTGATCCGCAACTCCTGCGTCAAGATGCAGCTCGTCTGCTAATTACCTACTTGGGGGCTGACAGCCTACACAACCGCTATCGTGTCGGCGTCAACGATTTTGGCGGCTTTACGCGACCACTGGCTCCCCTCACTAATCTGGGCGATCCAGCAACCCGGGCCGATCTCATCCAGCAGGTGAGTCGTGCCCCCGAGCCAATCGGCTGGACCGATCCACTGGAGGCCTTGCAAGTTGCCCGTGAGCAACTGCAGCACGTCGAGCAGCAGACACAACGTACCGTGATCCTGCTCACCGATGGTGCACCTGCCTGGCAAGGCAAAACCAACAACGACGACCTAGGCTACCAGGAGGCATTGCGCCAAGAGATTGCTGCCTATGCCAACGATCAGATTACACTCTTTATGGTGCTTTTGCAGGGCGAACCCAATCAATGCAACCGCAACGTCACCGAATATTGGCTTTCTCTCTGGCAAGAGCTGGCCGACAGCACACCACAAGGCGCACTCTATCCAGTAGCCAGTAGTGCTGACCTGCTCCCTACCTACCATGCCATTGTGCGGCAGATGGTTGGTGCAACTGAAAGCCGTCAATTGCTTGGTGCACAACCCATCAGTGCCGCGCAACCTGTCGATGCTCCAGCCATCGTCGAGCAACCTGTCCAAGGTGTCGTGCTAACCATTCTCAAAGAAGGCGATGTCACCGTCAGCCTCTTCAAGCCCGATGGTCAAGCTGTGGTTGCAGGCGAAGCGGGTGTTACAGTCGTCGAAACTGATCAGGAGACCATTTATTATCTCACGTCACCGACGCCAGGCCATTGGACCGTGCGTGTCGAAGGGCAAGGTCAAGCCTCGGTCTTTCAGGATCAGATTGGGGCCAGTGAACCGCTACCCACCGCCACACCCCTGCCGACTGTGACACCGACAGCGAGCGCAACCGCCACGGTTGTACCGACGGTCACACCGACTGCTACACCAACGAGCAGTGCAACCGCTACCGCAACAGCCAGTGTCACGCCAACGGCAACGAATACGAGTACGAATACACCGACGGCCACTGCAACGGACACTGCAACTGCAACGGATATGCCGACGCCATCGCCTAGCGCTACCCCCACAGTCACAGTTACAGCAACTGCCACAATGACGCCAACACCACTTCCCACTCCCGTGACTGACCGAAGTGGACGGATACGAGTGTTGTGGGCGGCACTGCTTCTGACTGCCACCATTGGCACAGGCGGAGCTGTCTCGTACCAACGACGTCATCGACCCTATCTGACGGGTGAGTTGGTAATGATTGCTGCACCGGCCGAGCAGCTAGAATTGGCGATGCCCCGCGACCTGGGCAGCAAGCGGCGCACGACTTTTATGGTTGGGGCCAAGTCCAAAGAGCGCGAATGGCAGCTTGCAGGCTGGGGTGGTGCGTTCCAACTGCATGCCAATCGGGATGGTGGTGTGGAATTAGAACCGATTGCCGGCGACATTGTCGTCAATGACCGTCCTGTGCTGCGCACCACTCGACTGCACGATGGCGATGTCATTGGCTGTGGAGAATATCAGATTCGTTTCGACAATGTGCGTTTGAGTTTGTAAAGCAAGGGGCAGGTTGCAAAGTGGCAGAGTGGAAAAGTACATGCATACTCTTCCACTTTGCAACTCTTCCACTTTGCCGCTTTCATACCAAAGGATCCATCTACCGTGAACACCAACTCTTTTTTCACAAACGCGAATGGGGCTACCAGCCAACCGAATGGATTACAAGGACAGACGAACGAGGGTTCCACTGGAACGGCCTTCGCCAATCCCAACACGATTGCGCCCTTTTTAGGCGAAACTACGTCTAAAAAGGGGAACTCGCTCTCTAGCCGAATGCCAAAAGTAAACATGGAACCGCGCACGCTGGATCAGACGATGGCACAGATTCGAACCGCCGTGCGCACTAAATGTCCGTTGATTGTCGTCGCTGGCGGCGGAAGCGGACGTGCGATCACAACCAATCTCAAAGCCAACCTGGTACGCATGTTCAATGTACTGCCCGAGAATGTAGCGCTGCTTGCCTTTGACAGTGGGGCCGAAGTGGTCAGCGTTCGCGATCACCTCGGACGGACGATGCAACTGGAAAATGGCAGCGAATTCATTTCGTTGGGCAAGGTACCGATTGCTGGCATCAAGCGCAACCCTGACTATCAAAGTGAAATGGCCGCTCGCCTGGGCGACAACTTATACAAGATCTATCGCCAGTCGATCGTCGATGGCTGCTCACAAAACCGGATTGAAGGGATTGCGACGCTCTACTATCACTTCGATACCGTCTATACCGCCCTAAAACGCGCCATCCAGCGTGTGACCCGCCGCCACAACGATGTCGAAGTGAATGGCGACGATGCGCAGAAACTCAACATCGTCTTTGTTGGCTCGGCGGCCGGTGGACAAGGCGCAGGCGTTCTGCTCGATCTGGCCTTGATTATCCGCGAGTTGCTGGGTGAGCAGGCCGGTTGGGAGGATACTGCGCAATTGACTGGATTCTTGCTGTTACCCAGCGCCTTCAACGATGTCAAGGAACGGGATAAGCGCAACATGGCTCCCAATGCCTTTGCCTTTCTGCATGAACTTGAACTCTTGCAGCGCGGCGAGGCAATCTCAGTTCGCTATCCCAATCGAGTGAATGTTCACAACATCGATGCGCCGTTTGACCATGTCTACGTGGTCGAAGGGATTGACGAGCGCGGCTATGTCTGGTCGAATCAGCGCGATGTCTGTCAAATGGTGGCACGGGGCATCGTGCTGCTCACAGCGGGACATGTTGGTATGTCTGAAATCGCTTTCGCACTCAATCAGCATTCGGTGCTGATGCGTACCAACAAAAACGGCTATCGTAGCTACCTGGCTGCAATCGGACTTTCCGAGCTTTATTATCCGGGTGACCTAGTGCTGCATGTGGCACTGCTCCGCCATCTATGTGCCATGATTGATGACGCGCTCCAGTCCACCCCAATCAGAAGCATGTCCGAGATTGCTGGGGAACTGCCAAATTACAGCTTGGCCCAGCTACAAAGTGCGCTGCAAAATGGGGTAAACAGTCGTGTGCAAATCCAACTACCTGATGATTTGCGCGAAGGCGATGTGGGGCAGATTCCGGGCAAGGCACGCGACTATGTCGGGCGCTTCAAAAGTAAACGAGTCTACGAATTGCATTTCACCCAACTCGATCAGCGGGCCAAGAGTGTCACCGACACTTTACAGAGTCAGTTTGTCCGTTGGCTAGAGCGCATGGCCACCCTGCCGTGCTTGCCGCAGCTTCAGCAGTCACTCCAACTGCTCTTGGGCCAGGTGACGACCGTGCTCAACGAGGTGGAGCAGGTGCGTAAGCAGATCACGTCCGAAATCGAGCACAAAAAGCGCACAACGACAGCCGCCGATGTGGCGATGGTGCAGGCTGCGGAGAGCTTCTTTTTAGGACGCAAGGAACGCACACTCAACGCCGTAAATCACTATGCCGATGAGGCGGAGCAACAGGTACTGCTCGAAGTGCGTGAGCGCGAAGTGCTGCTCATGGCCGAGGTGTTGCACCACGTGGAGGAGCAGGTGCAAGAGGCATTGGCCGAAGTAGCACAAGTGAGCCTGCGCCTGCAAAGCTTTGCCAACCGTTGCCACGCGGAAGAGCAACGCCTGTTGGCCACACCCATGAGCCAAAATGTGATTAACCTGGCCGATGGGGCGCTGATTGATGCACTTTATCAGCATTACACGCCTGAAGCGGCGATGAGCTTACAAAGTGCACTGGTCAGCGCTGAAGGCTGGTGGAAGCTGGGCCAACAATCGGATGATGCGCTGCTGCAAACGTTACAAGCGGCAGCCAGCCCAGCTTTTGAAGCGTTGGCAACCCTCAACGTCGAGCGTGTCCTGCGCCAGCGTTGGCCAGAGCGCAGCGCCGAAGCCTGGGTCAATCTGTTGAGTGAAAAGGCCGCAGTTGCCTGGAATGTTGATCGGGCGAAATTGCCCCCAGGAGCCGAATCATTAGCGCCATTCCTTACCCTGGGTGTGCCCGATGGGGAGAATAGCTTCTTCGCCCAAAGCGGGCTGAACTGCACCACCACGGGTGATCCGCAACGGATTATTGTATTACGCACTGTCTATGGTGGCACGATTGATTCACTCAAGTCGCTGGGGCGATGGCAAACAGAATACCAGGCCGCACTCAAAGCCCAAATCCCGCTGCATCTCTTTGGTGGTTTTGAAGCCAATCGCGCCAAGGTGCTCGCTCTCCTGGGGCTTGGTTTGCTTTTTGAATTTCTGCGCCGCAAACAGGCCTGGTTTGTCTATCATCCGCAGGATGTGTTGGAAAAACCGGCTCAGGTTGCCCAGGGACTGGAAAAGACCATCGAAACGCTCACCAGCAATGCTGCACTGCTAAGCGATCTGGAGCGGCGGATCAACGCCCGTATCGCCGAGATCGGCCATGCCAAGGCCGCGCAAATGATGCAGCAGTGGGTGGAGCAATACCAAGATCGCGAAGATGAACTCTTCACCGCGGTCGTGCGGGCTGTGCGTAGTTATGCGGAAAAACTGAAGTAGGTAGTCAGAAGTCATGAGTCATCAGTCACAAGTCCTTTCAATTTCTCCGACTTCTGACTGATGACTTCTGACTCTTTTTCAAACGGACTTCCTCCATGAACAACGAAACCTCTACATCCTCAACAGCTTTTGCGATTCGCCGCTCTTTGCTCGTGACCTTTGGCGACGAGGCACTGGACGTGGCGAATCAGACAGTACAGATCAGTCGCCAGTGGCTCCAGGTCGATCCACTGCCCATGCAGATCGCTGACGGTGCCAGTGATAGTAGCTGCGAAGCAATCTTAAAAGGTTGTAACGGCTTAGCCGATGCCCGGCTTGCTCAACAGTGGCAAGGGCGGGGTTATACAATCAAACAGCGCAATGAAATGGATCTTTGGATCATTCTCCAACTTTCTTCCCAGCAAAATGAGCATACCACTGTTTCTCACCTCAATGGTGACGAGTTGGCAGCCTGGATTGAAGAGAGCAGTCGTCAGGTCCACGCCGCGCTGAAGGTACAATTAACGGTCAATCTCTTCCTTCTCTGTGAGCCACAGGCTCAACCACTTGCACTACCGTGGGCCAATAAGCTGCGCAACCTCTGCGAGGAGCGCATTTACCTCTGCGGACCGGTTAACCAGCAACACTTGCGCGTGGAAAATTGGCTGCACGATTCAGCCAGAACATTGGCTGGTTTGCTGTGGAGCGAACGATCCGCTCCCGGAGCAAAGCACTGGCACGAGCTTGAGAGTTGTTGGGTCACAGTCGCTGGTGCCGATGGCTGGCGTGCTCCCAACCTGGAATTGCAAAAGTGGTTAGCAGTAGAGTGGTGCGAGCGGCAACTTGTATTACTTGAAGGCAACGCACGAGTTGAGCGCGCTGCGCCGCCCACTTGGTTACTTTCGCTCGAAACGTTGGAACGTGACTTGCTTACCCATGTCACGCCGGTGCCTCATCCACAGGATCGAAGCGGGCAGCGGCCACGGTGGGAACAGTTGGCAACCTATCCGTCGCAATTGCTCAATGGAATCCAACGTCTCTTTATGGGTCGTACAATCCAACAGCGCGCAGCACGCAACCAGTGGCTTGCCAAGCAACTGGCACGTTGCGAACCCTATTCCTCGACCACTTCTTTGAACCATGGCATTCGTAACGCGCCCAGCGTCAACGCTTTACGTCAAGAAATAGCTACCCTTTCGACAGCATTAACCCAACTCTGCGATGAGGTGGATCGTCGCTTAAGCGCAGTAGAAGCCGATCTGAAAGAGCAGGAAGAGAGTTGCAGACAGGCACAGACTAAACTGCAAGCAATGTGCGATCAGTTTCCATCACTTACGATCCCTGGCATCTTGAGCGCGCTGGTGATGCCCTGGCGCTGGTGGCGTTGGGCACTGCTCTATGCTTTTGAACTGCCCGAGCAAATTCAACAACTACGTAATGCTGAGCTCGCTAAGGCAGAGATCGTATGGGAGCAGGAGAATACGCTAACCATTCGTCAGTTCGTCCTCGCTTTGCTCCAAGATGCACAATGCCAGGAGCAGTGGCTGACCCATGTTGAGCAACGAATCTCAGCGCTCAAGCAACGAATAGCTGAACAAAAATCGCAGATCGGCCAGCCAGCGCTGCTTCCCTGGTCGTCTGAACGGTTACAGTGGTTGGCAAACGAGGTCTCCGCCACGGTTGCTAGTTGGTCACAGCCGTGGTTGACGCTCCCAAATTTGGTAAACAGTGAAGCCAACCCACTATATGAAGCCTGTTGGCAGAGAGCGCTGTCGTATAACGAAGCCGTCTTGCACAGTTCGGCGACATCCCTATTAGAAGGTGCATTGCCCGACCTCCAGCAACGGCAACAGTGGCTCCAACAACTCTGGGAAAATGCCACCCCCCTCTGGCCAAGTGATGAATTGCTGCCCAATGAAGATCCGATCGATTGGCTATTGTTGACCGAAGCCGATACAGACATGCTCAACGATCTAATGCCTATGTCACCGCGCATAGGCTACTGTCACTTCGTGGGGGTGCTGGTGGTGCGCAAGGTCGCGGTCAATTTGGGCGTGGAGTCGTTTCTTCAAAGTGATATGTAACGATCTGCTTCATGTTCTTTTCATGATGAATTTGTATGATCTTCTAAACTCTATTTCCTCCCATCATTTACGCAGCATTGCTGCCCATCTTCATCTGCGTAAACATCGCGACAGTCGTTTACAATGGATAGCCGCTATCCATCAATTGTGGTTTACTCCAGCCGAACGTGCACGCTGGCTTAGTACGTTATCTTTGCCTTCTTGTAGGGCGCTCTGGCGACTGTTGCACTGTCCACAGCTACCAACCCAACTCTTTCTGACTGATTTTGGTCCCCTTGTGCCAGCAGAACGTAGGCAGAAGGTCGAGACTATAGGTCGTACTTCATTCAGAAGCAAAACGCAACCTCAGTACACTTCACCTGCTCAGGAGTTGTATGACCTGGGGCTGCTTTTTGGCGTCGATGGCGCAGCAGTGGATTGCGCACAACAGTTAACTCTTGCCGACGACCTCCGTCAGCCACTTGCCGATTGGTTAGAACTTCAGTTGCAACGCTGGCAAGTGCCTCCCTCTGTTCAAACTGTCTTTAAGCCATTTTCACCTTCCTCCTTTGTGCTGCTGCACGACCTGGTTCAATTCCTTGCCTTCGCGTGGGCAACCCCAACTACGTTACGTGGCGGAAATCGTTTCTTGCTGCAAACGAATTGGCAGCGCCTACAACCACGCCTGTTGGCGCTTTATTTTCCAGCTTCTGTTCGACAAAATTTAGCAGATGGAAAGCTGTGGCTGCACTTTTTGCACTTTCTGGCTGAGGCTAGCGGCTTGCTTGTTAACGGTTTAGCGCAACCCTTACTTCGATCATGGTTGCGTCAATCAGCCGATGAGCAGATCACACAGCTATGGCACGCCTGGCTACACGCTCCTTCTAGCTTACGTAGTCGTTTCCATCGTTTGGCACTGGAACCGATTCCAGATTGGCATTTGGCATTGATCGCCGCAGCAGGAGCCCAATATCTACCCTTCACGGCGGCAGATCTCAGCCACCATTTGGTCCAGCGTACCGCCTATCCCGCAATTGCCGCACTCTATTGGTTCCGCAGTTTGGGTGAGTTGGATCAACATCTGGAGCAGTTGCTGCTTGAGTTATGCGAATGGGGTGTAGTGACAGCGGCTGGTGCAGTGCCAGCACCGTTTTTGCGTCCCATCGATGCCGAAACGGACTTAGAATCGGCCGACTTTGCACTGCAAACGGTCTATGAGATCAGCGAGTTGGGCCACTTTCTACTACAAACAGGCAAGCGTGGTGCACTGGATTGGCAATGGCAAGGCGGGGTCACGCAATGGATCACCTCTAGCTTTGCCGACTTCATGGAGCGGGAGCAAAGCCCAAGCTATTCCTTCGAGAATTCACCACTTTGGACCTTGGTGCGACAGAGTACAGGTGTCCCTGAAGTACTCGTCTTGTTTGCACCGTTTATTGACTCGTTTCGCCTGGAGCGCGCAGGCACTCCTACATCGCCAATCCTCCTAGAAGGTGATGCTTCCGCTGATAATTCCCTGAATAATGCTGAACTTGATGCAGTAGTGCAAGTTGCGAGCAGGGCCAGAGCATGGCAGCATCGGCTAACAATTACTCCCCGATCTCTGGCATGGGCGGCAGCGCAGGGCTATGGCAGCGCCGACATTTGGCAAGCAGTGCAACAGAGCGGATTATTACTGCAACCGCGCCATTGGCAAGCTCTACAGCATGGGTTGCGCATGGGTCAACAACTCAACCTGAAACCTACGCTACTGCTAATCAGTCAAGAGCGTGGCTTGATGCAGCAAATTCAACACAGTCGTCTGCTGCAACCCTATCTGGGAGAAATGTTTACGCCAACCGTCGCAACATGGCGTGGCGAAGCGCAAAGCGCGCTCGATCTGCTGCGTCAGGCTGGCTTCTTCCCTAGCCATACGCAGATCAGCCAGCAAATGCAAGATGATGATCCCAGCACTGCTTTCATCACCCTGCCTGCGGAAGAAGCTGGTGTGCTTTGGTTGGCCCTGCAACTCTACCAAGCCATGAGTCAATGGAGTAGCCTGCCTCTGAGGCCCACGCCCGATACTGTGCGCTCGCTCTTTGCTGCGCTTTCTGCCAACCAACAAGCCACACTAACCGGCCAACTCCAGCAACTCGTTAATGCGCTGGAAAGCGCCATCGATCAATTGCCCTTTGCACCCCCCAAAGAGCCAAGCGATCCTATCCGTTGGATACCCATGATTGACCAGGCACTTGCACAGAAATACGATTTGCTGCTCCTCCATTGGAGTGCGGGGCGTAATTTGGCGGTCAGACGGCGTGTCACCCCGTTCTATATCGATGAGCAACGCTTTGGTGGAGCCGTTCTGCGTGGCTGGTGTCATCAAAGTGGCCGCGATCTCTGGTTTCGCCTGGATCGAATCATGGAGATGGAGAGGGTTTGATTGCAGATTGCAGATTACGGATTGCGAATTAACTCCCCAACCGCCACTTGCCACTTGTCTTCCTGTCTTCCCTTCTTATTCTCACGTCCGCTCAATCCGCCGCACCTGCCCCATGCCCGTGGCCGTTTGCACCCCTACCCCGCTGTAAAGCGCAAAGTCAGCGAGCAGTTGGTAGAGTCCCAACCAATAACGATCCTCGTAACAAGCTCGATAGCGCACGCTGCCCATCGCCCCAACCCGCACACTTTTGTTCTTTTGCTCCACCGGCACACTGCGCAGATCAAAGACATTGACCTCCACCGCCAGTTCGCCAAAGGAACGCACCTGTTCGGACAATTCCACTGTGCTAAAGCGATTCCAACGATCGACCAGGCTCCCAAAAACCAAATTGGGTAGCGGTAGCGGGACTTGGAGTTCCTTGCTTTTGAAGGCAGTGGGGCTGGCGAATTCCAATGTCACTTCATTCATCTGCTTGGTTGTTGGCTGACCGAGCAGATGCCGCTCGGCCAAGGCTTCGTAGGTGGTGGAACCACTCCAGGGGTGGCGCTGCGGATGGCAAAAGGCATTGACGACTTGAAAGGGATGCCCTGCCAGCTTCCAAAAACTTGGCTTCTGTTGCCAAAAGGCCGCAAGAATCGCCTCGCTTACCCGTTGGGTCAAGCCGGTAACGCGCAGCCAGTAGAGTTCACCTGTGCGGTAGAGCGCCTCACGGTCCCGATATTCAATATCACCAAAGAGGCTGGAACAGGTCAGCGGCTTGGCCCCCTCCAAATCGTGCAGTTCGCTGGCGAGCGAGGCATCATATTGCCCCAATCGCTCCAACGTCTCGGAATAATTGGCGCGGCCCAAGTGAGCGGGCAGGCGCACTGTTTTGTCAGTGGCCAGGGTGAGAACAAGTGAGGTGAGCATAATCAGAGGTTACTTTTGAACAAAGGTTGTGCGCTCTGTTGGCGTCGATTCGCCTTGTCGCGCACCTGTTGCAAGTTGATGACTTCAGCCACGATGTACTCAATCGGAATGCTGTCCATCTGCGGTGAAAGCCGAACAATGGCAGGGAAATGGCCCATACGACCATGAAGTTCGCTGAGCAGACAACCTGCGCCAGAGGAAAAGCCAGGCAAATTCACAATCAGGGGAAAGGTCTGCCATTCGTTGGCAGCGAAACCAATCGCATCCAAGATCGAGACGCATTGGGGCGCAATCGGACGTTCAAACTGAAAAGAAACAGTGATATCAATGATCGTACCGATGCGTTTATCGACCAGTTCCTCAATTTGTTGGCGTTGTATCATCGTTAAGGGACGAGCAAAATTGAGTACGTATAGATTTCGTTCATGGACAGGCTGCCCGGCTGTTGATGGCAATGGCGGAAGAATGACCGTAATATTGATTTGATCGCGCCCAATAAAGTTGCCATCGCGGATCGTAACCGACTCACCGACGACTGCGCCACCTTCACTCTGAATTGATGATTCTTCGGGTTCCATCATCATGATCACCTACCACCTATGCTTCCTCATTTTCTTTAGCGCTGCTTGCGCGCCTGCTCTCTGGTTGCTTGTAGATCGAGAATCTCCGCCACTTCGTAACGGCGCGGCACCTTGTCGGCCACGGGCCGGGTACGCACCACAGGCGGAAAATAGCCCATCCGCCCATGCAGTTCCGCCAACAACAAGCCAGCGATGAAGTTCAACGAAGGCAACATCACCAGGATCGGCTCATTTTGCCACTGCGTCGGCGTCAACTCGATCTGTGCCATCAAGTCCGCCAGTTGCCCCGCAAACGGCTCTTGTTCGTCAAATTGTACCGCAATCGAAATCACCTGTGCGAGCGCTTGCCCACAAAGGGTTTCGATCTGGGTGATTTGGGTGTCGGTGAGGGGGTGAGAAAAGTTGAGTAGGAACATGGAAATGGTCAACGATCCATAGTTTATGGTATACTTTTCCTAGAGCAATTGGTGACGCCCAAGGAGTATTCTATGCAACTTGAAGATTATTTTGATTTTATAGCACCCAATGATATTCGCATCAAAGGACATCGCATTGGCATTGAAGATCTGTTATACGAGTACATCCACAATGCACTCACACCAGATGAATTGGCCATCCGTTTCCCTTCGCTTACGCTAGAAGAGATTTATGCTACATTGCTCTATTATACGCGCAACAAAACGGCAATCGATCAATACCTGCGTGAATGGCTTGAGCATAGCCAAACCATGTGGCGCAAGCAACAGGCCAATCCAAGCGCAGGAATGCTTCGGTTACGCCAGTTGCGCAGCGAGCGTCTTGCCACACTAGGCACAGAACAGCAAGAAAGAGTAGCTGTATGAGTGATGTGTATTATCTGCTTGATGAGAATCTTGGCCTGCGCTTGCGCAAAGCGATTCGTCAAGCTGCTCCCGAAATCACGGTTTGGTGTGTCGGTGATGCTGGCGCTCCTGCCTTTGGTACTCAAGATCCTGAGATCCTCGATTGGTGCGAAGCGAATCAATTTATTTTGGTTACCGATAATCGCCGATCCATGCCCGTCCATTTGCATCACCATCTTGCAGCAGGTCACCACATACCCGGTATCCTCGTGCGCCGTCCCGAACTGAGCATCAGTGAGACGATTCAAGAACTGATCCTGATTTGGGAAGCCGCACTGCCCGGTGAATTTGCGGATCAGATTCGCTATCTACCAGTGTCGGGGTGATCTCACGCCCAAAGCTCGCCTGATAACCTCTGTGTAACAAATTGAGACTCGCTTCACTGATGCTGCTGTTGGCTTTGGATGACGCGTAGTCATTCTTGGTGTATTGCTTTGGCGTTAGTAACGCTTTCGTTGTACTTCTTTGCCACACTCAATGTATCAGGTAATACAGGACGCTCATCATACTCATCCTTTTCATTTATGCCCCGTTCGATCTCCATATAACGGGTGTGATCCAGCCATTCAGCATTGCCTTCGCGCCATTCTAGCAAAGCTAGCAAGGTTTTAATGCGTGGTTGGTCTGCCAATGCGCCACGAAATGCCAGCTTTTCGCCCAGATAGGCTTCAAAAGCTTGCAGATGGAGTTCGACGCTGCTTTCCTGGCTTGCCTGATGCCATTGACTGCCAGCAAAGAGTTTGCGATAGCGTTCCTGCCGTTGGTCGAGAAAGAGGGAAGGGTGAATCTCTATAGCGCCCATACCCAATGGCTTGCCCATGCCCAATTTGTGATAGTAACGTTTATTGGGATCGCCACCTGGTAACGACAAAACCCAAAGCAAAGCCCCCAACTCGACCGAGCTGAGATTTTCAAAACGAATCGTAAAAGCAAATTCCACCCCAGCTTTGAGTGGACGCACTCTAGTTAGTTGGTCAGGATGTTGGCGTTCTCGGTCATTGGCGGCCAGATCAGGGTTATCACCTTTGTGCCAATAGCGTTTGTAGCCACGAATCTCGGTTTCATGCGGTGGTGTACCATAGTGTGCAAGAGAAACCGAACGGTCAGGATCATGATGATAGCTGCGATCTTGAACTAAGTAGTGTTGAAATGTGGTGGGTTTAGGCGTAGACAATGTGTGCAATGTCTCCGGGGCAGATTGTAGCCATAACCCTTCTTTGTTGCGTAGAAAACGGGCATCACTAAAAGAAAGTCTTCCAGATCGTTGTCCTTTCAGTGGTTGATTGGGTTCTTCAACCCAGCCAAAAAGCGCTTCGACTAAATCCGGCGGATCATCTATTTTTCGTATCTCAGACGGGACAAAATCAAGCGGTGTACACGCACGCTGTTCACCAGATACATTAAGTCGCATTGGGATACGGAAGTTTGGTGTATGTCCGAAATACAGAACTTGCTCAGAGTTACGCCCATTTTTATCTGGTACTCTGATGGAAACGTAGAAGACCGGTTTTCCATCGCCAAGGCACCCCAACTCGCCATCTTTGCTCCATGCACCTAGCTGTTCTCTTTGAAATTCAGTAAGGGTAGCACGATATTCTTCAATTGTTTCCGGACGAATCGGAATTGATGCAACTTTATCTTCCGATGTTGGAGCCAATACAAGTGCATGACGGCGGCGAGGTGATGCTTTTGTGCTTCCAGTCTCCTTCATGTTGCCTGTACAGACTAACACACCGGCATAGGGGCGCTCCTTATCTACATCAACATAAGTCCGCAGATGAACAGCATGGAAGCCTTTCGTTGACGACTGCAAATCATATCGCACAACGAAGAATCCTGGATGGTAATCTGGATCATCGAACGGACGAAATCCCACGATCCTACTGGCGTCAATTTCAATTTCTTTGATTCGTAAATAACCAGATTGATCATTACCTTTGTTCATGTCTCTTAACGTCATTGCAGGCTGGATCGCCCATGAACCAGTTTTAGAATTCCGAACAAGATACCCTGCCCTCACATATTTAGCCAAACGGCCAATGACGGAATCATAGGGCTCACGCAAAGGATCACTACCAGGGGCTGCAACTGCACGGAATGAAAGAGGAGTAGCTGCCCCCACCCAGCGCAAATGCCCATTAGCGACGATTTCCATCACGCTGCGCACCATACCGCGCAGGCTGCTGCCTGGGATTAGTGGTTGGTCAAGTTGGTCAAGATAGAAGAACTCTGCATACTCGCGCACTGCCTTGTCGTCAAGGTGCAGGCGATCCATCTCGTTGCTCCACTTTTGCCACCATTCTGGCGACACAGCGCGGCGGGTGTAGAGCGGCGAGCGGGTAACCAATGTACATTGAATCTGTCCACTCAAGCGATCGGCGTGGTAACGGTCATGGGAAGGCAACCCTTTCGCGTCAGACTCGGCATAGACAACTTGGTCGGGCAATGGTACAAAATTATAGGGCGCACGGGCGGTGCGCTTACTATTGGAAGGATTACTCTGACGAGGTCGACTCATCGATTCCTCCTCTGCTCAAATTGGGCAAATGGCTCTACAACCAGATTGACCAGGCGACTGGCCGCGATTTGGGCTTCACCTGTCTGCTCATCGTATCGGAGATAGTGACGACAGGTGAGAATCAAGGGACGATACGTGTCAAACTCTCCACGACGGTCAAAATCTTCGTTGCTGAGTTCGATCGGTACTGTGTGTGCAATGCCAACACCCGGTTCAATGAGGAGCGTAAATCCGTTTTGCTTGCCGTCGCTATCGCGGTTCCATTCAAGTCTTCTTGCTTTATCGGTATCAAGTCGTACGCCCCAAAGACGGTGTTGTTCATCAAATGCATCACCGCTATTCGGCTTGTCGGTAATGCGGCAAGCTTGCCATCCGGCATCTGTGCGCCAGAGATGAATTTCGCTTTCCAGATTGAAAAGTCGCGCTTCAAGCAAGGTCGTGCTGCTCAGTTGAGGTGAACACGAATCGACTTGTGCAGCCTCTGTCAGTTTTCCATCCCTGACTTTGCCCCAAATTACACCATTTTCGGCATGGGCAAGCAACCAAGTTTCTGCAGATTGCGCGACCTGTTGTTCCAACCAGTCAAACAGATTTTTGTCTACTTGACTCGTATCCATGCCCAGATCGATAGTAAAGCCATTCTTGCTCTCGTTACGCCAACTCATCCGCTTGCTCCTTCGTTTGGTACATATTCTACAAAAGCCGCTACATAACCTTCTAGTGTGTCTGGGTCACTGCCTTGGAATTGCAACCCTTCTTTACCGTCACGCTGAATTGTCCAGGCGTTGCTACCGATGGTAACGGTGGCTTGCTCCCCAGCCAATCGTCCACGGCCAATACTACGTTCGCCGCCTAGTGGTAAATCACCGGTCCACAAGTCCTTGAGAAGGAGCAGCACGAGTCCAATTTCGGCTGCGGTTTGGCGGTCACTGTTTGCCGCATCAAGCCGGAAACGAATATGGGCACGGGTTTCGGCTTGCCCAAAGACAGGTTCTTCGGCAAAGAGGGCACCAGGGTACGCGCCGCCCGTAAAGCGATCAATTTTGACTCGTTGCTGTACCAATGACAAAGGTTGGTCGATCTCGGTTTCATCTACCCAAATGCGACTGGCAGAGAGCGCATGATCATCATTTTTGTTTTTGTTGCGATAGCCAAAGAGTGCATCAACCATCTGATAGCCATCTTTGCCCAACGTATTGGCGATGCGTAGCGCCTGCGTGCGCAGAGCGCCTGCCACACTGGTACCACTTAAGACCGGTCTTTGTTTACCTTCACGCCAAGATTGAAGATGAACCGCATCGGGCGCGTTGAGATCAATCGGGGTGGAACGAACCAAAAGCGAACCGTCAATGCGAAAGGTCGCTTCGACTTTGCAGGCGGCTTGTGCGGCGACAAGCGGTGTCACATGTAACAGCTCATAGATGGAGCGGCGTTCGCCTACGGGTACATTGATGGCAGTTGGCGTGTAGCGTAGCCACTCAACGATGCCCCGCGGCGTGGTCATATCAAAAACACGAACCTGCCAATCGGTCACCCGGCATTGACCAAAGCCCCGGCGTTTACGCTTGCCCAGACGAATCTCACCCTCTGCCAAGCCGTTCAAAGCCAAGGCAAAACCGCGCAGTAGGAACGTACGTTTTTCGGGCCGATCATTCTGGCGCAATTGCAATTCCAACGAGAGTGGGAAACGACTGCCTGCGGCCAAAAGCTCAATATCATACTTCATTTCATCCGTAGCGATACCGGTTGCCGGATCAAGCGCTACGCCATCGCGTACTTCAATTTGTGGCTTATCACCTAGCGCATCGTCGATGATCACCAAGCTTTCTTCACTTGTTTCCTGTTCTTTTTCATTGTTGGTTTCACCAAACAGTTGAATCGCCAATGTGCGATTTGCACGAAAGAGGTAATTACGCAAAGCACCTGCTAAGGATGTACCCGTGAGCAAAGCGCGGCCTTCGAGCGCATCTAAGTATAGGGGCATGTCGAGCATGCCGTCGCTATCACCATTGCCAAAGTGTGCAGGGGTCTCCAAAGTCAACCAACCAGTAACCACAATGCGTTGACTCAGGTTGCGTGGGTTGTCCCATTGTGTGCTCATGCTGCCCTCCTGCGCTGCTCTTCATCTTGTTGTTTTTGGATGGCTCGTTTGCAAACGACATCGACCAAGCGCGCCATATATTCAAAGCGCAGCGCTTCATCGACCCTAGCGGTTACATTGCCTACTTTTGGTAACCTGCCCGGCTCAATATAGAAATATTTGCGCCACAGCCCCTCCTCTTTTTCACCACCCTCTTTCCAGCCATCTTCTAGCCAGCGCAACAGTGACTTGCCATCCAAGCGTGCGCGGCGAAATTGCTTTTTGGCGTTATCACGCAGTGACTTTAAGAAATCAGTTACGATTGCTGGTTGTTGTGCCTGTGCGGCTTGCAGCGCAATCGTGCGCAGGCGTGAAAGTTGGGCGTTTTCGACCGTTCCCTGGATTTGCATTGCCCCCGTTGCCCGTTCAAGCAATAGATCTTCCAATTGCTGGCGGTAGATGCGATTAGCCATTGCCTGTGCCAGGGTGGCATTGGCACCACTTAATTGGATAGGTTGGCTGGAAGATGGAGATGAAAGTGGTTTTTGTTGCTTAAATTCTGACTGACTCTGCCAATTGATAGCAATTCGTCCAAAGCCTTCGTTGCGCCGTTCGCCAATCCCCGTCTTCTCCAAAGCTAGCAACTGCTTGCGCACATCGTCATTGCCATTGAATACCCACACGCTGCCTGCGCGTAGGAACGGACACTGTGGCAGTGGCATTCCCCATGATCGATTAAAACCGCCTGTAACATCTGTGGAAACAAAGGCACACTTAGGTTCCAGCGCAATCCCCAGTGCAGCGGGCAAATTTGTGGTATAACAACCATGGGTAGGGTCGCGCAAGATGAGATCACTGAGCAAGGTCAAAACGATTTGCTCTTCATCAGTTTCCCCCATCGGTTCATATTCAGACCAGGTTGATGGCGTTTTGGCTTGTTCTATGATCACTCGTCCATAGCCTGCACTGCGCGACCGACCTAAGACGAACTCTTTCGAAGTAAGTAAACTGCGCACTTCATTAGCAAGGCTCTCGCCTGCACAGAGAATAACCGCGGCAAAACGTTGATCGGCGGCCAACGCCTCATAGCGAAAGAGATTGCTATCACTTTCTCGTTTAACAAAGCGAACCGCGCTGGTATTGTGTAGCTGTGGTTGGCGCTTTACTTTGCCTGGTGTTATGGTAACTTCAACCTTATCACTGCTATTCGTCTCTACTTCTAACCAGGAATAGGCTGCATTCCAGGATTTTGGCTCTTCAAGCTCAGCAGGATCTTGCAGAATCAGATCGTAGATCGTCGCATTGGGATCTAAGGAGCTTTCTTTTTCGACTACCCACGAGGCAGGTGTTGGCAGGCTCCGTACGCCATTCCGATCAGCCAGGTAGCCATTAAGATAACGCACCTCATTTGAGAAAAATAGTTGCCGTGCCAGCGCATTGTCCAGAAGATTTGCCTCTGGATTTCCCTGCCGAAAGCGTTCAACCAGCGCGCCGCGCAGTACACTACCCGGAATATAGTCCAATGAAACTGCGCTATTTTCTTCACCGGCGGCCGGAGCGGCTAGCAGCAAGGGTTGCAGTAGTTTGATGGTGAGTAGAAGTGGCGTCACGATAACACCTCCTTGCAAAACTCTTCGAATGCGCCTTCGGTTAGCACGGTGCCATCTTCAGCACTCAGACTGACATCACGCAGCCGTCCAAAGCCACGATTGCGCATGGTGCCCGCCCGTCGAAATGCTTTGACGCATGCTGCCAACAAGCGGCGACTATCCGCATTATCAACTGCCTCCTGCAACCAAAGTGAGGCAACAAACGGGGTAGAACGCACAATGACACGCGTTGTGCGTAAACTCTTTTCCAAGGGTGTACCTGTTACAGGGTCGATGGCAGTTTGTTGACGCAACGCTGTCAAAGAATCCAGAATTTCACTACGGCTCAACTTTTGACTATCTACTGTCTGAGCGACTGCGGCACGAAGTTCTTCGGGCAGACAAGCATCACCCACTTGCATTTTGGCAGTGCCTGCATACGTTCCACCTGGCTCACCAAAAAGTTGCAGTGCCACACTTTGCCAACGAGTGCGTTTATCGGCGGGCACCGCATTCAAAATGTCGGCACATTCGTTGACCAGCATACCCTTCAGGGTCTTGCCGCCCAGATAAGGACAGCCATAGACATCATACTGAACTTCCTGGTCAACCACACCAGCCACGCCATCCCCACGACCAAAGAGGGCATCACTGGCTAGGGTAAAGTGCAGAGTTAAGGTACTCATGTGCCCTCCTTTTGAGAGTTGATGGGCCCAAGTTGCAGCCTCGTATCCAGTTCGATCAGGCGATCCACAGCTTCAATTGCATCAAAGTAGGCACAGTGGTTGCCTTGCCAGCCTGACTCTTGGAATGAACCATACTGTGCATGAATTTCAGGTAGGCTTTTGACGGAGTAGAGCCGCCGGAATTGCTGTACCGCTTTCTCGCCTTTGCGTAATGCAGTCCGCAATGCTTTCACCTTATTGTGCCGTCTGCGCCAGACCTCGCTCTCACGGAATGCCTTTACAGTTTCGATAAAGATTGGCCAACTGCGCCACTCGTCCTTATGGGCATCCAGGCGAAGGGGACGCATCAACATATCACCATGTCGTGCTTCATTGTCCAAGTTGCCATCACTGGTATATTCTAGCCTACGCACATCCTTCAGATCTCGCACCATGCCGCCGATAGCAAAGTGCCAATCGATGGCCGTTATGCCCCCATCCTTGTCTAGCATTCGAGGATTTTTCTTCCATTCGCTAATCGAATTGCGGGCTGATTTACTGATCTCTTCAGCCAGCGCATAGGCACGTGCAAAAGGGAAATGAAGAGGAACCAATGCAACCCCTGCTCGACAGTGCGCTTTCTTTCCATCGGATAAGGTTTGTTCTGTGAATTTTTGTACATAATAGGCTGCCAGTGAAAGCCCCAAGCGCCCCTCACAAACAAAAGTAGTGTCATCGCCGCCAAGCACAATGGGGCGGAAAGGAAGATAGAATCGCTCACCACTCGCTCTCTGCTCTTTTCTCTCAATTTCAGCAAGCTTTACTGCCCCTTCCAACTCATCTTTTCCGGATTCTGCTGAAATGTAGTAGATATCTTTCCCTTCTTTTTTTGTAATTTTGACATTTGCAATCAACAGGTTGAGCGTCTCTTGCAAGGCCAGGTTGGATGCTTTTTTTACACTTGCCGAAAAGCTGCGCAAGGCATTGAGATATGCACGATTTTGTTCTGGCTTCTTATGTTGCTCGCGCATAGCTTCAACACGTTTGCCCATGCCATTGCCATCGGCGTGAACAACGGCGATCAAGCTGGACTCATCGGGCGAAACGCCTAATTTGTCAAAGTCGCGAGCTGGGGCAAAGTTGCGGAATTCTAGTGCGCCCAACAGACGCCCATAGGCGGTTTGGGGATCACGAATATTTTTCCTATTGAATTCCTGCCGTTCTTTGGCATCCGCTACGGCTGAGACTGGGCGTTTATCTTTGTCATAATCCACCACAGGCAGTCCAGTAAAAACGCAACGCGAGCTAACTCCCAAACCAAGTGTTGGATAGGTAGGAGGTGTGCGCTGTTTGTGCTCCTTGAGCGACTGAAGTGCACATTGTATTACGCCAGCTCTGCCACCCGACTGTAATACCCCACGTTTGCCACCCAAAGCCTCGTTTTCCCACTCGAACTCAGTATGGTTGACAGCAATTCTCAATCCAGGCGCATGCAGCATGACACGACGAGTAAGCTCTTGGGTAAATTGTTTGGCTAGTTCTAGGGATTCAAAAAGCAATACCGCATTGCCCCCGCCACTATAGATCAATTCAGCTTGCAAATGATCGCCTTCAATCGAGCGACCATCGTACTTGTCCTCTTTGATGCTCAACAATAGAACGTTATGCTTACCAGATGAAAGAAGTTCCAAAACTTCATGCACCCAACTGCCCGTGGCACAATCTGCCAAAAACGAAGCCCCAGCGTTTTGGCGCAAACTGTTGGTGGCAAAGATGTAATCTTGAACACCTACTGTGTCAACAATGGTTAGTATATATTTGGTCATTGCACCTCCACGTTAACGTTTATTAGCGACTGCATCGATATTTTGTACCCATTCCTTCAAATGAGCAGGTAGATTTGGCAGATGTTCTCGTCCGAAAACCTTTGTATGACCTTGAGTCAACCAATTTTCCGAGATCGTTCGCTCCAGTTGAGCTGGCTTTGCATAAAAACAGATCAATGCCGCATGTGCTTCTTCACCTCCAAACTGACGCGCACGAATGTAGGCTTCAAAAAAGTGTTCTTGACAGGAATCTTTAACATCGGAAACAATACAGGATAATGACAATAGTTGATAGCCACGCATTGCCGCTATATCTAGTTCAAATGAGTTATCGTTTCCTTGTTTGGTTGGTTTCAAATTCATTCCCAAATCAGTTAATTCGCAGACTTTCCTCACAGAATCAATTGCATCTATCGTGTACTCTTCTAGCCAGCCGCCTTGCAACCAAGTACGACATGAAGAGCTTTTTTTCCCTTCCTCTAAAAAGAGTGATAGTTGCAGTGTATCTGCATCTGCCCCACAAATAGAACGGACTTGCTCAACAAAAGGCGACAACGCAGGCCACTGATTTAAATCCGGCAAAGTGTCCAATGGCTTTTGCGCTGTATATTCTTTCCACTGCTTATAAGATTCGGGATTGATAGTAAGAATGGCAATTGTTGACACAAGCTTTTTTCGATTCGTTTGATTCCAGTTGGGTGCAGACTCACTTTGATAACGTGTATATCCATGAAGTTGCATAACTGTTTTCAATGGAATCTCACATCGCTGCCGAACAGAAACTTTCCGCGTTGCTTGCGCGTTACTGCCAACAATGAATAACGAAAGAGTCTGAGCGTCCAAATAGGTAAAGACTGTGTCTCCCCTCTTCGTTTCCAGGATACGGTAGGAATGAACAGCCATTGCCTTTGTACCACCAGTATAATTAAGCCCAATCGTCGCTCTCGGCGGAATCTTGCGCAATTGTGCCTCTATTCCATTGCTAATCGATTCGCTATCGGTGGCATCAACCTGTAAAAGCGAAGTTTCATGTCTTTCACCTAGGTCAGCAAGTTGGTTGCGAAGCCCTTCAGCGATTGGAAACGTGCTAGATGTATGGATCAAATAAAAAACCGTATTGGGCCGTCGCAGCAGCATTGCAGCGACATAGTTTGGCAGCGGATTGCTACCTATCAAGAGAAACAGGTGTTCCGTTTTACATTCGTCTGGGATAGTTTCGATTGTGATCATATTCGATATGGTGATCAGGTTAGGAGTGCGTTTCTCCCTTTAGAAAAACATACACTCTTAACGGAAGCAAGATTTGATTGTAAGATTATCTTTATTAGTCTGATGTCTATGTCATTATATGCTACTTTGTGCTAAATCTACTCCCCAAAACCTCTACACTTTCTCCTCACTTTCTCTGATCTCAGCTTCGCCCACTTGTGGTAAGCTTGACTATAAATGAGTAAGACAGTGAGACAGTAGATCAGCAGGACAGTGGCACTGTCTTACTATCCACGCCTTCTCAGAAATGGTTCGAAGTGTTTGGCGATGAAGTGATAATCGAGTCTGGCTCCATCATGCTGTCCCCAGGCATTGCGACATTCATCCAGGATCTTGGTTTTGTAGGTGTTGACTGTGCTGATACCGATGGTGAGCGCTTCGGCCACCTGCTGCGGTGTGAGTCCACGGGCAAAGGCGGCGAGCGTTGCGCGCTCGCGCTCGGTGAGTCGGCTATAGACCTGTTGGCAGCGCTCATCGTCGCCGCTGCGCAGCCATTCCATTTGGACACTGACCGCCTCTTGCGGGGTCTGGGCCATGGCGCGCAAGCCAGGAAACCAGGTACCCCAGGGGACGAGTGGCACCTGAATCAGTTGGATGGCACTGTCTGGCGGGACGTGCATCAAGCGGCCACCTTCGGCAGCCTGACGCAACGGGTCGGGGGTGTACATGTGCCAGATGCGGTCGTGATGGTCACAGAGCAGGGCCGCCGCTGCCAGCACCATAAAGCTGATCAGCCGTCGCCCGCCGGTGACGCAGAGATGCAGGCGACAGTTCTGCTGCTTCAATTGCGCAATCAGGGTACGCACCTGTTGCAACACAGCCTCGGCGGCGCTCTCATCCTGAATGTCTTCGATGCGTTGGCTACCGTTGTAGAGCGCATGCGCACGCAGCGAACAGCGGTGCCCAGCATAGTGTTCGTTGCTGAATTCTTGTTGGAGCTTGCGCAGCGCTTGCTGGCTGCCGCTCTGGGTGACATGCAGCACAATGGTCTCATCCACACGTTCATTGCGCGCCAACAGTGCATCCAGGGCAAAGGTGACCACTTGCGGCTGCGCGCCGAGGGTGGCGATCAATACATTTTTGACACTCATAGCTACTCTCTTAAAAGGAGTTCTAAATGAATCGTTCTGACCCCAATCCCTTCCCGGCCGTTTTGATCGGAGGACCACCGCACAGCGGCAAGTCAGTTTTGACGTACGGCCTCACCCAATCGCTACGGGACATGCAGATCGATCACTATGTGCTACGCGCCTGCCCGGACGGGGAAGGCGACTTCTCACATGAGGCGCACCCAGCAACCATCAACTTGATTCGCCAGAAGGGTCAATTTAGCCCCTTATATGTCGAGCGGGTTTGCCAGGGACTGCAAAATAGGCACTTGCCGCTGTTGGTCGATGTCGGCGGCAAACCGACTCCTGAACAAGAAGTCATCTTTACCCATTGTACCCATGCCATTCTGATTGCCGCCGACATCGAGAAATTAGCCATTTGGCGCCAGATGATCCAGCGCATCAATGCCACAGCCGGCTGCGCCATCGAGATTATTGCTGAACTCCATTCGCAATTGGATCAGCCGGATCAACTTGGTTCAACCGATGAACTCTTTGCTGCCATCATCGGCGGGTTGGAGCGTGGGCACCGGATCCAGGGAAGCGTTTGCAGCGCCCTGGTCAGCAGGCTCGCCCACCTTTTCCACCCCTCGCTCGAATTTCAACGCAAAACCCACCTGGCCGCCGCCCCCTGTGCGCACGTGGTCGAAGTGGATCGCCTGGAGCGCAACCTGGGCTGGGATCAGGATACATATCGCTGGCAGGTTGATCAATTACCCCAGTTCCTGGAGCAAGTGCCGGCACACGGCGAGATCGCGCTCTATGGTCGAGGACCCGCTTGGTTATACTGCGCTGTCGCAATCCAGGCCCAGCCAGGCCCCTTTCATCTTTTTGATGCGCGCTTGAGTTGGGTGAAACCGGTTTCGATTGCGCTGTCTGTTGCCCCCACAGTGGGCCCAGGAAGTTGGCAAACCGTTGTAACAGAGGAGTACACCACGGTTCATTGGCAACTGGGCGAACACTATCTTGCCTACGAAGAGATGTTCACGACCACCGCGCCAATCGTCGATCCCCAGAAAGGGGTGGTGTTGAGCTGTCGTGGTCCGTTCTGGCTGCAAAGTGGGCTGGCCATCGCCTATGCCAAACAGCAGCCCTGGGTCGCAGTCTATTATCCGAATGAGGGCACAGCGATCATTGTTTACTCGTCTTCGCCAGCCAAGTCGATTGGGATGTCGATTGTTTCACCCGTCGTGCCAGCATCCACGCCCTCTTCATCGACACCGCGCATAAAAAGGGCATAAGCACGCACCAGCTTTCTACGTACATCACTGTTTGGATAACCGGCAGCCACATGCAGCAAGGTCGTTGCCATGCTTTCGATCTCGGTGGCGGAGGATTGGCGGCAATAGAGATTCATGGCGGCGATCTGCTCCGGCTCTTGTAGTTCCAGCCATTGACGTACTAATGCACCCAGTGCTCGCCGCTGGATAAAGTTGCCAAGTTGGTGTATTGTCTCTGTATCGTCGGCCATGCAAGCTTCCTTTTGGATCCTCTCTCTGTGCGTCTAGTATCGCGCTTTTGCCGCGCAGTAACCTCTATAAAAATGCGTAAAACTCTCCAAAAACTCTCCTCGCGCTCTCGTCGGATCATACACCTGGCAGGTTTAACCGGTCAGCAGACTCAACTATGCACAGATAGCCTGGTTCGCACTTCAATCAAACCTACCAGGTGTGCTTTTTAGACAGCTTCGAAAGTCGATGGATTCGCATACACCTGGCAGGTTTAACCGGTCAGCAGACTCAACTATGCACAGATAGCCTGGTTCGTACTTCAATCAAACCTACCAGGTGTGCTTTTTAGACAGCTTCTGCGGCACACAGAGAGATTGTGCGCTTTGATCAGAAATGGGAACTTCGTCTATGATTGGGGAAAATGGCGAGTGGGGTGTCAGAACCCTGCACGTCAGCAAGGAGCTTGTACGCCGACACGGACAGCTCTACAACATCCAAATGGCACCCTGCATCTTCAACCTACACCTATGGCACCTACCATCCGTGAATTGCTACATGAGTTGTTGCGCAACTGGCAGGACGAGGCATACCATACGCCCCTTTGCCAACTCTATCAGTTTCGGGCGCTCCATTCATCCAACCCAAGTGCGCTGCAACATGCAGTTCGGGAGACAATCCAAGCGTTGATCCAAGAGTTGGCACTGCATCACCCCACACAGGCTCAGATCTTGCAGTTGCGCTTTTGGGCCGATCAGTCGGTGGCCAAGGTAGCGCAACAGCTAGCGATTGCCGAACAGACGCTCTACAAATTCCAGGCAATGGGCATCGATTGGATCGCAGGCCGGCTGGAAGAGCAAGAGCGGGCGGCACGAACCCAGTTGGAACGCCGTTTTCGCCTGCGTCTAGAAGCGTCGACCAATCCCATGCTCTTTGGCGTGGATGCGCACATGGTGAAGCTGGTCAAGCTGCTCTCAGATGAAGAATCGCCCTGGCTGATCGCCTTAGAAGGCGTAGGTGGCATCGGCAAGACAGCATTGGCCCAGGTGTTGATGGAGCACATGATCGGCCTCTCCAACTATGAGGATTTTGCTTGGGTGACAGCCCGCCACACCCGCCTGGATTTGAATGGTTCGCTGCGCCAGCGCCCACAACCGGCACTCACCACCGAGGCCCTGGTCGATCGATTGGTGGCACAGTTGAGCGAGCAGGATAGCAGCCTCTGTAGCCTGATCTTCGAGCGCAAACTGGGCTGGCTCCAAGAGCGTTTAAAAGAGACGCCCCATCTGATCGTGGTCGACAACCTGGAGACGGTGCTTGATCTGGAGACGTTGCTGCCGCTGCTCCAGCGCATCTGCAACCCCTCGCGCTTTTTACTAACCTCGCGTAGCGGGTTGGGCGGCGAGTCGAACATCTATCACTTTCGGGTGCCGTTGCTCAGCGAGGAGGACGCGCTGCAACTGATGCGCAACGAGATCGAGTTGCGCCACTTTCCTGGCATACTTGATAGCAGCGATACCGTGTTGCGCCCGATCTTTGAAACGGTAGGCGGCAATCCGCTGGCCTTACGTCTGGTGATAGGCTTGCTCGACGTAGATACGATTGACAATATCTTGAACGATCTGCACGAGGGGCAAGGAGATGCTGTTGAGAATCTCTACACCTATATCTATCGCCATGCCTATACCCTGCTCAACAAAACCAGCCGCCAAGTGTGGCTCTCGTTGGCGCTGGTGGTTGCACCGCTGGCCACGGTTGATCTATTGGCCAAGGTCAACCAGCAGCAGCCCCATGAGGTGCGCAACGCCCTGCACACCCTCGCCCGTATGAACTTAGTGGACGTCCATGGTGACTTGATGCTGCGTACCTACTCGATCCATCCCCTCACACGTACTTTCCTGGAAAAAGAGATTGGCAAATGGGACAGGGGAGATCAAGATGAGCCAGCATAATGGCGGGAATGAGGGCGACGATGGCTTTCGGGATTTGATTGTACAGACGGCGCGCTGTACGCTGGACATGGTGCAGGCAAGCGGGGCACAACTCGAAACCGCCGAGCAGGAGCAGATCAAGAGCATCCTTGGCTATGCACTCAGGTTGGAACGCGCCTGGGATGTTGCGCGCCAACTGCTGTTACTGGCTACACCGCTGATGGAGATGAAGGGCGAGCGGCGCGATTGGATCGAGTACCTGGAGTGGGCGATCAAAATTTGCCAACGGCGAGCCGATCGCTCCTCCCTCGCTCTACTCCAATATCACAACAGCCTGCTCTATCGACTGTTGGGTGAATTTGCGACGGCCTGGCACTATGCCAACGCCGCTGTCGACAACTTTAGCGAAGAGGGCAACCTGCGCAAACAAGCGGTTGCCCTGGCGGAACGGGCCTGGGTTGAACAATTGCAAGGTGACTATGCCAGCGCCACGGCCAGTGTGCAACAGGCTCTGTACCTGCTGCTCGCCCACAGCTCAGATGAAGCGCAGGACCCAGAGGTCAGCAACTGCTATCGTGTGCTCGGCACGATTGCGCTCAATCAAGCTGACTATCCCACCGCCGAACAATATTATCGACTTGCACTCACTCGCTTGCAGCAGCAGGGCGACCAGCGACGCATGGCCTGGGGTCTGCATAATTTGGGCCTGGTGCTCAACCGCCAAAAGCAGTACCAAGCGGCCATTCCCTACTTTCAACAAGCGGCGGCGTTGATGGAAGAGGTAGGCGATAGCTATCACCTGGCCCACGCATATTTCAATTGGGGCGAGGCACACATCCAACTGGGGGAAGCGCAGGAAGCCTTGCACTGTTACCGCTGGGCCATCCCCATCTACCAGGAACTGGATGACAAGTTCAGGTTGTCGCTCATTCAGACGGACGTGGGGCTGGCGCTGCTACGCCTGGGCAATCCAGCCGCCGCAAGCCATGCCTTTGAGGCCAGCGTAAAGCTGGCGATTGTCCTCAAAGCTGACTTTTGGCGTCTAAACGCAATGGACGGATTGGGGGACGCCTACACCCAGAATCATGAGGCGAAGAAGGCGCTTGTAGTTCTGGAAGGGGCAATCCGCGATTTGCCCCTGATCTACAACCACCCCAACTATACGGAGTTAGCGGCCTCGCTTGCGCTGCATCTGGAAGCAGCCAGACGCAGTCTAGATGACGATGAAGGGTAGCAGGTGGCAAGTGGCAAGTTACGAGTGTTGGGTCCGGCAAGAAACCTGTGAGATAGCCTGTCATTCTGAGCGAAGGCTTTTTTGAGCGAAGAATCCTTCGTTGTCCAACCAAGATTCTTCGTCGCAAACAGCCGCTCCTCAGAATGACAAATCTTCTTCCAGATACAGTCACCATGGTTAATTCTTAGAAACTGTCTGAAAAGGTACAATTCAAGGCTATGTAGCGGCGGTTCGCAAACCGCCGGTCTTGCGTGGGCAAAAGGATCGGCGGTTGCGAACCGCCTCTACGACGACTTTTCAGACGGTCTCTTAGCAGTTACGAGTGACGAGTGATTCAACTTGCCACCTACACTAACACGCACCAGTTCCCCCCGAGCCTTGACAGGCATGTGCGACCGAAGCCGAGCCGATGCCTGTCAGTGCGCTCAAATGGTTCTGAGCGACCACTGCCGAAAGTGCCAACAGGGTGGCAACCAACAAAGCGACGACTGCCTGACGAGTTGAAGTTGTAAAAATGTGACCTGTGTTCATGTTCGATGATCCTCCAGCATGGAATGGAGTCACATCGAGCTAGGATCCTCAGTGTGTAAAACACACCGCGTGCACGGTTCCCGATGAAACAGAAAACGATAGACTGCGAACGGTTTGCGTGGAACGGGACGATTCTACATTCGTAAGTCAGTCGGACAGGAGCGTAGTGGCACCGTTCCACCGTTCCACTACACCGCTGCTGACTGCCCTACTACACACGCAAGTATAGTCAATCGAGAGAGCGATGGCATCCGATCTTCTACTGAACTTTCTCAGCAATGATGAGGAGGGAAGGAAGAGAACTTTTCCTAATGAGAGGGAGTGCAATGATCTGAGCGCGCAACCGCGCCACTATGGCGCGTTACCACCACCGATCTAAGCGCGCAACCGCGCCATCACGGCGCATTACCACCATCGATCTGAACGCGCAACCGCGCCACCATGGCGCGATAGCATCATCGATCTGAGAGTACGACTGTGCCACTACGGCGCGATAGAATTTCGCTTTTGGAGTACAACTGCGCCACCACGGCGCGCTACCACCATCGATCTGTGCATGCAACCGCGCCACTACGGCTCGATAGCATCATCGAGCTGAGAGTATGACTGTGCCACTACGGCGCGATAGAATTTTGCTCTGGGAGTACAACTGCGCCACTACGGCGCGTCACCATCATCGATCTGAGCGCGCAACCGCGCCACCATGGCGCGTTACCACCATCAATCTGAGCGTACAACTGCGCCACCACGGTGCGTCCCCATTATCGATCTGAGCGTGCAGCCGCGCCACCACGGTGCGGTACCACCATCGATCTGAGCGTACAGCTACGCAACTACGGCGCGGTATCATCATCGATCTGAGCGCGCATCGCGCCACTACAGCGCGATTGCATTTCAAACTTAGTGCATGCCTAACAGAGTAATTTTGCAATCTTCCGGGAAGGCTCTAGCAATAGACAGGCTTGTGCGCTGGCCCTTCCCGGAAGAAGTTTGACCAACTACTTTGTTAAAACTGCATTAGGGTACAATTGCGCCACTCCGGCTGTTGCTCAACCATTACCCAACATGATGAACTGGATCGTACAGCTTGGTTTATCGTGGCCACCATCAGCATGATTGATAACGCTGCACTACAACGCCACTACACCCCGCGCTTCGGTGCCATCTTTGAAGAAGATCGTCTGGTCGGCGAGGAGCAGCGTCCCGAACTATTGCCGCTCGACCTCCAAGCCGAACTTCACCTGCGCTCGGATCGCATGGCCATCGGCTACCGCAAATGGCTACGCCAACTCGGACTCAGCTTCGGAACCGTCTAGCCTCAGAACCCCGCACGTCAGTAAGGGGATGTCCGTACGCTGACGCTGACGGCTCTGAAGCTACGCTGACGACTCTGAAGCTACGCTGACGACTCTGAAGCTACGCTGACGACTCTGAAGCTACGCTGACGACTCTGAAGCTACGCTGACGACTCTGATAGTTAGCGCTGGGGTGTGACTTCAAATTGACTGACAATCGTTGGCTGGCGGCTCAGTACTTGGTTGCGTTGGGCCTGTAGATCACCTTCGCTGTAGGGCAGGACGCCCCAGGTGGTGATGGTGAGCTGCTGGGTGGCGGCGTCGATGGTGAATTCGCTCCAGCCATAGCTGTGCAGCGCCACATAGTCGCCCACCAGCAGTCGGGCCTGGATCGGCGATCCCTCCAGCCCCAACGGGTCAAAGCCGCTGGTGATCAGTTCCTGATTGAGGATGGCTTTGACATAGTCATCGCGGTCGTTGGCCATGTTGTCCGAGTCGGGCGCAATCGGCAGCGCCAGATAACTCTGCTGCTCCGCCGTGATCACATAGCCCTTTTGTAGACCATCCTCGATCACCACTTCGCCCAAGGTCTGGTAGAAGGCAACTGGGCCAACCGTCACCTCGAAGGCATGGGTGGTGAGCTGTGGCGCGTCGAGTGCCGTGCCGTAGGTGAGGTTGTTGACCAGCGTGCCATGAATGTCTGCCGCAACGAAGACAACATTGCGCAGTTGCTGGTGCTCGATAAAGGCCAGCAGGTCACTGCGCTCGGCGGCGTAGCCCTCAAAGCGATCCTGGGCCGACATCAAGCCGCGCTGCATGATCGGCTCGGGAATCAGCACAAACTTCCAGGTAATGCCCTGCCGCTGTGCATCGAGCAGGTCGGCTTTGAGATCGGCCAGTTGTTGGCTGCCAAGCATGGTGCGGCCCGGACGCCAACTATCTTTGCGAAAGCGTTCGACGTCGGCAGGGTTGTTGCGCTCGGCGTGGCGTACGGGTAGATCGCGAAAGGAGCGGGCATCGAGCAGAAAGAGCGCCGCATCCAGGCCGAAACGTCGGTAGCGATAGAGTTTGCGTGCGCCATCCATGCGCCCATCGCCGCCCACGGGACCATAGAATTCCTCCCGGATTGGGTTGTATTCTTGGAAAGCTTGCAGTGCATCCTGGTAGAGCACGCTCTGGTTGATGCGCCCACTGCTGGTATGAAAGCGGGCATCGGCCTTGGCCGGAGCACCGCCAGCAAAGTCGTTGGTCACTTCGTGGTCGTCGATGGTGGCAAAGAGGGCGGTGGAGGCGCGCAGATCGGCCAGGGTGTTGAGACCCTGCTTGGGACTGTAGACTTCGCCGTGTTTGAGACGAAAATCGAAGAGACCTTCGGTTTGCGCTTTGGCCACTGCTGGCGAGCGAATATCGGCATAGATGCTGTCACCCAGCGCCACAAAAAAATCAAGCTTGCGCGTAGCAACATTGCGCACAGCAACAAAAGGGGCCAGGCTGGCGCGCCAATCGCCGCTAACGCCAAAGTGCAGACCCGCCTGGTGATCGGGCATGGCGGGCGTGCGAAAGTGGCCGCTGGCCCGTTCCCCGCTGGCTGACTGGGCTCGATAACGATAGCCGGTTGCTGGAGCCAAATCAGCCACTTCAACCGTCACTGGCACAGTCGGATCGCTGATGGTGGTTGTGAACTGTTGACGCATGCTGGCTGCGTCGTCGCCGATTTCAAACGCAAGCGTACCGGTAGTCAACGATCGGGCCCACAAGACCACACTGTTCTGATCCACGTCGCCCGCTGCCACCCAGAGCGTCGCTCGCTCGACTTGCCAGCGCCCCAGCACAGGCAGCAGCAACAGCACAAGCGTTGCTGCCCCCACCACCAGCAATCCACAGGTCAACCATTTTTTGAGCGGTGATGTATTTTTGTGGAACATTTTATGCTCTAGTAAGTAGGCGGCTTGCGTGGTCGGTGTGACACGCACTGCACGTCGCATCACCCAAGGCATCCCAGATGTTGCGAGCCTGTTACATTTTGCAATCACGGTACGATACCCTGAGGGTGTCTTGGCGATTTTCATGGGAAACGTTAAATGGCAATGGCGAAAAATTCGCCACCTGCCACATGCAACCTGCTACTTCTGCAAGGGCATCATAATCGAGATCGAGGAAACTCTCTGAAAAGCCGATCGGGCCGTTTGGGTGCAAACCACAAACGCCGAGCCGGCAGGAGAGCCCGCCTACCCCGCTTCTGTAGGCTAACCAATCGAAAATACGAGGCAAAAGCTATGCGTTCACATTTTGTTTACCCTCAACTGCGTACTGACCGTGGCTATCGCTGTGACCCCGCTATCAAACGAGTCTTGATTGTCGGGGCCGATCATGTGGGTTGGAGTGCCGCCAAAGCGGTACGCCAATTTCATCCTCATTGTGAGATCTATGTGGTGGGGGAAGCAAGCCCCACTGCGCAACTGCAAAACAATGGACTTCACCGGAGAGCAACCGAGGAGCGGGTTCACGGCTGGCCCCTGCTCACTCCTGCGCCGATGAGTCCTGTTCCAACTCAGCCCAAAAACCCGATCCGCTGGATGAACATCGCCTCCACCGCCATCGAATCCCATATGCGTCGGGCGCGCCTGGCCGACGGCACAACTCTGACCTACGACCGCTTGATCCTCTCGACCAACGGCCAAAGTGGTACAGAATCGACGCTGGCGCTGGCCAAGTCGTGTGGGTTGCGTGCCAGGCGCGGCATCCTGATCGACCATTGGATGCGCACGAGTGATCCCTTTATCTTTGCCATCGGCGATCTAGCCGAATTTGATGATCGCACGGGGATGGGTTCCTGGCATTCGCTGACGCAACCCGAATTGGCCGCCGCCAGTGCCGTCGTCGGCCCCGGTGTCTCGCTGCAACGTTTCCTGGCCGAATCCTCCCACGAAGAACGCTACGTTCAATAACCGGCGTTCTTCGTTTTTCTATTCCACGCATTGAACCGTAGCCGCTGCTTCTAGCTGCGGGTCGTGAGCGGAACCGACATTTGTGAATTTCATGCACGGTAGGGTTGCCGACTTTTGTGCGACTGGAAGCACCATCGGCATCCAGGTAAGGCGTTCCAAGCGAAGAATGGCAGCTTATAGACAAAACAAATAGAGATTGCATAATTACGCTGCGTAGGGGCATTCGCTTGCCGATGCCCTCCTTGTGGCGCGGTTCGCAACCGCTGGTTTGGGATCGACCGACAGAGCGGCGGCTGTGAACCGCCTCTACGATAAAATTGCTTAGCTTGATGCTGTGCGGCTAAAAGCACGCACCTACGACTGGCACTCTCACTTCCTCTCCTAGACGCACAAGTCCAGATCTAGATCCTACATTTACTTCGTCCGGGCGCGGGAGGGTGAGGGTGGTTGTAACCTCGCCCCTGGCCCTCTCTCCCATACACCCGACCCCAGAACTAGATCTCCCCTCCCACTTCGTCTAGGAGAATGAGTACCGACGAGGGTGAGTCCCGTAGACCAATCGTAGGAGTTTACGTACAACAAAAGTACAAGTTTTTTTCTCCCCTTACGTGCCTTTAGGTATTTTTCTTCGCAGTTTACTCCTCTCTAGTAATGCATCCGTATGCATTGCTGAACTTGTAGAACTTACGGCTCACAATTCCCAACTTGTACGATCTATGACGCTTGTGTAAGTGAAAGAATGGCTAATTGCGCACTATTTTGCGTTCAAGTCGTCAGTCAACCAAACAGATACGTCAGTTGAGTTACGAAGATGAGGATAAATGGAGCCACTAGATTCTACCGTTGCCGAAGCGGATCCATGCAGCACCCAAGGCAAGTAAGATAGGAGCGAGTACTACGATGCGAATTCAGAAATTAGATCCACTTCATGGCCAACGCGCACGAACCATTGCCAGCCCACAAAATACAATGAAAAAACAACACGTATGGCTCAAACAGCTCTGCCTTGCGGCAACTGTTCTTTACCTTGGTTACTACAGTACTGTAGCCGCACAACTTCAGGCGGCTGCTAGCAAACCAGCGCAGATCGACCCGCGGCCCCTCCAACAGGGAGAGGCCACGGCTACACCGAACGCCGAAGACATCGACGACGCATCTTCGGTCTTTCGGATGCAGGACGCAGCGGGCAACGTTATGTTGGTTCCCAATGCCACGACAAGACCTTCCAGGAGAGCGCGCCGCAGTGCTGGCAGAGCTACCGCAACTGTAACTGTGTTGCCAGCGACCCACACCCCACAGCCAACAGCCGTGACAACCCTTGCCGTCAGTGACGGGGCAACGCTGGGAGGATTGCAATCATTGTTCACCATGCTTTTGAACAACAGCAAAACTCAACCCTGGATCGTTGGGGAGAAGGAGGTCAAAGCCCTTCCGCCGACTGCACCTGCCACTGCAACGGCATTGGCCACGGCTACTCAAGCGGCTACTGCAACTCCAGCAGCCACCGCAACCGCAGAGCCTACGCTAACGCCAGTGACAGCCCAACTTCAACAGGGCACAGTCTTATCGGTCACGGATCGCGTCACTGCCTTGCCTGGAACAACTGCTGAGTTTACGGCTCAGCTACTGAGTCAGCAGCAACAGCCGTTGGCCCAGCAGGAAGTGCTCCTCTTTATCGACGGCGACCCCGTGCAGCAGGGCGAGACGGACCAGCAGGGGTGGGTGCATTTCCGTGTAGCCCGTGCATTGACCGACGGCGACCACGCACTCAAACTGCTCTTTGCGGGCAAGGATCATCTGCAACCGGCGCTGGCCGAAAGTGTGCTGCATTATCACGTTGCACAGCCGGGTGCTGGCGACGGTGATGCATCCGCAGCCAATGCGACAGCAAGCGGAGCAAATGTTGCCCTGGTCCAGATCGCCAAGGTACCCAGCAGCGTACAACAGAGTTCACTCGTTGTCGTCTCGCTGCTGGCGAACCGGGCCAGCGATCATCCCTTGTGGGCGCTGCTGGCATTGGGCATGATGGTTGGGGTGGTGGCAAGCCCGACGCTCTTGCGCCGCAACAACCGTATATTGCGCTTCAAGCACCCCGTGCGTCTGCCTTTCTGGCAAGCGGGAAGCTGGCGCATTCCGCTTCCGCTCTGGTATGCGCTGCGGATGGGGAGTGTGGGCAGCGCGATTGGAATCGCCATTGTGCTTTTTATCCGTCCGCAGACCGGGCTCTTCGTCTTCTGGCGGCTAATCATTCCCTGTTTGCCACTGCTCTTCTTCCTGGCACCGGCACTTTGGCGCAACATCTGCCCGATGGCGGCGCTCAACCAGACACCGCGTCTCTTCAACTTTAGCCAGAGTTGGACGACGCCCAAGTGGATGCAACGCTACGGCTACCTACTCTCAATTTCACTCTTCCTGGTGCTGGTCGCTAGCCGCAAGGTGATCTTCAACCAGAATGGCCCGGCCCTGGCTGTGCTCATTCTCTGTTCGTTGAGTGCAGCCTTTACGATGGGCAACCTCTTCAAGGGCAAAAGTGGCTGGTGCAGCAGCATCTGCCCGCTCTTGCCTGTGCAACGTATCTATGGGCAGACACCCTTTGTCACCCTCACCCATGCCCACTGTGACCCCTGTCTGGGCTGCACCAAAAACTGTTACGATCTTAACCCGACCAACGCCTACCTGGCCGACCTCTACGATGAGGATCGCCAATTTGCTGGCTTTCGCAAGGCCTTTGTGGCGCTCTTCCCGGGCTTTGTACTTGCCTTCTATCTGCTGCCCAGCCCCCCGGCCATTACCGTCTGGCAGATGGTGGCGGGCTTTGTGGTGGCGGCTGCCGTCAGCCTAGTGAGCTTCTATGTGTTGGGTGAACTGCTCAATCTGGGGGGCAGCAAGCTCACCGTGCTCTATGGCGCAGCGGCGTTGAATGCTTATTACTGGTTCAATTCGGTCAACCTCGGATCGTTGATCGAATCGCCCGCCCCGGATTGGTTCGTGTGGCCCTTCCGGACCCTGGTCTTTGGCTTGACGCTCTTCTGGATCTACCGTACCTACGCCAAGGAACGTACCTACATCGAGTTGACGCTGGCACCGCAGACCTTTCACAGCGAATTTCGTACTACGCCAACAGTGCAGGGCAATGGCAAAGAGGCCGCTGCTCCCGCTGCCCCCAGCCAACCCGAAGTGACAATCATGCCCGAAGGTACACGCCTCACGGTCGAGACCAACCGCACGCTGCTTGAGATCATCGAAAGCAACAACCTGCCGATCGAGTCTGGCTGCCGCATGGGCTTGTGCGGGGCTGACCCCATCTGTGTCCACGAAGGGATGGAATGTCTTTCCAAAGTCGGCAGCGATGAGCGCAAGACGCTGGAACGATTGGCCTTGCCCCCCAACACGCGGATGGCCTGTATGGCACGCGTGCGCGGCAACGTCAAGATCGGTCTGACCCCGGCCAAGCCTGACATCTATCAGTCGAGCATCGTCGCTGGCTTCCGCTACGACAAGTCGGTGCAGCGGGTGGTGATCGTGGGCAATGGCATCGCTGGGGTCACCGCTGCCGACCACATTCGCCGCCGCCATCCTCATTGCGAGATCCATCTGATCGGCCGCGAGCGCCATCACCTCTACAACCGTATGGGCATCACCCGGTTGATCTATGGGCGCTCGGCCATGCAAGGGCTCTATCTGTTGCCCGACCAGTGGTACGACGATTTCAACATCACCTGCTGGCTCAACACTCATGTCACCCAGATCGACCGGGCCAACCAACTGGTCAGCCTGGGCACCGGGGAGACGCTGCCCTATGATCGGTTAATTCTCACCACGGGCAGCCAAAGTTTTGTCCCTACGATTGAAGGCTACGGCATGGCAGGTAGCTTTGTCCTGCGCAGTGCCGATGATGCGATGGCGATTCGCGCCTACGTACAGGAGCAGCGCTGTAAAAAGGCAGTGATTGCCGGTGGCGGTCTGCTCGGCCTAGAGGCAGCCTATGCCCTGCACAAGTTGGGGCTGGAGGTCACCGTGTTGGAGCGCTCGACTGCGTTGCTCACTCGCCAATTGGATGCGCGCAGCGGCGAATTTCTGCGTGCCTATCTGGAGCGAATGGGCATCCACGTCCTGATGCAGGCCGAAGTCAGCAAAGTACTAAATGGGCCGGAGCATCGAGGACGGATGGCGCAGGTTCAGTTAAAACAGGGCGATCTGTTAGCATGCGACTTACTGCTGGTGGCAGCAGGCATTGCACCTGATATTGAGTTGGCGAGCAGTGCTGGATTGGCGGTCAAGCGGGCGGTGCTGGTCGATGCACAGATGCGCACCAGCGATCCGCACATCCTTGCTGCCGGAGATGTGGCTGAATATGACGAGAAGGTCTATGGGCTTTGGCCGGTGGCGGTCAGCCAGGCTGAGGTGGCAGCGGCCAGCGCTGTCGCCGCTCCCGACACGGCGCTGACTGACTATCAGGAAAGCGCTCCGGTCACGATGCTCAAGGTGGCTGGCATTGATGTCACCTCGGTTGGGCGCATCAAAGCGCAGGACAACTGCGAAGAGGAGATCGTCCTCGAAGATCATGCTGCGCACCGTTACCGCAAGTTGGTCATTGCTGAGGGCAAGATCGTCGGTGCGATCCTGCTCGATTCGCAACAAGACGCACCCGGCGTGATCGAGGCGATCAAAGCACAGGTCAATATCGAGAATGAATTGGAACTGTTGCGCATGGGCAATTGGGAATCGTTACAAAGTTGAAAAGTTGCAAAGGGGCAAAGTTGAAGAGTTGCAGAGTTGAAAAGTTGAAAAGTTGAAGGGTGTGAATTACTTTGCCACTTTGCCCTTTGCCACTCTGCAACTCTGCCCCTTTTAAGGAAAAAATCTTATGTCTACATTAACATTAACCACGTTGATTGGCCGCAAGTTTGGGAAGTACGAGATCGTAGAACGCCTGGCCCAGGGGGGCATGGCCGAAGTTTACCGGGCTCATCAGACTGGGGTGGAACGTTCGGTGGTGGTCAAGCTGCTCCATTGCCATCTGGCCAGCACTGATTCGTTCGTGGCGCGCTTCCGGCGTGAGGCCCGGGCGATCGGCGGCTTGCAGCATCCGCACATTGTGCGCATTTTCGACTTTGACAGCGAGGGCGACCTGCACTACATGGTGATGGATTACATTCAGGGCGGCACCCTGGCCGACTGCCTGAAGAGCGGCGAGCGGCTGCCCGTGGTCAAGGCGCTCCAACTGGGCGCACAATTGGCCTCGGCCCTCACCTACGCCCATCAGCAAGGGGTGATCCACCGGGACATTAAGCCGGGCAACATCCTCTTTGCCGACGCCAGCCACAGCCACGCCGTGCTGACCGACTTTGGGCTGGCTCACCTCTGTGACGAGGAGAGCGCTCACCTCACCATGACTGGCACCATGATCGGCACTCCAACTTATATGAGTCCCGAAGCGGTGCGCGGCGAAAAATGCGACGGACGTTCGGATATCTACAGCCTGGGGGTGGTGCTCTACGAGTTGCTCACTGGCAAACCACCCTATACGGCCAACACGCCCTACAGCATGTTGATGAAACAGGCCAACGAAGAGTTGCCTTCGCCCCGTTCGCTCAATCCGGCGCTGCCGCTCGCCGTTGAGAAGATGCTGCTCAAAGCGCTAGCCAAAGACCCCGACCATCGCTACCAGAGCGCCGCCGAATTGTTGGATACGCTCTACTGCCTGCAACTCACCAATGAACATCAAGCCGATGTTGCCCAGCGCCTGTCGGTCAAGGCGATTCGCCCGCAGCCGAGCGTCAAAGCACCGGCGCAGAAACCCTTGCCCTTGCCGCCGCCCCCTCGACCCATGCCCAGGCGTAATTGGATTCCGCTCGCCTGCGCTGCCGGTGGCGTCAGCCTGGTCGCCTTTATGATCACCCAGTTGATGATGATGATGTGAGTGTGAAAGCGCCCGCCAGACCCTACGCACAGAACCCCGCACGTGAGTAAGGGGCGTACGCTGACGCTGACGGCTCTGAACAGATGTCAGAACCCCGCACGTGAGTAAGGGGCAACGTACGCTAACGCTAACGGCTCTGACCCCAAGCGCAGAACCCCGCACGTCAGTAAGGGGGCGTACGCTAACGCTGACGGCTCTGACCCCAGATGCAGAACCCCGCACGTGAGTAAGGGGCAACGTACGCTAACGGCTCTGACCCTACGCGCAGAACCCCGCACGTCAGTAAGGGGCAACGTACGCTAACGCTGACGGCTCTGACCCTAGGCGCAGAACCCGCACGTAAGTAAGGGGCGTACGCTAACGCTGACGGCTCTGAACAGATGTCAGAACCCCGCACGGAAGTAAGGGGGCGTACGCTGACGTTGACGGCTTTGAACAGATGTCAGAACCCCGCACGTGAGTAAGGGGCGTACGCTAACGCTGGACTAAGGGGAAATAGATTCGATAGGACGGTACAAGCACGATCCGCTGGTCGTCGCTGGCGGTCAGTGCACCGTCGCTGGCGCTGAGGCGAAGCAGGTAGCTGCCCGTGACGCTGAAGCTGGCCGTGGTGGTGATACTGTGCAGCGCACTCAATTGTACCGCGCTGGCTCCGCTGATCACGCTCCAGGTGATGACCAGGCTGGCAGGGGTGGGTAAACCATCGTCTGTGATTACGCCACTGAGCGTGGTGGTAAAGGGCAAGGCACTGCCCATAATTAGCAAAGTGAAGGTTAGATCGGCCCCTGCCTCGACACTTGGCGGGTGATTGGGCGGCAGCAGGGTAATGGTGCGCTCGTCGCTGCTGGTCAGTTCGCCGTCACTGGCGGTCAGGCGCAGTTGATAGGTGCCTGCTGCGTCGAAGGTGGCGGTCGTCACCTCGTGATGTGGGGCACCAAAGCGGACCGCACCATTGCCACTCACCATACTCCAGGTGATGGCCAGCGTGTTCGAGATCGGCAACCCATCATCGCTTACGCTGCCACGCAGGGTGATGCTGACCGGTAAAGTCACACTCAGGTTGGATCCGGCATCCACCTCGGGTGGCTGGTTGGGGCTGGAGTCGCGCAACCATTGATAGGAATTGAAGACATTGAGCTGCCCTTGGCCAAATTTGTTGTCAGGACCGATGTCGCCGAGATCGATGGCTCCGTTGCGCAGCGCCGCTTCCTGGCGGCTGGGGCTGAGATCGGGAAAGGCGCTCAGTAGCAGCGCCAGCGCACCGGAAACATGGGGTGCTGCCAGCGAGGTGCCACTCTCCAACGTATAGAAGCCCGAAGGCGCACTTGTGCGAATATCGACCCCGGGTGCCACCAAGTCGGGAAAGACGCGGCTGGTGCCGCCACAGTTGGTCGGCCCGCGGCTGCTCAAACTGTAAATCTGCCCGTTTGTCTTGATCGCCCCGACCGCAAAAGCCCCCGGATTATTGCCAGGGCTAACGCTGCTGTTCGGGCTTGGCCCATCGTTCCCCGCCGCAAAGACAGGCAAAATGCCTGCCGCCCGCAACACTTGCAGATCCGTTGCAAATTCCAGGTTACAGCCAACAATCAATAGATCCCACGAATTGTTAACCACCTGCGGCGCATCCTCGCTGTTGGGGTTGCCATCCGGGTCGAGCAGCCATTGATAAGCGGCATGGATGTTGGCAAAGTTGCCCTTGCCCTGATCATCGAAGATCTTGGCCGCAATCCATTGCGCACCCGGTGCCACTCCAATCGCGCTGCCCCCTGCATCGCCGCCCATCATTACCCCCACCGTCCAAGTGCCGTGTCCACTGCTGTTGCCGGCAAGGTCGGTCGGGGTGGCGTGCTGGTGATAGGGGTCAAACCAACTGTTGCTGCCCCCGCGCCAGCGTGATTGCAGATCGGGATGGGTGAGATCGACGCCAGTATCGACGCTGGCCACGACCACACCTGTGCCATCAATGCCCAGATTCCAGAGGGCAGGTGCGTTGATCAGGGTGATGTTTGGTTCGGTGGCGGCGGTGGAGGCCGGGCGTGGCGGGGCTTGCACGGTGCCATCCAGTCGGATCTCTGCCACCTCGGGCAGGGTTGCCAACTCGCGGATGAGGGAAGCGCTGGCCGTCAGCGCCACCCCGTTGATGATCCAGAGTGGTTGAAAGGCAGTGACCTGCCCTTCACTTTGCCGCATACGCAGCAAGGAACGAAGACGCGACTGCGTATGCTCGGCCTGGGCTTGTAACCGTTGTACCACCTGTTGGAGCCGACTGGCACGGCTGCGCTCGTTGAGGCTGCTCAGATCGGCCTGTTGGCGCAGGACCACGATGACCGGGATGCGTTGCTGGCTGTCTGCGTTTGCTAACAGACTTTGTACCGACTGAGCAATCTGGGCTGTGGCTGTGACATCACTTTGCGCCAGCAACGTCGCATGGGGAACCAGCACGCTGTGAAGCAGAAGCAGCAGAAGTAAGATTGCTGCCGCCACCTGCCGCCCTTGGCGTAGAGTGGCAGCGGAGACAACCCGTCGTCGCGTCAGCACAATCAGGGTGCCTAACACGAGCGCCAGGATGGCCGCCGCTACCGAAAGCAGTTGCTGCCACGGATATTTGGAGATCCAGACCTGCTGGATTGTGCCGGAAGGTGGCACGAGCCAAGGGAAGGAAACAACAGCACCGTCCGTGCCCTCGCGCGCAATACGTATGTCGATCTGCCAGTCGCCGGGACGCTTGAGATAGTTGCCCGTGATCTGATAACGATTCTCCTCCATGTTCTGGGCGATCACGGAGGCGGACTGGTTGCTGGTTTCATCTTTGTCGGGCTGGCCCAGGTAGGTGAAGACAAGCATCACACTCAAGATGCGTGGCTGGTCGCCGCTGGGCGGACGTAAAAGTCGCACATCAAAGACATTCTGCCCCAGCCGATTCGGACTTGCGCTCAAGGTGACGAGCATATCGCCCACACGCTGACCGCGCGTTGGCTGAATCTGGGCCGGATCGATGGCGTAGGTGATGTCGCTTGGTGGCGCACTGGCGCTGAGCAAACTGCTGGCTGCCAGCACCAATACCCCAAAAATCGCCTCGATCAGGAGCAGCCGGGGCAGTGGGAAACGGGCCAGGAACTTCCAGGCAATCCGTTGGGTCAACCAGCGCCCGAGAAATTGCGGTGCCTGCGGATGGACAAGCAACATGTTGCCGATGCCGCAAAGCCCGGCCAGCACCACCAATGCCAACTTGCCCAGCAAGAGCCAGCCATAGTCGGTGGTGAGCAGGGCATCGAGCGAAGCGACCTGTTTGCCCATGCTGTAGAGGCCGGAGGCAAAGAGCAGTGCCACACTGGAGGCGGCCAAGAGGGTAAATCGGCTCCAACGGATCGGTTGCCAGCCCTCGATCGCACTTTGTTTTTGTTTGCGCAGAATAGTAGGCACAATCCAGAGTGCCATGACGAGGATGCTACCCATCCAAATACTGGCGGCCAACAGATGGGCGGTGACATTGAACAACATAAACAACCAGTTGCTCGTCCCGCCAATTTGGTGGCTGGAGAGCGCTTGGATAATCAGCAGATCAATCGAACGGCCTGCAATCAGCAGATGCCAGGAGAGGGCAACGGTATCCTGCTGTCGTCGGCTGAGAAACCAGAGCCCGCTCGCAAAAAAGAGCAAAACGCATTGGCGTACGATCCATAGATTGCCCCAGAAGGTGCCGAGCAGGAGTTGCTGCGTCTGCTCGAACCACGAGCTTTGGCTTGCGGTCTGCTCCTGGGCCAGGCGAAGTTGCCAGATTAGCAGACCCATATTCACCAACAACAGGCCAAGCGCACAGGCGACGGCCCAGCGCAGGATCTGGCGCTGAAGCTGTTGCTGCTGCGCTACAGCACGCGACGTTGTTTGCTGCTTGAGCGGTGCCAGCACCAGATAAAGCATACTCAAGGCACCCACGGCGCTGGTGAGTAGCAACAAATTGAGCCAACGCAGCAGGGCTTCGACGATTGAAGGCGAAATGGGTAAGGCGACTGGGCGGTTGGCCGACGACACGTTGCCTGCCACGCCGACACTGAAGGCGGTTAGGCCCTGGCTATAGTGGCCATCTTCGTTGGACAGAATCTTCCAGAAGAGCAGGTAGGAACCCTTCTCCAAGGGCGGGAGCAGAATGCGCAGCGAGGTGCTTTCGCGCTGGTTGGGATCGACTGTAGCACCGCCGAGGAACTGGTTCTCCTCATTGGTCAGACGCACGCTGCTAAATTGCGCCACCACCGGCTCATCGAACCAAAGGTTCACCTCCCCAGGTGCCGAATCGAGCAGACTGCCATCGGCAGGGTCGGAACGGGTCAAGGTCGCATGCGCCTGGGCCGTTCGGCTGCCCCAGGCAAGGACCGCAAAGAGCAGCAGGGCAACCAACCATGTGCGGCGAAGGCGAATCATAAAAGCGCTATCTTCCTATTGCCGCACAATCAAAGGCAAAAAGCCGCGAAAGCTGGGCGTCTCCGTGTTTGTCGCCACGGGTGTAATGGTCGCCGTTGCCGGTGTGTGTGTCGGAGTTGGCGTGGCTGGTGTAATGGTCCCAGTCGGTGTGGGACTGGGGGTGCCAGTGGTCTCCGTGGCGGTAGGCGTCAGCGTTGCCGTCTGCGCGGTTGTCGTGACCGTAGCGGTTTCTGTTGGTGTCTCTGGCGTACCACTGGAGGTTGCAGTCGGTGTCTCCGTTGGCACAATTTCGGTAGGGGTTGCGGCTGTCGCACTATCGGTGGGTGTGGGCGTATGGGTCGCGGTTGGCCCACCGTTGGGTGTAGGCGTATACGTCACCGTCACTACTGGCGTGCGCGTGTGGGTCGGCGTGTTGGTGGCGGTAGGGGTGGGTGTGTCGCTTCCTTCGACAAATAGCTCGTAGGCACCAATGTCACAGCCGGGGCCGAGGGGACGGGGTGTGCCGCGCTGATCGGTTTTGACACAGCGTTTGGGGTTGCTGTCTCCCGTGTCCAAGGCAGGGCTTCCAGTGAGCAGGGCATGGGTGAGCGAAAAGCCGCCGTTATCTTGCAAGGGGCCCAGTTTGGGATCGCTGTTGATGAGGTCGCCCGTTCCATGGAAATTGCAAAGATTGACGCTATCCAGGTTGTAGCCTACCGAACTGAGCGACCCGCCACTATTGTAGCAGTTGCTGTCGTGTAGTGGGTTGGCGATGATGGTGCTGTGAAATGAGATCTGTGCTTCGTCGTTGAAGATGTTGTCGCCCGTATCTCCGCCGCCGGCCCCGTTATAAGCCACGGTGGCAAAGTCGAAGACGAGCGCTGCATCATTGTAGACCCCGCCGCCATTGTTGCTGGCGCTGTTGGCGCTCACGGTCGAATTGATAAGGGAGAGATTGCCGCCAAAGTGGCGCACGCCACCACCGGAGAAGGCTTGGTTGTGGTCCAGAACGGTACGATTGATCGTCATCGTGCCGTTGTTGAAGACGCCACCCCCCGAACCTGCTAACCCGGTCGAGCCGATGGCCTTGTTGTAGGCGATGCGGGTGTCTTCAATCGTCGCTACGGTCGCTGTTCCGTTGCTAGAAACGCCGCCGCCGCTGCTGGCTGTGTTGCTCAAAATCTGGCTCTTGCTGATCTTCAGCCGCGTGATCGAGTTCCCATTGTTATAAACTCCGCCGCCCGTGTAGTTCGACTCAATCATCACACTAGTCAAGGTGGCGGTGGAGTTGTCGTTACTGATGCCGCCCTGATTGTTTTCCACCGTGCCGCCGTTGAAGGTTAGCCCGGCGATGGTGTGGTTGCGAATGCCATAGTCGCCACTGTTGTTGCGAACCGTAACATTGGTAAAGAGCAGAAGGCCACCATTGTTGTTAATGCCGCCGTTGTTGTTGCCTTCTACTGTGCTGTTGTTGAGCGTCAGGCTGCCGTAGACCATGGTACCGCCGCCGTTGTTGGCCACATTGTTGCGGATTATGCTTTGGTTCATGGTCAGAAAGGCTACTGCTTCCACGGCGATGCCACCGCCGTCGGCAGCAGCACCTGGATTGCCATGTTGGACGACCAGCCCATTGAGCGTGGCATGGGCATTTTTGAAGATGTGAAAGACGCGGTCACTGCCATTGCCATCGACGATCACAGCGCCACTTTGGCTGGCCAGTGAAGGGCTGATGGTGAGGTCACTTGTAATGTCCAAATCGCCACTTTGAGCGGCATCTTCGCCTGCGCCATTCAGGGTCAGAGAAAAGGTGACCGGCGCACCCAAGGCCGAGGCGATCACGATGGTATCGGTGCCGCTGCCGGCGGTGCAGCCCCCTACCGCGCTGTCGCTATTGGCCGAGAGAATGGCTTCGCGCAGTGAGCAGAGGCCGTCGTTGGCAAGCAGGTCGGCGTTGGTGGTAACCGTGATCGGGGTGGCAGCCCGAAGCAGCGGGGCATGGGCAAAATAGAGGGCGGAGAAGGTACAAAACAAAGCTACGAGGATAATATAAACAGCTATCAGGGAGCGCTTCTTCATATTCCCTCCTAATTTGTATACGAGTGACCCAATGAGGACGCGACTACTGCGCGGCAATTGGCTCCAATCGGACTGAACCAAAGTCCACGATGACTGGGGTGCCAGGTTTTACGGCATTGCCCCGGTTGGCATAAAAATGGAAATAAACTCCGCCGTCTGATAACTGCTGATTGTGCTTCATGTCGTGCGAGTCGGAGACCAGGGTTACACCGCTATCTTGTGCAATCAGGGAGATCTCTGCACCTGCACCGACTAAAAACTCTGCTTTGGCTTTGTCTAGAATCCGGTAGCGAAAGTCGATCATGCCACCCGCTGCGGTTACGCCGACCAGCGTGACTTCGACCCCATAGCGTTCTTTTAATACTTCGGTTGAGATAACTTTGGATGTAGAAAGCAGACGGCTCGTACCAAAAGAAGGCAATCCCCGATTCCAAACCAAGTAGACAACAACGACAGCCAAGATTGGCAAAATGAGTGCGACCTGAGTCAGACGACGCAATAGGCGCTGGAACGGGTGCTGAGACGTATTCGCTGAAATCGTACTTTCACTCATAAGATTATCTCCGATATGCTTACAACTACAAAATAATGAGACAGTAGAACGGTGAGAAAGCTGGGTCCCACCGTTCTACTGTCTTGCCTTTATTAAAACTTTCTCGTTGCTTTACTCTAATTCAGTGAAACCGAAAAGGTGTTAGGAGAACCGTTCTGGTTTCACTTCTGCGCTGCGACGCCATGAATTTCATCTGTCACCGATGGAAGCCATTCATGGCGTCGCAACTGCAATCGAGCCTATTTCGATACGACCGGTAGGAAGATCACTCTTCCGCTCAACGCTGGATCTAAGGTGGGTGCTTCGTTGATGTCGGGCAGGTTCGAGACCTTCACCCCTTGTTGGTTCGCATTCACCGATTGCCCTTGGCTGCTCAAGGCTGCGCGTGTATTGCCAAAGAGTACGGATGCGCCCTCACCGGGGTTAAGCGTAATCGTATAACAGGGCAGGTGCAGCGTTGCATCAAGTGTTGCGGGCAGTGAATTTGTCCAACCCGATTGTGGCGTCTCGCACACCTTATAGCTGTCGGGGGGAAGATTGGCCTTGCTTACCACACCGGTGGAATCGGTGACAGAGCTGTACAACAGTTGGTTGGCAGTGTTATAGATACCGATGTTCCAACCCGACAGATATGGCTCGCTGGTTTGCTTCACCTTGTCGCCATTCATATCGTTGAACTTGTGAACGTCGATGTTGACCAATCGTTCGTTGACAAAGGTACAGACGATCGTGTCGCCAGCCTGTGGCTGCAGCGTGACAGAGAGGTTGGCCAGATCCACGGTTGCCCGTGCCGACGGTGTACAGTTGATGGCTGACAGCTCCCAGGATGCTTGATGGGCCTCGGAGAAGCTATAGGTGCCTGGTGTGACATTGTTATAGGTGATGGAATTGAAGACACCATCGCCATCATCAGTCGCCGGGTCGTCGAGCAAGAACGTACCGAAGGCTCCGTAGTAGGTAAAGTCCTGAATGCTCTTAGGCTCAGACTGCTTGACAAAGGTGATCTTGGCCTTGCCTGATACTGGAGTGGCAACTGGCGTATTGGTCGGTGCTACCGGCGTCTTGGTTGCAGTTGCGGTTGGTGTGCTTGTTCCGCTCACGGGCGTCTTGGTCGCAGTTGCGGTTGGTGCCGCAGAGGTATTGGTCGGTGTCGCTGTCGCTACGCCAATCGCCTGATTGATGAAGGTACAGGTAATGACATCGCCTGCCACTGGTGCGATCAAGACATTGTTGATGCTCAAATCAACCGTAACGTGATTGCTCGGTGTACATTGGATGGCGCTGAGCTTCCAGCCACTCTGGTGGGCTTCAGAGAAGTTGTAGCTGCCTGGGTTGACATTGGCAAAGGTAATCGAAGACGAAACACCGTCGTCTTCATTTGGCTCATCGTCCAACAGGAAGGTACCAAAGGCGCTGTAGAAGCGGAAGTCCTGCGTGCTATTGGGCTGCGCATCCTTGATGATCGTGATGCTGGCCTTGCCCGAGGCAGGTGTATTCGTCGCCGTTGGCGGCACAGGCGTGTTGGTCTTAGTCGCTGTTGCGGTTGGCGGCACTGGTGTATTGGTCTTGGTCGCTGTCGCCGTTGGCACTATTGGCGTGTTGGTCTTCGTTGCTGTCGCGGTTGGTGGTACCGGCGTATTTGTCTTGGTAGCCGTGGCCGTTGGCGCAACCGGTGTATTGGTCTTGGTCGCTGTCGCAGTTGGTGGTACCGGCGTATTAGTCTTGGTAGCCGTAGCCGTTGGCGCAACCGGTGTATTGGTCTTGGTCAGCCGCCGTTGCCGTTGGCGCTACCGGCGCATTGGTCTTCGTTGCTGTTGCGGTTGGTGGTACCGGCGTATTAGTTCTGGTAGCCGTTGCTGCTGGCGCAACTGGTGCATTGTCTTGGTTGCGGTCGCGGTTGGCGGTACCGGCGTATTGGTCTTGGTAGCCGTAGCCGTTGGCGCTACTGGCGCATTGGCCTCGCTGCTGCCTGCTGGCGCAACCGGTGCATTGTTTTGGTCGCTGTTGCGGCTGGCGCTTATTGGTGCGCTGGTCTTCGTTGCTGTCGCCGCTGGTGCCACTGGCGTGTTGGTCTTGGTCGCCGTGCTAGTTGCCGTCGGTGCTACTCGGTGATTGTCTTGGTCGCTGTGCTGGTCGGTGTTAGTTGAAAGCGGGGACTGGGGTATTGCTGTCGTGTTTGTCGGCGTGTTAGTTGGCGCGACCGCTGTGTTGGTTGCTGTGTTTGTCGGTGTTAGTTGGCGTGACCGCTGTGTTGGTTGCGGTGTTTGTCGGCGTGTTGGTTGGTGCGACTGGTGTATTGGTTGCAGTGTTCGTCGGCGTGTTGGTTGGTGCGACTGCTGTGTTGGTTGCGGTGTTTGTCGGTGTATTAGTTGGCGCGACTGGCGATATTGGTTGCAGTGTTGGTTGGCGTGTTGGTCGGTGGTACTGGCGTATTCGTGGCCGTATTCGTCGGTGCATTGGTGCTGGCGGCACTGCTGCATTGGTCGCAGTGTTCGTTGGTGTGTTGGTTGGCGGTACTGGCGTATTCGTGGCCGTATTCGTCGGTGTATTGGTTGGTGGCACTGCTGTATTGGTCGCAGTGTTCGTTGGCGTGTTGGTCGGTGGTACTGGCGTATTCGTGGCCGTGTTCGTCGGTGTATTGGTGGCGACTGAGTTGATGGTAAACGAACCATTCACAGCTGTCACAGGTAGCGAAGTTGCCGAAGGCGAGGCTAGTAGCGTCTGGGTAAAGTTCAGCGCCGTTGAGCCTGTCGCCGTGAGGGCGGTCGTGTAATTGACGGTTAGGATTGCACCCGTACCTGTGATAATCGAGGTGCCCTGATTCAGGGTGTAAAACAGAACCTGAATCTCGCGTAGCGCCGGATTTGGATTGGCAACGTTGCTTGTGGCAATTGTATAACCGGCCGTACGGGCGGTTGTTTGTAAATTCGTAATCTGCAAGCCAATCGTAGCGCTATAGGTAAAGCGAAGTTGACCTGAAGCTACTTCAACTGGATTGTCGAGCGAAATGGAGAACGAGCCACTTTGACCTGGGTCTGAGCTAGCATTTGGGAAAGAGATTGTACTTGTCGCCTGGGCGAGTGGTGCAAGCTCGGCGGCAGCAAAGAGGGCTGGCGCCGAGGGGAGAATCAAGAGGCTTATGATAACTAAGGCTCTTAATAACCCCCAGAGTGTAGAGTGTTTCATGAGCGGGTTCCTTTGGGCAAACAATGAGCGTGAATCCGTGGAGTGGAATAAATTTCTTGGGCGCATTTTTCTGTAAAGCGAATCCATTTTTAAGAGCGGGAGCGTGAGAAATATTAGTCTTTCTCACGCTCCTCTACTCTTTCATTGTAGACTTCGCTGTTACCGTGTCATGAACCCTCAGCCCCATCTTACATCGGCCATAATCTATCAGGCCTTAATCCATTCCCCTATCATACCATCTTTATGACAAGAAGGAATGCGACATATGTTAGATAAGACTATGGGCCATTTGCTTGAATAATGTTAATCAAACTTTGCAGGTCAAAAATGTTCCATGCGCTATCCGGAAAGAGATCCGCACGTTGCCACCAATCCAGCGGAGCGATGGCGCTGTCGGGCTGCGGCGAATGCTGGATCATGTTGATCAATGCCTGCAGGTCAAAGATGTTGACATTGCCGTCGCCATTCACATCACCGGGGACAAACGTGGCCGATGAGACGGTCAAGGTGCTCGTGACGACTGTGCTCCAGTTGCCAGCAGCGTCTTTGGCTCGTACATTCACCGTGTAGGTGCCAGTGGCAACCAAGGCCACGTTGATGTTTGCCGAGAGGTCCCAGGTGAGACCATTGGCCGTTACACTCATGGCAGAAGCACTGCCGACGCCCGGGTCGCTGTCGATGAACCATTCCGCCTGGGTGACTGCGCTGGCCGTGTCACTGGCGACGGCGGTCACGCTGACAGTAGCCGCGCCTTGTGTTGGATTGGGGGTCAACAGCAGATTGGTTACCAGTGGCCCGGTCTTGTCAATACGCAATGTGCCGCTGATGGCCGGACCCCAGTTGCCAGCTCCATCCAGCCCGTGGACAAAGATCGGATGGTCGCCTTCGCTGAGGGCATTGATGGTGGTCAACGGAATGTAGACATAGACTGCCTCGATTGCGCTGTCAAACAGACCATCGCTGGCGATCATGGCAATACCGGTGCCATTTGTGCCCACGCTGTCAATGAAGAGTTCCGCTTGGGCCACATAGTGGGTGCCAGGGATGATGGCTGCTGCTTGCACCTTGGCCTGGGCTGTGTTGCTGTTGCCACCTGCGATCATCGGCAAGAAGAGTCCGTTTCATGTAGCATCTGCATGGTCGACGCCCTTGCCATTACGATAACGTTATCATCGATGGTGGCGTCGGCAAACCGACTTCCTGGAGATTGAGCTGATGAACGATGTACCATTATTTGATTCCGTGCAATTGACATGCTGGTATTCAGGCCAGTGCGATCAACGACGGTGATCGAGAATGCGCTGCGCTGATTGCAATATCTTGGGCATAGGCGTAGGTATGCCCTCGCTCAAACCGCCAGTGTTGCTGCCAGGATCTGGTCAGTGAGCGTGGCCGTGGGTGCGGCAACGCCGACACTCATCGTATTGCCCGTACCATTTGCTGACTGGAGTATCGATAAAGTACTCTGCGGCGACAATGTTGCTGTTGCCGGTTGCGCTATCATCAGCGGTTGCTTTGACATCGACGTTGCTGCTGCCATTGGTTGGGTTCGATGCCGCAGCCAGGTTTGGCGTGGTGGGGCCCAACGTTGTCGATGAAAGGTAACTGTCGCAGATGCTCCATTGGCAGCATCGCGACCTGCGTACATAGACCGTATGGTTGCCGGGGTCACACTGGCAGAAGGATCGTTCCGAAATCGTCTCGGTGGGTGAGTTGAAGGCACCATCGGCGACCATCGGATTGGCTGCACCAGCAGTACTGTCGATATAGTACTCACCAGCAATAATGTTGGAGTTGCCAGTGGTGCTGTCATCCGCAGTGCTGTTAACAGCAAATTGCCGCCGACCGGGGTAAGTTGGACATTGCTAATCAGGGGCGGCAACAGATCGACGTGCACATGAAGTGTGGTCAACATACCACGCCAGACTGTTGGCGCCATTGTTGTTTAGGATCAGGTTGGCATCGTAGAGCGGATAATTTGAATCAGCGGTTAACGGCGCCGGGACTGTGGCAATCACATCCATCGTCTGGCCAGGGGAGAGCGTTTGGGCGATCGTTCGCCGTGCACGAGGATAGGCAGAGCCATCCATTGCCAACAAACTTTGGCGGACTCCTAAGACACTCATGGCGTGAAATTGCAGACCGGCGTTGACATAGCGCAGCAGTACCCGCTTGCCTGGCTGTGTTTCAATCGGCAGGGTGTTTGGATGAACCTTGCCATTGATCAGACGATAGCGCGGCGTGAAGTTGCGCATATCGAAGTTTGCTGGGTTGGCACTATTGTTGAGTTGCAGGTCAACCTCATTTAAGAAGACGACCGCTTCGTCGTCAAAGGCGCTTGCGGCACTGGCATAGGCTTGTGTCGCCGGATTGGGGCGCACAATCAGCACACCGGCCAAGCCCATCGCAACCTGATGTTGTGCATTGGAGAGCAGACCTGCTTCGTAAATAAAGGTGCCTGGTTTCGAAGCGACAAATTGGTACGATTTGCTGCCATTGGGCGCTACACCCACCCGATCGGGGCGAATGTTCTGGCCGAGAAAGCTGAGCGCAGTCGTTTCGGGCAACAGGTTGGTCAGGTTCACGGTAACTGAATCGCCTTGATTGACGATCAGCAACGGACCTGGCAACGTGGGCACCCCGCCTGCCGTATCGGCATAGGCCCAAACGGTAGCGTTGACTGTGCCTGTCAAGTTGATCGTGGTGCTCTTGGCCCACAGATCACAAGTGCGGCTCGTAGGCCCGGTCGCCGTACAGGTCGTGGCGGGAAGCGATGCTGCCAACGCCGGTTTGGGCGCCAGAGCAAAGCCAATCCAGACCACAGCCAGTGCGAGCAGTAGACCCACTTTGGGTAATTGATAGTTCATGATTATGATCACCTTCTCCTTCGTTGAGTAGACTCTCTCATCTGGCTATGGGCAATTGTTCGGCAAGGGTGGATCGATACGCATATAGGTGATCGGTCCGGTCATTGCCGTACCCCACGATGTAATCTGATAGAGCGAGTGATTGTGGGCAATGATGTAGTACTCGCCGCATTGATTCAACGTGGTGCTACCAACTGGCTGTGGCCCGGGTACGCCCAGGTAAGGACTGCCGCCAAAGAAAGTGCCATAGACCATGTTTTGCAAATTGGGCACCGTGACTGGCACCGGTTTGGCTGAATCTTGGTAGCTTTCGGCGTCGTACCAGAGGGTCGTCACATCCCAGGTTTGGCCTGGACCGATGTTGACTGCAAATTTCTGGTACGAGTAGTCGTCGCCGTTGCTATCGGTCAGTGGTTGGCCATCAATGCCGATCACCCGACCGTGGCTGCCGTGGGGGTGGAAGGGCATATCCTGGCTGGTGACGTTGAGATAGCGTACCAAGGCTGGATCTGGGTTATAGGCTGGATTGTTCGGCGCAACCGTGTTGTTGAAGGGATGAATGCGTACCAACGCCCCATAAGGTTGAGAAGGAAGCCAGGATGCGAAGTTCGGCGCAATGCTGTCGGGAAAACCACGGCCATTGAGCAGGTAGTAGCGTGGCTTGTAGCTGTTCATGTTGAAGGTGTAGGGGCGATTCAGCTCCATCTCACGTTCGACATTCTGGTTGAGCACCGGGTCAATTTCCGAGAGCAAAACCATAAATTCGGTGCTGGAATTGAACTTGTTGTCACCTGTCTGATAGGCGTAGCCGCTTCCCCGTTGCGGGCGCACGATGATGCCACCAAAGAGCCCCATCCGTACTTGTTTGGCCGGATTGGTCCCGCTTTGATAGATAAAGGTGCCAGGTTCCGAGGCCACAAAGCTGTAGGTGATGGTGCCGCCGTTGGGGGCCGCAGGCTGGACCAGTGAAGTAATGGTGTTGCCGCTAAATTGAGGTTGTGCAGGCACGCCATTGGCCAACACATCTACCTGGCCCGGGAAGACAATCGAGACCGGCTCTTTCAAAGTATTGACGAGATTGATCGTCACAGTATCGCCCATATTGACGCAAAGTATGGGGCTGGGGTGCTGAAAAGCATTGCCTTGAACTGTATAACCCCACATATAGACCACATTGGCGTCTGGTGTCACAATGTAGCCGGTGCTGGTCGTCAGCGTGAAGGTTGGACTGGGGCTGCTGCCCGTCGTGCAGACAATCCCATCGGTTGGCGTGTTCTGGGTTTGCGCACTGACCTGTGGTGCCCGAATTGTGGCACTTCCTACCAGCACCGCCATGACAAGCAAGAGTACGCTTGCCCTGCGAAGCCAGGAAAAATAGGACAGGCGTACACCGTTACGAACAGCGCCTAGGTTCACTCTGTTGTCGCTTCGCATGTGTACAAGTCCCATGAAGATAGATTTTGGCATTAGAAAACTCCTTATGATACCGATGCGCTGTTGAAAAGTTGCAGAGTTGACAAGTTGCAGAGTGAATCTTTGCTGTTGAACTTTGCCACTTTGCTACTTTGCCCCTTTTATGTATTCGGAACCGTCTGCGCTCCCAAAGTGCCGGGCGGATAAACACGAATCTCCGTCATCTGCCCACCGTAGCCATTGGCCAGGTTATCACTGCGCATAAAGCTGCGATTGTAGAGCAGGTAGGTGTCATAGGGGCCGGGGCCTTGATAGGCAGGTGCTGTAAAGAGCGCATCCGCACTTTCACCAGCGTTGATCGAGATCACATTCGTCACATAACTTGTATCGGTGCCATCACTGCCGCGCAGTGGGGTAGCATCGAGGCCAACCACATGTACATCAATACCCTCTAGCGTCATGGCCGCCTGTTTGAAGCCGAGATTGGCAAAGCGCAACAGCACTCGGTCGCCAGCATTGCAATTCACCAGCGCCGAAAGCGGCTGATACTGCAGATGTTCGTAGCCTGGGGTGGGAATCAGGTCGCCGTTGCTATCGTGGACCAGGTTAAAGGGATCAACCGAGCCATTCGGCGCAATTGTATCGGGGTAGACGCGACCGTTGAGCAGTGCGAAGTCCACACGATAGTCGCTCCATTCGGGCAATTGAATGTGCGCATCGCACCAATGTGCCTCGGCCCATACTTCGCTGAGGAACATGGCATACTCACGGTCAAAGCCAGTCGAGCCGTCGCCATCATTGAAGACAAACTTGGTGTAGGTCTTGCCCTGATAGGTGTGTGCAGTCCCATCCTGTGCCGGGCGTACAAAGACCAGACCGGTCATACCCATGTGCACGTGCTCGACGTCTTCGACGTGGCAGTGGTACATGTAGGTGCCAGGGTCGCGCGCCATAAAGGCATAGGTGAAGTCGCGGTCGATGGGGACGGAGACCGATGTGGTCGGCTCACCATCGAAGAAGGGAATGACATGGCGGAAGCCGTGCCAGTGGACCGTGTGGGCATCCGTCAGGTCAGGGCGCAGGGCCAAACCCAGGTTGGTCAGTTTCAAGCGAAACAGTACATTCTCATGGATCCAGAAAAGTGGGGCATTGTGTTGTGCCTTGTTCTTCTGGGCGTGTAATTGCGTATTGTCAAGCCCGGTCACATTGCGAAAGCCAAAGATGTACGTTGTGAAGTGCTCGCTGCCGCGTGGCGGTGCAAGGCTGGGACCCAACGGATCGGGATGGAAGCCACCAATCGGCGGATTGGGCGGCAGATAGATCCAACCGTCGGTTGCGACAAAGCTAAGGTCGGGAGGCGCATCCTGGGCGCTGGCCTGGCTGGCAGAAAGCGGATTGAGCACTTTTCCCGCCCAGGGAAAAAGACTTGCACCCGCGGCCGCTGTGGCCACGCCACCAGCCACTTTGAATAGGGTACGTCGTGTAATCGGTTTGTGCATTATGATTCTCCTGCTGAACGGACTTCCACGGAATTCTCTTTTCTAGGCCGCTTTCCTGCAGAAAAGAGGCCTAAAAAAGGTAAAGTTCGTAGATCAGTGTGAGTTTCTCACACTCTGCTGAAACAATTTGCGCAGTGCTAGTGCCAATGTTGTGCTGTTTTGATTGGCGATGCGTAAGAAACGCCTCTGTTTTCGTGAATGAACCCTGCATCCCCACACATCGCCGCATCAGGAGAGGGAAGGGCTGAGATGAACCCGTATTGATTCATCTCAGCCCTGTGGCGTTACGTCGATCTCATTGATTGCTCCCATCCCCACTGTTGATGAGCGGCATGAAGACTGAGAATGGAGCATCGACGCTCTCCTCATTTTCGATGCCTTCAACGGTTGCCGGTTCGTCCTCGGCTACTTCACCCAGTGCTTCTTCCGTGGCAACCGAAACTGTCACGACGGGTGTCGATTCGCCGCCGCCAAAGTCATCCAAGCGGCCGCCCGAGAAGTTATACGAGATACCGATCTGACCACCGGCCTGCGCCAGTGCTGCCGGCCAGGGGTTGGGTCCATTGGTTACGTTGATGCTGCCGACCAGTGTGCCATTCTTGAAGACGACCACGGTACCATCGGCCAGCGCCTGTGCAGCCAGTTGGTCGCCATCGCTAAAGGCAATCGAGAAGACAGCTTGGTTGATCCAGCCACTGCCAGCGTTCTTGGTGCGTACTTGCACACCCTGTGCCGAGGAGTAGCGCACTTCGATGGCACTGGCGTTGATGCTATTGGCGGCACCACCGTTGACCTTGAGGTTCACACCTTGCCAGCGGGTAGCAGTGTTGCTGCTGTTGCCGACCTTGGAAAGGGTGACATAGGCTTCCTGGTTGGCACCGAAGCTCGATTGCGTCCATGCAGTCTGTCCACTGTTGGCCTGTGACTGCAACTGTTGGCTATTCACCGCAAAGTTCGAGGTGTTGTTGACCGACCAGTTGCTGCTCAAGGCGCCATTGGCACCGTTGAAGTTGTCGAGCACTGCGGCAAAGGCCAATGGCGCTGCGGCTGGGCCGATTTCGTCGGCACCCTTGTCAAAGGCACCCCCTTGTGGGCGTGGAGCGCCATCAAAATCAGTGGTCGGTGCGTTGACAGTGGTGGTGCCGACCGTCTTACTTGCGGCACCGCTGTTGACCGCCGCTGACCCGGCGTTGATGTGATAGTCACCCAACTGGTTCGGTGTAGCATCGGTGGTGACAATGATCGGGTTGGTGAAGCGTGGATTGGCACGCCAGGCCGAAATGTCGACCGATGTATCGTAGAGTGCTACCACGTTCGGGTTGATATTGACATTATTATTATTGGTAGGGCTGGCAACGGTGCCGCTGATCGACTGTAACATCGTGTTGGTCGGTGACAGCAGCGCACCTGGGAAGTCAGCCACGCCCAAGTCCCAGTAGTTGGGCGGGTTCGGATCGCCTGTCAGACCGATGCCTGCAACGTCTGCGCCGGTGAAGCGACCTGCACGATTGTCCCAGAAGATGTTGTTGAACAGGATCGGGTTACTGAAGCAGGGGGCATTGTTTCCAACACCACAGTTTGCGACACCACCCGTCAAGGTCGCCTGCAGCAAATTGCTGTTGCGTGAGCTGGAAAGACCGGTCGGTGCTGGCTGGCCATTGCTGGTCACTGCCGTAGCTGTGGTGATGTTCTTCATCACCGTGTTGTTGTAGAAGCGAATGTTCGGTGTATCGTTGATCGAGACGCCGCCACCTTCATGGGTCGAGATGTTGTTGACGATGATATTGTTGTAGACATTGAAGGCAAAGGTCGTGCGATTGTTGGTCGGACCCGTGCCCGGACCGCTTGCCATCAGGAAGCGCAGACCACCGCCATCGTCGTTGCCCAGATTGGCCTCAATCAAGTTGCTGTAGATGTCCACAGGTCCCGCACCGGGTGAAAGCTGCGTGGTTACTGCGGGCAACTCGCCAGCAATCATGATGCCACCGGCTTCATCGTAGGATTGGTTGAAGTAGACTCGGTTGTTGTGGATGCTGCCGTTGTTGCTGCGTCCGTAATGGCTGATACCACCGCCGTACTCTGCCGAGTAGTTGCCGCAGATGTCGTTGTTGGCGATTTCGTAGTTATCGGTACCGCGGAAGATACCAATGCCACCGGCCAGGTTGGTACCACCGTTGGCCAGAATACGGTTGCTCAGGATTTTGATATTGTCATTGTTGCTGTCGCCCAGGTTGCCTGTGATGTTGGGTGTACCAAGACGGATGGCACCACCGTAAGCACCACCATTGCTGCGCAAGATATTGTTGGTGATACGCATCGAGTTGGCGTAGCCGTTGACAAAGATGCCACCACCCTGCACCGTCGCCAGATCCTTGACATCGGGTGTTACTGGATTGACGTTGTTGGGGAAGCCTTGTTGATCACCACCTTGGATGGTGAAGCCATCGACAATGGCGCTATTGGCAGCCGTGAACTCGTTGTTTTCGGCCAACACATAGACAACTGCACCTGGATAAACCGCCTGCACACCAGCCCAGTTGAGGCTGAGGACAAAGGTCTGCCAATCGGTGCTGTACTGTGTGTCACCTGCGATGCCACGTCCATCAATCATCGAGCCGAGCACTGCCGTATTGTTGGCATAGACGCCACCTGGCCCAATGCCTTGCAAGGTTACCGGTTCGTAGATCACTACGTTCTCAAAGTAGGCACCCAGCGGGTTCCACTGTACGGGGGTGTCTGGGTAGACCACGACCAGATCGGCTCCGTTGCTGGCAGCTGCCGCATTCAAGGCACTCTGGATGGTATGGTACGTGTAGGTTGGACCCACTTCATACAGATTGGGGTTGTAGCCCTGGAGCACGATGTTGCCACCGCCAAAGCCGTCGATGCGTGCTTCGGTCGCTGCCGACGTGCCTGTTCCTCGGAAACGTACACCGATACGACCTGTCCAGGCCCCGGTTGCCGCCACTGTCGTGCGGCCAATCTCTGTGCCGTTCTTGTAGGCAATGATTGTGCCATCGCTCAGTGCCCGAGCGCCCAGTCGGTCATTGGCGGCAAAGGTAGCCGGGAAGGTGGCCTGGGTTGTAATGGTTGCTGAGCCGTTGGTCTTGGTGCGGACAACCACGGTATTGGTGGTTGGGCTGGTATAGGCGACCTCGATCCAGCGGGCATTGTTGGCGCTCGGCGTACCAGCACCACCACCACCACCGCCACCAACTGTATTGAACTTCAGCAAGAGACCTTGCTCGGTGGTTGTGATGAGGCTTGATACGTGGGTACAGGTAAAGTAGGCTTCCTGGTCCACGCCCAGAACACCACCACCACCGCCGCCACTGCGCCATGCATCATAGACGTTGTTGCCTGTACGGATGTGTGCGACACCAGCCGATGTACTTAATACACCATTCGGTGCGTCATCTGTCCAGCCACCACCAAAGCTATTGGCGTTGTTGCCGCTAAAGTTATCGGCAATCGCCGTCGATGGGAACGGCGGCAAGATCGTGCCGATGACATGATAGGTCAGGCCATTGACGGTGCTCTTGCCATTGCCGCCAAGGACACGCAACTGATAGCGACCTGGCGTAGTCGTGATTGGTACAGAGGCAACGATCTGCGTGTCGGTCCAGCTTGTGATCGGTAGGTTGGCGGTATCGAGACGTACGGAACCGCTGCCGCGTGTGGCACCAAAGCCCAAGCCCTTGATCGTAATCGTTCCAAGCCCGGTGCTCAGGCGGTGATAGGGTTTGTCTACCGCATAGATCTGGGGTGTGGCACTGTCTAGATCGCACTGGGGCGGGTAGGCATAGGTCGTGCCGCCTGCCTCCACACCTGGCACAATACGGGTTGGCGCAAGGTCCGAAGGCATCATCAAGCCTGGATAGATTTCAAAGCTTGCCCCAATCGTGCGGAATTGAGGATTGTAGTTGGCATTCGGTGCCCCAGGCTGGCCGGGGTCGTTGCCCAACATGTAGTAGACATTCGGGCAGACGCCAGAAGGTGTCGGACAGTTGATATCGGTCGTAGAGGGCAACAACACTTCAAAGGTGCCATTCGGGTCAGACTGGATGGTCGTTACCAACCGATTGTTGTAGTCGTAGATGCCAATCGGCATGTGCGAGATACCGGTCTTTTCACCGATGGTGAGATCTTGTAAATTGGTCGAGACGCTGAGGTCATCGATGATATAGCCACGCCACTTGCCAGGGACCGGTACGTCGGTAAAGAAGTCGAAGGTCGGGGCAATTGACTTGCCATTGTTCAAGGTGACCAGCTTGACATCGCAGAGAGGGCGTTGCTGGCCTTCGTAGACGCTGCCACCGTTTTCGGCAAAGCTGGGATTGTCGACGGGTGTCGAGGCTGGCACTGTCACGCCCGGCACCGGATTCACAGCCGGATAGCCATCTGTGCCAACGTCTGCCACATCGACGGTATGGAGTGCGCCAGCACAAAGCGGTGGCGGCACGGCAGGAACCAATTGGTCGCCGCCGAAGATGTTGATGTCTTCTTCACGTGTCACCTGATAGAGCGGACGATGGAAAATATCATCCGTGCCGGGATCGACCTCAACCAGGTAATCGTCGGCAGGCAGCAGAATCGGATCGTTGCCGTCAGCACAAGCGCCGCTGTCAACGTCAAAACCACCGTTACCGAAACACCCATCGGCAAAGCCGTAGTTGCCGTTCAAGGCGTTAAATTCGGGCTTGATCTGGGTGGCCATCAGCGGACCTTCGAGACAGCGTTTGCCAGTGGGGTCCTGTGGCAAGACCTTATGGTCAACGCCATAGACCAGTGGCGCACCGCTGACATCGCGGGCAATACAATCGGTGGGCTGCTCCCACTGCTCGGTGATCGTGGAGTTGAGCAGCGTGCCCTTGGCATAGGAACCGTCAGATGCTAACTCATATTGCTCATCCGGATCGCATGGGGCGCCTGGGTTTGTACCACAAACGACTGGTGAGTAGAGATTGACACGGACATTCGGAATGCCTGGTTGCCAACCTTCCACGACCAGATAGCGTGGGTCTAGTTCGTTGCGCGTCACTTCGTAGCTAACGGTGCCGACGATGCCGCCATTGCGTGGTCGTCCTGAAGTCCCGGTTGGGTCGTAGGGTCGGACGCCCCAGTCGAGCTGTGCGCCTTGTCCCAACATCGGCAACAAGCTCACATCTACTGCACTGCCCAAGAAGGTGGTCGGCGTGATATAGTTGTCGGTGTGATAGGTAAAGCCCGTCGTGTAGAAGAGGTCGTTGTAGGCTTCCAACATCATCCACGAGCCCATCGGGTAGGCTTTGGGCAACTCATAGTAACCGTTGTTATCGGTCGTGGCTGCGATCGACATACGGTCGATTTCGCTGTTGTCGCGATCGCGCAGGACAACCGTGTAGTTGGCAATGCCCGGTTCCCCTGAGTCACGAACACCATTTTCGTTCTTGTCGTCAAAGACATAACCTTCCACGGGCGTAAACCAACCGGTGAGGAAGGGTGTGCCGATGTCAGTCATCTGTCCATTGGCCACTGTGATTTGAATCCAGTCAACGATGTAGTTGAGGTTAGTATCCCACCAGGTGAAGACGTAGTCGCCGTTTGGCACATGGTTAATCTGGAAGGTACCATCTGCATTGGCACGGGCCACGTAGACTGCGGCGTCGCCATTCTGGATATCGGAGAGCGCCACCCAACCATCCGTGATCGGCCCGAGCACTTTATTGCCCAGAAAGCCATCCCAGATGCTGCCACTGTAGCCAACGCCACCCTTTTTCGGTGCGTAGACCGAGACTGCTTGCAACTTACCCTTGACACCGCCTGTTGCATTGTTGGGTAGGGTGTTCATAGGGCGGGTGAAGCCAAAGAAGGTCCAGGGCAGCGGCTCGCCAGCCACCACAAATTCGTTGTCCAAACCGGTGCCACCTTCTGCTAACCAGGTATCCCAGGAGGGTGAACCTTCGAGCGTCGAGGTTTCGGTCCAGTTGGTGCCATCTGGTGGGACAACTGCGACATCGTAGCGATTGGGGCCGAGATTTGGAATGGTAATATCACCGTTGGCGTCGCTGAGCAGACAGTTGGTTTGGCCATTCGGCTCGCCGTTCGCATCGTAGGTAGTACAGAGTGGGTTGCCAAAGACATCGGTCGAAACCTGACCTAAAATGTCACTGACCACGGCACGAAAACCTGCCAGCCCATGTTCGGCTGGTGCATCATACTGACCATTGACCGATGCATTGTCTTCAAAGACAAGGATGCGCATGGTGGCCGCAGGTAATGGATGAGGTTGCATCGCCACCGTGACTGGACCATTCATCGGTACAGTAAAGTGTGTGCCGTCGATCTTGTAACCGTCAGCAGTCACCGAAACCAGGTATTTGCCAGGAGGCAAGTTGATGGCAGGTGCACCCACGGCAAAGTCATCCTGGTCACCTTGGAGAACGATCGGCGCAGCACCTGGCATCTGGCGAATCGAGGGCCAATCGCAGCTATCGGGGTAGGTCGCAACATTGAGATCAGGTGAACAACCTGCCTCGCGCGGTTGCACTGGATCTCCCACGTTGTCCAGGTTGATTAGATACTTAAATTGTGTCACTGCTTGCCCTGCCACGACTGGCCCGTTTGGGGCATTTGGCTCAGTACGTGCGCTAACCACGTTGAGTTTAAACTGCGTCGTTTGCGCCAACGGCGCAGCGGCAGGCGCTGCCAAGGCTGTGGATGCCATCAGCGGTGACAGGGGCAATAAGTTAGATAACACCATGCTTAGGATGAGACACAATGTGGCCATTGTGAGTCGTCGGCGGTGACTAACTTGGAGCTGATTGAGCTTTGGTACATTCATGCGTTCGGTCTCCCCAAGGTAAGATAGATAAAACGTTAACTGCTACGTCAGGTTAGGTTTTCTGTGTGTACAACAACGTGATGGGTTCAAGGGCCTTCTATGTTTTGGACGTCGTAACTTGTGGGTCTCTGTGTTTCGTAAAATGGCAGTGTGTTTGGCCGTTACTGTTTCTTCTGTAGACTCGCCTCGGACATGAGTCGAAAATCGAGGCAGATCATGGCGTACAATTTCGATTAAATCTTCTGGTTGACGGATCGAGATGTCATAAATGTTGTTGACAGTGACTAAATTGTTGCTTGTATCGACGACGATGACACAAGTGCCAAGCTGTGCATTCAATTGGGTAAGAAACCGTCGCACATCGTTGGTGGTGAGCACTGTATTGTCCAGAATCAGCACATCGAGATAACCGCTTCTACCTAGGGTGTCGATCAGATCGGCAGGGCTACTGGGAGTAAATCCAAATAGCTCCAGATCTTCTTCCGCTTGTAACAGGCTGGCAATTGCAGCGCCCAATACTGCTTCGTTGTTTAGAACTAAGATATTGCGCACAATGGTTTGTCTTCGATGTAAATTTCTCAGGCAGCGCATTTCCAACGATGGCTGCACAGGAGCACCAACTTAGTGCGTATCCAATCGACTACACTAGCCCGAAATAAACGGCTAACAATTGTTGATTCTGTCACCGAGCTGGCTGACGTGCGTTCCGGTCTAAAGGTAGGAAGTAGGCAACAATTGTTGAATTAGACAACGGTTACAGCTGCAAATAATTCAACTAGAAAACTCAATACGGACGCGTGGTAAGGTGTATAGAGTTTAATTTTGTTTACGAAAAAGATAAATAGACTTTTAAAAATATATATAACTAAATTTGATCTAATTCTGTACACCTAAATTTAAGAATTGGTGGACTGTTAGAACTAGATCTCTTGTGCTTATAGGTTTAGTTCTTGGTGGGAATGCGATTCTTCAGATATTTGCTGGCCTGGACTCGATTTTGCAGATTGAGCTTGGTCAAGATGCTATGGATGTGATTCTTTACTGTGTTTTCGGAAATGACCAAACGATTGGCAATTTCATTGTTGGATGCACCTCTGCTCAACTGCTCTAATACTTCCATCTCACGTGGCGAAAGTACATCAAGCTCTGCATTTCCCCGCTTGGGAGAATCGGCCATACGAGCAAACTCATTGAGGATTTTGCCTGTCATACTTGGAGTGAGAGCGGCCTCACCCCGTTCAACGCCTCGGATATATTTGAGAAGTTGCGTCACAGGAACGTTCTTGAGCAGATAACCTTTGGCACCGCTACGGACCGCTTCAAAGAGCAACTCATCATCTTCATGCACGGTAAGGAAGAGAATATTTGTATTGGGAAGTATGCGCAGGATTGCCTTTGCGGCGTCTACACCGCTTCCGTCGGGCATCGTATAGTCCATTAGCACAAGGTCCGGTTTCAAGTCTGTGGCCATAGCGATGGCTTCTTGAACCGAACTTGCTTCCCCTACCACTTGGATATCAGTTTGACCGCCGATTAAGCTGGCAAGTCCCTCACGAAACAGAACATGGTCATCGACAATTAATATTTTCATGGTCAGTGCTACGTTGTCTAAGGAGCTTTTTGAAAAGCATTGGCTGCATCGAAGTGAATGATTGAGCTTTCCAGAAACTCTCTATGGTGTTACAGGTAAAAGCGGCAAGTGTAGGGTGATCGTTGTGCCCTGGTTCGGCCGCGACTGGATCGTCAGCACCCCATCCACCTGAGCGGCACGTTCGCTCATTCCCCGTAGACCGAATGTTCCTTTCGCCTGAACAAGAGCAAGATCAAAACCGCAACCGTCATCACAGATTTCGATCCCCAATTGATTGGGTGACCAAGACAAATTCACGTTCACATGGCTGGCCTTGGCGTGTTTGATTGCGTTGGTCAATGCTTCACGACAAAGGGCGAGCACTTGCTGTTGTTGCTCTGAGTTCAATACATGCTCGTCCCCAGTTTCAACGACATGAATCTCTAGCTCTGCGCGCTCCCCGAACACCTGGGCCAAATCACGCACGCCTTTGCTTAGCTGCCCTTGATTGAATGTACGCAATGACGAAATCAGTTCGCGCACCTGGTGGTAGGACTCATTGGCAACGGTGCGCATCTGAACCAGATCTGGCCTGACGCTGCTCAGGTTTCGTTCGCCAGCAAAGTACAAGATTTGGTCGAGTTTGAGATGTAGGAAGCCGAGATTTTGCCCTAACGTATCATGCAGATCACGAGCAATTGTCACGCGCTCTGCGTTTCTTGCCAGTTCGGCCTGCTTGCCTGATCGTTGATCGCACAGAATTGTCATCCAAGCAGGGCGATCTTGAAAGTAAATCTTGAAGGTTACCCCTTCTGCATCGGCGTATGTTTGCCGAGTTCCACCGCCACTCTGGAGCAATTTGAGTCGGTCCGCAGCGATCCAGGTTACGAGCGGTTTACCAATCATTTCCTCAGCATTGTTTGCACCAAGATATTTGACAGCGGCTGGGTTGATCGCCAGTAACGATGTGCCATTATGGATGATGATTCCCTCGGCTACATGCTCTAGCAGTTTTCGATATAGCTCTTGAGTTTCAAGGAGCGCTCGTTTATTTTGCTGCTCTGCGTAAAGCGCGCTCTCTAGTTGTGCTGTGCCTTGCGAGAGCCGTTTTTCTAGTTCTCTCTTCTCTTGTCGCAATAGATCTTCTGTCGCTGAGCGCTGGTGTGCCACCGCAAAAAACAGGACTATAATCACGGTCAGCGTCGAGATTTCGATCAGCACAGACTCTTGCATGATCGAGTGTTCCGGAAAAAGCCCGAAAACTCCATAGGCGACAGTGATTGCGATGCCTGCTTTCCAAACAAAGGCTCGTAGTGACCAGTGAAATGCACCGTAGGTCAAGATGCCAAACAGCACATGCAGAAAGAGCAGCTTGGCGCTTCCACTTAACAACAGCAGGATGCTGATGAACCACGCCAGATCGATCCACTGCAGCCACGAGCTACTGGCCAACCGCTGCAACCATTGCCATGAAAAGCTTTCCAGGGGTCCTGCTTTACCAACCGAAGAATTGAATGTCTCTTTGCTATTCAAGATGTTTTCCACTTGTGTTTGTCATCGTTAGCGTCAAATGGTTATCAATTCTTTTCTAAAATGATCAAAAAGAGCTGACAGAGTTGATTCGGTGAAAGTTTCTTGATCAGTAAAGCCATCCATCCATCTGCAACCCTGTCAGCTCGTTAACCTCGGTCCAGCCATAAGCCTTCAGTTTTCTCTACTATTGGGGGAAAGCATACTCAGCCTGCAAGTTCCACCCGTTCAATGCTGAGTTGAAATGCTTTGGGTTAAATAAAAGGTTTTCTACATTTCTATTTATTTTGTCTATTGTAAGTTTTTGTTGTGACGAAAATCTCAACCTTTCATTTTGTAAATGTAGTTTTGATAAAGCGATTTTTGCGACTCTTCGATAATAGGCGATGCTAGTACGACAGTCAACCAACTTTCGTAAAATCTCTGTTGCCATAAATGTCTGTCAAAACAACGATCTCCTTACGGTTCGTATGAAATTTGATTTTATTTTAAATTATACATAACTGCTCAAGGTTAGCAACCTTTTTTTGCTCTTTTTATAAGATTCAAAACTGGAATTTTTTGTTTTGCTGACAAAAGCGATATTTAAGCTGGCTTTTGATTGAGGAGAGGTAAGAGGGGAAAGAGCTAGTGGGGGAAAAGGTGTAGCGTATCTGTCAAATTGAATAAAGTTTGAAGAGCTGTGGATAGAATGTGACAATGCCGTCTTTGTTCACCTCAATTTCGGCGCGAAAACCACTGCGTATACTTTCAAATTGATAACGTGCGCCCGTCGCGCTTTGTGTGAGGCAGGTATAGCGCTGCATGGAAAGTCGCCATTCCAGATCGGGGATTGAGAGGTAGGCAACTTCGATCACGGCTGCTTCTCCTTCTTTCAGCCCAAGTCGACGGATCGGCAGCGTATTAGTAAATGGGGTGGCCGAAATGTCGAGGTCTACACAGCCGTCTAACTCCTCGATCGAATTGTTGAAGCTGTCAGTCCACACTCCTTCTTCGTCGACCGTGATTTCAATATGGCGCAATTCCGGGGTGAGTACCGCAGCCGTCACGGATCGTGTGCGCCATTGGGCATCGCAGCGTAGGGTGTAGTGCAGGCGAAAAGGTTCACTATCTACCTGGCCAATCACCCAGCTATCGGCGAAAAGGCCATTGTTGCTCTGCTGCAAGATCAGGTGCTCTAGGCCGATTCCATCTAGCGCCTGCCAGAAAAAATGTCTATTCACTTTTCGTCTCCCGACTTGGCAAATCGACTGCATAGGCCATCAGCATCCGTTGGTCAATGTGTTGCAGTACAGCGCGATTGGTTGCTGCCAGCACAACTGGTGGTGCGCAACCAGCGCGTTGGGCTTCTAGCCAACGATCTGCACATAGACACCAGCGATCTCCCGCCTTCAAGCCAGGAAAATTGTATTGCGGCATGGGCGTGATCAGATCGTTCCCCTTTGACTTGCTGAAGCGCAGAAACTCCTCGGTCATCTGCGCACAGACGACATGAAGCCCGAGATCGTCTGCTCCCGTGTCGCAGCAACCGGTACGGTAAAAGCCTGTCAATGGACGCATACTGCATGGCTCCAGTTCACCGCCTAGTACATTTTGTGCTTGAATCATAAGTTGTCTAGCCTTTCTCTAATTACAACCCTTCCCTAATGACATTTGAAAATTATTTTGGGTATCGTAGCCATTGTTTTGAGTGGAGCGTCGGTCTAGGCAACCTTTATGCGGCTAAAAGCACGCACCTGGGCTTTACTGGCTTTGTTCTTCAAGTTTCATTCGCAAAGGTGCGCTAGGAAGGGGTGTAGTGGTTATCCCGTTCTATTTCTAACCCGCTCACCCAACACCAAAATTGCGAAGCGGGGCAGTTTCAGCATGCGCCGCCAGCGCCTTGGATCGTGTAGCAATCGATAGGCCCATTCGAGTCCGAGCCGTTGCCAGGAGTGGGGTGCACGTTGCTGTACCCCTGTCACAAAGTCGAACGCTCCTCCAACCCCAATCGCAACCTTCGCTGGCAACTCGTGGCGATGCTCTGCAATCCAGAAGTCCTGGCGAGGGTGACCGTAGGCCACGAAAAGTATGTCAGGGGCATGTGCTTGGAGCTTGATTCGTATAGAAATCCACTCTTCCACACTTGGACTGCCACTATACCAGCCACAAACACAAAGCCCTGGATAGCGGCTTTGCAGGAGTTTCGCTGTCTGTTCGGCCACGCCTGGTGCCGCACCCAGAAAGTAGACACTCCAATGGTGCTGCGCTGCTGCCTCACAAATGCGATAGATTCCGTCCGAACCAGTCACGCGCTCTGCTAGAATTACGCCTTTACTACGGGCGGCCCAAAGAATGCCAATGCCGTCTGGCACACAAAGGTCCGCCTGGGCCAGGATTGCTGCAAAGGCCGGGTCCCTCAGCGAGTCTATCACAAATTCGGGGTTGACAGTACAGATCTGACGGCACGGAGCGCTGTTGGTAAGCTCGTTCCCGCCCTGCAGTGAAGAATTGCCTTCAATCCATTGTTGAATCTGTTGCAGCGTCGCCGCAAAATCGACGCAGTCGACACGGACTCCTAAGATGTTTACGCTCTTCCTCACGCTGTAATCCTGTTACTTGGTTGGTCGTTTTCGGTTTGCGCGACCCAACTGTGCAGCCTCTTTAAGCACTGCCAGTGTTTCTTGGGCAGCTTTCTTCCAAGAAAAACGTTTGACATTCGTATAGCCAGCCGAGATCAATTGTTGACGCAGTGTTTCATCCTGGCTCAGTTGTAACATGGCCTGAGCAATTGCATCAACATCCGTCGGGTCGACCAAGAGCGCACCGTCGCCCGCAACTTCGGGGATCGATGAGTTGTTTGAAGTCATAACAGGTACTCCCACCGATTGGGCTTCGAGGATCGGTAGTCCAAAGCCTTCGAACAGGGAAGGCAGACAAAAGAAATGAGCATTGCGTAATAGGGCTGTACTCTCGGTATCACTTACATAGCCAAGAAAGCGCACTCTTGGCTTGATTCCAAGCTCTTGAGCTTTTTCGTATAGAGAAGTAGAGAGCCAGCCTGGTTTGCCGGCCAACACCAGATCCCATTCCACCCGCTGTTGAAGCTGTGCAAATGCTTCTAACACCCTGGCCAGATTCTTGCGTGGTTGGATCGTGCCCAGATAAAGGACATACGGGCTGGTCAGTCCAAATTTTTCCAAAATTGGCGCTGTGGGGACATCGCAGGTCAACTCACGAACCCCCTCGGCGATCACACGAATCTTGGTTGGGGAGAGTGAGTAGATTCGTTGTAGATCATTCGCCGTATTCTGGCTGATGGCGATCACACATTCGGCGGCCCAGATGTTCCAGCGTGTGCTCCATTCCAGGTAGAGCCGCTGGCTGCGTGTGTGCATCTCAGGATAGGCTCGATAGCCCAGATCGTGAACCGTGACCACACTCGGCGGCAACGCTTGATGTGGCATGCCAAACGGCAGCACATGGGCTGGAACAAAAAGTACAGCCGGTGGTCGTCGCCTAACCTCTCGACCCAGTTGAAGATGGGTCCACATTCGCTGGGCAGACAGCACACAGAGTTCAACTTCAGGATGTGGCGCGGATGTCGTATCGCTATGCGGATGGCTGGCCACCTTCCCACGATCTTGGATGACAGTGCGTAGGGGCGAATCACTTGGGATCGGCTGGTCGACATAAAATCGCCATTGATGCTCGGCGCTCTCTGGCAGTTGTAACAGATGACGAATGATTTCAAGCGAATAGTGCTCTGTACCCGTGCGCTGTGCCCGCAGCGCACGTGATGCATCAATCCCAATCAACATGCCGACATTGTTGATCTCTTCCCGCTTTTGTGCAAGATGCGACAGTCAAGTTGCAAGGTGCAGGTTGCAAAGGTGCTGGGCAAGAAGCGGAGTTCTTGTAACTTGCAACCTGCAACCTGCTCCTCTAATTGGATTGCCGCTTCGGAAAAGTTTCTTTGAACTCCCCTTCCGTGTATACTACGCAATAATGGTAAATGATTTATAGTTATGTGTGCCCAACCGAGTTTCGAAGTGATTGGTGTGGTTTCTACGTCCATTTTGTGACCTATACCCGCCGATCCATTGTAAAGGATGGTTGTACACCCTAGCTGCTTGGCAACCAATCCCACGCAAGGAACGACTTTGAAACTTTGAACGTTTGACTAGATACAGCAAATGGTGACTGTGCTTGGGATTTTCTGTAATGCGCTGTGGATACTCGGGTTGGCCGGTGTACTGGCTACCTTTAGCTACACAAATTGGCGGCGACAACAAGCGAATTTGTCTGCTGCCAAGGGAGAATCGACAGATAGATCATGGAAAGCAGCCATGCAAACTGCGGAGTTTGGCAAGCCTTTTAGCCTGAGTATGTTCCTGACCTCTGTAGGGATCGGTGCCAGTGGCTGGCAAGGCACGCCGCCACAACCGCTTTGGCAAACTTTATTGTGGTTTGTGTTAGCACTGTTTTTTATCGCTCAGTTTTTTGCGTATTTTAAGCAAGGATAGCAATTTCGCTGACTACAAGGATACGGACGGTTGTCACGAAGATACATGTTGTGCCATTAGAAAGTGTCACTTCGTGCGGCGTATCAGTCTATATTGTGTATAGATATGAAATTTAACCATAACACATTCCCCAATGCTGAGGTTCTAAAGCAGATTGTGCAAGGGTTGAATAGCGTGTCTATTAGTACAATGTGAGGTATGAATCGGATGAATGGAGAAACTCCCGATCGTCGCTGGCAACTACAAGAGGTTGAAGGCCGCGGTAAACAATGGAACCTGCTTGATAGTGAGCAGGAATTGGATGATCGCTGGCATTTACAGCCCGACGAGGAATATACACGCTATGAAGGTGCCAATTGGCGACCGATCGACGATCTACCAGAAGAGCGGAGCGGAGGAGCCGGGTGGGTTCTACCTTCCTTGGTTCTGGTCGCAGTCTTGGCTGTAGCTGGCTATGTTGCCATTGTTGGTTTTGATCGTATCGGATTGGGCAATATCAATTTGGGTGATCTCTTTTCGCCTGCTGCACAAGATGGCGTTTCTGCTGCCATTGCCACTCCTGGTGAAGGCGGCGAACCCCAAGTCACGCAGGAGCCGTCTGCTGGCAGTGGGACGCAGGTGGTACCAACACCCACCGAGCTTCCTCCCACGCCCACAGCTACGCTGGAGCCAGCTACATCGACGCCTGCACCGATGGTCGAAAAGCGTACCGCTTCGGTGCGTGAGCAGTATGGTGTCAATGCGCGCAATTCACCAAGCACTGCCGGCGATCCAATTGAGATCGTTGCTCAGGGAACGCAGCTTCCCATTTGGGATGAGCAGCAGAATGATGAGGGTGATTGGTACTACGTTTCCCTACCCAACAACACCAAAGCCTGGGTTTCCGCAAAATTTGTCGATGTAACTTCAGCACAGGTGACCTACGATGAGATCAACCAGTTGCGCCAGGCGCAAGGGCTGCCCTTGTTGCCAACCCCGACCGGTGCCGCTTCGGTTGATACTCCTGTTGCGGATAACTCTAGTGCCGCCCAGCCAGTAGCACCGACGAACGACACCAATCCGGCACCCGTCGCCGTGAGCGCGGCGATCAGCAGTCCGGTGGGTCTCAATTTGCGCAGCGAACCAAATGCAAGCGCAGCTGCGATTACACTGCTAGCCGATTCGTTGACCTTCCCGGTTGTTGGACGCAGCGAGGATGGGACGTGGCTACAATTGAAAATCGCAGATGATAGTCTGGGGTGGGCTGCTACCGAGTTCTTACGTGTGACCGGCGATCCATCAACCTTGCCGGCTGGTGGTATTGCATCGGCCCCAGCCACTCCCGTGGGTGATGTCGCTCCCATCTCTTCGACGACGAACGTTGCGCTGACTGGTACAACCGCAACGAATATCACTGCAACTGTGCCGCCGAGCACAACTGCTGGCGTCACTGGCACCACGGTAACGACAGGTACGGCCGGCACAACTGCCTCGGTGGTCAGCTTGAGTGGCTCTCGGGTCCGTGAAACCGCCACCAAAGATGGTGCTGAACTCGCCTTGCTCAACTTTGGCGATGTGGTAAAGGTTTTGGGACGAAGTGAGGACAGCCTTTATTTGCAAGTAGAATTGGCGGATGGCAACCGTGGCTGGCTACTGGCGGATACGGTTGAAGCCAGCAGCGCAGTGGATGCACTGCCCGTGGTCCAAGAGTAGCAGGGAGGAAGTGGGCACATCGTTTACTTGGCTCTGGTAAGAACTGTGCTTCGCTCATCTGTTAAAGTGTGAACGTCCTGAAACGTCCTCGGCACAGCGCAAACGATTTTTGACTACCTACATCCTTCTGCGCTGTACCGAGGACGTTGTTCATGCGTTCCTTATAGACAAAACAGATAGACATTGCACGTTTGTTGAGTAAAGACGCCTCGTGCGAACCACGTAAAAGTGCAGTTCTTACCTAACCGCAGTACATGAAGCGTGAAAGACACTTTCACGCTTCCTCACTATATCCTGATTTTGTTTATTTCTAAAAATGGATTAATCTAGTTGTAGGTAATCTGTTTAAAAAAATAAGCAGAACGTTTTTGGGATATTGGCTTGGCAGTGGTAAGAATAGTGCTCTGTAGGAACATCGATGAAAGCCTATCGCCTTGGATCCTTGCTCTGGTCAGTAGGACTTGTACTTGTTGGAATCCTGTTGCTTTTGTTAAACCTCGGCGTCCTCTCTGCCTATCGTTCGTGGGTGGAAGCGCTACTGGCCACTGGTTGTGCTGTTGCCGGTGCCATCGTTTTTGGCACCTATGCTCGTAACCAGCGCAATTGGTGGCGCCTGATCCTTGCATGGACCTTGGTAGCCGTTGCCTTGACGCTTTTCCTCAGTACCTTCCTCAACGCCGATCGCCCCATTCTTGCCGCCGCGTTACTAACTGGGCTAACCCTAGCCTTTGTCCATGTTTACTGGATTGACCGCCGGGGCAATTGGTGGTCCAGTATCCCAGCAGGCTTTCTGTTTGTGGTCGGGATTGTGTCGGCGCTCAACACTTGGGTGACGAATACGTCGATTCTCGGGGCGGTGCTGCTCGCTGGCCTGGGGCTGGTTTTTATTGGTCTCTACGTGATCGAGGACAAAAGTCGCTTTTGGTGGGCCTTAATCCCGGGTGGAACCTTACTGACCGTGGCGCTGGTGACACTCACTTCCGATATCGATCCATCCAACTTTCTGCTGCGTAGTTGGCCGGTGCTCTTGATTCTGGCTGGATTGATCGTAGGCTGGCGCACATCAAAACCGCTGCCAGATGGTGAGCTAGAAATCAACCAGGCTCCTCGTTTGCGCGGCAAAAAATCGGCGAGTAAGTCGAATTCGCCCTATGGCGGCCTAGGCGATTATACCCAAGCCGCACCTGGCACCACGATTGATATCCTCACGGAACGGGATTAACGCACAACTTCCTGCTTATACTTCATCGTCGCCTGGGTCGCGCACGGCGATCGTGTCCCCTTCCATGCTTTCAATCACGGCCAGGGTGACAATGGGGACGCCAACTTCCTGCAACTCACTACGACCCAGTTCAAAGCTTTTTTCGACTAGACAGCCAATCCCACACAGAGTCGCTCCACATTGGCGAACCAACCGCACGAGCGCAGCGATGGTTTTGCCAGTGGCAAGAAAGTCGTCGATCAGCAAGACACGGTCGCTCGGCTGCAGGTATTCGGGTGAGACAATCAAGTCGGTGATACCGCCCTTGGTGTGGCTGGGTGCCGAAGCTGAATAGACGCCGGTCGCCATCGTGATCGGGCGAGTTTTGCGGGCATAGACCACGGGCACGTTGAGCGTGATGCCACAGGTGAGCGCTGGCGCAATGCCACTGACCTCGGCTGTGATGATCTTCGTAATACCTGTGACCCCGGCTGCGGCAAAACGTCGAGCAAATTCCTGCCCCATTGCCAGCGTTAATTGTGGGTCGAGCTGATGGTTAATGAAACCATCCACCTTCAGAATGCCACGCCCCAAATTTTTACCTTCTTTGGCAATCCGATCAACCAATGCTTTCATAGAATCCTCTTCTCTACCCATTGTGCCGCTGCTTCGACCCCGCCGAGTTGTGCAAATTCATCACGGAGTTGAAGGGCTGCGCTTCGATAGCTTGACAAATCAGGCAAGATGGCCGCCAACGCATCTTCCAGTAGCTCAATCGTGACCTCTTTGGCGGCAAAGGCCAACCCAACACCACTGCGCACTACCCCTTGTGCCTGACGTTGCTGATCCGCAGCGTGGGGTACAAGGATCTGCGGAACCGCCCGAGTTACCAATGCATGAGTCGTGCCCGCCCCGCCATGATGGATAGCTGCTGCCGTATAAGGAAGCACAGCTTGAAAATCCACCTGTTGACGGACCTGGGTCGACACAGGTAATTTGCTCAATAACGCCTTTACGGACTCCCCCACGATTTGCCCGCCTAATACAACAATCGGAATACATCCCAATCGGTCGGTAGCATGGGCGGCGGCCACAAAAAAGTTCGGATCGTTGCCGAAGGATGTCCCAAGCGTAATCAACACCCACGGGCGGTCGTCAACAGATGGAAAAGATGGATCAGGCGGAAGTGCCGCAGTGGCAACCCCACCTACATGACGGGTCTGTTCAAGCATGCTCTCGACCTCAAACCAACTCGGACTCCAGTAGGAAAGGTGCAGGTCGGGCGAGAGCAAGGTTGGCGGGCCAACAGGCGACCAGTTGATGCCATCTACCTGATTGTATTTGAGCAGATGATCAAGCCGTTGGCGCGCTTCGTCAATCAAAGAATCGGGGCGGCGCAATTTGACGGCTTGTGCTGGCCAGCCGGCGACGATGAGCGGAATGTTCGCCATCTCGGCGACGATGCCAGCCGCCGCAACAAACATCTCACTGAGTATCACCTCTGCCCGCCACTGACGAGCGAGATCGTAGAGTGCCTCGACTGCCGCCTGAACTCGGTCAACTTCAAGCCATTGGTCGAGCGCACGCAGGGTGCGCACTCTTTGCCATTGCTCTTGGTTCTCTGGCGTAGGTGGCGGCAGCGGTGCAGGCGGCGGCCACCGCCAGCCTGTTTCTGCCAAGAGATGAAATGGCACGCCTGCCTGCTGGATCGGTGCCACTACCGCTTTGCCACTGGCCCAGAGCAGAGTATGGCCGCGTCGTTGTAACTCGGCAGCGGTGGCAAGATAGCCCCCCCAATCGAGATGACCAGGGAGTGGAGCCGAAACACAAAGGATTCGCATCAGGAAACCCCACCCTATTCCTCCCCTGTCAAGGGAGGGAACTGTCACAAGGAAGATAATGTTGATTCTGGTCGTGACGATTCATTCCCAATCTGGACAAGGTTGCGCGCAGGAGGCAAAATTATCTGCACCTTGCTCTAACATCCAGGAGTCAATCGATAGAGTCCGCCGCCACCTGTGCCCATCCAAATAGCGCCATCAGGGGCGGTGGTCAGGGCAAGGATCGGCCAGCCAGCCAGGAGACGTTCGGCGACTGTCTGTCCGCTGCTATCACGACCCAAGCGATAGAGTCCCGGATTGACGCCATAGGTTCCAAAGTAGATGGTGCCATAGGCCCAGGTGATGCCGGTGGGAGCGCTGCTGTTTTTCATCGCAACCACCGGTTTGGCGTACCAATCGGGTGGTGCACCGTTGAGTGCCAAGGGAAAGCCAAAGTAGGGGGAAGCATCGCCTGTTGCGCCAGGAGTGAACATATTGACTTCGTCGCCGGCGCTAATCTCATCTGGCACGTTACTGGCCCCATTATCGGTAAACCAGAGGCGACCTGCCGGATCGCTGGTTAACCCATAAGGGTTGCGCACGCCCCGGCCAATCGTCTCAAATAGGTTGATGTTACGGTTGGTGATCAGAGCATCGAGTGGAGCCCGTAAAATACGTGCCGCCCAAGGGTTGCCTCCACTCACAATTTCCTGTGCCGCCCCCTCACCCACGCCCACGATTGGCCCATCCGAATAGCCATCGCGTACGCCACCTGCGGAAATGTAAATGTACCCACCACTCACGACAATGCCATCATTGGCATGAAAATAGGGGCCATTGACTGCAAAGCCACCCGCCAACTTTTCGTAACCTCCGCCATCGAGAATTCTTCCTACCTCGCCAGCGCGGTTCATGTAGATTGCGCCATTGTAGTAGGAAAGACCGGTGATTCGGCTTGACTCAGCCATGATTTCATTGAATCCACCGTCACCACCTGGTTGATAGGTAGCCAACGAGCGACTAGGGTGGAAGGGATCATGAAGGATCAGCATGTCCACGTCCGCTGCTGTCATATTCTGGTCGAGCGCAATGTAGAGCGTGCCACTTGGTGCAAAGGCCAACGCCGTGATTCCCCGCTGATTATTGGGCGCGAACTGTTGCATGCAGATCCCACCACGGGGTGTCATCCATGGATCGCCATCGGCGGGGGGGGGGAGCCCTAAGCTGGCAGGGAGTGCAACCGACGTGGTGCCAACTGCTGCCTTGGGTGCCACAGGGGCAGGTGTTGCCGCAGCCGCTGCACTGGGCACGGTTTTGGTGGCTGTTTGGCTGTTGGTGACTGTGCCCGTCGTCGCCAGTGTTTTGTTACTCTTGGCTGGCTCTAGAATCGCGGTGCGCCATTGGCTGACAATAGACGCTGCAGGCTGTTGACCACAGGATATCGGCAGAATTAACTCACCGCTGACCAGGCGTTGCGCATCCGGCTTTTTCGCCAGACATGAATCACTGGTTACGTCAAAGTCACCTTTACCAACTTCCAACCAGGTCCCCACCTGCGTCACTTGTTTGGAACTGGTTTTGGTTCCTGGTGGACGCTTTTCGAGTGCGCCGCCGTTGATCCAGATCTTGATCAAGGTCTTTTCGCGTTCGGTTAAGGATCCGATCAAGGGCATCTTGTTGGTCGAAACCATTTCCCAGAGTTTGGACTGCTCTGCGCTGCCAGGTACGACGACCGGACCTGTCAGGCTGCCCTTCATCAAGGTGTTGAAGTTGGTGACTTGCAACCCCTTCTGTTGGACCACCGAGCTATGGCAGGTATTGCAGACGCGCAAAAAGATCGGTTGAATATCTTCCGTATAGCCAACACCACCCCCGCTCTCTTGAACGACGGTCTTGACCGTTTGGGTAATCACGGCCGAGACTGAAACCAACTTCGCTTGAGAAATGCGCCCCACACGGCAAGCTGCCGCACTGGGTTCGCTGCGCACATTGCTGTTGAGTACGGTGAGCCCATAGACGGTGTTCCCTGCGGTTACACAGGATTGGACTTCGGCTAGAGAAAGTTGCTTCAAGCCAGCGATAACCGCTTCTGAATGCCCTGGGATGCCGAGCAGGCTACTGCTGCCCAAGGGTGGAACAGGGCCAACATTTGCCAGGGAACCACAACTATTGAAGAGGAACGAGAGAATAAGAAGCCAACTCCATGAGGAACGTCCGACAGGTTGAAAACGGCGCAGTAATTGTCTGACTAAAACCATGTTATTTTGAATCCAATCTTAAAGACAGTGAAACAGTGGGGCACTGGACTATCTTCTACTGAGTACTCAATACATGGCGTGCAGCTTCCGCATCTAGCCCAATTTGTTCAATGAGCGCAGGAAGATTCGGGAATCGTTGCTCGCCACGTAAACGAACGACAAACTCTAAACGAACGGTCTGCCCGTAGAGATCGTCCGACATTCCCGGGGCAGGAAAGTCGATCAAATACGGTTCTACGCGCAGGTGACGGCCATCCACGGTAGGGCGGACACCGATGTTGGTAACACTTGCAAATACAGCTCGCTCGGGGTGATCCTCCAAATAGGCCCAGGTAGCATAAACGCCATTGGCAGGCAGCAATTTGTTAGGGGCAATCTGTAAGTTGGCAGTGGGAAAGCCAATCGTGCGCCCCCGTTTGTCCCCTTCGACGACGGTACCTGCCACATGATAGGGGCGACCAAGCAGATCTGCGGCATCGACCACATCGCCCATTTCGATCATGGCTCGAATTATGCTGCTGCGCACCGGTCGTGACTGCCACGCCACCGGCTCGACAATGTGTAACTGGTAATTGAGTTCTTGCCCCAGGCGCGCCAATGCCTCCAAGTCGCCACTGCGGTTACGACCCAGCGCAAAATCTGGCCCGACGACCAATCCAGCCAGGCCAAGCGAGCGCTTGAGTTGTTGCATAAATTGAGCAGGAGATTGTGCCGCAAATTCTGGGGAAAAGGTTTGAATAATGCCGATGTCCATGCCCGTCGCCGCCGCCAGTTGGATGCGCTCCTGCGGTGAGGTCAGCAATTTGAGCTCACGGTCCGGACGCAGAATGGCCAACGGATGAGGATCAAAGGTGAGAAGCGCAGTCTGTGCCACAGGTTGGTGAGCAGTGGCCAGCTCACGCATGCGCTGGAACAGGGCCTGATGGCCACGATGTACACCATCAAAATTGCCGATAGTGAGATAAGTTGGACCAGCAAGGGCAATCAAATTCAGGTCAGTTACTAGCCGCATAGGAAAATTCACGTTACTGCGCTTGAAGGTCGATACTGCGGTTCTTAATCAGAGCCGAGTTTACTTGTCTTTCACCAACTGCGAATCTACAAACCATTTTTCGGCACGCCAGACGGCAGAATGCTCCTGTGGTGCCACTGTACAAGAGATAATACCCACCAATTGCCCATCGGCTGCGATCGCTTGGGCCAATGTGCCCTGCCGAATCGTTGCGCTCGAAGGGGTGTCGTCGACATGTGGTGAGTCTCCGGCAAGGGAAACGGGCGAAAACCAGTCGACTGGCAGCCGTACCTTTTGGCCAAAACCAAGCCGCTGAGTGGCCGTGGGGTCCAATTGCACCACAGGTAGGGCCAAGCCATAGCCACTGGGTAAAAGCCATTCGTCTAAGGTACCTGCTTTGGCTGCTGCCTCAATCTCGGGCAGGGTGTGCGCTCGTTCAACCATAAAATTGCCCACTGCCAGCCGCCGCAGTTGATTAAGCAAGCCCACTGTTCCCATCGTCCGACCTATATCATAGGCAAGACTGCGAATATAGGTTCCGGTTGAGCAGTGAATCGTGACACGCAATCGATCTGGGGCACAAAACTCAACCAGATCCATCTGATAGATCGTGACTGGACGAGCTTCCAATTCAACTTCGTGGCCTTTGCGCGCCTGTTGATAGGCTGTTTTTCCATCTTGCTTGATCGCAGAAAAGGCAGGGGGCTTCTGCATCAGATTACCCCGAAACTGTGCCAGTACCGTTTCGATCGTTGCTAGTGTGAGTTCTGGCACTGTTGCGCGCTCGGTTACTTTGCCGGTGCGATCATAGGTGTCGGTCGCTGCACCAAGCTGAATTTCGGCAAAATAGCGCTTGTCGTGCCCTTGATAATACTCAGTAAGCCGGGTGGCATTGCCGATGGTTAGGACCAACACCCCGCTCGCCATCGGATCGAGTGTGCCGGTGTGGCCAATACGCTTTTCGCCACTCCAGCGGCGTACCCGGTTCACAATATCATGACTGGTGGGCAACCACGGAGGGCGTTCATCACTGTGGGAAGTTTGGGTACTCAACTCCTCAATGCCGGGCTTATCGACCACCAACAGCCCGTGCAGTGCTGTCTGGTTTGTCTGTCGCAGCTCGCTCATTGACTGATTTGCCCCCTGGCGGACTGATTTCTGGCCTGTTGCAACTGACTGACAACCTTGGTCACCACATCGTTGAGCAATCCGGGAAGGGTGCAGCCAGCCGCTGCGCGATGGCCGCCTCCACCCAAGGCCAGGGCAACCCCACTTACATCGAAGCCAGGCTTGGCGCGAAAGCTACAATCGACGAGTGGTTTGCCTTCGCTATCACTCTTCTCGGTGAACACGGCTGAAATATCGGCTTCAATCGTGCGGCTGAGAATGCTGCTTAGATTGGTTTGATTAGCCTCTGCACCTGTGGCCGCAGCTTGTGCCTTGGTCATGGAGGCCCACAAGACACCTTGCTCCAAGTGTGCATCAGCCATTGCCATGCCTGCCAACCGCAAGGCACGGTAGGGGCGCAGATCGAGTGTACGCTGAGTAATTTCTGTGAGTTTGGCCCCGGCTTGCATCAACTTGACCGCACAATTGAGCACAGCTTCGGTTGTGTTGCTGGTGCGAAAACAGAGAGTGTCGGTGACAATGCCTGTCAGCAAGCAGGTAGCAATTTCAAGCGTGGGTTCAATTTGCAAACTGTCTAGCAGTTCGACCAACATCTGACAGGTGGATGCACTTTGTGCGTCGATCCAGTTTACTGTACCAAAGTTTGTGTTTGTAACGTGATGGTCGATCACCAACAGTGGGATGGAGTCATGGAGAGCGGGGACATAGACGTTCCCCATGCGGTCACTCGAAGATGCATCCAAACAGACAATCAAGTCGAAGTGGCGTCGAGTTGCATCCGCACGCACAATTTGCTCAACGCCGGGAAGCCAGAGCAATTCATCTGGTGTGGCATCCTGCAAGGCGGCGACAGGATTCTTGCCCATGAGACGTAAAATCCAAAACATCGCAAGCAAGCTGCCTACTGCATCGCCGTCAGGCCCCACATGGCTGACACAAAGAATATGTGTATTGTTGTGGAGTAATTCCAGCGCTGCGTTTGACACCATATCATTGCATATTAAAGCGTAAAGAGGTCCGGCGAGCAAAGATTGTGAAGGCTGAAATGCAGTAGGTCAGTGAAACAGTGAGCCAGTAGACAGTGAATCACGGCTGACTTACTGTCCACTGGATCACTGCTCGCGCTGCGAGGCTATCTGTTTAAAGATCTCGTCGAGCCGTGAGGCTTTTTCGGGTGTGTCATCGTAGAAAAATAGTAGCTCTGGTACGGCACGAAGTGTTAACCGTTCGGCAATGCGGCTGCGGATGAAAGGGGTAGCCTTCTCCAATCGTTGCAGAATTGCCTTGCGTGGTACATCGTCTTCTTGATAACTGACAAAGGCCTTGACATTGCGCAGATCTTTGCTCACAACTACATCCGTGACATCAACCATCGCAAAGGCCGGATCTTCTAGCTCACTGCTCACAATAATTCGTAGTTCTTCCAGCAGCAAACTCGCCATTCGCTGCTGTCGGTAGCTGTTTGACATAGGACTACCTCACAAAGACAAGATAAGGGGAATAAGATGAAAGGGCAAGATGCAGGGTGCACATTGCAGCGTGACGAGGGGGATCCGCTCTGCCATGTGCATCCTGCATTCCTGTTCCTTTCATTATCGCTTACGCTGCCGCTCTAGGACTTCAATCGTATCGCCGATTTCCAGTACTTCGTCTTTATCGCTCAATTTGATGCCGCATTCGAAGCCGGAACGCACTTCGGTGACATCTTCGGTGAAGCGCCGCAACGTATCGATACGTACGTTGTTGAGTACCTCGGTGCCGTTGCGCAGTACACGTGCTAAGGCACCACGTTTGATCAAGCCATCGTTGACCATACAGCCTGCGATGACACCCTTGCGGATCTTGAACAACTGCAAAACTGTAGCATGGGCCACCGGCACATTTTCGTAGACGGGTTCCAACATGCCCTTGAGAGCATCTTGGATATCTTCGATCATCTTGTAGATGATGTCATATTGACGAATTTCAATGCCCGATTGTTCTGCGCGCGATGCTGCTGCCTTATCGATACCCACACTAAAGCCGATAATGACCGCATCACTCGCTTCTGCCAACATCACGTCCGATTCGGAAATGTTGCCGACTGCCGCTTGCAAAATCTTGATGCCAATCTCCGACTCTTTTAACTCTTCTAGGCTCTTGACTACCGGTTCGAGTGTGCCTTGCAGGTCGGCGCGCACGATCAGGTTGAGCGTCTTGGTTTCACCACCCTCGAAGCGTGCGAAGATCTCTTCGAGCGACATACGCGGGCGCTGCTGATCTTGCGATTCTGCACTCGCCAGTCTGCGTTCTTCGACAATCGCTTTGGCCTCTCGTTCGTTTGCAGCGAGCTCGAATAGTTCGCCAGCCATCGGTGCTTCTTGTAAGCCTAGCACAATGACTGGTGTGCTGGGGCCAGCCTGTTTGATCGGCTTGCCTTCGTAGTCGAAGAGTGCCTTGACACGTCCCCAGGTGTTACCAACAACCAACGAATCTCCAATGCGTAACGTTCCATTTTGGACCAACAAAGTTGCGGTCACACCACGCAGCTTGTCCAGAGACGCTTCGACGATAGTGCCTACGAGTTTGCCTTTGGGATTGGCCTTATAGTCGTTCAATTCGGCAAGAACGAGGATGTTGTCCAACAGGTCATCCACACCTTCGTTACGTAGCGCACTGACTGGCACTGTGATTGTCTCACCACCCCACTGCTCAGGCTGTAATCCTTCTTTCGAAAGCTCTTCATAGACACGTTCGGGATTGGCATTCGGTTTGTCGATCTTGTTGACGGCAACCATAATTTGGACGCCAGCGGCCTTGGCATGGCTGATCGCCTCACGGGTCTGTGGCATCACGCCATCGTCTGCGGCAACCACCAGTACGACAATGTCTGTGACCTGCGCACCACGTGCACGCATGGCAGTAAATGCCTCGTGACCAGGTGTGTCCAGGAATGTGATTTTCTTGCCCTGTACGTTAACCTGATAGGCACCGGTGCGTTGCGTAATACCGCCTGCTTCGCCGCTGGCTACATCGGTATGGCGAATGCGGTCCAGCAACGTGGTCTTGCCATGATCGACGTGACCTAACACTGCCACGACAGGTGAGCGCTCAACCAACGTGGTGCTGTCCTCTCCTGAAATGATATCTTTGATGCGCCCTTGTACGGTTTTGGGTGCAGCGGGAACAATTTCTGCCGCAGCTGCTTCCTCGGCCTCACTCTTAGGAAACTTAACCTTTACCCCCAACTCTTCGCCCAAGATCACGGCAGTATCATGGTCGATGTTGTGAGTAATCGGGGCCATGATGCCATATTGCATCAAAATTTTGATCAGATCGATGGGGCTGCGCTCCATCAAACTTGCAAGATCGCGCACCGTAATAAATTCACCTACAGCCACTTCGGTGGGAGGCACTTTCGCTGCTTTGGCTGCTGCCTTTGTTTCACGCAGCAGCTTTGCCTCGCGCTCTTCAATCTCCTCGCGCGATTCGCGCCGTGTTCGATCATTGCGTGAATCGCGAACGCGGTTATCACGATTTGCGGGGCGACTACCTGGTTTCCCATCTCTGCTTGCCACGCCAGGCGCTCCACCCGGTCTGCTGCCGCCGGGGCGCGAATCGCGTTGTCCTGGTCGGCTATCACCAGGGCGATTCCCACCAGCAGGACGTGGACCTCCTGCGTAACCACCGCCGCTTCGATTGCCGCCGCCTTGGCCTTCGGTGCGGTTGCCGCCAGAACCATAACCTCGATTGCCACCCGGTCCATCCGAGCGGTTACTGGGGCCAGATGGACGTCCACCCTCGCCGTAGGGGCGGGGACGATTGTCTCGATCTGGTGAACGGTTGCCGCCATCCGATTGAGGACGCGGACGATTGTCCCGATCTTGGGATGGTTGATTGTTGTCGCGGCGACCGCCTTCGCTGCGATTCCCGTCGGGACGGTTGCCGCCCGGTCGGTTATTGTCGCGTCGATTGTCGGGACGGTTATTATCGCCCCGGTTACCGCCTTCGGACCGATTGCCATCTGGACGATTCCCACCCGGACGGTTATAGTCGGGGCGGTTGCCTTCGCGCCGATTGTCATCACGCCGATTGTCGTCGCGCCCTGATTGGCGATTTTCATTTCCGCCGCCGGACGAAGATTGCGTCGAGGGATTGCGCGGGCGATTCTCTCCCTGCGGTCGGGGGCCGTTGGGGCCTCCTTGATTGGGTCTGTTTTGTGATTGATTTGCTGGTTTTCCCTGACCAGGTGCAGGAGTTGTAGAAGTTGTTGCCATTCGTAACCTTTCCTAAGATTTCTGTCCAGGTCATTCACTCTGTACATGCATCGCTTTCAGACTTACGCAGCTATCGGTTCCTCGTAGACCGATTTGATCACGCAAATGATGGGCGAGAGTCCGATTCGTTTTTGATAGCGAACGCCTTGTAACAGCCCGTGCCAGAGCATCCGTATTGTTGAGCACCGTCACTGCTCAAGTGACGTGATTGCCCTATGCCCGGAAACATTGATTCGATTTCCCTCTGCCGGGGAGGGTTTTAAGGGACAAAGTTGAGTAGACAATCTCTTCCCGGAAAGAGATCATCCAGACCAATATTGATAGCACAGCAATTTTTGGGTATCCAAGGGAAAGGAAGTGCGAACAGCAGAGGAAAAAGCGAGGAGAGTAATCAATCATGCAAATCTTTACATGACGGACCTCCATCGCTTGTCATTCCAGCTTATGCCCACAATTCCCACCCGTGCATTACAACGCTGCACGGCCATGGCTCGTGAACCCGATTAACATGAGATACAACACTCCTTCTCAAAGGACTTACACAGTTTGCTGGCAGTAAGCACGGCTTACTTTGCAAAATGTATAAATCTTGTACTTACTGGTTGCTTGAATGTGAATGAACTACAGTTCTTCGAAACTTTCTTATTGATAATCTGTAGTTCATCCAAACTTGACTTAAACATTTTCGCTTTCTACAGCTTCTGCCTCGGGCAGGTTGGCTGCATAAGCGAGTAAACTTTGACGATTTTCTGCACTGATCTTCGTGCGCAGTGCCTGATCTAGTCGATTGCCGCGCAATGCTGCTTCCCAACATTGCTGATTGGCACATAAATAGGCCCCTCGACCTGCCTTTTTGCCACTGGGGTCAACTTCTACCCCAGAATCTGTACGTACAATGCGAATGAGGGCACGCTTCCCCTCAATTTTGCGACAGGCGATGCAAGTACGTTTGGGTACATACTTGGGCTTCACGCCCTTTTGTTTATTCATTCCAGTCTAGTAAGTCTCTTCAGACTCATCATCGATATAGGCACGCGGTCGTTTCTTCTTGGCTTTGGCGACCGGCTTAGCGGGTACAACCTTCTTCGTCTTTTTGGCGGCTAAGTTCTGGTCGCGTTGATCTGCTTCTGCTTCCTCTTCGGTCGCCAAATCATAGCCCTCCAACAATTCCGCCGGCACCTCAATTTCTTGCAGACTGCGTTCTTTACGCTGTGCCATTCGTTCGCGCAACATTGCTGCCGTGATCACCTGCGGCAGCTCCGCCTCCGAAGCTCGTGATGGTGTTGGTGTTGGCGCTGATGCTGGTGCTGGGGTTGGAGCTGGCTTGGTAGGCGTTTCTTCGGGCAATGGCTCGCTGAACGTCGGCATCTCCAATTCCATGCCCAGTGCTTTGAGTGCATCGCCAAAAGCGGTCTCGCTGGGCGGTGCTGGCTCTTCGTCGAACGACTGCATCGCTTGCAACCCGCGTTGGAAGGCTGCATCCAGATCACTTGTGCTGATTTCGGAAAGCACACCTGTGTCTTCCAGCAAGGCATCGCCCAGTGTATCGGCTGCACTGGCAGTGCGTGGCCGGGTCTTTTTTCCTCGGCGCCCTGTCTTGTCATCGGCTTCGTCGAAATCCAACGACTCGCCAATATCCGAGGACGAGGTTGAACTCTGTAACGCCAAAGCTGCCTGCAACAGACGTTCTTCGCTGTTGTCGGTCGGTTCGCTCTTGAGCAACTGTTCGGCAAATGAGAGCAAATCGCCTGCTTTGCTGCGGCGAGAGCGTTCGGCCATCTGCGCATCCAAACCTTCGGCTGCGGCTTCGCTTTCGCTCTTGATGTCAATGCGCCAACCAGTTAATTTGGCTGCCAGGCGGGCATTTTGGCCTTCTTTGCCGATCGCCAGGCTCAATTGTTTGTCAGGTACAACCACGACGGCAGTCTTAATGCTGCTTTTCTCATCGGGCAATACAAAGCTAATTTTGGCTGGGCTAAGCGCATTCGAAATATAGCTCGCTGGGTCGCTGCTCCATTCTACCACATCAATTTTTTCGCCAGCTAATTCGTTGACAATATTTTGAATACGTAGACCGCGCGGACCCACACAGCTTCCCACCGGGTCGACGTTGGGTCGTGTGGCGACGACAGCCGCCTTGCTGCGCTGCCCTGGTTCGCGGGCGATCGATTTAATCTCAACGATCCCTTCGCGCACCTCAGGAATTTCCATTTCCATCAGCCGTCGCAGCAGATTGCGGTGCGTACGACTGAGTTTAATTACAGGTCCTCGCGTGCTGCGATGGACATCGACTACATACACTTTAACGAAGTCGCCACGGCGCAATTTTTCGCTACCGATCTGTTCTTCGCGCATGAGCAAGACTTCATGTTTGTCTTCGAGCACAAGCGTAATCACGCCGGTTTGGGCGTCGATGCTGCGCACCTGTGCGGTTAAGACTTCATTGACTTTATGCGCAAAATTTTCAAAGACCGTGTCACGCTCTGCCTCACGAATGCGTTGCAGGATCACCTGTTTAGCCGTCTGCGCAGCAATACGACCAAACTCATTCATCCGCTTCTCGACAAGAATAACATCTCCAAGTTGAGCATCAGATTTGATCTTGCGTGCTTGGTCCAGTGTAATTTCAGTGCGTTCGGTAAGCACATCGTCCACAACTTCGCATTCGGAGAGGACACTCATGTCTCCGGAAAGACGATCTACTTTTGCGGCAATGTTTGCTACTGCCCCATAGTTACGTTTGTAGGCAGAAACCAGGGCAGCTTCGATTGCCTGATAGATCACTTCTCGATCCAAGTCTTTTTCTGTCGCAATTTGATTGATACTGGCGACAAGAGCTTTTGACATAGCTACCTTCGTACCTCGTTGCACACTAGTATACAGATTTGCAGAGAGCAACTGCTCTTGATCTGTCTACTAACCTAATTGAGTGTGGATCACACACCTTTCCCTTAATAAAAGCTGGTTGAATCAGGCCAAAAAGAAAAGTGGGCTTGTCGGCCCACTTTTCTTTACAGGCGCTAATTTAACTGAGCGCAAGTATAACACAGCAAAACAATGTCTGCAAATTTACTGTACTACGTTGGCAGTCCAAGTTCCAGTGCGCGAGGTCCAACCGCAATCGGAGGGCCATTTGTGTAGGTCAAATGAGCCAGAGGCCGTGGTTGGGGAATCGAACCGACCGCTGAAAGTTAGTTTGGCTACACTGCCCTTTTTGACGGTGCCAGAGAACTCGCTGTTGGTGATCGCAACTGGAGTTTGAGACACGACAAGAACTGGACTCTGACAAAAGAGCCCATCGCGTTTCTCCTCAAGCATAAAGATTGTCACTTGCGTAGAGTCTTGAGAAACAGTGAGTGTGACAGGCCGGGAAACCGAAGTTGTCCCAACCCAAGTACCCGTGAATATGGAAGGAGCCGGCGTTGCAGTCGGCAGTGGTGTCACCGTAGGGGACGGTGTCGGTGTGGGCTGCTCCTGTTTTGAAACCATCGGGAGATAAATCGTTGGGTTTGACTGACTCTCTGCCTGTGCCAAAACTCTACGTGGTGCTAAATCGATACCTTGCGAAAAACCGCACGACAAAATGTACGAAAGGATACTACCGAGGATCGCGAACGTAGCACGTTGCGAAACTCTATTGGCCATACCCGCCACCACCGCCACTGCTCATATGTGTCCCCTTTTTACTAGATGAAATGTGCATCCCATCTTCCGACTAGAACAAATAATGCCGACATAATTTGAATTTCGAAGCATATTTTTAACACAGATAATAGGAATAGAGTTACGAAATATGCTTGAAATTCAAATGGCCTTACGGCCCACTCCCACTGAAATTTACGACATTTGAGAACTTACGGATTTCCTTACGGGAAAGAGAGGTGGCTGTTTGCCATTTTGTGCAGTTCAAGCTGCGAAAAACGGCTGCTGACCTCAGTTCTTCTGTATAGATAATCTTGAAGTTCCTTGTTTCATTGTAAATACCAAAATAGAATCAGAAGTATTTCACTTCCATTACTTTCTATCAAAATAATGTGTATTTCTTTTGAAAATTTTTATTGCTACATTTATTTGTGCGGCTTAATTAAAGTGAATGCCTGCTACAAGTCGCATGCCCTCTAAATGATACTGTTTTTTGCTATATCTGTTTATTCCCATAACAATATTTCTTTAAAACATTTACAACTTTGTGCCTTGTTAATATGGATGACGCTCAAATCGTTGCTAAGATACTGAAAGTTTTGTTAACTTACATCGTAAAATACTGTTTTGGTCATTTCCTTACAAAAATTGGCGCAAAACTGCGTAATTGGGTGGAATCGGGAATGCTAGCACAAAGATGGAGGGTAAAGCGTGAGGATCAATGCCTTGATAGCTTCATAGGCAGGCTCAGTTGACCCATCGATAACCGAGCCTGCCTATGAAAAAGGGTGAAGAGTAAGCGTTTGTAATTCAAAAGAAGATCATGCTGGGTAGTAATAGTCCGCTTTTAACATCGGTGCCAGGAACTGACCGGTATAACTCTTGGGATTGGTGGCGATGTGCTCTGGCGTACCTTCGGCAATCACATAGCCACCTTTGTTGCCCCCTTCGGGACCCATGTCGATCAGCCAGTCGCAGTTCTTAATCACATCTAGATTGTGCTCAATCACCAGTACCGTGTTGCCCTTGTTGACTAGCTCGTGCAGCACATCTAATAAGCGGCGGACATCCTCAAAGTGCAGGCCAGTGGTTGGCTCATCCAGGATGTAGAGAGTGTTGCCGGTTGCGCGGCGACTCAGCTCCTTGCTGAGCTTGATGCGCTGCGCCTCGCCACCCGACAGCGTGGTTGCCGGTTGCCCGATTCGCACATAGCTAAGCCCAACTGAATTGAGCGTCTCTAGTTTGTTGCGCAGGCGCGGAATGTTCTCAAAAAATTCAAGCCCCTCTTCCACGGTCATATCCAGCACATCGGCAATCGACTTGCCACGAAATTTGATCTCTAGGGTTTCCCGGTTGTAGCGTTTGCCCTTGCACTCCTCGCAGGGAACATAGACATCAGGCAGAAATTGCATTTCGATTCGAATAATGCCATCCCCCTGGCAATTCTCACAGCGGCCGCCTTTGACGTTGAAACTGAAACGACCGGCTTTGTAGCCACGCGCTTTAGCCTCGGGCAAGGTTGAGTAGAGATCGCGAATGTCACCGAAGAGCCCAACATAGGTGGCAGGGTTGCTGCGCGGCGTTCGACCGATCGGGCTTTGGTCGATCTCAATAATCTTGTCGATGTATTCGATGCCTTCAATCGATTCAAACTTGCCAGGACGGTCCTTGGCTCCATACATCAACTGTGCCAGACGTTTGTAGAGCACTTCCACGATCAAGGTCGATTTGCCACTGCCACTGACACCGGTGACCGCCACAAACTTGCCGAGCGGAATGCGGACATCCACATCTTTGAGGTTGTTCTCCGTGGCTCCATGAATGACAAGCTGATTGCCGTTTCCCTGGCGGCGGGCAGAGGGGATCCAGATCTTGCGTTCACCGCGGATATACTGAGCAGTGAGGCTTTCAGTGTGGTGAATAAAATGATCCTGCCAATCGGAAACCACCACTTCCCCGCCATGTTCGCCTGCACCCGGACCCATGTCCACTACCCAATCGGCGGCACGGATGGTGTCTTCATCATGCTCAACCACGAGCACGGTGTTACCGATGTCACGCATGCCTTTCAAGGTATCGATGAGTCGTGCGTTATCCCGTTGATGTAAGCCGATACTGGGCTCATCCAGGATGTAGAGCACGCCCATCAACTGGCTGCCAATTTGAGTTGCCAGACGGATGCGCTGCGATTCGCCGCCCGAAAGCGTAGCCGCTGCTCGATCCAGCGTCAGATAATCGAGACCGACATTGACCATAAAGCCCAAGCGCGCCGCAATTTCCTTGAGGACCTGGTAGGAGATGGTTTGCTGTCGTGGCGTAAGAATAAAGGGGGCTTGGACAGAAGGCGAACTGCCGTTGGTTCTATGTCCGTTCTGGTTGTTCTGGTTCGAGGGCAAACTTTGAATGGCTGGTACCTCGACACCTTGCATCTGGTGTACCCAGCGTAACGAATCCTCGACAGGCATTCGGCAAATTTCCCAAATGTTCTTGCCGACAATTGTGACCGCCAGCGCCTCTGGCTTGAGTCGTTTGCCATGGCAGGTGGGGCAAGGGCGCACACTCATAAATTCCTGCAACTGTTCACGGATATACTCGCTGCTAGTCTCTGCATAGCGCCGTTGCAAGTTGGGGATCACACCGCTAAATCCAGTTTCGTAGTGATGGGTCTGCCCGCTGCCCGTCTTGTACTCCATCTGGATCTTTTCTTTCTTAGGTGGACCGTAGAGGATGATCTCGCGCTGCTTCAGACTGAGTTCTTTGACCGGCACACGGTAGGGAATGGCAAATTGGCGGCAGACCGATTGCAAAACTTGGCTGTAATAGCCATCATTTTCCCCTTCGTTTTTGCGTTGCCAAGGGCGAATCGAACCATCTTCCAGCGACTTTTCCAAATCCAAGATCAATTCGGGATCAAACTCCTGGAGCGAACCTAAGCCAGTACAGGTTGGACAGGCCCCATGGGGGCTGTTGAAGGAGAAGGTACGTGGCTCAATCTCGGGAAAACTGGTGCCATCATTCGGGCAGGAAAAGTTCTCGCTAAAGGTGCGCTCGGTCGGCGCATCGCGATTCGTGATATCTGCCACAATCATGACGCCGCTGCCCAGCTTGAGCGCAGTTTCAACCGATTCGGTGAGGCGCTGGCGCATCTCTTCCAGCGAAGGGCCATCTTCGTCTTGGACGTTCTTGCGTACCACAAAGCGGTCGATCACCGCCTCGATGGTGTGCATCTTATAGCGATCTAGCTCAGGTACCTCGTTTACTTCGTATAGCTCTCCATCAACGCGAACACGGACAAAGCCCTGTTTCTGTAGCGACTCAAATTCCGCCTTGTATTGACCTTTACGATCTTTGACCACGGGTGCCAGAATCAACAAGCGGCTGCCCTCGCCCATGTCCAAGATAGCATCAACCATCTGTTGTGGCGTCTGCGAACTGATCGGCGCACCACAGACTGGACAGTGGGGCTGGCCAATGCGGGCAAAGAGCAGACGCAGATAGTCGTATACTTCGGTCACAGTTCCCACAGTGGAGCGTGGATTGCGTCCAGAACCCTTTTGGTCAATCGAAATCGCAGGACTAAGACCTTCAATCTGGTCGACATCGGGCTTTTCCATCAGCCCAAGGAATTGGCGCGCATAGGCCGAAAGTGATTCCACATAGCGTCGCTGACCTTCGGCGTAGATGGTGTCAAAGGCCAGGCTGCTCTTACCGCTGCCACTCAGTCCAGTGATGACCACCAGTTTGTCGCGTGGCAGTTCCAAACTGACGTTTTTAAGATTGTGTTCGCGTGCCCCGCGGATAACGAGTTTGTCGAGAGCCATAAGTTTTGAAGAAGATTTATTTTGAAGAGTGAATAAGGCCATTGCGAAAATAAATAGTCCAACTATCGCTTTTGCAATGGCGCAAGCAATTTCGCTAGAATAGTTTTATTTTGAAATCGCCTAAGTCGTGCAAATTAAATATTGTACCCGATAAATAGGACAATCTATGACCGTTTATAAATAGGATTCACAAAAGACGACGAAAACTCCCTCGTCGAAATGACACCCTGCGTAAGTTCCAGCAAAACAGTTTGCTCGGGTGGCAAAAATAGTTTCAAATAAATCGAACGCTTGTTCTGCTAACAAAGATTGTACTCTGAAGCAGCAGCAATGGCAAAAGTAAGGCCAGATCGCAAAAGTTTACATTCAGGATTCAGACAAGCGTTTTTGCCAAACCTCAATGATAGGAAGAAATCCAGTAAGATGCTGTGACGTTGCTTTCAATTGTGTTGACGACTAAAAACCGAAGAGTACAGGAGAGACAGCGGAAGGAATTGCTTGAGCTTTTGCTTTTATGTGTATTTGGTGCGATTCGTGGTTATTAACGTGAACTCGGATTTTAGCTTGATGGGCTAACTAAAATAGCCCACGGGCAGCCTCTCAGGCCACTGCCCATGGGCTCCTGCTTATCTCCGGCTATCTGGATCAGCAAGGTGAGGGTATGTCGACAAACCCTATTACTTGCTATAGTGCCTATTTGAAGTGTACATCCTTACCGCTGCCTACGACATTACCAAAGTAAAGCCAGGAGACTTGTCGCAATGTCAACGCTTGATCGAAGTCATTGAGTGCGGAGCTGGCATCGGCAGGTACTACAACTTGATACCAACGCAGACCAGCACCCGCGGCCGTGTGCAGGACACAAATACTTGAGATTGTGCCGACAATGACAACATTCTCAACGCCCCACTGATTGCTCAAGTAATGGTCGAGTTGCGTGCCATAAAATCCATCATAGCGTGGCTTAGGACAGATCAGATCGCCGGGTTGCGGAGCCAACTCATCGATAATTTGCCATCCCCAGGTGCCTTGTTCGGTGTGTCTCGGCCAGATCGTCCATTCTTTGTCGCCTTCCATGTGGCTGTCCTGAGTGTAGGCCACCTTGATCCCTTTCGCACGCCCACGCATAAGGAGATCCTGGATCGCCGGGACCGTGGCCATCGCATCGGGGACAACCAGCGAGCCGCCAGATTTGACAAAGTCGTTTTGCATATCTACCACGATAATAGCGGTTTTGTTGGCAGCTAACGTCATCGAGGGTTTGACAGGAATTTCTGGAATTTCAACCGTTGCGGTTTTGATCAGGCCGTAAGACATATCGCTCTCCTTCTGCTCCTATAAAGTTGGTCTACAAAGTCGGTCAAAAGGCATATCCGGGTTTGCTATAGCTTTTTGACTGACTTAGTGTTTTTTTGACATTAAGTGTACTCCATGATTGTGTAAATGTCAAGGGCGGAGGAGAAAGGAGAAAATAAGAGAGCCGTCAGTGTCAGCGTACGCGCAAAACTTACACAGACGCTGACGGCTCTGAAGTGATCGCTCTTCAAGAACCCGTGACAAAAGATAGTTAGTCGTCATCCCCTTCTTCGATGAGCAACTCGGTCAGGGTCTTGAGTTGCGGAACTGAAGCAGTCGCAGATCCGCCCATCCCTGTTCCACCACCCATTGCACTCCCACCCATTCCTGCGCCACCGCCCATCAAAGCTGGCACTGATTGCAGTTGATTGAAGGCTGCGATGCCAGTTGAGATCAGGTTCTGATCCTGATTACCGCAGCCGCCCATTTTGTCGCGGCGGATGTGCGCTTCCATCACGTTGATCAATCCTTTGTAGGCATAGGGATCTTTGCCAGCAACCATGACGATATCACGGTGATCGGCTCGTCCGGGCGGCTCACCGGCGCGATGGGCCATCCACGGCAGCAGCGATTCGGCACTCATATAGTGGTTGACCAGTGCCCGCCGATAGCCACTTTGGGTGATGTTAGGCAGCGAGCGATGCAGCAAATAGCCGTTGAAAAAGACAATCGTACCCGCTTTCACTTCGACGGGAATCGCATCTTCATCCTTATAGGGAAAATTGAAGGCTTCTTCGGTACAATCGAAGCGCATGTCCTGCTGATAATGGGTTGGCCAAATAATGTTATGTTTGTGCGAACCAGGAATGACCCACAGACAACCGTTCTCAACTGTGGCATCGTCCAACGCAATCCAGCCGCCTGTGAGCGAGTGATCGCGGGTGGGAATAAAATACTCATCCTGATGCCAGGCTTGACCGGGTTTGCCTGCAGCCTTGATAAAGAGCATCGACTGCATACACTTAACATTCGGGCCAATCACGCTGGTCAACACATCGACAATACGCTGATGCGCCAGATAGTCGTACATGGTTTGGGAAATCTTGTGGGGAAAATGGATGCACACGTAGCGGCTGAGCAACTGATCATCGTTCAGCCCATTGGTTGGCTCCAACCCACGTACAGGTCCGGCTTCTCCCCGGCAGATGTTGGTAGTCTCTGCGCGCAGCGCAGCCACTTCCTCGGCTGTAAGCGCATTTTCGTAGACAAAGTAGCCGTTTTCTTTAAAGAATTCGGCGCACGCCTTGCTATCAAAGGCCATAATCCCTCCTTATAAGGCAAACAATCACGAAAAACACAAAACACACGAAAAGAAAAAGCAGCTCTTTACAGAAAACTACCAGTAGCTATCCAGGTGCGTCGTACTGTGACCTGGATAGCTACAACTACCAAATGAAATTAAATTTTTCGTGTATTTCGTGCATTTCGTGGTCTTTCTCCACTTGTTTGTCCAAGTAAAGTTTGATGCTTACGCAATCAATGGCGGCGCTGCCAGATCGGCAGTTTCTACTTGGATTTCTGGTACGCCATCACGTTCGACCCAGACGCCACAAGCGCCGCCGCTTGCACTGACACCAAGTGTAACTTCGCTGCCATCCATACGCAGCACCGGATGATAGTACTTGGCAACCTTCGCTGCTTCACCCACCAGATAATGGCCAATCAGCGAGCGGCGGAAGCGATTCTGGCTGCTGTTGGGGAAGCTGCCATGGATCAACTGGCCGTTAAAGAAAAGCACATCGCCAGCATTCATGATCACAGGGCGAATCGGCGTTCCATCCGGAATGGGAACGGTGACATCGGTGAAGCTTTGGGTTGTGTCGGCCTTTACCGTGCAGAGCAAGGGCCAGGCGTGGCTACCTGGCACGACCTGCATACAGCCATTTTCCTCATCACAGCGATCCAGTGCCATCCAGGCTGCCATACAAGTGCCTGGTTGTACGCGCAGGTAGTACTGATCCTGATGCAGCGCCTGACCACGCGCTCCCGGCGGCTTGAAGTAAAGCATCGTCTGCACCGCGTACGGTTCAATGCCAAGCAGTGCTGTCATACACTGATTGATGCGATTGTCGATCATCCAGCGCAGACTCACTTCATCCCAGCGGTGCATGTGGATCATGCGCGGGTACTTTTGCAGCGGGTCATACTCGTTGGCATTGACGCCTGCAAAGTCACCTTCATATTGTCCTTTCGTGCGTAAGGTCATGAAATGGTCGATGTAGGCAGCAACCTCACTTTGCGAAAATAGACTGGGTACAACGACATAGCCTTCAGTTTGAAATTTTTGTACAAGCTCGGGCAGGTTGCGGGTAGCATCGTTGCTCCTTTTTGTAGAACTGGAGGGGTGAGGTTGAGTGGGTGAGGAGAGAATGCCTCACCCCTCCAACCTCACCCTTCATTTACTTACGGCCACTGTGCGCCCAATGCTTCAACATAGACCGCATAGATCGACTGGCTGCCAGCCATAAAGAGTCGGTTCTTGCGCGGCCCCCCAAAACAGAGGTTCGCACAGATTTCGGGAAGATGAATTTTACCAATCAAATCGCCATTTGACGCAAAACAATGTACGCCATCATAACCAGCGCCGACCCAGCCTGCGCTTGACCAGAGGTTGCCCTCTGTGTCGCAGCGAATACCGTCCGCCATGCCTGGTCGCATATCGACGAATACTTTGCCATTCAACAGCTTTTGTCCCTCCACATCAAAGACACGAATATGGCCGGGCCCATTCTCGTGATGGCTAGCTCCAGTATCCACAATATAGAGTTTGCGCTCGTCTGGAGAGAAGCAAAGTCCGTTCGGCTTATAAAAATCGTCAGCCACAACGGTTGCCTGGCCTGTTGTTGGATCGAGCCGATAGACGTAACAGGGTAACTCAAAATCCGACTTGAATCCTTCGTAATTAAGCAGAATGCCATAGCCCGGATCGGTGAACCAGATGCTGCCATCTGAATGGACGACGACATCGTTCGGCGCATTGAGGCGTTTGCCCTGATAACTGTCCATCAGGACCGTGATCGAGCCATCATACTCGGTGCGGGTGACACGTCGCGTGCCATGTTCGCAGGTGATCAGACGCCCTTGGCGGTCACGCGTGTTGCCATTGCTGTAATTGGAGGAGCGGCGAAAGACTGAAACCGCGCCCGTCTCTTCATCCCAACGCAACATACGATTGTTGGGAATATCACTCCAGATCAAACAGCGAGCGTCACCAAAGTAGACCGCTCCCTCGGCCCAACGCATGCCGACGTTGGTGACAATGCGTTCTACGACGGAATTGCCGATTTTGAATTTCGCAAAACGTGGATCAAGCACTTCAATGGCGGGATCGGGATAGCGGACAAGCGAGCCATCCCAAGGACGGGATGCCCATTCGGGTGTGGAAGTTTGTTGGGACATAGGTGGTATGGGTGTTGAGATAAGAAGACAGGGAGATGAGGAGATTGCCGTCTCCCCATCTCCCTGTCTTCCTGTCTGAATTTATTGAATGCCCTGTAATGCCAGTTCTTCGGAAAAATGACAAGCTGCAAAATGGCTGGGTTCAACCTCTCTCAGCAGAGGGATTTCGCTCTTGCAACGATCTTTGGCGTAGCGACAACGAGGATGAAAGACACATCCGCTCGGAGGATTGGCGGGGCTAGGTACATCGCCTTCCAGGATAATCCGATTGACCTGAATGTCCGGATCGGCTGGCGGCACCGACGACACGAGCGCTTCGGTGTAGGGGTGGAGCGGATGACGCAACAGCGCTTCCGATTCCGCCAACTCTACAATGTGGCCAACATACATGACTGCAATGCGATCCGAAATATGCTCCACAACCGAGAGATCATGTGCGATGAAGATCAGCGTCAAGCCCAACTGTTCCTTGAGGGATTGCAGCAGGTTGAGCACTTGGGCTTGCACAGAGACATCCAGCGCAGAAACCGGCTCATCGGCGATGATCAGACGAGGATTGAGTGAGAGTGTGCGGGCAAGACCGATACGTTGACGCTGTCCACCGGAAAATTGGTGGGGGTAGCGCTGCATAAAGTTCGGATTTAGACCGACTGAGGTCATCAATGCTGCCACACGCTCTTCCAGTGCTTTGCCGCGTGCGACCTTGTGAATAATCAATGGTTCCCCAATGATGTCGCGCACGGTCATGCGTGGATTGAGCGAACTGAAGGGATCCTGGAAGATCATGCGCAGTTCGCGTCGTAACGGCTTCATCTCTTGTTGCGAGATGGAGGCAATGTTGACCTTTTCGCCGTCGGCTTTGTGGTACCAGACCTCGCCGCCGGTTGGATCGTAAAGACGCAAAATCGAACGTCCGGCAGTCGTCTTACCACAGCCACTTTCACCAACCAAACCGAGCACCTCGCGCTCGTTCAAGCTAAAGCTGATACCGTCGACCGCCTTGATGTGGCCCACCACGCGCTGAAAGAATCCTGCATGGATCGGGAAGTGCTGCTGTAGGTTATTGACTTCGAGTATTTTGTTGTTGTTCATCTAATGTTCGAGAAAATGATTACACAACGATTCGTTCAGATAGAGTTTGATCTGCTGATTACTGCGTCTTGACTGGAATGGTTGTCTGCTTCATCACAACATCGGCATCGTTCCAGCCCTTCTGCTCCATCAATTGTTGCGGTGCTCGGCGATAGATTAATTTCACCTCAACCGTTGCTGTGCCCTGCGGTGCTGTAAAGCGAAATTGGCTGTGGTCAGGGACAAAGGGTGCTAATCGAGTATCGGACACCACTTCTACACTGCGCCAAATAGCCGCCGAAGGCATTTCACCTGTTTGGGTATCGCGTAGTACTTTGGCAAACAGCTTGCCTGCTTGTCCGGCATAGTTTCCTGCCCACGTTGGCAGCGTCGAGCCATTTTGCAGTGCCAACGCCTTGCCATTCTTATCTTTGGCTGTGACCAACAGCATGACATGATGCAGTACTGAATCGGTTGGTACAGCATGGCCGGTTTTGTCGTTCAATAAGTCAACGTTGACCACCAACAACTTGCTGTTCATCTGCGCTGTCGCCGTCATGCTCACTGCACTTTGCATGAAAGCTGTGTCACCTTTACCCAGCATGTGGTGGTTGTGAATTTGATTTGGATCACGGATCTGCCCGCCTTTTTCAGGAAAGGCAAAATACGCATGGTCACCCACAGGCATATGGCAATCTTGACAAGTCTGGGTGGTCTTTCCTGTCTTATAACTGTCTGACCACTCTTTAAAAGAGCTGTAAACCAGCACGCCCCCTGTGACTTGCATGTTGGCTACCACGCCGCCCATTACTCCATAGTGGCAGGCTGCACAGAATTGGCTTTCTTTCTGCAATGGTTGGTACGAATCACGCGCTGTCGGAAGATCGGTTCGTACAACATCATCAAAGGGCCCGAAAAAGAGATCCTCACCCGCCTGTGGACGCAACAGCATCAAACTGAGAATGCCGGGAGAATCATCGTATGGTGTGCCAGTCTTGCGGTTGATCTGCACATTGGCAATCTTGTGACAAAACTCGCACGAAATGCCTTCCGCTGCATCGCCCTTCAGGCCTAGTGGACTGGCCCCGTCGGGAACTAGCTCCGAAACCGATGCTGTGTACGACGTATGACATCCCTGCCAGCCACAACCGTTGTTGGTTGGAATCTTGGCTGCCGCTGGGGTATGACAGGCCGCACAAACGCCTGTTCGATTTGGATTGTCCAACTTGAAGCCTGGACCGTAGTAGGGCTGGTTAGGATCAGGTGGTAGATAGACACCACTCTTAACATCCACTTGTGAGAGCGGGCTCTGGTTACCATGCACGTCGGTTCCGGCGTATAGGGTCAAAAAGCGATAGTTGGTCGCACTTTGTGAATGCGCATCTTTCGCCCACTCGGCATTCGCAGTATGGCACTCGCCACAGGCTGCCGAACCATCAATGCCATTCTCGGTGAACCAATCATACTCGACATTGTCAGTGTTATAATGTGTGTTAAGTGTAATCGTCACTGGCTGGCTGTTAACCAGAGCCGTTGTCCAACCAATATAATGACCATCTGCCCACGCTGTCAACGTGATTGGTCGCGAAGCACTCGTTACCTTGGGCGTAAAGGTGGTTAATGCAAATGTGCCGTCTTCGGCTGTTTGGGTAACGCTATCGGTCAACTGAATCCGAACGGTCGCACCGGCGACCGGTCCTTGGCTGTTGACGACTATCCCACGAATTGTGCTCAATGGTAGCCAAGCGCTGGTTGGCGAACTCGATGCTTCAAGTGTACGCGCTAGCGATGCGGCAAGAAGAGCGACCAAAAGTACTGCACAGGCTAACCCAATTACCCTTGTTATGCTAAAAGATTGTCCGTATTTCATTTCGGAATAGATTACATCGTCGAATAGGGATCAGCAGCATCGCGTAGTCCATCGCCTAATAGATTAAAACCAAGCACAGCGAGAATGATAAAGGCCGCAGGTGAGATGATCCATTGCCGCACGCTTAGTGTGTCAAGATTTTGTGCCGCTTGCATCAATAGACCCCAGCTAACCAGAGGTCGCTGAATGCCTAGGCCAAGAAAGCTCAAAAACGCCTCGGCCAGAATAATGCCTGGGATGGTTAAAGTGAGTACCACGATGATGTGGCTAATCGTATTCGGCAATAGATGCAGAAACATGATTCTACGATCCGATGCACCGCTTTCTTTTGCTGCCAATACAAAGTCAGTCTGTTTTAGGGAGAGAATTTTGCTGCGCACCTCGCGCGCCAACGTTGTCCAAGAAAGCAATGCAAAAATAAAGGAGATGATCAAAAAGATGCGGAAGGAATCCCAGGTGCGCGGCACAATAGCAACCAGCGCCAGCCAAAGCGCCAATTGCGGAAAGGCCGAGATGAATTCCACAAAGCGTTGAATCAAGTTATCGATCCAGCCCCCATAGTAACCTGACATCACACCCACAATAGCACCAATGAAAACACTAATCAATGTGCCCATAATGCTCATACTGAGCGAAATTCTTCCTGCTTCACATGCCTTACTCCATAGGTCAGAACCATATTGATCGGTACCCAGAATATGGATCATGCCACCTTCTTCAACGCCAAACATGTGCCGATCAGTCGGGAATAGACCGAACAGTTTATATTCCCAGCCCTTTACGAAGAAGTGGATGGGATATATTTTGGTGTCGTCTTCAGTCCAATCGGGAACAAAAGTCTTGGGGTCAAGCGCAATCACTTTGTTGTAAGTGAAGGGCCGTAGATGAAAATTACCTTCTTTGTCGAAAAAGTGGATTCGACTCGGTGGAATGAATGAATCTTTTGAGTCATATCGATCCAGCGGATAGGGCGCAAAAAAATCGGCAAAAACCGCCAGAATCACAAGAAGCAATACGATGACACCACCGATGAGCGAGACCTTGCTTCGGCGAAAGCGTCGCCAAACCAATTGGGCGTAACTTTCGTTCTCTTGAACTTTGGTTACTTCTGAACTGACACTTTCTAATGCTTCAGCAGTCATAATACGAATCCCTCTCGATCTCCCAATTCCGATCAACTCTTAGACAGACGAGATAAATCTGCACAAGTGGTGTGCAGCTACGAACCGCACGATCTTCGCTTGACCCAAATTGTGCGGTTACAAGCCCATGGGCATCAAGCTAAAAAAATTTGCGGTAGAGGCGGTTCGCAACCGCCGGTCGGTCGGTCGATCCCAGCCCGGCGGTTGCGAACCGCCTCTACACAACTCCGCTGGCATTTTTCGGTTGGAACGCCCTACCTTGATGCGTATGGGTTACAAACTGCACCTACGGGCAGGTAATGTAAGCAATGCCTTTGTCTTGTCGATTAACTGTAACGAATTCTTGGATCCAAAATCGCCAAAAACAGGTCAGCCAGTAAATTACCTGCGATGATCAGCGACGCTGTCATGAGCAGCGCACCACCCGATAAATAGATGTCCTGCGAACGCAGCGCTGTCAAGAGTATTGGTCCCAAACTTGGGATGCCAAAGATAATTGCCGCCTCAATTTCACCTTCGATCAAGTAGGGCAATACGGTACCCTGATAGCCAATAATGGGATGCAACGCATTGGGCACGGCATGACGATTCATCACTCGTCGTTCGAGCAAGCCTTTTGCTCGTGCTGTTGTGACATATTGCGCATTCAAAACATCCAATAGATTGGCCCGCATCACACGCATATTGCGGGCAACGCCGCCCAAGCCTGCAATCAAAATAATCGGCCAGATATGTTGGAGTAAATCCAAAACCTTACCGAATGACCAAGGTGCTACTGCGTAATTTACGGAGAAAAACGAGGAAACGTCATGCGCTTTAAACACATGCACCAACAAAAACATAAGCACCAACGCAATAAAAAAGCGCGGAATCGAAGTCAGAATAAAGGCAATAAATGCCAGAATATTATCCGCCCAGCCATATTGACGGGGCGCTACATAGATTCCTGCAAAAATCCCAATTAAACTAGAAATCGCATGGGCACAGAGTGCTAGCATGAGTGTCTTGGGCAAACGGTCTAAAATAATTTCGCCAGCATCTTTACGGTAGGCAAAGGAATAGCCAAATTTTCCCTCTGTCACAATACCTTTGATCCAGGTGATAAACTGGACGTACATCGGCTGATCTAACCCATATTGTTTGCGGTAGAGATCTGTCATCTCATCGGCTTTGTTTCGGTCATATGTGCAGTTTGCACCAGAAATGCGCGGTAAGTGGTCGCAAAATCACCCGGTGGCAATTGAATGATGAAAAATGAGGTGGTCGAAATAAAGATGAGCAGAACAAATGAAATGGCGATTCGGCGAATAAAATAATTGACCATGAAGACCTTTGCCCTCAGAGATAGAGTAATACAGTAGGACAGTAGGACAGTAAGTCAGTAGGAGAGTGTCTTTGCTTTCACTGTCTCACTGACTTACTGTCTCACTGACTTACTGTCTCACTGACTTACTGTCTCACTGACTTACTGTCTCACTGACTTACTTTGTATACTCAGCAATCGCCTCGGGCGGACTTGTTCCTTCTGCTGATCAGCAGCGGGTCCAGGACCGTTTCCGACATAATCGCATCTTCTGCACCATTTGGTACATGTGGGGTGGCAGACCGCCAGGAATGTTGTTGAAGCGCTTGCCCATCGCTAAACCTTTGCGCTGATGATGGTGCCATGCTGTATCGTAAATGTCCAGACATAGTTCCAGTGGTTGATTTACCTTTGCGTTTAACTTACTCCTGCTGAACAATAGGCGTTGCTGTTTGGCTATCTCTTCCCGTCGCACACACTGTTCAGCTTTTACCTTTGCGATTCCAGAATAAAAAGTTTTTTTTTTCTGGTAAGAGGTGCAGCCAGATTGCCGTAGTACGTAAACGTATTGTATACATCCGAGCGATCAATTTCCATATCCCACGTGCCAGCGGTGTTGGTCCGGTTCTGCTGGCGATTTAGTGGGCGGGCATTGATCTTAATGCCAACCGCGCCCAACATGATCACAACCTGATCGCCAATCGGTTTGGTGTCTGCTGCATCTTCTGATGTATTCAGACCCAACACCACATCTTCACCCTTGCCTGGGCCATCGGCTGGGAAGTTGCGAATGCCATTGCCATCCGTATCCTTCAAACCAATTTCATCAAGCAATGCATTGGCTTTGTCGACATCGTAACTATAATAGACAACCGAGGCCGGGTCGAATTCAGGTGAACCTGGATAGAGACCGCCTGGGAAGCCACGCAGCAACGGGCCGCGCACTAACGATTGAGCAATACCATCGCGTCCAGAGCATGGCTGAAGGCTTGGCGGAACTTTTCGTCGCGGAAGAGCGCACGGACAGCCTTATCGCGGTCATTCTGCACACCGAGGGTTTCCATTGATTGAGCTGAATGTTAAAGCCCAGATCTTCAGGACCCCAGTTCATCTTGGAATTGAGCATCGGGTTGCGCTGCGGCTTGCAAAGAGGTCAGATATTCAGCAGATGGGTTTTCCACGTTGGTGTGGTCACAACCGCCAGCAATCGTACACTGAAAGTGGCCTGCACCACTTGACTCCTTATAGACTGCTTCATCGATGTAGGGCAATTGATTGCCATCTTCGTCCACTTCCCAGAAGTAGGGGTTGCGGCGCATGATCAAGAGTTCGTCGGTCTTGTATTCGACTGGAACCCAGGGGCCTACGGTGACGTACCGGCAACTTGTCGGGCGGCAGAATACAATAGTCCTTGTAGTTCATGTCCTTGTTGTACTTAGGATGTTGCGCCTGACAACATGGCAGGTGAGATGTTGAAGTCCTGTTCATCCATCAGATAATACTTTTCCACAGGCTTGACTGCGGCAAAGGTAAACTTGATGGTAAAGTCATCAACCTTTTCTAAGGTTGTGGGTTTGCCATCCGTATTGAACGCATCTCCTTTGGCACCCAAACGCACAACCTGCGGATCATTCATCAGATCTTCCCAAGTGAAGATGACATCGTCAGCAGTGAATGGTTCACCGTCCGACCATTTGGCGCCTTCGATCAGGTGCATGGTCACTGGATGTCCATCTTCGCTCCACCAGCTCTTGGCCAGGTTGGGGAAGGGTTCAATGTCCTGATTGGCACGGTAAAGCGGGCCAGTCTTGACCAGAGATTGGTAGTTGAAGGACATCGATTCGATGCCAAACCAACCAGAGGTCACACCAGCACCGTTGAACCAACCAGCAGTGGGACAAGCAGAGAAGTCGCGCCAGACATCGCCATAGACGCCAATGCCATTGGTCATACCACCTGAGGATGACCTTTGGTTCCTTGGGCAGACGATCCTTGACTCGGGCACTTGCCAGCTTTGACCAGATCACTTACCCACGGGGCTCTCGTTGTACTTGTCGAGCGCCTTATAGGTGACGATCTGATCGATGGGCAGCGGTGTGACTGGATTGCCACCTAAGTCCAATTCCGGCGGTTCCGGGAAGGGAATGGCATCGGCTGGCATGGGGCCATTTACCTTCCGTGCCAGCAGCCGGGGCAGCAGCTTCGGGAGCTTTGGTTGCTTCGGCTGCCGCAGGGGCTGGTGTATCGGTTGCTGCTGCCTTCTGGTGGCGGCGGCGGCGGCCGGTGTGCGTCGGTCGCAGCGGCTGTGGAGCTTCTGCTGGTGCGGCAGGTGCTGATCCTCCGCCACAGGCGGAAAAAGAACATGCTCGCCACCACCAACAAGCTTCCAATTAAACGTATCTGTTTCATTGGGATTTTTTCTCCTTTGGTACAGAAAAAAGAGTTTGTGAAACGGAATTGGAGAAAAAGCAATAAACAAAAATGAGTTTACTGCTAGACTCCGAATTGGGCGGGTGGCAGGTCAGAACCCCGCACGTTAGTAAGGGGGCTACTCACTACCCACATCTTACAGTAAAATCAGCGGGCCCGCAAAACGGTTTCATCTTAAATGGGTTTTCGGCTACTATGGGCAGGCTTCGAAACCCGTTGCGTTTGCCTTCCGCTGAATTCGGCTTATCGATTCCAGATTCTTTCCTCACAAATCAGCTCATATCTTCAATGTTCTCCGTTGATCCTTTGAAAGAAAACGGCTGCCATCCGGGTTGAAAATTTGTAGTTCAAGCCCTTTAAAAAGAAGCGAATCTCTAAACGCGGACTCTGCCAATTCTGCACATCGGCAATCGGTGCTAATCGCCCTTGCTCATTGCGTAACCAGCCATTGAGGCGACCGCGTGCTGGGTCAAAAAGATAATATTCTTCAACACCGTACTGTTGAAAAAATTCAAACTTGTCAGCCATCTCCTGCTTGCGATTGCCCGGCGAAAGGATTTCAAAGACAACTTGCGGTGGAATATTATTCTCTACCCACTGCATATATGAGCCACGCCGTCCTTTGGGACGACCGATAGCGACCATAACATCGGGAGCCAGACGAATTTGGTTGTTGCCTTCCACCGGATACCAGAAGAGATCACCCGCTACAAAAATGTTTGGATTGTTAGCAGTTAATATGTCTAAGTTGCCTTTAAGTGTAACAATCCATTCAAATTGTTCGGTGTTGTTTGCCATCGGCATTCCGTCGCTCTCGGGGTAAAACTTAGCTGCCTCGCGTTGTTGGATGGTATCTAAAGCCGGATCTTTCATGGTTTAATTATTCGTATAGCCAACATGAAACTTGATGTCCAGTACGAATCTCTCTCAAGACTGGCGCTTCCTGACGACAGTGCGCCATGACTCTGGGGCAACGATCGGCGAACGGACATCCCTGAATGATGTCCGAAGGGCTCGGTACCATACCCTTGATCGGGTCAAGCATAGTTGCCTTACGTCCCAAGACCGGTATGGATTTGAGTAACCCTTGCGTATACGGATGCAGAGGATCATGGAAAATGTTCTTGGTTGGGGCGTATTCTACCACTTTGCCCAAATACATCACAGCCACGGCGTCCGCCATCTGCGAAACAACGCCCAAATTGTGCGTGATCAACATAATCGACGACTGGAATTCGTCCTGTAACTTTTGCATCAGCTCGAGGATTTGTGCCTGCACCGTGACATCGAGTGCAGTGGTTGGTTCGTCGGCAACCAGAACTGAGGGATTACAGGAGAGGGCCAGGGCAATCATGACACGTTGGCGCATGCCGCCGCTCAATTGATGAGGATATTGTTTGACGCGCCGTGCCGGATCGCTGATTTGGACACGCCGCAACATCTCCTCTGCCCGTTCGAGTGCCTCGCGATCGCCCACGTTTTGATGCAATTTAACGGCTTCAGCAATCTGATTTCCGACGGTGTAAAGTGGGTTGAGCGAGGTCATCGGCTCTTGAAAGACCATGGCAATATCGCCGCCGCGGATCGAACGCATCTGCTGGCCATTAGCTGGTAACTTCGCCAGATCGACAACATCGCCGTTGCGTTGGCGGAAAAGGATCTGGCCATCGACGATCTTGCCCGGCGGTGATTTGAGCAAGCGCATGATCGACATGGCGGTGATGCTCTTGCCACAGCCGCTTTCGCCTACCACGCCCAAGGTGGACTTCTGCTCAAGCCGCAGGTTTACGCCATTGACAGCCTTGACGATGCCCCGCTCCAAAAAGAAGTAGGTATGCAAATTTCTAACATCAATTGCTGGCAGTGGGGCCGATCCGTTGCTTTGATTGGGGGCAGCCGTCGCTGCACCAGAGACTGATTGAAGTTGGCTCATCGATTCATATCCGCAGATCTACCGAAACGTTACGATTCAACGTACTGATCTTCGTTACTCACATAGCGGCCTTGATGAAGGGAGCTTCTCGTCGTGAGTCATAACCACGTACGTGGTTCATGCAATAAAAGAAAATTTGCTAGGAATTATTGATTATGTGAAGGTTAACGCCAAACTGTGCTGCTATTTTGGGTGAGATTGTTGGGCGTGCGCACATTGTAATATACATGATCGTCGCTGTCAAAGTGTAAATCCAGGCTAGCCTTTCAAAGATTTTGCCAACGTGGAGTACAATGCTTTTGCCGTGTCTTCTAGGCACTTTGTCGAACCACCAACTCCACCTCAAGCGAAATGGGTGGAAACTGAGTGGTGGGCTGGTCAAGCATTTCTAAGAGCCGACCCACTGCCTCTTGGCCGAGACGGTATTTATCCAGGTGTACAGTCGTTAAGGCTGGATCGATGAGCCCGGCAATCTGAATATCATCAAACCCGACAATGGCACAATCTTGAGGTACACGGCGTCCCAACATTCGACACGCCTGGAGTACGCCGAGGGCCATTAAGTCATTGTAGACAAAAATTGCACTCAATTGCGGCTGCTTTGTGAGCATCGAAAGTGCTGCCGCATGGCCGCTTTCTACATTCGGCGTTGAGCCGTCGATGTTTTCGACAATCACTTCCAGCCCCTGCGCCTTCATAGCCTCGGCAAAGCCATAGATGCGTCTGGCACGATTCAATGACTTTTCAAGCCCAGCAACCATGCCGATGTGGCGATGCCCCTTGCCAATCAGGTAGTCCACTGCAAGCTTTGCTCCGTGGACATTCTCGGTGAGAACCATGCTGATGTTGGGATGGCTGCAAATGTGATTGATCGTCACGATTGGACGGAACGCTTCTGCGAATTGTGCTAAATTATCACCTGTCGAATAGCAGGGAGAAATAATGATGCCGTCGACACCTTGTTCCGCCAGTGAGTGCAGCACGTTCAATTCTTCCTGCTTATCCTCTCCACTATTACAGAGAAAGACGTTGTAGCGATGGAGTCGTGCTGCATCTTGTACCCCGCGCGCCACTTCAGGAAAGAAGGGATTTGTGATATCAGGAACCACCAATCCCAGCGTATGAGTCCGCTGTGTCACCAAACCACGTGCAACCAGATTCGGGCGGTACCCCATCTCACGAATAACCTCAGAAATACGTTGCCGCGTCTCCTCTGAAATCTCACCTTGATTGTTCACAACGCGCGATACGGTCTTAACTGAGACCCCTGCCTTGCGCGCGACATCGCGTAGGGTTATTGGCATTTGGCTTCAGCGTTATGCAACTCATGCCACGCATTTGTCGGTTCAGACAAGACAAACCCGACCGAGTTTCCTGGTGACATGCCTAATAGGAATATGCAATTCAATTGTTTTTGATTTGGTTGTATTTTGGAAAGCAAACTCAGTAACGACAACGTTGACGTTACCGCTGACTTTTATTCAAACACGAACGATTTCGTTTGTCAATTTAACGGATTGGACGATGCGTTTTCATTTGTCGCTATCAATATCTTGGCCATGAGAGAATCGAGGGATAGGAAAGCATGCGTCTTAATTGTTTGTTAAGTGTAAGAAATTAGACTACCAAAGTAAGTTTATAATGACAACCATGCAGTCAATTTCGTTATGAGCAAACGTCTACGTGGTACCGGGCTGATTTTGTCTTGGCTTTTACCAAGATGGGTTCGTAGGCGCATTACTCTGCATATGTATCTGAAAAGGTGCGGTTCTATGATAAACACAACAGAGATAAAACGATGGCGTGTACATTTCACAAGCATTGTTGTGCGCCTTGGAGTTTTTGTAATGAACACACCGGTGATGAAGCGATTGAGTGTTCATTTTACAAGCATTATTACGCGCACTGGAGTTCTTATAAAGAACACGCCAGGGATGAAGCGATGGGGATTGCCTTTGATGATTGTTTTGGGTGTTTTGGTCCTTGTAGTCCTAAATTTAATGGCCAATACAGCGTCGCTAATTAGCTCCTCAACCGAAGCTGCATATGATCCATATGAGTCTTACGCAAGCGGGATGGACTATTCAGCAGCAATCAAACAAAATATGGCACTTCATCCCGATGTAGAAAGTGCCCAAATTGCCAAACAATCGCAAGAAATTGTCGAACAGTCGCAAGAAAACAAAAGTGAATCTCAGTCAGCGCAAACATCCTCGCCCAGCGACATCTCTGCCGCCGATTTGGCGCGCTTGGGCCGTGAAGTAGCAGTAGTTCGCCACCTTCAAGATGGAGAGGAGTATTCGATTCCGCTGCTTGACCTGATCAAGCATGGCCAAATCCTCTTTTCTGCCAATTGGACTGTCGAAGAAGGGGCAGGTCGCCCCTTGACCAAAGGCAATGGCCTTGGCCTGATTGGCGATGAACCGTTGACGTTTCCGCGTAATATGAACCGTGTCTCCGGACCGGATGCAAACTCGTGTGCCGGCTGTCACAACATGCCATTTGGTATTGCTGGTGGCGGTGGTGATTTTGTGGCCAATGTCTTTGTTACAGCGCAACGTTTTGACTTTGTTACCTTCGACCGCAATGATGACGTTCCGACCCAAGGTGCCGTCGATGAAAATGGCAAACCGCTTACGCTCCAGAACATTGGCAGCAGTCGTGCTACGATTGGGATGTTTGGCGAAGGGTATATTGAAATGTTGGCGCGCCAAATGACCGTAGATCTACAGGCGATTCGTGACCAGGTCGGTCCGAATCAATCCCTGGCATTGAGCAGCAAGGGAGTCTCATTCGGAGTCTTGAGCCGGGATGGCGAAGGCAACTGGGATGTCTCTAAAGTGATGGGACTACCGACATCAAGTATCACCAGCACGGCACCGACCGCACCACCCACATTGATCGTCAATCCGTTCCATCAGGCTGGAGGCTCAGTCTCGCTACGCAACTTTACGAATAACGCCTTCAACCAGCATCATGGCATTCAATCGACTGAGCGCTTTGGTATTAACGTTGACAAAGATGGCGATGGTGTGGTCAACGAAATGACCCGTGCGGACGTAACCGCAGCGACCATCTTCCAGGCGACGATGGCGGTTCCTGGCCGAGTGATCCCCAATGATCCGGTCGTAGAAAAGGCCATATGGGTTGGCGAACAGAAATTTGAAGCGATCGGCTGTGCTGCCTGTCACGTTCCTGCTCTTCCGCTAGATAATCAGGGTTGGGTCTTTGTCGAGCCAAACCCATTCAACACAGCAGACGATCTACGACCGAGCGAAGCCCCAGAGCTGCGAGTTGACCTAACGGATCCGACGTTGCCGCAACCACGCTTGCAGCCAAAGGATGGGATCGTATGGGTTCCTGCCTACACGGATCTGAAGCTGCACAACATTTCCAGCGGGCCTGACGATCCGACCTGCGAGTCGATCAATATGAATGCTCGCCTGAAAACGCCGCAATTCTTCAAAGGCAACTGTCGCTTCCTGACCACAAAATTGTGGGGTGCCGCCAACCAGCCGCCATACTTCCATCATGGGCTCTTCACGACCTTGCGAGAGGCGACGTTGGCGCACAACGGAGAAGCACTCACCTCACGCCAAGCGTTTGAGGGGCTCAGTGAGTACGAGCAGGCGTCGGTTATTGAATTCCTCAAGTCACTTCAAGTGCTGCCACCTGGAACGCAATCGCTCGTGGTCGATGAAAACGGGCAACCGAAACAGTGGCCACCTCAGTAAAACGTTAACCGTCCCGCAGGGACGCCTGAATGTAGACGAGATAATGACCGATTCTAAATTCAGGCGCTCCTACGGGACAGGTTTGTGCCCTTCTGGAAGCAATTTGCGCACGAAGAGTGGACTCGACCCCACTTGGATCCCGTCTACTGCTACCTCGATGGCGTATTCTCCAAACTCCTTAAATTCCAGATTCACCGCATTGATAATCAGATTCACTGCGCCGCCGTTGCCTCCGGCAAACTGTACATTCATCTTGCCATCGATGTTGAGGATCGGTTGACCATCCAAATCAATGATCATCAACTTCACGTTGTGCTCACCGCTTTCAATGCGCGCCGCCCGTAGACGCACAACGATCGAACAATGAGGCTGACGGACTGGCAGGTCTGCCGCTACGATGGTGTCGGTTGCTCCAAGCATATTGAGGCGACCGCCATATTCGGTGGCTGCATCACAAAAGGTAATAATTTCAAGTTGCATACAAGCTAAGTCCTCGATTCGTATATTACAAACTAATAGACAAGGCAGGTAGACATTGCATGATCACAAGGAGTAGGGTCACACCCTTGCGGTTGCCCATTCGCTGATGCAAGCAGGGCACCGGCAAGCGGATGCCCTTACAATGATGCATCTCTGCTTTGCTTTGTCTATAAGTTATTCACCAAGTTAAAACACTTGTCATGCTGCCCACAAAGTGGTCGGCACGACCGAGCGGCTAGTTCGCAAGCCTGGCCTCTCAACAAACCAACTCTTGCCACCCTCCCTGAAAGGAAGATTTGTCATTCTGAGGAGCGGCAGTTTGCGAGCGAAGAATCCTGGGTTGTCCAACCAAGATTCTTTGCTCGAAACTGCCCTCGTTGGCGCTGTGCGCTCGTGACCGAACAGAATGGCAAATATGAAAGAATATAATTTACACAGCGTTCATTACTGCTCTGACTTGACTGAGCCAGTTGTATCGACGGTTGGAACAATCCCGGGACCCGGTAAGACAAGCGTGGGTGTGGTGCCTTCAGGTGTAAAGATGATTTTATCACCTTCTTTCAGTGCAGCAGCATTGGCTTGCGCCACACTCAACTGAAGGAACTCAGGATGTTGCGAATAGAGTTCACCTAAGGCCAACTGATTTGCGACATCGGCTTTCGCTTTTTCGGCAGCAGCCAGCGCAGCGACCTTTTGAATCTCCAATTCTTTTTCTGCGGAGAGCAAATCGTTCGATTTTTGCGCCTCGATAATTGCCCGATCCGCTTCTACCCGTGCGAGTTCGTTGGCGCGTTCAGCCTCAATGACCACTTTCTGAGCCTCCACTTTCTGTCGTTCCAACTCAGCCAGCGTAATTTGTTGGCGTGTCTGTTCTTGGAGTCGGCTTTGTTCGACGCGGATAGCACCTTCCTGACGTGCTTGCTCAGCAGCAGCTTCAGCTTTGGCACGCAGTTCATCTTGTTTGGCCTTCTCCGTCTGCAAACGGCTCTGAACGATTTCATCCAAACGAGCCTGCGCTTCTGGCAACAAAATGACATTCGGCACTGCAACATTTGCTACAGTCAGCCCATAGCTACTAGCGCGGTCAGCAATTTCATCATTAATACAGCCCTGTAGCTCGTCGCGTGCAGTTCCGATCACGGCATCATCAAAATTGCGGTCACCCACGCAAACCTTCATTGACTGCTGCATCTGGTTTTGCATTGCCTTGTCGAGAGCGTTATCTTCTGTGAATACAGTTCTGTAACGCGCCCACAGATTGCGCAACGTATCCTTCTCGGCCAAACCCGGTCGGAAGAAATCCGCAGTTACGACTAGACCGATGCGCTGTTTGTCCTTGGTGAGTAACTCTGGATCCTCGACAAGCACGGGGACAGCCTGCGCCGAAATCTTTTGCAGATTGACAAAAAGCCCGAAATCGCTGTAAACGCCAGGCCCAACCACCTCTTCGATCTGCCCACTTTGAAACTGCACACCGATTTCCTGTGCTTCAACACGCTCGAAGAAATAATAAAACTGCCCTACGTAGTTGAACAAGAACAGGACTACTGCTACCACGATCAAGGTAATCACGATGGTGGTCATAGGAATATTCGGACGGCGAAAAACTTGAGAAGACATGGATCGTTTTCCTTTTGAGAATATATTGAGATGTTAATCGATACGGGTGAACTGTTGGTGAGTTTAGCATGTTGTAAGGGTCGTGCCAAGTACGTTGATATGGTTTGGTGAAAAATTTCCACGGCTCCTTGAATCTGCTACACTACCTGGTTGGCGTGTGATCACAATTTGAATTTTAGATGCATGCGTGGAAGCATAGAGTAATCAGACCATCCTACCCCGACATTCTGTTGATATTTAGGTGACAAATGGCAACAATCAAGATTCCTGGACTGGTAGACGCCCATGTCCATTTGCGTGAACCTGGCTATGAACACAAAGAGGACTTCTACAGCGGTTCGTGCGCAGCCTTGGCCGGTGGCGTGACGATGATGTTAGATATGCCCAACACGCAGCCGCCCACAGGTACTTCCGAGATCTTTTCTGAAAAGTGTCGATTGGCAGCCAGCAAAGCAGTCTGCGACATTGGAATATTTGTTGGGGCAACCACAACCTATTTGGATGCTTATCTGTCTGTGGCGGAACAGGCCTGTGGACTCAAGATCTATGTGAGCGATACCTTTGGGTCGCTGCGTATCGATACACTCGAACTGTTGCATCGTTTCTTCCGTACTTGGGGAGAGCGGGCGAACCAATCGGGTTATCGGATGGCTGGTAAGGCGAAGGGGATGGGACCGATTGCGGTCCATGCGGAAGAGTTGATGCTTCCTGTCTGTCTTGCGTTGAGTCACTTGTATGATGTACCGTTACACGTGGTACATGTCACCCGCCGCAGCGAGATCGAACTGATTGCACGAGCGAAGGACCGTGGGTTTGCCGTCACCTGTGAAGCGTGTCCACACCATCTGTTTCTCAGCACAGAAGATCTGCCACGATTAGGCGCCTTGGGTGATATGCGTCCCCGTTTGGCAACGCCTGACGATGTCACTGCTTTGTGGGAACATCTTGCCATCATTGACGTTTTTGCCACCGATCATGCGCCACATACCCTATCCGAAAAGAGCCTGGCTACACCACCGCCTGGGGTGCCTGGCGTGGAGACGATGTTGCCTCTCTTCATTACTGCGATCCACGATGGCAAACTAACCCTCGACGATCTCTTGTTGCGCTGTGTTGAGAATCCACGGCGAGTCTACGGTCTGCCAAGCCAACCCGACACCTGGGTTGACGTGGAGGTGGATACTCCGTATATCGTGCAAAACCGCGATATGCGGACTCGGGTTGGCTGGACACCCTTTGCAGGGAAACAACTTTTTGGCCAAGTTGATCGTGTCGTTTTGCGCGGCAACACCGTCTTTGAAAACAATACCATCGTAGCTACTCCTGGTAGCGGTCAACTCCTGTTTGCAAATCAATAACCATTAACCAGTAACCATTTTTAAGGAACTCTTATGACGTTGATCAAAATCTCCAACCGTGTCTCGGCCGACCATTTTGATAATGGCTTTTACGGTCAGGACATTCTCAGTGTCAGTCAATTTGACAAGGTAAAGCTCGACTACGTCTTCAGCGTGACACAGGAGATGCGCACCTTGGTGGAACGCTTCGGCAGTGCCGATTTGCTTCGTGGCAAAATCCTGACCAATCTCTTCTACGAGCCGAGTACGCGCACCAGTTCTAGCTTTATGGCGGCCATGCAACGGCTGGGCGGCCAGGTGATTCCCATCAACAGTGTCCAATATAGCTCGGTTTCAAAGGGCGAAAGCCTGCCTGACACGATTCGCACGCTCGAATGTTACTCGGATCTGATTGTCATTCGTCACCCTGAATTGGGCGCTGCTGCCACGGCTGCTAAATATGCCAGCATTCCTGTCATCAATGCTGGCGACGGTCCCGGCGAACATCCGACACAAGCGCTGCTTGACCTTTTTACGATCCTCGAAGCGTTGGGCCAAATTGATGGTCTCAAGATCGCCATGGTCGGTGACCTCAAGTATGGGCGTACTGTTCACAGCCTGACCAAGCTGCTGCTCAACTACAATGTGCAATTTACCTTTGTCAGCCCCGACATCCTACCCATGCCCGAGGATGTACTTACGCGAGTGATCCAGACTGGCCACCAATTTACTCAGACCCAAGACGTACACGAGGCGATCAGCGAGGTAGATGTGCTCTACGTAACGCGTGTGCAAAAGGAGCGCTTCACCGACCTTTCCGCTTATGAGCGGGTCAAGGATTATTATGTGGTCGATGCAGAACTGCTGAAACGGGCCAAGAACAATATGATTGTTATGCATCCACTGCCTCGTATCAATGAGATCAGCTATGATGTTGACAATGATCCACGTGCTGCCTACTTCCGCCAAATGCGCAATGGCATGTATGTGAGAATGGCGTTGTTGGCGGCGGTGTTAGGAAAGGCTTAGGTACTTTAATTGATGTTACTGAAAAAACAAAATTAATTGCATTAGTAGTGTACAGTTGCTACTATTACAGAAATACGACATTTGTATGATGCAAATGTCGTATTTTTTTGTCACAATGGCACACAATCCACTTTTTTCGGTTGTAACCACCGAAGTTATTTACTGGTTTTACCTGGGTTTAACGTAAAGTAAAAGGTTTTCTACTTTAAATACAAATTTAAGTTTCTTTATTTAAATGCAAGAAGACCTAGCTGCGCGTTTTCCAATAAATGTCCCACAGTTCCACAGATTCAAAGGAGACAGCTATGAGGAAATTGAATCGGCTACTGTCGCTGCTGATGGTGCTATCCCTGCTCATCTCATCAGCAAGCCAGATCGTCTTTGCCCAGGACGATGCCGACGCTTCCAACAAAACTTTCTTGCCGCTAATCAGCGGTAGCGGCAGCGATGCTGAACAAACCGACGAACAAGTTGACGAGCCTAAGGTGCTGCAGCCTGTCGATGGTTCCGTATTCGAAGGCAACACCGAACAGACTGATAAGGCTACTATCAATGCAGTAGCTGCTGCCGGCACAGGCCCATTGCACCCAGTCAGCTTGATTGTTACCTTTGACAGCTCGTTTGATATTAATACACTACAAAGTGTGGGTGGCAGCAAGATCGTTCACCAATACAGTGTACTTTTCAACGGCGCTTCGTTGGTGACTATGTCTGACCAAGTGGATGCAATCGCCCACTTGGGTGGCGTGACGGGGGTCTATTTGGATGAATTACGCCACTTGGACACGGATGCTACCCCTTCCTTCATCGGCGCGACAGCCGCCTGGCAAAGCTTGGGTGGACAAAAGAATGCCGGCGAGAATGTCACTGTCGGTATTTTGGATAGCGGCATTTGGCCGGAGCATCCCTCGGTTTCCGATCCTGATCCTTCAGGAAAGGCCTATCCTGCGCCCGCAGTTAAGCCAGGCTCGAACGGTTTTGGACCGCGCGGTGCCAAAAATACCTGTGACTTTGGCAATACCGCCGTGAATCCGAATGATGCGCCCTTTACCTGTAACAATAAATTGATCGGTGCCTATAACTTTATTGATACCTATAAGGCAATCAACGGCCTTGCTCCTGGTGAGTTTGATTCAGCCCGTGATGACAATGGCCATGGTACTCACACCGCTACCACTTCGGCTGGCAACGGCAAAGTGGCTGCTTCGATTTTTGGTGTTCCCCGCGGTCTCGTCTCCGGCATTGCCCCGCGCGCTCATATTATTGCCTACCGTGTCTGTGCTGCACTTGGTTGTTACAGCAGCGATTCTTTGGCTGCAACCGAACAGGCGATCCTGGATAAGGTGAATGTCATCAACTTCTCAATCAGTGGTGGCAAGGATGCCTATGGCGATCTGGTCGAGCAAGGTTTCCTGAAAGCCTACGCCAACGGTGTCTTTGTCGCAGCCTCGGCGGGCAATGCTGGCCCAGGCCTTGATACAACCGATCACCGTGGTCCTTGGGTAACTACTGTGGCTGCTAGCACCAGCGACCGCCAATTTGCCAGCACGGTCACGTTGACAGCTGACAACGGTGATACAGTGAAGCTAGTGGGCGTGTCCGTGATGGGTGGAATTTCTACACCGACTCCTGTCATTGTATCCCCAGACCCCAATTGCGATGTTCAAGCTGCAGGTACATTCCACGGTGAAATTGTTGTTTGTAACCGTGGCGGGATTGGACGCGTACAAAAAGGTTTCAATGTGTTGCAGGCGGGCGCCGGCGGAATGCTGCTGCGCAACTTGGTTACGCAAGATGTTGAAACGGACAATCATTTCCTACCTGCCGTTCACCTCAATGGCCCGGCTGGCACTACATTAATGGCCTTCCTCGGCAGCCATACTGGCGTCAAAGCAACCTTCACCCCTGGCACAAAAGCTCCAGCCCAGGGCGATGTGATTGCTGGCTTTAGCTCGCGCGGCGGCCCGGCTCAAACTTTAGGCGTCAACAAGCCAGACATTACCGCTCCAGGCGTACAGATTCTTGCCGGTGCCAGCCCGATGCATGTGGGTGTGGCCGAAGGTCCAAATGGCGAACTCTTTCAGGCGATCGCAGGTACTTCGATGTCTAGCCCACACATTGCTGGCGCTGGTGCCATCCTTAAGGCGATGCATCCCGATTGGACACCAGGTCAGATCAAGTCGGCCATGATGACCACTGCCAAAGTGAAGGGTGTGGTCAAGGAAGACGAAGTTACACCGGCAACTCCCTATGAGTTTGGCGCTGGCCGCATCGACCTTTCGGTGGCAGGCAACCCTGGTGTTACCTTTGATGAGACTGCAGCGAACTATGTGGCGCTCAAGGATCAACTCTGGAATGCCAACTATCCGAGTGTCTATCATCCCGACATGCCAGGTTCGATCACGGTGCAACGCACCGCGAAAAATGTAACCAACCGGAAGTCTGAGTGGAAATTGAAGACCACGACTGACAAGTCAGACTGGAAGCTCATCGTTCCTGAGGAACTCAAAGTTCCCGCCGGTGGGCAAGCAACCTTCAACATCACGATTGATGCGCGCAACGTCCCATTGGGTCAGGTACGGCATGGCCTCATCTGGTTGAAGTCCGAAAAGATCGAGTTGCACATTCCGGTCTCTTTCGTGCGCAATCAAGCAGTGGTGACCGTCAACAAGGTTTGCACGCCAACCACCTTCACAACCCGACAAAACACAACCTGCACGATCTCCATGCAGAACACCAGCTTTACGCCGGCGAATGTCAATCTTACCGATAAGTTGCCGAATGATATGGATGTCGTCCGCAATACCTTAGTCGGTGGTACACTGGGCAAGCATGACATCATTAGCTTTAATGGCACCCTGGCTGGCGCACAACCGCCTTCGGTTAGCGTCGGATTGGTTGACAACCTGCAAACTCCTGCTGGCGGCTATCTGCCACTCAGTGCATTTTCTGGTTCAGTTGCGGTGGCTGCCGGTGACGAAACGATCAGCAACTTCACGGTGCCAGCCTTTGTCTATGGTGGTGAGACTTACACCCGGATCGGTATCGTTTCAGACGGCTATCTTGTGGTAGGCGGCGGTACGGCAGCCGATGTTCAATTCGTTAACAGCAACCTGCCCAACGCTGGCCTGCCCAATAACATCTTGGCACCTTTCTGGACTGACCTGAACCCAGCCTTTGGCGGCACCATCCTCATTAACGTGTTGGGCGATCTTACAAACAGTTGGATCGTGGTTGACTTCGCTGGAGTGGCGAACTACAGCGATAAACTACCCAACGACTTTGAGGTTTGGATCGGCATCAACGGCACCGAGGATGTGAGCTTTGTTTATGGCAGAACCTCGAATGGTGAAGGTGGTGCCTATACAGTGGGTGCTGAGAACCGCTTCGGCAACTCTGGCGGCGCGATCTTCTACAATGGCGCTGGCACAGCGCCTTCGGCCTTTGCTGCTACGCAAGCAGTTGATGTTACCTCTGCGGCTGGGGCAGCTGGTCCAGTAAAGACCGTCAGCTTCAAACTGAAGGCAGAGAAGAAGGGCAAGTGGCAAAACTGCGCTGAGATGACCAGTAACCTCTTCCAAGGGATCGGCATCTCTTGCGTGAATGGGGAAGTGAAGTAGTAGAGTAAGACAGTAAGGCAGTAAGACAGTAGGTCAGTGAATCAGATCACTGTCTTACTGTCCCACTGACTTACTATCCTACTGCGGGTTTGTACATAAGAAGGCACCTCGTTGATCCCCGCTGTGATATTCGTAGCTCTTGCCTCCGGCACTGAGAACGATCCTCGAACCATCAACCAGAACCTGCATGTAGACCATCCCTGGCTGTGGGCAACCTAACGCTCCATCCGGCCAGGTGACTGCCTCGTTGCTCACCAGTGTGATCTGATCCAATGACAGTCCGGTCAGTTTGGCCAAATCTTTCATCGCTTGGACAACAAGCGGGTTAGAAGGTAGCGTAGTTCCCATTGTATTCTCCTCGGTAATTACCTTGGTTGAATCAGGCAACAAAGTTGGCTGCGTTGTATTCTCGGCCGGTGTGCTGGATTTGACAGGCTGAATCGGCGTACAGCCTGTGAGCAGATACAAAGACGTCGCCAAAAGGAGACCACCAACGTTCCCTCCAACTCGCCCTTGCCCCTTGTTTCTCGCTTGTAACATCATCGTACTCTCCTTACTGGATCTCAATTGCGCTTATAGCGATTGAATCTTGCTTAAACCATCCCCACCCTTGGCGGGCAGGAATGGGAGTTTGATCGCTGTTTCTTTCTAGACGTAGCCGCACTGTGTATGTTCCCTTGGCTACCGTGGGATCGAGTTGCAAGTTCCGAAACTCGCGCACTGGTATCAGCGCGGACCATTGACTGCTCGGGAAATCGTCGCCGCCAATCAGCCTACGCCACGTCTGTACGCTCGACCCATTTGCATCCACCAGTTCAATCTGTGCAGCGTAGCTGTCGCGGTAGGAACTCGGCTGCGCACGCCAGATCAGTTCCATCGCAAGCGTGTCGCCTGCTACTGCTTGTGTGCGCCCTGGCGTTGCCGACAGCAATTCGATGTAATCAAACGAAGCCACAATCGAGCCAATTTCCGGGATCTGTTGAGCAGAGCTAACGTCAATCTCTGTAACTTGATACCGTTGACCCTCTACTATGGATGGCGACTCGGCTAGCGAAAGTGCCTCGCCATTATCTTGTCGGTAGACTATTAGTTGCAGGCTATATCTTCCTGGTTTTGTGGCAACTGGAATACCAAGTGCCATCGTTTGCGTGTAGTGATGCTTGGCTTGCCAGTCGTTGGTGGCAGTCAGCGGAGCTTCATCGTGTTGTGCGACCAGATTGTTCTCTGGGTCGTAGAGACGCAGGCTCATACGTAAATTCACGCCAAGCGAAGACAAATCCGCTTGCGACAACCAGTCGAGCAAAAGATAAAGTTCTTCACCCGCTTGTACACTTGAAATGCTGCTAATGCTATGCGGAACGCTGTTCCCAACCAATGTCAGTAGCTTGCCGAATGTTGGTGGTGGCACACTTGTTGGAATGGCTTGCTTGCTGTAGTCAGGCAACTGGAAGCGTTTGCTTTCATCGGTAATGAAGTGCTGCACGCGCAGATAGTCTCGCCCCGGGTAGGGCTGGTCGCCAGCCAATGTCAATTTGTCCAGCCAAATTCGAATAATCCCGTTGGGATCGCTGACCGTGTCGTAAATGCGATAGTGCCAAATTGAGGCGCTTTGATCGGCGATGTGTGTCAATGCCTGAATGGTCTCCTCACTGGAGATGGCGAAAAAATCACTGGCCGGATCGCCCCAGCCCAGGTTCGCAGCTCCATCAATGCTGCCAGTTCGTGTAGCTGAAGGTAGGGAAGAACCTTTCCAATCTCCTAATCTCGTAATTTCTGCTAACGAGGGCGGTCGATAACTCAGCGCTCCTTGTAATTCCGTCGGCCAATAGATGGCAAGGGGCGGATAAGCCCAGCCCGCATTGACAAGAATACTGTCCCCGGGTCGCCAATCTTGCGCCAATGTCGCTACTGCATGGCGATGATCGTCGGTCTGATAAAGTGGGTTTATCCAAAATTCGTATAGTGATACAGAGCTTATGACAAGTAATGCAGGCAGCGTTGTCAACGATGCAGTGCGAAATTGTTTGGCATAGGCATCGATTACATAAGCCAGTATGAGGCTAAAGGGCGGCGCATAGGTGAAGAGATAGCGTACATGATAGAGCGGGGTCAACAGCAGCGTTATCAGGTAGATGAGCCCAATTGGCACAAAAACGTACAGTGCGACGGTTAATTTTGCCTTGGGATGGTCTGGGGAAGCGGGTGGCTTCGCATAGAAAAACAAAGTAACTGCGAGGCTGGTAGCCACTGCCCATGGCCAGGTTTGTCCTAGAGGTGGGCTTTGACCGACAACAAAGACGCTTAGACTTTCGGACACGGCAACGAGCAGCCCGCTGATCTGTTGCCAGGGCACGCGCCAGGGCGGCACAGGCGGATCGGTTGCCTGATGTATGAAAATCGGCAACCAGGGTGCCCAAAGCAATAGCACGCCCAATTGCCCAGCAAGCCAAGAGAGAAGCAATCTGCCCTGGCGCAATAACAAAAAGAGGGCGAGCAGGTTTAGTGCCACCAAAAGGAAAAGGAAGTAATACAGCGTGTACATGCCAGTCACAGCGCTTACTACGTAGACGATCAGCCATTGTAGCGAGCGCTGATCGAGCCTGTTTCTATCCGAAAGTTGTAGAAGCGCCCACAGACAGATCAATCCCAGAAATGCACCTAGGGTGTACATGCGCACTTCTTGACTGTACCAAAGGTGAAAAGGATGGATCGCAGTTAGCCACGCTGCGATCAGGCCACTATTGCGATTCAATAACTTGCGACCTAGCACATAGATGAGCACAATCAACAGTTGGCCAAAGAATAGACTAGGCCATGCGTAGAGAAATTCCAACCCATGTGTCGGTGTAGGATGGGCGAGCAACTGCCAAAAATGGAGCAATAGATAGTAACCAGGTGGATGAATATCCCCAGCGGTGTGGGCCAGCATGGCAGGAATCGACTTTTGCGCCAGGTAGACACTGACCGTTTCATCATACCAGAGCGACTCGGCTCCCAAATGGAAATGACGCAGCCCAAAGCCAACCAGGAGTGCACCCAGTAATGAAAGTCTCTGCAATTGATCTCTGGTGGACACGCTGCTTCCCATAGCGTTTGATGCTACCACTTTCCTTTACGAAGAGGCAAGAAGCAGCAGGAAGCAAGTTGCAGGTTGCAAAAGCGCATCTTCAGCCTGTACCCTGCAACTTGTAACCTGTCCCTTGCATCTTGCTGTAAACTCCTTTGCTGCAACTGACAGCCCCTTTTGGTGATCCTCGCAGCTTTGGTTAAAATAGACGCTTATGTCTGTTGTTATGCAAGGGCAAACATCGCGACGCAAGATCGATCCAGTACGATCGACAACGGAAAGCGCATCGGTCAACCAGTTTATTTATGGCCTTGCTTTTTTTGTCGTGCTCTGGGTGGGCTGGAAGATCACTGCCAAGCCGATCCTCGTAACCGTGGACGGGGCGCAGGATGTGGTCTATACTCATCGACACACCGTTGCGACGATGATGATCGACCTGGGTTTCAACTTGGGTGAGCAGGAAAAGGTAACGCCAGATTTCAATGCTGCGTTGCATCCAAAAATGGAAGTGACAGTTCAGCGGGCGAGACGCTGGCGCATCCTGGCCGATGGTCGCGATTTTACCTTGACAAGTTGGGGTAACACGCCACGTTCCATCTTGGCAGATGCGGCGATTCCGATTGAGCAGTACGATCAGGTCGAGATTGTAGGGCAACGTCTGGGCGCTGATCAAGAGGTTCCGCTCCCTGCAGTCAAAGAGGCTGCGCGAACCTTTAATCGAGGCTATGCCTGGGACTATCTGCAAAGCGAAGCGATGCAGATGCGGGTACGGCGTGCAACGCAGATCACGGTAGATGAGGGTGGCCTGCCTTATTCGATCAACACCACGGCGCAGACGGTTGGCGAAGCATTGCGTCAGGCTGATGTTACGCTCTACTTAGGTGATCGGGTTTTGCCGACGTTAGGGAGCAGCATCGAGCCGGCGATGCGGGTCTATATTCAGCGCAGCACGCCTGCCGAACTGAAGTTCGATGGCAGAGTGCTGAAAACGCGAACCCGGGCCAAGACGGTGGGTGAAGCCTTGGGCGAACTGGGTGTGGCATTCACGGGACTCGACCGTATTGAGCCGCCGCTTGGTACCGAGCTTTTCCCGGACATCAAAGTGTCGATTGTGCGGGTGCGCGAAGAAATTGCCATCGAGGAGGAGATCACGCCCTATGAAACCATCTTCCAGGGCGATCCCAATCTCGCACTCGACCAGCAGGAAGTTGTGATCCCAGGTGCCGAGGGGATTACCCGCAATCGTTTTCGGCTCCGTTTTGAAGATGATGTGCAGGTTAACAAAAGCCTGGAGGATCGCTGGTTAGCGCAATCTCCCACGCAGCGAGTGATCTCCTATGGCCAGCGTATCGAGCCAAAGGTTTTTACAGCCCCCGATGGCTCGCAGATTACCTATTGGCGCAAGGTCAAGATGTTGGCTTCGAGTTATAGCGCAGGGACTTCTGGCGTCTCGGCCAGCGATCCCAACTTTGGGCGCACTTACTCCGGCGAACGAATGCGCTTTGGCATTGTGGCGGTGGATCCAAAGATTATCCCACTGCGCTCCCAGGTCTATGTCCCTGGCTACGGCACCGGTGATGCGCTGGATGTTGGTTCGGCGATTCGTTCCCGGCGCATCGACCTGGGCTACGATGATAGCAACCTTGTCTTGTGGAACAAGTGGGTGGATGTCTATCTGTTGTGGCCACCCCCGCCTGCCGGACAAATTACCTGGGTTGTTCCTAATTTCCCCCGGCCGCCTAGTGAGTGAGTAAGACAGTGAGTCAGTTTTCTGTTCTACTGTTCACTGACTCACTGTCTTACTGAATTTATAGTTGTACAAGAAATCTTTTTTCTGGACTTATTATTATATGGTTGAATCGAACACATCAGTCGTTCAGAACCGATCGGTCTCCCTGCTCTTACTTGTCGTGCTTTTCATTGGTTTTTCCATGCGAGTATGGAACCTCCAGTACGATGGTGGTATGAACAGCCATCCGGACGAGCGCAGTACTACTTGTAACTATGCCGCCAGCATCGCTCTTCCCACCAGCTGGGATCAATTCTGGGACCCGCAACAGAGCCCGTTAAACCCGCTCTGGGATATTCAAGCCCAAAGGCCGCGCAGCTACACCTATGGTCATTTCCCGCTCTACCTTGGTGTGGCAATGGGCGAACTCTTCCACAAACTTGCGCCGACGGCGAGCACCCTTGGCGCACCTGATTGGATGGTCCAACGCCTGGATCGAGCCAACACGCCCTGCGATGGTGTTGCCATTCCGGGGCGCTTTACCATCGCGCTACTTGATACCATTACCATCCTGCTCCTCTTCTTGCTGGGCAGACGGATCTATGGTGCTTGGGCTGGGCTAGTGGCGGCGGCATTTTATGCCTTCACCGCTCAGGCGATTCAACTTTCGCACTTCTTTGCCATGGACCCGGCTAGCACCACCTTTACGGTGTTGGCCGTGTTCGGCGCGATCAAAATGGTACAGGAACGCACGCTCACTGCTGCACTGATGGCTGGTATTGGCGCAGGCCTTGCCGTCTCCTCCAAGTTTTCCGCTCTACCCATCTTGGCGGCCCCCGTTGTCGCTGGTATCCTGGTCTGGTTCGACCACACTCAAGTACGAATTACGAATCACGAATCACAAGATAGTGATGCAGAGAGCGAATTCCGCAATTCTTCAAGTCGTGATCAACTTCGTGCTCTCCTCTACGTGCCACTGGCCTTGCTCGTGGCCGTGGCGGTCTTCGCAGTCACCAGCCCCTACGCCATTCTCGATGCCAAGAACTTTCTTCAGGCGACGCTGGTCGAACAGGGGCGCATGGTGCGTGGCATCGCCGACATGCCCTTCACCCGCCAATATCGCAATACCACTCCCTACCTCTATTTTATCCAGCAGCAATTGGAGTGGGGTATGGGCTACCCCTTGGGGATTGTCGCCTCATTGGGCGCACTCGTGGCGATTGTCCAATTGCTCATCGCTGGGGTGAAGTTTCTACTACTTTTGATCACAGGCAATCCGCGCTGGCGACTTTCCAAGCTAGACATGGGGATGCTGATTGTCTGGAGTTGGGTACTGCCCTACTTTGGACTCACCGGTGCCTTTCTCGCCAAGTTCAACCGCTACATGAGTCCGGTGCTGCCGTTCTGGGTACTTTGGGGCGCGGGATTTGTGAGATCGTTGTGGAATTTGGGAAAGAAAGACAGGAGGACAGGAGGACAGGAAGACAAGGAGCGTCAGGAATTCGGCTTTCAATCTTCCCCTCTTCTTGTCTTCTTATCTAAGGGCTTGGCTACCATCCTCGCCGTCGTTGGCCTCGCTGGCGGACTGTTCTGGGGTGCTGCCTATGTCAATGGTGTCTATCGCCAACCTCACCCGTGGATCACGGCTGGTCAGTGGATGGCGAAGAACATTCCAGCCGGTTCCACCATTTTGTGGGAGCAGTGGGATGACCGTTTGCCCTTCGTCGGCGGCTGGAACGATCCGGATGTAATCATGGCCCAGAATCAGTGGAACTTTACTGACTGGGGTCCGTACGAAGAGGACACGCCGGAAAAGTACCAGATCATGAAGCAGAAGTTGATGCAATCTGACTACGTGATCTACAGCTCAAAACGAATCTGGGCCAGCGTGGATAATTTGCCCGAACGCTACCCAATGACCAACCTCTACTACCGCTCGATGTTCGACGGCAGTCTGGGCTTTGACTTGATCGAGGCACCGGAGACTTACCCGCAGCTCTTTGGCTTCAAATTCCCGGATAAGGGTGCTGATGAGAGTTGGAGCCTCTATGACCATCCGCAGCCGCTGATCTTTAAAAAGGTGCGTCAACTGAGTGAGGCCGAGTTTGATGCCAAGTTTGCCAATTCCTGGGTAGGGGCTCAAGCCTGGTATCGAGGTGAAGACTCACCGCTGAGTCCCTTTCTTAATGTGCTTGGTCTGGGCAATGCGCCAGAAAGTGAAGGCTCTGGGTTGATCAATCGCTTGGTTCAGGTGGCGATGGGTGGTGACGCTCCACCCGAACCCACAGTACCATTAGAGGAGCGCCCCTCCCTGCTGCTCGACAAGCCGCTCAACCAACTGCCGATCGTCGATAATTATCGTTGGAATCAAACGGCCAGTGAGAATACTTGGATGGCGGTCGCTTGGTGGTGGTTGATTGTCTCGTTGGTAGGGTGGGTGGCTTGGCCGCTGGCTTTTTACCTCTTTGCCCCGTTACGCGATCGTGGCTATCTCTTGAGCCGAGCCTTTGGTTGGTTGATCACCGGCTGGTTGTTGTGGATGTTGGCCAGCCAGGGGATTTTGCTCAACACCGTACGCAATGCTTGGCTGATGGTGGCGCTGTTGGCTGTCGTGGCACTAATTGCTGCCATCCTACAGCGCAATGCACTGCTCGATTTTATAGGCAAGAGTGGATGGCTGCTGCTTGCCAGTGAGGGCATCTTTGCTGCAGCCTATCTCTTCTTTGTGCTGATTCGCATGGGCAACCCAGATCTCTGGCAGCCCTGGCTCGGCGGCGAAAAGTTCATGGAGTTTGCCTTTCTCAACGGCATCCTGCGCAGCCCGACTTTTCCGCCGCTCGATCCGCACTTTGCTGGTGGGATCATCAACTACTACTACTTTGGCTTGTACCTGGTCGCCTATCAGATCAAACTGACTGGTATCTACGCCGAAGTAGCCTTCAACCTTGCCATCCCGACCCTCTTTGCCTTGACGATTGCCAATACCTTTTCCGTTGCCTTTTCGGCTCTGCAACCGTCAACCATCGCATCAACTGGACGTTTGCAGCAACTTGCCAAGGCCGGTCTGGCGCCGCTCTTCGTGGCACTGATCGGCAACCTGGATGGGGCTGGCCTCTTGCTGCGCAACCTGGCACAACTCGGTCAATCGCAGTTCCAGAGTGATATTCCTGGTTTGCAAACGACGGTACAGGCTATTTCTGGCCTGCGCACAGTACTGACAACGGATGCTGTACTCCCGCGCTACGATTTCTGGGCACCGAGCCGCGTCATCCCAGCTACAATCAATGAGTTTCCCTATTGGAGCTTCCTCTTTGCCGATTTACACCCGCATTTGATCGGCATTCCAATGGCGGGTTTATTTATTGCGTTGATGCTGACGTTGTTGCGACTGCGCACAGGCGACGGCGCTTCCTCCTACGATACGTGGGGCCGACGAATTACTCTTTTAGGGCTCTTTGCGCTGCTTTTAGGCACACTGGCATCGATCAACTTATGGGAATTGCCTACCTATCTGGGCTTGGGCATTCTGGTCTTTGTCGTGGCCCAGTTCCGCTGGCGTTTGTCGATCAACTGGTTGCTTACGCTGGTGGTGGCGATTGTATATGCGTCGGGTGCCTATCTGCTCTACCTGCCCTTCTTCCGCTCCTACAAGAATATTGGTGCCAGCGGCGTAGGCTATGTTCACACGCCCGATGACACAGCGACCTGGCTTTTGATCTGGGGCTTCTTGGGCTTTATTGTCGTTAGTTGGCTCTTTTATGAAGCAACACGCAAAGCGCGCCCCTTGGGTGTTCATAAGTCAGCGGCCAGTAGTCAGTGGTCAGTCATTCATAGTGACGAAGTGCGCGATGAGGAAGCGGTACAGGCGGAAGAAGCAAGCAATGCAACGCCCGAACTAGGTGAGGTTGAAGCGCCTGTTCCCGTGCTGATCTCCGAGGCGGCACTATCGACAGAGGATTCGCTTTCGGATGGCGCTTTGCTTCATACGAATGGGACACCCGCAAGCGAAGAAGCGATGGCCGCACCTAGTGACGACCCGGATGTGGACGAGGTGCTTTACTCGATCTCTCATCCTGTTGTAGAGGAAAGTACTTTGGTGATTGAGGCGGAAGCTGCGTCTGAGGTGGTTGCCCCGCCGCTCCCCGCTGAGGTACAACCTGTGGAGGCAGCAGCACAATTGCCCGAGGCAGAGTCACAACCGCTTGAGGCTGAGCCTGTCGTTGAAAGTGAGGCAACAGTCGCTCCTGAGTTCGTGCCTCAGCCGGATATCGTCGAAGAGCGTAGCGCGCAACCAGCACCAGCCACGCCCAAGGCACTTTTGCAGCGTTTCCACTTGTCGGGGATCGAACGCTGGCTAAGCCTGGCAGGATGCAAGTTTGACCGGTTGCCCCGTGTGATCTATCTACAGCAACTGCTGGTGGAGCAACCCACTGTGGGCTACTTGCTCAACCAGTTGATGATTCCGCTCTTGCTGATCCTTGCCGCCCTCTGCTGGTGGTGGGGGAGGACCGTGTTGGCGCTTTGTATCGGCCCGATTGGTCTGGCCTGGGTGCTGCTCTGGCGGCGTGGGCGCAATGCAGATGAAGGTTCGGCATTGGGGCTGGTCTTGGCCATTACAGGGCTGGCCATCTTGGGTGGAACGCAACTGGTCTACCTCAAGGACTTTCTGGGTGGCGGCGACTGGTATCGCATGAACACGCTCTTCAAGTTCTTTAGCCAGGTTTGGGTATTATGGGGTGTGGCGGCAGGCATCGCTCTTCCTCGCATTTGGGACAACTATATTGCTCCCCTTGCTAACGCTCCGGGCACTGAAGCAACTTCACGCATCCCTCGCCCATCAATTCTGCCCCGCTCGGTGTGGGCCATTGTCTTTACCCTGTTATTCATCGGCAGTTTGGTCTTCCCCTTTCTGGGAACCCCGGATCGACTGGACCAGCGCTTTCCTGGCTGGCGGCCAGCCTTTGGTACACTCAATGGCCTCGACTACATGAACGAAGGTATGTTTACTTGGCGGGGGCGAGACGATTCAGTCGGACAAGAGTTCCCCACCGAGCTACAGACCGAGCTGCACTATGATCGCGAGGCGATTCAGTGGCTACTCGACAATGTGCGTGGCAATCCAGTGATTCTGGAAAGCGACGAAATTGACTATTACCGAGCGGCTGGCACGCGGGTTGCGACCATGACTGGTTTCAGTTCATTAGTCGGCCAACATAAGGGCGAGCAGTATTATGGCGAAATGGTTGGGCAACGTAGCAGCGAACTTCAGTCACTCTGGCAAAGCCCGGATCTGCACCAAACTCAGCAGCTTCTTGACCAGTTGGATGTTTCGTTGATCTACATGGGTCAACTGGAGCGCTACGAAGATGCTCCGGGCGTGGCTAAATTTGAGCAGATGGCGAGCAGTGGCCAACTGACCATCATCTATCAGAACGAGAAAGTGACCATCCTGGCTGTGCCAGGGCATTTAACCAAAACCGAACAGGGCATTTATATCCCGGCTGCGACTCCTGCACCGGCTGTGGGAATGAAAACCGATTGACAGGATGAAAGGATGACAAGAGAAATTCTGTTTCATCTTGTCATCCTTTCATCCTGTCATTTTGTCATCTTGTTACCTTGTCAAATAACTATGCTAACCCAGTTTATTCTCTGGTATCTTGTTGTTCAATTGATCACGCTGGTCGCTTTGCCCTGGACCTTGCGCCTCTTCTCTAACCTGCCGGATCGGGGCTATGTCTTTGCCAAGTCGTTGGGTATTCTGCTGGTAGGTGTCGTCTTTTGGCTGGGTTACAGCTATGGTTTGATCCGCAATGAAACCGGTGGGGTATGGATCTCGCTGGTCCTTGTTGCTATCGCTGGCTGGTTTGTAGGAAGGGTGACGGGTCAGAACCCTGCACGCCAGCAAGGGGCATCGGATGGCGAAACCTCCAATCCCCAATCTCCAATCTCCAATCTCCAATCGCTCTTCCGCGAACGCTGGCGCTACATCCTGTTGGTTGAACTCCTCTTCCTTGCCGCCTTTGCCTTTTGGGCCTTGGTGCGGATGAACGATCCATCGGTTGATCACACCGAAGAGCCGATGGACCTGATGTTCATGAACAGCATCTGGAACAGCGCAACCTACCCGCCTCAGGATGCTTGGTTGAGCGGCTACGCCATCTCCTACTATTATATGGGCTACTGGCTGCTGATGACCATCGCCCGCCTCGCCAACCAGCCGCCCGAAATCGCCTACAATCTCGGCCAAGCCTCCTGGTATGGCTTTCTAATCATCGGCTGCTTCGGCATCGTCTACAACTTGCTTGCTGCGCGTAAACTGAGCTTTACGAATGGCTTTGCCTCAATCCGCAATTACGTAGGCGGCCTTCTCGCCTGCATCTTCGTTGCCATGTCGGGCAACATGTTGGGCGTGATCGAATGGGTACATGCCAACGGGGTCAATATGCGCCCTGTGGCCGAAATGATGAGCCTGGATCGCTTTCTTGAGGAAGCCAAGGTGACCAATAAGTGGTACATCGACGATGGCGCTCCCTGGGGCTGGATGTGGCGTACCTCGCGTGTCCTCTCCGATACGCACCTGGATGGCGGACGCTCCGAGGTGATCGACGAATATCCGCTTTTTAGCTACATTTTGGGCGACAACCATCCTCATGTGCTGACCATGCCTTTTGTGCTGTTGTTAATTGCGTTGGCGCTCAATCTTTTCTTACAAGCGCGAGGCGAGCAAGCGTCGGCTGCAACGAATTCCCAACCAGACGCAACTGCACCGCCCCGGCTCCAACTCGTTGTGACCCATTGGCTAGAATGGATCGTTCTGAGCCTGGCCTTGGGTGCGTTGATTCCGCTCAATACCTGGGATCTGCCAGCTTATTGGCTGCTGCTGATTCTGGCTTTCTTTGCCGTGCGCTATCAGCATAATCGACAGCTCACGCTTGCGAACGTCACTCCCTGGGTTGCCACCCTGATTCAAAGTGTAATTTTCGCAGCGTCATTGATTGTGGGGGCGCTGATCCTCTTTTTCCCTTACTTGCTTACCGCCCAAAGTCAGGCGGGTGGCATTGCGCCCAACCTCTTTAACCCAACTCGCCTCGGCCAATTTCTCGCCATGTTTGCACCACAAGCCCTCTTTGCACTGGGTGTGATTGCCTTGTTGTGGAGCAACACCAAGGTAGAAGTCGGTAAGTTGGTCACATCGCTTGTGCTTTGCCTGGGGTTGCCAATCTTGTTGATCCTGGCTTCTGCCTTTATTGCCAATCAACGGGCCGCTCAAGGACGCCTGGATGGGCTGGAGCCATTACCTGCCAGCGCGAGCGGCTATCTCTCGGTCATTCTTGGCCGGTGGACGACACAAGGCTGGACCTTCGTCTTGATTGCGATCCTGCTTAGCTTTGCAGTTGCGTTGCTCTGGCAACGATTGGTTACACCAGCCGGACAACAAGGAAGTACATCAAGCCAAGATCGATTGCCGATCGATACCTTTGTGCTCTTCTTGGCTGGCATCGGTTTGCTCTATATTCTGATCCCAGAAGTGGTCTTCCTGCGCGATGTCTTTGGCTCGCGCATGAACACGATCTTCAAGTTTTATTATCAGAGCTGGCTGTTGCTGGGTTTGGCCGGAGCTTATTTGACTGTACGTGTGCTAGACAGCCAGAACATGGCGGCTCGTCTGATCGCTGCCCTGGGTGCTGTACTGAGTTTGGCGGCATTGATCATCTTCCCCTCTGCTGTCTATAGTCGCACCAATGGCTTTGGCAATCCGCAACCAACCTTTGATGCCACCGCCTATGTCACTCTGGGACGCCCTGCTGAGGCGGCTGCCGTGAAGTGGATAGAACAAAACGTTGCTCCGGATGCCTTGATTCTGCAAGCCTGGGGCGACAGCTACCATGCCGATCACAACTGGATCAGCTCAGCGACTGGACGCCGCACCTTGATTGGCTGGGGTGGTCATGAGGGGCAATGGCGTGGTAATGCCTACCCGACCATGTCGGCTGGGCGGATGGACGCACTCGAAGATATCTACCGCCGAGCCCCTACCGATCAAATTCCGGCGCTGTTGGATCAATGGAAGATCGACTATGTCTACATCGGCGGCGCGGAACGTCAGCGTTACCAGATCGGTGAAGCCGAAGAGCGCCGCTTACAAGAGACTATGGATCTGGCTTTCGAAGAGGGGGATGTGCGCCTCTACAAGCGCAGATCACCATAATTCAATTTTATATTTTTCTTGTAATACTTTTTTAACTCGTGCGTAATTACTGAATGGCAGATTGTCACACAGCATTTACGAACAGAGTGTAAGGGTATGGGTGGAGTTAGCCTCTGTGTACACTGTTTTAGCCAATGAGTTAACTATTCTGGCAACTGCCCAAAACGACCCGTCGGCCTTTGCTGCGGTCTATGATCACTATTTTGGACCGGTCTATAATTATGTACGCTACCGGGTTCCTGATGCCACCCAGGCTGAGGATTTGACCGCACAGATTTTTGAGCGGGTATTGACCAACTTGGGTGCATTTGATAGCCAACAGGCGACTTTTGCCGTCTGGCTTTTTACGGTGGCCCGCAATTTGGTCACAGACCACCTGCGTGCCCAAAAGCGCCGTCGCTGGTTTTCTTTCTCGTTGGAGCAGGCGAGCGAACAGCCACAGAGCGTTCCCCTTCCCGAAGAGCAAGTGATTCGGGGAGAGACACAGGAGGCACTGCTGGCAGCTCTGGCCAATCTGAGTGATCGGGAACGCGATCTGGTGGCGCTCAAGTTTGTTGCACAGATGACGAATCGTCGTATCGCTGAGTCTACGGGTCTGAGTGAGAGCAATGTCGGTGTCATTCTCTATCGCGCACTTGCCCGTTTGCGAGAGCAGTTACAATTATCTTATGAAGCCTGAACAGAGCCATTTACCCGAAGAACTAGAGCAGTTTCAACGAGAAATTGAATACCTGAGTAAGATTGATTTTAGCAAAGGCAACGCTGCACGCAAGCGTGTACAGCGACGCCTGGAACGAACCTGGTCACGTTTGCCCTGGTGGAAGGTCGTATGGCATGGAGTTTCGGATTTCCAAACCCGCATGGCCTTAGCCACAACCGCATTGATCATTTTTAGCTTGCTCAACCTCGAAGGTCTATTTGCGTTGCCGCAACATGCAAACCGTTCGCAGCCAGCGCAGTTGAACCATGTACAGATGATGCGCGTCACAGACAGCAAAACTGCAGGCACGCTTGCGCCCAGTCGTTTGTTGATAACAGAGACGCCGCAAGTGAAGCCAGCGAGTACATCACTTTTACCAACACCAATGCCTGTGCCCGCACCAGAGCTTCGGTTTCAGACCAGTTGATATCTATCATCCTGGATTAGGTGATAAGAATGATTTTCATCTTGTCATCTGGTCATCTTGTCACCTTTAAGGGTTTTCATGCGATTTACGGTTGAACATTTGTTGTATTGGATCGCGTTGCTTGTGGCGGTGGCGTTGCGCCTCTTTGCCTTGGGTGCAATGCCCTTGCACCCTCACGAGGCGCAGAATGCCTGGCTTGCCTGGTTGGTTGCCACAGGACAAAGTGTCGATCAAAATGCTGCACCAGTGAGCGCGCTCTATCATGGGCTACAAACGCTGATCTTTCTGCCTGGCTTTACCAGCGATGCGGCGGCGCGGATTGTTCCGGCGTTGGCTGGCATTGCTTTGGTGGCATTGCCGTGGTGGTGGCGTAGCTGGTTGGGACGTGGTGGGGCGCTGGCGTTGGCTTTCTTGCTGGCCATTGATCCCTGGATGACTGCCTTCAGCCGCATGGCCGAAGGTGGAATGCTCAGTATCTTCCTGGGAATGTTGGCGCTCACTGCCTTGATCCAACCGACGATGGAAGAAGTGAGCGAACTACGCTGGCAGCGGATTGGTGCAAGTGCATTGGGCCTGCTTTTGGCAAGCGGGCCGTTGGCTTGGAGCTTTGTACCATTGATCGCAATCGCACTTTGGCTGCAAGAGCGTGAACGACGTGAAAAATGGTTACGGCAGCAGAATTTACTATGGGCGGGCGGTGCTTTATTGATTGCGGCGACTGGATTGCTGACGATGCCGCAATTGATGGGCGCGGTGAGCCGCTCTTTATCTGCCTGGCTTTCCAGTCTGACCAGCAGCGCAAACGGTTATCCGATCAGTTGGTGGTTGGTTCGTCTGCTGGCTGATGAACCCTTTGCCTTGGTCTTTGGTGCCATCGGTTTGGTCGGTATCGTGCGCCAAATGCGGGCCGATGTTGAGGGAGTCGACGGCACCACGGAAAAGTGGCTTGTGTTACTATGGTTGCTTTGGGGCGTGATCTTGGGCGTGGCCCCTGGTCGTACTCCTTTGGCTTTGCCCATGATTGGCATTCCGTTGCTGATCGGCGCTGCACTGGCGGTTGATAGGCTGGTGGCGCTGAGCCGAAGTGAATTTGAGTGGAGTGAAGGCCGGATGTTGTTGGCGATCTTGGTCGTGCTTAGCATCTCAGCGTTGTTTTATACAGTCACGGCCATCAGCAGCGGTGCATTCGACTTTGTGACCTGGCAGCCCGTCGGACTGATGGTTGGCTTGGCAATGTTGCTTGCGGTTCTCTATGCAGTGTGGCTAGATAGTCGGCAAGCGACTGCGATTGTCGGTTTTATCGTGGGTGGAGGCTTGTTGGCAATAACCTTTTCCGCCAATTGGCATCTGAACTATAGGGAGAGTGCGGTAACGCCAGCAGGGTTGTATGCCACCGCGACCCATCCCGATGTGCGCCGTCTGGCCAAAGATGTGGCAACCATTAGCACACAACGGCTCGGCGATCAGGCATCGTTACCGGTGTTGGTGGAATTGAACAGCGAGATGCAGCCCGATCCCGTCTTGGGGTGGTATTTGCATGCCAGCCAAGTGCGTTGGGTTCCCGGTGCAGCTACAGGCGACGGCATGGAACCGGCCCCGCTTTTGATCACAACACAGCCAGATACATCGCAGGCTGCGATTGCCGAGACCTATATGGGTAGCATCTACCGGGTTCATTATCATTTTCTGCCGAGTGACCTAACCCTACGCCAAGAAGCCATGGCGACAGCCGACGGACTTTCCTGGCGCGACAAATTGAGTGTCGCTTGGAGTGCAGGATGGCAGGCACGTCTGCGCTGGCTGCTCTATCGTGAAAACAAGACTGTCATGCAGACCGACGAAGTGACGCTGTGGTCGCAGTAGAATCCTGACAAGATGAACAAAAGTGGCAAGTTGCAGGTTGCAGGGCGAGTGATTCGCAATTTGTAATTCGCAATTCGCCCCACCTTATAACTTTTGGAGTGAGTTCGCATGGTTGAAAAATCAACGACGGCTGAGGCCGTGCTAGAACAAGAAGAAATGGGCGAACGCTTGCGATCAAACCTGATCGACCGCCCTCTTGCTTCACTTTTCGCAATGAATTGGGAGACCGCCGCCTGGCTCATACTAATGATCGTGACGGTCGTTGCCCGTTTTTACGATCTGGGCGCACGTGCGATGAGCCATGACGAGAGTCTGCATACCATTTATGCTTACTATCTCTACGATCATGGCGACTACACACACAATCCCATGATGCACGGTCCGCTCAAGTTTCATCTCAACGCCTTGATGTACCTGCTCTTTGGGGCGGACGACTACACGTCGCGCATTGTACCGGCGATTTTGGGTTCAATGATGGTAGGCACGATGTGGTTCTTCCGCCGCTGGCTGGGACGTATTGGAGCCTTGGTCGCTGGCATCTTGATCTGTGTCAGCCCAAGTTTGCTCTTCCACAGCCGCTACATCCGCGACGACATCTACATTGCCTATTGGGCAGTGCTGTGGGTGTTGGCCGCATTCCGCTATCTCGACAGCCGCAATGCGCGCTGGCTCTATTTGCTGGCGGTGTCGATGGCACTTGGCTTTGTTGGGATGGAGGCACACTTCATCACTGGCGCGATCTTTAGTCTCTTCTTTGCTGGCCTCCTCCTCTGGCAGATCACACGTGATCGTGATTCCGGCAGCAGCTTTTGGACCAAGCTACGCTTACATCCAGTTGCTGACTTGTTGGTGGTGATGGCGACGTTGGTGCTGCCCTATCTTTCGCCCTTCTTGCACTACTTGCCACCCTTCAAAGACATCATTGGCACGGTCGATTGGCAAAATCCGGGTGCGATCTCATCCACCGGTATCGCCCTGATGACAATCCTTGTGCTGATCCTGCTGGCAATCTCGATCGGCACAGCTTTCTTCTGGTTTGCCATGCGCCCGGAACGCCGCCGCGAAGATGCGTTGCCGTTGCTCGACTTTGCTACCTGGTTACGCCTATTGGCAATCTTCTGGGTGATTGACATTCTCTTCTTCACCACCTTCTTGACTAATGTGAAGAATGGCCTTGCTAGTGGCATTGTCGGCAGTTTGGGTTATTGGTTGGCACAGCAAGGTGTGCAACGTGGCAGTCAGCCTGCCTATTATTACCTCTTAATTGGCGGCCTGTACGAGTTTGGCCCGATCCTCTTTGCGCTCAGCGGTGCGGCAGTATTGCTGCGTAATTTGTGGCGTAACCCCGGCTGGCAACCAGTGCAAAGCAATCAGCGCGTCGCCATTCTGGACGAGGCCGAAACGTTGAGCGACGGATCGAGCAGCAATTCTGTCTACTTTGTCTGCTTTGCGCTCTTCTGGTCGTTTATGGCCTATCTTGCCTATACCTTGGCGGGCGAAAAGATGCCCTGGCTTTTTACCCACATTGCCTTGCCGCTTTGTATCTTTAGTGGCTGGTGGATAGGCAGATTGATCAGTGGCGTTGATTGGTCAGCGGCATTGCGCAACAGTACCTTTTTGTTGATGGTTGCCAGCCCAGCGTTCATTATACTCACAGTCTTGATGGCGCGTAATATGCCCACCTTTGGGCGTGACACGCAGGCGATCTCGTCGATCACGCAGTGGATCGTGATGTTGATCTTCTGGGTTGGGCTGCTCTATTTGGTATGGCGCGGCATCGAACGGAGTAATCTGCACACGGTGGGTAGCATGCTAGGGTTGGGGATTGTGACGCTGCTCTTCGTGTTGAATGCCCGTACTTCCTTCCGTTTGACCTATATCAACTACGATTACGCGACTGAGTATCTTGTGTACGCTCATGCAGGTCCCGATATCAAGCGCGCGCTTAACGAGATCGACATGATCAGTGAACGGACCGTGGGCGAACGCAACATTATGGTCGCCTATGACGACGAAAGTTCGTGGCCGCTCAGTTGGTACATGCGCCTCTACCCAAACTCCCGTTTCTATGGCAGCAACCCGACCCAAGATGTCATGCAGGCACCGGTAATCATCGTTGGCCCGAAAAATCGAGATAAGGTTGCGCCTTATGTAGAACGAGATTACGTCAAGCGCACCTATCGCTTGATCTGGTGGCCGGATATGGCCTACTTCAACATGACCTGGCAGGATGTTTGGAACAACATCACTGATCCGGTAAAGCGTGAGCGTGATTGGCAGATCTTCTTCTACCGACGCTTTCGCGACGATACCGATCCCAATAAATTCCGTGATCTGGCCCAATGGCCGCACCGCCATGAATTTGATATGTATGTCAAGGCCGACATCGCGGCGCAGATTTGGGACTTGGGGGTAACGCCTGTGACGGGCGGCGGAGGAAGCAGCGCAGGCGCAACAACGGCGCGCTTTGCCCCCACCACCTGGAACGAGGTTGAACAGCCTGCTGTCGCCATTTACAATGGCGTATATGGCGACAAAGCATTGGCCCAACCGCGCACAGTGGCCGTCGGCCCAAACAGTGAGCGCTTGATTGCTGACAGCAACAATCATCGTATTGTTGTGCTCGACAACGTAGGGAACTTCGTGCGTACCTTTGGCTCCTTCTGTGATCTGAGCCAGGGTGCCACGAGTGGCTGTGCCGATCCCGATGGCGATGGTCCACTACAATTGGGCGACGGTCAATTCCGCGAACCGTGGGGTGTCGCCGCAGCACCGAATGGCGACATCTATGTGGCCGACACTTGGAATGGTCGGATTCAGGTCTTTGACAAAGATGGCAAATTCCTGCGCAAGTGGGGTGTCTTTAATACCACCAACGGTGAACTGGGCGATCCAAACATTCTGTTTGGTCCACGTGGCATCCAGGTCAGCAACGACGGTTCAGTATTCGTGGCTGATACGGGAGACAAACGTATCTTGAAGTACGACGCCAATGGGGGATTGATCTCGCAGATCGGTGGCGGTGGTGTGGTTCCAGGCAAGTTTGACGAGCCAACGTCACTAGCGATCGACCCGACTGATGGTTCGGTCTTTGTTGCCGATGCCTGGAATCGACGTATTCAGAAGTTTGGGGCCGATCTCCAATTCCAAGCCGAGTGGCCGGTCCCGGGGTGGGAGAGCAAAGAGATCTTCCACAAGCCTTATATCAGCGTGGCAGGCAATGGCGATGTCTATGTGACCGATCCGCAATTCTTCCGTATCTTTGTCTTTAACAAGGCGGGTGGAATCCGAGCCTCCTTTGGCAAATTTGGTGCAGAAAACAATAACTTTGCGTTGCCCAACGGGCTGAGTGTGGATCAGAAGACAAACACCCTGCTTGTGGCCGATGCAGATAACAATCGAATTATGGTCTTTCCTTTGTTGCAGTAGAAAAAGGTGGCAAAGTCGCAAAGTGCAAAAGTAATTCGGTTACTCTGCCACTTTGCAACTCTGCCACTTTGTAACCTTAAAACTCTTTACACATGAAGTCCCTGTCAACAATTCGACCCTTTCTGTGGGGATGTGCTGGCGTGGCAATTGCATTGATTGCCCAAAAGCAAATTGACCCTCAACACTTAACGACTGCTGCTGCGCTCTTTGTGGGCGCAGCAGTGCTTTGTATCTGGGCATTTCGCGGCGACCTCGCCGAAGAAGTTAGCCCCGTGCCGAAGGTAACCTATGCCTCGTCTGGTTGGTTAGGGTTACTCCTTGCCATGTTTGCCGTTGGGCTGACAGCGATCATGGCCGCGCGTATCAATGTCGAAAATCCATCGCCGGGTGATTGGATGTTACATATCGCCAGTGTGGTGCTTTTCGTCGCGTCCGCCTATCTACTGGATGCTCGCTCTTCGCTACCCCGTTGGCGGATGCCCACCCTGGTGAAAAATCGGCTGGGTTGGTTGCTGCTTCTTGCATTAGCCATAGGCTTATTTTTTCGTTTTTATAAGCTGGATAAATTGGCTTTCGGCGTTTGGTATGACGAAGGAATGCACGCTTTGCTAGCACAGCGCATCCTGAATGAACCCAACTGGCGACCCATCTTTCTTGATTACGATTACAACGGTCCCGCCCTCTACGCTTATATTACCGCACTCTTCTTTAATTGGTTTGGCGTTTCGATTGTGTCGATTCGTCACGTCAGTGCTACTTTCGGCGTGTTGACGGTGCTCTTCGCCTATCTGACCGGCAAAGAACTCTTTGATCGACGTACTGGTCTGATCTTGTCCTTTCTGGTAGCTGTGGCGAGCTGGTCGGTACTTGATAGCCGCTTTGGCGTTCATACGGCGAATAGCGTTCCCTTGTTTGCATTAGCCAGCACTTATTTCTTGTTGCGTGCCCTACGGGTGCGTAGGATGCCTGCCTTTGCTTGGGCGGGGATCTGGATCGGCCTAGGGTTGAACTTTTACTCTTCGTATCGCCTATTTGTGGCAATTTTGGGCATTTATGTGCTGCATCGCTTGATCTACCAGGCGATCCAAGAACGGAAGAATCCCCTGGATGGCCGTTTGGTTGCGGGACTGCTCTGCGCTGCCTTGGCAGCCACCTTGGTAGCAACGCCACTTCTGCTCTTTGCGCTACAGAAGCCGGATATCTTCTGGCAGCGGGTAGAAGAAGCGTATGTGCTAAAAGGCAAGACTCCCGATCAATATTGGCCAGTCTTGAGCGAAACCATTCGTAAGCACCTTTTGATGTTCAACGTGGCCGGTGACGAAAATGGACGCCACAATTTGCCTGGCGCTCCGATGTTGGATGTTATCAGCGCCGGGTTGATGGTAGTGGGATTGGCGCTGGCGCTGTGGCGTATACGCCGCCCTCGCTATCTGTTTCTTGTGATCTGGCTCTTGTTGCCCCTAAGCGCAGGTATCTTGTCCGTCGACTTTGAAGCGCCGCATTCGATTCGATCAAATGGGGCGCAACCTGCGGCCTACTTGCTGGCCGTGTTGCCGCTTTATGAACTCTGGCGACTTTGGGATCGAGGGGCGCGACCCTATTCGCGCCTGCTTGCCTGGCCATTGGCCGGCTTGTTAGTGATTGTTGGCTACATCAATTACGATTTCTATTTCAATCGTTATGCCAATGACTTCGCCGCCTGGAATGCTTGGTCTACACCGGAAACGCTGGCAGCTAATCTCCTCAATCAGTTGCCGCCCAACACAGAACCCTACCTGACCAACTACTTTGAAGATAGCCCCTCTATTCAATTTATCACCCAAGGCAAGACCTATAAAGATATTAAAACCACAGATCATCTGCCGCTGGACTGGCCGCAAGATAAAGACGTAGAACTGATGCTCAATCTCGATAGCCGCAACATCTATGATGAGGCGCGTCAGTTGTACCCCAATGCAGCTTTTGAAGAGATTACACCGTCATTCCCTGGCCCCGTAGCACTGTTTCGTGTTCATATGACGCAGGATGACATCCGCTCGATTCAGGGCTTGGTTGCCAACTACTATGCCAATGACACTTGGAGCGGCGATCCAGTGTTGACGCGCAAAGATATGCAGATCGACACTGATTGGAGCAGCACCACTCCCTTACCTCTACCATTCTCGGTGGAGTGGGAAGGGATTTTGCATGTCAATACCTATGGTCCCCATCAGTTTTTCATTCGTGCGCCTAAACAAGCGGAGCTATACATCGGTGAGGATCAAGTAGTAGCGGGCGAGGGAGAACTTTCGGCTGGGGTCATATTGGCCACTGGAAATCATTCCATACGGCTGCGGATGGTAGGTGGGTCAGGCCCGGTGAACTTGTCCTGGATGCCGCCCAAAGCGGATGTAGCCACGGTGCCCCTTTCCGTGTTGATGAGTGGTCCTGTCCGGGCCAATGGCCTGCTCGGTAAATTCTATGCCAATGCCGATTGGCAAGGTGACGTGGCTTTTGCCCGTATCGATCCAGATTTGGATCTCTACTTCCATATCATTCCACTGCCGCGCCCCTACACAGTAGAATGGAGTGGAAAAATTGCCATTCCAACCAGCGGCGACTATGGTTTTGGGCTGGAATCGATTAGTGAAGCGACACTATTTATCGACTCGCAACAGATTCTTGCCGCCACCACGGGTAATCAGCAGGAAAATACGCATATTACTCTAGAGCAAGGATTGCACGATATTCGTGTGCGTTACGCTGATCATGAGGATCATAGCCATATCCATCTGTTCTGGACGCCGCCAGGCTATAATCAGCAACCGATTCCTTCGGCTGTGCTCTTCCCACCGCAGGGCAACTATGAACGGGTGCAGGTGCCTGAGCTAGCACAGCTCTATTTTACGCAGGCAACTCCCACGGCTACCATTGTGCAACCTGGCGTGCTTGAGCCATTGCCGGCCGAGGTGAAGGTGCTACCCGTGCAATTAAACTCTCCCTTCGGAGTTGCGGCAGGCGTGGATGGCCGCATTTATGTGGCTGATACGGGCAACAAGCGCATGGTCATTCTAAGTAACGACGGTACAGAACTGTCGGAAGTGACCGCTGCTGACTCACCGTTTACGGAGCCATTTGACGTTGCCGCAGACAGCAGCGGTCAGGTCTATTTGTTGGATGCGACTACAGGACGGGTTGCTGTCTTTGATGGCAATGGTGGCTATCTACGCACCATTCCAGTTCCTCAAGGTGCGCCAGAACGGTCGCGTGGCCTCTTTGTTGATCAGAATGGCAATATTTGGATTGCGCACACTTCCGGAAGCCGGGTCCTGGCAACGGATGCTCAGGGTAATCTGATCATGAACATCAATTTACAGGATCAAGACGCAGCCCAGCCGATTGATGTGGCAGTCGGTGCCAGTGGCACCATTTTCGTTAGCGATGGTGATCGCCATAAGTTGATGGTCTTCTCTGCACAGGGCAACCTAGTTTTTTCGCTTGAGCTAGAGCCTGCCAACACCCTGTCCGGTCCGCACCTGGCTGTGGATCAACTTGGTTTTGTCTATATGTCTTCGCCAGAAAGTGGTAGAGTGATAAAATACGCTCCAGATGGACAACAGATGGGCTATTATGATGTGCGCCCAGCGGGCGTCGCTCGACCTGTTGGTGTGAGTGTCGATCCGATGGGGAAGATCTGGGTGGTCGATGTCGATTTGGGGCATGTTGCCGTTATTACACCGCCTGACGCAATACAGCCAACCTCGCCCTTGGCTGTACCTGCCGAAGAGCAGCCACAAAGCCCGCTGGCTGCTCCGTAACTGTTTTACATGTAGCGAATGTGAGTGGCGAATTGTAAGTTGACGCCACTCGCTACTCGTCATGATCGTCATGATGTCAACATCGACATAGCAATTCATGTTGCTCATAACAGAGTAATACCATTGCAGTTGCAAAAGCCATGAATTTCCTTCTAATATTGCTGAAATTTGTGGCTTTTCAGAAGACAATTGGTATACTTTGACCATTCCGTTCTTTGGTTTACAATCCAGCTATCGTGTTGCAATCCAAATAGATCGTGAATCGAAGGGTTTACAATCCGCTAGTAGATCATGTGAACCATGCGTGTCAACCGCAGTCTGGCTTGCCTGCTCATTCTTTGTTGCCTATCCGCTTTATGGCCAATGTGGGCATCAGCACAACAGCCAAACAATCCATCTTCGCCCAGTGTGCCCATCATTACAACGCCTACAACGGCATCACTGCTGCCTACGGCAACGCCCACGGCGCAAGCCATCGGTGATGGCACGTCGCTCTCCTATGTGGTCAAGGAAGGGGATACCTTGCTGGCAGTGGCGGTTGAAATCGGCATTGATGTCGATGCTGTAGGCTGTCTGCTCTCACCTACCTTTGATGCTCACCAGCCGCTTGTCATTGGGACAAAGCTAGATGCGTTGCCAGCCAACGTGCTTTGCCACCATACTCAACCAGGTGATACCGTACAGGCCATTGCCAATCTCTATGGCACAAATCAGGTAAGCATTCTGACCGATAGTTGGAATGCATTTTCGGTTAATCAATCGAGTATGGCAACGATTCCAGCCGGGCGCTATGTACATGTGCCATTGGCGGAAACCCCCTGTCAGGTGCATGATCCAACCTGTAACGGTCAAACATTGCAGCTACCGATACCTCAGCCAAACCCTTCCTCTGATGCTGCGCTGCCCTGGCTGCTCAACCAGGAGATCAACAGCTCGCCACTGGCTATGCTGGGGCGTGGCGGACCATATCCACGGCCTGCGACTGACAATGTCCCAGCCAATTGGCCCTATGGCAGTGGCGTCTTTCGTTGGCCGCTAAGCGGTTGGCTCACACAGGGTTACCGTTACGATCATCGGGCGATTGACATTGCAGCCAATTGGGGCACACCCGTTGCCGCTGCTGACCGAGGCGTAGTGATTCGCTCGGGCTGGAACAATCAAGGCTATGGCCTATTTGTGGTGATTGACCACAATATAGATTATGTTACACTATACGCTCATCTAAGTCGTACCTTTGTTGAAGAGGGCGATATTGTGGCCAAGGGGCAGTTGATCGGTGCTGTTGGCAGCACTGGTAACAGCACAGGGCCGCACCTTCATTTCGAAATTCGTGATTTTGGACGATTGATTAATCCGATTAGTCTGTTAAGTCAGAATTAGTTCAACGATATGCCCACCTAAGAAAAGTAAATATGTGCCTTTGCCACTAAGTAATTTGCTCGGTGTTCTATTGTCTTACTTGGCACCAGACATTGGAGTTAAGTAGAAATCACCTAGAGACCGCATAAGTCCTAATTATTCCATTGACAAGGAGAGGTTGCCCCATGCTTAAAAGCGTAACTTGTCTCGTTGCGATTGCTGCTGCATTTTTATTAAATTATTTCTTGCCAGCATCTAGCTCGACACGAAACTATCTACTAATTACTGCGATAACCGGTTTAGTCTTTGCCTGGTGTGCACCGGCACCGAGGACAAAATTTACCCTAAAACGAATTATCAAGGGACTTGATGGGGTAGAGATCAAAGCACGCTTTGTAAACAGCCCGCTCTGGATAAACGGCTTAACGTTCTGCGCTCTGATTGTAGGCGGAGCGTCCGCCTGGTTGCTAAATCAAGATCTGGGCAACGTGAATGGGCTGATTCTATGGTTTGCTTCGATCGCTTTGCTCCTACTCGCATGGTGGTGGCACACGAATCCAGACATCAAGTCTGATAATGCCCTGGTGACTGCGGAGGATCGCCAACCTTTAGGCGTTGAGTGGTTGCTGCTGGCAACAATCCTCATTGCCGCCTTTACAGTGCGCATATGGCGACTCGATCTCTTCCCCAATGGCATGCAGTCTGACGAGGGTGGCAATGCTCGCGATGCACTTCGATGGCTCGCAGGTGCTCCTTATACTCCCTATGCAGAGACAAATGTCGGGCAAGCCAGCATGTTTACGTACATGATTGCCCTGATCTTCAAAATCTTTGGGGTTAGTCTGGAAACAATGCGGTTGACCTCGGTCTTGATGGGGACAATTACGGTTGCAGCTTTTTACCCGTTGGCGCGTAAGTTTTTTTCTTCGCCCGTGGCCTTATTTGCCACTGCATTACTGGCCTTTGATCGCTGGCACATGACCTTTAGCCGCATCGTCTACGAATTGATCTTAACTCCACTTGCCTTAATTCTCAGTTACTATTTTGTCTATCTAGCTATAAGCGAGCGTCGAGGGCGTTATTGGGTGCTTGGCGGACTCGCTGTAGCGTTTGGGTTAAACACCTATACTGCATTTCGTATCTCTGTGATGGGTGTGCCGCTGTTCATCCTTTTCTGGCTCTTGCGCGATTATCGCAGCATAATCGCAAATATCAAATGGCTCATCCTGTATGGTATCAGTGTCCTCCTTGGTTTGCTTCCCCTGGCTATTTACACGATTCATCATGCCGACATTGTGTTGCTTCGGACGCGTCAGGTCTTTATTGGAACAGAAATCGCGCAGGTCGGCTCTTATGAGCCGCTATGGTATAACATCCGTCGTTATTTAGAGATGTTTACCATTCATGGAGATCCAGCGGGACTTAATAACTTGCCCAATGAACCGATGTTAAGCTGGACAGTTGGTGTACTTGCATTATTGGGCTTATGTTATGCAATTTACCATTGTTGGAAGCTAGAGATGTTTATGTTGCTGGCCTGGATCATTGGTGTTTTACCTGCCGGTATACTATCGGTAACGGTTGAAACGCCCTCCGCACGGCGTGTAATTGGTATGGTCCCGTTGGTCTATTTATTGGTGGCGGTTGTAGCAGAAGCTGTATGGCGCTTGTCGATACAGAATTTGCCCCGTGTCGGTTCAGTCATTTGGCGCATAGCAGCCATCTTGGTTGTAGCTTATATTTGTTATACGAATTTGCAGCAATTTTATAGCGTTCAATTTAAGAATCAAGCTGTTATTGAATCATTTAACCCGACAGAATCGTCTGTGGGACGCTACCTGCACAATTTAGATGCAGAATCAACGACAGTTTATGTGGACGCAGCTTTTCACGATAACGCAGTCGTGGATTTCCTGAGCGAACGATTTCCACACGCACTCTTTAGCTTGATTGCCGATCTTCCACTGCGCAATGCACCCATCGACAAAAATGTCATTTTTGTATTGAGTCCGAATAGTGATGCTTTAAAACCGCTTTTTAGCAGCTTCTATCCCGAGGGCCAGTGGAAGGATCATCGAAATCCGCTTGGCACGATTACCTTTCAGACATTTTCAATTGCCGATCAACAACTAGATCAACTGCAAGGCCTGACAACATCCTTCTATAGTGATAGTTCACGTAAACAACCTGCGTTGGTAGTTCAACGACAGGCACAAGTCGGTATTTTGCCTTCGCCTTTGCCAGCACCGTATGCTGTAACCTGGGAAGGGACAATCTTTATGCCAGTGCATGGAACCTATACCTTTGCCATTACAACATCAACGCCGATCACATTGGCAATTGACAATATGGTGATTTTGACTTCATCGCAGCGTACACAAATTTCGGAAACAAGGATGCTGAGTGTTGCCCAACCTTTTGTCGCTGGCTTTCATGATATTGTGCTTCAATCAGATATTGCCAGTTATCTACCCACATTGCCGAAACTCTACTGGCAGAGTCCTTTGGAGGAAACTACTGAAGTACCAGCGAATGCACTGTTGCCCAACCGTCTCCCTCCAATTGGCTTGATTGGTTCTTATTACGACAACAGTAATTGGGATGGTGCACCCTTTATGGTGCGTCGCGATTTGGCAATTATCGCTGATGAGGCGATCAATCGAGATTATAGTGTGATTTGGACCGGGCAACTGAACGCCCCGAAAGCTGGACATTATCAGTTTGGCACAACCTCGGACGATGGTTCACTCGTTTATCTGGATGGTAAGCTTTTACTTGACAACGGGACGGCAGGTGGTTCACATCGTCTTGAAGTTGCAACAGAGTTGTCTGCTGGACTTCATGATCTAGAGATTCGATATTTTCAGAGTGGCGGTTCACGGCTCTTGCGTTTTGATTGGCAACCTCCCGACATGCCCTGGCAGACTGTAACTGGGGAGGCGCTTCTTTCATCTGCGGTGGATCAGTCTGCGCTCGTCAATGCTGCTCAACCTGCCCAACTTATTGTGGAGCAATCTACTCAACCTGTCGCTGTGAGCACATCTGATACTTCTTCCTTGGAAGTTCACGAGATCTATGGTGGTCTAGAAGCACCTGCTGGAATTGCGATTGGTCATGATCAGCAGATTTATGTTGTTGAGAGTGGCAGGCGTCGTTTGCTTGTTATCTCCGAGGGGGGCGAACTCCTGAGCGAAGTGACAATGGGTGACGTGCCGTTTAGCGAACCATTTGACGTTGCAGTAGGACTTTCGGGTAATTTGTATGTGCAAGATGGAGGGTTGGGCAAAGTCATACAATTTGATAGTAATGGCCAATATTTGCAATCGCTTCCCGCCAATCCACAATTTGAGCGTACACGCGGGATCTATGTTGACGACGAAGAGCAGTTTTGGGTAGCGCATACCTCTGCCGGGCAGATCATGAGTGGAAAGCAAGGAAGTGAGGATATTGTCACTTTGCCACGACCTTCCTTCAGCAACTTTCAGCCCGTGGATGTTTTAGTTCATCAAAATGGAAACGTTTGGATTACCGATGATGGGCAACACCAACTCTATATTTTGTCAAAGCAAGGGGAGCTGCTGTTTGCGGATGCGATTCCAGCCACAGCTACGCTAAGTGGATCCCATTTGGCAGCAAGCGAGGATGGTTTCGTCTACATGACTCAGCCAGAAGCAGGAAAAGTCGTAAAGTACGATGCAACAGGCACAGCCGTAGAGGCGTTTGATCTGCGCAATACAACTGTGATCCGACCCGTTGGTATTGCAATCGATGGACAGCAACGCATTTGGGTGAGCGATTTCGAGCGTGGCACAGTCGATCTGATTATTCCACCTCCCTCTTCTACCCTTCAACCAAATAGTCCATTGTCTTCGCCACCTGCTCAATCTGTTAGTCCACTTTCCACTCAGTAAACCCATGAAAACGCTGTGCGTCTCTAGCGGATTTTTCATGTTCAGGCCACGGCAGAAAAGGCTGTAAAGAGCTGGCGGGATTGGCAAAAGGCAGGTGAGTGTTTGTTCGCTAAGACCACATTACTCCGAAAGCAAGCCTGCCTGGTTTTGAATTCTCACACTTTCTGTAGAGCACCGAATGGTTATGCTACGGTTGAGTTCAAAGGTGAACTTTTGTACGATAGGAAAAGCTCACCTTTAATCAAGGCAAAGTATATAAAGGATTGATAAAGGGACAAAGGCCATGAATAGTGAATATTTTTCTCAAATCTCTATGAATGCGGCTGCGACAGCGGAACAAGACGATCCCATCGGTCGGGCGACACTGCACCGGATGGCAAGCGTGGATCGCTACAATCGCTGGATTTATGAAGAAATTGCGCCGTTTTCAGGGCGGCGCTTGCTGGAAGTCGGCTGTGGCATCGGCAATATGACTGACTTTTTTCTCGATCTAGAGGAAGTCGTAGGGGTCGATCCGTTGGTTAGCTCTGTCCATAATATAACTGCAAAGTATGCAAAATATCCGAATGTCCATATTTATCAAGGCGATATTACTACAGGTGAGACGGTGGAAAAGTTAATCGACCATCGCTTTGATACGATTATTTGCCTAAATGTGCTTGAACATATTGAACAAGACCAACTGGCGTTGCGCCACATGTACGATCTGTTGGTGCCAGGCGGACGGCTCTTGCTCTTTGTACCGGCTGGACAATTTATGTATGGCTCGCTTGATATTGCGCTTGGTCACTTTTGTCGATATGATCAGGCAACATTGGATGCAAAGGTGCAACAAGCTGGCTTTACGATTCTCAAGTCGAGCTACATGAACTTGGCAGGAATACCTGGATGGTGGCTCAACAGCCGAGTTCTAAAGCGGAACATCTTACCCATAGGTCAACTACAATTGTTCAATATTTTAGCTCCTTTCTTTATTGCCTTTGAGCATAGCCTGCGCAAGGTGTGGGATGCTCCCATTGGGCAATCCCTGCTTTGCATTGGTCAAAAACAGTGAGACAGCGCATCAGTAGGACGGTAAGTCAATATGCGAGCACGACTGTCCCTTCACCGTGCTGTGCTCGGCTCTTTTCGAGTAGCAAAACTCCGATTCTAATCGCAAGCGCAATACAGTTAATATTTGATTATGAGTGAACTTGAACGTCCTCAAATGGCTGAACATGAGGTGCTTTATGTGCGCGCAGGGCGCTGGCAACTACGTCTTACCAAATTAGTGGCAGGCTCGTTTGATGCTAGTATCATTAAGGATGGTATAGAACCAGAAACTGTTATCACGCAGCGCGTTTCATTGACGACATTACTCGCCAGCGTTCTTGCTATTTTGATTGCCTATGTTGCGCAATTTTGTTTTGATGCTGTCTGGATTCGCCAACAATTAGTGGAATTGGGCCAAAATACAGTCTGGTTCGACGAGTGGCATATGTGGCTGGCAGCGGGCCTTTACCTCTTTGCTATGCTGCTTTTCGCACTTTTTGCTCCTTCATTGTGGCCAGTAGAAAGTGTTGATACAGACGATAGAGAGAGCGGGACAACTCGGGCAAACTATGGCCGTGCACGCGTGATACTGCTGGTGACGGCTGTGGCACTTGCGCTCATCAACATGTGGCTCTTTTATAAAAATGGCGAAACCGAAGGCAGCCGTCAGCGTTGGCTATTCTCAATAGCCCTCTTTCTTGCTATACAACCCTTCCAGTGGCGTGCTGTGATAGCTTCTTTGCAAATCAATAAAGATCGTCTCATCTGGCTGGCGTTTCTTCTTGTGATGGCCATCGGCATCTGGCTTCGCTACACTCGACTGGATACGATTCCCAACGATCTACATGGCGACATGGCTTCCTATGGTCTTGAGGTGCGCAAATATCTGCTGGGTGCAGGTGATCTGCGTATCTTCCGCGAAGCTTGGGCAGATATTCCCTTTGTGGGCTATATGCCCTACTACATTTCGATGAGCCTCTTTGGCAACAACCTTTACGGCATGAATATGGGCGCGTTCAGCATGAGTGTTTTGACACTCATTGGTGTCTATCTGCTGGTGCTGCGCATTTCGGACATGCCACGTTTGGCCTTAATAACTACCGCAGTGTCTGCCATTAATATCGCTAATATTCATTTTGCTCGTCTCTCCGCCTATATCGACCCCTGGCCTTTTAATATATTCGGTTTCTATTTTTTAATTGATGGCATGAAGTCACGGCGCTATGCTTCTTTTGCGCTTTCTGGCATCTTGTTTGGGTTTAGTTTGTTGATGTATTACTCAGGGCGAGTGATTATCTTTATTGTCCTGGGGTTCTTGATCTATTCCTTGCTCTTTCGCCGTCGTTGGATCACCGAAAATTGGCTAGGTTTTTTGTTTGTGGCACTCGGCGCGTTAGTGGCTTTGGGCCCAAATCTGGTCTATTTTTCACAGAATACCACAGCCTTACTGGAGCGAAGCCGTGTCGTTTTCCTCTATTATCCGGATGTGATGCACCATCTTAAAGGTAAATATCAGGTAGAGACTGAGTTTGAGGTGTTACTGGAGCAGATTCGGCGTTCACTTTTGATGTTTCATGTCTGGCCCGACCAAAGTACGCAATTTGCCTATGCACACCCGATGTTTAGCACTCCAATTTCACCGTTGATAGCGCTTGGCTTTGCCTATTGCGTGCGCCGCTGGCTGCGGCCGATTGCAGTGCTAGGCGTGATCTACTACCTGTGTATGTTGGTCTTGGGTGCAATTCTTACTGGGGATTCCCCTGCGTGGATGCGTTTGGTTGGCATCGTTTACGTAGCTGCGCTCTTCGTTGCTATCGCGATTGAAGCAATTTGGCGCGGCCTTGCACAACGTTCCTGGCATCCCGAACCAAAAATTACGAATGCCAGCATCGGCAAATTATATTTGCCAAGGGCTACGCTGATGAATGGCTTTGCAGTGCTGATCGTACTTTGGCTAGGCTGGACAGGTTGGCAAGATTGGCGACTATATATTGACACGGTCGATGATAATTGCCGGGGTCAAGCTTGTTTGGGGCGCTATCTTTCCCAGTTGCCACCTGAAGTGACTGCCTGTAGTTTTAGCAATCCCTATGAGTTAAGTGTGCGCGAGACTGCATTTCTTGCCTACCCGCGCGTTACTGTCGACCTGCCGGAAAATGCGCCAGAGAACAGCATTGAACAGTGCCCCGGACCGCCCTTTGTCTGGCTGCTAACAACCAATCATCTAAACTGGCTTGATGTTCTAAGACGTGAGTGGCCCAATGGTCAATACGAGGAACATTATGTAAATAATGGCTCATTGCTTTTTGTCTCCTACAAAGTCGACGATGGACGGAAAACAGCCAGCCAACCGATCAGCCCCTTGGCGTTGCCAGCTACTTCCCCTTCTTTGACAGGATCTATGCTTCATGCTGTCTACCCCAACGGCGAGCTTTTCGTGCCAGTGCAGTCCTTTCAGGGTGACCTGAGCGTCACCCCAATTGAGTATGATGCTGGCATTGTGACGGTCAAAGGAGGAAAGCTGCTGCTTGATATTGCACCACTCCCAGGCCAGGATGCCGTTTACGATTATGTTCGAGTTGTGGCAGAAAATGGTAGTGAAGTAAAGTTCGAAGCAGAAGATACAACTACGACCACTGGGGACACGTATACTCCCACATCAGCAATTGACAATCACTGGTGGTTACAGAGTTACTCTTCTTTTAGTAATCAGTTTGGCCTTGTCGCACAAAAACAAGAAGCAGTTCCCGTGCTTCGCACCACGATCCCGCTTCAGGATGGTGATTATCATCTCTATCTCGGATCATTTACCGGCGATTCAAATAATGGCGTTTTTGGTTTGGGATTGCGTGTTGTTGAAACTCCACCCCAATAGTAGCTTACCTGGCAATCTTTGAACAGGAACTATAAGCTAACGCAAAGATGCATGAGATAAGGACCTATGTGTTCCTTGTCTCATGCATCTTTGCGTCAATTTTTTGTT
>JAXLWB010000020.1:0-161559 GCA_046328715.1 Caldilineaceae bacterium | reverse complement strand
ATGACTACAAACACAAAGCGTAAGTAGTTCTACCATCTCCACATCCACTCCGCCTTGACCTATTTTCTCCTACGCTTTCTGTAATCAAATTGTTATTATCCGAGGCATCTCCAGAAGCTATAATTTATTAAGCCATTTTTCGTATACGGTAATTCAACTAACAATAGGCAATATATGTCAAGAAAAATAGTGCTAATCTCATGTGTAAGTATGAAACTCCCACATAAGGCACGTGCAGTGGATCTGTATATCAGTCCATTATTCAGGAAAAACTTAGGGTTTGCCCATAGATTGCATCCTGATGCGATTTACATTCTCTCGGCAAAATATGGTTTACTCAAACTTCAGGAGGAGGTCGAGCCTTATAATCAAACGCTGAATACGATGTCTACCGACGAGATCCGACGCTGGGCCAACGGTGTATTGAAACAGCTAGCAGAATGTGCAGATCTGAAGCAAGATCAGTTCACCTTTCTTGCTGGAGAAAAATATCGGAAGTTTCTGATTCCACAGATCTCGCACGTTCATGTTCCGATGGAGGGATTACCAATCGGCAAACAATTGCAATATCTGAGCAGAGGTCGAAATGAGTAATATATGTAAGAACTTGCATGTGTTCTTCAATCATTTGCAAATCCATCATTTTCCTTTTGATCGCACCCAGATTCCCCATGATGGCATATACATTCTCTTCGAAGTAGGTGAAACCGCTCATGGCACCAATCGAATTGTCCGTGTTGGCACCCATACAGGTTCGGGTCAATTACGGTCACGACTCGAACAGCACTTTGTACATGAAAATAAAGATCGAAGCATTTTTCGCAAAAATATCGGCAGAGCGATCCTCAGCCGTAATCACGATCCATTCCTGGCACAATGGGAGATAGATCTGACCACGACAACAGCGAAGCAAAGGCACGGAGCGAGTGTAGACACAGGTAAACAAAAGCAGATCGAACAGCAGGTCAGCCAGTATATCCGAAATCATTTCTTCTTCGCGGTATATTGTATCGAAGATAAAGATGAACGTATGGAATTAGAGTCAAAGCTCATCTCAACTGTTTCATTATGTACTGACTGCTGTCCAACTGATTCCTGGCTGGGCCAGTATTCACCTAAGGAAAGAATAAGAGAAAGTGGATTGTGGTTAGTGAACGAGCTATACAAACAAACCTTATCATCCAGTGAGTATGATTACTTTTTCGTCAAACAAAGCCTACGCTAGTCCCATGCTCACATATAAAGGCTTTGAAGTGATCGAACAAAGCATCGAGATTTAGCGTACCGTTAGCAATGTACTAATGGCGAATTGTTGTGTAGTCCAACACATAATCGAGAGCGAGCGCAAAGGTTAAGATCAGAACACGCATATAGATCGGGTTGGCGATGCACTCCAGTTTTGCGCCCGATTCGTCCCTTTATGACTAAATCTGTTCTAACGAACTGGATGCTTCCTCAAAAACCCCAGAACCACCCGACTCGCTTCTTCCCGAAACTCCACCAAGAACAAATGTCTTCCCCCTTTCACAATATACAACTCCGCCCCAGGAATCCGACCCGCCAGCAGCGGCGCATTGGCTGTGACATTGACCTGATCCTCGCTGCCGTGAATAACCAGGGTCGGTGAGTGGATCGTCGGCAGCAGATCCCAGGCGTCGTGGCCTTCGCTGGCTTCGTAGTGGAGTTTGAGGGCATGGGGTGGCGTGGGGTATTTCATCATGGCCTGGGCCACGCGCATGTAGCCAGGATGGGTGAAGATCCATTTGGGCGAGAGCGCCGTGGTCATCATCTTGAAGGTAGCGAGCATGCCACCCGAACGATTACGCATGGCGGCGTCCACATCGGGCGGACGAGGAATGCCATGTTTGTTGCCGGGCGTTGTACAACCCAGCACCAGCGCGCCCATTCGCTCTGGGTAGTCGATGCCCAACCACTGACAAATTCGTCCACCCATCGAGATGCCATAGGCATGAGCCCGTTCAATGCCCAGGTGGTCGAGAATGGCAATCGCATCCGCAGCAAAGCCACGCGTGGTGTACGGCGGCGACTCTGGCTTGTCACTCTGCCCCGTGCCTCGATGATCGTAGACGATCACATGGTGCCGGGCGACAAAGTCAGCACGCACATAGTCCCAGCCATGATGATTGCCACTCTGACCCATCACTAGCAACAATGGATCGCCTGTGCCGTGCGTTTCGTAATAGAGACGGATTCCGTCGGGTGTAGTGGCGTAAGGCATAGGACAGTGGGTCAGTGAATCAGTAGGACAGTAAGTCAGTGGGACAGTAGTGCAGTTCACTGTCTTACTGACTCACTGTCCTACTGTCTCACTGCTTTAAAGCCGCCCCGTCTCCCGCGGCTTCTCGCGCGGTGTCACCGAGGCGACTTTGCCGGTTTGTGGATTGAGCAGAACACGGTAGTTCTGTTTGGCACCGATCACGTCAACAGTGACGCTGGGTGAGGTGCCAGCATTATAAGCATCAAAGTTAATCTCGCCAGCGCTGGTGACCGTTTTGTCCTTCTTCGCCGCTGCCGAGATGGCTAATATCTTCAATTGAGCGTCGCTTTTCATGGTTCTAGGTTAGAATTGAAACAAAATCAGGGACACAGAGAGCACAAGAGGAGGCACGGAGAGCGCAGAGAGAAGGAGGAACTCTATTGTGGACTCCGGTAACTCTGTAACCTCTGTGAAGTGCCTTTTGGACAGCAGTTTGTCTTCTTGACGATAGAGACGCGGATATTCGGTAACGCGGATTGCACTGGTATGCACCCACGATCCGCGCTTCCTATAATCCGCGTCTCTAAAGGAGACTGAGTAATAACCTTCGCCTAGTATAGTACCACAAAAAGCAACAATTCATGAACAATAAAAATAGAGGGATGAATTTGCTGACCTCACCCCTCCAATCTCATCCCTCTACCCAATTTCCAACAACAGATCATTCAACGCCACGCTCTGTCCCGGCTTGACGCTGACTTGTTGCACCACGCCGGATCGAGTCGAACGGATCTCGTTTTCCATTTTCATGGCTTCGAGCACGAGCAACGATTGGCCAACCTCGACCTTTGTTCCCGGCTCGACCATCAGACGTCGAATCAACCCAGGAATGGGAGCTTTGATGCGACCATCGCCGCTGGTGGGTCGGGCGGCTTTCCCTTCTTGGCCATGAATGTCGACGGCGTGCATCCCGCTGGCACAGATAATCCAATCCAGCGCAGGGCTGAGTACCAGTTCGTAGGGGCGATGGTTGATGATCATCCATTCCGTCTGCGTGGGATCGTCGGGCGCAGGCACGTAAACATTCACCTCTGCACCGTCTACCGTCACCTTGAATTGCGAACGATCGCTGGGGTTGGGCTGAACCTGTAACTCGTATGCCTTGCCATCAATCGAAACTGTCATCTTATGCATACACTTCTCCTTAATTCAGTAAGACAGTGAGTCAGTAGGACAGTAGGACAGTGTTTACTGACCCACTGTCTCACTGACTTACTGCTTCACCCCGGAATGTGACGACTGGAACGATGCCAACCGGATTGGAAACGTTCGGGTAAGCGTGACTGAGCAATTTCGCTGCGCAACAGATAGGCCACAGCGGAGGCCACGGCCAAGTCACGACGAGTCTCTTCATCGCTGGACGAGATGCCCATGCGATGACGCCACATAAAGCCAGTATCGTACTCGCCAACCACAAAGTCGGCGTTGTTGAGCACATGCAGAAAGAGCGGCAAGTTGGTCTGCACACCGACGATCTTACAATCCTCCAAGGCACGGCGTAGACGCACAATGCACTCGGCGCGTGTGTCGGCTTTGGCCACGATATTGGCCAAGAGCGAATCGTAGCGCACGGGGATCTGACAGCCTGCATAACCGTAAGTATCGACTCGCACCTGCATGCCACTTGGCAGCCGGTAGCGTTCCAAGAGTCCTGGGCTGGGCAGATAATTGCGCCAGGGATCTTCGGCATTGATGCGGCAGAGAATGGCATGACCGCTGCGTTTGACCTCAGCCTGGCTGAAACGGAGCGGTTGACCGGCAGCGACATAGATCTGCTCCGCCACTAGATCAATACCTGTCACCATCTCGTGAACGGCATGTTCCATCTGGATGCGCGCCTTGATTTCGGTAAAGTAGAAATTGCCACTGGCATCGACCAGAAACTCAACGCCGCCCGCATTCTGATAGTGGAAGAGTCGGGCAATCTCCACAGCCGCCTGGCAGATGCGTTCGCGCAGATCGGGGTTCAGTGACGGAGCAGGCGCTTCGACCAGCAACTTCTGATTGTGACGCAGCAGTGACCCATCATGCTCACCCAAATGGACGATGTTGCCCTGACTGTCGGCCAGGATCTGCACACTGAGATAGTGCGAAGGGGCAATCGAACGTTCCAGGTACATGCGGCTATCGCCAAAGGTGGCGATTGCTTCGGCCTGAGCTTGCTCGACCGTGGATCGTAGGTGCTCTGCATTCATAGCCACGCGGCCACCACGCCCACGCCCACCTACACAAGACTTTACAACAACGGGAAAGCCAATCTGCTGGGCGGCTTGGGCTAACAGATCGATTTCACTAGCATTGAAAGAGCGGTCACAATGCGCTGGCACCTGAAAGCCTGCCTGTTGCACTCTACGTAACGTTTCAATCTTGTTGTGCAGCACTTCCAACACACCGACCGACGGGCCAATAAACTGGATTCCCGCGTCCGCGCACATCTGCGCAAACTCGGCATCTTCGGCCAAAAAGCCATAGCCAGGATGAATCGCATCGGCACCCACCTGCTTGGCCAGCGCCAATACCTCTAGGCGGTCACCGTAACTCAAGTCGGAAGTCAGGGGTAAACACTCATCGGCCTGGCGCACATGCAGTGAATCCCGGTCAGCAGGGCTGTAAATTGCCACTGTATCAATGCCTAGATCGCGACAGGTGCGGATAATGCGCACAGCAATAGCACCTCGGTTAGCAACGAGAATTTTCTTGAACATAGTAGTTTCCTTACATCGGTGCATTCCCATGCTTCTTCGGGATATGTCGTTCACGCTTGGAGAGCGTTAGCTCCAGCGCTTGGATCAACACACGGCGTGTGTCGCGTGGCTCGATCACATCGTCGATCAGGCCACGAGCGGCTGCCACATAGGGGTTGTTGAAGTTCTGCTCGTAGTCGGCGACCAGGCGTTTGCGTTCGGCTTCAGGGTCGGCAGCTTCACTGACATGTTTGCGGAAAAGCACATTCACCGCACCTTCTGCGCCCATCACGGCGATTTCGGCATTCGGCCAGGCGTAGAGCAAATCGCCGCGCAGACCCTTGCTGCTCATCACGCAGTAAGCACCGCCGTAACTCTTGCGCAGGATGACCATCAGCTTGGGCACGGTTGCCTCGCTGTAGGCATAGATCATGCGGGCACCGTTGCGGATAATGCCGCCATATTCCTGGTTGGTGCCAGGCAAAAAGCCAGGGACATCCTGCAAAGTGATGATCGGAATATTGTACGAGTCGCACATACGGATAAAGTGTGCCGCCTTGATCGAGGCTTTAATGTCGATACAGCCGGCCAGTACCATCGGCTGGTTAGCGACAATCCCGACCACATAGCCGTTGAGGCGGGCAAAACCGACCACCATGTTCTCCGCCCACAATTCGTGGATCTCACAAAAACGGCCATCATCCACGACGCTGGCGATCACTTTGCGCACGTCGTAAGGCTTGTGTGGGTCCACCGGCACCAACTCCTCCAGTTCGGGGCAGCGGCGCTGTAAATCGTCGATTGGGGCGATATAGGGTGGATCATCCTGGTTGTTGGAGGGCAGGTAGGAGAGCAGTTCGCGCACCTTGGCCAGACATTCGGCGTCATCCTTGGAGAGGAAATGGCTCACACCGCTCTCCTTGCTGTGGATCAAGCCGCCGCCCAGCATGTCAAAGCTGACATTCTCCTGCATGACGGCCTTGACCACTTCCGGCCCGGTGATGAACATATAGGAGTTCTCGGTCATAAAGACAAAGTCGGTCAGTGCGGGCGAATAGACTGCTCCACCCGCACAGGGTCCGAGAATAACCGAAAGCTGCGGGATCACGCCCGAAGCTTCACAGTTGGCGTCAAAGATACGGGCATAGCCACCCAGGCTATCGACCCCTTCTTGAATGCGGGCACCGCCTGAGTCGTTGAGCGCAATAAAGGGACAGCCATATTTGATCGCCATCTGCATCGCCTTGACGATCTTGTTGGCATGCATCTCACCCAACGAACCGCCCAATACTGCCGGATTTTGCGACGCCACAAAGACCCGGCGTCCCTGAATCGTACCATAGCCGGTAATCACGCCGTCGCCATAGCGCGAGCTGCGTCCATCCGAATATTTTTCATAGCGGGGCAAGACGAGGGTATCGATCTCGTTAAAACTGCCTGGATCGAAAAGCAGGTCAATACGCTCACGAGCAGTCAATCGCCCCTTTTTGTGCTGCGCCTCGAACTCTTTTTCGGAACCAGCCGCAATCGCTTGCCGCTGACGTAGTTTTTGAATGTAGGACTCCACAAAATGCTCCTCTTGAGAAAGCGGATAGGGTTACGTATTACAATGGGTCTCTAGGTTAAAATGTAATGTTTCGCGTGATCCGTGATCCGTGAAGTACTATCAACAATTCACGCATCACGCATCACGTTTCACGTATCATTTCAAATCAAATACATGCTCAACCTAAACATCACTCTATCCCACCACCATCGTTAAAATATATCCCTGATAACTTCGCCACCAGCCCTGCCAGGACTTCAGGGGGGCAAAGATTGGTTCACGCACGGGATCGGTGCGGATTGTAAAGGGCTGCCATTGATTCACGGGCAAGGGCAGCGGCTCGATCATACATTCCACGGCGCGGGTGTCGCTGCGCAATCCTTCACGGATCGCTTTGAGCACCGCCTCCTTCCCGCTCCAGATCGCTGTGACCAGACTGGCACGCAATGGTTCGGGGGCAAGTGCTACGCTTTGCATCTCGGCTGCTGTAAAAAAATCAGCCACAAAGCTCATCTCTCTTGGCTCAATGTGTTCAATATCCGCCCCCAGGCGGCAGCCAGCCTGATCGGTCAGGGCACAAAAGGCCACACCCGCGCTGTGGCTGATGCTGAGTGACACAGAGTTAACCAATTCTTCCGGGAAAGCTCTAGCAAACGACTGACTCGACTGAGCTACCCTTCCCGGAAGATCCAGTCGAACAAACGGTGCACCACTCGCCTCCACCCCAATGCAGATGCGAGCCAGTGGCCACTCTTCACCACGTTGCGCTTGTAACGCGCTGCGCACCAACTGCTTGGCTGTCCAGCGACCCAGCAGCCAATCTTCCCGGCGCTTGGGGTTGCTCAATTTGGCGTAGGTCGCTGCCTCCTCCGCATTCAACCACGGATTCTGCTCACTCGCCCCAGCCAGATCAGCCATCGATTGCACAAGCCACTGGATCATCTATTTCACCATCTCCGTGTTCCCTGACTTCCGTGTTAATAAAGCCTTCTTGTAAACACGGAAGTCAGGGAACACGGAAATACTCATTTATGCCGCCATCGAAACCGTCCGATAGCCTTTCAGATCAACGTACAGGTTGCCAGATTCGTCTACAACCTGGGCGTCATAACACTTGCCATCCTCCACGGCACAGACCAGCGCATAGAGCCGTTGGCCGTTGGCTTCTTCTGGTTGGCGATAGACGGTCAGGCTGTCGATACCCGAAGGCAATGCCATTGCATTTTTACACTGGGTGCTCCAGAGTGCCGCGCATTGGAAACAGAGTTCGACTAGGCGTGGTGCCATCAGCATTGTGACCTCAGCGGGCAAGCTGTTTGGCGGCAAGTTACTGGGCATGATGGCCACGGTGCGCTCACCAACGACACTGGCACTCTCGATCACCTGATAAGCTGGGCCGTGGAAGAAGACCTTGTAGACCTCGTCCTTACTGATCGGCAGATTACCAATGCTGGCTGGATCGAACTGGATTTGCGGCTTGCCTAAGGAGTCGCGCTGTAGCACGACCACAGCTTGGAAGTGCTCCTTGACCGTGGGCGGCAATTCCGGCTTGGGTGGCTGGAAGAGCGAGCGCAGGGTACAATTGGCAATCAACGTGCCATCCGCTGCCGGTTTGATTGTGGCGCTCAGATAAAGTGTCTGCGGTTTGTTACGATGGAACTTGAAGGCACCCAGGATGTTGAGATCCTTGAGCGCAGCCACACTGTAGCCGGGTGCCATCACACTCGCCAACTCGGCCAGAGACTCGACACCCATCACACCTGGCAGCCAAGGCACCCCCGGATCGACCTGATGATCGAAGAGGAAGGGCTGTACGGTCGGGTCGAGGGTAGTTTCGACTTCGATGCCACCATAGAGTTTGCAGCCTTTGACCGTGCCGACCATCTGCAACGGGCTCTTGCGTTGGGCCAGTTGGGCGTTGACCTTGTCCACGTCCAGACCGCCCGTGGCATCCTTTTCCGCCATCCATGCACCCAGGCGACCAGCGACGAGGATCTCGCCACGGGTACCGCCATAAGTTAGTTCACGGCGAATCGTGGGCACACCTGCTTCAGGTTGGAGCATATCGATGCCGAGCGCTTCCATGATTTGTGGCACGGAGCCTCGTGAAGCCATACCAATCTGGCCCCAAGCGGTCCAGTCGATGGCGATGCCACGGGTCTCAGGCCGCCAACTGCGCATGTTACTGGCGAACTTGCAGAGCAGATCGTTGGCCGAACTGTAGTCACTCTGGCCGTTGTTGCCAAAGCGCCCCGCGACCGAGCTAAAGCCCACGGTTGCACCGATTGGCAAGCCTTGGGCAGCCTTCACTAGATTGAAGAAGCCATCGGCCTTGACATCGAAGACGAGGTCGAACTGTTGCGGCTCCTTGTTGGGTAGAATTTTGTCGATCAACAGACCACCGGCATGGAGCAGGACGTCGATCTTGCCGTACCGTTGGCGGATATCGTCGATCACCTTGCCGGCAGCAATGCCATCGCGCAGGTCGAGGCTGAAGTAGTGGGCGACACCACCGGCAGCTTCGACACTCTCTACCGAGCGCAGGGCGGCTTCACTGCGTTCGATACCCATGATCTGTTTGTCGATCATGGCGGGTGTGGGCTTTTCACTACGCGCCTTCGATTCCTCGATCAACTTGCGCTTGAGTGCCTCGCGATCCGTCCGGATCAGACGCACATGTTCATCGTCACGCGCCGGGGCCTGTACCAGGTCGAGCAGATAGAAGACGCCCTGGCTGGCAATCGCTAGATCGGTGACGATGGCGCTGGTGATGCCACCTGCCGCACCGGTGACGACAAAGACGGTGTTCTTGTCGAGCGTCATGCCTGGCTTGCCATCCTTGGCCGGTTGTTCTTCCAGCGTCACGGTGTAGCGCAAGCCGTCGCAGTAACCCACTTCGACGATACCTGGGTCGAAGAGCGTTTCGGCGATCAGTTGGTCGGCGGGCTCGGCTGTCTTGCGGCTCAACTCAAAGTCCACCGCCTTGACGATCAGCCCCTTGCCCTGTTCGCTCATGCCCCGTTCGACGTTGTAAGCTTTGGTAAAGCCAGTCACGGCACCACCGAGCGGTGCGCTGGCAGCATTGGCGCCATAGCCATGCAGACCACCCAAGCGGGTCGCCGAAACGAGGAAACGATTGACACCGGCGATTGAATCGTAGAGGGTGCGCATGGTCGTAAAGAGATTCTTGACACGCAGACGGTTCAGTTCGCGCCAAACGGCCAGATCCATCTCTTCAAGCGTCGGTTCCACATCGAGCGCTGGCAGCCAGTAGACACCCTGAATCGGTGCGGCAGCCTGCCATTCTTGCAACTTGGCGATCAAGGCGTCGGTTGCAATGCCTGGTTCCAGGGTCAGCGTGGTGACACCCAGCTTTTGCAGCCGTTCCACCAGCTTCTTACCAACTCCACCCTGGTCGAGCATGACGACAACTCGACTGTTGGCATCCAGGACAACACCGGTTGATTTACAAAGGTCAAGCGCAGGTCGCAACGCCGGAACCGGCACGCGACGTGGCATCTTGTCCGCATCCGCCAGCGTACCAATGCTCTGAATCTTCACAGCAGGCTTTGACGCACTTACCGCCTGTTGCTCAGGTGCACTTTTATTACTTGCAGCTTGCAACGTGCCACTTGCACCTTTTAACTCCGGCTTCATCGTATATACAAAGCCGATCACACTCTTCAAGGTCGGGTAATCACGTAGCTTCAAATTCTCCTGGAAGGGAATGTCAAAGGCGGTACGGACGGCGGCAAAGGTCTCCGCTTGTTTGACCGTATCAACGCCGAGGTCAGCCTCCAGGTCCAAGTCCAAATCCAACATTTCCGTCGGATAACCCGTCTTCTGAGCGACAAGAGCTAACACCTTATCAGCGACTGGATCATCTGAAGCAGCAGGAGTTGACGGTTGTGCACTCGGTGCGGCGGTTGGTGCAACAGCAACCGGAACGGGTTGTGCTGGCGATTGTGTGTGCACCAAATCGGGGCGCATAGTGTAAACAAAGCCGATCACGCTCTTCAGTGTCGGATAATCACGTAGCTTCAAGCCTTCCTGAACTGGTATCGCAAAGGCAGTGCGGACTGCAGCGAAGGTCTCAGCCTGTTTAACGGTGTCAACACCCAGGTCGGCTTCCAAATCCAGGTCGAGGTCGAGCATCTCGGTCGGATAACCGGTCTTTTCGGCGACCACCGACAATACCTTGTCGGCAACCGGGTCACTGGTCGTGACTGGCGCTGCGGGTTGAGCCACAGGTGTGGCTGGTACTGGAACAGCGGGTACTACTATCGGTGCGCTCGGTGCTGCAACGCTTTTCAACTCAGGTCGCATGGTGTAGACAAAGCCGATCACACTCTTCAGTGTCGGATAGTCACGTAGCTTCAGCCCTTCCTGCACTGGGATCGCAAAGGCAGTGCGGACAGCGGCGAAGGTCTCGGCCTGTTTCACGGTATCAACGCCCAAATCCGCTTCCAGATCGAGGTCAAGATCGAGCATCTCTTGCGGATAGCCGGTCTTCTCGGCCACAACGGCGAGCACTTTTGCGGCAACCACGTCACCAGTCGGCGTTGGAGCGGACGGTTGAACAGCAGGTACAGTAGGCGGTGCAGCTACAGGAGCCGATGCTGGTGCGCTAACCGGAGCCGAACTCTTCAGTTCTGGCCGCATCGTGTAGACGAAACCGATTACGCTCTTGAGTGTCGGATAGTCACGCAGCTTTAAGCCTTCCTGCACCGGGATGTCGAAGGCAGTGCGGACCGCAGCGAAGGTCTCGGCCTGCTTGACCGTATCAACGCCCAAATCAGCTTCCAGATCCAGGTCAAGGTCAAGCATTTCCTGTGGGTAGCCAGTCTTCTCAGCCACCAACGCCAACACCTTCGCTTCGACCGGTGAAGTCACACTCGGGGATGGCGCAACGGGTACTGAAGTCGCAGATGGCGTCGCCTGAGTCGCTGGGCTGGCTGGTGCCGGGGTCGCCGGGGCAGCGGAGGGAACACTCTTCAACTCAGGTCGCATTTTATAGACAAAGCCGATCACGCTCTTGAGCGTCGGATAATCACGCAGCTTGATGCCTTCCTGGGCTGGGATATCGAACGTTTCACGCACGGCAGCGAAGGTCTCGGCCTGTTTGACCGTGTCGATGCCGAGGTCGGCTTCCAGATCGAGGTCGAGGTCAAGCATCTCCTGCGGGTAGCCGGTCTTGGCCGCCACGACGGAGAGGACCTTCTCTTCTACCACTGACATAGCACTCGTCGTCTGTGGACTAGCCACTGTCGCAGCGGGTGCGGCTGCTGGGGTCGCCACCGGTGCCGCAGGGGCAGGTGCGCTGTTGGCAGCCTTCAACTCGGGTTTCATCTTGTAGACGAAGCCGATTACGCTCTGTAGGGTCGGATAGTCACGCAGCTTCAAACCTTCTAGAGCGGGAATGGCGAAGGTTTCGCGCACGGCGGCAAAGGTTTCGGCTTGTTTGACGGTATCGATGCCGAGGTCGGCTTCGAGGTCGAGCGAGAGGTCGAGCATCTCTTGCGGATAGCCAGTTTTGGCAGCGACGACGGCTAACACCTTGTCCGCCACTGGATCGACGACGACTGCCGGAACAGGAGTAGGTGCGGCAGCTTTAGCTTCGACCACAACTGCCGGGGCGGGAGTCGGCGCAACCGGGACAACTTTAACGGGCTCCGGCGCGGGCTGGATCACCACAGGCGCTGGCGTTGGTTTCTTCGTTTCAACCACAGGCGGCGGGGCAACTGGGGCTGGGGCAGGTGTCACCGAAACGGGCGGCGTGCTGATTACGACGGGAGCAGCCACAGGGATCGGGGCCATCGGCATTGGATGGTATTCACTTACGCCATTCTTGCCAGGAGCCACAGCACGTAGGGTCGGCTCGGTGCCATAGTGCCAGGCACTCGGCACAGGCTGGCGAGTCGGCGCGCCTTGGGCCACGATGCGCAGGGTGCGCTTGACCACTTCGGTTTCGGCTCGGTCATAGCCACTGACGGCTGAGAGCCAATGTTGATAGAGCGGCTTGTTCTCGGTGCGATCAAGGGCACCGGGGATACGACGAATCAACGTCATCGAGATCTGTGAGCCAAAACCGGCGGCCAGATGCAGCGCATATTGGACTGGATAGCGTCCACCACGGCTTAGATTCAACTGTCCCAGATCAGGGTCCACTTCCTTATAGTTCGGAACGGGCGGCACGATGCCATATTCCAAAATCTTGACAGCAATCACATCCTCCACGCCTGCGCCCATCGGGTGGCCGGTGAAGCCCTTGGTGTTGGCTACCACAATCGCCTTGGCAGCTTCGCCAAAGGTGTTGCGCAGTGCGATCACTTCGGCGGAGGCGCTGCCGCCACGGGCCGGTGTGAAGGTCTCGTGCGAGACAAAGGCCAACTGTTCGGCCATGCTGTAGCGGTTGAGGCCAAAGCGTCGCTCGGCGTTGGTGACCAGGCGGTTCATCACATCGTTGATATGATTGACATCGAGACGGGTGCCGTGGAAGGCACTGTTGGCGGTTTCGCTGGCCAGCAACTCGACGATGCCACGCATACCACGTTCGCGCACGGCGTCTTCACTTTCGACGACCAAGGCACAGGCACCCATGCCCAGGATCGTGCCGTGGCGGCGACGGTCAAAGGGCAGGGCCGCTTCTTCTACCTTGTCGTCCGTGGCGGCAGCGCCGGTGCTGAGGAAGCCTGCACCGATCCAGCCCATCAGATGTTCGCCAGTCACATCGTCGGCACCGAGTACGATCACGCGGCGGCAGCGACCGCTGCGGATCCAATCTTCGGCCAAGGCGACACCCTGGGCGGTGCTGGCGCAGGCGGCGTTGACGTGGGTGTTGGGGCCGCGGGCACCGATCAGTTCGGCAAATTGGCTATGGCCCATCGACAGGATGCGGAAGATAAAGCGGCGGTCAAACGCATAGGGTTTGCGCGCCATCTCTTCGCGCAGTTCGGCGATGCGGCGGTTGATCTCATTCGAGGCTGCAAAGTCAGTGACATAGCGGCGCAGATCTTCGAGCATATCGATCTGTTTGGCCAGATTCTCCCATTCGTAGAAGCGGCTAAATTCGTCGGCCATGCGGTCGTTGCCGGGGAAAGCGCTGGCGAAGATGACGCCAGTTTCATCGCGCAGGGCAGGTGGCAACATCCACTTTTCGGGCAGATAGGTACCCTTGCTGGTTTGGCGATAGCTTTGGACAAGCGGGATGCCGGCCTCGCGCAGGGCGTCGATGCCAGCGGCCATCGCTAGTTGGGTGGTGATATCGAGCGCTTCGATCAGCTTCTCGGAGACACCATATTCCTCAGCCAGGTTGAAGGAACCGCCACGGCCAGCCAGCTTGATCACTTCATCGGTATCGGTGATACTTTCAAAGCTGCCGCCGCCGTCGTCGCTCTTAACCAGGCGGGTGATGTGTTTGGCCGCCATTTGTTTGCGGAAGCGTTCGGGAATCAGATCGACAAATTGTTCGCCACGCAGAATGCGCAGGGCGTTGTCGGGGTCCATCACCGGCTTGTTGGCACCGGGCAGACCAAGGCCGGTACCGCTGATCACAACCGAGCCGAGCGGGCTTTCGTTGCGATCGTAGATGCTGGGACGTGGATTGCCTTGGACGTTACCGGCAAGCTGCTGGAACGCTTGCAGTAAGGCTTGTCCAAGTACGTTGTTGTTGCCCAGGTCAAAGGTTGGTTGGGGCATGGGTAAATTTTCTTTCACAATCGCAACTTCGCTGCGTGGGGCTGCTGGAGCAGGGGCAACGGCTGCGACGACGGTGCTGGGGGTTTGGCCGTTGCTTGCACTCTTTTGCTCTTCAAAACCATAGCCTGCGGCATAGAGACCACAGAGCGCCTGGTTGAAGGTAGCCAGTTCGCCGTTCTTGGGATGATTGGTAAAGAGTGACCAGACATCGGCCTTGCCACCGAGGACATCGTCAACAAAGCCCTTGAGCGCCTTCTTGGGTCCGACCTCGACAAAGGTGCGCACACCCTGGGCATAGAGCGTCTCTAGCCCCTTGAGCCACTGTACGGGCGAGGCGATCTGCAGTTCGAGAATGTCTTTAATGCCATCGACTGTGGTCGGATAAAGTTCGCCAGTGACGTTAGCGATTAAGGGAATGCGAGGCGGCGAAATGCTCAGACGGTCGAGCACCTTGCGCAATGGCTTGCTGGCTGGAGCCACAATCTTGGTGTGGAAGGCGTGGCTGACCGGGAGGCGCACCGCTTGGTAGCCTTTCTTGGTGAAGATCTGAATCGCCTGTTCGACCGCCTTGCTAGCGCCGCCGACGACAACCTGATTGTAGGAGTTGATGTTGGCAGGCACAGCATAGCCGTCAAGCTCTTTCAGAGTCGCCTGTACCTCATTCAGCGGAGCCATCACGGCGGCCATCCAGCCATTGTCTTCCATGCTCACTTTGGTCATCTCAGCGCCACGGGCAGCAGAGGCTTCGAGCGCATGGGCAAAGGACATGATCCCTGCCGCGATCAATGCGCCATACTCGCCCAGGGAGTGTCCAGTGACCATATCGGGCGCAAAGCCAAATTCAGCCAGCAGTTCGTAAATGGCGGTGTCGAGCGTCAACATCGCTGGTTGGGTGATGGCGGTCTGCATCAACGACTTCTCAACTTCCTTCATGGCAGCCGGGTCGTTGCTATCAACAAAGATATAAGAGGTCAGCGGGCGACCGAGGATCGGCGTCATCACCTTGTCAGCCTCGGCAAAGACCTGGCTGACCACAGGCGAGATACGGGTCAATTCGCGGCCCATGTTGGCATATTGGCTGCCTTGGCCGGGGAAGAGGAAGGCGATCTTGCCGGGTTTGGGACCGCTGCCGCGGAAGATGCCCTGTGCTTGTAAGGCTTTCCAGGCTTGCGGATTGTCGAAACCAGCCGCTTTGTGCGCTTTGGCCAGTTTATCGAGCAGTTCGGCGTGGTCGCCAAAGTCGATCACGAGCCGTTCGGCAGCTTTGAGTTCACTGGCATCGGGCAGTTTACGCTCGGGTGTCCAGCCGCCTTCGACTTTGTGCGAGAGCTCGTCGAGTTTGTCTTTGAGGGCAACCGGATTTGCCGCACCAATCGCTAGAATGCCGCGTGGCGGAAGAAGATTGGTAGATCGACGAGCACCTGCAACTTCGGAAATGTCTGATTTCACGTTGGACCCTTTGCTGGCATCGAGCTCGACACCGGCATGAAGCTTGCTTTCTTTTGTCAACATTCCTGGGACATGTTCTTCAAGCACCACATGGAAATTGGTACCGCCAAAGCCGTAGGCGCTGACGCCAGCGCGGCGTGGTGTGCCATTGTTGGTCTTCCACTCGCGCAGATCGTGGTTGACAAAGAAAGGCGTCTTGGCAAAGTCGATGTTGGGGTTGAGTTTTTCGGCGTTGAGCGTGGGTGGCAGTTGTTTGTAATAGAGTGCCATTGCGGTCTTGAGCAAGCCTGCGGCACCGGCACCGGCCTTGAGATGACCGATGTTGCTCTTGGCCGAACCGAGGGCGATGCTGCCTCTGGGTGCCCCGCCAAAGACCGAGGCGAGGCTTTCGACTTCGACTACGTCGCCGACACGTGTGCTGGTACCATGCGCTTCGACCAGGGTAGCGGTGGCGGGGTCGATGCCTGCATTTTCCCAGGCTCGGCGAGTCGATAAAACTTGACCCACTGGGTTGGGGGCAGTGATACCTTTGCCTTTGCCGTCGCTCGAACCGCCCACACCGCGAATCACGGCGTAGACCTTGTCGCCGTCGCGTTCAGCGTCGGACAAACGTTTGAGCAGGAAGGAGGCGGAGCCTTCGCCCATGACAAAACCATCGGCACCATCGCCAAAGGGGCGGCTACCCGTGGCGCTCAGGGCACCGATCTTGCAGAACTTGACGAAGGAAGAGATGCCCATGTTGCGATCAACGCCACCAGCAATGACAGCATCGACATGGTTCTCAGTGAGCATTTCGACTGCGGCGTTGATGGCGGCAAAGGAAGACGCACAAGCTGCATCGGCGATAAAGTTAGGGCCGCGCAGATTCAAAACATTGGCGACGCGACCCGACACGATGTTGGCAAGTTCGCCTGGCATCGTATCTTCAGTGACGGGGGGTAAGATTTTGTCCATCGTCTCGTGCCAACGGCTCAGGATCACAGTGCGTAGATCAGCAGGCAGTTGACTGAATTCGCTGACCGAATTGAGCCAGCGCGCATACTCTGGAAAGACCACGCGCATGGTGGTAATGGCATGCTGTTCACCGCCCATTGCGGTGCCAAGGATAACACCCGTGCGTTCGGTGTCGAGTGGGCGTTGTGGATAGCCATAGTCGGCTAAGGCTTCAGCAGCAATCGTTACCGCCCATTGTTGACTTTCGTCCATGGCGGCGGACACTTTGGGTGGGATGCGGTAGCTCTTCCAGTCAAACTGAAAGCCACGCACCCAGCCGCCAATCTTACTGTAAGTCTTATCAGGTACATTGGGATCGGGATCATAATAATCCGCGATGCTCCAGCGTTCTGGAGGCGTTTCAATAATGCTATATCGTTTATTGGCGATGTTTTGCCAAAAGGCCGGAGCGGTTAGGGCATCTGGTAAGATGGCTCCTACACCTACTATGGCAATCGCCCGGTCTGCAGTTGTACTCATTTGTCTCTCCCTCCTTGCGGTGACAAGGTGATGCGTGATTCGTGATGCGTGACGGTAAGTCCATTTCACGTATCATGAGTCACGCATCACCATTCATCCTGTCATCTTGTCATTTTTACGCTGCCTTGAATGCTTCATTGAGCTTGCGGGACACAAAGTCCATGTCGTCTATCAGGCCGGTTTGGGCCTGATAGATGGCTGGCAGGTTGAGCGAATCAGCCAGGTTTGGATCGGTCTGTCCGGCACCGATCAGCCAGCGTAGACCGTCGGCGGCAATCTTGAGCGCAGCTTCGCGGGCATGGACACGTGCCATCGCCTGACGGGTTTCAATATCGAGCGGAATCGCTTCGGTCGGTTTGTCTACTACGCGTTCCGAAAAGATGGCGGCAGTTTCAGCAAAGGCGATCAATTCACCCAGGCGGAAGAGCAGGTGCTGATTGCGGGTCAAGCGGTCGATGCGGCAGCGTTCGAGCACGGTGGCTACGGCTCGCATCGCCAGCGCAGCGGTCAGCAGCCCATTCTGCGGCTGTTGTGAATGTTTCTGCTCAAGGCGCAGCGCCCAATCGTTGTAGTAGCTGCCGCGTGATTTGAGATGGAGTTGCCAGCGGTCACGGGCAATTGTCCACTCCATGATCTCCGAGGTGCCTTCGTAGATGGTCGTGATACGCACATCGCGCTTGATCTTCTCGACCATGTACTCCTTGGTGTAGCCATAGCCACCCAACGCCTGGATACTATCCTCCGCCGCCTTATTGCCGGCTTCGGTCGCAAGGTATTTGGCGACTGCGCCTTCGGTTTGCAGATTCTCATCGCCACCGTCGATCCGTTCGGCCACCCATTCGATATAGGTGCGGGCCGCTTCGAGGCGAACCGCATTGGGTACAATCAATTTGTGGGTGTAGCCCTGTTTTTCGCTGAGTGGAGCGTTGGCCTGGATACGCTGTTGCGAATAGGGAATGGCCCGCTTCAATGCCGCCCAACCGCCACCCAAACCAAAGGCGGCAACCATCAGACGGGTGTAACCAAAGACAGCCTGCGCCTGGGCCAGTCCTTGTCCTTCGACGCCACCGAGCAGACGGTCGGCATCGACATAGACATCTTCGAGGAAAAGGGCGGCGGTGTTGCTGGCGCGGATGCCATGTTTGTCTTCTGGCTTGTTCTTGGTGAAACCGGCGGTGTCCTTCTCAACCACAAACCAGGAGGGTCCACCGGGGGCCAGGGCGAGGATCGTGTAAAGTTCGGCCACGCCGCCATTGCTGATCCACTGTTTGCGTCCGTTGATCTTGTAGCCAACGACCTTACCATCTTCACAGACCGGCTCGGCCTTGGTCTTGAGGGAACCGAGGTCACTGCCGGCCTGCGGCTCAGTGGCGCCATAGGCGACCAACATGCCTTCTTCGGCGATCTTGCCCATCCACTTGGCACGCTGCTCGGGTGTACCGCCGACCGTGATCGGGTCGGCACCGAGGAAGGTGGCGAGCACGCCCGTGGCAATGCCAAGGTCAATGCTGGCCATGGCTTCGGAGACGCGGTAGATATCATAGGCACCACCGCCCAGTCCGCCATACTCCTCGGGGATAAAGACTAAGTGCAGTCCTAGCTTGCCAGGGTCGTATAACTCTTGCAGAACTTTGCTGGGAAATTCATCTTCGTGGTCGAGCTTCAAGAGATACTCTGGGGGTAACTTTTTCGCTGCATATTTTGCCAGGGTGCTGAGCACCATCTCACGTGTCTCATTATCCAGACTCGCCATAGGGATTGTCTCCTTGCGTTGTATGTGTAAAGGATGCAAGTGGCAGGTTGCGGAATGCAAAGTGTAGAGTTGACCTGTTACTTGCAACCTGCCACTTGCCCCTTGCAGCTTGTCGATTCCGTGTCAATTACGGCTACAATACTATTAATTGGTAAAGCCGAACTTTCAACTGTGAGTTGCCTAAACTTGACCTAGTCAAGTGGTTAGGGTGTTGGCTCACCTCAACCACTACCCAAAATTACATCGATGTAAAGCGCAGTTGATCGGGCGCAAACACTTCAGAGCCGTCAGCGTCAGCATACGGGATTTGATCGAGTCACCAAGGCCGGGCGCTCACGCTTGCGGTTCTGAAGTGTCGCACGAGATTCAGAGCCGTCAGCGTTAGCGTACGGGAGTTGATCGAGTCACCAAGGCCGGAGGCTCACGCTTCCGGTTCTGAAGTGGTCGCACGAGATTCAGAGCCGTCAGCGTTAGCGTACGGAAGTTGATCGAGTTGGAGAGACCGGGCGCTCACGCTTGCGGTTCTGAAGTGTCGCACGAGATTCAGAGCCGTCAGCATTAGCATACAGAAGTTGATCAAGTCACCAAGGCCGGAGGCTCAAGCTTCCGGTTCTGAATTTCATTGCTTCAGTTATAGATCAAACTATGCTATACTGCGTGCAAATCTCAATCCAACGTTCACCTTGTCGAACCAAAAATCCTTGTTATGCCGAATACTATCCACAAAATCACCATTCGCGACGCTCGTTACACCCTGCAGCCCGGTGAAGGGGTCGATGCTGTCCATTCCGCTCCGCAATATTCTTATGCTGTCTGTCTGTTGCATACCAACCGAGGCTTGATCGGCTCGGGTCTTGCCTTTACGCTGGGACCGGGCAATGATCTGGTCTGCGCCGCGATTCAGGTGCTGGCCGAGTCGCTAGTAGGGCGTGAGATCGAAGAGTTGATGGCCGACTTTGGGGCCACCTTCCGTATGCTTGCCGATCACCCGCAGTATCGTTGGCTGGGGCCGCATAAGGGCGTGGTCCATCTGGCGCTGGCAGCGATCACCAATGCCTGTTTCGATCTATGGGCGAAGGTACGTGGGGTGCCGCTCTGGAAGCTGCTGCTCGATTTGAAGCCGGAGGCACTGGTGGCGACACTCGATCTCAGCTATCTGCAAGATATCCTCTCTCGGCAAGAGGCGATTGCACTCATCCGCAGCGCTGAGACCACGCGTTATGAACGAATGGATGTGTTGCGCCGCGGCTATCGGGGCTATGATACTTCAGTGGGTTGGTTCAACTACAGCGATGAGCAAATTCGTGATAATGCCAAACGGGCACTGGAAGCTGGTTTTATGGCGATGAAGCTCAAGGTGGGATCGCCGGATGCAGAGCGTGATGTGCGGCGGACCTTCCTGGTGCGTAACACCGTGGGCAATCAGGTGCAGATTATGGTCGATTGTAACCAACAGTGGACCTTACCGACCGCCCTGCGTGTCTGCCTGCGCCTGGCCGATATGAATCCCTATTGGGTCGAGGAGCCTACCCATCCCGATGATGTGATCGCCCACCAAACCCTGGCCCGGGCGATTGCGCCGATCAAGATTGCCGCTGGTGAGCATCTGCCCAACCGGATTCTCTTTAAGAATTACATCCAGGCAGGTGCCATGCACTTTGTCCAGGCGGATGCTGTGCGCGTCGGTGGTGTGAGCGAGTTCATTACGATCAGCTTGTTAGCGCAGAAGTTTGGACTACCGATTGTGCCCCACGTCGGCGATATGGGGCAGATTCATCAACATCTGGTGCTCTTTAACCGCGTGGGATTGGGCATGGAGGAAGTCCTGCTCGAATATATTCCCCACCTGCGCCAACACTTTGTCTATCCAGCAGTCGTGGCGGATGGCGTTTATCAGACGCCGCAGGAGCCAGGGAGCAGTTCGGATTTGCAGGAATAGGGCAAATTGCGGATTGCGGATTGCGATTTTGACTGCTCCACTTTGCCCCTTTTCCACTTTTCAAGGACCTTCCTTATGCAACGTTTCGGTAGCATCATCAGACTCAAACCGGAGAAATACGGAGAATATAAACAACTCCACGCCAACGTTTGGCCGGAGGTGGCGGCGATGATCGAGGCGTGTAACATCCGTAACTACTCGATCTACCACTGGAATGGCTTGCTCTTCTCCTATTTTGAGTACATCGGCGAAGATCTCGCCGCCGACATGGCGAAGATGGCAGATGATCCCAAGACTCGGGAGTGGTGGGCGGTCTGCGATCCCTGTCAGCAGCCGGTACAGGGTAATTCAACCGGCAGCATCGAAGGTAACTGGTGGACGGGCATGGAGGAGTTGTTTCATCAGGAGTAGTCCTCCTGAACGTGTAAGACCAGTCGCAAAAACACAAATTGTCAGCCGTAGCAGATCCCCAACAATCACCAACAGATGGAGGCTTGTGAGTATGGCGCGCACGACGGCACGAGTGGATAACAACACGTTGGTGATTGGGTCAAACGACGCCGAGTCCATCACGGTGGGCAGCGATGCCTGGTTTGCCTGGTTGGAGACCGCAACGTCTTTTGTTTTTTCGAGTGCGTCCGGGCATTTCACTGCGCGCAAGGAGCGGCGCGAGCGAGGTACCTGGTATTGGAAAGCCTATCGTACCGAGCAAGGCGTCCTGCACCGGGCCTATCTCGGTAAATCGCTGGATCTCACGCTCGAACAACTCACCCGTGTGGCGGCAACACTGATCAAGCTTGCAACGCCCGCAGCCACACAGCTAGACCGACCGACCGCCTCTGTCCGCCCAGCCGACACGCCGTTTGCCAACCTACTCGCCACCAAATTGTTTGTCCCACCCGCACGCGCCAATCTAGTAGCCAGACCGCGCCTGTTCGAGCGCGTCCAAGCTGGCCTACGCGACAAATTGACCCTGATTGCTGCACCGGCTGGTTTCGGCAAGACGACATTGCTGAGCGCTTGGCGCGCAACAACGGCGGGTGGAACCTGGCCGTTTGCCTGGGTGGCGCTCGACGGTGCGGATAATGATCCGTTACGCTTTTGGAGCTATCTGATCGCAGCCCTCGACACCCTTGCCCCTGGGTGCGGTGTGGCGGCACTTACCCTGCTCCAAGCCCCACAGCCACCGCCGATTGAAAGCATCCTAACCAGCGTACTAAATGCGTTTAGCGCATCGACTGGCAGCAAACCTCCCTACGAATTAGCTCTCGCCTTAGATGACTATCACGTCATCACAACGCCAGCGATTCACGCCGCGCTGGCATGGCTGCTCGACTATCTACCCCCCAATCTGCATATGGTCATCTTGACGCGCGCCGATCCGCCGCTACCCCTGGCACGCCTGCGCGCCAGGGGGGCCATGACCGAAATCCATGCAAGCGATCTGCGTTTCACGCCCGATGAAGTTGCCACTTTTCTTAATCAAGTGATGGGCTTATCGCTCACCGCCGCCGACGTGGCCGCCTTGGAAACACGCACCGAAGGTTGGATCGCCGGGCTGCAACTGGCGGCACTGGCAATGCGCGACCACCACGACCGCAGCAGTTTCATCCACAGCTTTAGCGGCAGTAATCGCTATATTGTCGATTACCTGGCAGCCGAGGTCATTGCCTCTCAGCCAGCCTACATCCAGACCTTCTTGCTTCACACAGCCATCCTCGACCGCATGTGCGGCGCGCTTTGTGATGCCGTATTGGAACGGAAATCAAGTGACTTGAGCCCCGTCGCAGACAATCCAAGTGAGGCTCACTCTAGTCAGCTTCTGTTGGAAGAGTTAGAACGCGTAAATTTGTTTGTCGTGCCGCTGGACGATGTGCGTCAGTGGTATCGCTATCATCATCTGTTTGCCGAGGTGCTGCGCCAGCGGCTAACGAATGGGATGTCGCCTGATGCAGTCGCAAGCTTGCATGGACGCGCCAGCCGGTGGTACGAGCGGCAGGGACTGGTGGCCGAAGCGGTACAACACGCGTTGACGGCAGCGGATCACGAGCGGGTGGTCCATCTGATCGAGCAACACGGTCTGCGCATCATCGTTGGCGGGCAGGTGTATACTGTGTTGCGCTGGCTGAACACGCTCGCCGATCCACTGATCCGTGCCCGCCCTATGCTCTGCATTATCCATGGCCTGGCGCTGCTCTTCACGAATCAGTTGGCGGCGGCCGAGGCGCGTGTCCAGGATGCTGAAGCTCACATTCTGGACGACACACCGACAGCTCAGGTACAGCTCATCCAGGGTCGTGCCGCTGCGATCCGGGCCAATATCGCCCGCTACATCGGCGACCTGACGGGCTGTGTCGCCTTTGGGCAGCAAGTCTTGCGCCTCTTGCCCGAGAGCGAGACGATTGCCCGCACGATCGCCCTATTGCATGTGGCACGCGCCTTCCGCGTAAACGGTACCGTAACGGAAGAGGTGGAGCAGCGTGCCAATGCGTTGATCGCGCCATTCCAGACTGCGAATAATCTGTTGGGGACTTTGGCTGCTATCACCAACCTGGCTCGCCTGCAGGTGATGCAAGGGCGGCTCCACGCCGCGGCTGCCACCTATTGCGAGATGGCCCAGATCGCGGCCAGCCCCGACCAGCCGTTGCTGCTCGAAGGTCCTGCCTATTACATTGGCATGGCTGAACTGCTGTACGAGTGGAATGATTTAGACGCAGCCGAACGGCACCTGGACCAAGCGATGAAACAGTTGGAGGGCCGGCTGGTGGTCGACGCCGAGGATGTGACGCTCGGTTATCTGACCGTGGCACGGCTACAGCACGCCCGCAGAGAGCATACCGCCGCCGCTTTGACATTGACCACCTACAGCAATCTTGCCCGTCGACGTGGTTTCGTCGCTCACCTGGTGGCGCGCGCCGCCGCCGTTCAAGCGCAGTTCGCACTAGCGCGGGGCGACCTCGCTGCTGCCGTCGCCTGGGCAGATGCCAGCAGTTTGCACATTACAAATGATCTCAACTTCCCGCGTGAGGCGGAGTCTTTGATTCTGGCGCGGGTATGGATTGCTCAGGCGAACAGCGAGTCCGAGCAATCCTTGTACCAGCAAGCATTCGATCTGCTTGAGCGGTTGCTGGCAGACGCCAAGACGAAAGGGCGGACGGGGAGTGTGCTGGCAATCCTGATCGTGCGCGCCTTGGCACAATGGACGCAGGAGACGCATCAGGAGGCGCTGGCAACGCTTGCCAACGCACTGGCGCTCGCCGCCCCGGAAGGCTATATCCGCCGTTTTGTGGATGAGGGAATGCCGATGCTGACCATGCTGCACGCCATCTCTACAGGTGGAATGATGCCGGGCTACCTCAACCAACTTCTGGCTGCCTTCCCGCCTACGCTGAAGGCAGAAGGTGGAACGCGACAAGTTTCATCGATTAAGCAGCCTCCAGCAGGCCATGGTCCAGCGTTGGTCGAACCCCTCAGCCTGCGCGAGCTGGAGGTGCTACGCCTGATCGCCGTCGGCAAATCCAACGCTGAAATCGCACAAACCCTGGTGATCGCCCTCAGCACGGTTAAGAGCCACACCAACACAATTTTCGGTAAATTGCAAGTTACCAGCCGTACCCAGGCCCTCGCCCGCGCCCAAGCCCTGCAATTGCTCTAACCCCAACTCCTACCAAGAAAATAACCCACCTTCCATTCCACCTTTCGTTGGATGCAGTTCCACCCTGGCGTCCGCTATGCTCTACCCATCGTTGATTTTGACAGACTGTAAGTCGTCCGTGAATACAGGTAAAAACAATGGCACTGCACTATCAAATTACAGTCAAAGGCTATCTCGATCCGAGTTGGTCGGCCTGGTTTGATGACTTGACGATCACGCACGACGCTGATGGCAATAGCAGGCTGACCGGAGCGATTCGTGATCAGACCGCCCTCTACGGCTTGCTCGACAAAGCGCGTGACTTGGCCCTGACCTTGGTGGCGGTGGTCGAGCTGACGCCGAGAGCAGACCAAGACCCCGACCCACCACCAGGGTAGCGTCGCAGCCAGCGGCGAGTCTCGTTGCAGAACAGTAAGCGAAGGAGCATAGGCAATGTTTACCCAATTAAAGCAAAGGTAGATCGAAACAATGAATACACTCGATGATACGGTTCATTTGGCAGCGCCCCCCATTCAACAGCCATCACAGACCCGCCTACCGCTGGCGCAGCGGATTCTGTTGCACTGGGTAGTGCGATTCCTAATCACGTGGTTTGCCTTTGGCCTGATCACTTGGGCGAGTGTAGCTGGGCTGCAAGCCATGGCCGTCGAAATCGGCCCGAACATCTCGGTCGCCATGCTGGCAGCGAGTAGCTTACTGGCCGTCTTTGCAGTGACGGGGCTGATCGAACGGCGCAATCCCGCAGAAATCGGTTTGGATTGGCGACGTTTCGTCATGGACTGGCTCAAAGGCGCAGGGGTCGGTGCGGCCTACATCTGCGCCGCGGTGGGCATCCTCGCCTTGCTGGGTGGCTATCGAATTAGCGGTGTAGCGTTCGTTGGACAAGCACTGGCGAGTGGACTTCTGTTACACGGTCTCGTGGGCGTTTTTGAAGAAACCCTCTTTCGCGGCATTCTGTTTCGGTTTTTGGAAGAAGGCTTTGGGTCGTGGGTTGCCTTGAGCCTGACCGCACTATTCTTTGGCTTTGTACACCTCAGTAACCCGAACGCCACGCTGTGGAGCGCCATCGCCATTGCCTTGGAAGCCGGGGTTTCGCTTGGCGCAATCTATATGGCAACGCGCAGTTTATGGGTTGCGATGGGTTTTCACACGGCCTGGAATTTTCTTCAAGGGGCTATTTTCGGTGTAGCGGTTTCGGGGGCCAGTGCGCCGACCGATAGCCTGTTTCAACCGATCATCCAGGGCAATCCATGGCTGACCGGTGGCGCATTTGGCATCGAAGCCAGCGTGCTTGCCGTGGTGTTGGGGCTTGGCTTGGGGTGCTATTGGATGGTTCGTGCCGTGCGACAGAAACGCATCCTGCGTGGGCTGTTGTGGCATGGCGGAATTAACCGATTTCGCAACATTGCGTAAGCCGCTTCCAGGAAGGCCCTTGCGCAAGACAAACGATAGCAAGCTACCCTGCCCGGAAGAAAATGGCCTGAATCGTTACAATCAACAAATACGGATCATGATTTTGTTCACACCAAGAGAGATCACTTGAAAAGGAGAGCTATGAAAGCGATTGTCTACACCCACTACGGATCACCCGATGAACTTCAGTTCAAAGAGGTCGACCAACCAACCCCCAAAGACAAGGAAATATTGATCAAAGTCCATGCGGCTGCTGTCAATGCTGGCGACTGGCATCTCCTGCGGGGGCAGCCATTCCTGATGCGCCTGGGTACGGGGCTGCGCAAACCAAAACACCCGATCCTCGGCGCTGACGTGGCAGGGAAGGTTGTAGCGGTTGGCCCTAACGTCGCTCGTTTCCAAGCGGGGGATGAGGTCTTCGGCGATTTATCCAATTCCGGCTATGGTGCCTTCGCCGAGTATGTCGCTGCTGAGGAAAGTGCCTTCGTGCCGAAACCCGCAAACGTGACTTTTGAGCAAGCGGCCGCAGTGCTTTCGGCAGCAGTCACCGCCCTGCAAGGGTTACGCGATGAAGGCCAGATCCAAGCGGGCCAGCAGGTGTTAGTCAATGGCGCCTCCGGGGGTGTGGGGAGTTTTGCGGTACAGATTGCCAAAGCGCTGGGTGCCGAAGTGACCGGCGTGTGCAGTACCCGTAATGTCGAGATGGTGCGCGGCCTTGGTGCCGATCATGTCATTGATTACACCAAGCAAGATTTTACGCAAAATGGCCGCCAGTACGACCTGATTCTCGATGCGGCTGCCTACCGTCCCCTGGCGGACTTCAAGCGCGCCATGACGAATCAGGGTCGCTACGTCATGGTTGGTGGCTCCGCACAACGCTATTTTCAGATGATGGTGATGGGGCCGTGGCTCTCGCAGAAAGGAGGACAGCACTTTGGCACCTTCGTCAAAGCGGCCAAGCCCACGGATCTGGCGTTTTTGAAAGAGCTGGTGGATGCAGGCAAAGTCGCCCCAGTCATCGACCGCCGTTATCCATTGTGCGAAGTTGCGCAAGCGATCCGCTATGTGGAAACCGGACATGCTCGTGGCAAAGTCGTCATCACCATGGCATAACCAAGGCAAACTACAGCAAGGGGGTATCCAATGAATAAGCATCTTTCTTCTCTTGATTCACCAAAGCGAAATCGCTGGCCCAAAACGCGCCGAGTGATGAAAACGATCGGCCTTGTTTTCCTGGGCTTACTGCTGGTCGGGTTTATCTATGAGCCAATTGCCGAACAATCTTATGTGAAGAGCCACAAGGCACCGGGGCAGCTATTCCAAGTGGGTGACCATCAACTGCATATCCACTGCACGGGGTCAGGTAGCCCAACCGTGGTGTTGGAAGCGGGCCTAGGCGAATCTTCCTATAGCATGGCGGGGTGGATCGCGCCAGCCGTCGCCCAGGTGACCCGCGTTTGCGTCTATGACCGGGCGGGTTATGGATGGAGTGAGGCAGCTTCCGGCCCGCATGATGGCATCGCCGTCACGACTGACCTCCACAGCTTACTGACCCAAGCCCAGGAACAAGGGCCGTATGTGTTAGCAGGACACTCGATCGGTGGCACGTATGTGCGGGTCTTCGCCGCCCGTTACCCGGAGCTGGTGGCGGGGATGGTCTTACTCGATTCCCAACCGAATGAAGCCTTCACCCGCTTGCCAGACTTTCCCGCTTTCTATGCCGTTTTACGCCCCGTGACGAAACTATTACCCTACTTGGCGCAAGTCGGATTAGGACGACTCCTCGCTTTCGTTTCACAGACAGGTCTCCCAGAAGCGGCGAATGAGGGCGAACTTGCCGCTGCGGCGACGGTGCATCAGTATCGCGCCCAGCGCGATGAAGTTGAGGGAATGCCCGCAGCGCTGACCCAAGCGCAGGCGCTGCAAAGTCTGGGCAATAAGCCGCTGCTTGTGGTCACTGCGCCACTGGAACAACAAGAGGGGTGGCTTGACCTCCAAGCCGAAATGACAAAGTTATCGAGCAATAGTGTCCAACGCATCGTCCCCACTGCGACACATAGTTCCCTGATTGGGAACGAAACCAATGCAGCAGCATCCAGCAAAGCGATACTGGAAGTAGTAGCGGCGGTGCGCACTGCACAGCCAGTGGTCAAGGAATAAACGCGATGTAAGCGTTCCTATTGCGTCACACTTACATAGGTGGCTTCTGGGTAATTAACTGACAAATAAGGTTGATTTGCATAAAGGATGAGGTGAACAAATGGCACTGGCGACCTGGTGGGCTTCTGATCAATGGATCGATTTGGCCCCTTTAACTGACTTTCATGTGCGGCTGGCAACAGATGACGCTCAACTGGCCACCCTCAATCAACTTTCGCTGACTGAGGTAGCGCAACGGCGGGGTGACGGACATCTACCCTATGTGGGTTATATGGGCGGAGTGGCAGTGACCTATGGTTGGGTGGCGACACGCCAAGCTTCGATCGGCGAGCTAAAGCTGGCGTTTTCGCTTGACGTAGAGAGTCGTTACTTGTGGGATTTCGCAACTTTGGCCGAGTGGCAAGGCAAAGGGCTCTATCCACGTCTGTTGCAGGGAATTGTGCAGGCAGAACGGGCGGAGCGCTTCTGGATTCTCCACGCTCCCGAGAATTTGCCGTCGGGTGCAGGCATCCAAAAGGCGGGCTTCCAAGCAGTTGGGCAGCTCTCCTTCCAGTATGATGGCACGCTTGGACTGATTCCGTTTGCTAATCCAGAACGAGCGCAACTTGGTGCAGATCTACTGGGTGTAGCGTTGATTGAAGATGGACTCAGCCCATGTTGGCGCTGTGTTGATCAGGTCGTCTGCACCTGTCACCTTGATCCCGCAAGCTGTTCGTGTGCGATTGCAATTCGCTCCACCCCGGCAAGCAACTCTGCTGTAAAGTAGCGCATGTCCATTAATCATTACGTACTTTAGGAGGCAAAAATGTACTATACAAAAAAACCGCTCACGTTTCTACCCATGCTGCTCCTTCTCTGCGTACTGTTCACTGCGCTGCCTGTTCAGGCTGCATCGGAGCGGCCCGTTCCGCTCCAGCCGATGGATCAAGCTCGCATTGATGCCTATATTCAGGCGAGAATGGCGGCGGCCAACATTCCTGGGTTAGCCTTGGGCGTGGTTAAAGGTGATCAGGTGGTCTATCTCAAGGGCTATGGGGTGGCCGGGCCGGATGGGCGGGCTGTCACCCCCCAGACTCCCTTCATTCTCGGCTCCACCTCGAAGTCCTTCACCGCATTGGCGATTATGCAACTGGTGGAGGCGGGTAAGATCGACCTGGATGCCGCGGTTACAACCTATCTACCCTGGTTCCGCACTGGCGACGCAGCGGCCTCTGCCCGCATCACAGTGCGGAACCTGCTCAACCAAAACAGTGGACTACCGACCTACGCAGGCCGCCAGGGGATCGCCAAGAACGACCAGAGTAGCCTGGCGCTCGAAAATGGCATTCGAGCGCTGGCCAAGGTACAACTCAGCCAGCCGGTGGGCCAAGGCTACGAATACGCCAACGAAAATTACGACATCCTGGGCATGATCGTCCAGACCGTATCCGGGCAGTCATACGAGGAGTATATCCGTTCGGCAATCTTTGCCCCGCTGCAGATGCGTCACAGTGCTGCGGCCCTTTCCGATCCAGCGGCAGCAGACCTCGCTAACGGCTATCGCAACTGGCTCTTTTGGCCGATCGCTTTCACTGCACCCTATCCTCGTCAAACAACGCCATCGGGTTTTCTGATGGCGTCGGCGGAGGACATGACGCACTATTTGATTGCCCAGTTAAACGGCGGACGCTATGGCAATCGCCAACTCCTCTCTGCGCAGGGCATTGCAACGCTGCACACGCCTGGTGCCCAGATGAGTCCATCGAGTTCGTATGGCATGGGGTGGGTGATCCAGGGGCAACCCGGTTCAACCGAAATCTGGCACAATGGGGACCTCAGCAATTTCCACTCTAACCTCTTGCTGCTGCCTGACCAGCGGATCGGGATTGTGATCTTGATCAATGTCAGTAGCGCCTATAACGGCGCAGCGCTGAACATTCCGATTGAAGGGGTCGCCGCCATCCTGCGTGGCGAGAGCCTCACGGTCAGTACCAATCCAACAGTCAGCGTCATCCCACAACTGCTGCTACTGGCTACGTTGCTGATTCCGCTGTTTTGGCTCGTAGGCTCGTACCTGTTGATCCGGCGTTGGCACCAGTGCGGCGCGCTTCCCCCACACGGCAGCCAGCGTTTCTGGCGACTCTATCTGCCGCTGGCCATCGATCTTTGTCCGTTGCCTCTGGCCTGGATTCTATTTCCCGCCCAGGTCCATACGCCGATGACAACCCTTGCTCTGTTTGCGCCCGACCTATTTTTCGTGATTGTCATGCTGACTGTCCTGAGCCTGTGCTGGGCAATCGCTCGCCTCTTTTTGACCCTTCGCCCTCCTGGTCGTTTGCTCAAGTACCGACACACCAACCTAGCGTCAAACAAAGAACAATACTTTCCCCAGTACTAAAGTAGCTACAAAGGTCAACCATACCAGAAAGGAAACAAACATGACTAGCAAAGCTGCAATCAATCCGTACAGAACGACCGCCATCGCAGTAGGGATGATCTACCTGGCCGGGTTTGTGGTCGGGATCGCTGGCGAGAACCTCAGTCAATCCGTGCTGAGTACGCCGAATCATCTAGCGACGCTGGCGACCAACAGCACGACGCTGACCCTCAGCGCGCTGCTCTGGTTGTTGGCCGTCGCTGGTGACGTTGCGCACGGGGTGCTCCTTTTCCCGCTACTAAAACGCCACAATGAACGCATCGCCGTCGGCTATCTGGCAGCCAGGATCATGGATGGCCTCTTCGTTGCCATCATGGCGATCTTTATCCTGCTGCAAATCCCGCTGGGCAACGCCTACTTGCAAGCGGCACCCGCTGCCACGACCTATTTTCAAGACCTAAGTGATCTCTTCGCCCAGGGGCAACGCTATGCCTACCAAATTGGCATGATCACCCTGGGGCTGGCCGGTTTGCAGCTTTGTTACACACTCTACCAGGCAAGATTGACGCCCCGCTGGCTGGCCGTCTGGGGTCTCGTCGGTTATGCCATTATTGCTGGCGGGATGGTCTCCGAATTCATGGGTTCCGGTCTGGGGCTGGCTTCCTCGCTGCCGGGCGGTTTGTGGGAGGTGTTCATGGGCGTATGGCTGATAGTGAAGGGCTTCCAAGGATCGTCTATCGCTTCGGCCTCTGCCACATCTGGGGCCAACTCGGATCATGAGCGTTTGGTGGTCGCGTAAAACGCAAACCCTACCAACAAAACCATAAAAGACTAGTTTTGCTGGTAGGGTTTGTAGTTCACTGCTATCCTCCTCATCTACCCACACATTGTACGGCTAACAAATCACGCAGACTTTGTTGTCGTAGTCTCCTCCTTGACAATCTTCTCAGGCGCGCGGCGACGATAGCCATGTAAGGCGTCAAGCATCCCCGGGTCTTTGCGCAGCGCAATGCGTGCCACGCCGATCAACTCCATAAACCATTGGTGCAGCGCTTCCATTTCGGCATCACGGCGCTGATGGATGGTGCGCACGATGGAGCGGGCCTTCATCTGCTGCGTCTTGCGCTCAGCCAGCGCTTCGATGGTTTGGCTGCTGCGCTGCAATTCTTCCATCGGGATCGTCATGCTGCTCATCTTTGCCAGATAATCCAGGTTGCCAAGAACAGCAGCATAGAAGGAGCGAGCATGACCCAGCCAGCGCGAGTAGCCATTGGGCATCTTGCTCAGCAACGCATCCGCTTCGCGCCCCAGTGCACTGCGCGCAGCCGTAAGATGCACCTTGTAGCGTTGACGTGCCAACTTCCACTCGGCATGGAAGCGATCCGTCTCCAGCTTTTGTTGCATCTGCAACTGCTGCTTGCGGTAAAAGGCTGCGCTGGCTTGATCAAGCAACAGTTTGCCCTCCTGCAAACGCTGAACGGTGTAACCAAAGCGATCCATCCGTGCCAACGCATCCGGCGTCTCGATCAGATAGGCCAGATCGTGGCCGACACGAACCAGAAAATCATTCTTCGACGAAGTTGTGTTGAAATCCACTGCGATGTGTCTCCTTACTAAGGCTGGCAGATCTGCGCATCCATAGCCATCCGCCTTCAATCAGACCAGCCACACCCACGCTGAGCATGGAACGCCTTCTGGGTCCAGCAGATCGGCTGCACAGGTAACTCTATCTTCCTATAATCCGTAGATCGCTTGATCTACATCCTTACAACGAAAGTAAATTAGTCTTCGTTCCACTGATTGAGACCAATAAGGCACAATATTATTGACTCATTCGTACCTACTGAAAGGATGTCAGAAGGGAGGGTGTAGCTGACGGGGAAGTGTGGCAAATTAGGGGTCAAAGTGAGTTGCCGCAGGTACAACCATGTGTGCGAGTGAGGGGAGGGGATTGGCTGCACCCTGCGTAGGTGACTGTACGCAGTACAACTGTTTTGTGGTTCCATCAACCATGAATCTGAGTTCACTTCAAACAAGTATTGAACGGTTCACCACCTGGTTGCCCGCGCAACTGGGAGAGGTTACATATAGTCACAGACGCTTGCGCCAAGAACAGCTATCCTCTGAGCGTGTCGTTGGGTAACTTTGCAGAGAAGAGGATTTGGCGCAGGTGCCACGACCTACTTTTGCGCAGAGCAGGTAAGTGTGGCACAGATCAATAGTCGGTTGTGTTCAGATTCGGATGGTTTTGCACAGGTGGCGCGCTGCTTGAACTAAGTGTGGGGAGATTGTACATGAGCAGCAGATTACTTGTGTGCAGAACGAGAATTGCTTGCCAGCGTCAACATTGGTTATGAGTTGTAACGAGGAGCGCAATGTAGGGGAAAATGCTGAGTTCTGGATGATGAAACCCATTACTGGATGCGGCAGACATCGCCCCATATGCTTGATGTAGCGATTCAATTGTCTGTAATATACTATATATGCTAGAATTGAAAGCGATAAGCAATATTTGTTTTCCTTATTTTGATAGTAGCGGTAATCTTAGGAACTAGCCATTTGCGGGGCTCGCTCCCCGCAAATGGCCAGAATCTTACGTACGCTGACGCTGACGGCTATGTCCACTTTCTCGCGAGTTGCACAACTTTCCAGGAATTGATACAATCTACGCATCACTGGTAAACACTTGCCTAAGAAGCTCCTCTCTTTTAATTCTGCGGGCAAGTGACGCTTAACACAGTCCAAACCCAATTATTTTCAGGTTCAACACAATCCTTTAACAGAGGTTTGTTGGATTGTTAATCGTTCCAATGCATAGTGCTGTTGCTTGGGTTTTCCCAACATTCAACGATCATTCACACAGAAAAGGAGATTGATATGCAACATCGTGCGAGGCTTCTTGTCACACTCTGTTTGCTGTTAGTACTGGCCCTGTCGGCCTGTACAGCAGTCGCACCCGCAGGTCAACAGGCATCAGTCGGGCAAGCCGCAGCGGCACCGGCAGAAAAAAGTGTAGTCAACGTCTATACCGACGGCGACACCAACATTTCGGACTGGTACCAGAACGTGATCGTCCCCGCCTTCGAGAAGGAGTATCCACAATACACGATCAACTTTGTCAATGCTCGTGGCGTGGGTGAAGGCACCAAAGCGATTGCCGACCGTGCCTTGGCAGCCCTCAGCACCAACGACGATCCACAGGCCGAAGTGCTCGATTTTGATGTGTTGGGCAATCCCGAACTGATCAAGGCCGGTCTTTGGCAGAAGTTGGACGCCAGCAATGTGCCGAATGCCAAGGACATCAATCCCGTCTCGCAGGTGAGCGAGTTTGGCATGGCCTACCGTGGTTCGCAGGTGTTGATTGCCTATGACAGTAGCAAAGTCGCCGAGAACGAAGTGCCGCAGACCTTTGCCGACCTGGTCACCTGGATCAAGGCCCATCCTGGTCAGTTTGCCTATTGCCGACCGGACAAGGGCGGTAGTGGTGGCAACTTTGTCGTTCGCGCAATTTACGAAGTCACCGGCAAAGATCCTTCCATCTTCAAACCCGGCACACCTGACCCAGCCCTGCTCGGCGAATTCGACAAGGCGTGGGCGCTGCTGCGTGATATCCATCCCGCTATCTATGGCGAAGGCTCCTATCCGGCAGGCAACAACCCCACGCTTGAACTGTTGGCCAACGGCTCGGTCAGCATGATCTCAGCCTGGTCCGATCAGGCGTTGCAGGCATTGAACAGCGGAACGCTGCCGGAGACGACAAAACTCTACCAGTTCAGCGATCTGCCGATGCCCGGTGGCTACTCCTATCTGTCCGTGCCCAAGAATGCCAAGAACATGCAGGGTGCGCTCGACTTCGTCAACTTCATGCTTTCGCAGCAGATGCAAGTCTCCGTGATCAAGGACATCGGTGGCTTCCCAGCGGTGCAATGGTCTACCCTGCCGCAGGATCTGCAATCGCAGTTCACTAGCGTCATCACCAGCAACGTACCGAGTTGGCCCGGTGGCGACTGGAGCGCCGCCCGCAACAAGGGTTGGTATGAGAACGTGGCGACGAATATTAAACAGGATCAGTAGATAAAAGTTGAAGAGTGGAAGAGTTGAAAAGTAAGTGCGTGTATTGCCGCTCCTACTTTTCAACTTTGCTTCCTTTCCACTCTTCAACTTTTCAACTCTTCAACTTTTTCCTATGAACATCCATAATTTCGGTCTGTCCGTTTCAGTGGAAAATGGCTTTCGCAAGCTGGCGCAGTTGGAAGCGACGTTGGACCATGTGGCAGCACAGGGCTTTGACATGGTCGAACTCGACATGCAGCCCTTTATCCTGATCATCAATGGCGAGTTGCAACAGCGCCATGTGAGCGATCTGGCGGCGGTGCTCAAAAACTTCAAGCTGCGCTACAGCGTACACGGGGTGTCGCGCCTCAACTTGGCATATGACCCACGCCACGAACTCTGTCTGGCGATCATGCGGGCGCAGATTGAAGCCTGTCGCCAGATCGGGGCACGCGCTTTGGTCTATCACAGCGGTTTGCAGGCACTGGATCGGGTGCGACATGGGCTGCGCGAGACATTGTTGAGTAATGCAGAACTAAGCGAAGGTGCCCAACGTGAGGTCGTCGCTTTTCGATCCGTGGCTCCACTGGCGGCTGATGCTGGTTTGATCATTGGCATCGAGAACGGTGATTCGCACCAGTGGGAACACCAGGTAATTGCCCGCTTTGGTCTGCCGCGCCAGGAATTGCTGCGCCACCACGCTCGCTTGCAGATGCAGCCGATTGTGCAGCAGTTGGAGGCGATCAACCATCCCAACATCGGCATGACCTTCGACCTCGGCCATCTGCACATTGCAGCCAACGACCTCGGCTTTGATTATCTGCAAAATGTCGAGATCGCGGCACCGTGGGTCAAACATCTGCACATCAGCGACAACTGTGGCACGCTCGACGCTGGGTTTAACAACCCGCCCGACCGCTGGTCCTTTGGCGAAGCCGATCTGCACATGCCGCCCGGCTGGGCCAAAGTGCCTTATCGTGATGTCTTTGCCCGGATGTCCAACTATCAAGGCGACTTGATCCTGGAGATCGATACAGGCTTTTTGGACTATACGCAAGAGGCGTTGGAGACGATAAAAATGCTGACAAGATGACAGGATAATAGCGCATTTTTCATCGCTTCATCTTGTCAGCTTGTGATAATGCTGGCAAAATCGCTGCCCGATTAAAATTGACTGCTGACAATGAGAAGTCGCCTCAGCGACTAGGAAACATCCTTATAGGCAACGCAGACAAACATGGCACTTGGGCGACCGCAAGGGTACGCCCCTACAATCGGTCACTTCTATTTGCAGTGTCTATTCGTGCCTGAGGGCACTTCTCGTTGTCAGCAGGGGAATTAATTCCCTTTTTGAATTCGCCGCCAGTATCATCTTGTCAGCCCTTTACCCTTCTTTCCGATTCAAAAAATGGCTCAACTTGCTGCTTCACCCTCCATCCCCCGCAAACGAGTCGACCTGAGTGGGTTGCTTGGCTATGTATTGGTCACGCCGCCGCTGCTGATCATGATCTTTTTGATCTTTCTGCCTGCGCTGCAAGCGGTGGTACGAACGCTGTGGACCTCGCAGATCGAAGGTGGCCCAGCAACTTTCTCCTTGATTCGCTATACCGGCTTCTTTGACGATCCGATTGCACGGGCGAATCTCTGGTTCACAGCCTGGATCACCGTGGCGACGGTGATCATGCTCTTTGTGGTCTGTTTTCCCTTGGCGCTCTATCTGCGCTTTTCCAACAGCCGGATCGCTGGGGCGGTGCAGGTGCTTGTACTCTTTCCACTCTTTGTACCGAGCATCATCCTCGCCTTTGCCTTGATCCGCTTTCTGGGACCGCGCGGCACCTTGCAGACCGTGCTGGAATTGATGGGTATCATGGGCTACAAGACACCCTATCTCAAAGCCAGCGGCATCGTGATCGGTCTGCTCTGGGACAACATTCCCTTTACCGTGCTGGTCTTGACGGCTGGACTGCGCGGGGTTGAGAATCCGCTGCTGGAAAGTGCGCAGGATGTGGGGGCGAATGCCTGGCAGGTTTTCTGGCGTATCATCCTGCCCTTGATCCAACGCCCCTTGCTGATCGCCTTTTGTCTCAACGTGATCGGCATCTTTGGCGCATTCACGATTCCTTACCTGTTGGGTCCAGCCCAGCCGCAGATGATGGGTGTCTTTATGTTGCAGACTTACAGCGAGTATCTGGACAAGATCGGGGCCGAGACACAGGCGGTGATCACCTTCCTCTTCTGTGCGCTGGTCGGCATCCTCTATGTGCGTACAATTGTCAAACAAGGAGTGAGGTAGCCGATGAATCGCCGACTCTTTTCGCCCGTGGTACAGCGTGAAGCCTTTGGCCTGGTGGCGCTGATTGGGTTGATCATCTTTATTTTGGGGCCGATCAGCTCGGTCTTTCTGTGGGCCTTTGCTCTCAAGTGGCGCTATCCCTCGCTGATCCCGACCGAGTGGGGACTGAAGTATTGGGGTGAAACGTTGGCCCGTGCCGACATCTCCAAGGCACTGCCGCTCAGCTTTGCATTGTCGATCGTGGTGACGCTGCTCTCAGCCGTGATTTGTCTGCCTGCCGCCTATGCCTTTGCCCGTTTCAACTTTCGCTTTCGTCAGCCGCTGCTGCTCTCGTTTTTGATCACCAATGCCTTCCCCCGCTTTGGGCTTTATGTCAGCATTGCAATTGTCTTTTTCCGGCTTGGCCTGGTGGGGACGATTCCGGGCGTGATCCTGATCCAAATCGTCAACACCTTGCTGCTGATGATCTGGATTCCGACCTCGGCCTTTCAGAATGTGGATCGAGCGCTAGAGGAGGCGGCCCTGGATGTGGGGGCATCGCGGCTGCGCGTCTTTTGGCAGATCACATTGCCGATGGTCTTTCCCTCGTTGGCGGCAGCCTTGCTGCTGACCTTTGTCAACACCTTTTACGAGTCGCAAGGGGCACTGCTGATCGGCGTACCCAACGTACGCACCATGCCGGTGCTGATGTATCAATATATCAACAATCAGATCGTCGTTCAATATGGCGCAGTGATCTCGCTCCTGCTCTGGCTGCCTTCATTGGTACTCTTGACCTTTGCCCAACGCTTCCTACGCGGCAACGCCGTGGCGGCGGGGTTTGGCGTGTAAAACCAGACAGGAAGACAAGAAGACAGGAAGACTAAAAGCTGGCAACATTTTCTTGTCTTCTCACCTTCTCATCTTCCTATCTTTCTGTCTTTCTGTCAATACTTATGGCTACACTCTCTCTTCTCAATCTCACTAAACGTTTTGGCGATGTGACAGCGGTGAATGATATTACCTTGAAGGTTGCCGATGGCGAGTTTCTTTCGATGTTGGGGCCTTCGGGCTGTGGCAAATCAACCGCATTGCGCATGATCGCTGGCTTTGAAGATCCAACCTCGGGTGATGTGCAGATCGACGGCGACTCAGTCGTCCATCTGCCGCCCAACCGCCGACCGACAGCGATGGTCTTTCAGAAGTTTACGCTCTGGCCGCACATGCGCATTTATGACAACATCGCCTTTGGCTTGCGCTTGCGCAATATGAGCAAGAGCGAAGTGGACCGTGAAGTGAATTCGGCGTTGGAGTTGGTCGGCCTGCCCCATTACGGCACGCGCTTTCCCGCCCAACTTTCGGGTGGCGAACAGCAACGTGTGGCCTTGGCCCGTGCCCTGGTACTCAAACCCAAGATTCTGCTGCTGGATGAGCCTTTCAGCAACCTGGATGCGCTATTGCGTGTGCGCCTGCGCGAAGAGGTACGCAGCATCCAGCGCAACGTCAAGATCACGACGATCTTTGTCACCCACGACCAGGAAGAGGCGCTGAGCATTGCCGACCGCATCGCTGTGATGAGCCGGGGCAAGATCGAACAACTCGACAAACCGAGCACGATCTACGCCCTGCCCCAATCTCGCTTTGTGGCTGACTTTATCGGCACCATGAACATGCTTGACGCCGACGTGCAGGCGGATGCGATCTTTGCTGGACAAAATCGCCTGCCTGCGCCCAATAACCTGACCGGCAAACAAGTGACGCTGGCCATCCGTCCCGAAGATATCACACTGGTCAAAGGTGTCAACACAGCCGAGAGTCTCAACGGCGTGCGTCCCTGGCAGGGGCAGATCACACAGGTCAGTGATCTAGGGCACTATCGCAAGGTCTTTGTCAATGTGCCGAGTACTGGGGTGATCAAGGTCTATCTGCCTAAGGCGATTGAGGTCGAAGAGGGCAATTCGGTCGAGTTGCTACCCACGCGCTATCTGGTCTACGCCCAAGAAGCGGCCCCAGTTGAAGTTAACCTCAAAACGATGCTGGTTGCCGCATGAATGCACTGCCGATCCTGATTGGTGCAGCGATGCCCATTGCCAAGCTCGCCACTTTTCGTGAATGGCTGCTTGCCGACCAACGCAACCTGGAGATTCAAGATTTTTACAACAACAACCTGCTTGACGAAGATTGGCGTCCGCGCATCAGCGAGGCAAAGGCGCAACTCGACGGCTACAGGGGTCGTCTTGGCATCCACGGGCCGACCGATGGTCTGCCCCTGATTACCATCGATCGTCGAGTACAGCGCTTGGTGCAGGAGCGACTCAAACAAGCGTTGGAAATCTGCGCTGAGTTGCAGGCCAGCCATATGGTGCTGCACAGCCCCTTTGATTGTTTCGGCCATGCACAGATGCATCACTCGTGGAGTCAGGGACTCCAGCAAGAGATCGACCTCGCCCATGCGGTCCTTGATGAAATCGTCCCTCTCGCAGCGCAGATCAACTGCCCTCTCATGATTGAAGTCTGCTACGACAACAGCCTCGTCCCGCTGCTCTCCTTGATTCGCTCCTTCAACAGCCCCTACGTTCGACTCAGCGTTGATACTGGCCACGCATTGATCATGCACCAATTTGGTGGAGCGATGCCCGATCAATGGATTCGCGAAGGCGCCAAGCTACTGGATCATCTTCATTTGCAGGATGTCGATGGTCACCTCGACCGCCATTGGCCACCCGGCATGGGCAACGTCAACTGGCAGGCCGTCTTCGAGGCACTCAGCGAGTTGGATCATCTGCCCCGTCTGTTGCTCGAACTGCGCGATGCCAATAAGATTCCGCAGGCGATGCGCTATTTAGGCGCGCTTGGGGTCGCAAAGTAACAGGGAAGATGTAATTGCCTCCTTATCCACTTATTTCTATACCTCTCTTATAGCCCTTTTCCTAATATGACCTATAGACGGACATAGGCACAGTTGCTATTCTATCCGGGCAACTTTATTGCGTCAGCCTGTAGCAACGCGGTCTGCCGCCATTTGCAAAGGCCTGACGCAGCCAACCTTAAAGCGAATGGAGAAAAGTGCTATGAAAAACAAAACTGAACTCAATGGTCAGAGTGAAGATATCAAGAAGCTGGGCGAACTGATCGAGGACATCGACATTGCCATGTTGACAACCATTGACAACGACGGCACGCTGCGCAGCCGACCAATGGGAACGCAGCAGATCGAATTTGATGGCGACCTTTGGTTCTTTACCGGTGCCGACAGCGCAAAGGTCCATGAGACGCGCAAGAATCGCCAGGTGAATGTGAGTTATGCTGACGTCAAGGAGCAGCGTTATGTCTCGGTGTCAGGTCAAGCCGAATTGGTGCGCGACAAATCAAAGATCAAGGAGTTGTGGAATCCCATCTATAAAGCTTGGTTTCCCGATGGGCAGGACGATCCAAATCTGGCCTTGCTCAAGATCCATGTTGAGAAGGCAGAGTATTGGGAATCAGCCAACGGCATGGTCGTCCAACTCGTGGGTTTTGCCAAGGCATTGATGACTGGTCAACCCTACCAGGGCGGCGAAAACGAAAAGATCAGCCTAGCTGGCCAGCAGCGGGCATAGCTGGGCACTGGGAAACTGTCTGAACAGAACACCTGGCAGGTTTTATCGAGCAACCAATGATGATTTCGATGAACTCGGTCACTCGCTCCTCTTTCAAACCTGCCAGGTGTACCATAGTAGCCATTTCCGACCCTTTTTTGCCCGCCACAGCATCCACTGGGTCGGCATCACCCTGTCACCTTGTCACCTCTTCTTGCTAGTACCGTCAGCAACAACACCGCCACCAAGGCTGCGCTGCACCAGAAAACAGCAGGCAAACCCCACCAATCAGCGACAAATCCCATAAGCAGCGGGCCGGACGCACCGCCGATACTGCCCATCATGCCATAGACACCGGTAGCGACGCCGCGTGTGGCATTGTCGGTCTGTTCAGTCAGGTAGGCGTGACCAGCAGTGAGCATCATGCCGTAGCTGATGCCTTCGAAGATAAGGAGAAGGGGCAAAGCGGCAGTATTCGCGCGGGCCAAGCCAAGCATGATGCCAGTAGAAACCAACATGGAAATCAGAATTAGTCGTCGGGCACCAAAGCGGGTAGTGAGTAGTCCAGTCGGCAGGCGAGAGCAGGCCGAGGCCAGTCCGCGGGCGGCGAAGAGTGAGCCAATGGCAGCGTCATTGCTGCCCAGACCAGCCGCCAGCAAAGGAACGAAGCTGAAAACAACGTTGAAAATCATACTGCCAGTCAGGTTGGTGAGGCAGGCAGCCAACAGGCCAGGATGCTGACTGAGCGCAGCCAATCGTTGGCGCAGAGAGCCGGTGATGGCGATAGCACGCGCTGTCGATAATTCGGCAGTGCCTGTTTTCGGTTCACGTAAGGCCTGATATGCAATCACCATCCCGATCAGGCCGATGACCGCCGCCAAGCGGTAGCTGCCGCGGTAGCCGTAATAGGTGGCAACCAAGCCGCCAATCGCCGGACCAATTGTAAAGCCAAGCCCCATCGCCGTGGTGAAGAGCCCAATCGCCGGACCACGATCCTCGTGGCGCACGATGTCGCCGATGTAGGCGGTGGCAATCGTGAAAGAGGCCACGCTACCGATGCCTGCGATCACACGCACCGGAAAGAGCCAATAAGGATTGGGGACCACTGTATAGAGAATGGCCGAGAGCGCAAAACAGAACATACCAACGCTGATCACCCGGCGGCGTCCCTGCTGGTCGGAGAGTAACCCAATCGGCACAGCGACCAGCGTCGAAACCACGTTGACGGACCCACTGATCGCACCGATCAGCGCAAGCGAGGCACCCAGGCTCTGGGCATAGAGCGAAAGCGTAGGCACGATAAAACCCATCGTGACATCAGCCAGAAAGACCACGGCGCAGATGGCCAAGATCTCGGGACGGCGAGCGGCACGCAACAGGGAAGCAAAAAGTTGGAGCATAGTTGGTTACTTGACTCGCCGATCTTGCCATAGATCGAGGCTGGTGGCAAAACGGTGAGAGACGGACAGCAGGGCAGTGGGACAGTGAAGCAGTAGACAGAGATACTGTCTACTGTCCCCCTGTCTTACTTCCAAAAGATTGGATTCGTCACGGCCCACAAATCTTCGTTGGCGTCGCGTAGTTCGGCAGTACACCAGCGGGCTTGGCCAGGGCCAAGCTGCCAGGTGAGTTCCCCTTCAGCGCCGACGATCTTTTCGCGGTAGGTTTTGCCATCGACTACGAAGCGAACACTGTCACCCTCATGGCCGCCGTGCCAACGTACGGTGATGGTGGCGGATTCGGAGGGCAGTGTGTCGCCGATCATGGCGCTCTGACCAGAGGCGCTTTGGGCAATCAGCAGTAGTTCTGGACCAGCACTGACGTAACAACGACCTGCCTTCACCGCCTCGATAATGGCACTTTCACTCAGTTCCTGGGCATAAACGACGTTGACCGCATCTCGTTCCCCATCGGCAGGCGGGCAATGGAAGTCGGTGCCCGAAACCGCCGTCACTCGATGCCCCTCATTGAGCCAGTGGTAGAACCAGGTGAGCGCCTCCTGATTGCGCGTGCTCCACGGGCCATTCCAGATTTCGACGGCGAGAGCATTGCCCGGCATCATATCGTAATATTCCCAGCGACAGCCGCAACAGGTCGGGTCGCCTGGGTCGAAGGGATGGGCAATGGTGAAGAGATAGCCAGCGTCGATCACCTGTTGCGCTAACTCATGCATCGTGATCTGCGTGCCATCCAGTTTGCGCCAGTCGAACCACTTATGAACGCCCACCGCCACGGCATGGCCCCAATAGGTTGATAGTTCAATCCCTCCCATCGTCAGAATCTGGTTATCGGTGAGGCTGCGCACCTGGGGCAGACCAGAGATCGTGTTGTGGTCGCTCAAGGTCATAAAGTCCACCCCTTTTTGCTTCCAGAATTGCACAATATCGGGAATGTCCCACAGGCCATCGGAATGGATAGTGTGGGCGTGCAGATCGCCACGATACCAGCCAGGTCCACGGCGCAGGGTTTGACCTACTGGCCACGGTTGGGTGTCCTCTTGCAGCGGGTCAAAGGAGAAGGTAACTGTGAGTTTGTACTCCACCGGTAAATCGGAGAGCAGGCGATGAACGAGGATGAAGACCATCCATTGACCTGCATGGACAGCTCCTGGAGTACCACCAGGCGTAGCACGAGCGGCGTTGATAAAGACGCCCTTCTCGTCAGGAATCGAAATTTCAAAGCGCGGTCCCTGCGTGTCGAAGATCATCAGGCTGATCTGGTGGCGCAGCCGCTGGTCATCCGCCCACTTCGGGTGATGGTCAAAGAGGAAATGAATGTTGGTGACTCCTTCGGGCACCTGGATATGAATCGGTTTGGTCTGGCGCATATCGGCTGAGGTCAATTGACCGTATAATTCAATCTTTTGTGGAGCAGGCGTACTCATAATTTTCCTTTTTTGTTAGAGTGATATATAGTACAAGTACTATAGTATTTGTATCATACGGATACCCTTTGCTCAACCTTATAAGATTTGAATAACAAATTTGGTGAAGCGTAGATGCTTGCATTTATGCATACAGGTTGCATAGAGCGACGATCCGCAGCTAAAGGCAGCGGCTACGGTACCAGAAGATGATTATCAAATGTCAATGATGGATGAGCCTCTTTCCTTTCAGTATAGCAGCGAGCAGGAAATCTGCTCTAAATCGATTGATCATGTCACTCAAACATGCCATTCTCGGCTTTCTCTCTTTTCAATCGCTATCGGGCTACGACCTCAAGAAAGCCTTCGACCAGTCGATTCAACATTTTTGGCCTGCCAATCAGAGCCAAATCTATCGCACGTTGGCGGAGTTGCTTGAACAGGATTGGGTAGAACAGGAGGTGATTGCGCGTGAGGAACGTCTCGATGTCAAGCTCTATCACATCACCGAGCAGGGTCGCAGTGAACTGCATCGCTGGCTCTCGACGCCATTGCCGCCACAGGATTTTCGCGAACCCTTTCTGATCCAGGTTTATTTTGGTGGAAAACTCGCCGACGACGAGTTATTCCGTTTGTTGCGGCGTGAACAAGCGGCCATCGAAGAACGGTTGGCGCTCTATATCACGATTTACCGGATGAATCAGGCCAAACAGGCGACTGCAAAGGATCAGCGGGCTTTCTTTTTGAGTGTCCTAACCCTGGAGTATGGTATTCGTAGCAATCAAGCGGCGTTGGCATGGCTGACCAGTGCCATTGAGCGGGTCAAGGCAGGCAACTTTACGCTGACCGACCTCGTTCAATCCTAGACACAGGGGTCGAAATTTGTACGCAGATAAGACAATCAAGGATCTATAAATCAAATCCCTGGCAGGCCTAGCAATTTCCGTTGCATCCACGTACCTCGTCATCTTATTTGTAGGATCTAGCATGAATCAGAAATTACGAAACTTAATCATCTTCGCCGCGGTTGCTCTGGGCGGTGGCTTTGTTGGCATGGCTATTGACCGTTTGAACCCGCCAACAGATCCGATGCAAGGGGTAGGGGTGCTGATCTGGCTGGCGTCACCGCTGGCGGCAAATCTACTATTGCGTGCCTTTGGTGGTGACGGCTGGGGCGATCTCGGTATCACTCCCAAATTCAAGACGAGCAGACAGTGGTATGGGCTTGCCTTATTAATCGTGCCGCTGGTCACGCTTCTTTGCCTGGTTGGTGGTTGGCTCAGCAAAGCGATCTCGTTGAGCGGCTTTGCTGAGCAGGGTTGGAACTCGCTTTGGATCGTACTGGGGACGGGGTTTGCAGCGGCAGCTGTCAAGAATATTTTTGAGGAGTTTGCCTGGCGAGGCTACTTGACACCACGCTTTGCAGCGCTGCCAGTACATCCGCTGCTCAACGCGCTACTCACAGGTTGGATTTGGGCAGGTTGGCACGTGCCCTATTATCTCTATTTTTTGGATCGGGCTGAATTGCAAAGGCATACCTCATTGAGTCTTCCGAGCTTTCTTGTACTTGCCTTTCTTGTGCTGCCCTTCCATGCCCTGGCTTTTGGCGAGTTGCGGCTGATCAGCCAATCGGTCTGGCCAAGTTGGCTCTTACACAACCTGGCCAATGCCATCAGCCTCGGCTTGCTCTCCGGTGGTTTTATCCAACTTGCCCCCGGTACAGCAGGCGTCTTCTTCTCCCCAGGCACTGAAGGCATTCTCTATTCGCTATTGATGGGTGCGATTGGGTTTACCTTATATCAAAGGAGAAGCAGAGGATGATTGCGGAGTTTGGATTGCGGATTGCGGAATGAATGTGACACAGAACTTGCTGACCCACATTGCACTGGATCAGGTAAGGCGATGACAATCCGCAATCCCCAATTCCACTACCCCTGTTTATACATGAGGGCAGGCCGGGAAGGGCGCACTGGCTTTTTGAGGTTGCGGATGGCGCTGAAGCCTTGCAGCATGGGAATGAGTAGGACAATACGGGCGATTACCATACTGCCGGGATTGGCCCCTACTTCGACAGCGGTGACGAGCCCAAAGGCACCATCCAACACGAAAAGAATGATGGCGATGACCAGAGCAGCGAGTGACTTGCGCTTGACAAAGAAGCCTAAAATAGCATAAATAAGTCCGGTAATAATGCTTTCAATGCCCAAGCCATAAGCCAACAGGAAGTCTACCTGGAAGAAGAGCGCGATCAGCCCCACAACAATGTTCAGCCCGGCGATAAAGAAGATCACATTGGCTGCTGCATTTACTCGGCTCTGCGGATCAGAGGCTGAACCAGGCAATGGCTGTCCATTGCGCAGCACTTGCAACTCCTGCGTAATAAAGGTACGGGCAAATTTTATGTTTAATAACGACGTGTCGGGCAGGAAGATGTCGTAACCCTGGCTCAGTTCCTTCCTAGAGGGAACCGTCCCAATGATTTGATCATCCAGACGGATAGTGATATTTCTCCAAAACATTCCCCAGGATATCTCTAGTCGTTTTGGTCCATTTACTTCTAATGCAAAGCGCTGTTTTGCCATTACCAACTCCTATCAATACGATCAGCGGTGTCAACGAATTACGAGTATAATCATCATACATTACTGTTTCCTTCCGAAAAATTTCTAAATAATTACAATTCTTTTTACCTGTCAAATTTACTCAAATGCATCACTACCCATTGCCATGCCTGCTTCCTTGTACAACCCATTTCCACCCGTTGAGATTCTCGATACCCAGCAGATCGAGCAGATCGATAACGCCAGTCTGCAAGTTCTGGAGCAGATTGGCATCGATTTTCTCGACGCCGAAGCGCTCTCCCTTTGGAAAGGGGCTGGCGCACGGGTCGACTTCGCTCGCCAGCACGTCTGGATCAAGCGCAGTCTGATTCGGGAGTTAATTGCCAGTGCGCCGCCGACTTTTCCCTGGCGAGCACGCAATCCACTGCACGACCTGACGATTGGGGGTAACGCCATTAACTTCGGGCCATGCGGCGGCATGGTCTTTGCCCACGATCTCGAACGGGGGCGGCGACCGGGAACATTGGCCGATCTGCACGACTTTTACAAGTTAGGACAGATGTGCAAATGGCTGCACTTTGGCTCATGGGAACAGGTTGCGCCTTCAGACGTCAACATCAACCTGCGCCATCTGCATCGTCTTTACGCCGCCCTCACGCTGAGCGACAAGCCGGTGATGGAGGCGGCGCATGGACGCATTATCACGGGCGACTGTATCGAGATGGCGCGCATTGCCTTTGGCGGCAACTTGCCCGATGCTCCAGTGATCGGCGACGTGATCAACGCTACCAGTCCGCTGCGCTACGATCAGCGCATGTTGGGTGGGCTGATCACCCTGGCACGGCATGGGCAAGTGGCGGTGATCACCCCCTTCATCCTGGCCGGGGCAATGAGTCCGATTACGATGGCTTCGGCGTTGGCCCAACAACATGCCGAAGCGCTGGCTGGCATCGCCTTGACCCAACTGGTGCGACCGGGTGCGCCGGTGGTCTATGGCGGCTTTACGATCAACACGCACATGAAAAGCGGTGCTCCCTCCTTTGGCACGCCGGAGGGCGCCTGGGCAGCCTTTGCCAGCACACAACTGGCGCGGCGCTATCATCTTCCCTACCGCGGCAACGGCGGCTTGACGATGGCCAATGGGGTAGATGCTCAGGCGGCACATGAAAGTCTCTGGCATCTTTGGCCAGCAGTGTTGGCACATAGCAACATGGTCATGCACAGTTGTGGCTGGCTCGAAGGCGGACTGACGGCATCGTATGAGAAGTTTGTGTTGGATGGGGAGAGTTTGGGCGAGGTGGAGAGGTTTTTAGGAATGGGGGGAGGGAGAGAGGGGGCAATAGGGAGAGCAGGCGATTGGAGTGTTGCGACACAGGAAATGGGCCAGAAGCTTGTAGGTCTGGAGCGGGCGCATCAGCGGTATAAGGCGTTACTAAAGGAGTATGAGTCGCCAACGATGGATATCTCGATTCGGGAGGCGTTGTTGGAGTTTGTGACACGACGGACGCGGGAGTTGCAGGGGAAGAATCTATATGAGTATGAGGAGTGAAACGTGATGCGTGAAATGCGGATCATCTTTGTTTCTACTCTTGTCGAAAGTAGAATGGAGATCGTTTGTAATTCACGCATCACGTTTCACGAATCACCTCCCTACTTGTACCCCAACGCGTAAAACAGCAACTTCACATACTCTCCAAACACGTCCTTGATGTCAGCTTCGTAGTGCCACCAGCTTTCGGGGTGGAAGCGGTAGACAGCAGGGTAATATTCTTGCGGTGTGGGGGCGGTGAGGACCCTGATCGAGGGGTTGATGCAGCGCGCACTGTCGGCGATGCGCCGCGTATGCAGCAGATCGCTGACGACAATCACCGAATGTAGATGGTGCTGCTCGACAACCTGGAGCAGATCGGCGACCCGCTCGTAGGTGCTGGAGGCGAAGGCGTCGCTGGTCAGGATTTCGTCTTTCTGGACGCCCAGGCTGGCGGCGTAGTGTAGCGCAATCTCATCCCAACTCATCTGCACCACCTCGAATGGCTCCTTGTTCACCACCGCCAGATCGACCGGAAACTCGCCGACAAAGAGCATCTTGGGCGCCAATCCCTGTTTGTAGAGGTCAATGCCATAGTGAATCTCCGGCAGAGCGCCAGACATGACAGCGATGAGGTCGCTGGGTTGCAATTCGCTGGCGACAACGGGGTAGGAGCCGATGCGGGTGAGAAGAGGGATGCGCAAGAAATAGAGAATCAGCAAAAGGGCAGCCGTCCCGAGCAGAATATACTTTTTCATCTCTGTTCATCATTCCAATAGCGCCGGTAAGCTGCGTCCAGATCAATGTCATAACGATTGCCCAATACGAACATCATATTGAGCAGATGCAGCAACTCCTCACTCAACCGTTCCCGGCTCGGCTCGCGCTCCCATCCAGCTTTGCTTCCAATTCGTTCGAGCAGCGAAACTTCCTTGGCCACTTCGCCCAGCTCCTCGGTAATTGTGAGCATAACTTCCGCTGGCGAACGGAAGGGGTTTGCCATCTGCGCTTCTGACTGACGAAGTAGTTGTTGAATTTGAGAGATTTGCATCGTTGTTGTTCCCTTCTATCATGAGCCCCAAAACCCAGGGCGCTGTCCGTAGGTTATGCTAGACCGCCCCGACAGGGCGAATCGCGCAAAGCCGAAGCTTACGCTTTTTCGTCAAATCTTGTCTGCTCCGCAAGCCAGCGCTCAATTGCCTCGACACACGGCTTCGGTTTCGCCTGCAGCAAAAAGTGCCTACCAGGAATCTGTACTACCTCTAAATCAGGACAAACCTGTTTGAAATCCTCGACGCTTCGTCTTGGCACCAACAGATCATGGCTCGCCTGCAAGTAGAGGCAAGGTTGTTTGAGCTTGGCCTGTCCACTTGGCAGCGCAGCAATCGACCCCAAACGTTGGACAAGCACTTCGGGTCGTACCTGCTCTACCGCCAGCCAGAAGGTAGTGAGAAATTCATCGGAGGTCTGCACGTCTAGCATCAGCCTCCGTAATATCCAATCAGGGGCTTTGAACTGCAAGAGCCAGCGCAAGGGAAGGAGATGGCGAAGTCGTAGCAGCCTAGGACGAGGGGAACGTAAAAAGGTCGCCACAAAGATGACCGACTCAATCGGAAAGCGGCCAGAAGCGGCCAATCGATAGGCAATCGGCCCCGAAAATGACTCCGCCAGCAGACAGAACGGTTCCTCACGTGGCAATCGTTGTGCCACATACTCAGTTAGCGTTGCATAGTCCTGCGACGATTCAGTTGGATAGCGAAACACCGTCGCCTCCCAGCGACTCGGCATCTCGTTTAGAAAGGGCTGGAAGTGAACACCGGTCCCATCAAGGCCGGGCAAAAGGACGATTTTCATGCATGGATTGTGCTTGAGACAGTAAACAGTTGTCAGTAAGACAGACTCATACACAGACATACTGACTCACTGTCCACTGACCTACTCCATCATGCGCAAACACTCCTCCATCACACCAAGGACATACTCCATCTCGCGTCGATCCTCGGGTTTGTCCAATGAGACGTCGCGCATCACTTGGCTGAAGGCACGCAAGGCGAGGCGCGGGGCAAAGTCACGTTTGGAGACACCTTGGTCGTAGAGGAAGCGTTCGACGATGCCGGCTTTCAGACCGGCTCCCCAGCCGTAATCATCGAAGCTCCAGAAGATCATCTTGGAGAAGCCAATGTAGGGATCCTCGAAGCAGGCAAATTCAAAGTCGACAAAGCCAGAAAGTTGGCCATCCTGGTGCAGAAAGTTGATGGCGTTGTAGTCGCCGTTCGTAAAGACCAACTCCGTCTTGATTGTCGGAATCACTCGTTGCAAGGCGGCAACCGTGCGCTGTACTGTGTCAATCTCCAGCCAACGCCCCGCTTGGAAGATGGTTTGTTCCAGTTCCGCTTGCAGAGTGCGCACCGGTAGTTCGGCTGCGAGCAGATGTTGGCGCACCAGCTTGGTCAGGCTATGGAGCGTCAACACCCCCTGGCGCAGCAATCGATAGGTGAGATAGGCGTCGTCCAACGATTTTAGATTGACCCAGGGCAAGGAGGCTCCGGGCAGTTCGCTCCAGAGAATAGCCGCCTGGAATTGCTCGTGGTCGGTCAGCGCAATAGGCCCAGCCAGCACTTGGGCGACAGGTAGGCCAAAGTCGTTGAACATGGCAGCAATCTTCGTTTCCTTTTGCAAGGTGGCAAGATGCTCATGTAGCTTCAACACGGAATGAACGAGCGTGCCATCCGCCTTTTGTACTGTAACACGCGCTGGGAAGAAAAGATAGCCCGGTCGATAGGATTGCAGATCAATGAGCTGCGCCGAAGCAGGAAAGGCAGATTGAAGGAAGTGGATGAGTTGGGGTGTTAACAAGGGATTGAAGAATGGTTAAGTTCAGATCACGCTGGGTGATTGCTTGACTATGCAGTTACTTGGTCGTTTTCCAGCCAGTCAACGCCTTCATAGAGTTCACGCAAAGGAAGTGAGAGTTCGATTGTTTCTAAGTTCAGTGTTGCATCAATGCCTGCGGTCTCAGTCAGCAGCCAGCCTTGACGGGTTTTCTGATGATATTCAATAAGCGGTTCATCCTGATGAATCAGCAGATAATGCGCAAAGCTGGGTAGGCCACGATAGAGAGCGAATTTGTCACCTCGATCATAGGATTGAGTAGAACTAGAAAGTACTTCAACTATAAGCAAGGGATTGGTGATAACATCTTTGCGTTCGGCAGCAAATTCGATCTTGCCGCAGACTAACATTGCATCCGGATAGGTGAATAGTCCGCTGGATTTTACCTGAATCTTCATGTTGCTACCGTAAGCAGTACATTTTTTTCGACGAGCCTGTTGACGCAGGAGTGAAAGAATGCCGCCACAAATCATCTCATGGTTGTGCGAACCTCCTGCCATCAGAAAAACCTCGCCTTTAAAATACTCATGGCGATCTGTTGAGATCTCTTCCTGTTGCAGATATTCTTCTGGGCTAATCAAACGCGGTTTCATTTTGGCAGCGAACATGTCAACTCCTCCAGACAACGATCAAACGAATGTTCTAACGCAGTATCGCGCAGGGCTTGCTTCGTGTCAACCTCGAAGTAGATGTCCCCTCAGAGCCACGAGCATAAGTGAGTGATGAGTGATGACAACAACCACTCGCTCACGCTCGTGGCTCTGAGGGGTGCGTGCTGGATTCATTAAGCATTCACCGCTTCGCCGTAGGCGTTCAGCAAGGAGATTGTTCAACTTGTCGCAGGCGATCTGAACTATACTGGCACTGGATACCCGTTGGTGTGTCGTAGAACACAGCATGCCGATGCGTTGGCTGCTACAGTCATCCTACTTATCTTACTTTACTGTCTCATTTCATTTGGAGGCTCTTATATGGCGTACTTAGCCTTATTACGTCGCTTTGCTCCTGCACTTTTGATGGTAATGCTCTTGCTGGATGGCTCGACTCCTTCGCAGGCCAAACCGCTTCTGTTGCCTGGAATAGGCCCCACGTTGTCCAATCCGATACTCTTTGTCACGCAACCGCCCTGGCGCTACGACTTCACCTCTGCCAATGCTGTCTTTGGCAATCACAAAGCCTCGCTTTCCGACGTGCCGCGCGGTGGCGATCTCTGGATCCGCTACGGTGATGGTACGCTAAAGAACTTAACCGAGGCGGCAGGCTATGGTTCTTCTGGGATGCAGGGTGCCAACGCCATTGCTGTGCGTGATCCCGCTGTCTACTGGGATGGGACAAAAGCGATCTTTAGTATGGTCATTGGTGCGCCGACCAAACAATATCAAGTAAATACCTACTACTGGCAACTCTACGAGATTACAGGCTTGGGCAAAGACGATACACCTGTCATTACGAAAGTCTCCAACCAGCCAGCCAACTTCAACAACGTCAGCCCAATTTACGGGACGGACGATCGCATCATCTTCACTACGGATCGACCTCGCAATGGGGCGGCTCAGCTCTATCCACAACGCGATGAGTACGAATTAGCGCCGACGGTCAGCGGGTTGTGGAGTCTCGACCCGGCTACAGGCGATCTGCGGTTGCTCAATCATGCGCCCTCGGGCGACTTTACGCCAATCGTCGATTCCTTTGGCCGTGTCCTTTTTACCCAATGGGACCACATGCAGCGTGATCAGCAGGCCGACGCCGATGATCCTGACACTCCAGGCAAGGCCAACAATGAGTGCAATGATGGTGGCAATAAATATGGCACCTTCAACTACTCGGACGAGTCGGCCAGTGCGGTCTACACCTTGGGTGTGCGCAGCGAAGTTTATCCCGAGCCGCGTGCCTGCCGCAAGGACCTCCTGGAGGGCACCCATTTGGCTGGCCAAACTATCAACCAATTCTTCCCCTGGACGATTCTGGAGGATGGCAGCGAAGGCGAAATTCTCAACCATGTGGGGCGCCATGAACTGGGTGGCTATTTTGATGTCACTTTTACCGATGACCCCAACTTTGTCTACTGTTGCGGCGTGAGTCCACGCCCCAACCAGTTTGCGATCGAGTCCATGTTGCAGATCAAGGAGGATCCGCTGCGTCCTGGGCTCTACTATGGCACCAATGCGCCCGAGTTTGGCTCTCATGCTGGTGGCACGCTTATTTCGATCGATGCGCCGCCAACACGCAATGCCGAGACCATGACTGTAACGGTTGTCACCGAGGACAATGTCGGAACCTATCGCGAGCCGGTGCCGATGAGCGATGGCACATTGATTGCAGTCCACACCGACGACAACGACACTGAAAGTGGTAGCGGCGGTCCCCACGGTTCAAGTTACGAATATCGGCTCAAGCAGTTGAGCAAAGCAGGCAACGGCTACTTCGTAGCCAATCAGCCATTGACTGCAGGCATCAGCAAAACCATCGAATATTGGGACCCAGATACAAAAGTAACCTTTAGTGGTGTGATGTGGGAGTTGAATCCGGTGGAGGTGCGTGCCCGTACCCGCCCCACTCGACTGACCAAGACTTTGGCGGGTCCCGAACAAGCAGTCTTTAACAGCGCCGGAGTCGATGTCAACGAACTCAAGGCCTACATGGAACAGAACGGGTTGGCCTTGATTGTCTCGCGCGACGTGACCACACGTGACCGCGCCGATCATCAACAGCCATTCAACTTGAAGGTGAGCGGCACCAATCATCAAACGATTGGTGCCAGCGGCAAAATCTACGATGTCGCCTATATCCAACTCTTTCAGGGCGATCAACTGCGCGGCTGGACTGGTTGTTGTAGCGATACGCCCGCTTCTGGGCGGCGGGTGATTGCCCAATATCTCCACGACGACAATGCGCTGAGCAACAACCTTAGCGAAGTAGGAGCTCCACAAAGCAGCTATAAGATTGCCAACGATGGCTCGGTTGCCGCCTTTGTGCCAGCACAGCGCGCCATGACCTGGCAACTGGTTGATGATGCAGGCACAGGCATTGTGCGCGAGCGCTACTGGGTCACCTTTCAGCCAGGCGAAATTCGCATGTGTACCTCATGCCACGGCATCAACACTGTGGACCAAGCAGGCAATAGTGCGCCGACCAATCAACCCCAGGCGTTGTTAGCTTTGCTGCAAGATTGGAAAGCCAAACACTGCACAGCAGGCAGTTGTGGTGTAGCGACTGCCACGCCACAGCCAGCCACGGCCACACCTACGGCTACGACCACGCCGCCAGCGGCAGACACACCATCTCCTACCGTGCCCCCAACTGCCACAGCCACACCGACGCCAACCACAGCACCACCAACCCTGGAAAACTGCGATGTCTTCCCTTCGGATAACATCTGGAACGCAACTGTTGATACACTGCCGCTAGATGCCAACTCCACAGCCTATATCAACACGATTGGGATGAACCAGGGCTTCCATGCCGACTTTGGCTCGGGACTCTGGGAAGGTGGACCGATTGGGATTCCTTACATGGTCGTTGCCAGCAGCCAGCCCAAGGTGGCCATGAGCTTCCGCTGGCCGGACGAGAGTGACCCCGGCCCCTATCCCATTCCAACCGATGCACCGATTGAAGGAGGCCCACAAAGCAACGGTGATCGCCACGTGCTGGTGCTGGACAAGGATAACTGTATTTTGTATGAGACTTACCGAAGCTTCCAGCAGCAGGATGGCTCGTGGCATGCTGACTCTGCTGCCATCTTCGACCTCAAGTCCAACCAACTACGCCACGACACTTGGACCTCGGCTGACGCTGCCGGGTTGCCGATTCTGCCCGGTCTCGTCCGCTACGACGAAGTTGCAAGTGGTGAGATTCGCCATGCGATCCGCTTCACTGTGCCGGAAACGCGCAACACCTATGTCTGGCCCGCCCGCCACCAGGCATCGGATCTGACCGAGTCACAATACCCGCCGATGGGGCAACGCTTCCGGCTCAAGGCGAACTACCCACTCGCCAGCTTCTCGCCACAGATGCGGGTCATCCTGCAAGCGATGAAAACCTATGGCATCATCCTGGCCGACAATGGCTCGTCCTGGTACATCTCCGGTGCGCCCGACGAACGCTGGGACAACGACATGCTGCACGAGATTGATGTTCTGAAGGGGAGCGATTTCGAAGCAGTTGATGTTTCGTCCTTAATGGTCAATGTCGACTCCGGCCAGGTAAAGGCAAGTGAGATTGAGCAAGGTCAGGCGGTTTATCTGCCGTTGTTGAGTAGATAGAGAGATTCAGAGCCGATAGCGTAAGCGTACGGGGTTAGTCCGTGCGCTTACGCTATCGGCTCTGAATGGTTACTCGCATGTGACACTTTGTCCATATAGGCGCTATACTGTGTGAATATGGACTCACTGACCCTTACACCCATCACCAGAGTGAATGGCGAAATCAACTTGCCCGGCTCCAAAAGCCTTTCCAACCGGGCTTTACTGTTGGCAGCGCTGGCCAACGGTCGCACTGAGATCACCAACCTGCTCGACAGTGACGACATCCGTCACATGCTCCATGCGTTGCAGCAATTGGACGTGCGCTATGAACTATCTACGGACAAAACGCGCTGCACCGTTACGGGACAAGGCGGACCCTTCTTTGTCAATGACCAGTTGGAGTTGTTTTTGGGCAATGCTGGCACGGCCATGCGTCCCCTTTGTGCTGCGCTTTGCTTGGGCGAGGGTCAATTTGTGTTGACGGGTGAGCCACGCATGGAAGAACGACCGATTGGTGCGCTGGTCGATGCATTGCGCCAATCAGGTGCTCGGATTGATTATCTGAAAAATGAAGGCTACCCGCCGCTCAGAATTGCAGCCAATGGCTTGCTGGGTGGCGAGATCAAGATTGACGGCTCGATCTCCAGCCAATATCTAACCGCCGTCCTGATGGCCTGTCCGCTCGCCCATCGCGATAGCACGGTGACGATTGTTGGAGAACTTGTCTCTAAGCCCTACATCGATCTTACCTTACATACGATGGCACAATTTGGCGTTACAGTCGAAAACGACGACTATAAAACCTTCCACATTCGAGGACGCCAACAGTATCAATCGCCTGGCAAGTTCCTGGTAGAAGGCGATGCTTCATCTGCCTCCTATTTTCTGGCCGCCGCCGCGATCAAAGGGGGCGAGGTCAAAGTTTCTGGGATTGGGCGCAATAGCATTCAAGGTGACATCCACTTTGCCGATGTGCTGGCGCAGATGGGAGCCGAGGTCGATTGGAGCGAGGATTCGATCACCGTACGCAAAGGGAAGTTACATGGCATCGACCAGGACATGAATCACATTCCCGATGCAGCCATGACAATCGCCACGACGGCGCTCTTTGCCGACGGGAAGACGGCCATTCGTAACATCTACAACTGGCGTGTCAAGGAGACAGATCGACTGAAAGCAATGGCGACCGAACTGCGCAAAGTCGGAGCCGAGGTGGTAGAAGGGGAAGACTTTATCGAAATTACGCCACCGAGCGAGTTGCGCCATGCTACGATTGACACTTACAAGGATCACCGCATGGCGATGTGCTTTTCGCTACTAGCGCTCGATCCTCACTCGGTCACGATCAATGACCCCCAATGTACGGCCAAGACCTTTCCCGATTACTTTGAGAAATTGGCGAGTATTAGCGAGTACGAAACCAAATAAACGGGGCTTTCATGGCAAAAGGGTAAAAAGGTTGCTAACCTATGACATGAGCTGTCATTCCGAGCGGCAGTTTGCGAGGGATCCTGCGTTGTCAACCCAGGATTCTCCGGCAAAAAGCCGCCTCAGAATGACAAATCGTGAACTACCGAATCTACATTATCTCAACCAGCAGCTTCATACGCTTGTTGTAACCACTCGATCAATTGCTCGTTAACTTCACTCGTTTCAGTCAACTTGACTTTGTAGTTACACATGCTGCCTGCTGGCTGTTCCGACAGACGATCATCGGCGACAAGTCCCTTTGCATTGATGCCTACCTCAACTCGCGAATTGGTGGCAGGACCGATCATGGCGAACTGTTTCTTGCGGCGCAGGCTGATGTACCCCTTTTTGGGTACAATTTCAAACTCACCGAAATTGGAGATATGCTTCATCAAGGCATCGTGGATGGGTCGCAAAGCAGCTTTGGCACCAATGTAGATTTCATCCACCACCGCATCATCGCTTTTGCCAGCAGCTTGGGCTGAGCGCTGACCATCACTTTGCAGCAGATAATGCACAAGCGCATTTGCATCGCCATGTCCTAAGCCCAACTCCCGCTTGAACCAATCACGCAGTTCTCCATGTTTACTCAGGCCACTACTTTGCATCAGACTGGTTAGTTCGGCGGGTGTTTTGCCAGTTTTGGTTAAGATATTATTGATTTGGGTTGCCTGGGCTTTTGCTAAATCGGTCATGGGAAGTCACTCCATTCAGTTTCCTAATTCAATCGTTCAATTAATCCTGCGCCTTCATTCCGTGTATTTCCTACTGCCTTGTCCACCGGATAGGCAGCCATTTTCTTGGTGTCGAAGGGACGCAGCAGATGTTGAAGCTGGTCAAGTTCGCGCGGAGTGGCGTCCTTGCCCGTGCCCAACCATTGCTCATAATCTTCCGACGCAACGATGACCGGCATGCGATCATGGAGGGTTTCCATCAGTTCGTTGGCAGTCGTAGTAAGCAAGGTACACGTTTGTAATTCACTGCCATCGGGCGACATCCACTGTTCCCACAGGCCAGCGATCGCAAAGGGCAGTTTGTCCGCCATGTGAATAAAATAGGGCTGCTTGTTCGTGCCCTGTTTTTGCCACTCGTAAAATCCCGTAGCGGGCACCAAACAGCGGCGGCGCTTAAAAGCCGCACGATAGGAGGGCTTCTCGGCCACCGTCTCGGCGCGGGCATTGATCATCTTCCCCCCCACCGATGGATCCTTCGACCAAGAAGGGATCAGACCCCAAAGCGTATGCACAAACTCACGCTCTTGCCCCTTGGCATCCAGTCGGACTATGGCCACAGGCTGGGTGGGTGCAATATTGTAGCGCGGTTCTACCGTCGGTGTCTCAGGTAGATCGAGCAGCGCTTTGAGTTGTTCAGGTGTTGCGTTGAGTACGAATCGTCCACACATACCACCATTATAGCACAATTGTTCGGCTTTTGCCAATGAAGATTACCTGGCTTGGCAACATTTTGTAACAACAGGCCACGAGTGGTTATGGTACAATTCACTATTGTAGGGGTATCCGCTTGCCGGTGCCCTGCTTGCATCAGCGAATGGGCAACCGCAAGGGTGTGCGCCTACACAGTGGAATCAGGCAATCTCTATCTGCTTTGTCTATAAGATTCAAGGGCAAGGCGTCACTGGTAACCCATATTTCATCGACCTTGTAAACCAAAGTCAACCAAAGGCCTAACAACATGACACAACCGCAGCTTGCGCCCTATGGGACATGGCGTTCTCCGATCACGTCCGACCTGATCGTGGCGGATTCAATTGATCTAAACGAGCCACGCTTCGATGGGACCAATATCTTTTGGCTGGAGCATCGCCCCAAGGAAGCAGGTCGGGTTACGGTGATCCAACACAATGCAGAAGGGAAACAGATCGAGCGTACATTGCCGACCACCAATGTGCGCACGCGCGTGCATGAGTATGGTGGCGGTGCCTATGCCGTGGCAGGAGGCACACTCTACTTTTCCAATTTCACCGATCAACGGATCTACCGTCAAAGCGGCGATTCTGCGCCCGAACCGCTTACACCAACGACCGAACTACGCTATGCCGACTATTGCGTGGATACCAAGCGCAACCTGCTCTTCTGTGTACGTGAGGATCATCGCCAACCGGGCGAAGCGATCAATACGATTGCTAAGGTCAACTGCGCAGGCGACGCAGAAGGTGGAACCGTACTGGTTTCAGGCAATGACTTCTATTCATCGCCTCGGCTTAGCCCCAACGGCCAACAGGTGACGTGGCTCACCTGGAATCACCCTAATATGCCGTGGGATGGCTGCGAACTATGGCTCGCGGAGTTGGATGAAGGTGGATCGATTGTCAACGCGCAACAGATCGCAGGTGGCAAGACGGAGTCGATCTTTCAACCGCAATGGTCGCCAGAGGGTGTCCTCTATTTTGTCTCGGACCGCACGGGCTGGTGGAATCTATATCGTTGGCGAAATGGTATCGTTGAGGCACTCTGCCCGATGGAAGCGGAGTTTGGGCTTCCGAGCTGGGTCTTCGCCATGTCAACCTATGCCTTTGCCTCAGCCGAGCAGTTGATTTGCACGTATACGCAGCATGGATTCTCTCACCTGACGCTGATCGACACGACTACCTTACACTTTGAAGAAGTGACAACACCCTACACACAGATCAGTGCTATCTGCGCAGCCGATGGCCAGGCACTTTTCTTAGCTGGTTCTGCACAGGAAGCGACCTCGTTGGTCAAATTTGACCTACGCACGCGCCAGTTTGAATGTTTGCAACAGAACAGTACAGTAGACGTCGACGCAGGCTATCTCTCGATTCCACAGGCGATTGAATTTCCTACCGAAAGTGGATTGACTGCGTATGCTTTCTTCTATCCTCCTCAAAACAAAGATTTCGTCGCGCCTGACCATGAACGACCGCCACTGCTGGTTATTAGCCATGGTGGTCCGACCTATGCGACGGATTCGGCACTCAATATCCATATCCAATATTGGACCAGCCGCGGCGTTGCGGTGATCGATGTCAATTATGGGGGCAGCTCGGGCTATGGTCGAGCTTATCGTCAGCGGCTCAACGATCAATGGGGTATTGTCGATGTTGATGATTGCACCAATGGTGCACTCTACCTGGTCGCCCAAGGCAAAGTCGATGGCAAGCGACTGATGATCACGGGCGGCAGCGCAGGCGGCTATACCACACTCTGCGCTCTCGCCTTCCGCAATGTCTTCAAAGCGGGGGCCAGCCATTACGGCGTGGGCGATCCTGAGGCATTGGCCAGGGATACACATAAATTTGAGTCGCGCTATCTGGACAGTCTGATCGGTCCCTATCCCGCCCAACGCGAACGTTACATCGAACGGGCACCGATTCACCATGCCGACCAGATCTCCTGTCCACTCATCCTCTTTCAGGGTGATGAAGATCGCGTTGTGCCTCCAGAACAATCCCGCCAGATGTTTGACAGCCTCAAATACAAGGAACTGCCCGTCGCCTATCTGGAATTTGCCGGGGAGCAGCACGGCTTTCGCAAGGCCGAAAATATCAAACGTTCGCTGGATGCCGAGCTGTACTTCTACTCCAAGGTTTTCGGTTTTACCTTAGGCGATGCAGTCGAGCCAGTGGAGATTGAAAATTTGTAGAGGTGGTTACTCTTTCCTCCCTCCTCATTTGTAATCCTTATCGCTTTCAGCTACAATCTGCAATGTGCAACCGTTTGCACGCATGTGGAATCATACATTTAGCAGATCATGAAACGAGTTAAAGTAGGACAGTAAGACAGTCGGACAGTCGGACAGTACAGGTTACACTGTCGCACTGTCCTACTGACTGACTGTCCCACTGTCTCACTGCCTTTTTTCTTCAAGGAATTAACCATGAATATCATTTCCCGAATCTCGGTTCAACCACAGTTGCCGGCGGCAATTGCGCGGTTAAAAGAGATCGCCTTCAATCTATGGTGGAGTTGGGAGCCAGCGGCACAAGCGCTTTATGCCCACGTTGACGAGAACTTGTGGGACGCAGTCAATCACAATCCCGTGAAATTTCTGCAACAAGTCGCCCAGGAAAAGCTAGATGCGGCTGCAGCCAATCCAACCTTTGTCAGTGCCTATCATTCGGTCTGTAAAGCCTTTGATGAATATATGAATCCGCAGGCGGCAACCTGGTTTGGTAAACATCAGGCAAGCAATCAGGAAAGGGTGATTGCCTATTTTAGCGCCGAGTTTGGTCTACACGAAGCCCTGCCCATTTACTCAGGCGGCTTGGGCGTCTTGAGCGGTGACCACTGTAAAGAAGCCAGCGACATGGGTCTACCCTTTATAGGTGTCGGCTTCCTCTATCCGCAAGGCTATTTTACCCAACGCATTGACCAAGACGGTCGCCAACAGGCCGAATATGAAAAGATCGACTTCGCCGAAATGCCGGTCACACCAGCGGTAGACAAAGAGGGCAAGCCCGTCCTCATCAACGTCGATCTTCCCGGTCGCACCGTCTATGCGAAGGTTTGGCGCATCCAAATTGGCCGCATTCCGATCTTCCTGATGGACACCGACGTTGAACGCAATGCCCCGCAGGACCGCGAGTTGAGTGCCCGTCTCTACGGCGGCGATCGTGAAATGCGCATCAGTCAGGAATTTGTGCTGGGCATCGGCGGCGTACGAGCAGTGCGAGCGCTCGGCTACAGCCCGGCGGTTTGGCACATGAACGAAGGGCACAGTGCATTCTTGGGGCTTGAGCGGGTACGTGAGTATGTGCAAAACAGCAACTTAAACTTCCAAGATGCCGTCGAATTGGTGCGCGCTAGCAGCATCTTCACCACCCACACGCCTGTTCCTGCCGGCAATGACTCATTTGACTTCCAATTGGTGGAAAAATTCTTCTGGCAATATTGGGGACAGTTGGGCATCAACCGCGACCAGTTTATCGGCTTTGCTCGCCAGGAGATGCCTTGGGGCGGTCAACAATATAGCATGACCGTGTTGGCGCTGCGGTTGAGTGGCTATGCCAACGGTGTGAGCAAACTTCACGGTGAAGTGAGCCGCCAGATGTGGCAATTCCTCTACCCAGGCACGCCTGTCTCGCAGGTGCCAATTGGCCATGTGACCAACGGTGTCCACAGCAAAACCTGGCTACAGCCCGAACTGCGAGATCTCTACAACAAATACCTACAAGCCGATTGGCTGGAAGAAATCGATGCCCGCGCCACTTGGAACACCGATGCCATTCCCGACGGGGAATTGTGGACGGCGCATCAAGTGCGCAAGACCAAGATGGTCGAGTTTGCCCGCACACGGATGAAGCGCCAATATATGCGCTTTGGTGAAGGGCCGACCAAACTCAACAAAGCTGCCTCCTATCTCAATCCCAATGCGCTGATTATCGGCTTTGCTCGCCGCTTCGCCACCTACAAGCGCGCCACACTACTCTTCCGTGATGAAGAGCGCCTCCGCCGTATCCTCAATAATCCAGATCGTCCGGTGCAGTTTGTCTTCTCCGGTAAAGCCCACCCCGCCGATGAGCCAGGCAAGGGACTGATCCAGCATGTCTACCAGATGAGTCAGCGCCCTGAGTTCGAAGGCAAAATTCTCTTCATCGAGAACTACGATATGAACGTTGCCCGCCATCTTGTTTCAGGCGTCGACGTTTGGCTCAACAATCCGCGCCGTCCGCATGAGGCAAGCGGTACCAGCGGTCAAAAGGCAGCGCTCAATGGCATTCCTAACTTTAGCGTACTCGATGGCTGGTGGGTGGAAGGCTACGACGGCAGCAACGGCTGGTCGATCGGTGAGGAGCGCGAATACAAGGACGAAAATACGCAAGACGAGGCCGACATGCTCAGCCTCTACACAACGCTGGAGGGCGAGATCATCCCGCTTTTCTTTGATCGTGGTGCCGATGGCATTCCGCACGGCTGGGTACGAGTGATGAAGAACGCCATCCGCACCTGTGCCCCCGACTATTCAATGCGCCGCATGTTGGTCGATTATGTCAACCAACTCTACGCCCCGGCCATGAAGAGCGGCACACGCTTTGCGGCCAACCAGTTCGAGCTGGCACGCGAGATCAACGCCTGGAAGAGTGGGGTTCGCCAGCGCTGGGGATCGATCCATATCGAGGCCAATACCGAGAACGGCGCACAATTGACCGTCGGCGAATCGGTCAACGTAAATGCACGGGCTTGGCTCAACGGGATTCCCGAAAGTAGTATCGCCGTCGAAGCGGTCTATGGAGCGACCAACGGCAAGGGCGAAGTCACAGAGGTCGAAGTGGTCCCACTCAGCAAGATTGGTCAAGACTACGATGCCCTGCTCTACAAGGGCAATCTTACACTCAACCATAGCGGACGCTTTGCCCTCGGCGTGCGCATGCGCCCGAATCACAGCGAGATGATCAATCCGTATGAGATGGGGTTGATGCGCTGGGCCTAAACTGTAATGCTACGCAAACGAGTGAGCTTGTCTCACTCATTTGCGGCATCTTCTACATCCACAGACCACCAACAATTATCCTCAACCATAACGAGCGTGCCACTCACGTTTTAGCTCTTCCAATACCAGTCCAACTTCCCTGGATTCCATTGGCCAGTAGATCGACTGGCGCAGATCATTGAGTAGTGCTTCCCAGTCGGCATGATTCCACTGGCCACGATGGGCACCAACCCAACTGCGCGGCCAATCCGATGCACGCCAGCGATCCAAGCGACTTTGGCCAACGTCCGCTGAAAAATAGGCTTGATAGGCGGTATTGTGGCAGAGCAGGGCTCGCTGTTCGCCGCCAATCGTGTAATGAAACCCTATCTTAATGGCGTAGACACCTGCCTGCTCAACCTGGACATTGACTAAGAATTCTTCCATCTCGCCGTTTCTCAAACGAATGTAGTCATATTCAGCCGAAAGTGCCTGGCAGCGATACTGTCCGGCTTGAGGTGCAAGCAAACAAGCATAGCGGCGAAATGGGACACCTCCCAAGAGCCCACCAGTTTCGTCGATAATGTTCACCGCCCGATAGGACAAAACGTCAACAAACAACTGCTGAATCCCCATGTCGATCAGATTGGGATTGGTCACGCTTAAAGTGAATACAACACAGTCACTGCGGAAACGCGGTATCCTGAGTTGAAGCGCCGGTTCTTCCTGAGTGACTGCAGTTACGGTATACAGCGCTCCCGGGTCGTACAGCTCCGGCTTACTGACCAATGGAGGCAAGTAGGGTGATTCAGTCGACTGGTCAGAGACGAGAAGAATATTGTTGGCGTCCACCCCTGTTTTTACGAGGAGAGTGGGCGCATCCTCAAGTGGGATTCCCTTCAAAAGCAGTGCAGCTCTACCCTGGTCAAAGGCATTTTGAATCGAATGACCAAACCCAATCGCTCGATAGAAGGAAGCGGCAAAGAGGATCGCTGCCTCATCAATCAGTTCTGCCTTCATCCCGATCGCACAATCGACCACACTTGCAATCGCCTGTGCCTGCTCCAGTGAATAACAAGCGTTTAGTAAAACCACGCGGCACTCTTGGTGTAACACTCGAAAAAGCTCCAAAATTGCTCTTTGGCTGACTGGCTCAGGCTGGCCAGAATCACCGACAAACATCAGCTCGCCTGCGTCGTTGCCGTGGCCACTAAAATGGACGATGTGTGGTTTATGTTCGTTAAAGCTTTGCAACAGATCATCGCTGCGCGCGGCAAAGGCGGTGACGATCTCGATCCGGTCGCGCAAGTCAGAAGCACGAAGCTTGTTCGTTATCGAGCGGATTTCTTCATCGATTTGTAGATGCACAAGATCGGATGGATTGGCAGCAAGAAACAAGATTCTGAGTTTGTTCATGGGAAGATCCATCGTTCACACGAGGCAAAGCAAATTCTTGGTGGCGAATCAACCTATGTATATTGTATAATACGCAGCACAAAGGTCAAAATGGCACTGCGATCTCCCCTGGCGAGTCAAAAACCGCCACCATCGCACGTCTATTTTGAGATTTTCCCATCAACTCACCCGCCTCACCTAGAAAGGAATACGCCGTGAAGATTACTGACATTTCCGTCCAGAACTTTCGCTACATTTCCAACACCGTGCGCGACACCGATGGTCATGGACATCCAGGGCCGGAGCATGAAGCGGTCGCCAGCTTAACCACGATCAAGACCGATGAAGGCATTGAAGGGCACTTTTTTGCGGGCATGTCTAGCGCTACATTGGAGTTGGTCCGGTCAATTCTGATCGGGGCCGATCCTTTCTACAACGAGAAGATCTGGCACTTGCTTAAGGAGCGACAACGACTCAATCTGACGACGTTAACGGACAAACATCTGACCACAATTGATTGTGCGCTGTGGGACATCAAGGGTAAGGTGACGGGGCAGCCGGTCCACAAACTGCTCGGTGCGGTGCGCGACAAGGTGCCTGCCTATGCCAGTACCATGTGTGGCGACGACCTGGAAGGCGGTCTGGCGACACCGGAGGATTACGCCCGCTATGCGATCTTGTGTGTCAAAGAGCGCGGTTATCCAGCCTATAAGTTGCACACCTGGCAACCGCCCTACAAGGGCGCACCGAACGCCAAAAAGGACATTGCTGCCTGCGCCGCCGTGCGTGAGGCGGTTGGTCCCGATGTGCCACTGATGCTCGATCCCTTCCACTATTACAGCCGCAACGACGCCCTCTATCTGGCTCGTGAATTGGAAAAGCTCGACTATGCCTGGATGGAGGAGCCGATGGATGAGCACAGTATGTCTTCCTATATTTGGCTATGCGAAAATACATTACTCAATATCTGTGGTCCGGAAACCGCAGAGGGCAAAATGCATGCTCGCGCTGAATGGATCAAGGCAGGGGCCTGCGACATTGTGCGCGGCGGGATTGGCGATGTCGGTGGCATCACACCGCTGATGAAGATCGCCCATTTGGCCGAGTCATTTGGCATGAACATGGAGGTCCATGGCGGCGGTGTTGGCAATCTGCATGTGATCTGCGCCATCGAAAATACCACCTTCTACGAGCGTGGATTGCTCCACCCCTTCATCGACTGGGAAAAGCCGCAGCCCTGGCTCAACAAACTGGCCGATCCGATGGACGACGAAGGCTTTGTTCATGTCTCCCAAGAGCCAGGATTGGGACAGGACATCAACTTTGATTATATTCGAGATAATCTGGTCAAGTAGTGGCAATCGGAGCCCCGCACGTCAGTAAGGGGACTCCTCTGCGCTAACACATGGGACTCTGAACCCCGCACGTCGGTAAGGGGATCCCCGTGCTGACGCGTGGGGCTCTGAACGCTGCTGCAATTTACGCACCACAGCGTCCAATAATCTCTTGTGCATTTTGCCTGATTGACAACTTTACATGATTCTTATACAATCTTTTCTACAGGTACAGAATGTCATCTCACTTGTGTTTGCCTACGCCAACGTGATATCGATCCCAATGAACAAAGTTATCACGCGTTGAAACTGCGGCGGCACAATTTCAGAAACTTGAACAAACGATAACTCACGGAGGTCAGCGTGCTGCGTTTCGCTGTTGAACGCTTGATTTGGCTTATCCCTACGCTTTTGGTGATGGCGCTAATTACATTTCTGGTGATGCATGCTACGCCAGGTAGTCCACTAGACCCGGCAGCCCCGAATGCAAACTCTCTCCCACCCGAACTACAGAAGAATCTTGCCGAGAAGTATGGACTTGACAAGCCGCTGTATGTGCAGTTCCTGACCTTTGTCAAGAACGCAGTCCGCCTCGACTTTGGCCTCTCATACTCCTACAAAACCCGCACCGTTGCCGAGATCATTGGCAATACCTTTGGTGTTTCGCTTTGGTTAGGGACGATGGCCTTTGTTTTTGCTACAGTCGTAGGAATTTCGTTGGGGGTGCTGGCTGCGATCAAACAGAATAGCTGGATTGACTACCTGTGTGTCATTATTGCCACCCTCGGTGTCAGTCTGCCGAACTTTGTGATCGCAATCTTATTCATCTTGCTCTTCAGTATCACGCTCAAAGTTTTGCCAGTCTCCGGGTTCGATACACCACGCCACTGGATTTTGCCGACATTGACGCTTGGTCTAGGGCAAATGGCAGTGATCGCCCGCTATACACGATCGAGTGTACTCGAAGTCATCCGCTCAGATTATGTACGCACGGCACGCGCCAAAGGGCTCGGTGAAAATATGGTGGTAATTCGCCATATTCTCAAGAATGCCCTTATTCCTGTGGTGACACTCCTCGGCCCGATCTTTGCGGCGATCGGCACTGGCTCGTTCTTTGTTGAGTTCATTTATTCGATCCCTGGCATGGGAAAGTATTTTGTCACGAGTATGAGCGCCCGCGATTACAACATGATCATGGCGGTAATTCTTCTCTATGGCGCTTTTCTTGGGATCATGAATCTCGTGGTCGATTTGATTTACGGCTGGCTAGACCCACGTATTCGATTTGATTAGTAGAACAAGAATGATTCTTGTTCTACATTTTAGGAGTATTTCATGACCGCAGCAACCATGTCTGCAAGCGAAAAATCTGAGCCTACACTTAAGCTCCACAAAGAATCCAACCTTTGGACCGATGCCTGGAAGCGTTTGATTCGCAACAAACTAGCAGTTTTGGGTGGAACCATCGTACTCGTCTTCCTCTTCCTAGCTATTTTTGCCAATTTCATTGCCCCGTACTCATACGAATACACTGATTTTTCGGCTGGCTATCAATTTCCCAACATCAAAAATTTGTTTGGTACGGATGCGCTGGGCCATGACTTACTAAGTCAGATCATCTATGGGGCACGCATTTCCATGCTGGTGGGATTGGGTTCGCAGGTTTTGGTACTCTTGATTGGCGTACCGCTTGGAGCTGTGGCAGGATTCTATGGCGGCAAGATCGATCTATACCTGATGCGCATTGTCGATGTTATGTATGCCTTCCCCACCCTGCTTTTTGTCATTTTGATCATGTCGGCCTTGGGTGCAGGCTTGCTCAATATCTTTATTGCCCTGGGATTGACTAGTTGGGTGACGATCTGCCGCTTGGTGCGCGCACAATTTCTTTCTTTACGTCAGAAGGAATTTGTCACCGCTGCACATGCCGTGGGCAGTCCATCCTCGCGCATTATCATACGCCACCTGCTGCCCAATGCACTGACACCGATCATTGTGGCGGTGACCTTTGGCATTCCCAGTGCCATTTTTACGGAAGCGGCGCTCAGCTTTATCGGTGTGGGGATTAGCCCACCCACCCCAAGTTGGGGACGCATGGTTGGAGAATCTCAACAGTATATTCGCAGTTACTGGTACTTGGCGACATTTCCCTCATTGGCAATTGGGCTCACTATGTTAGGTTTCTCGTTTTTGGGTGATGGCTTACGCGATGCACTCGACCCGAAGATGAAGCAATAAACCCCACCCTAACCCTCCCCTGGTAAGGGAGGGGACAGTGAAGGGACGGATTCCCTTTTTTCTGCTGTCCAACAGACACAATCCGCCTCGTGACAGTTCCCTCCCTCATTTGGGGAGGGTTAGGGTGGGGCTATACGCAATCAATGTTTAGAGATTGGCGATTGGATGTACGAGCAATCTCCAATCTCCAATCTCTCGTTAAAGGAGAACCAAGTTATGCAAGATTGGACAAAAGATCCCCGGCAAGTTGCGCTCTTTATGAATCGCTCACGCGCTGCCGGGATGGATCGCCGTGATTTTCTCAAGTTGTTGGCAGTTGCTGGTACGGGTGCTGCGCTGGCTGCCTGTGCCCCTGCTGCTGCGCCGAGCGGCGGTGAAGCGTCGGCACCGGCAGCAGGTGGTGAAGCAGCTCCTGCCGCTGGCGCTGCTGTAGCAGATGCCGAACAGGTGATGCGTGTGCCGTGGGCCAATGGTGATCCTTCCAGCCAAGACTTCAATAAATATCTCTACTGCAATGGCCACACCGAACTCTTTGCTGGCTTGACCCGCTTCAATACCGACTATCAGCCGGTGCCCTATGTGGCCGAAAAGTGGGATGTGAGTGAAGATGGTACGGTCTATACTTTCCACTTGAAGCAAGGATTGAAGTGGACCAACGGCGATCCAGTAACCGCCCAAGACTTTGAATGGTCGTTCAAGCGTCAGCTCGATCCCGCCACCCAGGCTGAATATGCTGGCTTCCTCTTCGATGTCAAGAATGGTGAGGCAGTCAACACCGGCAAAGAAGGGGCAAAGGTCGAGGATATTGGGGTTAAGGCATTGGATGCCAACACCCTGGAAATCACTCTCGAAGGGCCACGTGGCTACTTCCCGACCGTATTGGCCTATGCCGCTGCACTTCCCGCTCACCGCCCGTCGGTCGAGAAATTTGGCGAAAAGTGGACTGAAGCCGAGAATATCGTCACCAATGGCCCGTGGAAATTGACTAGTTGGGAACATGAGAAAGAGATGGTCTTCGAACGCTACGAAGAGTTCCAGTTAGAGACCAAGGCCAAGCTGCGCAAGATCATTGCGCCGATCATCGGCAGCGATGCTCAATTGGCCCCCTATGAAGCAGGAGAATTGGATCGAGCCCAAGCCTCGGCTGGCGAACTTAGCCGATTGCAGGGCGACGAAGCGCTTTCCAAGGAGCTCTATCCCTTCTCGGTCACGGGAACCTTCTATCTGGCTCCTTCTTACTCGATGCCGCCCTTCGATGTCAAGGAAGTGCGCCAGGCGTTGCGCCACGCTATTGACCGCGATGCGATCTTGAAGTCCGTGCTTCAAGGCTTGGGTCAAGTTGCCTACACCTTTGTGCCGCCCGATTCACCAGGCTATGTCGATCCAGCCAAGTATGATTGGGTCAAGGATGTCAGCGAGTACAACCCACAACGCGCCATGGATTTGCTCAAAGGCACCCCCTATGAAGGTGGCAAAAACTGGCCCGAAATCACCATTACCTTCCGCAATGACGAATTTTCAGGCACACCTGGTCAGGTCGCCCAGGCGATGCAAGCCATGCTGAAGCAGAACCTCGGTATGGAAGTGAAGTTGGAAGGGATGGAGAACAAGGCGTTCCGTCCGAAGATGTGGGCTCATGAAGTTCAGTTGGTCTACGTGCGCTGGTTCATGGACTATCCAGATCCCAACAACAATCTCAAGCAAGTCTGGTACTCAAATGTTGCCAGTGGCCATCGCCATGAGTTTGCCAACGAAGAGTTTGACAAATTGGTCAACGAGGCCGCCGGTGCCCCCACCTGGGATGATCGCATGAAACTCTACGCCGAGGCCGAAAAGCTGATGCTGGAAGACGGCGCTGCGGTTTACATCTATTATCCATTCAACATCCGCCTCTACAAACCATGGATCGCTGGTCTGCCCAAGAACTCGGCTGGGCTGTCCGTGCAAGACTGGAACATCTACTTTGGCTTGCTCAACGAAGTCTACGTCGTCGAGCACCCGGATCGACCAAAATTGAGCTAGTGTGAGTGTTTAGTAAGACAGTAGGACAGTGAAACTGATTTACTGTCTCACGGCCAAAGCCATACAATCTCATTCCGTGTTCCTTGAAATCCGTGTTTACAAAGCTTTGCGACACGGAGATCAAGGGACACGGAATTTTTATTTTTAAGTATATCGATTTCGCCTCTTAGTACTCATCTTCCGGGAAGGCTCTTGCGTAAGTGAAACTCGTACAATCGACCCTTCCCGGAAGAAGAATGCCTGAATGGTTAATTTAAGCCAGGATAGTGCGAAGTAGAATCGTTTCGCCAGCACGCCCCGTGCGACTCACAATTCGCAATTCGCTATTTTTAGAACAGGAAGGTTGAAAAGTAATGATAGTCCGTGATCTTTCACCAGATACAATTGTCTTTAACGGCGTTATCCATACCCTCGATCCACAGTCAACCGTTACCCAAGCCCTCGCCATCAAGGATGGACGCATCATTGCCCTCGGTGCGGACGCTGAGATTCTACCATTGGCGGGCACACAGACCCAACGCATCGACCTGCGTGGCGGCTGTACCATTCCTGGCATCTTCGACAGCCACGCCCATCTGCTCGAAGTGGGACTCAAACTGACCCATGTGCGCCTGGATGAATGCCGCTCGCCCGAAGAGATGATGGAATTGGTGCGCAAACGGGCTGAGATCACGCCACCCGGTCATTGGATCATCGGCCAGGGTTGGAATGAGGGCAACTTTGACCTCTCCACCCCACCCGGTCGCCTGCCCACCCGCTGGGACATTGACCCTGCCACTGACCAGCATCCTGTGATCCTACAACGCTTCTTCAACATGGATGTCGTCAACAGCGTGGCATTGCGCATGGCTGGTATCACCCGCCACACGCCCGACCCCACCAGCGGCAAGATCGAACACGACGCCGACGGTGAACCGAATGGCATCATCCGCGCAGCGGCCAAGTTGCTGGTACGTTCGCTCCTCCCTCGCCCCACTTGGTCACAACTACACGAAGCAATCAAACTTGGCTGCCAAGATTTCAACCGCTACGGCATCACCAGCGTGCTTGATCCAGGGCTGTATCCGTACGAGATTCAGGCGTATCAGCGTTATTATCAAGCAGGTAGCAGGTTGCAAGTTGCAAGTAGTGAATCCAATCCGCAATTGTCTGTACGCCTTAACCTGCTCGCCAACTGGCATGGCTTCCGCGAGGATGAGACCGAAGCAGAACTGGATGCGCGGGCGCAGGGCATCGGCATTTTCAGTGGTCTGGGGGATGAGTGGCTGAAGATCGGCGGCTTGAAGATGGCGATTGATGGCGGAACCAGTTCGCGCACCGCCTGGATGTATGAGCCCTTTGAAGGGGAGAGCGAAGTGCGCGGCTTCAATCGCCTTTCGCCCGAGAGGCTCTATCGCTACTTCCGCACGGCGCAGGAATTGGGGTGGGATGTCGGCATCCACACCTGCGGCGACCGGGCGATGGATGTAGCGGTGGAGACCTTTGCGCGTGTCATGCAGGATGTGCCGCAGGCCGACATGCGCCACAACATCATCCACGCCTACTTCCCTTCAGACAAAGCGATCCAGTTGATGGCCAAACACCGCATTGCGGCAGTGGTGCAGCCGACCTTTGTCTATTGGGAAGGGGACATGATCTTCCGCGATGTAGGAGAGCGACGAGCAGCCAACTACAAACCAGTGCGCAAGCTACTCGACCATGGCGTGATCGTCACCGCCAGTTCTGATGTGCCAAGTACCCCATCGCACAATCCATTCCCGGCGCTCTACGCCTTAGTGACGCGCAAAAACAACCTCGATCACTTTGTCGCCCAAGACCAAGCCGTCTCACGACTCGAAGCATTGCGTCTCTACACCCACGCTGGCACCTGGCTGACACGCGAAGAATCGCTCAAAGGTACGCTCGAAATCGGCAAAGTCGCCGATCTTGCGCTCCTCGACCGTGACTATTTCGGCGTTTCGGATGAAGAGATCAAAGAAACTAAGGTGACGATGACGATGGTCAATGGTCAGTTGGTGTGGCAAAATCACTAACCCCATCGGGGCGACCTTGGCTAACCCACGGGCATCGCCCTGGGTAGAGGGTGAGGAATTCGCTGTAACTCACATATGCCAAAACAAACCGCTTTTGGCATAATGAACTCCATAGAAAACAAAATGGAGGAAGAGATGTCGATCCAGAAACTTGAAAAAGCAAAAACTATGGCGAGCCAGCTTGCACCTGCTGAACAAGCCGAGTTGATCGTTTGGCTTGGCAATTTATTAAAAGTGAATTTACCAAACCCTCAGTCCGAGGTTAAACCAAAGAATTCCCACAGAAGAAATCCTAATTTGGCCCAACTGGAGCAACAAATCAAATCTACGCCGAAAAGTGGGGCTGAAATTGCGGCAATGATTGAGTCAGGCGAAATTGATACGACAGCGTGGGATGATGAGGAAATTGACGATCCAGTAGTCTGGCTCAAAGAGCTACGCTATTCTACACAGATCCAGAGAAGGACCAAAGCGCGATTGGAATAACAGATAGATTGTAAGTAAAACAACCGAAAATCACTTTAATATTGTGTAATATAAAAGAATATTGAGAAAGAAGGGTCGATAAAGCAACAAAATTCTGCGATACGTATCATGCAAAATCGCAGAGAAGAAGCAGCTTCAGCTTCGTGTGTTTATTTACTGACTTCTAGATTAAGGACTACCCCAAATATCAGTAAATCCATATCCTTATTGATTTTGGTGGTGAGCGTACTATAAAGCAATCCTCTGCTATTGAAGCAGTAAGCAGTTTATCATGCGCAAAGCTTAGTGATAAGTTTAAGATAGATGCTGTTCTTTCAACAGGTGTTGATATGTTAACCATTGGCCAGTTAGTCTATTTAGCTGTCAAAGGAGCTTCTATGAACGCTGTTGACCAATTGATTTGGTTGTGTGTAGCAGTGGGATGTGTGCTAGTGGGAAGGTCTGGTGACTGAACTTCCTACACTATGAGAAAGAGAGTGTCTATCTCAAACTTGTCATTTTTTGCGACCTAGCACAAGAAGGTTCGATTCCTTCTACTCCCACCTAAAAGAGAGGGCCTTGGAAAATAATTTCAAGGCCCTCTCTTTGTTAACATGAACAGATGCTATATTCAGACTGCGCTTCGTGGCTCATTCGCACTAAACCTTATTGAACGCCAAACACCCACTCTCCGCCCACCATTGTCATCTCAATCTCGGTTTCCAGGATCGCCATCGGGTTGATGGAAAAAATATCCTGCGATAGCACGACCAGATCGGCCAACATGCCGGGGGCGAGTTTACCCTGGCGATCTTCCATGCCCACCGCATAGGCGGCACCGACGGTGTAGCCACGCACCGCTTCGTCGATGGTCAACTTCTGTTCGGGATACCAGCCATCGCCGCCGGGGGTGCCGTCGGCACGACAGCGGGTGGTGGCGGCGTGCAGACCGACCATGACGTCGGGCGTTTCAACCGGCGCATCCGAGCCGAGCGCCAACACCGCACCGCTTTCAAGCAGGCTGCGGAAGGCGTAGGCCCCTTTGCCCCGTTTGCCCCAATAAGCATCGACAATCTTCATATCCTGCGTAGCATGGATCGGCTGTGGCGAGGCGACGATGCCCAGTTGGGCAAAGCGTGGAATGTCGCTAGGATGCAGCACCTGAGCGTGTTCGATGCGGTGGCGTAGCTGCGGACCGATTCCTTGCTTGCGCACTGCTTCGATGGCGTCAAGCACGTTGCGGTTGGCCTGATCGCCAATCGCATGGACGCTCACCGGTAGGCCGGCGCGGGCAGCTTTTTCTACGTAGGCAAACATCTGCTCACGGCTGGTGACGGCGATGCCACGGTTGTCAGGTTGGTTCTCGTAGGGGTCGATCATCAGAGCGGTACGTCCACCCAATGATCCATCGGCAAAGATCTTGATGGCACCGATGCGCAGCATGTCATCTCCAAAGCCGGGACGCAGCCCGAGTTGAATGGCCGCATCCATTTGATCGACTGGGATGTTGAAAGTGGTACGCAGTTTAAGTTCATTGGCGTCATGCAACGTCTGCAAGCCAGCCAACGTATCGCCGCCCATCAAGTGCATACTGGTGACACCCATGCTGTGCAATTTGTCTTGGGCCAGACGCATGGCATCCAGGTTCTCTTCAAACGTTGGCTCCGGCACGGCTTGGCGCACGAGGTCGATGGCATTTTCCTTGAGGATACCTGTGGGTTCACCATTGGCGGAGCGTTCGATCTCGCCGCCAGCCGGGTCGGCGGTTTGTGCAGTGACACCGGCCAGTTCCAGCGCTTTGCTGTTGGCCCAGGCAATGTGACCACATTTGCGACTCAGGAAGACTGGATGCTCGGTGGTAATTTCGTCCAAGTCGTCCTTGGAAGGGAAGGTAACGCCGTCGCCCCACACCGATTGATCCCAGCCGCGACCGAGCAGCCAACGTCCTGCTGGGGTCTCCTCTGCTCGTACACGCACCCGTTGCAACGCCTCGGCCAGTGAAGGCACTTCCATCAAATCGATGCGACTGAGGCTTTGACCATAGTAGAGAAAGTGGATGTGGGCTTCGATAAAGCCGGGCACAACCGTATTGCCACCCAGATCGACTACGCCGGAGTGCTCTTCGTAGATCTCCAACAGCTCCTCGCTGGTACCCCAATCGACCACTTTGCCATTGGTGATCGCCAGGGCCGAGACGATCGGGCGAGCGTCGTCCATGGTATGAATCTTGCCGTTGATTACTAATAAGTCCGTTTGCATGATGACTCCTGGTTGAAAAGTTGCAGGTTGCAGAGTTGCAGAGTTGCAGGTTGTCTTTTTTGCCCCCTGCCCCTTGCATCTTGCACCTTATTTTCTATCGGATAACCAGGAAATGAAAAATAGCACGAGGGCTGATTGAGCAAGGGATTTTTGGCAACTCGGATAGAAAGGAACTCGGATCGTAGAGACGCGGATATCAGGGTACGCGGATCACTACGATGGCAGATCCGCTCCGCGCTTCCTACGAGCCGCGCTCTAATAGACAACGCAAATAGAGGTGATACAATCGTAGAGGCGTACCATCGTACCTCGAATCTCAAACGGCCCACTGATCTCTTCTTGAGAAGCGATGAAAATGCGGTATAATCCGAGGCATAGCCCAGAAAGCCCATGATCACATCAGGCGATATGCCTACCGCACCAATAACAATGAAAAAGCGAGTGGAAGGCGACTTTGCAATTCACAATTCGTAATTCGCTATTTTCAGAGCAGAATGGAGAATTTATGTCCTACACGCTGAACCTTCCACTTGAAAACGGCACGCTGACCGCCTATACGCTCAAGGAGCCGACGCAGTTAGCGATCTCTCCCGCACCCTTTCGCAGCCGGATTGCCTTTGCGGCGGCCCATGTCGTTGCCGATCCAACCGCCGATCACAGCGACCGCTCACGACCTGTCCAGCTCGATTGGGAGCGGACGCTGGCCTATCGTCGCCATCTCTGGTCGCTTGGCTTTGCCGTGGCCGAGGCAATGGACACGGCGCAGCGTGGCATGGGGCTGGATTGGGTCGCCAGCCAAGAGTTGATCCGGCGTTCATTGGCGGAGGCGCGGGTGGCGGGTGGCGAGGTAGCGAGTGGGGCTGGAACCGACCATCTGACGCCAAGCCCAGCTCGCAGCGTGGACGAGGTGATCGCCGCCTACGAGGAGCAGATTGGCTTTGTCGAAGGCTTGGGCGGACGAGTGATCATGATGGCGAGTCGGGCATTGGCGGCGTGCGCTAAGAGTCCCGATGATTATGGACGTGTCTATGATCGCATTCTGAGCCAGGTGAAGCAGCCAGTGATCATCCATTGGTTGGGCGACATGTTCGACCCACAGCTAGCCGGTTACTGGGGTTCACGCGATTTGAGTGCGGCGATGGAAAACTGTCTGACCATCCTACACGACAACGCCAGCAAGATCGATGGCATCAAGATCTCCTTGCTTGATGCCCAACGCGAGATCGACATGCGCCGCCGCCTGCCAGCGGGGGTGCGCATGTACACGGGCGACGACTTTAACTATCCCGAATTGATCCTGGGCGATGCGCAGGGGTACAGCGACGCATTGCTCGGTATCTTCGATGCGATTGCGCCAGTCGCCGCCGCCGCCTTTCAGGCACTGGATGCGGGCGATGTGCAGCGTTACAACGAACTCTTTGCGCCGACCGTGCCCCTTTCCCGTCACATTTTCCAGACGCCAACCTACCATTACAAAACCGGCATCGTCTTTCTCGCCTGGCTCAACGGTCATCAAGAGCAGTTCAAGATGGTCGGCGCGCAGGAGAGCGCCCGCTCGGTGGACCATCTCTGTCAACTCTTCGTCCTCGCCGATCAAGCTGGGCTATTACGTGATCCAGAATTGGCGGTGAAGCGGATGCAGATATTTTTAAATAGTCATGATTAAAGAGGGTTAGATAGAGAGATGGGGAGGTAGGGAGATGAGGAGAGTGATATACATAATCTCCTCACCCCTCATCTCCCCACCTCCCCAACGTATTCACAAACCAATCTCCAAGGAAGAACCTTATGAAGCTATCGAAAGAAGCCTTTGGCAAGACCCAGGACGGCACACCCGTTGATCTCTATACGCTCAGCAACGACAACGGCATGACGGTCAAAATCACCAACTATGGCGGCATCATTACCCACATCCTCACGCCCGATAAAAACGGCAACGCCGGAGATGTGACCCACGGCTTTGATACGCTGGACGAATATCTGGCTTTCAATCCCTTCTTCGGCGCACTTTGTGGTCGCTATGCCAATCGCATTGGCGACGCCAAGTTCAAGATCGGTAGGAAGGAATATACGCTCGCCCAAAACAATGGCAAAAACCATCTGCATGGCGGCCTAGTCGGCTTTGATAAGAAAGTGTGGGATGCGCGTGGTTTCCGCACACCCAGTTCGGTGGGCGTCAAACTGACCTATCTAAGCAAGGATGGTGAAGAGGGCTACCCTGGCAACCTCTCGGTCACAGTGACTTATTCGCTCAGCAACCAGAACGCGCTCAAGATCGATTACTTTGCTACCACCGATGCGCCAACGGTGCTCAACCTGACCAACCATGCCTACTTCAACCTGGCGGGTACGGGAGACATCCTCGGCCATGTGATGATGCTCAACGCCGACAGTTACACCCCCACCGACGCCGGACAGATCCCCACCGGCAAGATCGCCAGCGTCGCCGGCACGCCGCTCGACTTCCGCACGCCCATTCCGATTGGGGCGCGCATCGAGACAGAGAGTGAAGATCTCAAGTACGGCATGGGCTACGATCACAACTGGGTCGTCAATGGCAAACCCGGACAGTTGCGTCTGGCCGCCGTAGTGACCGAAACGACCACGGGACGCAAAATGGAGGTGCTGACCACACAACCGGGCATCCAACTCTACACCGGCAACGTGCTCGATGGCCGCGCCAAGGGCAAAGGCCAGACCTACGGCAGACGCTCAGCCTTCTGTCTCGAAACGCAACACTTCCCCGATTCGCCCAACCAACCCAAGTTTCCCAGCACGCTGCTCAAGCCTGGTGAATTTTACAATGAGACGACCGTGTATCGGTTTTCAGCAGAATAGCAGAGATTAGGAGATTAGGAGATTGTGAAATTGGGAATCACACCACTTTCAATCTCCTAATCTCCCAATCTCTCAATCTCTCACTTCTTCAACAGATAGGATCCAACATGTCTTACAAAGCCATTCTCGTCGGCACTGGCGGCCAAGGGCGCGCCTGGTGCGAACGCTTCTTACCTCCCAACATTCATGATGGACGCATGACGGTCGTGGCCGCGGTCGATGTCAATCCCGCAGCCCATGTCAACGCCCAGAATGCGCTCGGTGTGCCAGCCGAACGCTGCTATACCGATATGCAAGCGGCCTTTGACCAGAATCCTGCCGACTTTGCGATCATCGTCACGCCACCCGCCTACCATGAAGCCGTGGTCGATACAGCATTGGCGCACAATATGCACATTCTTTCCGAAAAGCCGATTGCCGATACGCTGGAAGCGGCGGTGCGTATCGCCGAGAAGGTTAAACGGGCGGGCAAGAAGATGGGTGTAACCATGAGCCATCGCTTTGACCAGGACAAGACGACGCTGCGCCAAGAACTTCATTCCGGGCGCAACGGAGCGATCGACTACATCGTCTGCCGCTTTACCTGCAACATGCGCAACTTTGGCGATTGGGGTGCCCACTTCCGCCACACTATGATCGACCCGCTGATGATCGAAGGCTCGGTCCATCACCTCGACATCGTCGCCGACTATGCCGGGGCCAAGTGCGACACGCTCTACGCCCAGACCTGGAATCCTAAGTGGGGGGCCTATGGCGGCGATTCGCAAGGTCTGGTCACGATGCACTTCGAGAATGGCGTCCATGCCACCTACGAAGGGGCCAAGACCAATTCTGTCGGTCTCAACGGCTGGTCGAAGGAATATGTGCGCATCGAGTGCGAGAATGCCACGCTGATCATGGACAATCGCCGTGTCGAGCGCCATCCCTACGAAGGGGGACGCATCTACAAACGCGAAGGCGAAGGGACCGAGATTGGGCTGCTGCAACAACCCAAGTGGATGAACACTTGGCTCACCGCCCAATTCCTCGACTGGCTAGATGGTGGCCCCGACATGGAGACCAACATCGAGGCCAACCTGCAATCCGTCGCTCTGATCTTCGCCGCTATTGAGAGCAGCCGCACGGGAATGCCCGTGAAGGTACAGGAGATGTTGGAACGGGTGAGAACACAAGAGGCAGAAAGGTTGTAGGTATACAGAACAATAGACAGTGGGACGATCAATTGTTCCGCTGTCTATTCCCTTGCGATCTCGCAAAAATATACATTTGTTCAATCTTGTTATGAATCATATACATCATTTGACGAAATCTTGAACTTCTTATGACCGTTAACATTAAACCCCAATTTGTATCCGACAATGCTACAACTTCTGAACTAGAAGTCTTTTTACTGAGTTACTTCGGAACAGCTCGCCAGCTAGAACAGAATAGAATAGAAGTCGGTGGGCAGTTGATTGTCGAGTACTATAGTAGTAAAAATAAGAAGCATTCTGAACGTGAGATCAAGTCTATCTTTATGATGAATGAAAACGACCACAAACTTTTGGAGGAATTAATTACAAAAGCAACCGAGGCATTGTCTATAGAACACGGATTAACTGTGGGTCGATCAATACTATTCAGCCCATATGAGGTAAATGCAAACTACAGTTTTGAGAAGAGTTTTCAAATACTAAATGTACCCAACTCAGCACCCAAGTCAGATGAGCTTCTTGCCGATCATCCCTTTATTTTGGAGTATTCATATTTCAAAAGCCCTAATATTGCTGTTGATATGCAAAGGCGAAACAAAAGATTTTGGGAGCTAGTGTTGCTTCTTAATACATTTTTGAAAGGAGGAGTGACATATATTAGGCCCACAGCATCAAAAGTATGGGCTATCGTTCCCAATGAATTCTCAAAGTTCGAATCAAAGTTTCTTCAGTTGGGCTATATTCTGCCCCCATTAGAGAACGAAGGCATTGATTTCACACGATATGATCAGAATAATCGAATTCAGGAGATGCCAATTTCCTCATATTTTTCTCGTAACACACAAAAGATAGATGAGAAACTAGCTATCCCCGACAATATATCTACTTTGTTCTCAAAATTTGATGCGCTGCCTGCTAGTGAAAGAGATAACTTCCTTCGTGCATCGTATTGGAAGCAAGTCAGTTCTGATAGTTTGTATATTTCACAGTCTAACGCCTACATTGCTTTGATAAATGCTATAGAGAGCCTCATACCCAATGAAAAAGCTCAGTGGTGTTGCATAACCTGTCACAAAGAAGAAAAAAGGGGATTGACACAACTATTTCATGATTTTGTTGAGACCTATGCTCCCTTAGTTGAACCACATCAAAGAAAAAGATTTTATGAAATTCGTTCGAAGTACACGCATGGGAAGAAACTCATGCAAGGAGACTTAGAATATATGGGCATGAGCTTTAATTCGTCAAAATTTGAAGAGTTTGAAAACTTTCGAGTACTGGCAAAACTTGTACAAGAGGCAATGATAAATTGGCTGTTAGCTGTTGAAACTCAATAACTTACACCGTATACTATCAATAGTTCAACGAATCGTCACCCTAGCTTAATTCGCTGTACCTATGCTCGGCACCACCAACATGAACATCCCTCTCGAAAAACTCGCCTACACCTTTCAGGACAAGCCCCTCCTGATCGGCGGCAAGGCGATGGAATATTACGGCCTACGCATGGCGGGAGCGGACATCGACCTGGTGATCTCTGCGCGTGACCATGCCAATCTGAAAGCGCTCTATCCCGATCACATCAAGGACCTGTACGGCGACATCGGTATCTGTGAGTTCGACTTTGAGATCTGGAATCAGATCTGCCGCTTTCCCTATGAGGAGTTGAAGGTTGGCGCGCTGGAAGAGCCAACCCTGTTGATCATCTCGCTGGAACAGTTGCTCTTTTTGAAAACGCTGGCCATAAAAATAGAAAAGTATTATCAAGACGTGCTCCTGCTCGTGGATGAAATTTTGCGCAGGAAATATGCTTGATTCTGCTACATTCTGATAGGACTTATGCAAGACGGGAGTGAAATGTAGAACAAGATACCTTCTTGTTCTTTTTCGAGTAATCAGCGCACAAGAAAATATCTTGTGCTACAACATCTTGCGTAAGTCCTGTCTGAAAAAGACAACGACACTAGGCAAACGATCTGGGAAGGACTCACTATGACCTATCACCTCAGCAGACCCATCGTTATCCAAGCTTACGATCCCCAGTGGGCAGGGATGTATGCCAGGGAGGAACAACTACTCCGAGGAATTCTGACCGACTGCGCAGTGCAGATTGAACATATCGGCAGTACCTCGGTTCCTGGTTTGGCTGCCAAAGCGATCATCGACATTTCCGTCGCTGTGCGCGATTTGGTCGAGGTTACTCCCTTTATTCCTGCACTCGCCGAGAAGGGCTACGAAGAAGTGCCGATCAATCCCGTCTTTCAACGGCGACTCTTCAGCAAAGGGCCGTATAACGAAGGCAGCCACCATGTGCATTTTACAGTACATGGATCACTTGTATGGGCAGAGCCACTGCTCTTTCGCGACTATCTGCGCAGTCATCCCGAGGCGGCGGCCTGGTATCAGCAGGTGAAGCGCGATGCCGCCACCAATCACCAAACGGACCTCAACGGTTACCATGATGAGAAAGCTGGCTGTGTCATCACACTGATGGCGCAGGCTCGCGCCTGGCAGGCAGAGGAGTAAGGGGATTGCGGACTGCGGATGCGGGATAATGCGCCCTTGTGGCTTGGCGTGAGGGCTGCCCCTGACCAACGTCCGTCCCCTTACTGACGTGCGGGGTTCTGTTAATCCGCAATCTTACTTCACCCCTCTTCCACCTTCTCCTCCTTCACTGTCGGGCAAGGGCGGGCGGGCTTGAGGGCGGCGAGCAGGCCAGGATACTTGCGCAGGGCGATGTGGGCAACGCCCATCTACTCGCTTTGCCTCACATTACATCTTTCGATCCGTTACAAACCTCACAAAATCAATATCCTCTTTGTATCTTATACTCGCTCATCTTTTATAAGCGTGAGTTTCAACAAGATCATGTGCGATGCACTGGCATCAAGCGCTTGGATCGATCCACAGCATTGCGCCAGTGCGACGCACAGACTCACACTGTCCATCATTGAGCATCTTGTATTTTATATCTTCAAATGAGGTATCAACCATGTCCCGATTTCCAAAACTGCACCAAGACAGAGCGTTCCGCCCATTGTCGTTGATTGCCACACTTTTTGTAACGTTCACCCTCAGCCTGGCAAGTTGGCTACCCAGCTTCGCCGCCACCCGCATCGACCTTGTTGGGCCGCTCAGTAGCGGTAGCTTTGGTTACAGCATCACCGTCCTCCCCAACGGCAATCTGGTCGTGATCGATCTCGGCTATGACCTATCCCCAGCCATCACCGATGTAGGGGCGGTCTATCTCTACAATGGTGCTACGACGCAACTGATCAGTGTCCTTAGCGGTAGCCACAGCGAAGATCTTGTGGGCAGTGGCGGTGTGGTGGTGCTCAAAAATGGCAACTTTGTAGTACTCAGCCCGCAATGGGATAGTGACAGTGCCCCCAATGTCGGCGCAGTGACCTGGGGTAGCGCTACGAGCGGAGTCAATGGTGCGGTGAACAACAGCAACAGCCTGGTCGGCACAGTGACCGGCGATCAGGTTGGCAGCGCTGGTCTCTTGGCACTGAGCAATGGCAACTATCTGGTTCGCAGCCCATTCTGTGACAATGGTGGGTCAGACAAAGCGGGTGCGGTCACTTGGGGCAATGGCAATACAGGCATCAGCGGGGCGGTGAGCAGCAGCAACAGCCTGGTGGGGAATGCCAGCGGTGTCATGCTGGGCGAAGAGAGTGTACGTGAATTGAGCAACGGCAATTATGTGGTCCGTAGTCCTAAATGGATCGGCGATTTTGTCATAAATCGTGGCGCAGTGACGTGGGGCAATGGCAGCACAGGCACCAGCGGCGTAGTCAACAGCAGCAATAGTTTGGTTGGCAGCACAAAGGACGACAACATTGGCAAGAATGAGGTGATTCTGCTTCCGAATGGCAACTATCTTGTCGTTAGCCCCGATTGGGACAACGGCAGCGCCATCGATGCCGGTGCAGTGACGTGGGTCAACGGCAGCACCGGTACGAGTGGTGCAATCAGCAGCAGCAACAGTCTGGTCGGCAGCACAAAAAATGACATTATCGGTCGAGATGGCATCAAGGTCCTAGACAACAGTAACTATCTGGTGCTGAGCGCCCTTTGGGACAACGGCAACATCGTCAATGCAGGTGCAGTAACCTGGGGTAACGGCAGCATCGGTATCAGTGGTGTCGTGAACAGCTTCAATAGTCTTGTTGGCAGTACAAATGACGATGTAGTTGGACTCGGTAACGTCACCGTTCTGAAAAACAATAATTACGTCGTTTCAAGTCCCTATTGGGACAATGGCAGCATCGCCAATGTTGGGGCTGTGACAGCGGGAAGCGGCGCAACGGGCATTAGCGGGGCGGTGAATAGCAGCAACAGCCTGATCGGCAGCACCAAAAATGACTTCGTGGGCTCCGGGAAGGTGACGCCGCTCAGCAACGGCAACTATGTGGTGAGTAGCCCACAGTGGGACAACGGCGTGGCTGTGGATGCAGGTGCTGTCACCTGGGGTAATGGTACAACGGGGACGACTGGCGTTGTCAACATCAGCAACAGTCTTGTGGGCAGCCGAACCGAGGATAAAGTTGGCTACTTTGTGGGGAAGGACGACGTGGTGGCATTGAGCAATGGCAATTATGTCGTGCGCAGCCCCAATTGGGATAATGGAATTATCGTTGACGCGGGGGCAGTCACCTGGGGTGATGGCACATCCGGCGTGAGTGGCGCAGTCAGTGCCAGTAACAGCCTGATCGGTAGCCAGAGTAACGAGCGGCTTGGACAGATTCCGCTCACGCTTCTCAGCAATGGGAACTATGTAGTCGTTGATGATGCTTGGAATAATGGTAATGCCGAAGGGGCCGGTGCGGTCACCTGGGGGGATGGTAGCAGCGGGGTTCGTGGTGCCATCAACAGTAGCAATAGCCTTGTCGGCACGCAGGCGATCGACCTGATTGGCAATGGCGGTGTAACGGCTCTCAGCAATGGCAACTATGTCGTGAACAGTCCCTCTTGGGACAATGGATCGGTAGTCAACGCTGGCGCAGCGACCTGGGGCAATGGCAGCACAGGAACCGTCGGGGAAGTGAGCAGCAGCAACAGCCTGGTGGGCAGCGGACAGAGTGACAGAGTTGGCCTGGGCATACAGGCGTTAAAGAATGGCAACTATGTAGTCTTTAGCGCTGAGTGGAACAATGGCAGCGCCACTAAAGCCGGGGCAGTGACTTGGGGCAACGGCAGTACGGGAATCAGCGGGGTGGTGAGCAGTAACAACAGTCTGATCGGCAGCCAACAAGATGATCAGGTTGGTTCTGGCCTATTGACCGAGTTGAGCAATGGCAACTTCGTGATCGCAAGCTATCAGTGGGACAATGGCAGCGCCATCGATGCCGGCGCACTGACCTGGGTTAGCGGCTCCACTGGCAGCAGCGGTGTGGTGAACAGCAGCAACAGCCTGGTGGGTACTGCAGCTAAAGATTCGGTTGGCTTTGGCACCCCGGAAGCGTTACCCGATGGCAACTATCTGTTGGCTACCCACTTTTGGGATGATGTCAACACCCCAGACGTTGGCGCAGTGACCTGGGGCAACGGCAGCACAGGCGTCAGTGGTCCAATCAACAGCAGCAATAGCTTGATCGGCAAAGTCAGCAAAGCGGGTGTTTCATTTATGCCGCGTGCCTTCGATCCTGTCAACCAGCAGATGGTGGTCGGCTTCTACCTCGAAAACACTGTGGCACTCTTTCGCTTGACCCCCGCCGAGCTCGACGTGATGGGCAAAGGCGTTGCGATACTCGATGGCGACAACAGCCCCGTCAGCAACGACGGTACAGACCTCGGCGCGAAGGTCGTGGGCAGCGGTGCCGTGGCGCAGAGCTTCACCATCAGCAACACGGGCGACGGTGCGTTGACCGTCAGCGCCATCACACTCAGCGGAGCTCAGCCAAGCGACTTTAGCATCAGCGGCATCACTACACCAAAAGTTCTCGCCCCCAACAGCACACTCAGCTTCACCCTCAACTTTGCGCCCAGCGCGGTAGGGTTGCGCACAGCCACCGTCAATATCGCCAGTGACGACGGCAACGAAAACCCCTATACCTTTGCGGTCCAAGGCACAGGCAGCCAACACAAATTGACGACGAACAAAACCGGCAGCGGCACAGGCACGATCACCCTGTCGCCAGCGGACGGCAGCTATAACCACAACACCGTCGTCACCGTCACCGCCAAAGCTGATGCCGGCTCCACCTTTGCCGGCTGGAGTGGCGATTGCAGCGGGAAGGGTGCGTGCAGCGTGACCATGACCAGCGCCAAGTCGGTCACTGCCAGCTTTAGCAAGAATAGCAGTGGCAACACGCAGAAGGTCTATCTACCGGTGGTGATGAAGTAATGACTCAAGGAGCGTAAGGCAAGGACGCAAGGGAGCAAAGACGCAACGGGTTGTACTGAAAACGTATACTTCGTGCGTCCAAATGTGAGTTAAACGTCCCCGGCTCGGCGCATACGAGTTTTGCAACAGCAAGAACGTTCTGCGCCGAGCCGGGGACGTGCTTGTTGCTCACACTTTCCAAGGATGAGCCAATCCGTGTTCATCCGTTGTCATCTGTGTACCACTAAGAAAACGTAACTACCAAGCCACCCCACCCTAGCCCTCCCCGAAGCAAGGAGGGAACCATGAAGGGACAGAGTTAATTTGCTCTTCTGTCCACAAATCGCAATCCTTCCTATGACTGTTCCCTCCCCACAGCTTGGCTTCGACGTGAGCGACTCGACTGAGCTCGCCGAAGTCTCAGCCGAACGGGAGGGCTAGGGTGGGGTTCTTAGTTACAAGAAACCTTCGAGTCCACGTTACCAAGTCCGAAAATTGTACGCTTATCCCTTTTCCTCCTCCTTCTCCACTTTCACCGCGGGACGAGGGCGAACGGGCTTGAGGGCGGCGAGCAGGCTAGGCTGCTCGCGCAGGGCGATGCGGGCGACACTCATTAGTTCGCCAAACCAGCGGCGCAAGAGCGTCAGTTCCTGGTTGCGGCGCTGATTGGTCAGGCGTACGGTGGAGTGAGCGCGCATCTGTTCAGTCTTGCTGGCGGCGATCGCTTCCAATGTCTGGCTGCAACGTTGCAACTCCTCCAGCGAGAGAGCCATGCCCATCATCTTGAACTGGTAGTCGGGGTTGGCGAGGATGGCGGCATAGAAAGAGCGGGCCTGCCCCAACCAGCGTGAGTAACCATCGGGCATTGGCTGCAAGAGGGCTTCAGCGTCGCGACCGAGCGCGGCGCGGGCGGCGGCGAGATGCACTTTGTAGCGTTGGCGTGCCGTCTTCCACTCGCTGCGGAAGCGGTCGGTATCCACCTTCTGTTGGCGCTGCAACTGCTGCTTGGTGCGATAGAGCGCGCTGGCCTGTTCGAGCAACAGCCGCCCCTCTTGCAGCCGCGTTGCGTCGTAGCCAAAACGTGTCATCTGCACCAATGCCTCCGGGGTGACCAACAGATAGTCGAGGTTGTGGGCCACCCGAATCAGAAAGTCGTCGGTCGAGGTCGTTGTGATGAAATCTACTGCCATGTTTCTCCTTACATCGATTCATTGATCAATCATCACGCAAGGATCAAACGATCCACATTCTTACAACGAATGTAATTTAACTTGCGTTCCACGAGTGCGAAATTTCTTTATGGAAAAATTACAGCCGACGCACCCAAGCTAGTGAATTGGGCGTGCAAAAGGTGGATCGGATTGGCCGGGGTAGGGGATGCAGGCGGTGAAGGTGGCTTCGCCTGGGTCGAAGTAGGTTTGTGTGGGTGATACCATGTGGTTCGGCTTGCTGGCGGAGACTGTGACGGGTGTGAAAGTTGGCCTCGGCTGAGCGTGGGCAGGTGTTGAGGAGTGGGAAAAGTTGCATCGGGTTGGGCGCTGTAAGCTGCGCAGGGTTGGAAGGTTGCTTCGGGCAAGGCGAGGGAGGTGTTTGTAGGTTGTAATAGTTGCTTGGGCGCTTGGGCTGAGGTTTTGGCGGTGGCCTGTAATGTTAAAGCAAAGATAAACTTATCGAGATATATTCACGTCATAAGAAACCTTGCCCAACCTTAGAAAATGTTTTAAAATTTGGTTAACAGTAAAGTTCATTTTGTACAGAACGGTAGGCATAAGCGACTTTATCCGCTATGTACCTATGTGGGATAACACTATCTCGGTTTCACTTAGCCCCCCCAATTAACAAAATTATGAAACTTGATGAAAAATCTATTGAATGGGTCTATAAGGTACTTGACAAAAAGCTTGGGGATAGTGACCTATTTCAAACCCTGTTGAGTTATATACTCTTTTGACCATAATTGACGATAGTGTAAAAAACTCATGATGTAGATCTGGCATCATAAGTTTGATCAGCACGGAGGTTTATTGTTCTGGGCGATGAGATTTCATACAGAACAGCTACTCAATTAGACCCACTTGATAGCGTTATACTGACAGCCGTGATTTACGAATATGGAGGACTTATTGAGCGGCGTCGGATTAATACGCATGAACATAAGGTATTTTCCTACCGATTTTACACCAAAAAGCGATTTTCGTTTGTATGATCCAGGTATTTCTGGCAACAGTTTTGATAGAATGCTGGGTTAAAGCAAAGTTATATTGTGCCGCGTGTGTATATTGACATTGATTTTTATGCAACCAGATATACTTCACCACAACATAGAAAATCAACTGAATGAAAGTGCTTTTCCTAATCAAATAAAAATGGATCAAGTGGACTGCTCGAAAGTGTAACGGTAAAAGTATCAAGAGGAGTACCAGTTGGGACTCTCACTCTACGCACTTAATCGGTGAATTATCTATGGTTCCTATCGATAACCGATTGAATATGAAAGGTCTGATTTTTGTAGATATCTTGATGATATAGTCATTTTTTGTAATGATTACAAGCAATCTTAAGAATTTTGCTCTATGAGATGCTAAGTGCGGTGAAATGCTAGACAAGGAATAAACGTTTGATTATGCAAAGGTGCAAAAGACCAAAATTTACGAGTCAAAGGCATTTATTGACCATTGCGCCCAAATGTTACAAACAGACCTGAGCAATCGCCAAGAAGTGGAAGAATTTGAAATCTTACACAAACATGCTGCAGACTTTACACTGAAATTCAGTATTGATGATCTCTCCGTAGCCGATGAGTTGCAAGCATTCAGTGTAGAAAAGGTCGAACAAATACTGTCACAATATTTCTTGTATTTTTTCGGTGGGATGAACCCAATTATGCACGTATTAGATGGGTTACTAAGAAGATTTAGCGTGCAGATACGTATGCCAACGGCGGCAATAGAGTTCTGTATCAAACAAATTGATGGATCCAAATTCCAGCAAATCGTGATATGCTATGTCGTTATATTGTTGCCGTTAGTGAATAAATACGTATGATTGTCAACTTGTTCCCAGCTGTTTTGAATTTTACTAAAGAGTTGACTGGATCTCAATCGAATGAGTATTTACAAGTAGCCTTGTTCAACTTATTCTCACAAAATTTTGAACTTAATCAAACAGCCTTGTCTCTATAGATCTGGTTTTTCAAACCCGGAGAACGGGAAATTTTGCTTAGCGCATATATGATGTCTCCGGCGATTGGGTTAGAGAGCTGAAAGAGAGTTTTGGGCGGACTATGGATCCAGGAACAAGCGTGCATTCATAATTGTTGAAAAAGTGCGCTGCCCGCAGAAGAGCGAAAATTCTTCTTGAACATATTGGCGACGGTAGCATCCTTAATGATTTGCTAATAAGATGGGCAAAAGCTAATCATCGTGTTTAACTTTTCATTTTTCTAGATTTGATTGAAACCACGGAAGCCAGAGTGAAGTATTTTGGTGTATTGCTATCAGATAAACAGGCTACCGGGTTCAGCACCACTTATCTTGACTCATAGATTTCACTTCTAGCATCCAGAGCCTCCCTATGGCCATTTTTGTCCATCTCACAAATTGTGAAAAGAATTCAGTCGCTGAATTGGTGTTCGGGAGCCCCTGGTGGAAATTTTGGTCATAAGCATATAATTGCTCATTTAATTCAGAATATCCATATACGTTCTCACTTATGCGGCACTTCGATTCATCGGTAAAACCCAATCCTGATATTTGCCCGCAGATATACTGCTGGTTTTGGACAGAACGCAATAAGGGTCAAGAAGGTATTGCCACATGTCGTTGTACTTTCGGGTGCTGTACTCGGGCCTCTCGATGCAAGCACGGTGACCACGATTGGTATGAACCAAATGAGCCGCCACAACTTGAGCAGAACGGCCTTCCTTGGTTTTACTTTTATTTCACACCCCGATTCGCTTGTCGATGACCAGGCAACTATATTTGGAGCAATCGCAAGCGCTAAGTAACAATCATTGGAGTAATTCCCATATAACCATCCCCATGCAACTCATCTGGCAAAGAGGTCGCTTTAGCTGGATCGCCTCACGACCTGAGCAGCGCAACCTAGTGAACTTTTCCCCTGGTAGACGCACCAGACAATCCCGCCATTGGTGCGCTTGTTGAGCAGTTATTGAGCCACGGAGGCGAAGCTGTCGTCATCATGTTTGGCGAAGAAACATCCTGTGCTGTGTTTGTAGAGTACGGGAACGTCACTGTCTATAATTCGCTCCATCTTGAACTGGGCGAACCTCGCGAAAGTGTCCAGCAACAGTGCCAGCCTGTGGCGAGCAAACCCGAACGAGTTCACGCTTGTCACTGGCTATGGGCTTTCGGAAGAGCGGCTCTGGCGGCGCATTCCTGGTTAACCAAACTGGAACAAGCGCCGTGGATCGAAACCACAATTGCCAGGGTGCACTATTTTGGTATAGCACTCTCGGAGAAGCAGGCCGCCGCGCAAGAGACTATCTGGACTCGCAGATAACTTTTAGCATAAAACTTTTATGACCACCTTCCTCCATCTCACATCCCAAAATTATTCTGAAATTGATCGTGTCTAACGGATTCACCCGCTTGGCGATAACCCTAATCATTTCTCTGTTGCATTTTGTGCTTGTGGTGCCACAAATGATGTTATTTACCGAGAAGGGAGGCCAGACGTCTTCGATGTAGTTCTGCTTGTGCCATGTGTGCAGGATGAAACGCGCCGCAACGGCAAACGGTGAGCAGCGCCTTTTTCTCTCTCTCTCCTTCATTCTTTTTTTTCCAAGGGTCGAGCAAAGCAACAGTATGCTCTCCACCACGCCTGTTGAGTCCTTCAAGGAATCGCCCAAGCCGTCTCAGACCTATTTTTTCATAGTTTAAATTTCTCTTTTTTATGATACGGTTAATGATACTTGAACATATGTGGCTGATTGATATCTCTTATCAGGATGGAAAATTCACCGGAAAAATCGGCAATGAGCCAGTATATCGTAAAGACCTGAAATTAGGTGATGAGGTTACTGTACCGATTAGTTCGATAACAGATTGGATGATCATCGAAGATGGCAAGTTGATCGGCGGTTACACAATTCGTGTCTTGCGCAACCGAATGTCGGAAACTGAGCGCGAAGCGTTCGACAAAGATTTGGACTTTATTATTGAGAATTGAAGGTACTGCTATGTTATATACCGAAATCTTTCATAATTCAGGTATCCTCAATCGAAGTGCAGAGATGAAAAGAGAAACACCATGTCCCATGACCTAAATCAATCACAGGAAAGCGCAATTCCAGAAGCAGCAACGGAGTCAGGCCAACCATTCACTCTACCAGAACCAGTTTTTACTTTTCCACCGATAGCGGGGTTTTGGCGCAGGTTCTTCGCCTCACTGCTCGATACGCTGATTCTTGGCGTCATCGGCCAAATCATCGCAATCATATTTTCGTCCTTCTTGTTTGGTATTGGACCTTTTGGACGCCCAATCGGTTTACTTTTTATTCTTCCCTACTTCGGAATTTTGAATTCAGAAATCGGCGGTGGCCAGACATTGGGCAAAAGATGGTTGAAAATCGCTGTCCGTAACAAAGCCAACGAACCGATATCTTTGTGGCGCTCCATTCTCCGCATCGTCCTCTTGACCTTTCCAGTCCTATTTAACGGCTGGGCACTGCCCATCTTTCAAAACGATGTGGCAATCTGGTTTGTGTCACTGATCGTTTTTGGCTTAGGTGGCGCAATCTTCTACACCCTGATCTTCAACGCAAAACCACGGCAGGGGATTCATGACCTGCTTGTGGGAACGTATGTGGTCTACTTGCCCGGCAAGCCAATCGAGTCTTTTCCAACAACTACACGAATTCATTGGATTGTATCGAGTATATGGCTCGGCATAGTTGCAATCGGAACTGTCGTGATGGCTTTGATTGCGCCAACCATTATTTCGCGAACACCATTAGCATCTGCCCAAAATCTCCACGATATTCTTCAAGAAGATCCGCGCTTTTTCACAGTGAGTGTTAACGACAACACCTTTTATGGTCCAAACGGAAGCACAAGCCGTTCTTGGAATATCACCGTTTGGTATAAAGGCAAGATTGGCGATGAGGAGAGAACAGCGGTTGTCAATAGCATTGTCAAAACGGTGCTCGATCACGAGCAAAATATCAGCAATTACGATGGAATCCGAGTAAATATCACATCGGCGTACGATATTGGGATTGCCAGCGGTCGTATCAATTACTGGGTTGCAAATTCTATTGAAGCGTGGCAAAAAGAGATTTACCCCAATGGCTCACCCAGTGCCTTGATTTGGAAGCAGCGGGTTGGTAGCTTGCTTCCAGCAAACAAGTAAAACCTGTTCATATAATATGGGCTACGAACTCCACATCACACGGGCAGATAGCTGGCTCGAATCGGAAAGTGCTCCCATTACGCTTGAGGAATGGCGTGACTATGTTGCGACTGACCCGCAAATGCGGATGGAGGGCTTTGCTGAAGCCAATGTAGCAGACGGCTCTCGACTTCGCTATGAACATGATGGACTGGCAGTATGGATCGCCTACTCAGGTCATGACCATGAGGGCAACATGGCTTGGTTCAATCACCAAGAGGGTCGCATCGTCGTTAAGAATCCCGATGAGGAAATCATCGCCAAGATGAGGATCATCGCTGCCGCACTGAATGCGAAAGTCTTTGGTGATGATGGCGAAAGCTACTTTCCATCGCAGCCGAATCGCGCTCGGAAGCCGTGGTGGAAATTTTGGTCACAAAACAGGACATGAGATGAATACCTTTCTAGATCTTGACAACGAAACACTCCAAGAGCAACTGAAAGCCAGAAAAGTGATGAAACGAGAAATGCTCTATTTTTTGGGAGTATTACTATTGGGAATGATTTGCTTCTTCGCTTTTGGCACAAGTAACATTCTAGGTCTTATTCTATTTTTTGCCTTTCTTGCTGCGTTTAGAACAGCTACCGTATGGTATCAATGGAACTTTTTGATAAGGTTCCAGCTTATGTGTCCATTTTGTAAAAAACCTCTTGCTGAAAAGTACAATCTTCTCATTAGCCCAAATCATAACTGTCCTCATTGCGGGAAAAGAGCATTAGCACCGATAAAACAACTTACCGAGTTTGAAAAATCATATAACAAATAGTGGCCAGCACCGACTGAAGTGGGAATAAATGGAGCAATCCATTGCACATCCACCTTATAGACAGAGCAGATAGGCATTGCATGATCGCGATAGGTAGGGGCACACCCTTGCGGTTGCCCTCTCGGTGATGCAAGCAGGGCACCGGCAAGCGGATGTCCCTACAAGTGTGCATCTTTGATTCGCTCTATCTATTAGTTGCTATTTGGCCATTTTCAAAGAGAAACGCGATCATGGCGGAAAACAATCGCACAAACATTCAAGAATTCAACGTTTGGAAAGAGATCTGTGAAGAGATTCTGGCCAGGCCCTTCCCGCCGCAAAGTTCAGATTTTCCAAGTGAGAGTCTTGAAAGAGACCGCCATTTGGCCTTCGCGGAATTTTCTACCTGGGAAATTGTCTGTCAGGAAGTCTTGGACACCGAGTATTCCCACGTTTATTATCAACGTTGCTACGAGGCACTGCGCAAACGCGGCAAGTCTGAGCAAGAAATCGTTGCGATGCGCAGGCTCGCTTGGTACACAGCGGGATGGCTCAATTTTCCGATGATGTTGTGGGATTGGGTCAGTTTGGATGAAAGGGATATGCTAAGAGCGATTGCACTCTTGTATGACCGAGATCAGATCAGCCAGGAAGAGCGGCTTGAATTTGAGAATTTTATAATGCTTCATGCCTGAGGTCGCAGGCTTCACGTCTAGTATTCCAACCCTATCCATGGCCACCTTCGTCCACCTCACACCCGAGAAGAACCTCAAGTCGATCCTGCGCAACGGCATCACGCGTTTGACCCAGCGCCGCAATGGCACGGTGGGCGTCTATGCTTCGCCGATTACGCAGAACTTCTATGCCTCGCATCAGTGGTTGCGCGAGTTGAAGCGGCGCAATGCCGGACCGATCGTAGCCATCTATCTACGTATTCCCGATGAGACGCTGGTTTTGGTCGGGCGCTTCAGTGAAACGCATCTCAGTATGACGGCAGCCGAAGCCATTGCCACGGTCATGCAGTGCGAGTATGTGGCTGGCTTTGAGGTGATCATCCCGCGCAAGATCGCCAGAGCGGAGATTCATCACGTTCGAGCCGTGCCGCAGGTGATCGGTTGGCGCTACTATCCAGAGGCGCATGGCAAGAAACCGTGCGGCTGTCCCTATTGCCAACGGGGCGAGTATGGTGGTCGCAAGTTGCGCGAGCGCTATGAACAAGAGGGGTAGTCATCTAGTGACATAGTATAACCAGATGGATTCTGGTCCATATTTCTGCTATACTAATACCAGTGAATCAAATTCGGGCAGAAGACGACAATGGCAGCACTGAAAATATATCTTGACAATTGCGCCCTACAACGGTCGTTAGATGATTTTTGCACCTGTGATGATCGATTACTGAAGGGTGCAAAGACACTTGGCGATTTGAAAATTGTACTTGTCACGCCACTCGAATTAATAGAGAAAATAGACCTATGATCGCCGAAACAAGACCACGTGCAGAAATCACCCAAGAAGCTATTCGCATCCTCTTTCGAGAAATCGGAGTCGTGAATACAGTGCGGTTCATTAGTCAGTATACAACTGGATTTGGCAACTATACTGAGGAGCGACGCGAACTGTTTGCCGATCAAACATTAGATGAACTAATTGATGAGATCAAGCAACAGCGGGCTAGGTGAGCCAAGCGTCACGATACTACGACAGAAAACGAATAACAGGAAAGTGCGAAGGTGAAACAATCACAGGCTCACACAAATTTTTGCGGAGCTCTTTATCAGTTTTGATCCGTACCCATCACACTCACAACTTGCAATTCACAATTCGCTTAATTCTAAATAGAAAAGTACCAAACAGGAGATCATCGTGTCATCCAAGAACGTTGCTATGGGCAATATCCACTTTGCGATGGGCGGCGCCATTTTTGGCGACTTTACCACAGAATCGGCGCAACTGATTGCCAAACATGGTCTGCCAGGCGTTGAACCGTACCGTGGCCATCTGATGGCTTGGCTCGATAAACCGCAGGCGTTGAAGGATCTGCTCGACCAGTACGGCATCCGGCTGATTACTGCCTCGAACGGTGGCCCCGGTCAGGCCATGGAGTTTATCGATCGTTCCAAGCGCAAAGAGACCGTTGACGACCATGTCGCCTTCTGTCGCGACTTTCTGAAGGTCTTTGGCTGCACCCACTACAAGATCAACATGGGCAGCCGACTGGAGCACGCAACGACCGCAGAGGAGATCAAAGCCATCGCCGAAACCGTGACCGAGATTGGGAAGCGCACGCTGGAGATGGGGGTCACGATTGCGCCGCATCCGCATATTTGGGGGCCGATTGAGCGACCAGAGGAAGTGCGTGCTCTGCTCGACCAGACCGACCCGAAGATCGTCTCCTGGATTCCCGATACGGCACAGCTCAATCTGGGTGGCGGCGATCCAGTACAACTCATCCATGACTACTATGACCGATTGGCCGCCATTCACTGGAAGGATTCGAAGGCATCCTATCGTGGCTTTACGGGTCCAACCCCGACCAAGGAGATGCACGCCCAGGAGATTCTCTACAAAGATCTCGGGGCGGGTGGCGTTGACCATCCAGCGATCTGGGACATGCTCCAGGAACGAGGCTATCACGGCTGGATCACGCTCGATCTCGACCCGCCGCGCCAGAACGAAGGGGAAGGTTCAGTGGATGACAAGATGGGGATCAACTGCCGCTATCTGAAGGAAGTTTTGAAGGTTCCACACTTTTAGTCGAAAGTGACCTATGCCAATGGAACTAAATTATGGGAATTGGATCCGTAAAAGGATTTTGTTCATTTTGGGAAGCTGTGCTTTGACGTCACCCCAAGATCCTGGGGCAAGTAGGGATTATCTATGGGACAAAATAAGCCATCTGTTTGAACTGTTTCGGTTACATCATGAGGATATTTCTTCGCTCCTAGACAAGAGACTAGCAGTATGACTCGCCAGAGGTAGCAAGCAGTTCACAATTATTGAATGTAGAATCGAACATGGAGCTTGGCTGCTCAAAGGAGAGAGAAAAGCCCACAATGAAACGATTCATCATTCAAGAGATCGGAAAACTATTTGCCAAATCAGCCTTACTCGCAGCAATGATTGGCGTTGTTGTCGCTGTCCTTGGTTACCTCAATCAATGGAATTCGCTGATACCCTATAGCAATGCATTTTTCGTGGCAGGTTGTTTATTGATCATTGCGGGGGCATCGTCGCGCTTTACTGCGGGTCAAGAGACTGCCACTTACCGAACGATCCATCCGCAGAGCATGCGCGATATGAGTTTCGGCGATCAAATCAGCTATATCGTTGACTCCAGTAGCCCGATTAGCCGTGTGATGCTGGGTGTGGTGAGTGGACTGTTATTGATTGTGGTTTCTGCGATTGCGGCCTACCTTGCGTAAGTGGGGAGACAAAGGAAATCGCCAAAGAAAAAGCCGATTCCATTCCGCTGGCTCTCGGTCTAGTGCCAACCAGAATTCGGCCAGGAACATGGAATGTACGAACCATAAGTGAAAGAATGAGCGTTATTATAGTAACTGGCGATTTGCTGTTCAGCCATTCGATCAACAAGCAGATACATTTCGTACGGTAGGATGGATGAATCTCGAAAGGCTTACTATGTTGAAAAGCATGCTCATACTCTTGCTTACCGTCGCAGGATCTATGCTCTCCAGTTGCCAAGCTATCCAAGTCAGTAGCTTCGCAATTTATCGGCTTACCGAAGCTATTCCGGCGGCACAACTATCGCAACAAGACATTGGCCAATTGGAACTCCAAAACGAGCCGATCCTTTCCAATGATGACATCGTCTCTTATGGCAAAGTCGACCATACGATTGAACTCACCCACGACGCCTATGTTCGGATTCAGCAGCTCTTTCCTATGCCAGTGAAGGTAGATGGCATTCCCTTTGTGGTCTGTGTGGGGAAGGAACGAATCTATCTGGGTGCCTTCTGGACACCCCTTTCCTCGCTCAGCTATGACGGGATCGTCATCATGCAACCGCTTGATGACGCCCAGACAACCATTCAGATCAGCGTAGGCTACCCTGCCCCAGAAGTTTTCACAGGAAACGACCCCAGAGCAGACCCTCGCATTATCAGAGCATTGGAACAAATGGGAAAACTGAAATAGAATCTTTCTAACATTGCTGATCTCTAGAGCGAACTCTCATCGTTTCTAGGAAGAGTGATCCGTGAAACGTGATACGTGAAGTGCTGGCGAGAATTCACGCATCACGCATCACGGGTCATGGTCAATCTAGACAGCAATCAAATGGCGACAAAAGGGAGGTGTGACATGCAACTTGTGCCGATCACAGCCGCAGATGAAGAACTCACAGTCCGTATGGAGTGCGACCCGGAGATGATGCGCTATATCGGTGGTCCGCGCCCGGAAGCAGATGTGCGTACATCCCACAAGCGCCGCCTTGCCTCGATGGCGAAGGGTGATGCGCGCATGTACAAGATCGTGGCTGAAAACTCTGACGAGGTGCTGGGTACGATTGGGCTTTGGCGGATGGACTGGAAGGGTCCGCAGACCTACGAAATGGGCTGGTTCGTCCTGCCCGAACACCAGGGTAAGGGCGTCGCTACTGAAGCAGGACGCCTTATTCTTTGGCAGGCGCGCGCCGATCCAGAGGTGCGCTTTGTCCATGCCTATCCTGCGGTGAATAACGTCGCCTCCAACGCCATCGCCCGCAAGATCGGCATGGAGAACCAGGGTGAATTCGACAACGGCGGCTTTGCTGGCATCATGCGCTGCAATGATTGGCGTATCGACCTGCGAGCGGCAGGCTAATTATGACAATGGAAATCCGAGTTCGGGCCTGTTTGGCAGTCCTGCATCAGGGTCGATTGCTGCTGGTTCCCCATTACCAAACCGACGCAGGCAGTGTACAGTGGAACGTGCCTGGCGGTCGCGTCGAATTTGGAGAAGGGGTAGAAAGTGCGGCGGTCCGAGAGTTTGCAGAAGAGACAGGGCTTCGAGCCCAGGTTGCCGGGCTGCTGATGGTGAGCGAGGTCATTCAACTGGCAAAGCCCTGGCACAGTATTACCATCACCTTCACAGGTCGTCTGCTGGATGGGGAGATCAAGCCAGAAATCCATCCGCTGTATGGGCTCAAAGCGCCACAGTGGTTTACCGCGGAAATGGTGCAGCAGGTTGAATATCATCCGAAGCCAGTGGTGGACAGGTTACTTAGCATGGGATTTACTGAGGCAATTGGATAGCCACTGTTTTAGAGGATTTGACATGGAACGCTCACCTCAAACATTACCCAAATCGACGCTGTTAGAGCAGCGAATGGATCCGGCGCTTTTCGCTGAGGCAGAAACGGCTGCTGCCCACTGGAGCTTCCAGGTGAAGTTGCTGGCAAACAAAGCGTCGACTTTCATGAACGCGTTTTTACAAAGGTGCTGGCGAGTGCGATATGACTCACTGTTGGCTACGTGCTGTCGATCGTAGGAGTGAGTCAATCGGTAACAACTATGCCAAAATTCACCTACAAAAAATACAGCAAGGACGATCAAAAAGCGATGGCGGCTTGGGCGGCAGATTGTGCCGAGCGGGTGCTTCCCTTCTTCGAGGCAGCCTACCCAAACGATGATCGACCACGCAAGGCTATCGCAGCTTGCCGAGAATGGGTTCGTACAGGGGTGTTCAGTATGAGTGTGATCCGGGGAGCGTCGCTATCTGCGCATGCCGCGGCCAAAATTGCCGCAGAAAATGAGGCAGCTTGTTCTGCTGCACACGCCGCAGGCCAAGCGGTGGCAACGGCACATGTTTCGCAACACGCCTATGGCGGTGCTTATTATGCGCTAAAGGCGATTGCAGACAACGATCCAGCGAACGCAGAGGCTCGGGTCGAGGCCGAACGCAATTGGCAAGCCGAACATCTTCCCGAGCATCTCCGACAAGAGATGATGGACAGAATCATCGTTCAGAAGAAGGGTAATAAAATTCTTGTCAAGATAGACAAGAGCGAAGGTTTTTGAGATAGCCTATGTTTACTACCATTGAAAGAGAAACCTTTGCCACGCACGGGCTGATCAAACGTAAAGGTTTCCTGCTGCCAGAGAAACTTGAAAAGGCACGTACCTTGATTTTCCAACAGCTTGAGCAGAAAGACATCTGGCGCAACGGCGGTTGGACGATTGACGAACTGGCATCAGCAGACGATCCTGCAGCTGGGTTTGCCTTGCTCAAACCACTGTGGCGTCATCCAACGATCATTGACCTTGTTAAGGATGAGGCGGTCACTGCCGCTAGCGCACTGGTGGACGAACGCCCTGTCTTTCCCATGGACCGCCATCCGACGTTGCTCTTTACGCTGCCTAATGCAACCACATGGACACTTCCGCACAAGCATTGGCATTTGGATATACCGCGCTTAGCTGAAGGGGACATACCGGGAGTACAGATCTTCGCCTTCTTACATACGGTAGAGACCGGCGGTGGTGGCACCCTGACCGTGACCGGCTCGCATCGGCTACTCAATGAGGGGGTGCGCATCAGTTCGGGTGAGCTGCGCAAAAGACTGATGCGGGAACCCTATTTTGCCGAGCTGATGTCGAGTCGAAACGGCGACAGTCTGCATTTGCTACGCGAGTTCGGTTATGTTGGTGACGTGCCACTCCAAGTCGTTGAAATGACCGGGGAACCAGGGGATGCCTACTTCATGGACCTGCGCGTACTCCACACAATTGCGCCCAATGCACGTCAAACTCCACGCATCATGCTGACCCAGCGCTATCTACTAGAGCCAGCACGAATTGCATTGTACGGGAAATAAAGCGAATTGTGTAGCGAACTATGCGGCCTAACTTGTGTTGATCTCATCGCCCAGGGCCAACAGCTCGGCGTTCTTGGGGATGTCACTCATGTTATGTCCATAGTGGACGTAACGCGCCACGCCAGCCTTGTCGATCAGCACTTGGGCCGGCATTCTCCCCAGCTTGAATAGATTCACTTCCTGCCCATAGAGCTTGAGCACGCTCGTCTTTGGGTCAGGCAAGCCAACAAACGGCAGCGCTTCTTTGTTGAAGTAATTGGCGAATGCCTTGGCATCTTCCGGGCCCACCACGACAATCTCAATCTCGCGAGCAACAAACTGCTCATAATCTTGACGCAACTGCGTCATGTGTGCGCGGCAGAATGGTCAGGTAAAGGTGCGGTTGAAGACCAGTAAGACATTCTTCTTTCCCCTGAAATCAGCCAAGCGAACGCTCTTACCGGTATAGTCGTCCAAACTAAAATCGGGAGCGACTTGGTTGAGGGAAATACGTGACATGTAGTTACTCCTAACCTAGACAAGCCAGAACCCAAAATTTCTCGCAAAGGCGCAGAGAGCGCAAAGAAAACCTCTGCGGGCTTTGCGTCTTTGCGAAAAATTTTTCTTGACGGTTGTTCAAGGATGTTGTGATAAAGGTACTATCTATCTCTGTTGATACTCTTGTATGGTACTGCATCCTGGTAAGTTCGTACAAAGCAGCCGAAATCCGAGGATATAGTGCGCTAAATTCTGCTGTCCTTTGCGCCTTTGCGTAAGTTCATCCTCTTGTTGACCCTACTATAGCGTCCTCAATACGTGACAATTCAGTCACATGAAATTTGACATGTGACCATTTTGTCACATATAATAACAAATATGGAACACGAATCTGTCTTTCGAGCCCTGGCCGACTCAAGTCGTCGGCGACTCCTGGACCTCCTCTTCGAGCGTGACGGCCGCACGCTCAGTGAGTTGGAGGCGGAGTTGCCCATGACGCGCTTCGGCGTGATGAAACATCTGCACGTGCTGGAGGAAGCTGGATTGATCAGCACGCGCAAAGTGGGCCGCGAACGATTGCATTACCTGAATCCAGTTCCAATCCAACTCATTTCCGACCGCTGGCTCAACAAATATTCAGCAGAGCGTGCCAGTGCGCTCGCCGATCTAAAAACAATCCTTGAAGGAGGAAATGTTATGACTACCGATTCGAAGCCCAGGCTCGTTAACCATATCATCATCCGGGCACCTCAGGAGCGTGTGTGGGAAGCGATTACCAAGCCAGAGTTCACCTCGCGCTACTACTACGGCAGCGTGCTCAAGACGGACCTTAGTGTTGGCTCCCCCTTTACTTATCACATGGCGGACGGTGCGCCGATTATTGAAGGGGAAGTTGTCGTCTCCGACCCGCCCAAGCGGCTGGTTCACACCTACCATTCGCTCTGGCCGCCGATGAACGAAGATGCGCCCACCAAGGTAACCTGGGAGTTGCAATCGATGCCGGGCGGCGTCACCAAGGTGACTGTCGTCCACGAGGATTTCCAGGGCGAGACTGCGACCTACCAAGGCTTGCAGAGCGGCGGCTGGACATGGATTCTCAGCAACATGAAGTCGCTGCTGGAGACAGGCGAACCGATGCCGCAGGGCTATTGATAGGACAGGAAGACAGGAAGACAAGAGGAGAGGATGACAAGATGAAGAAATAATTTTATGTTTCTTCCTCCTGTCTTCCAAATATCTTGTCACGATTTAACAAATCAAAAGGAGATTCTGATGAACTGGAACAAATGGATTCGACAAAGTCACCGCTGGTTGTCCGTCGTCTTTACATTGCTCGTACTCGTCAATATTGTAGTCAATGTCGTTCCCTTACTACCGGCATCAGTTACGCTGGGGCTGGGCTTTGTGACACTGCTTCCGCTCTTCTTGTTGCTCTTCAGCGGTCTGTACATGTTTGTGCTGCCTTATACTGTTGCCAAACGACGTGGTGAGCTTGGTGCCGACTGAGCATCGATGGGACAAAGTTTGCCACAATCTCGGTATCGTTCTCTACTTGACGTCCTACGATCAATGATTCACTATTAGGGTATCCCTTGCCCATCGATTGGATTGTTTTGGCGTCAACCATAAGTCGCATTAGGGAGATCTTTATGAGTCCAACTAAAGAAACACAAAAGTCCGCCAAGAGTGCCCTCGCTGCCGACAAGAAGTCTAAGGGCTTCACCGATGAGGAACAAGCGGCGATGAAAGAGCGCGCCAAAGAGATGAAGGCGGAAGCGCGTGCCAACCAGACCAAGGCGGAGTGGGAAAGCGACTTACTCGCTAAGGTCGCCGAGATGCCAGAACCGGATCGCTCGATGGCTGAGCGTATCCATGCGATCGTTAAGGCCAATGCACCAACGCTTTCGCCCAAAACCTGGTATGGGATGCCCGCCTATGCCAACAAGGAGGGCAAGATCGTTTGCTTCTTCCAAAACGCACAAAAATTCGGTGCTAGGTATGCGACCCTGGGCTTCAACGACGCGGCCAAGCTCGACGATGGTCTCATGTGGCCGACCTCCTTTGCATTGAAGGAGTTAACCCCCAACGAAGAGGCAAGAATCGCCGAGCTTGTGAAACAAGCGGTAGCCTGAGCGTAAATGTGACACCGCACCTGCGACGCACTGTCGGTAACGAGGCCAGATCGATGATATAATTTACGACAGTGCGACGCACGGTGAAACTTTACTATTCCAGCCCAGGAACAGGAGTATTTTAGATGACCACTCCGTCCCCAAAGACGTCACCAATGGCCTTTGCGCTCAATGTGCTGATGAGTGCGCTCTTCTTTCCAGCACTCACGCTACTCCTTGCGGGAAATTGGCGCTGGGTGGAAGGGTGGCTCTTTGCACTGTGGTTTGTGGTGATGATTGAATTTAGTCTCATCTATCTCTATTGGAAAGATCCGGCGCTGCTCTCTGAACGAACCAAGCCACCAGGTTCTGACAACCAGAAGAGCTGGGACAAGCTTCTGATGAGCGCGATTTTGGTTGTTGCGCTGCTTTGGTTGGTTGTTTTGCCGCTGGATGCGGGACGGTTCCACTGGTCGCCGGCTTTTCCACTCTGGCTGAAAATTGTGGGCGCAATTGCCTTGCTTCCTGCTTTATATTTGATCGAACGCACTACGATTGATAACACATTTCTATCCGCAATGGTTCGGATCCAGAGTGAACGCAAGCAGCAGGTGATCACCACGGGCGTCTATGGCTTCGTGCGACATCCGCTGTATCTCGGGGTTGCGCTCATGCTGCTCGGTGCGCCGTTGCTGGTCGGCTCGGTGTACGGACTAATCCTCTCGCTGATTAGCCTCCTGCTCCTGGTGGTTCGGATTGTGGGTGAAGAACAGATGTTGGTCGAGGAACTAGATGGCTATACGACGTATCAGCAGAAGGTCAAGCATCGGCTGATTCCCTTTGTATGGTAGGTGGTTGGTTGAAACAGGTTGGCTGGATCATAATCTCCGTGTCGGTGATGGGCGTTGTCGGTACGTTTTTACAATACTAGTCAGTTGCCTCGAATCGTCTATCATTCTCCGCGCTTGCTTTTTTCTTACATTCCCGGTAAACTCCTTATTACACCGTTAGTTGTTTTTATTCGCCCATCGTCGAAAGCAGGACTGGTTGAACCGTTCACTTCCGTTTCCGCCTCCGCAGCCCCGCCATCCCGAACCGATGATTGACTGAGCAGTAGAGACTATGCAAACAAACCTATTCAATCGCCATCTCAAGCTTTTTCGTCCCTTGCGCCAGGTTTTGGTCAGAACAGCCCTGATTGCCGTTTTGCTCGGTGCCAGTTTGGGTTCCAATGGAGTCGCCCCTGCGCAAGCCGCACCAACCGCTATGTCGATAGCACGCGCGTCATTGGCAGGGCAAACTCCCGTCAACTCACGCTTGAACACTTCTTTCTCGTTGCAAACAAACACAAAACTCTCAACACCGCAACTGATTGACCAGGCATTTCAGGGCGGTACCATCAGCGAAGAGGAGCGAATGCTCTACCTGGCGTATGCACTCTATGAACCACAGTCGTTGCCAAAATCATTGCAAAGCAACGTAGGCTGGTTTGGCACTCGCTATGTGCGCGAGCTGCAACATTATCTGCAAACGGTGAATGTCGCCGCCAACGATGCCGTGCAGCAAGAGTTGAGCCGTTTCAGCCTATTGGCCGCGACGGTCTGCGATAATGCAGATGGTGCCAATTCCGACGATTCGAGCCATTTTCATTTCAACTTCGGCACGATCAGCGGTGGCCTCACGCTCAATGACTATAAGACTTCGATGGAGACAACCTTTGGGGTAGAGGTCATCAGTTATGGTTGGGCAGCGCCTCCTTTGTGTACAACGGCGACCTGCGGGGTCAACAATCCTTGGGGCAAGTACCCTGTGCAGATTTTCGCCTTGGGCAGTGGACTCTATGGCTACGTCACGAGTGGAGGCACCCCGTACACTGATTTTATTGGAGACAATCCCAATACGGTTGCCACAGAAACCGATGCATGGGCCAGTTGTATGGTGCTCAATGATGACTTTTCGCAGTTTGCCGAAGGGGCGCAGGCGGCGTTGGATGCCACCACTGGGCATGAGTTTGTCCATGCGATCCAGTTTGGCTATGGCGATGCCGGCAGCGCGGAAGATAATATGTGGTACGAGTCCTCAGCATCCTACATGGAGGATGAGGTGTATGACACATCGAACAGCAACTATGCCTACCTGTGGCCCGAGGTCAACAACGCTCTGGGCGATTGGCCCAACGGGGGTGAACCCAGCGGAATATCGGAGTATTCGAACTTCCTCTTTTTCCGCTACGTGGCAGAACAGACTGGCGGCACCAATCTTGCTGGCGGCGGTGAGGATGTGATGCAACATTTCTGGGAGAATGTGGCTGCCGGCCAAGAAGAGTTGATTGCCTACAACAATGCCTTGGCCACAAAAGGAACCAATTTGGCCGATGTCTTTCACAATTACGCTATTGCCGCCCGTTTCAGCAAAGGCTGTGGAGGTGGCTATGTCGCTCCAACTTGCTTTGAAGAAGGGAATGCCTATGTTAGCTATACCGGTGGTCTTCCCGCAGTACAAGGAAACATCGCAGCCAACCCTGGTTCGTACTCAGGCAATGTTAAGAACAACTATGCCGCCAATTGGGTCAACCTGCCCACCAACGGTGGTCCTTATCAGGTGACGTTGAGTAATACTGCTAATGGTGGCCAACTGCGCGGCAGTATCGTCTGTGATACCGGGTCATCCTTGCGGGTTACACCGTTTGATATAGTTGTCAGTTCGAATGCTTCCACCTCAATTGGTAGCTACGACACAACTGGCTGTACGGCCGTCGCAGCGGTGATCACCAACCAACAGCAGAGTGCTGGCAACCCCGATTCAGTCAGTGCACACGGCTATCAACTTTCGATCGGCGCAGCGGCTGTATCAACAAGTACACCGACTGTTACACCGACAAACATCACAACCGATACATCGACTCCAACTGCTACGTCGCTGCCAAGCGAAACGCCGACCAGCACCAACACGCCAACAGAGACATCAACGGAGAGTGCAACCACAACACCTACTCCCACGACACCTGCTGACGGCACGCCTACCCCCACAGCGACAGCAATACCCACAAGCACAGGCACTGTCGAGCCTGCACCGCAATACTACATCTATCTTCCACTTGTAGAGCAACACGAATAGAGTTTACTCGACCGCACGCTGAAGGGATGACAAAATCCCCCTATTTTCATCCCTTCGGCGTCCAACACGGGTTGGGCATCCTTTCTATTTTCTTTCGATCTACCCCTGCTTTTATTTGCATTTTCCTTTCCTCTAAACTAGACTATCTTAAATTAAATTTAAACTCAATTTCGCAAAAGTTAATTTTCCTTTTTAAGTTCCATTTCCTCGTTATTATCATTGTTGTCTCTCTGTATTTTTACAGGAGCAACGCAAAACAGGCGGTACCTTGATTTTCATCATTCATCATCCAACCATCCTATGAAAACAAACAGATCAAACCGACATGTTCGTCTCGCACGCACAAATCATCTACTTCTCATGCGGGTTGCCCTCGTTGTCCTCTTGCTCAGTGTTAACCTCGGCTCGATTGGCGCTATCTCCACTCGGGCACAAGCAGAGCAGCCATCATTGACAGAGACAGTTTCCACAGCATCCCGTCCGATCTATCTGCCTTTACTCTTGGGTGGCACAGGGAAGTCACTAAGCTCATTCCAACTCGTCCCACCAACCAGCACACCAATATCAACCGCTCCAACGGCGACCCCAACCAACACCGCACCGACCAGCACGCCAATATCAACCGCCCCAACGGCGACCCCAACCGACGCGCCACCAACCAACACGCCAATCTCAACAGCTCCGACGGCGACACCGACTTATACACCGGTATTACCCACCAGCACACCAACAAATCCGTCCGTACCAAGCGCAACGTCGACCGACACGCCAGTGCCGCCTACCAGCACACCGACAAATTCGCCTGTGCCAAGCGCAACGTCAACCCACACGCAGGTGCCGCCCACCAGCACACCGACAAATTCGCCTGTGCCCAGCGCAACGTCAACCGACACACCAGTACCGCCTACCAGCACACCGACAAATTCGCCTGTGCCCAGCGCAACGTCAACCCACACGCAAGTGCCGCCCACCAGCACACCGACAAATCCGTCCGTGCCCAGCGCAACGTCGACCGACACGCCAGTGCCGCCCACCAGCACACCGACAAATCCGTCTGTACCCAGCGCAACGTCTACCGACACGTCAGTGCCGCCCACCGGCACACCGGTCAATACGTCTGTGCCTACCAGCACTCAGTCCCAAACACCGGTACCAACCGCCCCGACAGCGGTCTTGACCAACACGCCAGAGTCACCGACGGGCACACCGACCAATACGTCTGTGCCAACCACCACACAGACCAACACGCCTGTACCGCCCACCGGCACGCCGACCCACACGTCTGTGCCAACAACTACCCAGACCAACACGCCAGTGCCGCCCACGAGCACGCCGACGAATACAGCCACTGTAACCGGAACAGCAACAGAGGTAAACACGCCAACCGCTACTCCTACCACAACAACGACGCCTAATGCAACCGTTGCAGTGTCACCGAATCAGCCTGCTACCTTGATCTACACAGACACGCAAGGGGCATCGATCATGGTGCAATTACCGAGTGGTGCAGTCAGCGATACCATCACGTTGGCGTATACAGCGCTTGAAACTTTGCCATTGGCACCACCCACTGGTTTCCAATTTGGTAACATGCTCTTTGACCTGGACGCCTTTAATCAAGCTGGCTTGATTGACAACTTCCACTTCCAACAACCAATCACACTGACGCTTACCTACAATGATAGCGATGTTGCCGGTCTGGACGAAGCCAATCTAGCGATCTCCTACTTCAATCCCGCTACCAACCAATGGCAGACGGATGGGATTACACTGATCGAACGTGACCTGGCCAACAATCGCATTACCTTTACGATCACACACCTGACAGTCTTTGGCTTGTTCGGTACGCCAGAATTCTCCAATCGCAGCTACCTCCCGCTAATTTCCCGCTAACCGAGTCTGTTGTTCCAGCTCACTTCACCCTATCTAGTTAAACATACTGGATAGGGTGAATCCTCTTACTCGATTGTGCGCAATCAATTGCACTTGATTGCGCTCCAAAACCACCTGTAGCATACACCTGCCAAGCCGGTCCTTCTCTTTGCTTTATTCCAACGTGGACATCCCCATAGATTTCGGATTGACAGGGGTTGAGATTTGATGCACTATTCATTTGCCAATGCTTGAAGCATTGGCAAATGAGTGATATAAGCAAGACCGAGTTCTTGCATGCAGTCTTCTGCACGAAGTCCAAGGAACAATAGGATCTGCATGGCAGCGTACAAGTTAGTCATCTTCGACTTTGATGGAACATTGGCTGACTCGTTTGGCTGGTTCATGCGCTCGGTACATTCGGTGGCCCAACGCTTTCACTTTACGCCACCCGATCTGGATCGACTAGAGGAGTTGCGCGGCTACAGCAGTCGACAATTGATGGCACAATTTGGGATCGCGTGGTGGAAGCTGCCTTTCATCATTCACCATATGCGCCGCTTGATGAACGAGCAAGTCAGCGAGATCAAACCCTTCCCCGGCGTCGATGAGCTGCTGCACACGCTCACCAATACCGCCATCGACATCGCCATCGTCACATCGAACAGTGAAAAGAATGTGAAGGCAGTGCTCGGAACTCAAAATATGGCACTGGTTCGTGCCAGTTCCTACGGCGCAGCGCTTTACGGCAAACAACGAAGATTTAGCACGCTCCTAAAGCAGTGCAGATGCTTGCCTACAGATGCACTTTGTGTCGGCGATGAAATTCGCGATGCAGAAGCGGCTGCCGCTTGTGGCATCGACTTCCTCGGCGTGGCCTGGGGCTTTACCAAACCATCCGAACTTCAGAAGTACACACGCTTGAAGATCTGCGATAGCGTTGAAGAGATTCTCACAGTTGCAACTGGAAATCTTCCCCATAACTGACCTCGTCTCACACTTCCATATAAAGCAACCACATTTACAGCCCTTCAAGTGATACAAAAGTTGATAACAAAGAAAGTTTTGCAAGGTGAATGCATCCTTACCGAATTGACTTAAATAATTAAGTGCGTTACTATGTAATTGAGCATAACTATTTCCAAATTTCCACACATCAAAAACATCCTTCTACGGGAAAACGCGATGAAATTTATACAAACCTTTCGGATTAATCAGCCAAATGTGGTCTTTGAAGTCTTTAATGACGAAACCGTCATTATCAATTTAGAGAGTGGCACCTACTACAGCCTAGATCAGAGTGGTGCTGAAGTTTGGCAATTATTACAACAAGGTGCTAATTGCCCGGAAATTGTCGCCAGAATTGCTGCGACCTATGTGCTGAACTCTAAAGAGATAGAGGATCCCGTGGAAAAATTTCTGGCGGAACTAGTTCAAGAAAAATTAATTGTGCCCAACGGCATCGGTGCGCATTCACAGCCTCCTGCCAGCAATATGGTGATGATCAGTCCGTCTCCCAATGCTCAACGCCGCTTTACGCCACCCTCACTCAATAAGTATACCGACATGCAAGATCTACTGCTGCTCGATCCGATCCATGATGTTGCTGAAGCCGGTTGGCCTTATGCAAAGTCGCAGTGATGTCTTTCAAACTGAAGTATACACAGCCACTACTCCGACTGTGGACTTTCAGCAACCAACTTCACACACGCTAACCGACGTGTGGGCGGCTGTTACGTGCGCCTTTGAAAGAGCGGTCCAACTTTCTACGCCCAACCTTGACTATTTTTATCAGCTTGATGGGCATGTGATCCGTTTGCACTTTGCTAGTCAAGCTTTGGTCGACCAATTGACACCCGCCCTGACCCATTTGGCGACTACGCCTCATGTGAAGCCCGCGCTGACGATCAAACTCTGGGAGAGCACAACGACCGGGGTGTTCTTGCCACCTCTGCCTGCGCTGCTACACCAGCCAGAGCCAGATCACAGGGCGTGGGGATGTTATGCGCACTCTGAACGCTTTCGCAGCTTTTTTCAACCCTCGTTTCAGATGTTCACAATGTTGGACAGTCAATGCAACGAGGCGATCTGTTGGGTTCATGATGCCGGTCAATTGCCACTGGCCGATGGTGGCGCGCCCTTGCTTACCTTGCTTCATTGGTGGCTTGGTCAACGAGGTTACCAAGTCGTACATGGTGCCGCCGTCGGTACCTCGGCTGGGGCTGTACTGTTAGTAGGCAAAAGTGGATCTGGGAAATCAACTACAGCCTTAGCTTGTCTAAACGCCGGCCTGGCCTATCTTGGCGATGATTATTGTTTGGTGGGGCATGTTCAGGGCGCAACGCCTCGTCCCATTACCTACACACTTTACAGTTCAGGAAAGGTGCATTTTGCCGATCTGATGCGCTTCCCGCGTCTGCAAACTGCCCAAAGTTCTAATCGTTACGCTGATGCAGACAAGGCACTCTATTTCTTTGCTACGGACTTTACAGCCCAAATCTGGCCCAACCTTCCGCTCAAAGCCATCTTGCTCCCCCAAATCAAACCAGCAGGGGAAAGCAGCATAAACGCCGTTTCACCAGCTACCGCACTCTTGCAAGTGGCACCGAGTACAGTCTTTCAGTTGATTGGAGAAAAAGAGCAGATTCTCCGCCAATTAGGAGAGCTCGTGCGGAAACTGCCCTGTTATCGTTTGGAATTAGGCCCAGACCTTGTCCAAATTCCAACCTTGATAGCGGATTTGTTGGCTAAGCTGTAACAACCATACCGATACTTTATACGAAAAAACATTTTCACAGCTCAAGAATTGTTGCTTCATGGCAACCGCATTGCTTGTATCATCTGAAACGATAGCTCATCATGGCTAACAACGATCACAATTCAGTAAGTGTCATTGTCCCCGTCTATAACAATGCGGCCTATCTTACCGCTGCCCTTACGAGTGTCTACGAGCAGAGTTACCAGCCACAAGAAATCATCGTCATTGATGATGGTTCCGTTGATGACGCTAAGGATGTCGTTGTGGATCTAGCTAAACTGTGGGAAACGCAAAGCGTGCCACAGATCCGCTATCTATACCAGAGCAATCGTGGTCCAGCAGCCGCGCGCAACCGCGGAGTGGCGCTAGCGCAAGGTACGCTATTAGCGTTTCTTGACGCCGATGATTGGTGGCATCCACACAAATTGCAGCGCCAGGTTGAATGGTTGGCGCAACGACCAACGTTGGGCTTTGTGCTCAGCCACATGCATGTTCAGCTAGAAAGCAGCACAAGATGGCCGGTTTCGCTCAACCAATCTCACTACCAAAACAACCCACCGTGCATCTTACCCAGCGCGCTCCTGGTGCGCTGCGACACCTTTCATCGAGTAGGTGGCTTCGATGAGCATTATCGCTACAGCGATGACGCAGATTGGTTCCTACGCGCCAAAGATGCGGCGATTCCCTTTGCAATTGTAGAAGAGCCATTGGTCTACAAACGGATTCATGACAGCAATCTCTCTCATAGTCCTGGCATGGCGCAAGAGACGTTGCGAGCGTTCCATGCTTCGATCCAACGTCAGCGCCAGTCACAACGAGACGTAAGGGTAAGTAAACCATGAAACAGCCAAGAATCAGTGTCGTTGTCCCCGTTTACAATGGCGCGCGTTACTTGGGTGCCGCCATTGAAAGCATTTTGGCTCAGGGGTGGCAGCGATTGGAGCTTCTTGTGGTCGATGATGGCTCAACTGACCAAAGCGTGCAGATTGCAGAAGAGTATTCCCCCCAGGTGCAGTGTATACGTCAGGCCAATGCCGGACCGGGGGCCGCACGCAATCGAGGAGTTGAGGCTGCCCAGGGTGAGTTCCTGGCTTTTTTGGATGCGGACGATCTCTGGCCACCCGACAAACTGGCGCTGCAGATCGACTACCTGTACAAGCACCCTGCACTTGACATGGTCTTCGGTCAGGTCGAGCAGTTTATCAGTCCGGAGCTCCCCCCGGAACAACAGCCTGCCATGCCGCCACAGCCCATTATGACAGGGCTTCATGTCGGCGCTATGCTCATCCGCCGTCAAAGTTTTGCCAGGGTTGGCCCGTTTGCCACCACCTGGACGATTGGCGAATTTATCGATTGGTATGGGCGTGCGCAGAGGTTGGGGTTACAATCGGCAAATTTGCCCACCATAGTCATGCGGCGCCGTCTTCACACAACGAACCTGACCCGTCGCACGCAGGAGCGTCGCAGCGATTATCTGCAAATTATCAAAATGCGTCTGGACGAAAATCGGGCAGGCAAGAGCGATCTAATCATATCCCCAGTTTGGTCCGAAACGCAACGATGAAGATTCTCTACCTTATTCACGAATTCTATCCAGCCCATCATGGTGGAAGTGAAAAGTTCATTCTACAGCTTGCACAACGCGCTCAAGCCCAGGGTCATCAGGTCAAGATCGTCACCTATGATAAAAATAATCACTATAAGACGCCAAGCAAAGCGACGGACGCTCCTTTGCGCAGTCAACTAAAAAAGCTGGCTGCAATCGTACAACTCTACGCTGGTTTGCAAACAATTTGGCACAAGTACATTGCACCAAAGATCGAGGCCATTCAAAGTTATGAAGAGATCTATGAAGGTGTACCAGTCTTAGGTTTTCGCGCCACTTGGGCAGATAGAAATCATTTTCAATTTTCCGACCCAAATCTCACAGGCTTTGCAGAAGAGTTGTTGCAGCGAGAAGCGCCAGATGTAATTCACGCTGGCTATTTACTCCGCAATGCAGAGTTAATCTATGCTGCGCAACGACTACAGATCCCGTATCTCATTACCCTAACCTCGTTCTGGTTGATTTGCCCAAGGCATACCTTGATCAATGAAACAGGAGCGACATGTGCAGGGCCACGCAACGGCAAAGAATGCAAACTAGCTTGTCCTGCATACAGCGACCGACAGATTGCCGCACGTCAGACAGATATGCAAAGATTACTAGACCAGGCTGGTGCGATTGTTGCGCCCTCAAACTACATGGCACGAATTTTCCAACGTGAAGTTAAGGGATTACAGATCACCTACATCCCCTATGGCATTGATTGCCAAAAGTTATCATTCAACAAACGCTCTTATCCAAGCGAACAGCCTCTTGTCTTTCTATTCGGAGGTCGGCTGGTTCCCGAAAAAGGGATCTCACTTTTACTCACTGCCTTCAAACGCTTGCCGTCACGGCGGGTACGTCTTCATATCTATGGCGACGGTCCTTTACGCGCCGATATAGAACAGGCAGCCCAGATTGATCCACGCATCTACTACGGTGGAGTTTATACACAAGACCAGGTTGGAGCGTTGTTGAATCAGATCGATGTGGTCGTCGTCCCCTCAGTTTGGCACGAAAATCTACCCTTGATCATGCAAGAGGCCCAGGCATCTGGCGTGCCAACCCTCGTCTCCGATGTAGGGGGCATGACCGAATGTGTCACCGATGGACTGAATGGCTTTACCTTTCGAGTAGGGGATGTGGCCGATTTACAGCAAAAGATGCAGATGATGATTGACCAGCCGGAGATCCTGAACAAAATTAAGGAGGATATTGCCAATCCCAAACCGGGACAATACCAAGTTACATCGTTGGCCAAAGAAGCCCAATTGTACATAGAACAATACACCCAAATCTTGGCGACACACAACAAAATCGCATGACTCAGGAACGGCTCCACCACGACTCCCCTTATCAATGGGTGTACACAAGTGCAGGCTGGCAAAGAAGCCATTTCCTGTTGCATAAAATTCACCATTATGGTTGGTGGCGGTTTATCCGTGCAGCATGGTGTGCGCTGTCTACCTACCTGAGGTGGCGCAAACTTGCACCTCACCATGCAACAGCCCAGCAGGGTAAAACCATCTTAGTCATTGATGACTGGCTCTTGCGTCCTGATGACAGCACGTTAGGGCGTACCAATGACCAATATCTACAGCAGTTACAACAGATGGGATGGCGCGTCTTACTGCTTCTAAGACAAGCCGGTTGGGATACGCTGCAGGTGGTGCAACATAGCACGCACTGGGACGATCCTTACGCTCAGGTCTTAGACAAGCGAGGCATCCCCGTTCTAGCCGGACGTTTTTTCCGGCTTCGGCGACAAGCCTGGCTAGAACGTAACGTGGCCGCGATTGATTATGTTCTCTTTCGGTGGCCCGATACAGCAATCGATTATCTGCCTTTTTTTCGCCAACACTCTTCAGCCAAGTTACTCTTTCTGGCGATGGATCGCCAGGCTGAGCGTAAACGCCGTGAATTTATCGTGACCAATAACCCGGTCGCCTGGCAAGAGGCGCAACGACTCGCCAAGTTAGAGGATGAAATTTTTCGCAATGTAGATGGGGTATTGACCTTTAGCCACGAGGAAGGCGACTGGTTACGACAACAGGTGGGGGACAAGGTTTTTCACCTGCCCATCTTTATCTATACCACCATGCCTGCCCCACGTTCGCAGTCGCCACAAAGTCAAACCTTACTTTTTGTGGGTAATTTTGCCCATTCCCCCAATCGGGATGGGTTGGCGTGGTTTCTAGAGAACTGTTTGCCGATCATTAAACAAATAAATCCTGCGGTAAATCTTGTCGTCGTCGGTGCTTTAGCCGACGAGGCCATCTTTGCTTTGCAATCGGATGAAGTTGCGGTAGTGGGGAAGGTTTCTGACGAGCAGCTCGCTAGGCTATATCAGCAAGCCCGTGTTGTCATCGCACCCTTACGTTTTGGTGCCGGGGTAAAGGGCAAGGTGATCGAAGCGTTTGGCTCATGGAACTCCGAGTGGTAAACAACTCGTTTCGGCGTAGAGGGTGTACCAGGTTTAGCGGAGATCACTCCCCCGTGGATAGCCCCACAGCGATGGCGGCAGCGATTACCCAGTTATTGATCGATGATGTCGAATGGCAACACATCTCTGCCAGCGGACAAGCCTTTGTGCAACAACATTTTTCAGTAGAGGCGGCACAAGCAAGCTTGACACCTTCTTTGCCTGGCTAGAGCAGAGGCAACCAATGACTATGCCCAATTTCCTGCTCATTGGTGTCGCCAAGCGGAGACAACCGCGCTCTATACGGCGCTCCAGCAACATCCGCAAATTTTTATGAGTCCGATTAAAGACAACGATTTTTACCTTTGCGGATAGTGCGCTCACCCTGGGCGGGCCGGGAGCCGACGCCATACCGGGCCTGGTCCATTATCGACCTGGCCGATTATCAACGTCTTTTTGACAGCGTGACGACTCAAGCAGTAATCGGTGAAGCATCTCAGGACTATTTAAGCTGTTGGCAGCCTGAGCGCACGGCAGCAAAGATCAAAAAGTTGATTCCGCATGTTCGGCTAATTGCTGTCTTGCGCCAACCTGCCGAGCGTGCCTATTCCAGTTTTGCGCACCAGGTGCAGCTAGGTAATGAACGAGAGCATAATTTCCGTCAGATGCTACTTGCTGCTGACCACCCTGATCGTCGCAATTGGCTGAGTTATCGTTGTAAACACGATGGCTTTTATTACGCTAATCTGAAACCTTACTATGAACATTTCGCCCATGAACAAATTCGGGTTTATTTGTATGAAGATTGGAACACCAAAGCGCAAGCGATGCTGAGTGACATTTTTCAATTTCTAGGCGTGACGCCACAGATTACACCGACAATGACACAACGCCAGAATGAAACGACTTGGGTGCATCATCAAATCGTGACAGACCTTTTACAAAAACCACATTGGCTGAAACGTTGGGTAACCCTATTGGTCAACAAGCCCCTACGTCGCCGACTTGTTGCCGCCGTACAGGCGTGGAATCGCAGGAAACCGCCACCGCTCGACCCGCAGTTGCGAAGTGAGCTGACAGCACTCTATCGGAACGATATCTTGCAATTACAAGATTTGATTGGACGTGATCTGTCGCATTGGCTGGTATGAGCGATAGAGACATAGAAAACAACATGGTTAAACGCAACTTGACCGTATTACAAGTCGGTTATGCCAAGAGTGGAAATCTTTGGCTTTACCGCATTTTAGAGCATATCTTGGATGGGCAAGCGATTCCGCGCCGCAGCTTTATCCAAAACCATTCCATCTACTCAACTGCGCTGGCGCGCCCAACACACTTTATCGGCCAGGCCAGCGTAGATACCCTTGAAATTCGTCCGGAGGGTTGCTTCTGTAAGGTTGCGAATGGAGATGAAAGTCTCCCCATCGACAACATCACTGCCTATCTCCGCCAGTGTCGTCACGTATGGAGCCATTCCCCCTTCTGTCAACGCACATTAGATGTATTGCCGCGCGTTGACAAGGTGGTCTATATCGTCCGTGATGGTCGCGATCAGGCTATCTCGCTCTCTCACTTTGCCTTCTTACCGGCACGCCTAGCCGTTAAACCCAATAATCTTGTGGGTCATGCCGATCCACAGGCCTTCCTGAACGCCAATTTCGAGACCAATCTAGGAAATTGGGTCAGACATGTGGGTGGCTATTTACAACACAGACGGCAGATCAACCTGCATTTTATCTTCTATGAAAGGTTGCGCTATGACTTTGACAAGGAGATTGATGCGTTACTTACCTATTTGGAATTTGATTTGAATCGTCAAAGCCGTGCTGCCCTTCAACAGGCGGTTGATTTTGCCACGATGCAGCAGGTAGAAGGAGGACATGTACGCAAAGGGGAGGTAGGGGAATGGCGCACAATCCTGACCCCAGAACAGAAAGCGCATACATTAGCCATTGCAGGGCCGATGCTACGACTACTCAATTATCCGGTTGATGAGCGGACGACAACTAGCATGTATACACTTCCCATGCTACCAACAGATCTACATGTGCGTCAGATTGTAGAAGCAATGGAACCAGCATTACCGAGGTTATCTATGGTTGCACGCAGCAAATCACGACTAAAAAGGCTTTACCAGCGTTTCTGGACGTAGTTTTATACGTTGAAGATGAGTTATGTCAGATCAGAACTATTTATTCTCCGTCATCATATGTACTTATAATCGTGCGGCGTTGTTGCAGCGTGCGCTTGAAACACTCTGCCATCAAACACTATCGATGACTGAATATGAGGTCATTGTCGTCGATAATCGATCGACCGATGAAACTGCAAAAATAGTAGAAGATTTTCGTCAACGCTTACAGAATCTACGCTACTGTTTTGAAACGGAACAGGGCATTTCACAGGCGCGCAATCATGGTTGGTGTATGGCCCAAGGGGACTATGTAGCCTTTACCGATGATGACAGTCAGTTGCCGGCACAATGGTTGGCAACGGCGCAACAGATCATTCAACGCTATGCCCCAGCGGCTTTTGGCGGTCCCTACTTTGCCTGTTATGACGGGCCAAAGCCGCTCTGGTTTAAGGATAGTTATGGCTCAACCAAGTTGGGCGATCAACCACGCATTCTTACCAATGGTTATTTACCAGGTCCCAATCTCTTTTTCCGGCGCGATCTGCTCTCGATTACTGGCGGCTTTGACCCGACCCTGGGGATTGTGGGCAAACAGCTTGGCTATGGCGAAGAGGGAGCCCTGTTGCAAGTGGTACGTGAACGTTGTCCCCAAGAACTCATCTATTACGATCCGAATCTGTACGTCTATCACTTGGCGCGACCTGACAAGATGCGTGTCGGCTGGCAACTGCGTCGCCAATTTGTCAATGGTCGGTACAGTTACCGAGTGCAGAAGTCCGCCTTGCTGCCCTTACTGAGGCTCGGGCAACAAGGTTGGCGGCTGGCAAAAATGCTCCTGCGCTTGCTCAGTAGCCATCCCTTGTGGCTGCTCCATCGTGATCGGAGCCAATATCCCTACTACCAACACTATCTGATCGAAAGGGTAGGGCCGGATCTGCGTAAACTCGGTGCGATGGTGGAACAACTCCAACAGACGCTTACTCGACAACAAACCAGGGATGGTGCGCAATGATTGCTGCTGTACCGGATCGCATCCGGGTGGACCAGCCCACGCCAACCGTCTCGGTGCAAATCGCCGTTTATAATGGCGCACGGTTTCTGGCTGCTACCCTCGACAGTCTGCTCAGTCAGAGCTGGACAGATTTTGAGTTACTGATTGTTGATGACGGCTCGACCGATGTGACGCCACAAATTCTAGCCGACTATGCCACCCGCGATCCACGGATCAGCCTGTTGCACAATCCAATCCGACGGGGGGTCAGTGCGGCGCGCAATCGAGCGTTGGCCCATTCATGTGGCCGCTATGTGGCGATCAGTGATGCTGACGATTGTTCTTACCCACAACGGTTAGAAAAACAAGTCGCCTTCCTTGACGCCCATCCGGCGATTGGGGTGGTTAGCGCTGGCGTGAGTTGGATCGACGAAGCCGGTACGCCATTGCACAAAGACCAACGCCCAGCGGATGATGCGCTCTTGCGCTGGCGGCTGCTCTTTTGCCCACCTGTGATACACACTGCCAGTATGATCCGACGACAGTGTCTACAGTCGATAGCGGGCTATGACGAAGGTAAACCCTGTGCTGTGGATTATGATTTATGGCTGCGCCTTGCTCCTTACACTAAATTCTATAATCCTCCAAGAGGGATTTGGTTATCCGTCCGTCGGCAGCCAGAGTATCTCGGTACAACACGCAGAAGAGCAAAATCGGATTGCCACCCAACTTACCCAGACAGCCCTGGCTAAACTAGTAAAGCAACCGGTAAATTTTGAGGTCACCCATGTGCTGCGGACAGTTGTCATGAGCAGGACCATCCAAGCCAACTCTGTAAGGCTTAGCCAGACCCTTCCATCTATTGCTGCGCATTTATCAACATACCAAAGAAATGATGCTAACCGCAAAAGAACAGCAAATGCTTGCCGCCGAGCTTGCTCGTTATTTTCGCTGCCTGGCGGTTTATCAACGACAACAAGGCGATTGGCGAGGGATATCTATCCAGTCGCTGGCAGGCGTACCTTGTACGAATTAAAGTCAAACTGGGCAGTATGAACCATTTATCATCAACACCAGCCGTCAGCGGCGTTTTGCTACCGGTCTACAATGGTGAACGCCATCTGCGCCAAGCCATTGCCAGCATCTGCGACCAAAGGATTGGACTGACTTTGAATTGATCGTGATCGATGATGGCTCTACCGTGGTCACGGTGATCATCGCAAAGATGCCATCGCCTCCCGGATGCCGCAACTGGATGTATTATGACACAATGAAACGAAACCGGGTGTTGTGTTGATCATGGCACCTAAGCTGCGCAAACGGACGCCGCGGCGCAGCAGATGCCGATGCCGGCCACTCTAACCTGTATGATTATGATTTCTGCTGACCCACACCCGAAGTTTTATTCAGGAGTGCAGCCTTTTTTGAGCCCAGAAGCATCACACGCAATGGCGGGCCCGGTAGCCTCATCCCCTGCTGTGCTTGGCTGGCGCCAGCTCTTTATGAACGCTGCTTCATACCACCGTACTCTTTCAGCGCAGCATAGTATTGGCTGGGGGCGGCTATTCTACTCAGTTCCACATACGGCAGATTACGAACTAGGGTCACGTTTGAACGATGGCAAAAGTATTGCCCTCTTGCCCGAACATCTGGTGGCCCATCGATGCAGGGCTGGTATCGGTTCAAGTGGCGAGGCCAACCGGCTCGGTACGCTACAGATCATGCAACGCTCCATCGCTGCACGGTTACAGCCAGTCGCCTGGGCTGAAATCGAAGCGCTCGCAATGCCAATGCATGCCCAACCAAGTGCTGATCCAGAGTTAGTTGGACGCGTGGCATGGCTTCTGCAAGCTCTTTGCGATGCTTATGTTCGTCACGCTCGCCTCAGCGCCGCGAAACCATTTGATACGTAGCGATCTGCTGCTGCGGATTTTGCACAAACTGACGAGTGGAGTAAACTGCGCCACCTTGGTTACGTGGCTATCTGTTTGGCAGCCGCATACGGTAACTTAAAAGTACGGTCTACCGCACCGATTGGTAGGCCAAAGTTTCCAGCGTGCGGGCGAAAAAATGCATGCACAAAAACAGCCAGCCCATGTCAAACGCCAGCAGATCGGTTTGGCAGGATAACCAGAGCGCATCCCACACTTTCATGATAGTAAAGGTGAGCAAATTATCTGGCTTGCTGGTTCGGGGCGCAGTGGCACGGCTGCTGGCTGCAAGAGATCATCAACTACCGGGGTGATTACCGCATTCTCTTTGAACCAATGCGGCGAACAACTCACGGCGGTGCCGTTAACCTACCGTCACACCATTATTTACGGCCTAATAACGAGCAAGCTGAGTATGGCACGAGTGCGCACACCATTCTACAGGGCAACCTGCGCTCCTGGTGGACAGACCGTTTTAATGGGCCTGGCAGTTACCACCGGCGTTTGATCAAGGAGATTCGTAGCAACCTCCTCTTGTACTGGCTCTATCAGCGACAACCGCAGCTAAAAGTCATCTTGCTTCTGCGCCATCCATGCGCCGTTGTCACATCACAATTGGCACAAGGGTGGCCGATGGGCGAAACAATTTGTAAGTCCTTGCTTGCACAAGCAGATCTAATGCAAGATTTTTTACATCCCTACGCAGAGCTACTGGCCGCGCGCTATGAACCATTTTTGCAACGGCTGCTTGTCTGGGCAGTGGAAAATTATGTGCCGTTGCACCAATTTACGTCCGAACAACTCCATTTGATCTTTTATGAGGAACTGTGTAGTGCTCCCCTGGCAACCATCGAACGTTTATTTACATTTCTCGATCTGCCGATGCCGAGCGACCCACTACGCGTGGTCCAAAAGCCCTCAGCTCTCGCCAAACCGACCAGCGCAATTCGTAACCAAATGCCCTTATTGGATGGCTGGCAGACGCAGATCGATGCGCGACAGGTATGGAAAGCCGTTGATCTACTGGGTCGCTTTGGCTTAGATCAAATCTACGGTGACGATCTTTATCCTAATCGACAGGCCGCCGAACAATGGTTAGGACAAAACCGCAAAGGTAACGCTATCAATGTTTTGTTACGCAGTCACAACCCGTACCAACCTTAATCATTGCGGACGGATGTGAATAAGTTAATAAAGATATATGAACATAACTGCGATTATCCCAGCACGGGGTGGCTCGAAAGGCATTTTGCGCAAAAATCTTCAGCCATTAGCCGGCAAACCCTTAGTCGCTCACACGATTCAACAGGCCAGCGCCGCTCAAACCATTGACCGGGTGATCGTTTCCACAGACGATGCCGAAATCGGTGCCGTGGCCCAGTGCTATGGCGCAAAGGTCGTCTGGCGCCCGGCAGCGATCAGCGATGACACAGCATCGTCCGAGTCTGCACTCTTACATGTCCTTGATACGATACAACAAAGCGCAGAAACGTTGCCGGATCTACTCGTCTTTTTGCAATGCACATCCCCCCTGACCCTGGCGTCCGATATTGATGGCACCGTACAAGCATTGCTGACCCAAAAGGCCGATACGGCCTTAGCTGTCACCCCTTTCCACTACTTTCTCTGGCAACAGGGAGAAAATGGAGACGCCGTGGGCGTCAATCATGACAAGCGGGTTCGGCTTTTGCGCCAGCAGCGGGCTCCCCAATATCGGGAAACCGGTGCGGTATATGTGATGCGGATAGCCGGCTTTTTGCAAGCCAAACATCGCTTTTTTGGCAAGACAGCGCTCTATGTGATACCGGCGGAGCGCTGCCTAGAAATCGACGATCCGTTTGATTTACAGATGGCGGAGTGGTTGCTTCACACACAACACCAAGGAGCATAAGCATGAAGGAATTTTTCAGAGAGGCGACCTATTATGGTACGGGGAAAATTATGCGCCTCTACAGCGGCTTTCCCGGCTTTTTGCCCCTGCCGGTTTCGATCCAACATGGATGGGCCATGAGTACCAGCCCAGTCCACGCGATCAAAGATGCGCCGGAGAATTGGTATTGGTCGGTCGAGGCCGAGGCGCGCTATGCCAACGCCTACCCGACGATCAACACCCGCACAAGTGGTGCGCCTTTTTTATACCTGTTGCGGGTACTCAACTACCAACCCTTACCTGTGGAAGAGCAGCAAGGATCGATTGTCTTTCCCTCCCACTCGACCTTTCAAATTGGCATGGCCTGTGATTTTGATCAATATGCCGACGCCTTGGTTGCGCTGCCTGCTCAATATCACCCAATCACAGTCTGCCTCTTCTACACAGACTATGACCAGGGGCTGGCTGAACCTTTTCTGCGCCAGGGGCTACCGGTGGTCACCAATGGGCCAACCCACCTGGATGACGACTTTCTCTGGAATTTTGTGCGCAATGTCCACGGTAAGCGCTATATCTTTTCTAACCAGATGTCATCATCCTTGCTCTTTGGCGTGGCGATGAACCTAACCGCCCACTTTTGGGGGCCTGAATTCCAGGTTTTTAATCCAAACAAATTTTGGGAACAGCGCGATTTCAATCAATATCACCGCAACTGGGAAGCGCGCTTTAAAGACGTTTTTCACTTTCCCGATGCTGATCCTGCCTCACAAAAACAGGTTGTGGCAGAGGAATTAGGAGAAGAGCGCATGCTCTCACCCCGCCAAATGCAGCGTCTGCTATGGCGGTTGACCCTTCATCCGAACTATCGAGGACAAGCGTTGAAGCCTTGGCGGCTATTCAGAAAACAAAAGATGCAGTTTGCCCGCCAAACCAAGGCATGGCAAGTGGTGCGCCAACTACGCAGACGGATGGCTTGAATTTTGCTGCTGTTTTGCCATACAACAACAATGCGGACAGGTGTTTGTTCAACGCCATTTTTCGGTGCAGACAGCACAAAGCAGTCTCACAAAAGTATTTACGGCGTTGGAGGAGAAAGCGCGGCGATGATGGAGCAAAAGATCGTACGCAACCCAGCGCGATTGGCGACTGGCATTCGGTGGTTGAAGCACCCACTGCGCAACACGCGCTCTTTACTGGCCTATGGTGTCTTTCGAAAAGTGCGGGCGGATTGGTTTGGCTTTCGCAATTACTTACGCTACCGCACCTTATCACGCTCCGACCAGGCCTGTACCAAAACTATTTTGGTGATGGATAACCGGGTGCTGCGCCCTCAAGATAGCACATTAGGACGGACCAACGATGTCTATAACCGCTTGCTGCAACAACGGGGATTGCGTGTCTTCTTGATGCCGTACGCCCCTGGCTGGGATAAGTTGCACGATGGCCCGCATGGGGCGCATTGGGATGAACCCTATGCGCTTCAATTGCGACAGCAGGGCTTCGTTGTGCTGGCCGGTTGGTTCTTTCAGCGGCGACGGCAAGCCTGGTTACGTCGCAATGCCGCAGCCGTTGACTATCTGCTTGTGCGCTTTCCCGATGCGGCGGCGTATTTGCCCTGGTTTAGCGCCCATTCAACGGCGAAGAAACTCTATTTAGCCGCCGACTTAGCCGCCGTACGCAAAGAGCGTGAGTATACCGTTACCAGCGATCCACTCACGCAGCAGTCAGCACAACGCTTTGCCGCAATGGAGGATGAGATCTTTCGCAGCGCCGATGCGCTGTTGACCTTTAGCCATGAGGAAGCGGACTGGTTACGGCAACACTATGGGGCAAAGGTCTTTCATCTCCCGCTCTTTGCCTATGCCGAGTTGCCCAATCCGCAGCCAACCCTGCCAACGGGACAAACCTTGCTCTTTATTGGCAATTTTGACTACACCGCCAACCCTGATGGCTTGCACTGGTTTGTGCAAACGTGCCTGCCGCTGCTGGTTGAAGAATGTCCCACGGTAAAAGTTCTCGTGATCGGCAATGCGATCCCGGCTGCGATTCAAGCCTTACAGTCGCAGCATGTGGCTGTGCTAGGCAAGGTTTCCGATCAACAATTAACGACCCTGTATGGGCAAGCACGCGTGGTGATTGCACCGTTGCGCTTTGGGGCTGGGGTCAAGGGCAAAGTGATCGAAGCATTGGCACATGGCGTACCCGTGGTGACGACACGCTTTGGCGTAGAGGGCGTACCTGGATTAGACGAACTGATCCCGCCGACGGACACCCCAGCGGCAATGGTCGCAGCGATTAGCCACTTGCTAACGGATGATGCAGCGTGGCAACACGCCTCAACCCGCGGGCAGGCTTTTGTCCGCCAACATTTTTCCATGCAAGCCGCACAAATGAGCCTGGAAGCACTTTTTGCCTGGTTAGAAAGGGGTGCCTAAGATGACGATGCCCAACTTTTTAATCATTGGCGCCCCCAAATGTGGGACAACGGCACTCTATGCGGCGCTCAAAGAGCACCCACAGATTTTTATGAGCGCCATCAAAGAGCCGCGCTTTTTTACCTACATGAATACCGAACTTAGCTTCCGTGGGCCGGGAGGTGAACACTTTAACCGGACGGCGATCACTGATCTTGAGCGCTATCAAGCCTTGTTTGCTGCTGTGTGCGACGAAAGCGCGATTGGCGAGGCATCGACTGATTATTTGAGCTATTACCAACCTGAACAGACGGCAGAAAATATCCGGCGTTATCTCCCCCAAGTGCGCCTGATTGCCTTGCTGCGCCAGCCGGTGGAGCGCGCTTATTCTGGCTTTCACCAATGGTGCCAGGAGGGCAATGAGCCACTGGCCGACTTTCGCGCCGCCCTAGCCGCCGAGCCAGAACGCTTGCGGAATCACTGGCTGACCTACCGCTATCGTGGAGATGGCTGTTATTTCGCCAACTTGAAACCTTATTTCGAGCGCTTTGACTGTGCTCAAATTCGCGTCTACTTGTATGAAGAGTGGAACAGCAACCCGAAACAGGTGCTACAAGATATTTTTGGCTTTCTTGGTGTCGCCAACCACATTACACCCGCTATGCTCAAGCGGCACAACGAGACGCTCACGGTGCGTAACCAAACGGTGGAGAGATTGCTGCGGCGTTCACAGCCAATCAAACATAGGCTGACCTGGTTATTTCCCCTGTCTTGGCGACGACGGTTAGGTGCTACGCTAAAAAGATTCAACCAGACAAAAGTGCCGGCCTTGGCCCCCCAAATCCGGTATGAATTGACGGCACTCTATCGCACCGATATTTTGCAATTGCAAGATCTGATCGGGCGCGATCTGAGCCATTGGCTGGAGGCAGGTCGCTAGATGATTCAATCACGGCTATTTTTGGTGGGCTATCCGCGTTCAGGGACAACCTTGTTGCAAAGCCTGATTGCCACCCAACCGGGGATTACCTCCTTTCCCGAGAGCCATTTTCTGAAATATGCTTTGACACAGCCGCCCCACGTGCGTTTGCTCCGCTGGGGGCTGGTGTCGCCGACTATGCGCAGCCACCTACAGCAGCGCTTTACCGTTTTTCTAACTGCGCTGGGGATTGAGCAACCAGAGGTACACCTGCCGCGCCGTAGCATCTGGTTCAAAGATTACATCGGCGCTTTTGTGGACTTGTTGGACAGGTTGACGCTGGCGCAAGGCAAAACGATCTGGCTGGAGAAGACACCAGGGCACTTGTATCATCTGGCGTCGTTAGCGCGCTATGTGCCGAAGGTACGCTTTATCCACCTCATCCGGCGTGGGGTTGATGCGATCAGTTCCTACTATCTGCTGTCGCGTGAACATCCGGCGGTTTGGCGGCCCCGCACGATAGAGCAACTCGTCGCCGAGTGGCAAGAGGCGGTCCAGATCAGTTTGCAATACGATGGCAAGCCCAAGCATCTGCTGGTCCGTTATGAAACATTGGTGGCCGACCCGCCGGCTACGCTCCAACAGGTGTGTACTTTCATCGGTATACCTTTGCAAGCAGAGTGCTTACAGCACTATCCCCAACAGGCTGCGGCATTGAGTTTGCCGCATGAACCGTGGAAAGCGGGGGTGCGGCAACCCATTGTCAACCGGAATGGTGACCGCTTTAAGCAGCTTTTTACGGAAGAGCAGCGCGCTACCATTGTTCAAGCATTGGCGCCGATTGAAAAACGGCTGGAACGCCTGCAAGCGCGGGCATGAACGGAAGCTACTTTGTCAAACGTGGAGTAATACTTATGAATTTCGCCGAAAAAACCATTTATGTCGCCCCACGTACGCCATTGGAGGCAAAGCTGGCCGAACTCTGGTCCACCAGCATAGGGGTTCAGCCGATTGGAATTCACGATGATTTTTTGCATCTAGGGGGCGACTCGCTGGCCGCCACGCGGATCATGAGCCGGATATCGCACCACTTTGGCGTTAAACTTACCCTACAGGCTTTCTTCGCCGCCCCCACCATTGCGGAGCTGGCCCTGACGATTTTACAGGCGAAGCTCGCAGAGAATAGATCCACAGCAGTTACAGACAAGGAGTAGAAGTGAGCGAGCAATGATGGAAACACAACAGGTAATGGCCCATTGGTCGGCGGTGGCCAAAGCCTATCATCAAACTGAATCGCCTTTACATCCGTCAGCGGAAGATATTGCCATTATGGAGCGCCTGGTCCAGCAGGCAGCAACCTGGGTGCAGCCTACTGCCCTATCGCCCCAACGTCAGGCCCTCTTGTTGGGTGTGACACCCCAGATTGCCACCATGCAGTGGCCGCCAGGGACAAGCCTGCTGGCGGTCGATAGTGCGGAAGGCATGGTGCATAGTGTCTGGCCGGGCGATCAACCGGGCGTACGCCAAGCCAAGCTGGGCGATTGGCTCGCGTTGCCGGTAGCTGACGCCGCCTGTTGGCTAGTGATCGGGGACGGTAGTTTCAACTGTCTGGAATTTCCCACAAAATTCCAGGCGCTAGCGGCCGCTGTGGCCCGCGTCTTGCCTGTTGGCGGTGGCTTGGTACTGCGCGTCTACGTACAGCCGGCCCGCAGGCCCACCCCTGCGGAACTCTATGCAGCCCTGCTCGCTGGCCACTTCCACACCTTTGATGGGTTCAAATTTCTGCTCAATCTGAGTTTGGTGGATGAACAGTTCAACGTCGCCGTCCGTGAAGTTTGGTGTCACTGGGCGCAGGCCAAGCTCGATCAGGAAGCCGTTCTGCACGTCAATGGCTGGTCAGCAGAGCGCTTTGCGACGATTGCGTACTATGAAAACTCACCGGCCCGCTACTCATTTCCCCCTTTGTCGGCTGTCGAATGTGCGCTAGCCGATCATTTTGAAAAAGTTGCCAGCGTTGTTCCTACCTATCCACTGGGGGAGTGTTGTCCGATTTTGTTACTGCGCAAACGGATGTGAATCAGTTATGGCAGGTAGTAATAGGACTTACGCAGTTGCGCTCTGGCTTCGACAAGCTCAGCCTCCGACAAATGTGTAAGTCCTAAATGAATCAGAAATTGGTGTTTCGATGGATGATTTGAAAGCAAGGCTAGAGACGCTTAGTCCGGAAGAGCGGGCGCGTTTAGAACACACACTATTTAACTTTGCCGCGCCACCACCGGTGCAGCGGATTGTACGCCGCGCGCCGTCGGCGCAGCCGCTGCTCTCGTTTGCCCAACAACAGTTGTGGTTGATCCAACAGGTGACGCCTGATTATGTGTTTTACAATATGCCCAACGCGCTGCGGCTGTGGGGAAGCGTCAATCTGAACGCGCTGCAAGCGGCCCTTGACGGCATCTGCCAGCGCCACGAGGCATTGCGCACCTGCTATCCACTCGTTGACAAGGTGCCCCTCCAGCAGCTTTGTGCGGGTCGCCCCTTGCCCATCCCCCTGGTCGATCTGTCTGATCTCCCGCTGGCCGAGCGAGAGACAGTGTTGCAGTCAGCGTTGTGCACCGAGACGTTACGCCCCTTTACCCTGGCGCAAGAGCAGCCACTACGCGTAACCCTCTATCGCCTGGCCGCAGAGGAACATGTGCTTTTGGTCGTGACCCATCACATTGCAAGCGATTACCTATCGAGGGAAATTTTTCAGCGTGAGTTCTGTCTGCTCTACAGCGCAGCCTGCCAGGACAAGGCCATACAACTGCCGACATTGCCCATCCAGTATGTTGATTACGCACTTTGGCAACGCAACCTGAGCGAAACGGGCCACTGGCAAACGCAGATTGACTATTGGCAAGCACAACTGGCCGGCGAACTGCCGATTCTCGATCTGCCGACCGACCACCCGCGGCCATCCGCGCCGACGGTAACGGGGACACACGCTGGTGCCAACGCCACGACGCTGGTGCCCCAGGCGTTGATTGACGATCTGCGCCGTCTGAGCCGGGCGGAAAATGTCACCTTCTTTACGACACTCCTCACCGCCTTCAACATCCTGTTGCATTACTATTCCGGCCAGGAAGATCTGATCGTTGGTAGCCCCTTTGTGAATCGTACCGAGGTTGAACTGGAAGGCTTGATCGGTTTTTTTGCCAATCCCCTGCCGCTGCGCAGCGATCTAAGCGGTGATCCCACCATCCGCCAACTCCTGGCGCGCAATCAGCAGGTGACGATTGGGGCCTATGATCATCAAGCCTTGCCCTTTGAAAAGCTTGTTGAAGTCATCCGCCCCGTGCGTGAGCCGGATCGACCGGTGCTCTATCAAGCCTTCTTGCGCTTCTTGGAGAGACCAGAGCCGGAGTATACGCTGCCGGGGCTGAGGGTCAGCCGGCTGGCGGTGGAGAAGGGCATTGCTGAATTTGACCTCATGCTTGACCTGGGTGCTGTGCAGGGGGAATTCCAGGCCACCCTACAATATCGCACCGATCTTTTCGCGGCGGCGACCATACAGCGGATGTTGTCCCATTTGCGCAATATTCTCCAGGCGATGGTCGCCACCCCTGATCAGCGCCTCTCGCAACTGCCGATCTTATCCGCTGCGGAAAGAGAGCAGCTCTTATGCACCTGGAATCAGACCCACGTTGCCCATCCGCCAACCCTGCTGCATGAGTTCATCAAAGCGCACGCCCAGAGCATGCCGCAACAGACCGCCCTGCACTATGGTCAAGCGCAACTCACCTATAAAGCCTTGAACCAGGCCGCCAACCAGTTGGCCCATTTCCTCCGTGGCCAAGGCGTCAGCGACGAAACGCTGGTCGCCCTCTGTTTACCGCGTACCCCGCAAGTGATCATTGCGATGCTGGCGGTCATCAAAGCCGGAGGGGCCTTCCTCTTGCTCGAACCCACCTGGCCGCAAGAACGGCTGGCGACGATCCTCAAACAGGGACAGATCCGCTTCGTTCTGACCAACCAGGCTGCCGCCGGGGGGGTGGCTGCGGTTAGCGCAGCGGGAGTGCCGGTTGAGTTGCTCGACCTGGATGCCCTGGAGCCGACGCTGCAACAGGAACCGTCACATGATCTCCATCACCCCCAAGCGCCGGATGCCCTGGCCTATGTGGTCTACACCTCTGGCTCGACGGGCGAGCCCAAAGGCGTCATGGGTACCCATCAAGCGCTGGTCAACTATGTACGCTTCTACGCGCGCCTGGTGGACCTCTCACCCAGCGATCGCCGCTTGCAGTTTGCCGCGGTTAGCTCAGAGCTTTTGATTGCTGAAGTTTTCTGCACCTTAGGCGGGGGGGCGACCCTCATCCTACGCCCTGATCAGGCGGTCGCCTCGATTGAAGAATTTCTCCGTCTGCTTGACCACGAGCAGATCACCATTACCGGCCTACCAGTCGCCTATTGGCACCAATGGACACAAGCGATGGCAGCCAAAGCGATTACCCCGTCGGCGCTGCGCGTGGTCGTGACCGGGATGGATCGGGTGCAAACGGAGCCGTTCAAACTCTGGCAGGAAAAGATCGGCAAGCGTATTGCCTGGTATAACGTTTACGGCCCAGCCGAGACCACCTGCGTCAGCACCTATTACAAAGCGGATAGCGCAACAGCGCCAACCTTGACCAACGTTCCGATTGGACGACCGATCAGCAATGTCACCCACTATGTGGTCGATGCCCAGATGCGCCCCGTGCCGATTGGCGTACCAGGCGAACTCTATATCGGGGGGCTGGGGGTGACGCGTGGCTATCTCAACCAACCTGAACAAACCGCCGAACGCTTTGTCGACAACCCATTTGGCCCAGGGCGGCTTTATCGTACAGGCGATTTTGTTCGCTATTTGCCATCGGGCGACCTTGAGTTTATTGGCCGGCGCGATCAACAGGTAAAAATTCGTGGCTATCGCGTCGAGTTGGGCGAAATTGAAAGGACGCTCAACCAGCACCCGGCAGTGCAACAGAGCGTGGTCATCCGGATTGAACTCAGCAGCATGGATCAACAGTTGGTCGCCTATTGGGTTGCCCAAGCGAACGTGACCGGCAAGGCGAACTCAGCGCCTGGCTCAAAACCAGATTGCCGGTCTATATGATCCCCAGCAGCCGCTTTATGATGTTAGCAAGCTTGCCACTGACCGCCAATGGGAAGGTTGATCGGCGAGCACTGCCGGCACCGGATTTCAACGCTGGACCAACGGCCCCCAGCAGCGATGCCCCGCGCTCGCCCATTGAACAAAGGCTGGTGGCGATCTGGCATAATCTGCTGCAAGTGGAGCAAATCGGCATTCATGATAACTTCTTTGAATTAGGTGGCCACTCGCTGCTGGCGGTGCGGTTGATGTTGCAGGTCGAGCAAAGCTTTCAACAAGCGATTGTCCTGCGCGATTTTATCTTTACCCCCACCATCGCACACCTGGCAACGTTACTTGAGAAGGCGCACGCTGCCAGCATCGATAGTCTACCAGCTAGCGGCGAAGCTGCTTTGCCCAACATGCCGGCGCAACTTGCCAGCTTGTATGAACAATTGCAAGCCCCCGACGCCTTTCAACGCTTGCGCCACGCAGACCACCGTGAGCGACAACAGCCACGCCGCATCCGCATCCTCAAACGCCTGCCCTACCCGCTGGCTTGTTCCCTGCTGCGTCAACTGCTGCGCCAGACAGAGTTACAGCAACGCTATTGGGGTAAAGAAGTCGCCTTGATTCGCCGCTTTCATGCCCTGCTTGACACGGCTGTGTCGCCAGCGCAGATGGTCGAGAATAGCCTCTTCTACAATCTTTTACGGCGCTATGGTCTTGATCGCCGTTTTGCTAGCTCGCCTACGCAACCAGCGCTGCCGCGTCCGCCGGCCCGTATTACCGGGTTGGCACGGTTGGCAACCAGTAAAGAAACGGGCGCCGGCGTGATCCTGGCCAGCCACCACGCGTTGGCCAGGCATTGGCTACGCCTGCACGAACTCAGCGAATATACGATCTTTGGGATCAACGAGGTAATCGAACGGGAACAAATAGAGCACGCGCAAGGGGCAGCGATTTTATTCGCACGCCAGTTGGAACTGGCCACACAAACTCTGCGACGCGGTGGTGTGGTTATGCTCGGCCCCGATGGTTATCAAGGGAGTGGGCCGGGGCGTACCTTGCCCTTTCATGGCCGTTTACGCCATTTTCGCACCACCTTTGCCGAACTTGCCCTGCTCACCGGCGCGCCCATCCTGCCGCTTGTGAGTGAAATGCAGCCGGGGCAACCGATTACCATGCACATCTTGCCGCCGCTGGATGCTGGTGCCGCCCACCTGCCCGACGCAGTACGCATTGAACAGCTCTCTGATCAATATCTGCAGCACGTCGATCGGGCGTGGCGTACGATGCCCTGGATGTTGCCCTGGTATCAAATGGAGAAGCATCTGGCTTGTCCGCCGCTAGAATAAAGAGGGTTGTTCACCAGGATTGTTCTTTGCCATGAAATTCAACCTCCAGACGAGGTTTAAGGTTCTTGAAATGAATCGTATTCCAGACTTACTCAGTAAACAAGCCCAAAGTCAGCCTGATGCCATTGCCCTGATGGCACCTAAACGTCTGCCGCTGACGTATGGTGACTTGTATGCTCATGTTATTCAAATCGTTCACAGCTTAAACGACTATGGGATCGGGCACAATGATCGGGTGGCGATTGTGCTACCCAATGGTCTAGAGATGGCCGTGGCTTTTCTAGGGGTGGCGGCTGGGGCGACCAGCGCGCCGCTTAATCCCGCCTATGGGGCCAAAGAGTTTGATTTTTATCTTGCGGATCTTCAGGCCAAGGCATTGCTGATCCATGCTGAATTGGATTCACCGGCCAGAAGCGTTGCCCAAGCGCATGGAATCCCGATCATCGACTGTAAGCCGCTGGGGGAAGCAGGTATTTTCAAGTTGGGAGAGGTAATCCCCAAAGGCCACGCGGCGGCTGGCCCTTACCCAGATCAACCATCATTTAGCGGCTTGGCAGCGGCTGATGATGTGGCGTTGGTGCTGCATACCTCTGGCACGACAGCGCGCCCCAAGCTGGTGCCGCTAACGCAGCGTAACCTCTGCACTTCGGCGCGGCATATTGTTCGCACCCTTCAGCTTACGGCGCAGGATCGGTGCTTGAATGTGATGCCACTCTTTCATATTCATGGGCTTATGGCAGCCACCCTCGCCTCATTGATGGCTGGCGCCCAAATGGTTTGCACACCGGGCTTTGATGCGGAGCAGTTCTTTGCTTGGATCGAGGCGTTTGAACCCACTTGGTACACAGCGGTGCCCACGATGCACCAAGCGGTTCTGGCTGGTGCGGCTACTCATCACGCAATCATCGCCCGTCACCGCTTGCGCTTTATTCGTTCATCGAGTGCCTCTTTGCCGCCCAAGGTGATGGCGGGCTTAGAAGAAGCATTCAATGCGCCTGTGATTGAGTCTTACGGCATGACCGAAGCTGGGCATCAGATGACCAGTAATCCACTGCCCCCAAGCCAGCGTAAACCTGGTTCTGTGGGCATTGCGGCAGGGCCAGAAGTGGCGATTATGGATGAGGCAAGCCCTAGCTTTTGTAAACAGGGTGAAGTGGGCGAGATTGTGATTCGGGGCGCCAATGTTACGTTGGGTTATGCCAATAATCCTGAAGCGAATCAGCAGGCTTTCACGAATGGTTGGTTCCGCACGGGTGATCAGGGCTATTTTGATGCCGATGGCTATTTGTTTATTACGGGGCGGCTCAAGGAGATGATCAATCGTGGCGGCGAAAAGATTGCACCGCGCGAGGTAGATGAAGTTTTATTGGCGCATCCTGACGTTAAACAAGCGATTACCTTTGCGCTGCCGCATGAAAGCTTGGGGGAAGATGTCGCAGCAGCCGTGATCTTGAAAGAAGATGCGACTGTCACAGCGAACGAACTGCGGCGATTTGCCTTTAGCCAACTCACCGCGCACAAAGTGCCAACCCAAATCTTGCTTGTCGATGAGCTGCCCAAAGGGCCAACGGGTAAGCTGCAACGCATTGGGCTTGCCGAAAAGCTGGCGGATCAGCTCAAAGCCCGGTATGTCGCCCCCTCTACTCCGCTAGAAGAAGCGCTGGCGGCTATCTGGGCGGAGGTATTGGGGCAAGATCGCGTTGGCATTGGCGATAACTTCTTTGCATTGGGTGGCGATTCGCTATCAGCTGCCCAAATCCTTGGCAAGATCCAGCAGCAATTGCAGCGCTCGCTTCCGCTAACCACCTTCCTACAGGCGGTGACGATTGCTGATTTGGCGGCGGCAATCGATGCATCTCATACCCTGCAGGGAGACGAGGAACAAAGCGAGCAGCAGTTCCTGTCCATTGAACACGCGCAACGTTTTGCCCCCTTTGCCTTGACCGATACACAACAGGCGTATTGGATTGGACGTACAGGTCTATTTGAGGGCGGAAAGGTGGCGCACCACCATTACCTTGAGCTTGAGGGCATAGGGCTAGCGGTTAAGCGGCTTGAACAAGCGTGGCAACAAATGATTGAGCGCCATGATATGCTGCGTGCCTTTATCTTGCCCGATGGCCAACAGCAGGTGCTTGAACATGTTCCCCCATACCAAATCACGCTTTTCGATCCGCGTCACGCGCACGATGAGAGCAGAACGCATCTTCGCGAAATTCGGCAGGCGATGTCCCATCAGATTATTCCCAGTGATCGCTGGCCGCTTTTCGATATCCGAGCTTCGCTGTTGCCTGATGAGCGTGTTCGCCTGCACATCAGTTTCGATGGGTTGATTGCCGATGCGTGGAGTCGGCGACTACTTTTGGCCGAGTGGGGCCATTTCTATGCCAAGCCGGAGGTGCCCCTGCCCCCCTTAGCATTGACTTTTAGGGATTACGTCAACGGCATGCTTGCCCTGAAAAGCTCAGTGCGTTATAAGCGTGACCAAGCCTATTGGCAGCAGCGCTTAGCGACGTTACCCCCGGCACCCGCTTTGCCGCAAAGCAAACATGCGCCGCTGGTAGATGCCCGGTTTGTACGCCAGGAGAGGGAAGTAGTCTCTGAAATCTGGCAGCAACTGAAGGGGCGGGGGCAAGCAGCAGGTATTAGTTCGGCGGCGCTATTGCTGACGATTTATAGTGATATTCTGGCAGTATGGAGTCATGAACAACAGTTCACGATTAATGTCGCCCGCTTTGATCGACAACAGTGGCATCCGCAAATGGAAGATCTGGTGGGACAGTTTGGCTCCTTCACCCTGCTTGCAGTCCACTATGAACGTGAGGAAACCTTTGTCGAGCGGGCACGCCGCCTGCAAAAGCAATTGTGGCAGGATATGGCCCACAGTTCTTTTAGCGGTGTGCAAGTGTTGCGCGAGCTTGGACAAGCACACGGCCAACTTGGGGCGATCACGATGCCCATCGTCTTTACTATGTATGCCGCCGAGCGGCGTTCGCGCGCTCATGCTTCCTCACTGCTCGATGAGGGAGACGTGATATTCTCCGCCAATCAAACCCCGCAAGTTTGGCTGGATTTTCATGTCTATGAGACCGGCAACACTTTGCAGTGCGACTGGGATGCAGTGGAAGAGATTTTCCCAGACGGGCTAATGCCAAGCATGTTTGAAGCAACCTTGCGCTCACTTCATCGTTTGGCGACGGATGATGCGAGCTGGCAAGAGCTTTGGACAACCACGGCCCAGCAAATCGTGCCAACGCAGCAGCTTGCGCAGCGTGAGGTGATCAATCGTATTGCCATGCCTGTGCCGGATGCGTTATTGCAGACCGGTTTTAGTCAACAAGCGCAGCAACGACCGTCGCAGCCCGCGCTTATTACCCCCACCAAAACCTTTACTTATCAAGAACTCTACGCCTTAAGCAATCACTGGGCACACTATCTGCGTGACTTAGGGGCGCAACCCAACACCTTGGTGGCGGTCGTGATGGAGAAGGGTTGGGAACAAGTGGTGGCAGTTTTGGCCATTCTCCAATCAGGCGCCGCCTATCTGCCCATCGACACGAGTGTGCCGCCGGAACGGCTGGCCTACTTATTGCAACAGAGTAACATCGAGCTTGTCTTGACCCAATCATGGTTGAGTCAGCAACTGGTTTGGCCAGCGGGCGTGCAACAGATGTGGATCGATCGCGCGATCCCGCTGGCACGACCTGGGAATGACAAACCGGTGAATGACCAGCCATTATTGGCCCCGCAAAGCCCTGATGATCTAGCGGTTGTCATCTACACCTCTGGTTCCACTGGCGTACCCAAAGGCGTTATGCTGACCCATCGCAGTCTGCTCAATAGTATCGCTTATACGAAGCAACGGTTTGGCATCAGCGCAAACGATGCCGTACTGGCCTTAACGGCTTTGCACCATGATATGTCGATCTTTGATCTCTTTGGCTTGCTATCGGCAGGCGGAACCATCGTCATGCCCGCTGCGCCAGCGACGAAAGATCCGGCCCATTGGCTGACCCTAATCGAGCAACATCAAGTCTCGCTCTGGAACTCTGTCCCGGCGATGATGGAAATGCTCTTAGCCTACACCGAAAGTCATCCCACCACGCGCCCATTGCCCCTCCGCCTCACCTTCTTAGGCGGGGATTGGATACCCCTTTCCTTGCCGCAACGCCTGTGGGATCTAGCCCCAAAGACAGAGATGATCAGTGTCGGTGGTCCGACTGAAACATCGCTTTGGAACATCATGTTCCCCATCGACAAAGTAGACCCCACTTGGTCCAGTATTCCCTATGGTCGTCCGATTGCCAACAATCGTTATTACGTTTTGAACGAGGCGTTGGCTGATTGCCCAACATGGGTAGCAGGTGAATTGTACTGTGCTGGGACAGGCGTAGCGGCTGGGTATTGGCAGGATGACACGAGCAGTCATGCGAAGTTCTTCGTGCATCCCCGTACGAGCGAACGACTCTGCCGGACTGGCGATGTGGGGCGTTATCTGCCAGATGGCACGATTGAGTTTTTGGGAAGGCGTGACGCCCAAGTCAAAATCAATGGTCAGCGGATTGAGTTGGGGGAAATTGAGGCGATGCTCCAACGCCACCCCGCCATACAACGGGCTGTGGTGCTGGCGCAGAAAAAGCAGTTGGTCGCGTTTCTTGTGGCGCAAGATGGTCAAGATGGTGTCGTTGACACGGTGGCAGTGGAGAGCTTCCTCAGAGCAAAATTACCTGACTATATGGTGCCAACGCAGTTAATGCGCTTGGATGAGTTGCCGCTCACCGTCAATGGGAAAATTGATCGGCGCAGGTTGGCTGATCTTGCCAATACAGCCGTCATGCCTACCCGTCAGCCAGATGAGCCTGCCAACATTGGGGCAGGACTAGAAAGACAAGTTGCGGCGCTGATCGCCGCCATTTTGGCGGTTGAGGCGATTGATGCCAACGCAAACCTTTTCTATTTAGGGGTCAATTCCATCGACATGGTGCGCATCGGCAACCGAATCGAAGAGCAATTTGGGCTACGCTTGAGAATGGATCAGCTTTTCCGGTTAACGAGTGCAAACGCCATTGCCAACTTCATCAAAGGGCAGTTGCCCACAGCCGTGGCTCCTCCGCTTTCCGATTATCAAACGCTCGTTTCATCCTATCAGCCGTTACTGACGCCGGCTGAACGCGAAGCCTTTAAAAACTCACGGCCCGGTCTTCGCGCGATCGAGGAAGGGGCGCGCACTGTTCAATTGGCCAAACCAGAACTGAATGATGAGCAAAGAGAACGCTACCAGCAGCGGCGCAGTGTGCGGCTCTTTTCGCTAAAACCCATTGCACTGGAGCAGTTTGGACAGTTCCTGCGCTGTTTAAGCCCGCTGCAAGTGGGTGGGCAGCTAAAATATCGGTGGGGGTCGCCGGGCGGACTCTATCCGATCCAAACATATTTGCATCTCAAAGCTGGGCGTGTGCAAGCTTTGCAGGGTGGCATCTACTACTACCATCCCATCCACCACCGTTTGGTGCTGATTGCCGCTGATGTCACCCTCGCTAGCAGCATCCACGCCCCCTTTATCAATAGCCCGATCTTCGCTGAAGCGGCCTTCTCGCTCTTTCTGATTGCCGAGTTTGCCGCCATTGCCCCTGCCTACGGCGAGCGGTCGCTCCATCTCGCTACGCTAGAGGCGGGCAGCATCGCGCACCTCTTGGAAACTGAAGCCCCCAACTATGGGCTTGGGCTTTGTCAGATCGGGAGTATTGACTTTGACAAAGTGCGTCACTTGTTTCAGCTCAATGCGTCGCAGCAGCTTATTCACTCGCTGCTGGGTGGCAGCGTTGATCCTAACCTTGCACCTGTCGCAATGAGTGCCCAGACAAAGGCGGCACGTTTACTTGAACGCATTCATCAATTATCCGACGAGGAAGCAAAGCAGTTGCTCGCAGCCCATCGGCGGTAAACGGAGCGGACATCATCTATATGGCTCAAGAACTCGATCTTTCTCATTTTTCAGAAGAAAAACAGGCACTCTTCCGGCTCCTGTTTGAGGCGGAAGAGGCGGTAAAGCCGCCAGAGCCAAGCCTAACGGCACGCCCAGCCGACACCGAACTCATGCCACTGACTTATTCACAAAAAAGGGCTTGCTTCATTGACTGGTCATCTCCCGACGCGCCAGCAAACTACCCGTTGGGGATTCAGATCACTGGGGCCCTCGATCCCACCCAATTAGCGCAAAGTTTTGATACGTTGATTGGGCGGCATGAAATCTTACGCACCCAATGTCTTACGATTGGCGAAACACTCTACCAGAAAGTCTTGCCAGCGTGGCAGATGCCCCTGACGGTCGAAGGGCTAGAGGGGATGTCCGCAGCGGCGCAAGCAGATCAACTATCCCGCCTAGCGACGCACGAAGCAATGCAACCGCTTGATCTAGCGAATGGTCGCCCGCTACGTTGCCGCTTACTTCAGCTTGGCGAACAGCAATTTGTGCTGCTGTTGACCTTGCACTACTTTGCCATTGATGGGTGGTCGGTCAGACTGCTGCTCAAAGAACTTTTTGACGATTACACCGCCCGCACCACTGGCGTGCCCATGACCCTGCCTGCTTTACCGATCCAATATGCAGACTTTGCCATCACGCAAGCACAATGGAACAAAAGCATAGGTCTGCAACGTGAGATTGAATTCTGGCAAAAACAATGGCCTGATTTGCCCGCCCTCCTCGATCTGCCCACTGATCGCCCACGACCAGCTATCCAAACTTACAAAGGAGCCAAGTCCTACTTCACCATCGACGAAGCGATCGCACAGGCACTGGTTGAGCTGAGTCGTCAAGCCGAAGTGACGCTCTTCACAACACTACTGGCAGCCTTTAAGACCTTGCTTTGGCAGATCACGTCACAAGATGAACTCACGGTCGGGATCATCACCTCGAATCGACCACATCTGGCGCTTGAACAACTCATTGGCAATTTCAGCAACCAGATCCCACTCTGCACCGACTTATCTGACAATCCAACCTTTTGGGCGTTACTGACGCGTCTGCAGGCGGTGGCACATGCTATTTTGGCGCATCAGCAAATCCCGACCGAGGAATTAATTGCCGCCTTGAAAATCCCGCGCGATCCCAGTCGGCCGCCCCTCTGTCCCGTGACCTTCGTGCTCCATCACGCCGCCATGCTACCTGAAGTTGACGGCCTAGCGCTCACATTGCTACCCGTCGAAGTTATCACAGCACCATACGAGCTTAGCCTAGCTTTCTTTATGACCGCCAACAAACTCACCGCCACCTTGCAATATAACACCGATTTATTCGACTTACATACGATTCGCCGGTGGGTTTCCGCTCTGCAAACCATCTTGACCAATGTGGTCGCCAATCCCAATGCACAACTCACCGCGTTGCTGCCCGCAACAGATCTCCCGTTTGCCCGGCTTGACACACTACCGTTGCTACCCAATGGTAAGGTGGAGCGTAAGGCCCTCCCGCCTAGCGGCCGCGCCCAACCAGCGTTGGAAAGGCCCTTTGTCGCACCGCGTACGGTCACCGAAAAGCAACTGGCAACGCTGTGGGAAGAGCTTTTAGCACATCACCCCATCGGGATACAGGACGACTTTTTTGCGCTTGGCGGCAATTCCTTAGCCTTGTTGAAATTAGCAACGCAGTTGAAACGGCAATTTGGCCAGGAAGTTTCACTCCAAGCCTTTTTACAGCGTTCGACCATTGAAAAACTGGCGCAACTGCTGGACGCAAGTAGCACAGAAGAGCTGCCACCGCTCATACAGCAAGGGCATGAGGACTTTCCGCCATTAACCGAAGCCGATACAAAACGGATTACGCCTTTTTTGTTGGGGCAACAGTGCGCCGTACAGCGGCCAACGCGGCAGCCCCAGTGGCATCACCGGTTACTGCCGTTTGCCACATGCATGCGCCTTTTATACCAGATGTGTCGAATCCCGCTCGTCCAAACGCGCTTCTTCCCAGAGGAGCGGCAGTTGCTGCACGCCTTTCTGCCACAGATTGGGGTCAAACCAGCACAAATGAATGACGTGGTTGCGGCCTATCTCATGCGGCGGCTGTGTACACGCTACTATAGGCCAGCGCTGGTGCATAGCCTCTGGCACAACCTGCAACAAATGGTTGTCCTTTCCGGGCAAAACGTTCTGGCCGAAGCGCGCCAACGCGAACGCGGGATCCTGGTGCTCAATATTCATGGTGCCACCTCTTCCGGCCGTCTCCTGGCGATTATTCTTAAACAACTGGGCTATGACGATTTTATGCTCTATGGCGGGAAAGCGCAGTTACAAAATGACCCTGCCTTACGCAACGCCTTCCAACAGTACTTTTCTGTCACCCAGGATGAACTTGTCAACACCAAATTCCTCAGCCTACAAATGGAGGTGGCCCAGCAAAAGCTGCGCGCAGGCGGCATCGTCTGGATTGCACCGGATGGCGGCAGCGGGCAGCGCACGGTCACAATGCCTGTCTTGGGGCGGGAACGGACCTTCAGCACCGGCTTTGCGGAATTAAGCCTCGAAACTGGGGCAACGGCTATTCCTACACGCTGCGTCCTCCTCCCAAACGGCACGATTCAAGTTACCTTCTTACCCCCGTTGGACAGTGGCACGATTGACGCGCCACATGAGGAAAGGGTGCGTGCGCTCATGCAGCAGTACGTCGCTTTTCTAGAAGAGACTTGGCAACTTCAACCAGGCAATATTGAACCTAGTTTCATGAAACGGTATCTTGCCAATCAAGCAAGCAATACAGCGAGAGACATTTCACAGGGTAAAGCTCATCATGATCAAAAAAATTTACTGGTTGTTCCGTAAGCCAATCGCACTGATCAAGGGGTACTTGACACACCAGCAACCGCATGATAAGCAAAAGACATGGGAAAACCTGTGGGCGAAACCAGATTTTGATATTCAACGCTTTCCTAGTGAGTTACAGGAAGCGGTTGCACAACAATGGTTTGCACCGGCCAGTCGCCTATTAGATATTGGCTGTGGCAGTGGAACCTGTGCCAACTGGTTGGCGCAACAAGGCTTTATGGTCACAGGGATCGACTTTGCGCCGAGCGCCATCCGCCGCGCCCAGGCAACCTATCCTGAACATGAGTATCTTCGCTTTTGTCTACTGGATATTTGTCAGGCGGCACCGGCGCGTACCTTCGATGCGCTGTTTGATCGTGGCTGCTTTCATGAGATTCCCAGTCACCTGCGCTCCCGATACGTCCAGCATGTGGCGGCGGCTGCCAACCCTAACGCCCATGTTCTGCTGTTACATCGCCTTTGGGCAACGGCCAAGGGGACGGTGCCACCAGACGAACAGGCAGCCTACCGAGCGCGGCTTATCGCGCAGATTCAGCGTGATTTTCACCCGCTCTTTGCGGTCACCGATAGCAGACCGATCATCTATCGACGCCACGGTGAGCAGCCCACCAGTGACGATCTGCCTGGCGTGGCGTTTTGGATGGTGAGAAGATGACAAGACTAACCATCCATAATCTTTCCGTCGCCTACAGGTCACAACGACAGGGTGCGCTCACCCATGCCCTCGATCACCTGAACCTGACGGTTGCCGCCGGTGAATTTGTCACAATCGTTGGCCCAAGCGGCTGCGGCAAGAGCAGTTTGCTCCATGCGGTGGCCGGCCTGTTGCCAGCGATGACGGGGGAGATTCGCGTGATGGATCAACCAGTGTACGGCCCTGGTCGTGAGCGGGCCATGGTCTTTCAAGCCCCTGCCTTGTTGCCCTGGCGCACAGCGCGTGACAATGTGGCCTATGGCTTGGAATTACACGGTCTCTCACGGCGGGAAGCACGCCAACGCGCCCAGCATTGGATTGATCTGGTCGGTTTGGGCGACTTTGCCGAGAGTTACCCGCGTGAATTATCAGGTGGGATGCAACAGCGGGTGAATCTGGCGCGCGCCTTGGCGGTGCAACCCGCTTTGCTGCTGTTAGATGAACCGCTTGCGGCATTAGATGCCCAAACGCGGGAGGTGATGCAATTGGAATTACAACGCATCTGGCTAGAAACGCAATGCAGTGCGCTCTATGTCACCCATCAGATCGATGAAGCGCTCTTTCTGGCTGACAAAGTGGTGGTGTTGTCGGCGCGACCGGGGCGCATTGAGCAGGTGATTCCGGTAAGTTTTCCCCGTCCCCGCCCACTCGCGTTGAAACGCCAAGCAGCCTTTGCTGCTCTAACGGAACAGATCTGGCAACTGCTGCAGCTAGATGCCGCGTTGCAGCACCTGACCGAGCCAAAGGAGACTGTCTATGCGACATGAAGCCATTGACGAAAGGGCGATCATAGACCTGGCAAGTGCTGTTGTGTCCCCAGGCGGTCGACTGACAGCCTTTTACCGTCGCTACGAAAAGATCATCCTGGGCTGGGGGACGCTGCTGCTCTTTCTTGGCCTGTGGGAGTTGGCACCGGCGTTGGGCTGGGTCAAGCCGCTCTTCACGAGTTCGCCCAGCCGGATCTTCGTGGCGGCACAATGGCTCTTTGCGCATGGCTTCTGGCACGACATTGGGGTGAGCGCGCTGGAATTTGCCTATGGCTTTGGGCTGTCGTTGCTGGTAGGCGTGCCCCTTGGCGTGTTGCTGGGCTGGTATCGCCGCTTTCATGCCATGTTTGAACCACTGATCACCATGCTCTATGTCACCCCGCGCGTGGCCCTGGTGCCGATGTTAATTCTCTGGTTCGGTCTGGGCATTGCATCGAAGGTGGCGATTGTCTTTCTAGGTGGGGTCTTTGCCATTCTGCTCAATGTCATCGCCGGGATGCAGACGCTGGATGAGGGGCTAGTGCGCTGCGCGCGTTCTTTTGGTGCCAATGATCGGCAGATCTTTCGCACGATTGCGCTGCCTAGCGTGTTGCCATTTCTCGTGGCTGGCATGAAGTTGGCGGTAGGGCGCGCCTTGGTCGGTGTCTTGGTTGGCGAATTGGTGGCATCCCATGCGGGCATCGGCCACATGATGGCGGTGGCAGGGGCGACTTTTCAAACGGATAAAGTTTTTGTCGGTGTTTTGTTCCTGGCCTTGGTTGGTTGGAGCCTCAATGCGCTCTTGCAGTGGAGCGAAGACTCTCTGTCACAATGGCGTTCACAGTAGGGTAGAGATCATCTATACTGCGGTTGTGACGAAAACCGGAGTTTTCAACTAGAGGCTATTCAAGAAGGAAACTCTGGTTTTCATACAGAGCAAAGTGTAAAAGGAGAGACAAAATGGGAAGCGTCATCATAAAATTAAAAGGGTTGCTAACACGCTATAGTTGCCTGCTGCTCTTGTTGTTAGCCGCTTGTCAGCCTGTGCAAGCACCAACAATGGCGCAGCAGAGCGCAAGCACACCCGCCTTAACACCCCTAAAAGTCTGTTATAGCTCCAATAGTGCCACGCAATCCGTTGCGCTCTATGCGTATGAACAGGGGCTCTTTGCCAAGTATGGGCTGGCGGTTGAGTTAATCTACATTGAAGGCGGTTCAACGGCGACCGCCGCCCTCATGGCCGGGGAAGCAGATATTTGCCAGATTGCTGGTGCGGCGGTGATTAACAGCGTGGTGGCGGGCAGCGATTTGGTTTTGATCGGCGGGCTATTTAACACCTATCCCTATTCGCTCATGGTGCGGCCAGAGATTCAAGCACCGGCCGATCTCAAGGGGAAAGCGTTGGCGATCAGCGATCCGGGCAGTGCATCCGATGCGGCCATTCGTGCCGCACTGCTTTCGTTGGGTTTGCAAGCGGACCAAGATGTCACCTTGTTAGCAACGGGCGGACAAGGGGCGCGTTTAGCAGCGATGGAGACCGGTGCCGTCGCTGGTACAGTTGTCAGCGTTCCGGAAACGGCGGTGGCGCGCGCATCCGGCTATCATGAGTTGATGGATATGGCGGCCTTGCAGACCCCGTATCAACACACTGCCATTGCGACCTCACGTCACTTGATTGCTGAAAAGCGCACGGTGGTAACCCACTTTCTCCAAGCTACCCTTGCCGCGATTTCCCAAATGAAGCAAGATCAGGCCGGTGTGACCGCAGTGCTGGCGAAATATTTATCGCTTGACCCGCAAAAGGATGCGGCGGTGTTGAGCGAAGCCTATAGCAAACTCATCAGCCGCTATTTACCATCACTGCCTTATCCAACCGTAGAAGGTGTTCAACTGCAGTTAGATGCATTGGTGGCGGAAAATCCGAATGCCGCACACTTCAAAGCCGCAGATGTGGTTGACACAACGCTCTTGGCGGAAATTGAAGGGAGCGGTTTTCTTACCCAATTGGAGAGCAAATGAGTAGCGACCGGATGAGTGGCGAGCAAATGAGCCAGCTAGGTATATTTACCGACAAAGCGGCTGTTTATCATCACCGCTGGGATTATGCCCCGGCGGCGATTGCGGCGATTTGTGCTGCAATGGGCGGCTGTCGGGGTAAACAGATCGCCGATTTGGGGGCTGGCAATGGGATGTTGGGGAAACACTTTCTGGAACAAGAAGCGCACCTCTTTGCCATTGATCCCGATCAGGCAATGTTAGCGGAGGCACAAGCGGAACTGGGGCATTATGCCACCTTTCGGGCTATTTGCGCACGTGCAGAGGCAACAACCTTACCGCCACGCTCAATGGATGCGGTTGTCGTCGGACGAGCGTTGCACTGGTTTGAACCAGAACCAGCCCGTCAGGAGGTACAACGCATCCTAAAGCCCAATGGCCTGCTTGCCATTTTGCGCATACAACCGGCGGACAAAGCGATCCGGGAGGCGCTGGCGTCGCTCCGCGCTGCCGAAAATGGGTGGAATATGCGCTATGGCGGCAGGCGACCACCACTGCCGCCTTATGCCCGCTATTTCGGCCACGAAGCGTACCAAAACCTGCAATTTTCTCAGGTGATTCAGCAAAGTTGGGAGCAATTTTGGGGTGAACTCTGCTCACGGTCAGCGGCACCGAACCTCAATGACCCACAAATCGACCATTTTCGGCAAGCTGCCGCTCAACTCTTTGCCAGGTTGAGCACGGGCGACCTTTTCACCTTTGAAGCACTTACCTTAGTTTCGCTAGGTCAACTTGATTTCTCATGAGCAATTCGCTTTCTTTTCCTAAAACGGAGATCGAGCAATCGATCATTGCCCGCTGGCAACGGATCGTGGCGTTGTTCCCCGCTGCACCAGCGGTTACAACGCCAACCGGCGAACAATATAGCTATCAGCAGGTTGAAGCGTGTGCCAATCAGCTTGCGCATACCCTACTTGCGCACTTAGGAGCCAATTCGTGTGTGGTTGCGCTGCTCATCGACCATACGCCCCTGCTAATTACCAGCATTATGGGCGTTTTGAAAGCCAACAAGACATACGTTGTACTGAATCCAACACAATCCCGCGAGCAACTGCAACTGCTCTGTGCGCTGAGTGATGCCCCGCTGCTGGTGACGACACCCGAACGACAAGCAGTAGCCGAGACCATTGTCACCCCCGCGCAAACGATCATCAACTTGGCAAATCTCAACCAGACAACTGAACATAGCGCAAAAACGGCGCCCCTTTTACCCATTTCACCAGATGCCCCAGCTGCCCTCTTTTTTACATCGGGGAGCGTTCGGCAACCCAAGGGAGTCGTTTATACCCATCGCCTGATTTTGCATCGGATTTGGGTAGAGACTGAGCTATATCAGTTGACCAATGCTGAACGGATTTCGGGTTTGCGCAGCTTTGATATGGCCGCCAGCCTTCGTGATCTGTTTAATGCCTTGCTGACTGGCGGGACGCTCTGTTTATACGCATTACAGCAACATGCCCTCAACGATCTTTCCCCCTGGCTGCTGCAGCAAAAGATCACCTATTTTCACCTGCCGATTCTGCTCTATCGCCAGTGGTTGGATACGTTGCGTGTTACCGATACCTTTCCCGCCATTCGCTATATCTTTCCATCAGGACGTAAAAGCGAGGAAGATTTTCAACGGGTTTGGCAACATTTAGCACCGACAGCGTGCTTTGTCAGCACCTATGGGAGTACGGAAACATCCTTACTAACCCAAGTCATGATGGATCGGCAAACGCCTGTGGCTCACTTTCTACTATCAGTGGGACAGGCAACTCCAGATAAAACAATCTTATTGCTGGATGAACAAGCGCACCCCGTGCCAGAGGGTCAAGTCGGCGAAGTTGTCGTGCGCAGCCGCTACATTGCGACGGGCTATTGGCGTCAACCTGAGTTGAGCGCGCAACGGTTCCAGGTGGCCCAGGACGACAGTGGTCTGATCACCTATTGGACAGGCGACCTTGGCCGCCAGCGCAGCGATGGCAGCCTTGAACTCATGGGGCGACAGGATTCACAAGTGAAATTACGCGGCTATCGTGTTGTCTTGGAGGAGGTCGAAGATGCCCTGCGCTCTTTATCAAGCGTGCAAGAGGCAGCAGTTACCGCTGACGAAGAACGCGGCCTGTTATACGTCTATGTGATTGCAGCAGTTCAACCGCCGCCGTTAGCGTCTGCCCTGCGCACTGCCTTAACCGAAAAGCTTCCCTACTATGCTTTGCCTACGCATATCGTTTTCTTACCCAGCTTTCCCTTGCTCCCCAGTGGCAAGGTCAACCGGCGCGCCTTGCCAACGCCGGAGTTCAATCGCGAGGGTCTGACAACTCCCTATGTGCCGCCGCAAACGGCGTTGGAGGCAACCCTGACCACACTCTGGGAAGAAGTGCTAGCAGTGGAACCGATTGGCATGTTGGATCACTTTCTGGAACTGGGCGGCAGTTCGTTACGTGCCATGCGCCTCATGGTTGCCATCGAACGGAGGCTTGGGGTACAGATGTCGCTCGCGACTTTCTTTGCCTGCCCGACTATTAGTCACCAAGCGCAGACACTCAACCAAGCGGAATCGACCACTCCGGCAATCACTGCGGATCAATCAATCGATCCCGCTACGCACCCTGTGCGTTCGCCGGAACAAGAGCAAGCATTCCAACGAATTTATAGGGAGATCGGACAGCCAGATGCTGTGCAAAGCTGGCTGCAACCGCATGAGGCGCGCTGGCGGCCACGCCGTAAAGATATGCAGGCGCTTTTAGGTCGGCTACCCTATCGTTTGGCGGTCGCCTGGTTGGCCTGGAGCGTTCAGCAACGGCAGGTACAAGGCCGTTACTATCGCAAAGAGGTTGCCGACGTACAACAATTTCTACCCACGATTGGGCGCACTGCACAAGACCGGCAACCTGTTGCTGACTATCTTTTCTTTGGTGCTTGGGCCTATTACCGTTTAACCCCGTGGGGCAACCATCCTGAAAAACTGCGTGCGACCGAGACAAGGGCGTGGGTCGATGTGCGTGGTATGGGGCTGGTCGAGCAAGCCGTTGCCGAAGGGCGGGGTCTCATTTTGTTACGCAGCCATAGCAATGGGGATTTCTGGTTCAATACCCTACCCATCCAGAGCTACCGCCTGCGCCAACTGGAAAGACAACTGGAAATCTGGCAATTAAATGATACGCTGACCCAAAGCACCCTCTTCGCCCATCAGTTGAATACCGCCCGTCAAGTGTTAGAAAAAGGCGGGATCGTCAATGTCCACGCCGATGGTCGGCATGGGTATAGCCAGGGCCGCCTCTATAATTTTCTGGGACGACAGCGTTCGTTTCATACCAGCTTTGCCGAGTTAGCCCTTCTCACCGGGGCGAAAGTGGTGGCCGTTGATGTTACGCTGCACCGCAACGGGCGCGCCACCCTCACCTTTGTTGACCCCTTTGACCCTGGTGCGACTCATGAAGCGTATTCGCAGCGGGTCGAGCGGCTAGTGAATCAATATGTGGCATTCTGCCAGGCCAAGTGGACGAGTGAACCGTGGTCGATTCCCTGGTATCAATTGGCCTGGCATTTGGATACACCGCTATGGGAAGACGAGTTGCCGTTACGCAATAAAAGTTAGTTAGAACTTACCTATGGATACAACCTTCCAAGAGCAGTTGGCGATTCAGGCGAAGTGTTTCCACCCCAGCGGGGAATGGGAAGCGTTTCCGCCTGCTGTCTTAACTAGCTCCCTTGTCGCCCGCTTTGAGGCGATGACCGCACGCTACCCAGAACGACCGGCCGTAAAAATGGCGAATCTTTGTTTGACCTATGAACTGTTGAACCAACAAGCGAATCAGATTGCGCACGTCGTGTTAACGCAAACGGCGGCGCATAATGTCCCAGTGATCTTACTCTTCGGCCATACACCAGCGGCTATCGTTGCACTCTTAGGGGTTTTGAAGGCAGGTCACTTCTACACGCCTTTCGATCCAACTCAACCGGCAGCACGCCTGATCGAGAGAGTGGTGGATAGCGGGGCGCGTCTGCTCCTGACCGATCAGCAACATTTGGCGCTGGCAAAGGAAATCAATGCGACAAGCGCCACAATTCTCACCATTGAGGCGCTGCTGAGCACCAGGTCGCTTGGCAATCCTGGCTTATTGATTCCTGCCGATGCGCCGGCCTTGCTTTTGTATACCTCCGGCTCAACCGGGCGTCCCAAAGGCATTCTGCTCACTCACCGCGCTTTGCTCCATCGCATCAAGCGTCAAACCGAAATTGTTCATTTGAGTTGTGAAGATCGTTGCAGTTGCGTCCACACCTATGACGCCATTGCTGGTCTGCGTGACCTCTTCTGCCCCCTCCTCAACGGCGCCATGACGTGCTTATTCGATCTCAAAACGCGCCCGTTGGCCGAATTGCCGCTGTGGCTGCAAGAGCACAACATTACAATCCTGGGCTTTGTTACGCCGACGTTTCGCCAGTTTCTCACGCTACTCACGCCAGATCTGGACTTGAGCAAGGTACGGCTCATTTGTATCGGCGGGGATACGCTCTATCGGCAAGATGTGACGCACTATCGACAAGCCTTCCCACCCACCACCATTCTTTACAATTCGCTGGGTGCAACCGAGACGGCTGGCGGTTTCTGTTACTATCTCTTTGATCACCAAAACCCCTTGCCGGAAGACCCGTTGCCGGTTGGCTATCCGATGATTGACATGCAAATTGCAATTGCAGACGAGGCCGGGCAACCACGACAGCACGGTGAACGGGGCGAAATCACCCTCACCACAGCCTACTTGGCGCAGGGGTACTGGCGCCAAACGGACCAAACGGACGCTCGTTTCCAAGCAAATGGATACGTCTACCGCACTGGCGATAGCGGTTTTCTACGGGCAGATGGCTGCTTAATTCATCTGGGCCGCCTGGACAATCAGGTCAAGCTACACGGCTACCGGGTGGAGTTAGGCGAAGTGGAGCGTGCCCTTTTGCGTAACCCCGCCGTCAAAGAAGTTGTGGTGGTGAGCCAGGACGATCAACAAGGGGAAGCAAGCTTGGTCGCCTATTGGGTTGCGGAATCAGCAACAGCGACAACCGATCAAGATCTGCGCAACTGGCTCCACACGCAGTTGCCGTCCTATATGATCCCCAGCCACTTTGTCAGGCTGGCGATGTTGCCCCTTACCGCGAACGGCAAAATCGATCGCCGTGCGCTGCAGCCCCCTGCGGCGATAGCGGCAGAGCACTCTGGCCCACAGAGAGCACCGCGCACCCCTACGGAACAGGCACTTATACACCTTTGGAGTACACTGCTCAATGTCGCACCGATTGGCATTGATGATAACTTCTTTCACTTAGGTGGCCATTCTCTATTGATGACACGGATGCTCATGCAGGTTGAGCAACAGTTCCAGCAATCGTTAGTGCTCCGCTCTTTTATTTTTAATCCAACCATTGCTCACTTGGCTACCTTACTCAACCCAGAGGCGACCCCAGAGCAGCCAAGCAGCGCAGAAGAGACGACGGCGTTTGCGGACAGCGATGAGGCTGAACTGCGCCGCTTGTATGACCTGCTTGACGATAAGGCCAACCTTGAGCAGATGCGCAATCAAGTTCGACACAAACCAGCGCCTTCCCGTTCATTACAGCGCCTGTTGCGCTTACCGCAGCCGGTTGCCCTCAGGCTGTTGTACAGCTTGTTGCAACAGCCCTGGCTCCAATCGCGCTATTTAGCGGACCAGACCGCACTCATTCAACAATTTCTGGAGGGTCTTGAGCAGCCACCCGCACAAGGCAATCGTGTGGCCCACTGTCTCTTCTATGGGATGTTGAATCAGTATGGGTTACGTAACGCTATTTTTCAACGCATCCCCAAAGGCACCATCCGGGTTGAAGGTCTGACGCGCGTTACACAGACTCAAGCCCAACAGGGTATCATTTTGTTAACCAGCCACCAATATCAGGCCCCCTACTTTCGTTCGCTCCGGTTAGCCCGCGGTATGACGATTAGTGTGGAACTGTTAACCACCCGTTTTCAGGAGAATCGGGCCACAGCTGAACATATTTTATACAGTCGTCAACTCGAACTGGCGCGCCAAGCGCTGCAACAAGGGAGAGCAATTTCGATTGCGCCGGATGTTAATCGCGGGCGTGGCACCGCGATTAACGTGCCGTTTCACGGCCGCATGCACGAATTTCGCACAAGCTTTGCCGACTTAGCCATCCTCACCAATGCCCAGATCTTTTTTGTAGCCAGTGAGTTGCAAGCCTACAATCGTTTCAGTTTTCACTTGATCGGGCCGTTTGATAGGGGAACGCCAGCTATGAGTTACACAGAACGGGTGCATCATCTCATGGCGCAATATGTCGCACACCTAAGGGAGCAATGGGCCAGGAACCCTTGGGCGGTACCCTGGTGGTTGATGCGTGAACATTTGGCCTATCCACCGGCGGTAGCAACGATGAGCAGTAGCTCACTAACCAATCAGAGGGAAGCCAGCCCATGTTGATAAAAAAGCCGAATGGGCAACAATGGCAAGCGCTGCCCCAAACCTTACAGTGGGTCTGGCTGATAGCTTGGTCAACCAACACTCGTTTATTCGTTGGCTTTCTCGTGATGTCTTTATTGGAAAGCGTGCTACCTGCCGCCCTTGCATTAACAGGGCGAGGATTGATCAACGCCATTGTGGTAGGAGTTCAACAGGGTAATAATAATAACACCCACCTCCTGTTCTGGCTTGTACTGGGTGCGCTGCTGGCGACTGTCAATGCAATCATCACCAATCTGGGCGACTATTGGCAACAGTGCTTGCAGGATGAGCTTTATCAGTGTGTGGGGCTGAAGATAATGAATCAAGCTTCTCACCTGGATCTAGCCATGATGGAAAGTACCCAAACCCAAGATCTGCTTGAGAGCGCCCGCCGCTACGGCCAAGGGTTAGTTGGGCAACTCATCAATAGAATAGTATTGCTGCTCAATCTTATCCTGCGTCTAGCCAGCCTCGTCGGAATTCTGCTTTGGATTGAACCACTCATGGTAGGCTGGTTGGCGATGCTAGCACTACCGACTTTGCTCCTACGCTTGCACTTAGCCAATCAAACCTATACCACAAACCAACGACGCACAGTGAAACATCGCTGGTCAAATTACTATATCCGTACGCTAGCAGACTTACGTCTGTTACCAGAGCTGAAACTTTTCAACCTATTACCTCTCTTTACTGAACGTTTTCAGGCCTTGAGCAATGAGTTTATTCGTGAAGATCGCCAGCTCTACCGCTTTGGCTTGTGGTTGAATGTCAGCTTTGCTATTGTTGGCGTAGTAGGGCTTTATGCGCTCTTTGGGCGCATTGCTGGGCGCATCTTTGCAGGGACGTTGACAGTGGGCGATTTGGCGATCTATATCAGCAGCGCAATGCAACTGCAAAACGCAGTTCAATCCCTGGTGCAGACGTTGGCCGGGATGCGCGAACAACTCTTGCATTTGGCAGACCTTCAGTCCTTCCTTGCTTTACAACCGACGCCCCATGTCCTGCAACAAGAGACAGCCACAGAACGATCTTTCTGCCTGTCAGAACAAGCACCTGACTTACAGACATCACCCGAGCAAGTTATTATCACGCCTGACATGTGGTCAACATCGCCTTGCTCACTAAAAACGGGATCCATCGAATTTGACAACGTCTCTTTCACCTATCCCAATAGCGACGAGCCAGCCCTCGCCAACCTCTCATTCTGTTTGCAGCCGGGCGAAACGGTAGTAATCGTAGGCGAAAATGGTGCAGGAAAAAGTACGCTCGCCATGCTCCTGGCCGGTTTATATTTGCCAACTCTGGGCCGCATTTGGGTGGATGGTGTCGATCTACAAACGATTGATCCACAAGCCTGGCAAGAACAGATCGGTTTTGTCTTTCAGCGCTTTGCTCCCTATGAGGCAACTGTGCACGAGAATATTGCTTACGGCGATTGGCAACGGCTCCTCGATCGACCGACAGAAGTCAAGGAACTTGCCCGAATAGCCCAAGTTGAGGGGCTGATCGCCAGCTTGCCGCAAGGGTACGAAACCTTGCTGGGGCGACAATTTGGGAAACGCAATCTTTCAGGAGGACAGTGGCAAAAGCTGGCCTTGGCCCGTGGACTTGCTCGGCATAACGCACGGCTGCTTATCCTGGACGAGCCAAGCGCCAGCCTTGATGCTCGCGCCGAGTATGAACTTTTCAGCCGCTTTCGCAAGGCATCTGCGGGGCGCACTACGGTGTTGATCTCGCACCGCTTCTCGACGATTCGTATGGCGGATCGCATCTTAGTGTTGGAGAAGGGAAAGCTGATCGAGTCGGGTCAACATGAAGAGTTGCTTGCCCGAGGTGGACATTACGCAATGTTATATCGACTGCATCGCCAGCAGATGGGATCAGTAACGAGCGAACGATGAAGGATCAAATGAAGCCATCACCGAGGCGTTGGCCCAATCCAGAACAGATCTTGCTATTGCGCGCCGCCCTCCTCCAGGGTGACGACAGTCTGACTGCTTGGCAGGCGTGGCGGATCAATGCCGATTTCGACCGTCTACCACCAGGCGGCTTTGGGCTATTGCCGATGCTTGCCTATAACCTGAAGCAACAGGGAATAAACGATCCTTTGCTGGATACATGTCATGGCATTCATCGACGCACCTGGGCCCAAAATCAGACCTATTTACGGTCAATAGCTGCCTTGGTGCAGGGCCTGCAGGAGAGTGACAGCGCTTATTTACTGATGGGTGACATCCTGTTAGCCATGGTCTATTACCCGGCACCAGGATTACGCAACATTTCGCACAACCATTTGTTGACGCCAGCCATCCAGACAGATGGCATACAGGCTCAGTTAAAGCAAGCCGGTTGGCAACCTCAACCCGCAAAGCGTCGCTTGGACCGCTTCATGACAATTGCTTACGGTCAAGCGCAGCGCTATCAACCACCTGGGCAAGAGCTGGCACTGCACTGGCATTGCCTACCAACTGATAGCACTTTAGCGTTTCCACCAGATATCTGGCAAAACTCCCAGCGGTTCACCGTCAATGGCATGACGATACGAGGAGTCGATCCAACCAATCTGCTACTTTGGATCTGTAGTCAGGGCCTCGTACAATGCTGGCGCGATGGGGCAGTCCAGTGGCTGGCAGATGCTTTCATGCTCTTGCGCACAACACTGGATGAGATCGATTGGCCACGTTTGCTTACAGTCGCAACGCAACGGACATTCACCTTTCGCATGCGTACAGCACTAGAGACACTTCACCAGTATTTGGATACTTCGATCCCGAGGTCTGTTTTGCAGACTCTGGCGACTCGCCCCGTGCAGCCCATTGAAGCCTGGGAGGCAAAACTTTATATGCGGTTGCCAAGAACAATGGGACAGCTTTTAGCACTTTGGTCAGCCTATCAGCGACGTAACATACCATACCCTTAGCCGTTGTTAATGGCTAGTATCGATCAAAAAGGAGTGATATGGGTTCAAACAAAGAGATCCAAAATCTACTGCTGGACAGTTTACGCCATACCCCGCCCCATGATTTGGCGGAACGGTTGGAGAAGTGCTCAATCACGGGCTGGCAAGCACTGGTTGCGTTGGCGGTCGAGCAGCAGGTTGCAGCCCTACTCTATCATCGGCTGAAGACTCACAACTGTGAAGCAGCTCTACCAAGCGAAATCCGGCAACTTTTGCAAAAGAGCCATCGCGTCAATGCCTCGCGTAACATGCAAATCTATCATGCCTTGGGTCAATTGTTGGCTGCACTGCAAAAGCAGCAGATCCCGGTACTGGTACTCAAAGGAGCTCATCTCGGCGCAACTGTTTATGAGTCAATCGCCTTACGTTCGATGGTCGATATGGATATTCTGGTGCAAGAAGCAAACATCATGACGGCGGTTGAACAGTTACATGCGCTTGGCTATCAACCGGAAACGCCCTGGCGCTCGCTAGATGCATATCTCACTTATCGCCATCATGTGCCTCCTTTTATTCATCCCAACAAGGTGCCTGTTATTGAACTCCATTGGCAGGTTACGCCACCGAATCGGGGCTACGCCATTCCGGTCGAACAACTCTGGTCGCACCGCAGAGCCGCCATGTTGAATGGGATTAGCGCTGAAGGTTTATGCCCGGAGGATTTGTTAATCCACGTTTGTGTGCATGCAACCTACCATCATTGGTTTCAACACGGTGTTCGTTCTCTTTGCGATATTGCTGAATTGTTGCGGTATTATGGAGATACATTGGATTGGGAAACTGTACGTGCGCGGGCAGCCGCATGGCAGTGTGAGCGAGGCGTTTATCTGGCTTTGTCAGCAGCGCAACAGTTGCTAGGTGTCGATATTCCTAATCCACTCGTAGCAAGTCTATATTCAATGAAACCTACTCCTTTCACGAGAGATGAGCTACAAGGATTGTTATTTCCCGAACAGCGTGCTTCGATTGTGACCCCAGACAGTTATTTCTGGAGTTTCCTGCATAAGCCTACCTTGGCCTCAGGAGTGCGGTCGCTCAGAGAGCGCCTGTTTCTTTCGCCCAAAGAAATGGCAACAAAGTATGCGATTGGGGTCAATTCACCCTGGCTCTATTACTACTACGGCGTACGATTCAAAGATTTACTAGGCAAATTCGCGCTGAAGACTTGGCGTGTCTACTTTGGCGACCCGAATATGATGACAATGGTCAAACAGCAAGAGCGGCTGCAACAGTGGCTGGCGGGTTCAAAAGCAACACCATGACGCAAAATCCAGACGATGAGCAAGCTCTCCCCCAGAACAGAGTGTTCCACAAGACCATCACGATCCACGCACCAACAAGCAAAGTTTGGGCAGCGCTGACTGAGCCAGCATTGATGAAGCTGTGGATGGCCGAAAGCGAGATCGAAATACTCACCGACTGGAGGGTGGGTGCACCTTTCATTATCCGGGGCAATCTGCACAAGGTGAAGTTCGAAAACAGGGGTGTGGTGCTACAGTTTGAGGTAGAGAGACTCCTAAAATACACACATCTGAGTTCGATCTCTCGGCTGCCGGATCAGCCCGAAAATCACTCGATCTTCGAATTCCAACTGACATCGCTTGGCGAACAGACTAGCCTCGCCCTCACCGCGAGTAACTTCGCGACCGATCCGATCTATCGACATCTGGCCTTCTACTGGAATGTTGCGCTTGGCATGTTGAAAAAGCTGGTCGAAGAGCACGAATTACGCCCTTCTTACACTGTTGTACCTTCTGCGGTTCCCGAGTAAAATAGAAAGCAACTCAATTACGCAGTTTTTCTAGTAGAGATGACACTTAAACATTGCACAATTTCTAAGGGTTAGGTTCTAAGGCAGATTGTGCAATGTTTAAATAGTGTGTTTATAAGTTCGACAACCGCAATGCTGGAGCGCACTATGGACATTCTTATCACTGGCGGGACGGGGTACATCGGCTCGCAGATTGCCAGAGATTTGGCTGCACATGGACATCGGGTGACTGTGTTGGCACGCGAACAGCGCAAAGGCGTCACTAGTGCCGAGCGCGTCCACGAGTTACAAAAGCTTGGCATTCAAGTCGTAGCAGCCGATCTCTCCAAGCCTGGCGATCTTGCCCATCGACTCGATCCATCGATGTACGAGGTGATCGTGCAAGGAGTTTGTTCTTTTCTGGAGCCGACCACGAGCGAAAGTCTGACCCTGCGTGCGATGAGCGAAGTCGTCGAGTTCTCACAAAAGTGCAAACGGATCAAGCAGGTGATCGATCTGGGCAATTGCCTAGTGTTGGCCGATGCAGGGAAAACAGCCGTTCCCGATGAACAATTTCCTTGCCACCCGAATACGCAGCACGGACACAACAAGCTGGTCGCAGAGCAAATGTTGCAGAACTCAGGGTTGCCCTGGGTGATCCTGCGAATTGGTCAAGTCTACGGCGGCAAAGGATCGAGCTTCGACTGGGTAATTTTGAATGGAATTCGCCGTGGTTCATTGCCGCTGCCAGGCTCAGGCAACAACCGGGTGGGCTTGGTTCATGTCGAGGATGTCAGTCAAGCCACGCGATTGGTGATCGAACAAGGGCATCAAAACTTGTTGCTGAATGTCTCCTCCGCCGACACACAGGTGACGCAGGCGCAAGTCTTCGACACAGTTGCCGATGGCTTTGGCGTGCCACATGCCCGTCGCATTCCTCGCTCTGTTGCCCTGGCCTACGCTTGGGTCATGGAACAGAGTGCTCGATTGCAAAAGAAGGAATCGCAACTCATCCCTGACATGATTCGGGTGTTGTCGGGCAACTGGCTGCTGTCGATTGAAAAGGCGCAACGTCTCCTTGGTTACCAACCTAAATATCCCTACACCCTCGTCGGGATCAAAGAGAGTTACAGCGAAGTCTTTGCTGGACACACCCCCTTATTCACCCCACCCCAGCGCTGGAGCGAAGTGCGTGGTCAGTTGTAAACGGAGTTTGTCATCTTGGAGACCCATCAACAGTTCTGGAATCAATGGTCAAGGACCTACCAAGGCTTTTCAGAGACGGTGGAGCCTTATCGTGACGCCCAACGACGGCTGGCAGAAGGTGCTGTTACGGCACTAAAAAACAACTTGCCCCAGGCGACATTATCGATCGTGGATGTGGGCGGCGGCGCTGGCAACTTGATGCGTCCACTACTCGATGCACTACGGTTGCAACGGAGTCACCTCAAAGGGGTAAGCTACACCTTGACCGACGGAGCACAGGATATGGTTGGCCTAGCCCAAGTACGGTTGCCAGCGTTACAGCAAGTATTTCCAGAAGTAAGTTTTCACTTACATCATGCCAATACGCTGGATGATGAGCTTTACGAAAAGGTACGTCCAAGCCGCGGGGATCTGGTTATCAGCAGTTGGAATATTGAATATTACCCGCTGGAGAAGCGCCAGGAGATGGTTCGACGACTTACGTCACTGGCACATGGCCAAGGTGTGGTCGCCTTTTCGAGTTCGGTACGTTTGCCCGAATCATTGACCATTCGCGAGCTGTTGATGCCGTTGGGGCAGGCACAGGTCTTACAGTCGCTCTTGACTGGCGGCCCTACGCAGATGCGTAAGGTGATTACCAGCCTCAAGCAGATTGCAGAATTTGGCCTGGCAGTCAATTCTCACCAGTTCCCAGACAAGCCGACGTTACCTGAACTTCGTCAACTGGCCACAGATGCCGGACTTGAGCAGATGGCGGCGACCTATCATCTCTTCGGTGCCTCGGGCATGATCATAGCTCGCAAAGACCGTGCACCGACCTCCGCTTTGCCCAGGCAGCCAATCGCCCGCCCGTTGGCAGGCAAAGCCGGCTATGAAGGGTACAGCGAGACCACTTCGTTTTGGAGCTATTTTACCTACCTGGTGCACAACCCTCCACAAATCTAGATGATTATCGTTATAAAGGCCCCGAAACGATGATACTACAAAAACCCACCTACCTTTATCACGGAAGTCCAAAGTTGCTCACGCGCCTAGAGCCACGAACGGCGCGCGGGGTAGGAGTAAGCAAGCATAGGCTAACCGGCATTTATGCTACTTCGTCCCGAGTCTTCGCTACCGCCTTTGCCTTGCCGATTCTGCCGAATGAGCAGGGACAACTAGCATGGAAACTCGACTGGCAAGGGGAGCAGCCTTGCATCACGATCAAGGCCGGACTGCTCGATGAAACTGGAATAGGCTACATCTATCAGGTAGCGGCTGATTCCTTTGAACCACTCGATGAGCTTCAATGGATCAGCTATGAAGCAATTGAGATGCTAGGGTATGAAGTAATCCATGCAAAAGCTTACTTACATTGGATTGCGCACGAAAATAATACAAGTTTGTGAAAAAAGGCACTAGCATTTTTAAAAAAGTGTGGTATAATGGGTCATCAGCCACTACGAAGTCAAATAGAACCGTGGATTTCAGGCAACACTGATTTCTTGTAAGTCAATAAATCCGCGAACCAAAATCTGCAGTTCTACGCGATCGCCTTGGTAGTTATACATGCGGTTGCCATTGAGCGACATTTTTGCGCTAAAAAACCTCACTTAGAGCAGAGCAACCCCATAAGAATGCCTTGGCAGATGTAGTCGCAAAACGCCTAGCTGTGTATGCTAGCGTTTGTCACTAAGGTAAAGCTCTTACGCTTGAAAGAGTCCCTTGGTACGGAGCATCAGGATTGGATGCTCGTTGAAACTTGTGTACAGCAAGGCTCGATTCTCCCGCTTGACTTGTTTGTTCTTTTACAAAATTTTATACACATTTCTATCGCTGCTGCATTTTTGTAGCAGCTCCATGCAATGAAGCAAGGAGAAGTCTTATGCAGAAAAAGCTCATTGTTGGGCTCTCTTCCATCGCCGTACTGCTCATGACTATGGTCTTGATGTATGGCGTTGCCGCCGGTGCATCGCTCGATCAGTCAACCGATCCGCCCACTGGTGTCCAACCTGAGTCCTGCGCCACCTGTCATCCTGATGCGGGTACGAAACATCAAGCGTCGTACAATGAACTGTATCAGGACGGAGTCATCCAAGTTAGCGACATCACCTATTCTTTTAGTGCACCCGATATTAGCACGGTCTCCTTTAAGCTGAGCCAAGATGGTGCCCCGCTAAACGCCGCAAAGGTGGATTCCTTAAACATCTACTTTGCACCCTACACTGACTCTAAGTTCCAGTTCAATCCAACCGGTGCGCGGCTTTCTTTGAAAGGAAAGCTCTCGTATGCCGATGGTGTAACCACTAGTTCGATCACTGGAACAACCGATTTAAGTGGTATGAATGGTTTGGTTGTCATTTTCGGACGAGATGAGACCATTCGCACGATCCCGAATTCGCGTGTTGCACAAAACAAGTATCCCTTCGCAGGAATGCTACCGACGGGCAGTGGCGTCGATTATGCCTCTCCCGCCAACAACTCCGGCTGCGAAAACTGTCACACCACCCCGTACCTCAAACACGGCTATATCTACGGCGAAATCAACCACGATCCTGGAACAGACTTCTACGCTTGCAAATCCTGCCACTTAGATGACGGCAAGGGTGAACATGTTGAGTGGCAACTCTTGGTGGAAGATCCGGCACTGGCCGCCTCTTATCTTGCCAAGCAAACCGAGCTAACACCCGAACAGGAAACCCAATACGCCTATCGCACCACCCTCATGAATGATGTACACATGTCGCACTCCATGGAGTTTCCATATCCACAGTCCATGGGCAATTGCGTTACCTGCCACGAGGGCAAACTGGATAAGGTATTAACCGATGCCAACTTCACCATGGAGACCTGCAAGAGCTGTCACCCAGTGAATGGTTCTGAGGTTGTTGGAACCGATAAGACTTCAATTAAGGCGATGTTGGCCTCTACACCCAAAGAGCATGGTTCTCTAGATTTGAGCACAGAGACCTGCACCGGCTGCCATCGAGAAGGCGAGGAAGGCCCACGCTTCAAGGAAATTCACAGTGGCTACGACAAGACGATCTACACCGCCAATGGAACGAAGTACTCCGAGGCGATCTCCGTCACCATTGAAAGCGCCACTTTTGCCGACAACAAGCTCGACTTCAAATTCAGCGCTGCCCAACTTCCGGATCTCAAGGGCGTCGATGTCACTACCATGGCACCAACCGTAATGGTCGGTCTCTATGGCTATGACACAAAAGACTTCATCATTGGTCCACACGAACGTTTGACCGATGACAACGCCGACGGCAAGATCGACAACAAAGATGCACGTGCCTTAGAGTATGTGGTTGGCACGGAAAATCCACGCTACACCACTGTCTCGGCAGAGAACGGTGTTTGGGAAGTAACTGCTGATCTCTCGCAGTGGGCAGACCTGATTACCGCTGGTACAGTAAAGCGTGTGGAAATCGGTGTGATGCCGTTGTTGAAGAGCTCCACCAACATCACTCTGGCACTCAATGCCCCATCCCGCACCTTTGACCTGACAGCCAACTCCTTTGCTGATGACTTCTACAAGCCAATTGCCAAGGTTACCGATGGCTGCAACAAGTGCCACGACGCACTCGCAACCACCTTCCATACCCCGGATCGTGGCGGCAACATCGTCGTCTGCCGTATGTGCCACATTCCAAAGGCCGGTGGCGCCCACCTAGAGATGCAATCGCGCTCGATCGATTCCTATATCCATGCGATTCACTCCTTCCAGGCGTTCGATATTGCCAATATCGACTTCGCCGATCCTGTGCAAGCGATGGAATATCAGCACCACACTGAGACTCCCTATCCTTCGCATGGTCCAAACTGTGAATCCTGCCACGTTGCTGGCACCTATGATGTGCCCGATCAGTCCAAATCGTTGCCCGGCATTCTTTCGGCCTCCGCCGAGATCAAGAACTGGGATCGCAACATTGGTACAGTACCGAGCCATGTCACCGGCCCAGCCTCTCGCGCTTGTGGTGGCTGTCACCGAGCACAATTGATCAACGAAGACAAAGCAGGTGCATTGATCTCCTTTGACCAACACACAAAGCAAGGCGGATACCTGATCGAAGCTGGCGAGGATGCTATTGGCACACTCACCTCTGTGATCGATTGGATTATGGCCCTCTTCAAGTAATCAAGATTGGTGATGTAGATTTCGATCTACATCACAGATGATTTTGCAAAAAGGCACAATTGCGGAGCAGGCATTCCCAATTGTGCCTTTTTGATTGGTATATCCATTTTCCAGGATCGGTTATAATACACTCTATGCCCAAAACAATTGCTGCGCTTACCCTCATTCTATTGCTTGGGATGGTCATCACCCGTGTCCAGTTACTGAAACGGCACGGGGTCAAAGCGATGCACTTTGGCAATCTCGACAAGACGGATTTCTTGATTCCACCGATTGCCCTCTTTTACTTCTATACGATCTTTGCGGCAGCCTTCGGTTGGCCAGGTACAAACAAACAAGAGTTCTTCCATTCACAACTGCTGGCCTGGATCGGCGTCCTGTTTTGTCTGGCTGGGCTGTCGCTGCTCTTCTGGAGTCTCGTCTCGTTTGGCCGCAGCTTCCGAGTTGGCATCGATGTCGACCGGCCTGACCAATTAGTGACCATAGGCATCTTTGCCCTCAGCCGCAATCCGATCTATGTGGCCTTTGCCTCTGTCTTGCTCGGACAGTTTCTCGTCTTTCCGAATTGGGTTCCACTGCTCTATCTGATAGCAGGTGTTTGGTTGCTCAATCGTCAAATTGTACGTGAAGAAGCGTTCATGCAGCAGCATTACGGCGCAGCCTACAGCGAATACTGCAAACGGGTACGACGCTATCTCTAATTACTTGTTACTTCTTACTGACATGTGGGGTTATGATATGCCGCTGTACCAAGGTCGTCATACATAGTATACTTAGCGACCAACCCAACAATAGACGCAAGGAGACCCAACCCTTATGCCCGCTCGTATGGACCGTGTTGAAGCTGCCATTCGCCTTGTGCTGCAATTTCACGAGGCATTCAATCATCATGATGTCGCCGGGATGATGCAGTTCATGACCGAAGATTGCATCTTTGAAAACACTAGCCCTGCCCCCGATGGAACTCGCTACTCAGGCAAACCCGCCGTCACGCAGTTCTGGCACGACTTCTTTCGTGCCTCACCCCACGCCCGCATCGACGTGGAAGAGATCTTCGGCTATGGCGATCGCTGTATCATGCGATGGAACTACAGTTGGGTGGATGAGGCCGGCAACCCAGGCCACGTCCGCGGCGTCGATCTCTTCCAGGTCAAGGGCGGTCTGATCTACGCTAAGTTATCCTACGTCAAAGGCTGAGTACAGACTCCCACAAATACTATTATAGGTCATAGATGAATCGCTGCATCGCTTGCGCTATGAACGCAAACGGCGGGTGAAATACGATTGCGCAATCCGCAATCTCCAATCCGCATTACAAGTGACATGTCACTCTTTGTGTCACTCACTACCATACCTATTCATGGAAGTTTCTGCTTTAATGCTGAGCAGTTGGTTTGATCATTATTAGATGCTCAGTTTAGAGGAGAAACTTATCATGTACATGCACTCCACTCTTTCCTACCCTAGCATTAGGATAGGAGTGACCGAAAAGGTGCTCATTTGGCTGATTGTCCTCAGCCTCCTGCTACAATCACTGGTGACTGTTTTGCCGCAACCTGTAGCCGTCAGCAGCGGCGAAGTGGCAGCCGTAGATACCCCACTGGTTGACGCTCCAACGATCGCCGACTTGCCCTACGATCTGCCCACAGAGTTGCAGGGCAAACGCGAGATCACGGCGCTGCGCACGGCCAACAGTGCCACCTTCGACATGGGCAATGGTCAATTTGCCCTGTTGCAAGAGACCATGCCCTTGCACTACGCCGATGCCAACGGTGCCTGGCAGCCAATCAACCCCGCCTTCCAAAAGATCGCTGGCAGTTGGATCAACAACGCAAACAGCATCCGCACGGGTGTCGCACAACGAACCAGCGCCGCTACCATCGCTGGCAAAGCGGTTGGCTTCGAGTTCCGACCCCAAGCGCTCGAATGGGTCAATGCGGCAGGCAGTGCGACCACCGTCGCCAAATTGGCAGCAAAACCTCAGGCTGGCGAACGTAGCGAAGACGGTCGTATCATCCGCTATGCGCAAAGCTGGGATCTAGTGAACCAACTGCCGCTGACTAGCTACTTTGCCCAGAGCGAAACCCAACTATCGGTTCAGGATCAATGGCAGAGCGCCCCTGGCCAATCACAATACACCATGCGCCTCGACCAGTTGCCTGCCCATCACTGGTGGCAGGCTATGCCCGAAGCACTCGACCTGAGTGTACATCTCACCCTGCAACCTGGCACCACCCTGCGTGTCGATGGTAATTCCTTCAACATGACAAGCGACACGTCGGTCGAAACTCGCCAGGCGCTCGTCTTTGTCTCAGCGACAGGTGAAGAGCTGCTCCTCCAGCCCCCCACAACCTACGAACAGAACAACCCGACTAAGAGTGTTGCAGGTAGCTACATCGTCAGCGCAATCCGCAATGGCCTTGAGCTTCGCGTCCGCACCCCCTATGCCTGGCTTGCCGCCGCTGATCGTCACTTTCCGGTGGTCATCGACCCGCTCTTTCAGATGCGCGGTACAACTCAGATTGCCGAAGCCGACTATGACGCAAACACATTGACCCACCAACAGACGATCTTGAGCACAACAGATGGCGCATGGTTGGGTCGCCTGCCGGGCAAGGCGGTACGTACGCTGGTGCGCTTTGAACTGCCCAAAATGCCAGCCGGTACTACAATCAGCAAAGCTTATCTGATGGCTGCGCCAAGCAGTTCGGTTTGGAGTGTCAATTCGAACATTATCGAAGAGCCGCTGATCAGCGCCGTTTCGCTCTATGCACTCAGTGACGCTTCGCCCGCCTGGTGGGAAGGTGCCAGCGGTGCACCGATCTTCAACGGCAACGCCCCGCTGTCGCCCGACCCAGTCTTGATGAGCTACAGCAAAGGTCAAACCACACCCGCTTATTCGATTTGGGATGTGACCAGTGCCACTCAAAGCTGGAATCGCACTACAATCTTCGACCCGATCAACGCTGGTCTGATTTTGAAAGCGGCGAACGAACAGTGCCCAGGCGATTTTATCCTACCGATCATCCACTGCGGTGCCTTTAGCCTTCACAGCAAAGCGGATGATTGGAGCGCCGATGAGATGATTCTGACACAGAACCTGAGCAATCCCGATGCGCCCTTTATTCCAAACAACGCCACCACCCGTGGCATGCGCCTGGTGGTCTATTACAGCGGGCCGTCCTTGAGCGAAGGTGTAGCAACCACGCCTGGATTGGGTGCCTTGCCCAAGGCCGATCTGCCACCCTACTATAGTGCCGATCATGTTTACACGATTCCCCAACTGCCGAACAACAAGTGGCAGGCAGTGGTCAGCCGCGG
>JAXLWB010000002.1:0-385080 GCA_046328715.1 Caldilineaceae bacterium | reverse complement strand
TGCATAACCCAGCTCTCCGTACGTAACTTAACTTAAATATCGATCTTACAATGATAGGGCACTACACAGCGATTGTGATGTAAGGGAGCGAAGCCACTTGACATACAAATTCAGACTAGACTCAAGCTAATACTCTCGGTAAAGCAAAAAAATTACCAATGTGTCTTTAAATGGCTTTTTACAAACCAAACTATCATATCATTGAAATATGCAAAATTGTATCCTTTTGTCCTGTATCCATACTTTTGGCAGAGACAAATCCGACAAAAGTCTTATGAAATGGTAAGATACAACGGTTCAAATGTACAACTTGAAAGCGCGAAAAATCGCCGCAAGTGCGGCGCTCTCAATTTTGATCTAGAGGTCATCGTATGGGCTTCTGACTCTCACATTGATGTTCCTGGTAAAAATTGCAAGGATATTCGATGGCTTGCCTACAAATTAAGGTTGAATCCCGATTCTCTCTCCCACTGATTGCATCGATCTGTAACGGCTGCTCCTGCTTTTTGTCAACCTTTCTACATGTAGCAGATACTAGAGACGTAGCAGGAATTCCGATTTCTGTAACTTTGTTATCTACACCGAGTGTGCCAGCGAGTCTGCGGTGGAGCTTTGTTACAAGAGCGCAAGCTAGCTCATCCAAGGTGGTATAAAAGAGTTTAGCTATTCTTGCATACAATACCATAGTTTTGTGTTAACCAACATTACAGTTTGTTAACCTAAATATTTAAGAAAACATGAAAATAGAATTGTCAAGATCCGGCCGATGGGTTTTAGGCGTTGTTATCGTAGTGGTTGTAATTCTGATTGGCAGTAGATGGATTCTGCCACAACTCTCGTCATTTAATAAGAATCCTTCTACACAGGAAGCTATTACAGGCACGCAGACACCGGCGGCGTTACCATCGTTAACGATCGAACAAGCGTCCGCTGCCCAGTCGGTTGTTGTTAGCCCGACTATGACAGAGCAACCGGTGTCGCCGCTTTCTCCGTTAGCAGTTGAGCCAACAGCAACCATCACCGTTACCGAGCCCGAGCTCATGGCCGCGGTGACAGAAACGGTTGCCACGCCGACGCTTGCCATCACTACCTATACCTATCAGGTCATCAAGAGCTATCCACACGACCCGAATGCCTTTACGCAGGGCTTGGTGTATCTAGACGGGGTACTCTACGAAGGTACCGGATTGCAAGGTCGTTCCTCGTTGCGCAAGGTTGAGTTAGATAGTGGTAAAGTTCTTGAACAAGTTGACCTTACGCCAGAGTATTTTGGTGAAGGCATTGCGATCATGCATGATCGCATTATCCAGCTAACATGGCAGAATCAACGTGGTTTTATCTGGGATTTCAGCAATGGTTTAAAGCCAGTCAAAGACTATACCTATACGACCGAAGGTTGGGGCATTACCCATGATGAAACGCAACTGATCATGAGCGATGGTTCAGACAATCTCTACTTTTGGGATCCTGCCATCCTGACCGATACCGCAACCCAGCCGCGTGAAATAAGACGAGTGGCGGTGCGCGCAGACGGTCAACCTGTGGTGCGTTTGAACGAACTTGAATATGTGCAGGGGCAGGTCCTGGCCAATATTTGGCAGACCGACCAGATTGCACGCGTCGATCCCGCAACAGGCAATGTGACTGGCTGGATCGACCTTGCTGGTTTGCTGACTGCCCAGGAACGCGCCAACAGCGATGTGCTCAATGGCATCGCCTATGATGAAGGGAAGGATCGCCTGTTCGTCACCGGCAAACTCTGGCCCAAACTCTTCGAAATTCAACTCGTTCAAAAGTGAAAAGTAACTGTGCAGACTGCGCAAACTTGACTGGCACTTTTCATGATATGCAGGCTTGACGTGCCTCTAGCGAATGGTTTGCACCGTGAAGCGTCGGTCAAGTTCGGGCAAGCTGAATCATTATAGCAAAAACTGGAAAATCAATGAACATACTTATTATCGGCTCTGGCGGGCGGGAACACGCCCTGGCCTGGAAAATGCGACAGTCGAAACAGGTCGGCAAGATCTATGCCGCGCCAGGAAACGCCGGGATTGCTGCCCTTCCCAATTGCGAACTGGTCAATATCAGCGTCGGTGATCTGCCTGCACTGCTCGACTTTGCCAAAAAACAGGCGATCGACTTAACCGTTGTTGGTCCTGAAGCACCGCTCGTGGCTGGCATTGTCGATGAGTTTCAGGCGGCGGGGTTGCGCATCTTTGGTCCGAGCAAAGCTGCGGCACAACTCGAAGGATCCAAGGCGTACTGTAAAGAATTCCTGCTGCGCCATCACATTCCCACTGGACGCTCCGCCACTTTTAGCGATTTTGACGAGGCAGTGCGTTATCTGCGCCAGCTTACCCAGGTCCCTGTAATTAAGGCCAGCGGTCTAGCTGCGGGTAAAGGGGTCATTATTCCCCACAACATGGAAGAGGCGGCGATTGCTCTACAGGAGATGTTGCTCGACCGCAAATTTGGGGCAGCGGGCGATACAGTCTTGGTTGAAGAAAAGCTGATTGGCCCTGAACTCTCCGTTCTGGCCCTTTGTGATGGCAAAACCGCCCGTATTCTCCCGCCCGCCCAGGATCACAAACGCATCTTTGATGGCGACCGTGGCCCTAATACAGGTGGCATGGGTGCCTTTTCCCCTTCGCCGCAAGTGACGCCCGCCTTGCTTGAGCAGGTGGAAAAGGAGATCCTCGCACCGACCATAGCGGGCATGGCTGCTGAGGGTACCCCCTTTGTCGGCGTGCTCTTTGTCGGCTTGATGCTCACACGTAATGGCCCCAAGGTGCTGGAGTTTAACACTCGCTTCGGCGACCCCGAAACGCAGGTCGTCATGCCTTTACTCGAAACCGACCTTATCGATATCTTCAACGCCTGCATCGATGGCAACCTGGACAAACTCAATCTGCGCTGGCGCAAACAAGCGGCGGTGACAGTCGTTATGGCCGCACATGGTTATCCTGGTGACTATCCAATCGGTCATTCCATCTTTGGGATAGAAGATGCCGAGGCTGTAGGTTGCATCGTCTTCCATGCAGGAACCAAGCAGCGTGATTCGCAGATTCTTACCAATGGCGGACGGGTATTAGCCGTTACCGCCCTTGGCAAAACGCTTAACGCCGCCAGCGAGTTGGCCTACGAGGGTGTGGCCAAGATTAACTTCTCTGGCGTCCAATTTCGCAGCGATATCGGGCGTCCTCTAACAAAAAAGCCCTCTTCCCGTCCACGATCGTCACGTCCTATAAAGAAAGAGCAGTCGCCCCGTGCCAGCCACACAACTGGGCGAAAACTCACCCGCGGTAAGATGGCGCTAAAACGACGGGGAAGTAGCAAAGGCTTTTAAAGGAGAGACACTCATGCGACTTGGTATTATGGCGGGCTATTCAGGCGCTCGGATTGACCTGCCGATGGATGTGATTCTGGAAGCGGATCGACTTGGCTACTACGTTGTGTGGACAGCCGAAGCCTATGGTTCCGACGCGGTGACACCGCTGGCTTGGATCGGTGCCCAGACCCAACAGATTCACCTCGGCACGGCGATCATGCAGATGCCTGCCCGCAGTCCAGCCATGACGGCGATGACTGCTATTACGCTCGATCAGCTTTCGGGCGGGCGCATGTTGCTGGGGTTAGGTCTTTCTGGCCCGCAGGTGGTGGAGGGGTGGCACGGTCAAGCCTATGGCAAACCGCTCGCCAAGACGCGTGAATATGTTAGCATCGTGCGTACCATCTTGACCCGTCAGCAGCCGTTGATCCACAAAGGGGAACATTATCAGATTCCCTATGCCGGTGCCGATGCCACAGGGTTGGGCAAGCCACTCAAGAGCATCATCCACGGGCGTGCCAATCTGCCGATCTATTTGGCGGCCATCGGCCCCAAAAATGTCGAACTCTGCGCCGAGATCGCCGATGGTTGGTTGCCGATCTTCTATTCGCCAGCGCATCACACCCCCGTCTTTGCCGAGAGTTTGGACGCAGGCTTTGCCAAGGCGGGCAACAAGTCACTGCAAAGTTTCGATATCTCGGCCAGCGTACCGGTCGTGATCGGCGATGATGTCGATGCCTGCCGGGCGCAGGTCAAGCCATTCCTGGCTCTGTATGTTGGTGGCATGGGAGCGAAGGGCAAAAACTTTTACTTCGATCTGGCTTGCCGCTATGGCTACGAAGCCGCCGCCAACCAAATCCAGGAACATTACTTGGCAGGTAACAAAGTGGAAGCAATGATCGCCGTACCGGATGAGTTAGTCGATGACGTTGCTCTCTGTGGCCCCAAAGAGCGTATCAAAGAGCGCCTGTCAATCTGGACTAGCAGCCCACTGACAACGCTCAACCTCACTTCGCCCGATCTTAACACCGTGCGAACAATGGCCGAGCTTCTTCTGTAGCACAAGATACCTTCTTGTGCTGACAGCTCAGAACCCTGCACGTCAGTAAGGGGCTGCGCACGCTGACCACTCTGAACTTTGTAGCATAAATTACTTTCCTTTGCTGAAGTTGACAATTCCTCAGCAATCATTCACAATGCTATCGCGGCTCTGCACTAGGCAACCGCTATTATGTCAACGTACCTTATCAACTAAACAACTTCAAGGCGACCCGTTAGCCCGGATGCTAGGGCATAAAGGCGGAAACCAGTGCGTAAATCCTCGTGGGTTTACAAGCCTGGTGCTGTGTCGCAACTGTGATTTGGAATTGCGAATTGCGAATTGCGGAATGCGGATGTGACAACACAATCCGAAATCCGCAACCCGAAATCCACAATCTGATAAGCCAGGAAGCCTGCCTTGATCTCATTTTGTATAAGCGGCTGTGCATTGCACGGTGCGTATACGAATAGAGAATAAAGTTTACCCTTCTCGGAACAAGGAGGTGGAACGATGGCCATGAGCCCATGATCGGCGTGCGTAGTTGATCTACGCAACCGTGACTTGCCAACCAATTGATCCCAAACCCGACCGTAGAGGTCGGGTTTTTTGTTGCCTGAAAGATTTATCTTGGATGAATTCTTGGAGAAACCCATGAAGCGAATTTTGCTTATTTCCTGGCTCGCAGTGTTACTAGTGGCATGTGCACCGGTTCAATCTGTGCCCCAAGCTGCCCCTCAGAGTGAAAGCAGCACCAATAACGCTACAGTAGTAGCCAATAACTTGACTGATGGCTGTGTCGAAACATACGACCCCAACGTCGATTATTTCCCTGAAAAGGTGACTTTGACCCAGACCAAAGGCTTTGCCGTGGACTATCACAACAACTACAAAGTAGTTACTGTACAAACGCCCTGGCCAGGTGCCACAGAAGGCTTTCAGTATGTGCTGGTGCAATGTGGTACCCCGGCTCCTGAAGGCTATGAGGCGACTCAGATCATCAACGTGCCCATCAAACGTATTATTACCATGTCCACCACCTATCTGCCCTTCCTGGACAAGTTAGGTGTGCTAGATCGCCTGGTTGGGGTCGATGACACGACCTATGTCAACAATCCAACCGTGCTCAAGATGGCAGAGGAAGGCAAACTGCCATCCATCGGCTATGGTGCTGCGGTAAATGTCGAACAAGTGCTCGACCTGGCACCCGATATTGTGATGACGTACGGTTCTGGCGCACCCGACTCCGATGCCCATCCTGTTCTGCTCAATGCAGGCGTCAAGGTGGTCATCAATGCGGAATGGATGGAAACTGCACCGTTGGGACGAACCGAGTGGGGCAAGTTTATGGGGCTCTTTTTCAACAAGGAAGCATCTGCTGAAGCTTTGTTTGCCGGAACTGCACAACGCTACACGGATCTAGTAGCTAAGGCCAAAAGTGCCGAGCAACACCCAACCGTCTTTACCGACAGCGATTACCAAGGCACCTGGTATGTCGCTGGTGGCAAAAGTTTTGGCGCGCAGTTGTTGGCGGATGCCGATGTCGATTATCTCTGGGCGGACGATCCAAACAGTGCCAGCATCCCATTGGCATTTGAAGCGGTCTTTGAAAAGGCGGCGGATGCTGACTTTTGGATCAATGTTGGCTATTACGGCGATCTCACCTCATTGCAAGCTAACGATTCGCGTTATGCCAACTTCGCCGCCTTCAAGAATGGCAACGTCTGGAACAACAACAAACGTTCCAACGCCAATGGTGGCAACGACTACTATGAAAGCGCCGTCACCGAACCGGACGTCGTACTCGCTGACCTGATCGCCATCTTCCATCCCGAGTTGATGCCAGATCATGAATTTGTCTATTACCAACAACTAAAGTAACTGACAAGATGACAAGATGATTGGTTCATCCCTTCATCCTGTCATCTTGTCATCTTGTCTTCCTGTCTATCATGACCACTTCACCTCACCTCGGCCTGCGCCGCTCTATTCTATTCCTCCTGATCGCCTTGCTGATCCTGGCCTTTCTGCTCAGTCTGGCGTTCGGCGCTGTGCGTATTCCGCTGGCCAGTGTGGTGCGCATTTTGCTCGGCGGTGTGCCGGAAAAAGCCAGTTGGGCCGATATCATCTTTCTTTTTCGTCTGCCTAAGGCTTTGACGGCGGCACTGGCGGGTGCGGCTTTGGCAACCAGCGGCTTGCAGATGCAGACGCTCTTTCGCAACCCATTGGCCGATCCCTACATTCTCGGCATTAGTTCAGGGGCAAGCCTGGGAGTTGCCTTGGTCTTGCTCACCACGGGTGCTTCTTCGGCCAAGCTATTGGTGAGTTTGGGCTTGATTGGCGACTATGGTTTGGTGTTGGCGGCTACGTTAGGGGCGGCACTGGTGATGGGTGTTGTGCTGCTGGTGGCGCAGCGAGTCCCAAACACGCTTACCTTGCTGATTCTGGGCTTGATGTTCGGCTATCTCACTAGTGCACTGGTCAGCCTACTGGTTTACTTTAGCCTGCCCGAACGGATTCAGCTTTTTAGCTTATGGGCCGCAGGTAGTTTCGGCGGCGTCACCTGGTCACAGATGCGGGCCTTTGCTTCGGTGATATTGATTGGTTTGGCAGTGGCACAGTTGCTACCCAAGTCACTCAATGCGCTGCTTTTGGGTGATACCTACGCCCGCAGCTTGGGACTTAACGTAACCAGCACCCGCCGTTGGATTATTCTCACTGCATCTTTGCTGGCTGGGGCTGTGACTGCCTTTTGCGGACCGGTCGGTTTTCTTGGCATTGCGGTGCCGCATCTCTGCCGCTCGCTCTTCAACACTGCTGACCATCGCATCTTGATGCCGGCTTCGATGCTGCTTGGCGCAACCTTGGCGCTACTGGCCGACCTAGTGGCACAGATGCCAGGCAGCCAGAGCGTGTTGCCCGTTAATGTTGTCACCTCGCTCTTAGGAGTGCCGGTTGTGGTTTGGGTTCTAGTTCGACAACAGAGCTTCACAAAATGATTGATACTTTTGTTGGGAATAGCCACCTGGTCACCGAAAATCTGGCGATTGGCTACCTTCACAATCGCCAGCAACACATCGTTGCTGACAAGATCGATGTCACGCTGCGTGCTGGTGAATTGACCTGCCTGATTGGCCCAAACGGCGTGGGCAAATCCACCTTAATTCGCACCTTGGCGGGGATGCAATTACCCTTGGCGGGTCAGGTCTACTTGGGCAATGCCAACCTGCATCGTCTGCCGCCCGCCGAATTGGCGCGCAGACTAGCGGTCGTGCTTACCGAACGGGTGGATGTGGGCAACCTCTCCGCCTATGGTTTGGTTGCTCTTGGACGTCATCCCTATACCGACTGGCGGGGACGACTTACGACGAATGATCAACAGGCTGTGGAGCGGGCACTGACCCAGGTCAAGGCCATGCCTTTGGCGCATCGGTCAGTGAATGAACTTTCTGATGGTGAGCGGCAACGAGTGATGATTGCCCGTGCTCTGGCCCAGTTGACTGCGACTTCTTCAACTGGGAATCACCATAACGGAGCGGATTCGGGCGCAGCAGGCAAGGTGCTGATCCTGGACGAGCCAACCGCCTTCCTGGATTTGCCGCGGCGCGTAGAAATGATGCAGCTTTTAGGTACGTTGGCCCGTACCACCCATACCGCTGTGCTGCTCTCGACCCACGACCTGGAGCTGGCGCTTCGTGTAGCCGACCGCTTGTGGTTGTTGCCATCCAGTGGAAAGCTGATCCAAGGACTGCCCGAGGAATTGGTGCTGAACGGCGCACTGGCAGCGACCTTTCAGAGTGAGGGTGTCGAGTTTGATCCTGCACTCGGCTCTTTCAAATTACAGCGTCATCCCTGCGGCCCAATCAGCCTTCACGGGAGTGGCTTACAGGCAGAGTGGACCCAGCGAGCACTGGAACGGGTCGGTTTTGAGGTGCTGCATAATGATCCGTCACAGCCCTATCAAGTGTCGGTTGAGAATGGTTGGACGGTGGTGACGCCAAGCAGTAAACGAAGTTTTACTTCATTGCACGAAGTGGTTGATTTTGTAAAGCAATGAAGTGATAGGATGGCAAGGTGTAAAAGCCATGTATCCCGTCACCTTATTCTTGTTTTATCCTTTTAGGCTTCTTCCTGTGGATAATCTGACCCGTATATCTCTGCCAGTTCATCATGAAAGCCCCAGCCTATGCTAGAAGTGTTGCGTACAATTCTTTGCGCCCGTGGACGGAATTGTTCGGTGACGGCTGGATCGTTCACTTCATTGATCAGTTTAACTGCGCTGGCATACATGGAAACATGGCTGTTGTAAAATGGCTCGTCGATGTCGCCAATTGCGTTGGTACAACTGACCCCTTGCTCAACGTAATAGAGCATCATATCGATGACAGCGATTGGATTGTTGGCTGCTTTCTTGAAGTCAGTGACTGCCTTGCGTGCCACCCGCAGTCCGAGTTTGGGAAAACCACGCCGAGGGTTAAACTGATCCTCGATAATTTTGCGATAGGGTGCAGCCAGGCTTTCCAAATCAGTTTGCACCAGTCGAGAGGCAAGAAACGTCTTGTTGTCGTTATTCAGCTTGTACAAATCCTGGAGCAAGCCGATCAGTTCCAACTTCTCCATGCCGATCAACTCTTTGCGCAGTTCACTCCAACTTGGGCCATTTGCTGCTGGCATACTTACCCTCCAAAGATAAAATCTAGAATAATTCGGTGAATCACCATTTCAACCGGCGCACGGTCATCGGTAAAAACGAGTTTCTCTGCTGGAACGATGGCACTGCGCAAACGAGTCACTGCCTCGCTGGCAAAGTTGCGAAATTCCACCGGTAGGGTGGTTGGCTGCGATTTCACCAGCGTCTTGACCTCGTCAACCGTCACCGGCTGCAGCGTGGCATAGACCATCGAATTGCCGAGATTATCGGCTGGCCCTGGCTCATCGATCACATACACCGCCGGGAAAACCTGTCCGACCGTCGCCACCAGCGCATCGACCAACTCATAGTTGCGCGCCGTCCGCCCTACGTTGATCGCCAGCACGCCCTGCTCACTCAAGTGGCTGCGCACCAATTCAAAAAATTCCACGGTCGTCAGATGAAAGGGAATATAGGGGGGGCGATAGGCATCAATGGCGATTACATCCCAGCGTGCGTTGGCTGCTTGGCGTGTCAACCACTGCCGCCCATCGGCTGCCACTGCCGTCAAATTGGGCTGTGTCATCCCAAAGAACTGCTGCCCCACCTCGATAATCTGCGGGTCAAGCTCAATCCCCGTAATCGGAATCGAGCCGTAGATATTTGTGTAAAGTTCGGAAACCGTGCCAGCAGCTGAGCCGATGATTAAGAGATTGGAGATGGGGAGATTCTCTTCTACTTCCTCTCTTCTTGTCTTCTTATCTTCTTGTCTAAAAAAAGGTGCCAACAAAAAATAATCCCAGATCCCCTCCGCCAGCACACTCTCCGGGTGGTAGACCGAGTGAATGCCGGTTCCGTCGTTGAGTTTGAGATGGCGTTCACTGTGCCATTGGCGCACGGCGATATAGTTGTATTGACTTTCATCCTCGTAGATGATCTGGCCATTGCTGCCATCATCCCAGGCGGCGCGAATCGAGCCAGTGGATTCTGTCCAGGCGGCCAACACGCCAATCAACAACACCGCACCCACCATCAAAACCAAGTGACGTTGGCGCAAGCCGCTGACAATCAAGACCGCCATCAAGACCAATGCCAGCAGAAAAAAGGTCCAGCGCGTGCCATAGAGCGGGATTAGCCATAACACAGGGACAAAGGCACCAAAAAGGCTACCCACGGTGGCCAACGCCGATAAGCGACCAGCAACTGAACCGGTCGCTTGCAGATTCGCTACACTCAAACGCACCGCCCAGGGCGTCGCTGTGCCGAGTAAGATCACCGGCAGACAGAAAAGGAGCGCAATCGCCAGCAGTGCACCGATTAACAAGCCAGGTGCAAACTGCTCGATTCCAGTCGCCGCCAGGCGTAAGATCGGTCGGCTGAGCGTCGGGATCAGCGCTACGCCAATCGCTGCCAGCGTCAAGGTTAAATCGAGGGCACGGCGCTGTGGATAACGATCCGCCAGCCAACCGCCCAGCCACGCCCCGACGGAAAGATAGAGCAAGATCATGCCAATCAGCGCCGCCCAAACCAGTTGATTGCTACCAAAGGCAGGCTCCAACAGGCGCGAAGCACTCAGCTCGACCCCGAGGGTGACGAAACCGGTGGTGAAGACTAGTAGGGAGAGATTAGAGATTGGAGATTGGAGAGTAAGCGAGTTTGTAGCCACAAAGGTATTATCGAAGGGAAGATGCGGTTGGTCAAGAATTGTGCTGTGGCGGATGCAGTCGTGTGATATAATCTACGCAATTATCAAGCGGCAGAACAAGGTAGCGGATTGTTCTGCGTTGCTTTCCAAGGAGTTGACTATGACTCGGCATAAGATGACGCGTGGCTCTTGCATCTACTGTGGCAAAGAGATGACGCGCAGTGGCATGGCAAAACATCTGCTCAGTTGCGAACAACGTCAAGCTGCCCAAGCAAAAGCCGCAGCCGGCAAAGAAACGGAACAAACGCTTTACCATCTAGAAGTAAAGGATGCCTGGAGTGGGGACTACTGGCTACACCTGGAAATGCGTGGCAACGCAAAGCTAGTGAGTCTAGACGAATATCTACGTGAAATTTGGCTGGAGTGTTGTGGTCATCTCAGTGCGTTTCATATTGGCGACTGGCGCTACACCCAAATGTTTAACGATGAGTTAAATGTCGGAGACGAAAAATCGATGAATTTGCAGGTCAAAACGCTCTTCGAGCCTGGCCTGGAAATTCCCTATGAATATGATTTTGGTACCACCTCTGAACTAGTGATCAAGGTATTGGGTGAGCGTAACGGCAAACCCAATACGAAGCACCCCATCGTGTTGATGGCACGCAACTACCCGCTTGACTTCAAATGTATGGTCTGTGGAGCGCCAGCCACGCACTATTGCACGCAGTGCATGTACGAAAATGAAAACGGTGAATGTATGCTCTGCGACCAACACGTTGAAGAACACGAATGTGATGAATATGGTCCACCATCCCAAATCTACAATTCACCGCGTTTAGGCATGTGTGGTTACGATGGGCCTGCCGAACCACCTTATTAAGGAATAATCTCCCCCACCCATGATCCGCATCCTCTTTCTCTCCGCCAATCCCGATAACGCCGACACGCTGCTCGCTGGTGACGAGTTGCGCCAGATTGAGGCCGCCCTCAAGGGCAGTCGCTTCGAGGTGATTGCCAAACCCGCCGCCCGGCTCGACGATCTGCCCGATCTGCTGCGCCAAAGCCAAGCTGCCATCGTCCATTTCAGTGGACATGGCAGCCGTTATGGCGAGTTGATGTTTGTCAACGAGCAGGGCGAAAGCCAAAGTGCTTCGATCCCTGCACTGGCCAAGCTGTTCGAGTTGTTCAAAGGGCAGGTGCGTTGCGTCGTCCTCAACGCCTGCTACAGCGACGAACAGGCCGCCGCCATCGCCGAACAAGTGGAATGTGTGCTGGGCTTTGCGGGAGCCATTCGCGACGATGCCGCCCGTGCCTTTGCGCGCGGCTTCTACGGCGCACTAGCGGCTGGCGAGACTCTTGCCAGGGCTAAAGGGTTTGGCCTCAACGAGATCGAACGCCGCTATCCGGAGGCACTGTTGCCCTGTCACTTGGCAGGGCAAGGGGATGCCAATACACTGCGCCCTGCAGAATGGGAAGAAGTTGAGGAAACAAACGCCCCACCCCCTACCAATCAATTCCACACCGCAGGCGGCACAGCCATTGCTGGCGATGCAAACATCGGCGGCGACTTTGTCAACCGTGACAAGATTGAAGGAGATAAAGTCGAAGGCGATAAGGTTACTGGCAACAAAACCGTCATCCAGCAGCAGATCATCTATCAGACCACCTCACCCGACCTAGAAAGACTCGCAATCCGCAATTCGCAATTCGCAATTCGAGGCATCTTCGGCCAATATCCTTTCAACGAACATTTCTTCGGTCGCAACGACGAACTTGCCGAACTGCACGCTTTACTGCAAACCCAAAACACCGTGAGCATCTGCCCGGTAATTACCGGCATGGGCGGGCTGGGCAAGACACAACTGGCAGCGCACTATGCCCGCCGCCACGAAGCTAATTACCCCGACGGTATCTTCTGGGTAACCGCCGCTGACCTCAATGCTATCCGTGGACAACTGGCCGATTTTTGTGTGACGCTCGGTTTGCCCGTGGCCGACCCACAGCGTACCGGCGATCTGAGCGAGCAGAAGATCACCGCCTTCAAACACTACCTGGACGAACACCCCAACGCCCTGCTGATCTTCGACAACGTGGAAGAACCCGACCATCTGCGCACCCGCCAGATCGGCGTGCAGATGACAGCCCTGACCCTGGGCGGCAAGTTGATCGTGACCACCCGCCGCCGCAAATTGAGCATTGACCGTTTTGTCGAACTGCCGCTGCAACGACTGCTGCCCGAACCTGCCCGCCAGATTTTGCTGACCGCCCGCGCCGAGCTAGCGCAAGACCCCGATCTCAACCGCCTCTGTGAACAATTTGGCTATCTGCCGCTGATGTTGAACCTGGCTGCTGCTGCACTGAAAAAACGGGGCGGGGCGATTGTTGGCTACCTGCAACGGCTGCACACACTGGGAGCGGAAAAGCTACACAACGACGTAGCCAAAGTCAGCCTCGACGACTATCACAAGAGTTTGAGCGCTGTGTTGCAAGAGCAATGGGCCATGTTGCAGGATGAAAATGCCCGTCTGCTCTTTCGGATAGCGGGGCAACTGCCCGAAGCTGAGGTGATTCCCAATGCCCGCCTGGGGTTGCTGGCTGGTTTGCAGGATGTGGATGAATGGGAACAACCGTTGAGCGATGCGCTGGAGGAACTGGAACGCGCCAGTTTGATCGAGCCGGTGGACGCCGCCACCCTTCGCCTCCACCCACTCGTGTGCGACTTCGCCGAAGGCCTGACGCCCGCCACCGAGCGCGACAACTTCCGCAGTCAATGCGCCCAAAACCTTGCCAACGCCTACGCTACCTCCGAAAAAGGTTTGCGTCGCCTCGGCAACGAATACGCCGCCCGCGGCATCGCCGCCATTTTGATCGATCTGATCACTGCGATTTACTTTGCGCAGTCCGCAGGCACAAACCCTCAGTCTCCAGTCTCCAGTCTCCAATCTCTTCTCCGCCTTCTCCGTCTTGAAGCCAACAAATTGCAACCTTCGCTTCGCCGCCCCGAACAACTCTGGCAGCAACTGTTGCCACGCATGCCGTTGTCAGCGAGCAATGGGCTGACGCAAGCACTGATCGCTTTGTTGCAACGTAGCTTGCACTGGTTGCCGCACTGGGGGCAGCAACGCAACTCACCAGCACTCGAACAAACCCTCACAGGGCATAAAGATACAGTAGACAGCATGGCGGTGCTCGACGCCAACCGCATCGTCTCCGCCTCAGGTGACCGCACGATCAAAGTCTGGAATCTCGCTACAGGCTCGGTCGAGCAGACCCTTAGTGGTCATGAAAGAGATGTCAATGCTGTGGCAGTGATTGACTCGCAACGGATCGTCTCGGCGTCGGATGACCGGACACTCAAAGTCTGGAATCTAGAGAGTGGTGCGCTGGAGCAAACGTTGCGCGGGCATAAATTTTCCGTCAGCAGCGTGGCAGTAATTGACTCGCAACGGATCGTCTCGGCGTCGTATGACGGCAGGCTCAAAGTCTGGAATCTGCAAATTGGAGCAGTGGAGCAAACGCTAAGGGGGCATAAATCTCCAGTCCGCGGCCTAGCAGTAATTGACTCGCAACGGATCGTCTCTGCGTCGCATGATAACACGCTCAAAGTCTGGAATCTGCAAATTGGAGCAGTGGAGCAAACGCTGAGGGGGCACAAAGACAGTGTTTCCGGCGTGGCAGTGATTGACTGGCAACGGATCGTCTCGTCGGCTGGCGGTATTTGGGGTAGTGACAACACGCTCAAAGTCTGGAATCTGCAAAGTGGAGCAGTGGAGCAAACGCTGAGGGGCACAAAGACAGTGTCGTGGCAGTGATTGACGGCAACGATCGCCGTCGGCTGGCGTATTTGGGGAGGACAAGCTCAAAGTCTGAATCTCGTGGAGCAGTGGAGCAAACGTTAAGCGGGCATGAAGCTTTGGTCAACGACGTGGCAGTGATTGACTCGCAACGGATCGTCTCTGCGTCGGATGACGGCACGCTCAAAGTCTGGAATCTGCAAAGTGGGACTGGTTCCACTGAGAATTCATCTCGAAAGGTGGAGCAAACGCTAAGTGGGCATGGAAGAAGTGTCCTCAGTGTGGCAGTGATTGACTCGCAACGGATCGTCTCTGCGTCGGCTGACGGCACGCTCGGCGTCTGGAATCTGCAAAGTGGAGCAGTGGAGCAAACGCTGAGCGGGCATGAAAACATTGTTTTCGGTGTGGCAGTGATTGACTCGCAACGGATCGTCTCTGCGTCGGATGACGGCACGCTCAAAGTCTGGAATCTGCAAAGTGGGACAGTAGAGCAAACGCTGATCGGGGATGAAATTTACGTCCTCTGCGTGGCGGTAATTGACGCGCAACGGATCGTATCCGCTTCATCTGACCACACCCTCAAAGTCTGGAATCTGGAAAGCGGCGCGTTGGAGCAAACGCTGATCGGGCATGAAGCCAGTGTCTGCGGCGTGGCGGTGATTGACGCCGCCGATGGTATCGGGCGCCGGATCGTCTCTGCGTCGGATGACCGCATGCTCAAAGTCTGGAATCTGGAAAGTGGCGTGGTTGAGCAAACGCTGAGCGGGCATGAAGACTGGGTCCGCGGCGTGGCAGTGATCGACGGCAAGCGGATCGTCTCCGCTTCGGATGACCGCACGCTCAAAGTCTGGAGTATTGAGACGGGGCAGGTGCTTGTCTCCATCGGCTTGGATGGTGCGCCGCAATGTGTAGCAGTGACGCGGCACGAAGGGCGTACGTTGGTCGTGGCGGGCGATGCGGCGGGGGCACTTTATTGTTTAGAGTTGGTCGAACCACAAAGCGGACAGGGTGACAAGGCGAAACGATGACAGGGCGTTTCTTACATTTTACGAGTTGTCTTGCATTGCACATCACCACCCTCCAACGTATGATCGCCGGCATAGGCCGCAAACTCAAATTGGTAGCCGAGTTTTCCGATGAGGAGATTGTGATCAATCAGTTTGAGATGGCGGCCGACTCAGTTCCTCAAACTGGGTAATACGTACCGGCGGCTGGTCGGGGAAGCGGGCAAGGATCTCCAACTCGCCGCGGGTGCCTGTCAAGTTGTGGGGTAGACTGTCGATTCAGAACCCTGCACGTAAGTAAGGGCGCTTCTTCCCCTTACTTACGTGCAGGGTTCTGAGAAACGCCCTCGTCCTACCTTGAAAATACGAGGTGAGTCTTTTGATTTTCAAGATATAGCACTGATGTGTTATCATTCCCGGATGATTCAACGATTTGACCTTACCGCCCAAATTCAGCAGGCATTGGAACGCAGTCGCGTTGTTGTCTTGCTTGGCCCTCGCCAATGTGGGAAGACAACCTTGGCACGTACGTTTGTATTGCCTAATACGCTCAATTACTTCGATTTAGAAGATCCAGTCAGCTTGGCCCGGTTGAATGAACCGATGTTGGCGCTGCGCGATTTGCAAGGGTTGGTCGTGATCGATGAAGTGCAACGTCGCCCCGATCTTTTTCCGGTTCTACGAGTCTTGGTTGATCGTGACCCACTTCCTGCGCGTTTTCTCATTTTGGGGAGCGCCTCACCTACCTTATTGCGTCAATCATCCGAATCATTGGCGGGTCGAGCAGAAACGATAACAATGGGTGGCTTTACGTTGAGTGAGGTGGGATCTGCACACCAGGCGCGCCATTGGTTACGCGGAGGCTTTCCATTATCGTATCTGGCAGACAACGATGAGAATAGCCTGACCTGGCGTAAAAATTTTGTGCAAACCTTTGTTGAGCGCGATCTACCACAGTTGGGGATCACCATACCATCTCAAGCGATTTTGCGCTTTTGGATGCTGCTTGGCCACTATCACGGTCAGGTATGGAATAACGCCGAGGCCGCTCGCGCACTGGGCGTTTCCGAACCGACGTCACGTAATTATCTCGACATTTTGACGAGCAGCTTTATGGTCAATCAGTTACAACCCTGGTTTGCCAACATAAGCAAACGCCAGGTGAAGTCGCCTAAGATCTACATCAACGATAGTGGATTGTTGCACTACTTATTAGGCATTCGTAACGAACTGGAACTATTGACACACAATAAAATAGGCGCATCCTGGGAAGGATACGCCTTATGTGAAACGCTACAGACAATTCGCCCGGACGCTGCCTATTTTTGGGCAACCCATGCAGGCGCGGAACTTGATCTTTTGTTGCTGAAAAATGGTCGCAAGCTAGGTGTGGAATTCAAACGTTCGGATGCGCCATCATTCACACCTTCCATGCGTACTGCACTTGCAGATTTGCAATTAGATCAATTAATTGTCGTCTATCCAGGTACGCTTAGCTATCCGCTGGCAGAGAGTGTCACCGTCGTTCCACTCTCCGCCTTGAGTAGCTTCCGTCTCAATTAATCCGCTCAAAAATCCCCGCCGCACCCATACCGCCGCCGATGCACATCGTCACCATGCCGACCGACTTGTTACGCCGTTCCAGTTCGTGCAGGATCTGCACGGTCAGTTTGGAGCCGGTGCAGCCAAGCGGATGGCCGAGGGCGATGGCCCCGCCATTGACGTTGGTGAGTTCTTCGTCAAATTCCAGCGTGCGGATCACGGCCAAGGCTTGGGCGGCAAAGGCCTCGTTGAGTTCGATCAGGTCGATGTCGGCGAGGGTCATGCCTGCTAGCTTGAGCGCCTTGGGCACAGCGGCAATTGGGCCGATGCCCATCACATCGGGGCCAACGCCACCGACAGCGAAGCTGATAAAGCGGGCCAGCGGCTTGAGTCCGAGCGCCTTGGCCTTCTCTTCGCTCATCATCAACAGCGCGGCGGCCCCGTCGCTAGTCTGGCTGCTGTTGCCGGCAGTTACCGTCCCTTTAACATGAAAGACCGGCTTGAGCTTGCCCAGTGCCTCGACTGAGGTATCTTTGCGCACGCCTTCATCCTGGGCGTGGACAAAGCTGGTCTGTTTGACTTCGTTGCCTGCCCCGGTTTTGACCGTCACATCGAGCTTGACCGTTTCGTCGGCGAATTTACCGGCTTCGAGCGCGGCGGCGGCCCGTTGATGGCTGCGCAGGGCAAAGGCGTCAGCGTCGGCACGGCTGACGCTGTATTTGCGTGCCACGTTCTCGGCGGTGATGCCCATTCCCACATAAACTGCCGGATATTGCTCGGCCAGATAAGGGTTGGCGCTAAACTTGTTGCCCACCATCGGCACACGCGACATACTCTCCGCCCCGCCGGCAATGATGATTTCACCCTGTCCGGCCATAATCTGATTAGCGGCGGTAGCGATACTTTGTAAGCCGCTGGAGCAGAAGCGATTGATTGTCTGGCCACAGACAGACTCCGGCATTCCAGCACGCAAGGCGGCGATGCGCGCCATGTTCATTCCCTGTTCCGCTTCGGGAAAGGCGCAGCCAAGCACGACATCCTCGACCTGGCTCGCCTCAATCCCCGCCCGCTCGACGACGGCCTTGATTACTTCGGCAGCCAGATCGTCGGGGCGCATCGTGCGAAGGCTCCCCTTCGGTGCCTTTCCAACGGCTGTTCGCGCAGCCGATACAATGACAGCATTTGGCATGTTTTTCTCCGTTTATTCCCATCTCCGTGTTCCTTCTGTCCGTGTTTAGTCGTTTCAAAATACTAAACACGGACAGAAGGAACACGGAAGTAATTGTTGAGTTGAACGTATGAACGTAACTATCGAGCTTTTCGGGAAACAACAACGAATTATGAAAGGAACGAAGTGTTGAATCGTATGTTTCGTTTATTTCTTCTTTCGTTGTTGTGTATTATTGAGCTATCTATTCATTCGGGAAACAACAACGAATTATGAAAGGAACGAAGTGTTGAGTCGTATGTTTCGTTTATTTCTTATTTCGTTGTTGTGTATTACCTGATATTCAGGCACAAACAAGAAACTATCTTGTTCTACAGCAAATCCGCAATCTGCAATCTGCAATCCCCAATTAATTTCGTAAAGGTTTGCCTGTCTGTAACATGTTCATCACCCGTTCGGCAGTCTTGGGTTGACCGGCGAGGTGGAGGATAGTCTCCCGCTCGAGGTCGAGGAAGTATTGCTCGTCCATCCAGGCGGGTTCGCTCAGGTCGCCGCCGCAGATGATGTAGCCAAGCTTGTTGGCGAGATAGGCGTCGTATTGGCTGATGAAGCCGCCTTGTTGCATGCCGTAGACTTCGATCTTGGTGCTGGCGAGCACATCTTTGCCACAGGCGTAGACGTTGCCCTTGACCGTTGGCGGCTGATAGCCATCGAGCAGGGCGAGCACCTGACGTTTAGCCTCGGCCAGTTGGTGATCACGGTTGAGCTCGATCGTGTCGCTCGGCAGCAGATAGCCCAGATCGCGTGCTTCCATCGCCGATGTTGACACTTTGGCCATCGCAATCGTCTCGAAGACGCTGCGCACATAGGGGATCGGGTTGACGTTGCTGGCCTTCATGTGCGGGCTGATGTGACGGCGTACCATCTCCTTGCAGCCACCCCAGCCGGGAATCAAACCGACACCCAACTCGACCAGACCCATGTAGGTTTCAGCATGGGCGATGATTTTGTCGGAGGCGAGACAAACCTCAACGCCACCGCCGAGGGCCATATTGAAAGGAGCGGCAACCACGGGTTTCGGGGCGGTGCGCAGGGCCATAAACATATCCTGCCCATGTTTGATCATGTGCTCGACTTCGTCCCACTGTTCGGCCTGGGCGGCAAAACCGACGACAGCCAAATTGGCACCCGCTGAGAAATGGTCGCCTTCATTACCGACGACCAGGCCGTTGGCGTTGCCATGTAAGCGCTCCACTGCCTTCTCGATAATCTCAAAGCTGTCGGGGTCAAAGGTGTTCATCTTGGAGTGGAATTCGAGCAGCAACACGCCGTCGCCCATGTCGTGCAGGCTGGCCGATTCGTTCTTCTCGAGCGCTGGTTTGCGTCGTTTGACATCGGCCAGGCGCAGGGTCTTTTCACTCTTGGCGACTGGCTTGTAGTTTTTCTCCTGCGGATCGTAGACCAGCGTGGTGCCATTCTCGAACTTGTAGAAGCTCTCATTGCCCGCACTCAGCATCTCCTTGATCCAGGGGGCGATGGTGATGTGCTCACTGTTCATGCGATTGGTGGTCGCCTTGACGCCGAGCGCATCCCAGGTTTCAAAGGGACCGAGTTCCCAGCCAAAGCCCCATTTCATGGCATTGTCGATGTCGGCAATCGAGTCGGCAATTTCGGGGACGCGCTTGGAGGCATAAGCCAGGGTGTGCGAAATCGTGTGCCAGATCAGATCTCCGGCGGCGTCGTGGGCGTCGGTCAAGCTGCGCAGGCGCTCAGCCAGTGGCAGATCCTTGGCATCGCCGACGCTGCTCCAGCGCGGTTTCTTGGGAGCCACATAGGTGACCTTGCCTTTGATCGCTGCTTCGAGGTCGAGCGCCCAAAAGTCCTTTTTGCCCTTTTCGTCGGTCACAGTTTTGTAGAAGCCTTGCCCGGTTTTGGAGCCGAGCAGTTTGTTATCAATCAAGGTCTTGAGGACGGCGGACATCTCCTTGGCCTTGAGCATCTCGCTATCTTCGTCGTCTGGGATCATGGCGTAGAGATTGTCGCCCACCAGGGCGGCGACATCGATGCCGACCACATCGGCCAGGCGAAAGACACCGGTCTTGGGGCGACCGAGCAACTCGCCAGTCAGCCGATCTACCTCTTCCACGGTGTACTCATTTTCGATGGCGAACTGGATCAGGTCGCTGTGGAAGTAGCTGAACATGCGGTTGGCGATAAAATTAGGCGTGTCCTTGCAGATCACGACCCCTTTGCCCAACACGTTCTCACCAAAGCTCTTCATCTTGGCCACGAGTGCGGGGTCGGTGTCGGGCGTGGGGATGATTTCGAGCAGATGCAGATAGCGCGGGGGATTGAAAAAGTGCGTGCCCATAAAGCGTTTCTTAAAGGCAGCACTGCGCCCTTCGCTGATCAGATGGATCGGAATACCGGATGTGTTGGTGGTGACAAGGGCATCTGCCTTAGCAACCTTTTCGATGCGCTCCATTAACTGTTGCTTGGGCTGCGGCTTTTCGACAATGACTTCGATAATCCAGTCACTCTGACCGATGGCTTTCTCAAAATCGTCCTCTAGATTGCCCGTCTTGATCAGCTTGGCGACATCTTGACTAAAGAGATTGGCGGGTTTGGCTTTGATCATGCGATCAAAACCACCCTGAACAATACGATTTCGTACTTTGGGATGTTGCAATGTCAACCCGGCCGCGGCTTCCTCGGCAGTCAGCTCGTTGGGAACAATATCGAGCAATGTGACCGGGATACCCGCACCTGCCAGATGTCCAGCGATGGCAGCACCCATCGTGCCTGAACCGATCACTGTGGCGCTGTTGATTCCTTGTGGCATGAAATGAGACTCCTTGTTCCGTAGTGCGCAGGGGAGGCTTTAACAATTGAACTGCGCGCTAAAATTTGCATCGAAATTCGATGACGTTAGTCTAACGCCACGGTGTTTTGAGGTGGTTGTGATGTGGATTCGGAGCAAGGGCAGCGATTGGGAGATTAGGAGATTGATGGCAACTCGTTCAATCTCCTAATCTCTAAATATTCAATCTCTTTGCCTAACGGTTGACCAAGGGCAAATAGACTTCAAGCGGGGTAAAGACCCGTGTGGGCGTTAGGGGATCACCAAAGAATAGGAAGGTCTCTAAGGCGTCTTGGCAACAGGTTCCTTTGAGCAGCAATTGCTGGTAACCGGCATCCAGCATTTGGCCGATTGGGGTATTCATGTTGATATTTTGTTCAAGCTTGTCGAAAAAGCCTTCTTGCAGTTTGTCATGACCGTGGGCCACGCTTAATCCGGCAGGACCCCAGAGCGCAACTGCACCGCCGTTAGCGTTGAGAAAGACCCGTTCGTCGATCGTTGTTCCGGAGGCGGCGGGCTTGACAAACTGTGAGGTTAGACAGGTCATCGAGAGCTGGATAAAGTATTTGTTGGAGTTCGAATAGCCGTCGACATCGTAGAGCGTCAAAACATTCGCCACATTCTCATTCGTCATGACACCGTTCTTTAGGACATCCAGTTCCAAGTTCCCCATATTCCAGTGGTTGGAGTGCCCATTATAGACAAACAAACCTGCACCTCGGCTTCCAACCGAAATCACCTTGGGCATCACATCGTTGGGAGTGGAAATGCGCCAAGTCTCGCCTGGCTTGGCACCGGAATATTTGGGATAGGGATCATAATAGACTCGTTCTACGTGGTTGGTGCTCAGCAAGCGTGAGATTTGCGTCTCTGAATCCTTGGCAAAGTTTCCTGCCGGATCATATACCACAGGTTTGTTCTCAATTGCTGAGCGTACATAGTTGTCTGCCACGAAGATCGTTGTTCTGCGCCAGGCATCCCCATTCGTGCCGGTGGTCTCGTAGGCGATGATCTTGTTGACTACGGTTGACAGCTCTTGATTGTATTTTACCGGAAAGCGACCGATCCAGATATCGGTATCGAAAAACGAATTGTTGTTACTCAGGTTGTCACCAGAGACGGCATCGGCGCCGTTTAACTGTCCGTAACAGTTGTCACAAGCTGCTTCACCCAACCAGGGATCAACTCCTTGGCCCATGTAGGGAGGAATGAAGTTGATGTTGTTGGTCTTGTCACTGGGGACTGGACCCAAATTTTTGGGATCGAGCGTGCCATCGCCGACCAGGACCGCAGCCAAAGGGGCTGGATTCCAGTGGGTGGCGGCATATTGTAGGAAGGAACGAATCGCCTCAGGTGAAACCTTACCGTAGCTCCAGGCGTCGTACACCTCCTGGACATCAACAATTGCTACCTTATAGCCCTGACTCTGACGCAGGGTGACCAGTGGTTCGAGGATGGTGCGCGAGTTCTTTAGCCTGTCGAAGCCTGGAGCGATCAGATAGATCTCGTGCGCTCCCGTGATCGATGCAAAGTTAAAGCCACTGTCGGCGACAACCTGCGGCGTCTGCAAACCGTTACTGCCTACGACGATGTAGTCGTGCGCAGTCGGGCCATCTTGGAAGCCGGTGGTGCTATAGCCAGTGAGGATGAGGGGTCGATCCGGGTCACTGATGTCGTACATCGCATGACCTGTTGGAAGATTTGACCACTTGTAGTTCCAGCTTCCTTCCACACCGGAAAAAGCGACACTTTTGCCATTCAAATTGAGCGTGACCGTGCGTGCCCAGGCAATCGTGTCAAAATAAAGGGTACAAGCCGGAGGCGAAGGTGGGATACTGGGATTCTTGGGTACGACACGACTGAGCAAGCTGACAGAGATCGAATTTACGCTCGCTGTCGTTGTAATGGTTCCTGCCCAGATATCTTTGAGTACCATGCCTTGGGACGTGCTGACCATAGCGTTGATGTCCAAATCCAAGGTCTCGGCACCTGATTTCAGGCGTAAGGTGCAACGACGCTCGTCATCGGTGCGGGTCAAGGGGGTCAACTGTAGCGTATAGCTGGTGCTACCCGCCGCAGGCAGGAGCGAGGTGATGTTAGGGCTAATTGTGTGGGCAGATTGTATATTCATCTCGCTGTTGAACCAATGATCGCCATCCGGGCCGCCATAGCGCGAAATGTATTCTGGCGTCTGACTCCACAGACCTTTTTCGACCCCTTGGGTACGATTGGCTGCACTCCCTGGTGCCACCGAACGGGATTTCATCGAGCAGACATTCGCAGTTTGACATTCGGTGGTAGCTGTGTTTTTGTCGGTCAGCCAATAGATTTCATTGCTGTTCCAGCGATCACCCACAGTTGGGCCAGCATAGAAGCGCACTTCGCTATTGGCAACCTGGATCGCAATGGCTTTACCATTGTGTGTCAATGCTAGGCCGTTGGTCGTCAAGCCTGCGCCAGTGATAGCAGAGAAAGGGATGTGCTGCATCCCCGGCGTTGCAACGACAATCTTGGCCGATTTCTTTGTGCTGAGTGTATTGGTGGGTGGCGCACTAGGAATGGCTGCAGCAGGAGAAAGATCGGCCGCCGATGGAGCACTGTTGTTGTCATCCAATGCAACCGTGCCTGGGGCATAAGCATTGATCTCAGACGCAACCTTGATCTGACCCTGCTCACGATAGATTGGACTGAGCGCAAGGACGGCGACCATTTTGCCATCCAACATGCCGGTTCGCAACACAAAGGCGGGGGCGGTGGGCAGTGCAACAATCTCTGTACTGGTCAGATCGAATTCATTTTCCGAATCAATGACCTCCGGCATCAAGGGAACTGCTGGCTGAATCGCTTCCTCGCCAATGACATTGGCACTTACCTGCTCCACAGCAAAATTGGCAAGCTCGACCTCATTCTGAACCGCAACCGTCACGAGTTGCATCGGCAACTCATAGCCTTGGTAGCGCATTGTGGGCAGGGTGGCCGTCAAATCGGCTGCGGAAACGGTCGTAGAATTAGCCTGCCAATGGATATGAAGTCCATTAGTTTGCTTGAGCAAGGTTAGTGGGCTTTCAGATGGGGTGGAGGTGGATGGTTGGGCGTAAACAGGCAGTGACATCGACAAGATGGCTACGAGAGAGCATAATAGTACGTTCGTCGTAAGCCAACGTTTCTGATTTCGGTAATTCATAGTGGACAACTCCAAACAACGAACAACAACGAAGACGAAACCTTCTTGATTCACCTTAGAGCAGATAGATCTCCTCAAAAGGCTAGATACGATGTAGCAATCTGTAGGTTTAGGTAAACGCTCGGGTTTCGTAGAACAATTCGGCCAATTCGATCTTGAATCTGCACCTCCAGTATTATATGAGATCGGTGGGGAATTTCAACTGTGCATCCAGTGATTCGTCAGCAAACCGTAATCTGGGCGCGGTGAGGTCGGACGCAGAGGCCGCAAAAGGGTCAAGGCACTAGGAACTATGCTGATCGACAGATAACTTCTTATAGAGAAAACAGATCAAGATTGCACAAAGGTAGGTGTGGCTTACCGCACAAGCGAAGAAGATTTCAGTTCGTGCAGTAAGAAACCGCACCTACGAATCTTCAATGTGTAAGTGTCACCTCGATTAGTTGCATATTGATTCCGACTCACTTCAAACAGAAAAAAAAAGCGATTCCATACCAAACAACGGGATGGAATCGCTTTTGTGCCAAAGCGGGCCTACTTACTGCGAATCGTCACGTCGGCGTCGTGTTGCCACTGCCGCAGAGAGTGCAGCCAATCCTGTGCCAAAAAGAACCACAGTCACAGGTTCCGGAATTGGGACCGGCGCAGGTGTGGTGGGGCTGGGAACAGGGCTAGGTTCAACAACCACCGGCGTAAGGGATGGCGTACTAGTTGGTGGAACCGGGGTTGGCGTACTGGTTGGCGGAACAGGGGTATTGGTTGGCGTATCTGTGGGTGCAACGGGCGTGTTGGTTGGTGTATCCGTTGGTGGAACAGGCGTATTGGTTGCCGTTGGAGTCGCCGTTGGTGAAGGCGGCTCAGTAGTAGGAGTGTCTGCTGCCGGTGCACCTTGCGCAAAAACAACTGCAGGAGTCAGTGTAAAAATTAAAACAAAAGCTAACACTAACACTGCCACAAACTTCATTTTATTACTATTCATGCGACGAGTTCTCCTCTAGTGGGAACGAATTGATGAAGAGAAAAATCTACGATTGACATAGTATATTACATGTATTACAAACAATCAACATTTCACGGGCAACGTAAAGTCATATCGACACTCTGCTGCTCCTTCCATGCGAGTCAACAGCTATCCTTCCACAATAAAAGCACTTCTGTCCTATCCTTTCTAGAGAGCCTCTGTAGGACACATCAGCGGCCCTGATCTGCTGAAATCCCATGAGTAAGTAATTATACCGAAATACTTAGACATGTAATTTTCTGTATAATAAATGAAGTTATCAAAAATTTCTAAAAAGATAGGTAGCTAAATTTCTAATTGTTTGCTTACCTTTTTGTTTGGAAAAGCAAGGTGGTTAATTCTCTTGGTCATCAACTCTATTTTTGCCGAGTTGTAGGATTGACGGAGAGCTTTCGTAGAGCTTTCAACACCTAAATATATTCGTTGCGAACTTTATTAGTCAACGGAATCGCGTAGCATGAGATAACGCAATTTGTAACAGTAATAAAAGGAACTTTTGGGAGGCGACATGAGTAGCAAGACGTCCACCAAGCAAGGTACTGATTCCATCCCTAAGGTGTGGATAAATGAGCTGAAGGATAATTTAGAAAAGTCAAATTCTTTGCAAAACGAAGTTGAAAGCGTTGACGGTACAGGAATGAAGAAACTAACAACCAGCGAGAATGAGCTGCGTTCCAGTCACTCGCCCGCTGAACAGGACGATTCTTTACCATCGTCACACCCTCGCCGCCAATTTCTGCAAGGTGTAGGTACATTGGCCACTGCATCAATCGTCGCTGCACTCGTCGCCCATCCTGTAGAAGCACAAGAGCCATCCTCTACCACGCCTGCCATGCGTTCACCGCACAATACGTTGGTCAACGCAGCGGCAGCACAAGTGGCTGCTCCGCCATTGGCCGTGCTGGCGCTCAACCGCATGGGTTTTGGCCCGCGTCCAGGCGATGTTGCTGCTCTCTTGGCCCTGGCTGACAATCCAATTGCCAGTTTTGAGGCTTATGTGGAACAACAACTGAATCCGGCTGCGATCGATGATAGCGCCTGCGATGCCAAAATTGCCAGCTTTAACTTCACAACCTTGGCAAAATCACGTTCGCAACTGTGGACTGACCACGTAAAAAATTCTAAGACGTGGGAAGAACGAACCATGCCCGTGCGCGAGACCGAGCGTGCCACCTTTGTGAAGGCGATCTATAGCAAGCGTCAACTGAATGAACTTCTGGCTGATTTTTGGCACAATCACTTCAATGTCTACGGTTGGGATTATTGGACTGCACCTGTCTTTGTCCATTATGACCGCGATGTGATTCGCGCCAACATGTGGGGCAACTTCCATACGCTTTTGGATGCAGTGGCGCAAAGCACGGCCATGATTTACTACCTCGACAATGCCTCGAACACGAGTGCTGGCCCGAATGAGAATTATGCGCGTGAACTCTTCGAACTGCACACGATGGGTGCTGAGAACTATATGGGTGTAGTACAGGACCGCAGCCAGGTTCCTGTGGGGGGGGATGGCAAGCCCAAATTGTACATTGACAAGGATGTCTACCAGGCCACTCAATGTTTCACCGGCTGGCGTGTGAATGAGACAACTGGCGAATTTACCTTCGAGGAGAGCGTTCACGCTAAGTATGAGAAAATCGTACTCAATACCCCGATCGGCGATTTCCAGGGCATCCGTGATGGGCAGATTGTGCTTGAACTGTTGGCCAATCACTATGGCACGGCCACCTATATTTGCCGCAAGCTCTGTCGTCGTTTGATTGGTGATACTCCTTCCGACGCCATTGTCAAACAGGCGGCGGATGTCTTTTATACCCAGCGCGGCGCGGCGGATCAACTCAAACAGGTGGTACGAACGATTTTGCTCTCCGACGAATTCAAAACGACCTGGGCGCAAAAGATCAAGCGCCCCTTTGAATTTGCTGTCAGCATGCTGCGTGCCACCAACGCCGATTTCGACGCCGTTAACGATCACTTCTACTGGCAGTATGACGATGCAGGGCAGCCGCTCTTCCAATGGCACCCACCGAATGGCTACCCGGATTTCAAAGAATCGTGGGCAACTACCATGCCTATGCTGCAACGCTGGCGCACGGTCAACTGGCTGCTCAATTGGACGATCGGGGGCGACGGTGCCAACAAGGATGATCTGCGCATTAATCTCTTCAATCAAATGCCTGCCAATGTCACAACGCCGCCCGCCCTGGTTGACTACTGGAGCAATCGCCTGCTGGGCTATCCACTACCAGCCGATGAGCGTCAATCAGTGATCGAGTTTATGGCCTTTGGCCGTAACCCCGACTACGAATTGCCCGCAGAGCAAATTCAGGACCGTCTTTACAGTATGATCGGGCTGATCTTAATGACACCATCCTTCCTTTGGCGCTAAGTTACAAGAGCAGGATGCAAGATCCAGGTTGCAGATTACCGGTATCTTGGGTCTTATACCCTGCTTACTAGGAGCAAATCATGTTTAAGACAACACGTCGTGGCTTTATCATTGGCTGTTCAACCGCAATTGCGGCAATGGCAGGCGGCGTCCGCTTTACAGCCTTTGGCAGTGCCGAAGATGAGCCAAACCAGGATATCCTGATTGTGGTCTTTCTGCGCGGGGGCATGGATGGCTTAAGTCTGGTGATGCCCATCGCTGGTGCCGATCGGGGTTACTATGAAGCCCAACGCCCAAACATTGCCATTCCAGTTAGCGGCACCAACAAAGCACTTTCACTCAACAGTCAACTTGGCCTTCATCCTGCTGCTTCGCCACTCTTTGACCTTTATCAGGCGAAGAAACTTGCCTTCATCCACGCCGCTGGCCTGACGAGCAACACACGTAGCCATTTTGATGCTATGCAGTATATGGAAATGGGTACGCCAGATAACAAGGCGACGACCAGTGGTTGGTTGACCCGTCATTTGCAAACCGCTGGCAATCTGCCGCCGGAAATTATTCTGCCAGTGGCATCAATCGGCAACTTGGCCCCGCTCTCTCTAGCGGGCAGTAACGAAGCGATCGGGATGACCTCACCGCGCGATTTTTCGTTTAACGGGCACTGGCGCTATGTCAATTGGCAACGTCAGTCGTTGCGCGAAATGTATAGCAAGTTGGGTGGCGCTATAGGCCAGGCAGGGGTACAAACCTTAAATGCAGTGGATGTGATTGAGTTCGCCTCGCCCGACAACTACACGCCCGGCAACGGTGCAACCTATCCGAGCAGCGAGTTCGGCTCAAATCTGAAAGCAGTGGCCCAGGTGATCAAGATGCAGTTGGGGCTGCGCGTTGCCACCGTGGATCTGGGGGCTTGGGACACTCACGAATATCAAGGAGATGATGGCGATGGCTATTTCGCTGACCATGTTTCTGATCTGGCGACAGGACTCAATGCACTCTTCACTGATCTGAGTAACGACAATGGCCGTAATCATACCCAACGGTTGACGGTGGTGGTCATGAGTGAATTCGGTCGCAGCTTTGGCGAAAACGCTAGTCGCGGCACAGACCACGGTCATGGCAATGTGATGATGGTGTTGGGTGGGCAGGTCAATGGTGGCTCTGTCTTCGGTCAGTGGCCTGGTTTGGGGGTAGAACAACTCTATGACAACCGCGATCTCCAGATCACAACCGACTATCGGCGCGTACTCAGTGAAATTCTGATTCGTCGCCACGGCAATCCCAACCTCGGGATCATTTTTCCTGGTTACGCCAACTATCAACCGCTAGGCGTCGTCGCTGGGGCTGATCTATCGCCCAACTACACGACAACGCCAGCACCCACCTCTACGCCCGTCTCACCCACCCCCAACTCGACGCAGGACAGCAGTCACGTTTATCTGCCTACTGTGCTTCGATAGAAAGAAAACTTAGGATGCAGGTGCAAGTTGCAGAATGCAAAATATGCAACTTGTATCCTACATCTTTCATTTTGTCCCTCGCATTCTCGCATTCCCCTCATTTGACAGCAGCCACGCCCATTATTAGACTGTGAGGCTACGGTTGCTCCGCCTCTGCCTAATTTCACCAGCAATCGTACAATTTCGGAGCCAGCCACAAGGAGAATACCATGTGCTTCTCCTGGCCACTTTTTAGCAAGGAACCCGGACTATGATTTCAGTTGTTTCACCTGCCAGCGTGGGGTTGAGCGCTTCCCGTTTAGAGCAGATTGCACCTCATCTCAACCGCTATGTTGACCAGGGGAAGATTCCCGGCTACCTGGTGCTGGTGGCGCGCCGAGGCCAGCCTGCCTATCTACATCATTATGGTCTCTGCGATGTGGAGCGGGCTAAACCTGTCGGCCAAGATACGATCTTTCGCATCTACTCGATGACCAAACCGATCACAAGCGTTGCCTTGTTACAGCTTTACGAGCGAGGTCACTTCCAGCTTGACAATCCGGTTTCACGCTTTATTCCTGCATTCAAAGGCTTGAAAGTCTATGCGGGCGGAGACGCTGATCAGGTTGCGGTGACTGAACCGAAGCGTGAAGTATCGATTCGTGACCTTTTTACACACACTGCTGGCTTCACCTATGGTATTTTCGGCAATCATCCAGTGGACCAGCTTTATATGCAACATGGCGTCCACAAAGGTTCGTTGCAGGCAATGATTGACGCACTGGCTCAAGTGCCACTCCAGTTTCAGCCTGGGACACAATGGAACTACAGCGTTGCCACTGACATTCTTGGCTATCTGGTCGAGGTGATTTCGGGGCAAACCTTGGATGTCTATTTTGAGCAGAATATTTTGCGGCCATTGGGCATGGTCGACACTGCCTTTACTGTACCTGCCACTAAGCAAGATCGGTTTGCTGCCAATTATCAATGTCACGAGGGCGGCATGCGATTAATTGATGATCCGGCGGTCAGCCCTTATCTTCAGCCGCCGGTTCGCCGTTCTGGTGGCGGTGGCCTGGTTTCCACCTGTGCCGATTACTTCCGTTTTGCCCAGATGTTGCTGAACAAAGGTGAGTTGGATGGTGTGCGCATTCTTGGGCGCAAGACTGTGGAGCTAATGACCGCCAACCACATGCCCAACAATGGCGACCTGACGAGTATGGGCGTGCCAGTTTTTAGTGAGACGCCGTATAACGGTGTTGGCTTCGGTCTGGGCGTTTCGGTGCTGCTCAACCCGGCCGAGGCCCAAATTCTTGGCTCGCCTGGCGAGTTTGCCTGGGGTGGTGCCGCCAGTACTGCCTTCTGGGTCGATCCGGTTGAAGAGCAGATTGTGATCTTCTTAACGCAACTTATGCCTTCCTCCAGCTACCCCATTCGCCGTGAATTGCGTGTATTGACCTACGGAGCAATTGTAGATTAGGACGCTTATGGCCAAGAAAACCATTATTACCTGCGCCATCACCGGTAGCAGCCACACGCCCACGATGTCGCCCCATTTACCCTTTACTGCAGACGATATTGTGCGCCAGTCGATCGACGCTGCTAAAGCTGGGGCATCCATCGTACATCTCCATGCGCGCAACGCGCATGATGGCAGCCCCAGCGCCGATCCGGCGCTCTTTGCCGAGTATGTTGAGCGCATTTCGGCGGAGAGCGATGTGGTTATCAGCATCACCACAGGCGGTGCAACCGGCCAGACAATCGAGCAGCGTCTGAACGTGATCAAGACAATCAAGCCAGAGCTTTGTACCTGCAATCTGGGTACAGTCAACTATGGCCTCTTCCCGATGGTGGGCAAGTATGAGGGCAAGTGGCGTTTCGACTGGGAGAAACCCTACCTGGAAAGCACCAGGTTTGAGCCTTTTGTCAGCAACTTCTCGGACATCGAGTATATGTTGAAGACGCTAACCCTTGAAACCGGGACGCGTTTCGAGTTTGAGGCCTATGATCTCGGCCATCTTTACACCCTTGCTTACTTTATGGATATGGGGCTGGTGCAGCCACCGATCTTTATCCAATTTGTGATGGGAACGATGGGCGGTATCGGTGCGGAAGTGGTGGACAATCTCGTCTATATGAAACGCACTGCGGACCGCTTACTCGGCGCTGATCTGCATTGGTCCGTACTTGGCAGCGGTCGTTTTCAGCTCAACGTGGTCACGACCGGTGCCATCATGGGCAGCCATGTGCGCGTCGGCTTGGAAGATGGCCTTTACATCGGCAAAGGTGAACTGGCAAAGTCTAATGCCGAGCAGGTAAACAAAATCAAAACTGTGCTCGATCTGCTTTCCATTAGCACGGCCACGCCGACAGAGACTCGGCAGATGCTGGGGTTGAAAGGGAAGGTAGGGTAAAGAGTATAGACGCTTCTGGAAACAAAGCACAACAATCCATGAAAATGCGAGTGGCGAGTGGTTCGTATTAACTCGCCATCCTCACTCGCCACTCGCTATGCTCTGCTCTCTAGCTTTTCATTTTCCCAAGCTTCCGCGATCATCTCGAAGATGTCGGTTTCGGTGACAATCCCGATCAATTTGGGGTGGATCGTGTCCGGGGTGTTTTCTATGACTGGAACGCCGCCGATTTTATGTTCGATGAAGAGTTCGGCCAGTTGACCAACGGTTGCATCACTCGAAATGGTGACCACATCGCGTGTCATGATGTCGGCAATGGTTAGCCACTCTGGTTCACTGCCGGGCTCATAGCTATTGTGCGTCAACGCCACGCTTTCCGCCTCGCGAATATCAGAATCAGTCACGATTCCCAAGAGGCAACCATCTTCATCGATCACCGGCATGCGGCGCAGTTCCAGATCGTCCATAATGCCTGCGGCCTCCGTAACCAAAGCCTCCGGATGAATTGTGATCACTTCATGGGTCATGATCTTTTGAATCGGAATTCGATGCATCATGCGACCTCCTCAGAAACTAAACTGTGCTCTCAATGAGAACCGGAATTTTGCTTTCGAAATTAACTGGAAAAAATTCTGGTTCTCATTGCAACCGCAGCATAGGCGGGATGCAGGTTGCAACTCGCTTGTTTTGTTTGAGCGTCTGCTTTTCATTTCAATCACTGTTTTGCTCTATTGTACAATAGCACAAATGTAAATTTCCGGCTGCATTTATCCAATTGTGAATAGTCACTTGTGAACCGAGTATCAAGATGCGTACATTGATTGGCGCGCTGCGCTGTGCTCTTATGGTAATCGCAATGGTTTTTGGTTTTGTTTTCATCCTGTTGACAGGTTGGATGGGAATTCGGATCAGTGGGGCTCGCTTGGCGGGTTGGGTGGTAACAGGGCTAGCACGCTATCACAACTGGCTCTTCAATATCCGCTTCACCTGTCGTGATCCGCAGAAGATTCGCTCGCATCAGGGTTTTCTTTTCCCTAACCATTCGACCTATCTGGATATTTTGTCGATGTTGAGCGTGTTGCCAGTGCGTTTTCTGGCAGAGAGTGGCAATAAGAATCGACCGCTCATTGGCTACTTTGCCTCTTCGATTGATTCGGTCTTTGTCGATCGCAGTGATAGGAACTCGCGTCAACGGGCGCGCCAGTCGATTGCACGTCGAGTGCGTGAGGATCCATTCCCACCAATCGTGATTTTCCCGGAGGGGCGATTGAACCCGGGAATCTTCCTGCTGCCGTTTTTTCGGGGTGCATTTGAAATTGCCATCGACAACAGCATTCCCTATTTGCCCTGTGCCATTCGCTATTCCAATCCCGAAATCATGACATGGGGCTGGCGACAGGTGAAAGATGGACTGCCGGTACAGGTCAAGGAGAGCATTCTTAGTTCCATCTGGCGAGTTGCTACCTCGCCGATTCCGCTGCGGATCGAAGTGGTGCCACTCGATCCGATCCACCCTCAACCCGGTGCCGATGCCCACGCCCTTTCGATTGAGTGCAAACATTTGTTAGAGCGAGCACTCAATTTCCCACCCAGCAGCGATGAATTGCCAGAAGTGATCAACTACGAGTAGTAGGACAGTAGGACGGTGGGTCAGTAAGACAGTTTTTGACCACTGACCCACTGTCCTACTATCCCACTGTCTTTACTCAGCGGTCGGTACGGTGACTGCCTTGACTGTCTGTTTCATCCCTTTACGTGCGGGCGGTGCAGGATTGTAGATTTTTGTGCGCTGCTTGACCAACCAACTGCGAATGGTTGGAATGCGTACGACCAGCAAGATGGTGAGAATGACACCGTAAAGGAGGGGTCGTCCATCGGAGGCACGCGCCAGCCAGAAGAAATGGATCACAGCCAACACACCAGCGGCATAGGCAAGGCGATGCAGCCGCTTCCAATTGCGCCCCAGCCAACGCTGCGAAGCTTTGGTCGAGGTGATGGTCAATGCTAACAAGATCAGAAAAGCGATAAATCCAACCACCGCATAGGGCTTGCGTACAATGCCATCTGCTAAAATTAGATCGAGATCTAGTGCGTAGTCAAGCCCAACAAAAGTCAAAAAGTGAAATGTCGCATAGACAAACGATTGTAATCCAAGCGATTTGCGTACAGTATTGGCCAAACGAAATCCAAAAATGGAAGCGGCGGGCGTACAAGCTAACGATAAAAAGAGGGTTATAATCGCTGGCGTTCCTGTGCGTAGGGTGATTTCTTTGACAGGATTGGCGCTAAAGTTGCCAATACTCGCATCCCACAGTAGATGCAGCAACGGGTATGCCGCTAATGTATTGACAACCCACCAAAACCAGTGTTTACGAAGATGATTGATGATCGTGTCCATAAGGCCTCAACAAATAAGAAAAAAGTTGTAAGGTCGCAAAGTGGCAAAGTGGAATCTCTGCACTGTTACTCTGCCACTCTGCCACCTTGTAACTTTTAATAATTCGCCGCCAAATCCATTCCCTTATACAAGCCTGCTACCTCGTCGGCATAGCCGTTGAACATCAGCGTGCGGCGGCGGCCAAAGTCACCGATGCGTGTTTCACTGGCCTGCGACCAGCGGGGATGGTCAACGGTGGGGTTGACATTGGCATAGAAGCCATACTCGTTGGATGCTTGCGTGGTCCAGGTCGAAACCGGCTGTTCCGTGACCAACTCGATCTTGACAATCGACTTGATATTCTTGAAGCCGTACTTCCAGGGCGACATGTTGCGGATCGGCGCGCCATTGGCTGGTGCCAGCAACTTGCCATACATGCCAGTCACAAAGATCGAGAGTGGATGCATTGCCTCGTCGATGCGCAAGCCTTCGACATAGGGCCACTGGATAAAGCTAAACCCGCTCTGCCCTGGCATTTGCTCCGGTCGCACAATCGAGGTGAATTTTACATACTTGGCCTCGGCTTTGGGTTCAACCTCTTTGAGCAAATCGGCCATTTGGAAGCCAATCCACGGAATGACCATCGACCAAGCTTCGACGCAACGCAGCCGATAGATATGCTCCCGTTGTTCGAAGCGCTTGAGCATGTCGTCGATGTCGTAGGTCTTGGGTTTGTTGACAAGTCCACCTACCTCGACCGTCCATGGGCGGGTAGTGAAACCTTGCGAAAGTTTGGCCACTTCCTCTTTGTCGGTGCTGAACTCGTAGAAGTTGTTGTAGTTTGTAATGTCCTCATACGAGTTGAGCTTATCGCCTAATTCATCGGTTGCCTTGCTTGCTGTGGGCGCTGTATCACTCTTGACAGTGGTCAGATCGACCGCCGGTCCGACCTCAAAGCCGGGCGATGGGGTCGTCGACACCTCGGTGGCATTGGCGTTTACGCCGCTGGAAGAGGGTGCTCCGCGATTACAGGCTGCAAGCGTCAAAGCGGCTGCCGCAGAACCTACACCAATCATAAAGTTGCGTCGATTCAAATAAACGTGTTCGGGAGTGATCTCAGAAGATCGAATTTTTTCCATCGCACTACTCTCCTTTCGCATGTCACAAACTCTCAAACCTTAATAATGACAGTGGATGAATCTCCACCTGTTTGTCATAAAAGCAATTTGTTCCCTACCTGCCTTGAGTTTACAATCGATTCCTGAAGCGTAGATTATTCAACTATTACAAGACCATTACAGGAAATTTGCTGTATCATCAATTGCAAACTTTGAAAAATTAATGCGCGAGTTATATCAATTGCGGCTGCAAATGCTAGGAATCTTCTTCGTAACTATCGTTGAAATGCATGGCGTTTCGGAGCACAACTGATATGACTTCACCAAAGGAATTCTCACATGGATGAAATCAGTTCGTACAATCAAGAGCGCTGGCGAGATCTGGCCGAGGTGAATGCACTCTTTACACGTCCTGCGCTGGATCTCGATCTGGAGTCCGCTCGCAACAAGGTCGATCCGGAGAATCGCTTTGGCGACCTGGGTGGCAAACGCGTCTTATGTTTGGCAAGCGGCGGCGGCCAACAGTCCGTGGCATTTGCGCTCTTGGGCGCCGACGTGACTGTGGTCGACCTCTCCGCCGAGCAGCTTGAACGGGATCGCCAGGCTGCGGCGCATTATGGGCTAACGTTGCAGATCGTGCAGGCCGATATGCGTGATCTCTCGGCGCTGCCTGCATCTAGCTTTGACCTGGTCTGGCAACCTTATTCAATCAACTTTGTGCCGGAGGTGCGTACCGTCTTTGCCCAAGTCGCCCGTTGTCTGCGCCCAGGTGCAACCTACTATTTTGCCTGTGCCAATCCATTGACGCTTGGTGTAGGTGCTCAGGATTGGGATGGCCAAGGCTATCCGCTACGCTTCCCTTATATTGCCGGGGCCAAACTCTTTTCAAAGGATGCCGATTGGGTGCATGACACAGATCGGCACATCGATCCTCCGCAAGAGTTTCGCCACACTCTAGGCGATCTCTTCAATGGACTGGTAGAGCATCACTTTGTGCTCACCCACTTTTCCGACACCAAGGATTACTACCCAGATCCAGCAGCCGAACCAGGCACGTGGGATCACTTTACCGCGGTTGCACCACCCTGGTTCTGCTTTTGGACACAGTATCAACCATAGAGAGAACTGATAGCCCTTTGGTAGCGCTGCGCAGAAAATTCTAGCCCTTGGCGGGCATTCTCTTTGAGCACAGTGCCGAACCAGGCGCTGTAGATGCGATCAAACGCAAAAGGGCGCACCCGCTCAACAATTTGCTGCACAGCGGCTGCGGGCAGAGGAATCAGGTTGGGGTAGCTCCACATAAAGCTGACATAGCGCCGATCGCTCACGACATTGATCGTGTCGCCACAGAGCAGCACTCCTTTGCCCGCTGCCCCTTTGCTCCAATGTAGAACAGACGATCCCGGAAAGTGCCCCCCACAGTTGATGATTGTAACATCTGGTGAGAGTGAATAAGTTGTCCCTTGCCAAAGCACGACGTTCTTGCTGCGCCGCCCCAACCATCGTTCATCGCTGGCATGAACGTAGATTGGCACGCCGCCAAAGGCATCACTCCACTCAATAATCGAGGAGTAATAGTGAGGATGTGAGAGGCTCATCGCAGTGAACCCTCCCAATGCACGAACGGCGGCAATCGCTTCTTCGTTGATCAGCGAAGTGCATTCCCAAAGAACGTTGCCGTGTTCACTCTGAATTAACTGCGCTCGTTGACCTATCGCAAAGCGCGGCTCCATGCCGATGCCGTGCAGATGGGGCTCTTCTTCTTTGAGCACGATTTTATAATTTCGCTGTAACTCTTCAAGTGTCGTCCACGCTTGCCCGCTTTCGGCCACATACTGGCGCTCATCCTCGCAAATCGGGCAGTGAGCGGGTGGTGTTGCTGACGCTTCGTATTGTACGCCACAGGTTTTGCAGATATAGTTTGTCATCTCTCTCCTTTTGGTATGTCAGGACTTAGGCAAGACGCTGTAGCACAAGATATTTTCTTGTGCGCTGTGGTATCTGGAAAACGAACAAGAAGGTATCTTGTTCTACAATAACAATGTCTTGTGTAAGTCCTATATATTGCTGTACAACGGTTCTTGATCAGTTTAGCGAGTGTAACGTATGCTACTAGCCCATGAAGAGCCGCTTGTCCACTCGCCTGACACTCTACGCAGTCTTCCTATTGGGCTTATTTCTGCGCTTTTACACACTCGGTTCGAAAAGCATCTGGCTGGATGAAGCCTTTACCCTGTGGGTTGCCAAGCACCCACTGAGCGAAGTCTGGAGTTGGATCGCACGGATTGACCAACATCCCCCTCTCTATTATCTGCTACTTTCGCTTTGGGTCAAGCTTTGGGGCGACAGTGAAGTTGCGATTCGGTCGCTACCTGCGCTGTTGAGCACAGCAACGTTGCCACTCTTTTACCTGACAGCACGCAAGGTGGCAAATGCAAACGGTGCGCTACTGGCCTTGTTTCTCCTCGCAGTCAGCCCATTTCATCTCCATTATGCTCAAGAAAACCGCATGTACAGCTTGTTGGCCTTGGCGGGATGTGGGGCGATCTATTTTACATTAGGCATAGTCAACAAAGTAAGCATTGAGACTGGAGACTGGAGATTTGGAGATTGGCGTGTCCTAGGGCTTGCTTTCTCTCAGGCCGTCGGCATGTGGACGCACAATACCTTTGTACTTTTCTTTCCCTTGGCGCTTCTGATTGGGCTGGTGCTGGGTAAGATGTCTGGCGGGCTTGCTGGGCTTCGAGCCCGACTTATGCCTTGTTTCCGTTTTCTACTGACAGCAGAGGTGCTTGCTCTTCTACTTTGGCTTCCCTGGACAGGAAACTTTGTGCGTCAATCGATCAAGGTGGATCAAGAATTCTGGATTCAGCCAACGAGATTTGGTCAGATTCTTGACGCGCTGCAACGACTGCTTGCAGATCATACGACTGTTCCGTCGTTGGCCAGATTGTGGATTCTCTGTGCGCTCATCCTGGCGCTGGCTGGCGGATGGTGGTTAATTCAGCAGGGTAAATTAGCGGGTAGTTTGCTGCTCTCCTTTTGGTTAACACCTTTCTTGGCTGAGATTCTGATTGGATTACGCCGTCCCTTGTTGCATCCGCCCTCGTTGATTTGGACGTCGCTGCCACTTTACTTGCTGATTGCCGTGGGCATGACGCAATTGAAGGGGAAAGTCGCCAATTGCGAGTTGAAAATTGCGAAACTGTCTGCTAACTATATTCACAGGAGCAGTCTTCGCCAAATGGTCGTTGTTGCGGCTCTTGGTTTGGTCATCATCAGTAATGGTATGGGCCTTTCCAACTACTATCAATTTGTGCATAAGGAACAGTGGGCTGATGTCGCCCGGTATGTGCACGAGCAGGCTGAGTTGAACGATCTCATCCTATTCAACGCAACATGGGTGCAACTGCCTTTTGAATATTATGCGCAGCGAGATGGTTTTAAGGCTGAACTGCGTGGCATGCCTGTCGATCTATTCGAGCGTGGAGTCACAGAACCGAAGATGCGCCAAGAGGATTTGCCCTATCTGCGTCAGCTAATTGCCAATCGCAGGCAGGTTTGGCTCATCTATTCGCATTCTTGGTACACCGATCCGCAACAACTCACGCTCAACGAATTGCGTAGCCAGCTTGTAGAAAAGGAAAGTAAACAGTTTGATGGAGTCGAGGTGTATGAGTTTGAGCGGTGAACTCGTAGGTTATTAACACGTTACGCAAGCACACCTCGTGTGATGTGGACCTGCACGAGGTGTGCTTGTGTAACAAGTTCCGATGTTGTTCTGATTTATGACGCTTTTTCTTTCAGCAATTTCACCGCAGTATCGGCCAGGATGGCAGTTCCGGTGGGTAAACAAGCTTCGTCGATGTCAAAGACAGGTGTGTGGTGGGGGCGGCTCTTGTCACCAACGGCAGCACCCAGCATGAACATAGCGCCTGGGGCTTTGCGCGACATGTAGCTAAAATCTTCGGCACCCATCATGGGGGTAGATGGAAGTATCGCCTCTTTGCCCACGAGGGCTTCAATCCCCTCATTCATTAGGTTCACAACGTTCGGATCGTTGTAGGTTGACGGATAGCCCGAGATAAATGTTACATCAAAATCGCCACCGAGTGCCTTTGCGACTCCGAGTACGCTCACCAATTCATCCTTTAGTTGCTGGCGCACTTCATCGTCAAAACTGCGCATGGTCCCGGTGATCTTCACCTCTGAGGGAATCACATTCGAGGCTACACCAGCATGGATCGAGCCAATCGATAAGGCGGCTGCTCGTGTCGGGTCGATGCGGCGGGCACGAATGCCATTGATGGCATTGAGCACCTGGGCCAAAATAAAGACCGGATCGATCGTTTGATGCGGGAAGGCCCCGTGACCGCCTGTGCCACGCAGGACAATCTCAAAGGAATCCTCATTGGCCGTAATGTAACCTGAGCCCAACATGATTTTGTTGACAGGCATATCGCTCGCCACATGCAGCGCAATTACCGCATCCAACTCATTAAGCACCCCTTCTTCGACCATGCGCTCCCCGCCCGACTTGTTTTCACTGTCGTGTGCCTCTTCTGAGGGCTGGAAGAGAAAGCGAATCTGCCCAGGTGGGCGGTTTGGCATTTCAGAAAGCAGCTTGGCGACCCCAAGTAACATTGCGGTATGGGCGTCGTGGCCACAAGCGTGCATGACCCCTGCCACCTGGGACTTGTAGGGCACGTTATTGACTTCCTGGATCGGTAGTGCATCCATATCTGCACGAATGCCGATGATCGGTGACCCTTCGCCGAGATAGCCGACAACGCCAGTCTTGGCAATTCCTGTTTGTACTTCAACTCCAAACGTCTCGAGTGTTTCTGCCACCAGACGGGCGGTTCCCTGTTCCTGGAAGCTCAGTTCGGGATGCGAATGAATTTGTCTGCGCCAGGCAACCAACTGGTTGGCAATGGCTTGGGCTTGTTTTAGCATAGTGCTCCTGTCCTGCGGTTACAATGAGAAGTCAAGTTTTCCAAAGCCATTTTCAATAATGTAAACTCGACTTTTCATTCAGAGTACAGTTTAAAAGTTTTTTCTGATGGATTGATGCTCATTATGCCGTCTGGCGCAAAAAAAAACAAACCTCGATCCAGCTACTGGATCGAGGTGTAAGGCTTAGTGCGACAATAGAACAGTGAGACAGTAAGACAGTTTTGCTGACCTACTGTCTCACTGTCTTACTGTCCTACTGATCTACTATTTTTGCGAAATCATTTTCTTGACTTCAATCTTCTTAGGTTTCGCCTCTTCTGCCTTGGGCAGCGTTAGGGTCAGGACTCCATTTTCGTTGACCGCTTCGATCTTGTCGGCCTTGACATTGGCCGGCAGAGCAACGCTGCGATAGAAGCTACCATAGCGGCGCTCGCGCAGGTGGTAGTTGCCTTCTTCGTGCTCAGTCTCTTCCTTGGTTTCGCCCTTGATCGTCAACATGTTGTTGTCAATCGTGATCTCAATCTCTTCGGGCTTGACACCTGGTACGGAGGCTTTCACCACATAGTTTTCCGGGTTCTCCATCACATCAAGAGCCAGCGACAGGGTATTGGGCTCGCGCTCCCACAGGGTGGGCAGCCGCGTAAACGGCTCATCAAAAAAGCGATCCATCATGTCGCGCATCGTGGTAAGTTCGCGGAAGGGTTCCCAGCGGGTTAAAGTTGTCATAAAATTCTCCTTGTTTGAACGAATGTATTCGAGTTTTACCAATTGCGCTCTCAAACGCCATGAATTTCAGCCATAGTTACGGAAAAAATTCCTGGCGGTTCCAACCACAATTAGTACTACTACCGTGAGTACTTTCGCTCACGTTCTAATTCTATGATACGATTTGAAGGTTTGTAGGGCGTTAGTAGAAAGTCAGAATTTTGTATGAACACGAGCGAGTGGTAGGTGGCGAATCAGAACCCTGTACGTTAGCAAGAGGACGCCACTGGTTACCCGCCACTTGCAATGAGCAACCTGTCATGCAACAGATACTCACCACCCATCTTCCCTTTAACTTTGAATCAACTGTTCGCTCACACGGTTGGTATCAGTTGGCACCCATTCAGTGGGACGAGGCCACAAAAGTTCTGCGCAAACCTGAAGCATTGAGCCGCGGCAAAGTTGTTTTGCTGGAAATCAGCGAACATCGAGATGGGCTTACCGTCTCTGTGGATGAGCCGTTAAGCGCAGAAGAGGAAGCCGAACTCACACAGAAGCTGCGCTGGATGTTTTGGCTCGACAGTGATTTCAGCGAATTCTATGCCGCAGCCGATCAAGAACCTCGTCTTGTCCATTGTCGCATCAAATCCTATGGACGACTTCTCCGCTCTACCACATTGTTTGAGGATGTGGTCCGCGTTATGATGACGACCAATATCCAGTGGAGTGGCACCAAACGGCTGGTCGCCAAATTGGTGGAAAATTTCGGTGCTCCGCTGCCGCAGTCGATAATATTGCGAGCGTTTCCTACACCGCAAGCTGTTGCGAATAGTGACGAAGTAACCTTGCGTTCGCTTGGCCTTGGCTATCGTTCGCCCTATCTGCTCAAATTGGCGCAGGGCATTGTCAGTGGGCAGATTCAATTGGAGAGCTTTCGTGATGAAGAGAAGCCAACCGAGCAACTGCGCAAAGAGATCCTTAAACTGCCCGGGATCGGTCCCTATGCCGCAGCCACAGTACTTAGCATTCTAGGGCGTTTTGATTACATCGGTGTCGATTCAGAGGCTGTAAGCTCGGTTTCAAAATACTTTTACGAGGGCAAGCCGGTTGGCGAAAAAGAAGTTTATGCCATCTTTGGCAAATGGGGAAAGTACAAAGCACTGGCCTACTGGTTCTGGGACTTTTCAGGCATGCAGTTGTCGCCGATTGAGCAATATGAAAATAAAACAGAAGGTCAGCGCTAGCGCTGACCTTCTGTTTTATTTATGCCGGAGTAGCTTCGCCCATTAATTTGAGGAATTCTTGGCGATCAAGGACTTCCTTTTCAAGCAGCGTTTCGGCCAGTAGTTTGAGCTTTTCGATACGACTACCTAAGATCTCCTTGGCCCGGCCATAGGCAGTTTCGACGATGCGTCTCACTTCACTGTCAATGGTACGGGCTACATCTTCGCTATAGGTTCGTTGTTCGCCCAGTTCCAAGCCAAGGAAGGGATTACTCTCGCCATGTTGAAGCTGTAGAAGCCCGATTTTATTGCTCATACCGAAACGGGTGACCATGGCTTTGGCGATCTTTGTGACTCGTTCCAGATCATCAGCTGAGCCAGTCGATGGTTCGGAGAAGATCAACTCTTCCGCCACGCGACCCGCCAGCAAGCCAGTGATCTGATCCTCGTATTGTGCCTGACTCTTTAACGAGCGGTCTTCATCGGGCAGCGGCATCACATAACCCAACGCCTGACCGCGGCTGACAATCGTGATCTTGCCCACGCTGTCGGTATGGGTCAGCGCTTCCATCACGATGGCATGGCCTGCTTCGTGATAGGCAACTGTCCGTTTGTCCTTGGCATCCAACACACGGCTGCGCCGTGCTGGCCCTGCCATGACCCGCTCAATCGACTCGACGATCTCGTTCATACCGATGACTCGCTTGTTGCGGCGGGCGGCAAGAATGGCAGCTTCGTTGATCAGGTTTTCCAGGTCGGCACCTACCATGCCTGGTGTCTGTGCGGCAATGATGCTTAGATCAACATCTGGCGCAAGCGGTTTACCCTTGGCATGGACATTCAAAATTGCCTCACGTCCACGCCGGTCGGGCCGATCTACGACGACTTTGCGGTCAAAGCGACCAGGCCGCAACAAAGCAGGGTCAAGAATATCGGGGCGGTTGGTGGCGGCGATAATGACAATGTTGGTATCGGTGTCAAAGCCGTCCATCTCCACCAAGATCTGATTGAGCGTCTGTTCGCGCTCATCGTTGCCGCCACCCATACCAGCACCACGATGGCGACCGACGGCATCGATTTCGTCCACAAAGATGATACAGGGTGAATTTTTCTTGGCTTGATCAAAGAGATCGCGTACACGGCTGGCACCGACACCGACAAACATTTCTACAAATTCGGAGCCAGAGCTGCTAAAGAAGGGCACACCAGCTTCGCCAGCCACAGCCTTGGCCAGCAAAGTTTTACCCGTACCCGGTGCGCCGACCATGAGGACACCTTTGGGAATGCGTGCACCCAGTGCTGCAAACTTCTGTGGCTCCTTTAGAAATTCGACCACTTCAGCCAGTTCTTGTTTGGCCTCATCGCAGCCAGCGACATCGGCAAAGGTGATGGTCGGTCGGTCGGCGTTTTCGAGTTTGCGCGCCCGACTGCGACCAAATTGCATCGCCCGATTGGGTCCACCACTGCCAGCCTGGCGCATGATAAAGACAAAGAAGCCAAAGATGAGAACCATCGGTAAAATCATCATCAACCAACTGAGGATGGCTGCGCTATTGGGCGCACTTTCCACCTTGATCGGAAGCTGGTTGAGGCTTTCTTCGCTCACTCCAAATGATTTCAGCGTATCGAGGACACTCGCATCGTTTTCCTTGCGACTGTTCAGCTTCGACCCATCCTTCTTTTCCAGGATGATCGTTTCGCCTTGTACAGTGATGACGTTGACATCACTGTCCTTGACATGCTGGGCAATCACGTTGAGGCCGACGGTATCGCCTGTGTCGTTAGGCGTGCTAAAAAGAAAACGCGAGCCAACCACAACCACTACGATCAAGGCAAGCCAAAACCAGATGCGCCCAAAGATATTGGAGCCTGGGCCATTGGGCTCTTGCGAGTTGTTGGGTGGACGATTTTGATTTGGTTTTTTATTATCTGCCATAAGTTACAATCATACCTGCTTTACTCACCTGCGTCGGTAAGCAAGAATTCAACTTTCCTCTACTTGATTCCCTTCAACGTTGGCCTGAGATCGACCCCAACCCGATGGGTAGCGGTGCGATGGATCGGGCTCAACTGTACAGCATCTCGTGCTCCCGGTCGCGAGGCTTCGTCTGGCTTGTCACTCATGCAGATCAGGAAACAGCCTCGCTCCTTAAGCCAACTCGCCGCCTGCCAGACCTCTTCGCAAAGCGTAATCTCATCGCGCAACAGGGTTTCGACGGCGGCACCATCGGGCAGCGAGCCCATGTGCTCGAGCGTGCTCACAAACTCCTGGCGGCGAAAGCGCTTAAAGGGAGTCGGATCACCGTTACGAACACTGGCTTGAATCGCCTCATGTACTTCGCGTAGCTCATCACCGGGCGCTACTTTGCGCATCATCAAGCTATCTACCCAGCGCAAAAACTGGTCGAAGTTCTCGAGGTTTTTGGCCTCAATTTCAGAACTTAGTTCATCAAAGTCGATCAGATCGGCGTTGAGAATTAAACAGATATAAGCTAGATAATCTTGATTATCCGCCGTGAGAAAGTGGTAGCGGGCACGATTTAACTCGCTATAGTGGCGCACAAACCGATTGCGGTCAAAACGTTCGCCTAAGACCGAATCCATTGTGCGGAAGATGCCTTCGAGGCGTGCCTGATCGATCACTTGATCGTTGCGACCTTTGGGGCCAAGCGCGGTCTTATCTATGTCTACGATCACAATCGTGCTCGCATCCAATTGCAGCCCCTGTTGGCGTATGGTCTGTAGCCAATCCGGCAAGAGCGACCAGCGATTGGCCAGATAGAGATTGCTCTCCTCATCCATGCTGTGGCGTGGCTCCTGCTCCATACGGTCAGCCCCGATAAAGCAAGACCCTTCCCAACCACTGAGTGTGAGCAAATTACGATGCGCAGTGCCATCGTTGACAAGTGTATCGCCGATGAGGAGCAACTCGCGGGCGGCTTTTTTGAAACCGCTTACGGTGCGGGCTTCCTCACAGATCCAGAGTGCGGCCTTGGCATACTCTTTTTCCAGCTTGCGCGGGATGCCTTCTTCTGTCATTCCCATGCGGTAGCCAGCATTCTTAAGACCAGGAACCCGTTTGTCCAGCGGCTCTAGATTGCGATAAACTACCCAATCTCCAACCAGATCTGCCAACGTCGAACGACCAAAGTTTTGAAACATGATTTCTATTCCGTAGTACCTTCTGGATAAGCAGTGATTCAGTGAACAGTGAGTCAGTAAAGCAGTGGAAAACTGATTCACTGTTTACTGACATACTGACCTACTGATTTACTGATTTACTTACCTTCCCAAAGACCTTGGGAAACCATTACTTCGGCGTTGAGAATACTGCCACCTGCTGCGCCCCGGATTGTATTATGGGCCAGCGTCATGTACTTGATGCCGTTTTCGCCAAAGAGATGCTCACGGCGCACTCGACCGACAACACAGCTCATACCCTGGCCTGTCATCCGATCGCGGCGTGGCTGCGGACGATCTGCCTCTTCGCGCACCACAATTGGGCAATCAGGGGCCATCGGTAATCCTGCCGTGGCTACACAATGAAACTCACGCATCGCTCGAATGGCATCTTCTGGTGTAGCCTTACGTGCTAGTTCCACCGAAATCGTCACCATGTGACCATCGACCACAGGCACTCGGTTACAATGGGCGCTGACTGGAATGGCCGCCTCGTCAATCTTACCATTGTTCAATGTGCCGAGAAGCTTACGAGTTTCTGCTTCTTGTTTCTCTTCTTCGCCTTTAATAAAGGGAATCACATTCTCGGTGCCATCCAATGAAGCAACACCTGGATAGCCAGCACCGCTCAGCGCTTGCATGCTGACCGAGAAGACACGGGCCACGCCAAAGGCATCGTGCAGCGGCTTCAAACTCATGACAGGACCACTAACCGTGCAGTTGGTATTGCAGACAATGCCACCACTCCAGCCGCGTGCCTGTTGCTGCTGCTTAAGTAAGCCAAGATGTTGCCAGTTGATCTCAGGAATCACCAAAGGCACATCAGGCGTCATGCGGTAATAGGAGGCATTGCTAAAGACGTACATGCCAGCACGCGCAAAGCCAGGCTCGATATCCTTGGCCAGGTCATTGGGCAGGGCGCTAAAGACGAACTCTGGTCGCTGTTCCAATCCGCTCATGGCGTCGGCACTGCTGGCCAGAAGCGTCATGTTACTGATGCTGGCGGGAATATCTGTATCCAGAATCCAGTGAGCTGCCTCGCTATACCGTTTGCCTTCGCTGCGATCACTGGCACTCAATGCCACAATTTCAAACCAGGGATGGCCCTGGAGCAATTGAATAAAACGTTGGCCCACTGCGCCCGTTGCGCCAAGAATGCCAACACGAATTTTGCGATCCATCGCTCAAACTCCCTATCAAACAGTGATAAAGAGATTCGTAATTGAGTAATTACGCAATTACCTAATTACCATTCTCTCATTATTTCGTATATGCCAACTCCATCACATCCGCCAACACACCACTGGCGGTTGCATCTACCCCCGCGCCGCGCCCTGTGACGACCAAAGGGTTGGGATTGTACCAACGGGTCGTCAGTTCTACGAGGTTGTCGGTTCCACTGAGTCGTCCGAGCGGACTCTCTGCCGAAACCACGGTGGGACCAACTCGGCACTTGCCCGCCTCGACAGTGGCTGCAAAGCGCAGCACTCTTCCCTCGCTGGCAGCACTCTTAACTCGACCAGCAAAGTACTCGTCGAGTGAGGAAGTCTCCTCTAGAAACTGTGCCACACTGAGGCTATCCATGCTGCTTGGGTATAAACCTTCGACGGTGACGTCGCTCATTTCCATCTGCCAGCCCAGGCCACGGGCGAGAATCAACGCCTTGCGCGCCACATCGACACCACCCAGGTCATCGCGTGGATCGGGCTCGGTATAGCCCAGTCGATGCGCTTCGCGCACAACTTCGCTGAACTTTTTGCCAGCCTGTAAGCCAGTCATCACATAGCCCAGCGTGCCGCTAAAGGTGCCAGCGATCTTCTTGACATTGTCGCCACAGAGCATCAGGCGATTCAGCGTCACAATAACGGGCAGGGCAGCCCCACAGGTCGTCTCCCAACGGGCGCGGTCCAAACGCCGTGGACCTGTGGTGAGGCCGGCTCTGGTGAGCCGGTCGTAGACCTCCTGTTGTACGGTTAAGGGCTTTTTGTTGGCGAGGACAACTTTATATTGTTGCTCAAGTGCAGCGAGCAGCGCTGGGACAGTTCCGTCCGTCGCAGTGCAGTCTACAATGACCGGAGCAAGTCCACCGGAAAGGGTGGGGTGCGAGCGAAGAGATTGGAGAATGGCGAGTGGATCGTTGCCAGCTTTGGCCAGCTTGTGTTCGATCAACTTGCCTTTGTTCCCCTTTAACGCTACCAGTTCACGCAGTGTCTCATCCTCTAACTCTGTGCTAGGCGCAATCACTGCGCCAGAACTATCAGCGACGGCGACGACGTTGAGACGAAGAGCGTAACGTTCTGTGTGAGGGGCACGATTGTCTACGATCTGTTGCAACAGCGCTCGCCCCACACCACCGGCGCCAAACAGAATCAGCGGATACGATTGCATAGATGGTAAATGTTAACACAAGGTTACACTCTTTCAAACCAGCGGGTAGGATGGGATGAATGTTTCGCTGTAAAATGGAAGATCAGGTCGTTCTCACTCCACCACAGAACCGAGAGCGTAAGCGACCGGTCTCAGTTCAGAGCCGGGAACGTCAGTGACCGGTCACTGACGTTCCCGGCTCTGACGTAGGCGCACCAATCAAAAGAAGCGATACAGAAATACGTACAATCTATGATAGGATTGGTATTTAGCGATTTATCTAAACCGCATTCCAGAAGTATCCTGTTCCCGGAGTGAAGTGGAGAGCGAGCTATGCAAGTTTTCGATGCAGTCCGCACGCTATTGGCCGTGCGCACCTATCAAGATAAACCGATCCCGGCTGCGGCAGTCCAGCGCATCGTTGAAGCTGGTCGCTTGACCGGCAGCAGTATGAATCGGCAACCCTGGCATTTTATCGTGGTCCAAGAGCATGAGACATTACGCAAGATGGGGCAGTTGCTGGGCAGCGGACCCTACACGGCGCAAGCCGTATTGGCGATTGTGGTGGTGGTGGATCGGACCGACTTTGCCGTCTCCGACGCCAGCCGGGCCATCCAGTCGATGGTCTTGACTGCCTGGGACGAAGGAATTGGCTCGAACTGGGTCGGTTGGCTCGGCATGACTGAGGTGAAACCCTTGCTGGGGATTCCTGATAATCTAGATGTGCTGGCCGTTCTGCCTTTTGGCTACCCTGCGCAGACCACCGGCCAAGGCAAGAAAAAACGCAAAGCGTTGGCGGAGGTTGCCCACAGCGAGCGCTTTGGAACACCTTTTAGCGAATGAACATGGATCTCTTTCTGGTCAAACTGCATCCTGCGTCGGTCCACTTCCCAATTGCTCTTCTGCTTTTGGCTAGTATCAGTGCGCTGTTTTACCTTTACGGCAAACGACTGCAACTATTACTGACATTGGTGTGGCCCTTGATGGGGTTGGGATGGATTGCTGCGATCGGGGCCGCCTTGACCGGACTGATTACCCAGCGGGGCTTGCCGCCGCAGGCTCCCTATCAGTCGATCCTCAATTGGCACATCAGCACGGGTCTGGCACAGATTGTGGTCTACGGACTGTTACTCTATCAACGTTGGCGCTATCCACTACTGGCCAAGCAGCGCGCCAGACGTAGGGGCGAGCGCTCGGCTGATGCGAGTAATCTTGCCACGCCAGATGAACTGCTTAACGACAGTGCGTCACGCATCTGGATTACGTTGCTTTTGCTTTTAGGGATCGTGTTGATTCTCGCCAGTGGTTGGAACGGCGGACGATTAGTCTTTGAGTGGGGCGTGAATGTAGTGGGGAAGTAGAGCTATAGGGAGATGAGGTGATAGTGCGGTAGGTGCTTGATTCTCCTTACCTCCTCATTCCCCCAACTCCCCATTTTCTATTTTTGCTAATTCCTCTTTCGCTGCAGCCAGTTCAGTCTCCAATCGACTGATTCTTGCCTCTAGCTCGGCTCGGCGATCACTGCTTTTGTCAGGCTCTGTGGGTCCGCCCATGCGCATGTCGGTACGCAGTGCCAGCATGTGAACGCCCCACAAGGCGGCGGCAATCAGACTTTGCGCAATTTCGTTGGCGGTCTGCGGCGAGAAGAAGGAACTCTCCGTGTCGCCCAGGATCATCAGGAAGAAACGATAAACCACCTGTGCCAGGAAGAAGAGGATCACCAATGCCCCGATCAATGCCACGCCGTAGAGGTAAATGCGTCGCGGCAATGCACTACGCTCCTCAGCACCTGCTTCATTGTTCTGGCGCGCAATTGGTTGAACGGCTTGCCAGTGTAATGACCAGACCGGAGCACCCACTGCAAGCATACTCAAGCCATGTGCCAGCGGCTCGCGCCACAGCCCTTGCCCTAGCAGATCGCCGCTCATCAGCCAGTCGAGAACCACCTGGACCAACGTACCAGCGCCAATCCAGAGCAACGCCAATCCCGTCGCTGCGACCGCATAATAGTAGACGCGGCGTACCTCGACTCCTTGGCGGCTCTCCCCGTAGCGCTCACTCTCCCGGTGTAATTGTAACCAGTACAATCGCCAGGCAATCGCTCCCGGCCCAATGGCTGCTAGTGCCATGCGATTCCCTCGTATGATATCGAGCAGAGAATCACTGGTACTGCCAAAGGCACGCAGCAGGAAAGCATCTAAGATCATCGCCGAGCCGATCAAGGCAAAAAGTGCCCCGATCACGACTGCGCCGTAAAGATAGAGTCGTCGTACAGCCGAGTTGAGTTCGTTGGTACGGGTGGCTGTAGCGGTGAGGAGGGATTGCCACATACTCCAATGCAGGCGCAGCAGAATCGTACCCAGGATCAACTGCGTAATCGGGCCACTCCAACTGGGTGTTCCTCCTGCTGAGATGCTCAGGACGGTCGATAGCTGATCTAGTATGCTTTCGATAATGACGCTCAACAGCGAGGTCACGCCCCATAAGGTAATGGTGATACCAACCAGACAGGCAACCAGCAAATAGAGTCGGCGCCAGAGCGCAGCCGCACGATTGCTCTCCTGGCCGTAGTCGCCGTCGCCGTGAAGCGTACGATTCAGATAAGCGATCAGGCCGAAACATGCCAACAACATGGCGCTTAAATAGAGCCATTGACTAGGCCAGATGGTGCTTTGCGAGAGCGGAAGGCCAAAGGCAAGATCGACGATGCCCGACAGCAATTGATAACCAATTGCTAACGCAAAACCCACGGTAAAGCCCAACCCTACATAAAGGAAGAGCTTGCGCAGCGCCGAACCAGCCTCACCAGGACGTTGCCGTCGTTGCTGGACATAGCCCCAGTGCAAGAGAAAGATCAACGTCGCAACCAACAAGAAACCAGCCGTGCGCGCCAGTTGCTCACGAATATAGCGTTCATCATTGATGGTATATAGACTTTTCTCACCCAACCAGACATCGGCTAAGGTGCGCAGGATGCCATCCAACCCAAAGAGCGCGGTGATATAGCTGATCAGCGCCACCAGATAAAAGTAGAGCCGCCTTACTGCGGCCCCGCGATCCACAGTCTCGTCGCGACGTTGCACAATCGTGTAGACAATGCCGCCACCGAGCGCCAATAGTATGATGGGAAAGAGAATGCCTGTGAGCATGGAAATTGCGGATTGCAGATTGCAGATTGCGAGTCACCTCTCTTCTGCCCGGACTCGCAATCCGTAATTCACAATAGGTTCAGAAACTCAATAGAAATACTCGGTTGCGTCGACCTTCCAGCGGTTATCTTCGCGCACCAAGGGAACCGAGCGCTGTGAACTCCAAGTGTTACCCGCATCAAAAAGCCCGCCTGTGCTGTAGTTATCCACTTCAAAGGTGACGGTTGCTTTGGTCGGATCGCTACTGTTGATCTCTTCTGTGAGGATGCGCAGGCGGCGTGCAGGATAGCTACCCTGCGTTGATTGTTTTCCAAGAGGGCCATATTGGTCATTCTTGTCAACCTCTGCGAGGATGGCTTTGCTGTACTGCTGGCGCATCGTTTCGCGATCCCCTTTTTGCAGCGCCAAAAACGCATTGTAGACTGCTGCTGCGGGTGAGTCTTCGGTTAAGTAAGCTGCCTGGGATTGGTTGCCGCCTGTGCGATTGACCGTAATAATAGCTGCCACGATCAAGGCCACGACAACTCCAATCACCACCAGTGTAAAGCGATCCAGTTTGAGCATTATTTGCCTGCTTCGAACGTAGACAATAGATAAGTACCGCCGTTACGGCCATCTATATACTTGACGACTGGATAGGGGGTATTTGTTCCAATCCAAGCCTGGGTTTTACTTTCCCCGATCTTTATCTCAACCCGCCATGTGTCGAAGGCGCCAGCGTCGCTCTCGATTTGCTCAGTCCCACGTACACGCACCAATGCCTGTTCCAGGTTACCAGTCAAGGCGGTAAAAATATTCATCTGGGTGGCGTAGTTCTTGGCCAGTGGCATAGCGCGCAGCAGAATCATCAAGGTGTAAGCGTCGTAACTGTCTGTAGGGATTGTGCGCTGCTCAGTATGCATTTGGCTCTGTTTAGAGGTCAATTGCATATCCACGACACCTTGGGCATAGTTGGCCACAATGGTCTCGGTCCCGCTCCCATCGGTTAGCGCCCAGTTGGTCTGGCGTGGGCGTAAGTGATCGCCTGTGATCTCAACTTCCACAATCTCACTGTTCCCTTGCGCCTCGGTTTCGCGACGAACGATCCAATTCCCAGCTTGTGTGGCTGTACTCTTTTGAATAGAGTAGATAGTTGTTCCGGCAAACTGACCGTTGAGATCGGTAATATCATAGGTGCTGCTCTCACCACTCTGCCAGGGCGCTGCCTGTAACGTCAAGGGCTGCGGCTCCGGTCCCCCACAGGCTGCCATCAAGGTGAGCAGAAGTAGTAGGAGGAGGAGATTGCGGATTATATCAAGCGTCGATAGCCTTTGAGAACAAGCAGCAACGCCTCTAGCCCGCACCATCGGGTGACTTTCAACACTATTCGCCATTCGCCATTCGCTATTCGTAATTTTCAGTTCACTCATCTCTTCTCTTCCATCCAACGTAATGCGGCCGCTGCCATGGCTGCTGCGCCCACGGGAAGGGCATCCTCGTCCAGGCGGAAGTCGGCGCGGTGAACAGGATAGGCGCGCTCCCAAGATGGGTTTTTGACGCCGATGCGCAGGAAACAACCGGGTGCTGCCTGGGCCATGTAGCTAAAATCTTCGGCACCCATTACCATGTCGGCCAGTTTTACATTGTCCGTGCCCAGTAGGTCACGGGTGGCTGCAAACATCACTTCGGTCGCTTCTGGGTTATTAACCGTGGGCGGATAGCCGAAGTGAATCTTCAGTTCTGCTTTGCCACCCATTGCTTCGACAATATTGACCGCTTTTTGCAACTCTTCGTGGAGCAGCCTGCGGATTTCAGGTGTATACGAGCGGATCGTGCCAGTCATTTCTACTGATTCGGGGATGACGTTGCTGGCTTTGCCACCATGAATCGAACCGATGGTGATCACGCCTGATTCAATCGGGTTGACGCGGCGGCTGACAATTTGATGGACGGCATTGATGACCAGACCGGTCAGGGCAATCGGATCGAGGGCGAGATGGGGGGCCGCAGCGTGTCCGCCGGAGCCACGAATGGTAAGCTCGAATTCGTCAGCGGCAGCCAGCATCGGACCCGTGCGTGTGCCGACCGTGCCGACATCGAGTTTGGAATCGACATGCAATCCAAAGACCGCATCAAGTCCCTTGAGCGCTCCTTCTTCCACCATGCGCATGCCGCCGGATTTGCCTTCGTCGTCCTGTGCTTCCTCGCTGGGCTGAAAGAGCAGGCGGATCGTGCCTGGTAGACGTTGTTCGTCGGCCAATCCTTTGAGAATGGTGGCGGCACCCAAGAGCATGGCCGTGTGGGCATCATGGCCACAGGCGTGCATGATGCCGGGGCGTGTGCTGTCAAACTCAGTGCCGTTGATCTCCTGAATCGGCAAGGCGTCCATATCGGCACGCAGACCAACGGTGGGTCCGCTGCTGCCTTTGATATGACCAATCACGCCGGTTTTGGCAACTTCAGTTTCGGTCTCAATTCCCATTCCGCTCAACACACTGTTAACCAGCCCGGCGGTACGATGCTCGGTAAAAGTGAGTTCTGGGTGACGATGAATCTCACGGCGCCAACTGCGAATTTGTTCCTGGATTGCACGCGCACGGTTGAGTAAGTCCTGATTGGTAATGGTTTGAGGCATACAGAGTTTCCCCCTCGAACGGTTGAGTGATGGTTCAGAATCGGATAGCGGCACATAGCCTGCTGCTGATTATACCCGTTCTCAGCCTGAAATACATTTTTGAAGGTGTAGTGGGCGTAGTGAAAAAATGGAATGGTTTTTGTGGGTAGACAGTTATAGAGACGCACAATCCGCGTACACTAATATACGCGTCTCTACTTTTACTTTCGACCTTGCGAGAACACCGATACTAAAAAAGGAGAAGAAATCTAACGAGGTAAAGCAAATCAGAAGTAGGTGGCAAGCGTGGAGAAAAGTTTACCTTGCCACCTGCTTCTTGCATCCTGCATCAAATTACCGCAAAAACGCCAGATTCACCGCCGCCCCAGACATGACCGCCAGCGACAAGTAAAGAGAGTGCTGGAGGTAATTCAGCGACTTTTTGCCAATCGGTGCCATTCGAGGATCGCCAAATGCCCGTTGCATCGCTCAAGAACCAACCTTGTTCCGTGGCAATGACGACATTGACCTGACTGGGTGCGTTTTCTACTTGTACAAAGGTGCGACCTAGATCAGTCGAGCGCCAGAGGCCATTGCTTTCGGTCGCCGCCAACACCACACCACTTTCGTGAAAATCGCTGGCTACCGCAACTGATTGTACAACCCCTTCGACCCCTTCGCTGCGCTTCCAGCCGCGTCCGCCATTCGGCGAACGATAGACGCCATGTTCAGTTCCAGCAAAAACCATCTCCCAGCGCGGCCACTGTTGTTCTGGGGCTGGTGGTGCCCAGGCCAGGGCCAATACATTGAATTCCTGCAAGCCAAAGTTACAGACCGACCAGGTAACGCCACGGTTGTGAGTGCGTAAGATGCCACCACCTGCCGCACCAGCCAGCAGAACACCATTCAGATCTACGCGTGGATCGGGCGCAATGCAGTAGACTGACTCCGCTACCCCATCCATCCAACCGGCTTGCCAACTCTGATTGGCCAACGTAAATGCCACCCCATGTGGCAAACCACCTACGAGCAGCCGCCCATTAACCGCAGCGCAACAGGCCAATTCAGACTGAGGCTGCGCAATGGGTACTAATTCGCCATCCTCTAGTTGAAATAGCCCCTCTGGACCGGCGGCATATAATGTATCATTTGAATAGGCAAGTGAAAGAACAATCGGCATAATCCAAACTCCAGGTTAAAACAGTGGGACAGAGAGTCAGTAGGCCAGTAATTCAGAGGTGACTGTTTTACTGTTTCACTGACTCACTGTCCTACTGATCAAGGTTCCATACTTTGTTGGGGATTTTTGTGATAGACAATCGCATCGGTGGTCAAGGCCATTAAGGCACCGCTGATGGCTGTCTGTAGTACGTCAACTGTGACATCGGTGACATCGAGGACCCCGTCGCTGAAGCCGTTGACGACTTCTCCAGTCCGTGCATCAAAGCTAGCAGGCGCCCCAGCATCGGCGATCTGTTGTAGATAGAGCGCCTCGGATGGTACACCGTAGTTGACCAGAATCTGTCGCAGCGGTGCACTCAGAACAGTGGCAAGCAACTTGACACCGACAGCGACATCCCCTTCGGCCTGAATGGCATTGACGGCTGGCACACAGTGCAGAAGTGCCGCACCTGCCCCAGCGACCACGCCCCCTTTTTGCGCAGAAGAAAGCACCTTGAGCGCCCGCGAGCTATACTCTTCCAGTTGGTCTCGTTCAGGCTGGTTATAGGCACCAATCTTCAGTTCCCCCAAACCACCTGTCAGTGTGGAAAGCCGCCGAACCAATTTGGGGCGCTCTTCATCATTAAAGGGTAGTTCGGAAAGTTGGAAACGAAGTGCGTTGACCGTTTCTCGGATCGTCGCACGCGCTTCAGGCGGTGTTACAATCACTAAGCCTGCGTCCGAGTGTTCCACACGCTGGGTGACGCCCAAGTCTTCTGGCTTGGCAGCAATGGCCGAACGGGTGCGAGTCGGCCCAAGCAAGGTCGCTCCAGTCATCATTGCCAGGTCGCTATAGCCATAGGTGCGTTCTTCGCCCAAGACCATCAACTTGCCGCCAAAGATCTCCAATTTCTTCTTCTCTTTGGGCAATTGATTGTTACTCACCAAAACATGCAAGGCAGGACCGGTGATATCGTGGGCAATGATGGCGAGTGCTTTCGCCTTGCGTTGTAGTGCCGCTTCTAAGAGTGCCACTGCCTGTTCTGCTTCGGTCAACTGTTGGTCAACCAGAGCGATCAAGGGTGAAACGAGCAAGGTGCGCTTCTTCTGTGGCTCAGTATAAAAGAACATACTGCTGATCTGCGCTTTGAAGTGGGCACCTGTAATATAACGTCGTTCCAAATAAGGGGCTACGAGCTTGTCGATAATGACATTGGCGTCTGGCCCGAGCAGATAGGCCATTTCGCCTAGCACCATCGCCAAATCGCGCCGCCCAGCAATACTATAGGCGAGATGAGCGAGTTCATCTTCGCTGGTAATCGGTTGCGACTGTTTCTTCAACTCCTCAAGCGCAACATCGACGCCCAAACGAACGCCCTGCGCCAATTGCATGGCGTTGGCACCTGCCGTGATCTGGCGCAATCCTTCATTAAAGAGCGCACGAGCCAGGACGGCAGCAGTCGCGCCACCATCGCCCGATCTCTGGCCAACTCGCCAGATCAGGCTGCGCATGATCATCGCCCCGATATCACGCTGAGCGTCGCCAAGGCTGATAATGCGCCGTACCACCGTGCTTGAATCATCCAACATCTCTGTGCGTCGGGTATCGACGCGATGGGCGACCACACCGCCACGCGGACCCAGGGTCGGTGCCAGCAGATCGGCGATTTGGTTGATGCCATACGCAAGGTGTTGGCTGGTTGTGGGTTGATTTACTACTTGTGGTCGATTCATACGGACATGTTAATTTTCATATAGGAGACACATTTATACGATCATGAAGAAAAGCGAACAAGAAATATAGAGACTGGGAGATTAGAGATTACACTCTTGCAGTCTCTCAATCTCCTAATCCCTCAATCTCCCAATGCTTGCCTTTGATCAAATTGTTTAAAGGTGAATCCTTGGGTTAAAGTTCAAAGTCACAATAGTCTGTTAGTGTACTCGAAGTTGGCAGAGTTTTGCAATCAATTGAACGTACTGTAGTAGCATTTATTTATGGGACTACGAATTGGAACGTTAGGTGCAGCGCGAATCACTCCCAAGGCGCTGATTTTGTCCGCTCGACTCCTGCCAGAGGTTGAAGTGAGTGCCATTGCTGCGCGTTCCTTGGAACGGGCGAAGGCGTTTGCACAGGTACATCAGATTCCCAAGGTTTACGATAATTATCAAGCCCTGCTCGACGACCCAACCATCGACGTGGTCTACAATCCATTGCCCAACAGCCTTCACGCCGAGTGGTCGATCAAAGCACTGCGGGCGGGTAAACATGTGCTCTGTGAAAAGCCCATCGCTTCGAATGCCCAGGAAGCACGGCAGATGGCCACAGTCGCCGCCGAAACTGGGCTGGTGCTGATGGAAGCCTTTCACAACCTCTATCATCCGCTGGTTAAACGCATGAAAGAGATTGTGAAGAGCGGTGAGCTGGGCACGATTCGCCACATCGAAGGCCACTTCTGCACCATTTTGCGCCGCCTCGATGATATTCGTTATCGTTGGGACCTGGCAGGCGGAGCGACGATGGATCTGGGGTGCTATCCGCTTCGCTTAATGCGCCATCTGCTTGATGAAGTCCCAACCGTGACCTACGCCCATGCTAGCTGTATCAAGCCCCAGGTGGACCGCTGGATGGAGGCCAAGTTGCAATTCCCCAGCGGTGCCACGGGACGCATGACCTGCGCCTTCTTCTCTCTACGGCTGATCCGCCTGACCGCCCGTGTCGTCGGTGATACTGGTGAAATGCACGTCCTCAACCCGATTATGCCCCATCTCTTCAATCGACTCACGTTCAAGAGTCGTACTGGCTCGCACAGCGAAAGTTTTCGGGGCGAATCTTCCTATACTCACCAACTGCGCACCTTTGTTGAGGCAGTACAACAGGGTACGACACTACTTACGGATGGAAATGATGGGGTAGTGAGTATGCAGGTCATTGACGAAGTTTACCGTAAAGCGGGTTTGAAGCCGCGCTCCACTTGACATACCCTTGTTTCAATTCTATACTTCTGTGCAAATGAACGATGTTTGTGCATTTGCACAGAAGTAAATTTCATGCTCGACTCTAGTCACCAGGAACTACTCGCCCAAATTGCTTCGCTCTACTATGAAGAGGAGCGCACACAGGATGCGATTGCCAATCAGTTGGGTTTGTCGCGCGTCAAAGTCTATCGCTTACTCAAGCAGGCACGTGATGAACAGGTGATCCAGTTTACGATCAACTGGCCCTTGCAGCGCGACGCACAAAGGGAGGCGCAACTCTGCCAGCACTTTGGCTTGCGTCATGCACTGGTGTTGCGCCTGGGTGAGAAGGAGCGCCAACATCGTTTACATCGTTTGGGCGCGTTGGGTGCCCGTTTTCTGGAGGAAACGCTTACCGATGGCATGACGCTGGCTGTCTGCCTGGGACGCTCAACCTACGAGGTAATCCATGCCATTCGCCCTGGCTTTCAGGCGCAGGTCAATGTGGTGCAGGCGATGGGCAGTATGAGTTTTGCCATGCAGGAGTTGGACAGCTCGGCCTTGGCTCGTCAACTGGCGCAAAAGTTAGGCGGCGACGTTATCTATCTTGCTTCACCTGCCGTGGCCGATAGCGGTGAGGCGGCCGAAATTCTGCGCCGCCAACCCGATGTGCAACGGGCGCTACAAGCTGCGCGTTCAGCACAGGTTGCCTTGGTTGGCATCGGCAACCTTGATCCCGCCGAGTCGGGTTTTGTCAAGGGCGGTTTTGTTGCTGCCCAGGCGATGAAAGCGTTGGCCGAGCAAGGCGCAGTCGGCGATATGGGTGGCCAGATTTTCAGCGCAGAGGGGCAACTGGTTGCCTGTGCGCTCAACCAGCGTGTGATCGGCCTCTCCCTGGATGAGTTGCGCCAGATTGGGTTGACAATGGTGATCGCCGCTGGGACGGAAAAAGTTCAGGCTATCGTTGGCGCACTGCGCAGCGGCGCAGTGGATGTGCTCTGTACGGACGACGAGACAGCAGCAACTGTGGTTAGGTTGGCAAACTCTTAAACTCACATTTCAAGGAGAAAACAATGAACATTCTTGATCCCCAATATCTCGAAATCACTGATCATCTGTTAACGACTACGCGCTCGGTGCGCAAGCGTCTTGATTTCAGCCGTCCAGTGGAGCCAGAGATTATCCAACGCTGCATCGAGATCGCCATTCAAGCTCCTAGTGGATCGAATCGCCAGGGCTGGCACTTCATGATTGTAAGCGATGCCGCCAAGAAGAAAGCCATCGGCGATCTCTACCTCAAGTCCTTCCTGGACTACGCTCGCCAGAGTGCTAGGGCGGCTGCCGACACGCGTGAACATGCGCCCACCGCCGATACGCAAAAGAAAGTGGCTGAGTCTGCTATGTATCTAGCCCGCCACATGCATGAAGCTCCGTTGCTGGTTATCCCCTGTATCGAAGGACGTACGGACAAACTCTCCTCGCCGATGGCGGCTGGATTGTACGGCTCGATCTTGCCCGCAGCATGGTCACTGATGTTGGCGTTGCGGGCGCGTGGTCTCGGATCGGCATGGACGACATTGCACTTGGTCTACGAAAAGGAAGCAGCAGAGATTCTAGGAATTCCAGAGCACATTACCCAGGCGGCGCTCTTGCCGGTTGCCTACTTTACGGGCGAAGATTTCAAAGCGGCAGAGCGAATTCCAGCGACGGAGATTACGTATTGGGATGGGTGGGGGCAGACTCGATGAATATCCCTATCTTCAAGGGCAATGGCGTTCTCGAATACGAAGAGCGACCGATTCCCCAATTGAAAAATGATACCGATATCTTAGTCAAGATCGAGGCTTGTGGTATCTGCGGCACGGATCTCAATATCCTCGCCGTTCCCCCTGCCCATAAAGCCAACCTCGGCATTACGATTGGTCATGAAGGGATCAGTGTGGTGCAGCAAGTCGGTTCGGCGGTGACAGGGTTGCGACCTGGTGATCGAGTGGTGATTGCGCCGCGCCTGACCTGTGGCAAATGTGCCTACTGCCGCCGTGGCCTCGACAATCAATGCATCAACTACCAGACCATCGGCACCACCATTGATGGAGCCTTTGCGCCTTACCTCTGCGCACCCGAACGAGCCTTCTTCAAGATCAGCCCAGAGGTAGCGCGTGATGATGCTGCCCTGTTCGAACCACTCTCCTGTGTGGTAGGCGCAGTCAAACGCGCACCGTTCCAGGCTGGCGACAATGTCTTGGTGATTGGCGGCGGGCCGATGGGGCTGCTCTTCGGCATGCAGTATCAAACGATGGGCGCAGGCAAAGTCATGGTAGCCGACGTGGCAGACTATCGGCTCGAATTTGCCCAGGAGATGGGCATGGAGGCGATCCAGGTCAAACAGAAGGAAGCTGCTAAGGCTGTGAAAGAATTGACCGAACTCGGTGCCGACATTGTGGTTGATGCTGTGGGCAATCAGATCGACACCGCCATCAAGTGTGCCCGACGCGGGGGACAGATTATTCTCTTCGGTCTGCGCCCACACGATAACCCGCCCGTCAATCAATATACCATCACACGCTACGACCTAACGCTACACGGTGCTTTTGTGGGTCTCTTGCCTTTTGCGCAGACGATTCAATTATTGGAATCAAAGCGTTTACAACCATCTAAGCTGATCACCCACCGTCTGCCACTGACGGATTTAGCATATGGCGTCGAATTAATGCGTACACAGCAGGCGATGAAGGTATTGATTGAAATGTAGCCAAGTTACGAGATACGAAATCAGGGATACGAAACTCAATACTTCATAAAATCGGCACCGATGTCATTCTGAGGCTGCTTTTTGCCGAAGAATCTTGAGTTGTCAATGCAAGATTCCTCGCAAACTGCTGCTCGGAATGACAAATCGTGAACTGCTGAAACTATTTTTTCTCTGGATCTCGTATTTCGTATTTCATATCTCGTATTTCAAAAGGATATTTTAATGAGCAACACGATTGGAAAAGTACAACAAAAATGTAAAATTGCTGCCGGCTTGTTCTGGGCCGATTATCGCTGGCTGGGGGACACGGTTAAAGAGTTGGAAAGTGCCGGGGTCGATTGGATTCATATTGAGGTGCGCGATGGCAAATATATGGATTTCAACATGCCGCGCGGCGGCTTTGACATCATTGAAGCCACCTGCCTGAGCACCAACCTCGAAGTCGAAGCGCAGTTGCAGATGTATCGCCCCAACTTCGATGTCTTCAACCAACTCAAAGATCTCGGCGTCAGCCTGATCAGCCTGCCCATCGAAACGACGATGGAGACGATCTTCCAGAGCATTACCTACATCAAAGAGAAGCTCGAACTCAAGGTTGGCGTTTGGGCTTGGCAAGGTGTCCCTTCGACCGCCTTTGAACAGTACATTCACCCCTATGTGGATATCATCGAATACGAGTGCCGCGCACCCTTCTGGGTCAAGCCCACCGCCGGACGCAGCCCGCACGCGCTGGATGACATCATGTACACCACCATGCGCAAGCTGCACGACATGATCGCCGAAGCTGGTATGGAAGATCGCATCGAACTCATGGAAGATGGTGGCCTGAATGCCAACAATGTTGCTGACTTTATTGCCACTGGCATGACCGTTGGTGAATTTTCTTCACCTTTGCTTAAGGGCAAAGAGGGCAAGCTGAAACCAGGTACAGGCGAGATCACCGCCGCTGTGCAACGCTTACGCAAGGTAATGGACGAAGCCAGCGATAAGTACCGCAGCGCAGATGGCAAATTGAAGAAATAGCGGTATAATTACGAATTACGAGTTGCGATTTACGAATTCGTAATTCATAACTCGCAATTTATGACTCGTAATTCGTAATTCAAGACTCGTAACTCAACCTATGCCACCACAAATAGCTCTCCAACTCTACACGCTGCGCGATGCATTGGCGAAAGATTTCCCTGGCACGCTGGCTCGCATCGCAAAAATAGGCTACCGTGCTGTCGAAACCGCTTTTCTTCCTGAACATATCCAGGTCACTGAAGCTGCCAAGATGATCCGTGACGCTGGCTTGCAGGTTATCTCCGCTCATTGCGAACTGCCCGAAGGCGATCAACTGGAAGCAACCCTGGAAACGATGGCTGCTTATGGTTGTTCCTACATGATCTGGCATGGCTGGCCCCAAGACCTGGATTACAGTTCTCACGACGGCATTCGGCGGCTGGCCGAGCGCTACAATGCTGCCAATCAGCTTGCGCGCAAATATGGTTACGCCTTCGGGTTGCACAACCATTGGTGGGAGATGGAGTCGGTGGCTGGCGAATTTCCTTATCGCATTCTGCTGCGCGAAATGGCACCCACCATTTTCTTCGAGCTTGACACCTATTGGGCCAAGACTGCCGGTCGTGACCCTGCCCAAATTGTGAGCGAACTTGGCAAACGTGCCGAGTTTCTGCACATCAAAGACGGCCCAACCGGGCGCGACTCCAACATGGTGGCGGTGGGTGACGGGATCATGGATTTTCAGGCGCTTGCCAAAGTATCGAATGCTCGTTATTGGGTGGTGGAACTGGACCGCTGCGCCACCGACATGTTAGTGGCGGTGGAACGTAGCTATCGCTATTTGACGAGTCGGGGATTGGTAAGCCAAACGTAGAAATACGAAATACAAGATACGAAATACGAGTTGGTTGAAAACCACAATACCCATTTCTTTTCCAACATTTCGTATTTCGTACATTGTATTTCGTATTTGCTAGGACATTTATGAAACCACTGAAAATCGGCCTGATCGGCTACGGCGGTATTGGTCGTGTTCATGCGATGGGCCTACGTGATATTCCCTTCCATTACGGTCTGCCTGCCGAGATGGTACAGATCGCTGGCGTGGCGACGACACGATCAGAAACCGCCCAAAAAGCTGCCCGTGAGATTGGTTGCGACTTTGCGACTGCCGACTACCGTGAGCTTCTCGCCCGCCCCAACATCGATATTATTGACGTTACCACGCCCAACAACTCCCACGCTGAAATTGTGATCGCCGCCGCGCAGGCAGGCAAACATATTTACTGCGAAAAGCCGCTGGCCATGAACGTGGAAGAAGGGCGACGCATGGTCGAAGCTGTCGAAGCGGCTGGCGTCAAGACGCAGATGACCTTCAACCTGCGTTTCTTTCCTGCGTTGAGCCGAGCCAAACAGTTGATTGACGACGGCTTCCTGGGAAGAGTCTTCTCCTTCCGGGGACGCTATTACCGTTCCAGCTACATCGATCCCAACAAGCCCATTTCCTGGCGGCAGAAGAAGTCGATTTCCGGCGGCGGTGCGCTTTTTGACCTCGGCTCGCACGTTCTAGACATGATTTATATGCTGCTCGGTCCCTTTGGTTCGGTACAGGCAACGCTGGATACCTTGATCAAAGAACGTCCGACTGCGGCTGGTTCTGGTGAGCGTGTTGTGGTCGATGTTGATGATATTGCGCTGCTACATGCCCGGTTGGCAACTGGCACCCTTGGCCTGGTTGAGATTTCGCGCATGGGAACTGGACTCAACAACGAAGTGACTGTGGAGATCTTTGGCGAGAAGGGGGCGATCCGTTTCAACATCGCCGATCCTGCCTGGCTCGAAGTCTACGATGTGCGTGATGGCGATTCCCCCTTTGGCGGGATGCGCGGCTATAAAAAGATCGAAGCGGGTGGGCGCTACGCTGGAGCTAAGTCGCCCGATGGCAGCATGGCCCCCGGTTTCAGCCGCTCGCACGCTGAAGGTCTTTATCAACTGTGCAAGGCAATTTGGGAAGACAAACCAACATCGCCGAATTTACGTGATGGGCTTCATATTCAGGCAGTGATGGAGGCAGCAGAGCAATCATCGTTACAGGGTCATTGGGTTCAAATAGTCGAATAGAAACCTCGAAGTCATACCTATGGCTCCTTGCTCTTGCACGCTGCTGGGGCTTCAGTCGAGTCGTAAAGGCCAAATATGAACGCCACGTTTGACATCATCATCATCGGCTCTGGCATGGGTGGGGGCACATTAGCCTATGCGCTGCGCAATTCGGGTGCCAAGATTCTGCTGATTGAGCGCGGGGATTATCTGCCGCAGGAGCCGCAAAATTGGCAGCCGAGTGCGGTCTTTGACCAGGGACGGTACAAAACCCCTGAAAAGTGGCACGCTGCCGACGGCACTGACTTTGCCCCTGGGATGCACTATTACGTCGGCGGCAATACCAAAATGTATGGTGCCGCCCTGCCCCGCCTGCGCAAGGAGGATTTCTCCGCGCTTGAACATGAAGGCGGAACCTCTCCTGCCTGGCCTGTCAGCTACGACGAATTGGAACCGTTTTACGCCGAGGCTGAGCGGATCTATCGCGTCCACGGTTCGGTCGGCGAAGACCCTTGCGAGCCACCTCGCTCCGGGCCTTATCCCTTCCCAGCAGTGCCGCATGAGCCTTATATTGAGGATCTGAACCAGCGTTTGCGTGCCAACGGATTGTGTCCTTTTCACTATCCAATGGGCATCGACCTGCGTGACGGCGGCGCCTGTGTTCGCTGCAAAACCTGCGATGGCTTTCCTTGTAAAGTGCTGGCCAAAAGCGATGCTGACATCTGTGCGGTGCGCCCTGCATTGGAAAGTGGCAATGTGACGTTGTGGACGAAGACGCTGGCAAAAAAGCTGATTACTGATGAGTCGGGCAGACGAGTGATGGGAGTGGAGATAGAACGTGCAGGTAACGTGGAGACTATCAACGCCGAAACAGTCGTGATTTCCTGTGGGGCGACAAGTACGGCGATGTTGCTCTTCAAATCGGCCAATGGCAAACATCCGAAGGGACTGGCCAATTCGTCGGGTATGTTGGGGCGCAACTATATGGTGCACAACAATACGGCGCTGATGGCAGTTGCACCGATGCGCATCAACCCAACTGTCTTTCAAAAGACCATTGCCATCAACGATTTTTATCTCAAAGGCCCCAATTTCAACTATCCGCTGGGCAATATTCAGGCACTGGGCAAATTGCAGGCTGGCATGCTCACCGCTGCCCAACCGTTGGTTCCTCGACCGATTCTGCAAGCGATGGCCAATCGCAGTGTCGATTGGTGGGTAATGTCAGAGGATCTGCCTGATCCTAACAACCGGGTTGAATTAGCCTCGGATGGCAAGCCGCGTGTCCACTGGAAAGCCAATAACCTGGTCGCTCACCACAAACTGATTGACGCCGCCCGCCAGGCGATGAAGGATGCCGGTTATGCCCTGGTCCTGACGCAGCGGATGGGCATTGCGACTAATTCACACCAATGCGGCACAGCACGTACAGGCAGCGATCCGGCAACCTCCGTGCTCGATCCATACTTGCGCACACACGACCTGGAAAATCTTTACGTGGTCGATTCCTCCTTTTTCCCATCCTCCTCTGCCATGAACCCCGCCTTGACAATTGCGGCAATGGCGTTGCGGACAGCGGGGAAGATGATAAGGTGAGAATTTCGCTGAATGCGAGAACACTGCTAAATACAGAGCTTGATCAAGAAACGATAAATGCTATAAGGAAGAACCATTATGTACCAACGCTACCATCTCTCCCATACCGACGCTGCCAAAATCATTGACGCCATTCGCGCCGAATTGGAAAAGCAGGGTAAGGGCGCAGCGATCGCTGTCTGTGACAGTCAGGGTGAACTGCTCGCCTTTCTGCGCACTGACGGCTGTAAGTTGCCTTCGATCACGATTGCGATGAACAAAGCCTTTACCGCGGCACGTGAGCAGAAGCCCTCCAAGGAGATCGGCAACTCCTCGCGCGAAAAGCAGTGGCCGATGACCAACTTTGGCGATCCGCGCTATACTGCCTGGGGTGGCGGTGTACCGATCGTCTACCAAGGTATGGTCGTGGGTGCTGTTGGCGTCAGCGGCTTGCCGGAAGAAGAAGACATGGTGCTAGCGGCGATGGGAGCAGGCCTGATTAATAGTTAATGGTGAATGGGTAATGGTTAATTGAGAATGACAAGACCTTATGTAATCGGGGCTGATTTAGGTGGGACGAAGATTGAGTTGGGGTTGGTCGATCCCGATGATCATATCCTTGCCCGCAAACGAATTGCGACTGAAGATCACTTGGGCGCAGTGAGTGTCGTGGAGCGAATTTCGGCCTGTGTAGATGAGTTGCGAACTCATCTGCCCGCTGGGGAACGGATTGCGGCAATGGGCATGTGTACACCGGGACCTGTCGACCATGTCAACGGCATTCTGTTGGACCCGCCGAATGTACAAGGGCTGCATCATACACCGCTCGGCGCATTGCTGAGTCAACGGCTAGGGATACCAGTACAACTGGAGCACGATGCCAAAGCCGCCGGGTTGGGAGAATTTCACTTCGGTGCGGGCCGTGAAGAACGAAGCATGGTCTATATCATCGTCGGCACAGGCGTGGGCGCGGCGTTGATCATGGATGGTACAGTGTATCGAGGTATGCACAATAGCGCGGGTGAATTCGGACATACAGTGCTTGATCGGAACGGCGACATCTGCTCCTGTGGCAATCGTGGCTGTGTTGAAACTTTTATGAGTGGGCCGCGGCTGGGGAAACGATATGGGGTCAGGAGATGGGGAGAGGGGGAGGTCGGGAGTTCATCTCTAATCTCTGGCGAACAAGTCGCTCGTCTGGCGAGAGAAGGTGATCCAATTGCGCTGCAAGTAATCACCGAAGCCGGAGAAGCTTTGGGTGCTGCCATTGCCACGCTGGCGATGGTGATCAACATCGATCTTTATGTGGTGGGTGGCAGCGTCGCAAAGTGTGGCGAAATGTTACTAGAACCAGCACGCAAGGCGGTCCCGCATCATGCCTTTGCTTCGGTAGCGCCCCATGTGCGCATCGTTGCCAGTGGCCTGGACACCGATGCGCCGATTTTAGGATGTGCTTGGCTTGCTCGAGAGCTGGCAAAGGAACTGTAGATTCGAGACTGTGTCGTTGTTGATGTTGTTGAAAGGTAGATTCAATGGCTAATCAAAGCTACTGGATGCTATTGGTCCATTTGCTAAGCTCACTTGTTGCAGGTGGGCTGATTGGTATTGAGCGTACATATCATGGCAGGCCCGCTGGATTTCGCACCCATGCAATTGTCTGCCTGACCTCTGGTATGTTGATGTCAGTGACTTATTATCAAAACATGTGGCTCCCCGATATCTATGGTGATGCGTTTCGCACCGATCCGACCCGTATGGCGCAAGGGATCATGACAGGCGTGGGTTTTATTGGTGCTGGCGTAATTCACATGGAGGGCATTTCTGTTCGTGGTTTGACCACGGCAGCTTCACTCTGGCTAACGGCGGCTGTGGGTATCCTATATGGCGTAGGTTTCTTTTTCCCTGCAATCATTTCTACGATTTTGGCCTTAGGGATCCTGGCTGTTTTTCGCTGGTTTGAGGCGCTGATGCCCTCTGAGTCCTTTGCCCATCATCATATTCGTTTTCATCGTCAACATGTCATGTCGGAAAGCGAAGTGCGCCAACTTCTCAAGCAGCATGGCTTCACGATTTCAAACATGACCTATCGGCTGACCAATGATGGCGAATATTTCGAATATCGCATGATTATCAGCACCAAAGACCATACCAATACTCCTCGCCTGGCTGAGGCGTTGCGCAGCTTGGAATATGTCAATGAGTTCAGGATCTCGCCAACTGGGGACTAGACAGCGAACTCTCCTTGTGCTACACTCTAGCCAATTATATCACAAAGCATTGATTGGGAGATGCTGTTTGGGTTAGTTATTGGTGTACAGAGAACCTGCACTAGGCTGAGAAGCAGGTCGCCAATCCTGAACAGTGACACCCATGAGCGATCGTAACACCTTTGCATGGTTGTGAAGGTAGAAGCGGTACGGGACACGCCCGTTATAGCGTAAAGGTTTTACTGCTCAGGATCCCTAACCTAGCGACGAACCGATAAAGGCCGGAGAGTTCCGGCGAATGGTGGTGGCACCACGATGCGGCTTAACGCCCTCGTCCTCCTTGTGAGGATGAGGGCGTTTTTTATTTCCAAAATACCCCACCCTAACCCTCCCCGACCGCAGGGAGGGGAGGGTTAGGGTCACTTCCATTAAGGTAAGAGATTTCGTAGGTGCGTGCTTATAGCCGCACGACGTAGGTCATACCGAGAACGTGCGGTTACAAACCGCACCTACGAAAACCAAAAATGCCTAACTTAATGGCAGTGAGGGTTAGGGTGGGGTTGATTTGGCAGGTACTCAAAAAGGAGAGATTCGTATGTGTGAACGAGTGAGCAGTAGTGAAATCGCCGCCCATATCGGGGAACGGGTGCGTGTACAAGGCTGGTTGCATGTCCTTCGCCGATTGGGCGGCATCACCTTTATCATCGTGCGCGATGGGTGGGGAACGGTGCAGGCTGTGACGGAGCAGTTGGAGCAAGTGCCAATTAACCAGGGCTACAACGTCGCAGATCTGCTAGCGGAGAGTGTCATTGCTCTAGAGGGGACCGTCGTGGCATCTTCTCAGGCACCGGGCGGAGTAGAACTGCACGAGCCGTCGATCGAGATGATTACGCCGGTCCAAGAAGCGACACCTGTGGTCATCAACAAGCGTGAGGTCAAGGCGTCGATTACAACCATGCTCGACCATGCCGTCTTTGTGAATCGCCATCCAGCACGGCGTGCGATCTTTCGCATGAGCGCAACAGCGATGGCTGCGTTTCGTGAACTGCTGGGCCAACGGGGCTTCACCGAGATCCAAACGCCCAAGATCGTTGCCTCTGCTACCGAAGGCGGTGCCAACGTCTTCAAGATCGACTACTTTGGACGCCCTGCCTATCTAGCGCAGAGTCCACAATTTTATAAGCAGATCATGGTTGGGGTCTTTGAGCGCGTCTTCGAGGTAGGGCCGGTCTTTCGAGCTGAGCCACACGACACTACGCGTCACATCAACGAATATGTGAGTCTGGATGTGGAATTTGGTTTTATCGAAAATCACTTCACAGTGATGAAGCTGCTGCGTGATGTCGTCGCTCATATCCTTACGTCATTGGAACATAGGTGCGCACCAGAGTTGACCTTGGCTGGTGTCAACCTTCCTTCGGTGCCGGCATCGATCCCGCATATTCACTTCAGTGAAGCGCAGGAGTTAATCCTTAAACTACACGGTGTGGATAACCGCAACGAACCAGACCTCTCGCCGCAGGATGAGCGTTGGCTGGGGGAGTGGGCAAGAAAAGAATACAACAGCGACTTTCTCTTCGTAACGGGTTACCCGATGGTCAAGCGCCCCTTCTACACCCATCCCGACCCGGCGCAGCCAGCCTATTCCAATTCCTTCGACCTGCTCTTCCGCGGCCTCGAATTGGTGACGGGTGGTCAACGTCTGCATCGTTATGCTGACTACCTGGCTGCCTTGCAAGCGCGCAATCTGCCCACGGAGCCCTTCGAGAGCTATCTGGAAGCCTTCCGCTACGGGATGCCACCGCATGGTGGCTTTGCGATTGGCCTGGAACGGTTGCTCATGCAGTTGACCGGCATGGAAAACGTCAAGCTGACGACGCTCTTCCCGCGTGACATCAACCGGGTGGCACCGTAAGGGTTGACAAGCCACCTGTGCAAGAATATACTTTGATGCAGGAGCAAGCATGGAGCAAGTAGAGCGACAAGAGAGTCAAATCCCGGAAGCGACTTTAGAACAGACGAACTGGCACTTACTGTTGGGAATGTTGCTCAAGGCATTGCTAGGATTTGTGGGCATCATCGTGCAGACCGAAGTGAATTTAGCACGTAAGCCACTGAAGTTGGATATCCTGCTGATTCGGCGTGATGAACCTTTCTGGACTGAGGCACAATTTGCTCGGTTGCCTGATGGTATTCGTCAACGAAGCGAACCAAACATCCTGTGTGAATTCAAATACACCGAGTCGTTGAATCGGGATGCCTTAGTGCAGGCATTGAATTATGAGACTCTCTATCGCATTGAGAACGAGTTGAAGGATACTCAACTTGCCACCTTTGTTGTCAGTGCAAAAACGCCGCAGCGCAAGTTTCTGGCTGAATATGGCTATACCAAAAGCGAAATGTCTGGTGTTTACCGCACTACAACTGCTGGCTGGAATCGAGTCGGTTTGATTGTACTAAATGAATTGAGTGATGAAGCACACAATGCCTTCTTTAAGTGTTTTGCCAGCCGTAAGAACGCAAGGAAAGCCGCCTTTGGCCTATTGGAACGACTGGATGGTACCATAGGAACAGCCGCAGTATGGGAAATTGTGGCAGGCTTGCGTTCTTTATTTGCCGAAGCGGAGGAAAAAATGATGAATGAGATTGTCGTGACACCTGAATATGTACAATCTTTAGGGGCCGGGATTCGGCGGATGATCATCAATACAATGACTCCCAAAGAGCGGCTGGAAGGATTAGCCCCGGAAGAACGAGTAGAAGGATTAGCTCCGGAAGAGCGGTTAGAGGGGCTATCTCCAGAAGAGATAGTTGCGCAATTTGACGCCGAAGATCTGCTGGCGCGCATGGATTCCGCAGTGATTGAAGCGTTTCTGCGTCAACGCGCCGCAGTTGTGCAGAAAAAAGACACAAAAGTTTCATCAACCAGCAAAAAGCCTAAAAGCCGCAAGCCACGAAATAAACACTCAAGTGCCTAGATTTTGACAGTCAAGCGGTTGAATCTGTGAAGACATTCCACTATGCTTAGCGGCATGGATACTTTCATTCTTCACTTATTCAACCGCCAACTTGCTCATCCCGCCCTCGATGTGGTGATGATATTGGCTTCGACGATCGGTTTGGCTGCACTACCAGCGACTGCGATTCACTATTGGCTACAAGGTGAAACGAAGTTGGCCAGGGCGATTTGGGCAGCTCTCTTGATGGGGTTGCTGGCGACCTTTGTTTTTCAATTTCTTGCTTGGCGTCCCCGTCCTGAGGATGTGCGGCTGTTGTTGGCACAGCCACCCTTTCCCTCGTTTCCCAGTGGCCATGTGGTGGCAGCTTTTGCAACGGCGATGGTCCTGATTCTGGCCACTCGTAATTGGTCGATCTCGATTGCTTCGCTATTGGTTGCTTTGCTGATCTCAGTGAGTCGAATTTACCTGGGGCAACACTACCCAACCGATGTCCTGGCGGGGATGGTATTGGGGCTTACGATTGGTGCCGCTTGTTATGGAATCTTTGTGCAGACGGGGCAGGTGCGCGATCGACTGCGCTGGCTGCTCTTTCCGCAGATTGCCATCGCTATCCTGGTTTCGATGATGGCCTACATGGACCTGCTGCCACGCAACCTGCTTGAATGGCCCTATGCCGACAAGGTGATGCACTTTCTCTTGTGGGGACTGTTAGCGGGCTGGTTACACATTTGGCTGCCGGGAAAAGGCTGGCAAATTGCCAAACAATCTTTGCCTCTGGCCGTACTGATTCCATTTTCGATTGCCATAGTGGAAGAGGGCTTTCAATCTTTCTCTCCTTTACGTACAGCAGATTTTACCGATTTAGCCGCAGATCTGTGCGGATTATTCCTCTTCTGGTGGATCAGTCGCTGGTTAACGGAAACCCGTCCCGTAGGAACGCCTGAATTTAGGACGCAAATCAAAGTCTAAATTCTGGTGCCCATACGGGACAAGTAGATGCTACAGCGCCGCTACCTGTGCCAACAGGCCATCGACTAGATCTTCAGGGGAAACGGGGAGCATGGCTTCTTGGAAATGAAGCAGGCTGAGTAACGGAGTCTCCATGACGAAGCCCATCATGTCCATGCCGATCCCGGCTTCCTGACTGACGCCGACGCCGAAGGCCGCACTCATCTGAGCGATCATCTGTTGGAACATGGGAGCAAAGACGGCATTGCCTCGTTTATCTTCCAGCCAATCGCGCACGGTCGAATCTCGATTAAGCAAGGACGGGAGATCCTGAGTGGCTTGTAATGTTACTGTGACTGCACCCCGAATGTCCGCCGCCGAGGCCCCGACCAGCAGATCAAAGTCCCCATCCTCGCAGATCCACTGATGGTGGCCAGGGTGGTAGTAGGCAAAGGAACGGAAATCGAGGGCGAAGCTGACCGTCTTCGTCTCGCCGGGCAGCAACTCGACTTTGGCAAAGCCTTTGAGTTCCTTGGGCGGACGAGCCAGTTGGGATTTTTGATCATGCACATAGAGTTGTACGATCTCCTTGCCAGCCAACGCGCCTGTGTTGGTAATGTCCACGCTTACGGTGACGCCATCGATATCCTTGAATGAAGTTGCTGAAACACGGGGCGCACCATAGGCAAAGGTCGTATAGCTTAGCCCATGACCAAAGGGGAAGAGCACCGGCATCTGTTTGGCATCGTAATAGCGGTAGCCGATATAAATGCCTTCGCCATAATGAACTTGGGTGGCGCTACCAGGGAAATTGATATGAGACGGCGTATCGGCGAGCTTGTTCGGGAATGTCTCTGCCAGTTTGCCCGAGGGATTGGTCTTGCCCCACAGAATGTCAGCAATCGCACCGCCGCCAGCTTGACCCATCATCCAGCCTTGCAAGACCGCCGCTGGGCTGTCGATCCAGTCGCTCATGGTCACGGCAGAACCGCTGTTGATGATGACGATGGTGGCGGGTTGCACTGCTGAAACTGCCTTGATCAGAGCGATCTGCTGCGGCATCAGGTCGAGATCGGGGCGGTCATAGCCTTCTGACTCTTTGGAACTAGGCAGCGAAATATAAAGGATAGCAGCATCAGCGTTTTGGGCGATGGTGGTCGCTTCGTCGATCAAGCTCTGTTGCAGCGCGCCGTCGGTGGTGTAGCCTTCAGCATAAATCAGTTCTACCGCCTCATTGACCTTCTGCAATTCAACAAAGGGAACATCGACCTGGGTGGCGTGAATGTGCGAACTGCCGCCGCCTTGATAATGCGCCTCACGAGCGGCGCGGCCAATCACGGCGATCTGCTGCTGACCCTGGAGCGGCAGGATGCCATTGTTCTTGAGCAGGACCATGCCTTCGCTGGCCGCTTTACGTGCCAAAGCATGATGGGCGTCGATATCAAAGGATCCACCTTTGTCTGTTTCGGCAGCCATAAAGGCAATGCGTAAGATGCGCCGCACCGCTTCATCCAGAACTGCTTCGTCCAACTTGCCAGAGCGCACCGCTTCGATGACCGCTTGCACTCGGCGATCCTTGGGGCCAGGCATCTCCAAATCGAGTCCAGCCGTTAATGCCGCCACCCGGTCGTGCACTGCACCCCAGTCGGAGACTACAAACCCCTCAAAGCCCCATTCTTCTTTGAGAATCTTGGTCAGTAGTTGGTGATGTTCGGAACAGAATTCGCCGTTAACACGATTGTAGGCACACATCACACTCCAAGGCTGGGCTTCTTTGACCGCTTTCTCGAAGGCAGGCAGATATATTTCATGTAAGGTTCGCTCATCAACTTCGGCGCTGATGCTGAAACGGCGTGTCTCTTGGTTGTTGACGGCGTAGTGTTTGAGCGAAGTGCCGACACCTTTGCCTTGCACGCCTTTGATGTAGCTGGTCGCCAGTTCGCCCGATAAGTAGGGATCTTCGGCAAAGTATTCGAAGTTGCGGCCACAGAGCGGGGAACGTTTCATGTTATTGCTGGGGCCAAGTACTAAATCGACGCCGAGGGCGATCGCCTCTTCGGCAATTGCCTGCCCCACCGCAGTCAGCAACTCCACGTCCCAACTGGAAGCCATGCAGGAAGCGGTGGGAAAACAGGTGGCTGGCAGGCTATCCGCCGCCATCGCATTGATGTCGCCGCTGCGGCGGATGCCATGAGGCCCATCGGTCATAATGATCGGCGGAATTCCCAACCGCTCAACCGGCGTAGTGGACCAGGGTCCAAGACCGGTGCAGAGCGCAGCCTTTTCTTCGAGTGTCATTTCTGACAAGCATGTTTGAATGTCCGACATAAAAAATCTCTTTTTGAATTTGTAAAATTTGGGTAGCTACAGAATCTTTACGGATAGTATAACAGTTTCTCCATGCTTGCGTTGCATTTAGCTGAGAAGATTTACTGCTCGCGCTACATTCAACGTACAATGTGACCAGCATAAAACTTCCTATTCCAGAGAAAAGAGGCCATCTTGGGTGCTGCAACGCTTTCCGTTCACCAATCGACCAATTACAAATGGTATGTATTGGCCCTAGGTGCCTTCACCTTTACCTTTGTGATGGCGATTCCGTCGATGTCGCTGCCGGTTCTATTCGACGAGATTTCGCAAGAGTTGCACTTGAGCCTGGTTCAGGTCGGTTGGATTTGGGGCATTGGCTCGTTGATGGGCATCGTGATTGGCTTAGTGGGTGGACCGATCAGTGATCGCTACGGGTCGCGCATTACGCTCAGTGTAGCGTGTTTGGTGATGGGCGTGGTCGGTGCAGCGCGTGGCTTGACCTGGAACTTTGCTTCGCTGGCAACCACCATGTTCTTTCTCGGCATTTTTCAGTCGCTCATTCCAATGAATGTGCACAAAACTTGTCGTATCTGGTTTGCCGGGCCACGTTTGGGGATGGCGAACGGGGTGGTCTCGCTTGGGATGGCGTTTGGTTTTATGTTGGGTTCGCTATTGGCAGCCACGGTGATTTCACCCCTCCTGGGTGGCTGGCGCAATGTGCTCTTTGTCTATGGCGCGGTTGCCTTGCTCTTTAGTCTGTTATGGTGGCTAACCCAGGAAAAGGTCAGTGATAGCGGAGAGCGCCAGGACACAACAAGCCATAATTCCCTGGCTGCCTCGTTGCAGTACGTCGCAAGTATTCGCAACGTTTGGCTGATTGGCTTGGCCACCCTCGGAGTTGGCTCGTGCGTCACGGCGTTTTTGGGCTATTTGCCGCTCTACTTGCGTAACTTGGGTTGGGAGACAGCCCAGGCAGATAGCGCGTTGGCAAGCTTTCATGCGGCGAGTATGTGCGCTGCGATCCCAGTCGCATTGCTTTCGGATCGTTTGGGCGTGCGGCGCGGCGTTTTAATGGCTGGCGCATTGATGGTGGCAACTGGCGTGGGTTTGTTGACAGTGGTCCATGGACCGCTGGTCTGGCTGGCCGTGATCATCGCTGGGGTCATGCGCGACGGCTTTATGGCGATCACGATGACGGCGGCGATGGAGGTGAAGGGCGTGGGTGCTCGCTATGCGGCTTCGGCTACCGGCTTTGTCATTGCCTGTAGTGGTTTAGGCGGTGTGATTGCGCCGCCGCTGGGCAATAGCTTGGCAAGCATTAGCCCCAGCGCACCCTTTGTGCTTTGGGCGGGATTGGCCGCCTTTGGATTTTGTATGTATTTGTTGATGAAGCGGGAATCATGATATGTACAGTTACTCTTCCGGGAAGATCTGAAGGATCCACGCTCGCCTTTGACAAACCCTCCCGGAAGAGTATTAACAAGTCTCCACGCAGTTAAAATTCTCCTCTCTCACCCCATTACGAACTTGCAAGAATGGCGTGAATGGGGTTTCATATGCGCCGCTATGCAGCCTTTCGTCCTACGCAAACACCAACTTGACGCAGTCCAGGCTGCGCTTGGTAAACCGCACAATGGCGTACTGACCGCAGTCATTCCCCCAGGTGGCGGCAAGACCATCTTGGCCTTGGCTGTGCTGGATGCCATGCGCAAGGCCGGCAAGATTGATGCCGCGGTCGTCTTTACGCCCCGTTTGGGTCTCTGTTCGCAATTTGAACTTGACTGGAAGAGCGTGCGTCATCACTTTCAGCCCGGCGCAATGGGTGCATTGGTTCACCGCGAAAATGAGAGTATCGATAGCCTGCGCGGCTTTGGCTACATCACCAGCTATCAATCGCTCTGTGCCGATCCAATAGTACATCTGCGCTTCGCCCGTCGTTATAAAGGTCGCCTGGCGATTGTCTGCGACGAGGCCCACTACCTGGGCGAAAAGCTCTACGGCAGCGGCGATACCACCCAGGCAGCCAAGATCCTCGGTCAACTTGACGAGTTTGCTGCCTTCAAGCTGGTCATGACCGGCACCCCCTACCGCTCCGACGAAAATCCGATTGTCTTTGTCGAATATGACGACAGCGGAAAAATCGCCGCTGATGTCCAGATCACCTACTCCGATGGCGTAGCTCAGGGCTATCTGCGTCCCTTTGATGCCACGCTCTTCGATGGTTCGCTTTTACAGACCCGCCGCTATCAGCAAGATGGCGCAGTTCGCTACCGCAAAGAAGTCGTCGATCTGAGTACGACCGCCCAACAGTTGACCAAAGTCGCTACCGACCCTAACTTTTGGCAGATTGCCGCCCGCCATGCCTTTGAAAAGGTCAAGGAACTTCAGGAACTTGCGCCCAGCTACTGCGGTATTGCTGGTTGCGCCAATCAAGACCATGCCCGTCAGGTCCTGGAGTATCTGCAAAGTCTGGGCGCTCGTTGTCTGTTAGCGGTTTCGGATGATAGCCAGGCGCACAGTAACCTGCGCCTCTTCAAAAGTGGCGGACGTGATATGCTGGTAACCGTCGGCATGGCGCATGTCGGCTATGACCACAAGCCGATTGCCGTGGCCGCTGTCCTTAATGGCGTGCGTGAATTCAACTGGCTCGATCAATTCACCATGCGTGCCGGACGTATGCTTCCCAGCCGTCCAGCCAGCGAGCAGACCGCCTGGATCTACGGTTTGAGTGATTTGGCCATGCGTAACTACGTGGCGACCAAACGCAAAGAGGCAGCTCGGGGCATCAAAACTGCCGAAGAGATTGCTGAGCAGCCAGTCCAGCCGGTGGGCAGCTTTGGCAGCGAGGGTCCTCGCCTGCTCTATCACGGCGTCACGCTCGATGCCATCACGGGGATGGGCTTTGGCTACAAGACTTTTACGGAAGAGCTGAAGGAAGAAGATCACCATCCCATCACTGACAAAGAGTTGCGTGAACAGTTGCGCCGCCGTCGGCAGGGCTTGGTCGGTCAATATGCGGGCAGTCTTTATGGACAGGTGAATGGCGAGACGATTCGCAAAGCCAATGCGCAACTGGTGCAACGCTACGGCAAACCGGTGACTGCCTGCTCGGTGGAGGAGTTAAGGGTGCAGATCGAGTGGTTGGAAAAGACATTGGGCTTGCAACAAAAAGTGGAAACCATTGACGAAGCTACGCCAGTAAAAGAGGATCGCACCCCTGAATTTGTCCAAGCCGGACTCTTCTCCTTATAAACAAAAACTCCATGTTCCCTGATTTCCGTGTTTACCAAGCCTCTTTATCGTAGTTTATCGTGGGACATATCACCCCTTAATACCTGTCAACGCAATACCCTGAACAAAGGTCTTTTGCAGGAAGAAGAAGAGCAGAATAATCGGCAGCGTGATCAAGACCGATGCCGCCATCAACAGTCCCCATTCTGCCCCATATTGCGAACGGTACTCGTAGATGCCCAAGGAAAGCGTGTAGAGTTGCTGATTGTTGAGATAGATCAGCGGTCCCAGATAATCGCGCCAGCGGGCGATAAACTCAAAGATCGCCACGGTCGCCAAGGCCGGCCTGGCCAATGGCAGGATAATCGAGGCATAGATGCGCAGTTCGCTGGCTCCGTCAATATGTGCCGCCTCCGAAAGCTCCATTGGAATCGTCATAAAAAATTGGCGCAAGAGGAAGATATAGAGCGCGCCGCCAAAGAACTGTGGCACAATCAGCGGGCGAAAATCACCGACCCACCCCAACGCCTTGAAGACCAAGAAGAGCGGGATCAGCGTCACCTGGAAGGGCAACATCAGCGTGGCGATGGTCAAAATAAAGAGGACGTTGCGTCCCGGCCAGGGAATGCGTGCCAGACTGTAGGCCACCAGAGAGCCAGAAATCAGCGAACCGATCGTCGCCGTGACAGCAATGATCAGCGTATTGCGCAAATAGAGAAAGAAGTCGATATAGACCACTGCGGTTGGATAATTGCTCCAGGCCGGAGGAATCGGAACCAAGATAGGCGGATAGACGAAGAGCTGTGTATCTGACTTAAGTGAAGTCGAGAGCATCCATAAGAAGGGCAGGATAAAGACGAAGGCAAAGGGAATCAATACCGCGTGCGACAGGATACTGCGGATGATCTGTTTGGTCCGCTTGCGATTCACGAGCGCTTGTTGTTGTTTTGTATACGAGGCAGTGCGTTGCGTCTCTACCGTCATAACGTTTACCTGTTCCTTCTACTCCATTCGCCTTATCGTTCACCGCCAGCATAGAAGACCCACAGTCGCGAGGTGCGAAAGATCACCAATGTAATCAGCAGCGTAACCACGAAGAGCAACCAGGCCAGAGCCGAGGCATAGCCCATGTTGAAATATTGAAACGCCTGTTTGTACATGTAAATCGAGTAAAAGAGCGTACTATTGGCGGGGAAGCCCGTACCACCGGTCATAATATAGGGAATGGCGAAGAATTGGAAGGCACCGATGATCGAGGTTACCATGTGAAAAAAGATCACTGGTGTCATGATCGGGACAGTTACATTCCACAATTTGCGGAAGAAACCAGCGCCATCCACATCCGCGGCGTCATAGAGATCCTGCGGCACATCCTGCAGGCCAGCCAGGTAGAGAATCACCTGTTGCCCGATGATCCAGAGTGCTAGCAGCACCAAAGTTGGCCGCGCCATCTGCGGACAGGTCAACCAGCAGAGCCGGTATAGCCCCAACCAGTTAAAGGGAATATTCACCAAGCCGGAGCCGGGGGTAAAGAGATAAATCCAGACAAAGGCCAGTGCCACCTCGGGCACCAACGTTGGCAGAAAATAGATGGTTCGATAGATGACCTGTCCCTTGACCTTGGCGTTGAGCATCATCGCCAGCCCAAAGGCAAAGATGATCGCCAGCGGAATCGAAACAATGGCAAAGTAGAGTGTATTGTAGACAGCATCTAGGAAGTCAGGATCATTCGTGAAGAGGTTGCGATAGTTGGCCAATCCCACCCAGGTTGGATTTTGGACTGCGTTGAAGCTGGTAAAGCTGTAGTAGCCGGACGCAAAGGTGGGATAGATCCAGAACATCAGCAACCCCAACAGCCAGGGCAAGGCAAAGAGGATGCCGTTGATCGTGTTGCGCGTCTGCAACCTCATGCGTCTGCGTGTAGGTTGCACTGCGATGTTGTTTGCCATTCTCGCCTTTCTCAACGAAAAATTAGCCGTGGTAATCTGTCATTCTGAGCGAGGGCTGTTTCGAGCGAAGAATCCTGTGCTGTCCAACCAAGATTCTTCGTCGCGAACAGCCGCTCCTCAGAATGACACTCCCCCTCTCATGGACAGTCGTCACGGTCGAACCCAGTGTAGAAAGTGACAAATGGAGGTGCAGAATAACCGCACCTCCATTTCACCTAGCTAAAGAACCCTGCGTCTTGCAAATCTTTGTTGATCGTCGTATCGATATCGGTCAGCGCCTGTTCGGGCGTCTTGGTGCCGTGCGGAATTTCATCCTGGAGGGCCTTGACCTGGAGATCCCACAGCTTGCTGCCAAACGGAATCGGCGGGCGAGCGTGGGAAACGGGCAGCAGATCCATAAAGACCGCATGCAGCGGATTTTCGCGGAAGAAGGGATCTTCGGCTGCTTTCTTAAGCGTCGGGATGTGATAGGTGTCCTTGCAGTACTTGGTCAACCCTTCTGTGCCGCAGAAGTAGGAGACAAGGTCAAAGGCCGTCGCTACATCAGCGTAACCTTTGGGAACTACCCAACTCCAGCCACCTGCCCAACTGGCAAAGGGCGCCGGTCCGTCGGGTCCAGGGAAGGGAACGACGCCGTAGTTTGTGTCAGGTTTGAATTGTTTGGTCTGCGCCACCATCCAGTCGCCGCTACAGGTTGTCGCAAACTGGCCGGTCAAGAACCAGTTGTTTGGGCCGTTACAGGCACCGCCCGCACAAGAGGCAATCATTGCGTCGATATCCTGCACGCCGATCTCGTCCACCCATGCCTTGACATATTCCATTGCCTTGACGTTGTTGGGATTGCTGAAGGTGATCTTCTTGGTGCTGGGATCTTGGAATTCCCCTTTGAAGGCAAAACCCCAGGTGTAGAGCCATGCTTGATCATAAATAGGATGGAAGCCGAAGCGGGTGATAACGTTGCCTGCCCCACGTGTGGTGAGCTTATCGGCCCAGCCCTTCAATTCGTCCAGGGTTTGCGGTGGCTTCTCTGCATCCAGCCCCGCTTCTTTAACGATGTCCTTGTTGTACCACAGGGCGCGGGTGTCGGTATCGAAAGGCAGTGCGTACATCTTGTCTTTGTAGAGCGTCTCTTCCCAGGCAAAATCGTAGTATTGGTCTTTGGTCACTCCAGCCGATTGCGCTAAATCGGTGAGATCGGTGAAGAAGCCTTGATAGGCAAACTGGGGCACTGTAAACCGATCTGCGTAGTAGACGGGCGGCGGTGTGCCGCCTGCCACTGCGGTGAGCAACTTTTCATCAGCTTGGCTACCCTGTGTCTCGGCAATAAAGACAAACTCGGCTTTGACACCCTTCGTGTTCTTCTGATTGTAGTCGTCGATAATGCCCTTGATCGAATCCTGTGCTACATCGGTCATGCGTGACCAGACTTGCAACGTGCCTGACGCGGTTGCAGGAGTTGCCCCGCCAGCACCCGTTGCGGGAGTTGCACCCCCCGCTCCGGCCGCAGGCGTTCCGCCCGGAACCGCAGCAGGATTGGCACAACTTGCCAGTAGGGTACCGCCCACAACCATGCCCGCAGTCTGTAGAAAACGACGGCGTGATAGGGATTGCTGCGTAAATGCGTTCACAAAGAATCTCCTTTATACTATGTTTTTTAGACAGGACTTGTGCATTTGAGTTAGGGCTTACACACGAATCGCTCCAAATTTGTTAGATTTGACCCATCTTCTATACTCTGCTCTGAATGAGAAGCGGAGTTTGTTTTCTCGAAAATGGCTTTGGAAAACTCTGCTTCTCATTGCAACCGCAGTTTAGCGACATGAATAGCTGGCGTGAAGCTGTTACGCTGGATCAACTCTCTGAGAGCTTCGGTTTTGGATGCGCGAACGACGTTTTTGAAGGTGAGTCTAACAAAAGCGGCAGAACAATTCTATGGATATCGGGATGGGATTTGCCTGGATCTGTGGAGATTTTGTGGACATTCGGCCACTTGGGTTACATGTTGAGCTTTTCATAAACTGGTGATCAACTGGTTCTAAAGACAGAGGACAATCCCCGTTTGTACGATGGTAGCAAGCGAAACTCGACAGACCGTTCCCCTGCAGCCTGACGTGATGGTCAGTAATTCGTTCTGGGGAGAAAACGCAATGAACCTAGCCTCCCATACGGCACAACACATTGTCGAACAATTGAGCAAAGAGTTTGACGGTAAGATCTGGGTGGTGAACCAAGCCAATCAGGTGTTAGCTTGTACGGAGGCGGTAGAAAGCAAAACAAAACGTTCCACTGCACAAAGCAAACCCCTCACTGTCCCCTCGACTGCGCAGGAGTGTGTGAATTTACCCTTGTGTGTGGGCGATGAGGAAGTGGGGCGGCTCATCATCGCCAATTCAACGCCACAGAGCAAAGAGATTGCGCACGTTGCTCGGGCAGTTGCACACTTAATTATTCATCAACACAGGGTCTTCGAGCAGATGTTTGACCGGCAGTGGGCGTTGGACAAGTTTGTGAGCGATCTGTTGCATGATCGCTTTGCTGCCAATCCAGCGGCAGCGTTTGAAAATGCGCTGATCTTGAACATTGATCTGGAAGTGCCTCGAATCGCAGTCGTTATCGATCTGCAACCTCAGCCCATGTATCCGTCAATTAGCACGTCAAGTGTACAAAATGGTGTTGCCGCAACCGCAAAGAATCACAAGCCAGAACAGCGTCACACCCTGGATCTGGCGCAACGACTGCTTGGCAAACGTAGCACCCACATCTTTAGCTTTTTTGACCAGCACTCTCTGATCATCCTGGCCGCCATTGAGCCTCGACGAATAGAAGCAGGCCGCCAGCGACTTAAGTCGATTAGCCAGCGGTTGATTGATGAACTCAGTCAAGGTTCCCAGAGTAACCTAAGCGCTGGGATCGGCGCTTATCACGCTGGCTGGCAAGCGCTCTCGTCCTCATATCAGGATGCACGTTTTGCGCTGGAGACGGGGCGCACGCTGCTGGGAGCAGGTCATGCCTTCACGACCTTTGATTTAGGATTAGCTGGATTTGTCTGTGCTCACAACGATCTGACAAAGTCCCAATTGGCAGATCATCTGCTCTGTCAACTACTGGATAAGCCAGAGTTACTCCAGACATTGGAAACGTATCTGGACGCCGAACTGTCGGCAGGGGCCGCTGCACAACAGTTGAATATGCACCGTCACGGTCTGGCCTATCGTCTCAAGAAGATCCACGAACTGACTGGACTCGATCCTAGCAACTTCCACGACGCTGCACAACTGGCGGCGGCCTTGCAATGGCAACGTGTCGCCCATGAAGCCCTTTTTAGGCCATAGGTCCAAAAACTCTGCCTTCCTCTCTTTGAACCATAGCCAATCGGCCAAAGCTTTCCGCGCTCATTTTCTGCTACACTGAACGGGCTTATGCAAAAATAGCGTACGTTGTTAGTCTGTGCGCTGCGTATGTCTTGCTAGTACAGTGAAGCGTCAGTGGAACCGTGAGACGATGGGACAGTACGGTCCGATGTATTTACTGACAGACTGTCTCACTGTTCTACTGACTCACTTGCTTTACTGTTCTACTAAATGACTATCATTGTGCTCAAACGTTCCTATCTCGTTTCTGTAGGATTCCTATGGCACATCCGCTGAATCCACACAAGATTGCCCAAACCATCCGCTCATTGGACAGCCGCCTGCTGGCAATTGAGCTCGAAGAGAACAATGGCCAGCCTCGCTTGGTGTACCATTATGAAGTCGCCGGGCGAATCGAGCCATTTTACATTCCGATCACGACACTGCCGGTCGATTCCATTGCCGAACTCTATCCAGAGGCACTGGCCTACGAAAAGGAACTCTTCGATTCTTACGGCATCGAATTCTGCTCCTATCAGGATGGAAAGTAGCCCTAAAGAAACAAACGTACAAACTTCCTCGTAATTTGTTAAGTGAGTAACCTTCCTCATGATAGATTCATTCTGAAGAATTTCTAATCTAATCTTAATCTGTTCTAACATCTGTTAAATAGATTTGAACCGTAGAATACCTCTCATTCTACGCAATCCAACTCGCATACGGCGAAACCGCGAGAGTCCATCAAATCATTCTACAAACCAAGATCGAAGGAGAAGAGACATGAATTACGTTCTGATCAAAGGCAACTTCCATGTGGTCGGCTACTCACCCGACGGAGATTCGTTAATGTTTAAGGCTAGCAATCCGTTGCTATGGGAGAAACTCATCACGCAGGACAACGAAAAGCTATTTCGCAGCAAACTGGCCAACCCAAAGGATCAAGGGGCAGTACAACTGCGTTTACAAGGTCTTGATGCGCCGGAAACCCATTTCAAACCCAGCGAAGGTGCCGATCCGGCGCTGATTGCCAGCAAACCCGTAGGCGAATTCAGGCAGCCCGGAGATTTAGGACGTCGGGCAACCACTGAATTTCTCAGATTCCTGGGCGTCAACAATGGGGTTTGGAAGAATGTGTTCGACGGCTCCTACCTTGCCAAGGCCACGCTCACCCAAAATGGCCAAGAGGTCGTTGTATCTCAGCGTCTAGCTGACCAGATTCCAGGCTATATCATCACGCGCGACATTGAACTCAACGGTCGTCCCGTCGCCTGGGTTTTCCGAGGCAGCACCCCCGATACCGACGGCAAGTCGATTACGCAGGATGAGCTGACTGAACGGGCAGAACAAAGCGCTAACTATTATCTCTTGCAGCAGGGGTTGGTCTATCCTTATTTCTACATGACATTGCAGGCCAAGCTGCGTAACAAATTGAGTGCCGCAGTCACGCAGGCGCAGGCAAATGCTATGTCCAGCAACACGGCCAATCTCTGGCATTCGGATAAGTCAATCCCCGGGATCGTCCTTTCCGACATCAAGCTGATCACGCAACAAAGCAGCCTGCCGACCGATGCATCGCTGATTTACCCCTATCTCTTCCGCAAAGTGCTCAAATTCTGGTACCAGAACACACCAGATGTCACGAACACCACAGTCAACCTCAGCAACCTCTGTGCCAAGGCTAATCCCAACATCTTTGTAGTCAGCGAAGCAGACTTTGTCAAGCTCGACGAAATTCTCGATCTGACCGGCAACCTGTTAAAGATGAAGAAGCTCCCGCAGGATATTGTCTTTTTGGCGTAGGCGGTAAAAAAAGGTCCGATGTAGGTACTGGGATTGTTGCTAGGACTCAATGCAGAAGATACCTATACCTTGTGATAAAATAGCCACATCGCATTCCATCTACCGATAACTAAGGACGCAATTTCATGCATACCCATCAACCAATCGGTGCTGCCGCTCGTGAGCTTGTCCAACGTATGGGCGAAGCAGCCAACAATTTTCTTGCCTCTCTCTCCACGGACCAACGGGCGAAAGCTCAACTCGACTTTGCGGACGAACAGGAGCGTACCGCCTGGCACTATTTTCCGATTCTCCGGCGCGGTTTGCCCCTAGGTGAGATGGATCGCCATCAGGAGCGGCTGGCGCAACGGCTAGTGGCCAGCGGACTCAGTCAAGCTGGTTGGGTCACCACAACCACGATCATGGGGTTGGAGCGCACCCTGGATGGTATTGAGGGCTGGAAGGCGATGCCTGACTGGTGGCGTGATGCCAATTTCTACTTTGTCACGATTTTTGGGCAGCCGGATGACAAGAAGCCCTGGGGCTGGCGTTTTGAAGGACATCATGTCTGTCTCAACTACACGATTGTCGATGGCCAGATTGTGGCTCCAACCCCAACTTTCTTTGGCTCCAACCCAGGCGATTCGCAATTGCTCGGCAAATACTCGATTCGACCGTTGGCTGGCATCGAAGACCTGGCCCGCCAGTTGATGCACGAACTTTCCGAGGCACAACAGGCCAAAGCCCTGCTCTCTTCCACTGCCCCCAACGATATTGTCACCCTCAACCGTCCCTATGTGCTGGACAACTCTATCCCGACACCCATGCCCGGTGTGACAGATCATCCAAGTGTGATTGCCCAATATCCCTCGATTGAGCGCTTTGTTAAGGAACGTGGACTGACCACCGCCGACTTTGATGCGGTGAGCTATACAAAAACGCCAAAAGGCATTGGTGCAAGCGACCTCAATAGTAGTCAGCGCGAAATTTTACTCGCCCTGGTCGGTGATTACATCCACCGTATGCCCGACGAGTTGGCTGAGATCGAGCTGAAAAAGCTGGAAGCACAGGGCATCGACAATCTCCACTTCGCTTGGGCCGGTGGATTAGAGCGCCGCCAGCCGCACTACTATCGTATCCAAGCCCCGCGCTTCCTGGTCGAATACGACAATACCCAGAATGGTGCCAATCACATCCACTCCGTCTGGCGCGACCCACTGGACGACTTTGGCGCAAATCTGATTGCGCAACACTATGCATCGTCAGATCATCATCACTAAAAGCCAGCGATTGGAGATTAGCGATTGTGTGCGTAATCTCTAATCTCCAATCGCTAATCTCTATCTTCCTCCTCGTATTATGAACCGCACTGATCGCCTGCTCGCCATTGTTCTCGAACTGCAACGGCATGGCCAACGCCGCGCTGAAGATTTGGCGGCAATCTTTGGCACCAGCAAACGCACCATCTACCGTGACATCGAAGCCTTATCGCAGTCCGGCGTGCCGATTGCGGCGATGACCGGTCAAGGCTACAGTTTGATGGAGGGCTACTTTCTGCCACCCTTGATGTTCACGGCTGACGAAGCCACTATGTTGCTGCTTGGTGCCGATGCGATGGCACAGAACTTCGACGCTCAATATCGCGCTGCCGCCCAATCCGCTGCCGCCAAAATCGACGGTGCCCTGTCGGAGCGGCGGCGGGCCGAGGTCCGTTATCTACAGAGCAGTCTTTTTTTTCATCAAAACAGTGCAGTCGCCAATCCACGAGTGTCAAACGCGCTGCAACAATTGCGGCGAGCCGTGATCGAAAGGCGACAGGTGCGCTTCCGCTATTTTGCTCGTTGGTTGGCGTCTGGAAATCGAGCTGCCCAAAGCGGTGAGACTCGCACTGTAGATCCCTATGGTTTAGCACATGTGGATGGCGTATGGTACTTGGTCGCGCACGATCATGCCCGCCAAGCGCGCCGCAACTTCCGACTGGATCGGATGGATCAGCTCAAGTTACAACTGCAAACCTTTGAACGCCCTTCGGATTTTCAGTTTGCCTATGATGGCGAACAACAAAAACGTGAGATCGTTGTACGGGTGCTTTTTAGCCCGCAAGCGGCGCGCTGGGTCCAGGAAAATCGTTCCTTTTTTACCGTGGCCGAAGAGGAACGAGCCGATGGGTTGTTGGTTACGCTGCACATTCGCCAACTGGAAGAAGTGATGCAGTGGTTGTTGAGTTGGGGACGGCAAGTACGGGTGTTGGAACCTGATTCCTTGCGTACTCGCCTGCTGGAAGAGGCACAGGCGATGACCAAAGTCCATCAAAAAGAAATTTAAAAGGGCTACTGACATAACGCTGTCACACGACCATGCGATGCTGTTTCTGTGGTTAACGACAACCGCTCGATAAAGCTCTAGGAAAGGGTTTCTATCGACAACAACCAACAGAAAAGGAAGAAATATGAGCAACGCATGTAATTGGTTCGAAATCCCAGTCGTCGACTTTGATCGTTCTGTACGCTTTTACAGCACCATCTTGGATACAGAGCTGCATACAGAGATATTCTATGGGGCGGCTAATGCTTTTTTGCCCTTTGCCGAAGGCAGTGTTGGTGGCACATTGTCACAGGATCCAAAACGTCAACCAGCCAAGATCGGCACGATTATTTACCTCAACGCCAACGGCAAATTGGATGAAATTCTGAGCCGGATTGAACCAGCAGGCGGTACAGTTGTTCTTCCCAAGACGAGCATTGGCCCCGCTGGCTTTATCGCCACCTTTGTCGACAGCGAAGGCAATCTCGTCGGCCTCCACAGCGAAGTGAACTAAATCCCCAGTAAGACAGTGAATCAGTGAGACAGTGAGGCAGTGAATACGAGACTGACCCACTGTCCTACTGTCCTACTGAAGTACTTGGTAATTTCTAACGTAATTGGATGGAGTGTGAGGTATCTATGCACAAACCACTTTTCACTGGGGAATTGACCCCAATGCCGCCCTTTGATTTTTCGAAATCGCTACAATTCGTGGGCGAGTTTAAACCAACCCGTGGTGAACAGATCATCGCCAACCAGAGCATGACCAAAGCGGTGATGCTTGCAGGTCAGGCGGTGGCCTTTCGCGTTTGGGCTTCGGGTCAGGTAGACAAGCCAGTCCTGCATTACGAAATCTATACAAACTTGGCGTCTTCCGACGCACTGGCCTCAATCCAAGCTCAGATCGTGGATCGAATTGAGTTCTTTCTCAGCCTGCACGACGAGCTTGGCCCCTTTTATGCCATCGCCCAGAACGATCCTGCCTTTGCGCCAATTATGCGGCGACTCTACGGTTACCACCAGGTGAAGTTTTTAACACCTTTCGAAAATGGCTGTTGGGCCGTATTGACGCAACGTAATCCGATCCCCTTGGCAGCCAAGATGAAACGTAGCTTGATCGAGCGCTATAGCCAGAGCATTGAAGTCCAAGGAGAAACGTTGTGGCCATTCCCATCTCCCTCCGATATGGCAACAGCGAGTGTGGACGAACTAGAAAGTCTGATTGCCAACCGTCAAAAGGCCGAGTATCTGCGTCACGTCATCACTGCCTTTGATGGCATTGACGAGCAATGGCTGCGCCATGCACCCGCTGTGGAAGTGGAGCAGTGGCTCCGTGCGATTCGTGGCTTTGGTCCATTTGCCGCATCTTTTGTCATGCTGCGTGGTCTGGGACGAATGGATACAGCCATGCCCAACATCAAACAGTTTAGCCAGGCAGTCGAAAAGGTTTATAATGCTGGAAAACCTTTGACCGAGCCCGATATCAATCGCATCGCAGCCGGTTATGGCCCTTGGCAGGGCTATTGGATGCATTACCTGCGTGCCGCTGGCTGAACCCATGAATACCACGCTTGCTGAGATCGTTACCCAACACTATGGCATCGCTCTGTGTTCCCCCGCACAGTCGGTTGCTCGTGGCTTTCTGAGTCGCAACTTTGTCCTGGAGTCTGCGGCCAATCAGTACTTTCTGAAGCAATATAGATTTACGCAATTGGAAAACGTGGCCGCAGTGCACGAAGCTAAATTCTTCTTTGCTGCTGCTGGAGTGCCAGTGATTCTTCCTATCAAAACTCAATCTGGTGCCAGTTTTTTTGAATTTGAACAACGTTATTATGCACTCTTTCCCTATATTGAGGGTCGCCAGTTGAAGCGTGGCAGTTTTCCAGCCAAGGCACTTGAAACCAGTGCTGCTGTATTGGGATTGATCCACCGGTCAGGAAAAAATGCATCTGTATCCCATGTAAAAGCGAGGCCGGCAGTCAGCAATCCATCCCATTTTGACGAAACTTCACAATTCATCCTGGCAAAGATCGCTGAATCGCCAATGACAGAATTTGACCAGCTTGCGCTTGCAACTATTCAGAGCAAGTTGAAGTTGGTGGAGCACCATCGGAATGAATTTAGCAAGATCGATCTACTCAGCGATCATCTTGTGCATGGCGATTACCAGGATACCAATCTCTTTTTTGATGCAGCAGACCGAGTAAGCCATGTCTTTGATTGGGAACTAACACGGGTGATCCATCGCGGCTTGGAATTAGTGCGAGCGATTGAATTTATCTGTTTTGCCAATCCTGAAAACTTCAAGGCAGTTTTCTCAGCCGAGAACTACGAAAAGGCTCGCTGCTTTTTACAACATTATCACGATTTCTATCCGATCCAGCGGAGCGAATTTGAAACGGTCTGGCGTGCGCGCTATTTCGACAAGTTGCTTTCGCTATGGGTGGAAGAAGAACACTATCTAGCGAATAATCCACGAGTTGATCCATTTCTAGAAGCTGAATACCACACCCTACACTACTATTCTCAACATTTGAACGAGCATATCGAGCGGCTCAGCGAAGGAATTTTGAGGTAACTATGACGATTGCGATTCTCATCTCCACTCAACTTGGCGACATCCACGCCGAACTCTATCCCGACAAAGCGCCGATCACGGTTGCCAACTTTCTGCGCTATGTGGATGCTGGCTATTACACAGGCGGCAAATTCTGGCGCATCTGTGTCCTCGATCCCGACAATCAGCCCAACAACGAGATCAAGATCGAGGTGATCCAAGCAACAGTGCGGGCAGACAAGGAGCAGCAGAAGTTTGACCCGATTGCGCTGGAACGAACCACTGTGACTGGGCTGCGTCACCTGGACGGTGCAATCTCGATGGCACGTTTCGCACCCGATTCGGCGCAGGGCGATTTCTTTATCTGCATCAATGATCAGCCCTCGCTCGACTTTGGCGGTATGCGTAACCCGGATGGACAAGGATTCGCCGCCTTCGGTCGAGTGACGAGTGGAATGGACGTGGTTAAAGGGATCAACAAGTACCCGCTCGAAGCGCAGACCTTGACTCCGCCTGTTGTGATTCAACAAATTTCTAGATTGGACCATCATCAAACGCCATCCAATTGACCTTTGTGGCACAAGGTACGTTCTAGTGCTAGGGACAGACATCGGGTGTAGATGATTTTGGACAAACGTGTGCCTACGTTGCAAACTACACCAGATCGAAAATGAAAAGTATAATTTCCACTGCCAATTGTTGACAATAGCCAGTCTCTTGAGTGCATTTTCAAATGTTATCATCACAGGAATGGATACTGATCGCCATCATCGCCGCCACGATGGTTGTTCTGGTCACTGAACGTTTTCGCGCAGATCTGCTGGCGATCTTGCTGATGGGGTTGATGCCGCTGACTGGCGTTGTGACCTATCAGGATGCGCTTTCTGGTTTTAGCCGTTCGGTTGTCATCACGATTATTTGCCTCTTTATTATTACCGAAACGCTGGAACGGACGGGTACGGTACAGTGGATCGCCGACCGTCTGCGCGAGATCGGCGGTGGGTCGGAGGCACGCTTGATCGTTCTCTTCATGGGAGCGGGTGCCGCACTTTCTCTGTTGATGAATAATGTCGCTGCGGGTGCTGTGTTGTTGCCAGCCGCGGTGCAAGTCAGCCGTGAATCAAATGTTCCACCTTCAAAACTGCTGATGCCGCTAGCCTTCGGTACCTTGGTCGGCGGTATGGCGACTTATTTCACAACCGCCAACATCATCCTAAGTACAATTCTGCGCGACCAAGGGCAGAGTTCGCTGGGCATGATCGATTTTGTGCCAACCGGCGGCTTGATCGTCCTCATCACACTGTTCTTTATGAGCGTGTGGGGACGCAAATTGTTGCCTAGCCATGAAACAGCCGTAAAGGAAGCAAGCGCGAACATGCTTTCGCAGCGCCTATCGGAAACCTATCAGCTCAGCGATCGCCTCTGGGAAGTGATCATCAAGCACAACTGTCGATTGGCTGGCAAGAGCCTCAGTGAAAGCAAATTCGGGGCTACTCTTGGAATCACCGTTGCTGCCATCTGGCGGGGTCATCAAGCGATTTTCTCGCCGGCTCCAAGCCTGGTGTTGCAAGAGGGTGATGTGTTGCTGATCGCGGGGCGTGAAGAGCGAGTGCAGCAATTGCATGAATTTAACGTGGAAATTGGTCGCTCGGATGGAAGGCTTGAGGATGGACATGAGTATGTGGTTGATCTGACGGAACTGATCATTCCACCCCGCTCAAAGGCAATTGGCAAGACGTTGGCCGAGTTGGATTTTCGCAAAAAGTATGAGATCACCGGTGTGGCTCTGTGGCGCAAAGAGAGAAGTTACCGCACCGATGTGGGCAAAATGCCACTCGAAGTAGGTGACGCCCTGCTCATGGTGGGAACTCCACAAAACATTCGCAGACTCACCAAAGATCCTGACTTTATCGTGCTTCAGAGCAGCCATGCCGCCCGCCCGCCGATTCCACATAAAGCGCGCATCGCGCTGATCATCACGGCGTTGGTCTTGTTGATTTCGATTATCGAGTTGATCCCTACCTCGGAGGCGATGCTGCTCGGCGTTGCGGCTTTGGCATTCACAGGCTGTATTAACCTGGATGAAGCCTATCGCTCAATCAGTTGGCGCGTTATTTTTTTGATCGCAGGGATGTTGCCGATCAGCCTGGCTCTGGTCAACACAGGGTTAGCGGAGAAGATTGGTCACACACTGGTTACGTTACTTTCACCCTTTGGCTCGTTTGCCTTGATTGGTGGGCTTTTTCTGTTAACTGCGTTTGTGACACAGATTATCGGTGGTCAAGTTTCCGCATTGATCATGGGGCCAATTGCGGTAACGACTGCGCTTAACACCGGTATGAATGCCCAAGCAGTGGGTGTGGCAGTGGCAATCGCCTGTTCAGCCGCCTTTTTGACGCCCCTGGCTCATCCCGTCAACGTCTTGATGATGAGTCCTGGTGGCTATAGTGGCCGGGACTTCTTGCGCGTCGGTGTTTGGATGATGGTGCTTACCTTTTGCGGGACATTGGCCGGTATGTATCTGTTCTGGAATGTGAGGTAACCAACTTGCGGATTGTGGATTATCGTATTCAATCCGCAATCCGCAAGTTTTTACCGAGCCATTGCATGGTACTCTCGGTTGGGCAGCATCCCAGTTGCCAGTGCCAGCCGATTGGTATAGTTGAACATGGCTGCGACCTCGGCAATATCGAAGATCGCCTGATCGGAAAAGCCAAGGTTGCGGAGCTTTTGAATGTCTTCTTCCGTGCAATCAACAGGGTGGGCTGTGATTTTCAGTGCGTAGTCGAGCATGGTGGTTGTCCGTTCATCCAATCCGGCTCGTCGGTAGTCAAGGGTGATGCGATCCCCGAGAATCGGATCGTCCAAGAGTCGGCGCAACTCCGCTCCGTGGCTGACCAGGCAGTAGAGACAGTGATTGTGTGAAGAGACTACCACTGAAATCATCTCTCGCTCGGCGCGTGAAAGTTCTGATTCCCCTTCAGTTACCTCGCGAAAATGGCTAAACCAAGGCGAAAAGTGTGTAGGGCGAATGGTATAACCAAGAAAGACATTCGGAACAAAACCGAGCACTTGTTTGGCTTTGGCAAAGAGCTTCAGCATTCGTTCATCTTGTACAGCTTCACCTGGCATCTCCAACCAGGTGAAACGCTCAGATGCGTTGAGTTGAATTGTCATCGGCGGCCTTTGTAGTTGGTTCGTGGGACAGTAGGACAGTAAGGCGACAAATGACCCCCTGCCTACTGACCAACTGACTCACTGATTCACTATCATTTCTCTAAACAGGTACTTCATTCTATGTTAGGACAAACGCAACCTCCCAATAGTGGACCGGGCGTGGCGGGACCTTCGGGTACAGATCCGGTATGGACTTTTCGTGGTTATCAGATGCGCCCCGCTGAATTCAACACTGCCATGGTTCATTTCTACCGCGCCGAAGTGCAGCGGGCCAATGTCTGGCGTCAGCGCTTGGATACAACGACGAACTGGGCCGTTGTCACGACAGGCGCGGCGATTTCCTTTGCACTCTCCTCGCCCAACAATCACTATGGAGTCTTGATCCTCAATACGATGTTGGTGACGCTCTTCTTGTGTATGGAAGCGCGGCGCTATCGCTACTACGAATTGTGGAGCCATCGATTGCGTCTGATGGAGACTGACTTTTTCGCCAACATGCTTGTTCCGCCCTTTCAACCCAGCCCCGATTGGGCGGAAAATCTGGCCGAAAGTCTCTTACAGCCCGACTTCCCGATCAGCATGTTGGAGGCGATTGGACGTAGATTGCGCCGTAACTATATCTGGATTTTCATTATTTTAGGTGGAGCGTGGATGTTAAAGAGCTTCTTGCATCCTACGGCAGCCCAAACTCTAGTTGAATTTGTCGATCGTTCGGCCTTGGGGCCGATTCCAGGCTGGGTGATGTTGGCTACTGGTTTGATCTACAATGGATTTCTCTTTTTTGTAGCGATTTTTACCGCTGGATTGCAACAGGCAGAAGGCGAAGTGTTAGGAAAATGGGGCGATGATGTCCCGATCCTGAATCGGGTTTGGGATTCATTTGAAGTGCGAGAAAGCGGGAACGCCAGTCAACTCAACGGGGCAGGGCGTCCTAATCTGCAAACCCGTCGCCGCAAGCAACTGCTTGCCTTTGTGATTTCCAGCAAACCGCAACCGATCGCCGACCGTATCATGCGTGAACTGCGGCGTGGCGTGACTGGCCTGGATGGCGTTGGCATGTATACCAACAATGCTACCCGGGTTCTACTTTGCGCGGCCACCGTTACCGAAATGCCCAAACTCAAGTCGATTGTCAAAGCTGAAGACGACAATGCCTTTGTTATCGTCGCTCCGGCGCAGGAAATCGTTGGCCGCGGCTTTCAGGCAATGGGGTAGGGGAGCAGGTTGCAGGGGGCAGGTTGCAGAGTGAAAATGCAATTTGCCCCTTATTTAATCAGTTTTTTAGACTCTGTCTGCTTTTCCGATTCTGCACGATACTCTGCCACTTCCTCAGCCAGGGCGCGAATGAAATTACGGTTGTTCAGCAATTTTGTGTAATCCACTGCAACTGTTTGCGAGTTGCGTTCCAGCACGCTGCGCAATTCATTGTTGATCTGTGTCTGATAAGGAGCCGCATTAGGCTCCGCTGCCCGCTCTTTGAAATAGGCCAGGATGTCCGAATCTAGATAAAGCGTCACCCGTATCTTAGTTTTTTTCGGATTCGTGGTATCCCCTGGCCTGGCAAGAAACGCACCTCGTGGTAAGCGTTTCATCTTTTCAGGTTGAAAGTCCTCATTTAGTTCAGAATCTCTTTCAATAGTCATAGTCATCATTTTCGTACATACGTTGCAGATGGGCATTTGCCCGTCTGGCAGAAATGATCCGCACACGCCGCTTGCGATAGGTAAATGAGACCAGTAGTAGCCCTGCCCTCGATAGTCCAATCATCTTATAGCGAGCTTCCTTTTGAGAGTGTTCGATGTCCTCAAAGGGAAGTGCACGGGGATCATCGAATATCTGTTTGGCCACCTCAAACGATACGCCATGTTTCTGGCGATTGATCTGGTCTTTGTTGTCATCCCATTCAAATTCTATAGCTAAATTATACATATATATACATATTTGTCAAGAGGTCAGTTGGTTGTAACTATATGCTAATTTGTAAGGAAATTAACGATTTTTGTCAAATCTATCATATGGCAACGCACCGGCAACGATCTTTCACCTTTGCCGTAAACAATCTGATGCGTCCGGTTTTCCTATCTATTAAAAATTGGTATATACTTGTCTTTGCATAGATTTTCACGCTGTGCACAATTATTCAAACCCTTCCCATTGTTACAAACATATTTGCACTACAATTCAAAGGAGAATCGTGCTATGAAGAAGTATTTGTCACTGTTTGCACTGTTGACAGTTTTGTCCGTTATTTTGGCGGCCTGTCCAGCAGCAGTTCCCGCCGCGCCTGCACAACCAGCAGCCGGAGAAAGCAAACCCGCAGCCGCCGCTCCAGCCGCAGGCGATCAGACCTATGTCACTGTGGTCAAGATTGCAGGCATTGACTGGTTCAACCGCATGGAAGTGGGCGTGAAGGAATTTGGCACGGAGACAGGCATCAATGCTTCGCTCGTTGGCCCCGATACAGCCGATGCCGCCAAGCAAATTCCGATCATCGAAGATCTGATTGCCAAAAAAGTCAATGCACTCTGTGTCATCCCGATGGACCCGACTCAGTTGGATCCTGTATTGAAGAAGGCAATGGATGCTGGAATCACCGTTGTGACGCACGAAGCATCCAACCAAGTGAACATGAACTGGGATATCGAGGCCTTTGACAACACCGCCTTTGGTGCGGGCTTGATGGATCGTCTGGCCAAGTTGATGGGCGAAGAGGGCGAATATGCAGTCTTCGTGGGTAGCCTCGGCTCCAAGACCCACAACGAATGGGCCGATGGTGGCATCAACCGCCAGAAGGAAGCCTATCCAAAGATGACGATGGTTGCCGACAAGCAAGAAACCTTCGACGATGCCCAGAAGGCGTATGAAAAGGCCAAGGAAATCCTCAAAGCCCATCCCAATATCAAGGGCTTCCAGGGCAGTGCATCGACCGATGTCGTAGGGATTGGTCAGGCGGTTGAAGAAGCTGGCTTGCAGGACAAGGTCTTCGTCGTTGGTACAAGCTTGCCGTCACTCTCCAAGGATCTGCTCAAATCCGGTGCCATTGACGTCATTGGTGGCTGGGATCCTGCGTTGGCAGGTAAGGCCTGCAATAAGCTGGCGCAGATGCAGATTGCTGGCGAAAAGATCGGCGAAGGCACCAATCTGGGCCTCACTGGCTACGAGAGTCTGAAGTTGGTGGGCAAGAACGTGCTCTACGCAAATGCTGCACTTTATATCACGGCAGATGATGTAGACAAGTATCCTTATTGATCGGACAAGATGAAGGGATGACAAGATGACAGGATGATTTTTGTCCTGTCATCTTGTCATCCCTGTCACCCCTCTGCCTGCACAATTCATTTTCAAGCTCCAACTCTCATGGCTGACTCAATCATCCGGCTTACCAATATCAACAAATCCTTTGCGGGTGTACAGGCGTTGCAGGACGTTAATCTCACCATTGAACGGGGAAAGATTCACTGTCTGGTGGGCGAAAATGGCTGTGGCAAGTCTACACTGATTAAGATCATCGCAGGTGTTTACGAACGTGACTCTGGCAGCTTGCAGATCAGTGGCAAAGAGTATGCACAACTGAACCCAATTGTCTCGATCCGTGAAGGTATCCAGGTCATCTATCAGGATTTTTCGCTCTTCCCCAACTTGACCGTTGCTGAGAATATCGCGCTCAATGAAGAATTGGCGAGTGGAAAACGGTTCGTCAACTGGGGCGAGGTGCGTAGGATTGCCCAGGACGCACTTAGCCAAATCGACGTCAACCTGCCCTTGAGTGCTCGCGTCGAAGAGATGTCGGTGGCGAACAAACAGTTGATTGCCATCTCCAAGGCGCTGCGTCAGAACGCCCAACTGATCATCATGGATGAGCCGACCAGCGCTCTGACCGAACGCGAAATTCGGGCGCTCTTTACCGTGATCCACAAGTTGCAGAATCGGGGCATCGCCTTCCTCTTTGTCAGCCACAAACTCAACGAGGTGCTGGAAATCTCTGAGAAGATCATCGTCATGCGCAACGGACGCAACGTCAGCAGCGGCGAACGGAGCGACTATGACCATGCCCGCCTCGTCTTTGAGATGACCGGCCACAAGATCATCGAAAAGAGCTACTCCTTTCAACCCAATCACAGCCAAACTGCACTGCTGCGCGTCGAAAAGCTTTCGGCCAGCAAGACACTTCACGACATTTCCTTTGAGCTACGGCGGGGCGAGATTGTCGGTGTTACCGGGCTGCTAGGTTCAGGACGTACTGAATTGGCGCTCACCCTGTTTGGGATGCTTCCCGTCACGCAGGGCACGATCTATCTGGACGGCAAAGCGGTGCGCATTCAATCGATTCAAGATGCTATCCAGCATGGCATCGGCTACGTGCCGGAAGACCGCCTCAGCGAAGGTCTATTTCTCGAACAGTCGATTGGCAAAAACATTGTCGTGCGCACGATTGACAGTTTGCGTGGCTCGTTTGGGCTGACCGATCCGCAGCGCATCAATGGGCAAATCCAGCACTGGGTTGATTCACTACGTATCAAGACCAACACGCCAGCCTTACCGGTAAAAACACTTTCAGGTGGCAATCAACAGCGGGTGGTACTGGCAAAATGGCTTGCTAGCCAGCCCCGTTTGCTGATCTTGAATGGCCCGACGATGGGCGTAGATATCGGCTCAAAGAACGAGTTGCACGAGATGATTAAACAACTGGCGGGGCAAGGGATGGGGCTGTTGGTGATCTCGGATGATATTCCTGAGTTATTGCAAACCTGTAACCGCATACTTTTGATGCGCCGTGGCCAAATTGTAGAAGAAATTCTGCCAGCCGAAACCAATGAGAATGAGTTGGCAAATAAGCTGATCGAGGCGTAACTTTACACTTTTTTATTTTGAGGACTTCATTTTGTGATCGGTTCGCTCTTTCGTCGCACTGAAGCGCTGCTTGCCTTAACCATTGTTGTACTATCGATCTATATTGGCGTAGTCAGCCCGGTGTTTTTGACCATTGGCAATCTGTTTGACCTGTTGCGCAGCAGCATCGTCATAGGCCTTTTTGCGATGGGGACATTGATCGTCATTATATCGGGCGGAATCGATGTCTCATTTACCGCAGTGGCCGTCTTTGCCCAATATGCGACTGTCAAACTGATGACGATCTACCTGCCCGAAGCGCCGCTTTGGATCATCTTTACGGTTGCGGCCTTGATCGGTTTAGGTTTGGGGATGATCAATGCCTTCTTTATCTCGCGCTTTCGTTTGCCCACCCTGATCGTCAGCTTAGGCACGTTGAGTATGTTTCGCGGCTTTCTGCTCTTTGCGATTGGCAACAAGATCATCCGCGACATTCCACCCAGTATGCCAGCCTTTGCCCGCACGTCGCTGTTGGAAGTGGAGATGGCTGCTGGTGTCTCACGTTTGCACCCCGGCGTCATTTTTACGATCCTGGCAGCCATCGCCGTCTGGTTCTTGCTCGATTATACAATGCTTGGACGAGGCATCTACGCCTTGGGCGGCTCGCGTGAAGCGGCTGAGCGGGCTGGCTTTAATATCAGCCAGATCCAGTATTTTATTTATGGCATGGTAGGCTTGTTGGCTGGATTGGCGGGAATCATCTATGCCTCACTCAACCGTCAAGCAAATCCCCAGGAACTGGTCGGCTCGGAACTTAACGTGATCGCTGCGGTTGTGCTCGGTGGCGCAACCTTGACGGGTGGTCGAGGAACGGTGTTGGGGGCGCTACTTGGCGTAGGATTGGTCGTGATCATGAACAATAGTCTGGTCTTGATCGGCGTACCTTCTGAGTGGCAGCGCGTTGTGATTGGTCTGATTATCCTGATCGGAACGGGCCTGCCTACCATTCAAGCAAAGAGGGTGAATCAATGAAACAGACATTGAAAGGCCCCTCTTTTTATACTCGTTGGATCGGTGACAGCCAGGTGCTGCGGCTCTTGGTGATTGCGATCATCATCTTTGTCGCCTTTAGCCTGCTCTTGCCAGGCAAATTCTTCACCGTGTTGAACTTGCAATCGATGGCGGTTCAATTTCCAGAATATGGGATTCTAGCCATCGCCATCATGCTGACCATGATCTCAGGTGGCATCGATCTCTCCGTCGTGGGTGCCGCCAATCTCTCATCAATTACGGCTGCCTTGGTCCTCACTCGTCTGGCTGGAGAAGGTGGTGCAGGCATTTCACTGCTGATTGCCATGCCGTTGGCGATGATTGTCTCACTACTGGTGGGTTCTCTCTGTGGGATATTCAATGGCTTCTTGGTGGCACAAATCGGTATTGCGCCAATCCTGGCCACGCTGGGTACAATGTCGCTCTACACCGGTTTTTCCTATGTCGTCACCGGCGGCCCCGCCATCACAACGACGCAACTGGACTTTATCGGCAATGGCACGGTGAGCGGTGTGCCGATTCCTGTCATTATCTTTGTCCTATTGGCGCTGGCCTTTGCTCTGGTTCTAAACCGTACTGCCTTTGGTTTTAACGTCTACATGCTCGGCAGTAACCCTGCCGCAGCGCGCTTTTCGGGTATCAACAGCGTAGGGGTATTGGTACGTACCTATTGGTTGGCGGGATTGTTGGCGGGAATCGCTGGCATCGTCTTCTTGGCTCGTGCCAACTCGGCCAAGGCGGACTATGGAGAGTCGTTTGTGTTGCTTTCGGTCTTGATCTCGATTTTGGGCGGTGTGAGCTATACAGGCGGCTTTGGCACGATGTCGGGACTTGTGTTGGCTGTCCTCTGTCTGCAATTTCTTTCCACTGGCCTCAACATGTTGATGCTTGACCTCTCCGGTTCTAGTGCCGCCATCTTCTTTCGCCAGTTTGCCTGGGGTGCCTTGTTGATTCTGGTAATGGTGATCAATACGGTCAGTGCGCAACGGCAGACGAGGAGAAAATAAAAAGACGGAATTGGTAATTACGCAATTGCGTAATTACCAATTCCGCTTGATTACCCTACATGAAACACCCCTCGATTCAACAACCAACCATTTCCACCCCACATCGTATCCCAGTAGCCCACGTAAGTGTGATTGACCGTGCCACCGCCTGAGGTACTTTCTACGGCATTGATCGTCACCTGTACACGATTGGCAGCGCCCGGATCGGCGCTCACGTTGACAGTGAAGCTTACCGTGTTGTTATAGCCTGCCTTCCACGATGCAAAGGGATTGGCTGCCTGGAAGGTAGGTGACAGCATGGCATAGGCGTTGGTGAAATCGCGATTATTGAGGTAGGTATAGAATTGCTCGACCGTAGGCGCTTGCATGCCGTTGAGTCCCTCGGTTGTTGTGTTCACCAACGTTAGCACATCCCCTGCCAGACGGTAGGTCGAATGCGAGAAACCACTTGGGCAGCAGTTGGCCTCCCAGCCGACATAGAGCGCATTAGTCACGATCAAACGGTTGCTGCTCACGCTTAGTGACAGCTTGTAACCATCGCCCCAGGCAATCAGATGTGGCTTGGGTGTGCCAGCGCGATAGACCAGGTAGCCGACCATGCCTGCTGTGCCACCCGATTCTAAAGGTAGGGCAGCTTCTTCGGCGCAATTCCCATCAAAATCGCCGTAGACCACCGAACTCACCACGGGAAATCCGGCTGTTGTACCCCCAACGACGGTCACATACTGCTTGCCGCCAATTACCTGATGTTGCAGAGCGGGGTCAGTGCTCATTAGGTTGTTCCAATCCGTGCTGCGGATCGCAGTGCTCGGTGAAGAACAAGCGCCCGACAATGGTGGAATGGTCACGGTAAGTGAGTAGGTGACAGCGCTACCTGGCGTTTGCACACAGGCGATGTAATCTCCCGTCACTGGCAAGAGCTGTGAGAAGGTGCGATCTTCGTTGACAATCCGTTTAAAGGGCACGCCGCCATTGACGGCGAGGTCGGTTGGCGCAAAGTCAAAGTTGGCGACATTGCCCGGCGAAGTAATCTGCAACGTTGCGGTTTGGCCTGCCATCGCTCCAAAGACATAACAAGGTCGTTCACCCAAACGAACGCTTCCTGTCACCGTGGCAGAGGTTCCACCTGCGGGGAAACGAATGCGTGTGGCTCCGGGGGTTGGGGTGCTGCCGCCTCCGCCCGAACCTGGCACCTGTAACACTTGCCCGACACTGATTGCGTTGGCGTTGCTGATGCCATTGAGCCACATCAGCACGCCCACGGTTGTGTTAAACGTATTGGCCAGCGAGTACATCGTATCGCCGCGGCGCACGGTATAGTTGGTAGTGCTGCCTCGATTCTCAACTGCCGCCGGGACGAGAATCACCTGCCCGACGCGAATCTGGTTGGCGTTGCTCAATTGATTGATGGCGACCAAGCTGGCCACCTGAGTCCCAGTGCGTACAGCAATGGCCGAAAGCGTATCGCCCGCACGGACGGTGTAAACCGCATAGATCGGGGCTGCAAGTGGTGACTCAGCCGAATTGGCGAATAGACTTTTGGGCATCGCTGCCGGAATGGCGATTGCCACCAGCATGATCAGCAACAGCAGACGAGCGACAATGGCCCGTGGAGCGAACATTTTTGTTTTCATCTTTGTTCTCCTCTCATTTTTTTAACTACATTGATTGCACTATAAGATAGAGACGTTGAAGAAGCATCAAAGTTTCGTTAAAGTTAAATCGATCATTTTTTGTTGTGAACTACAACACACTTCCGCCTATGTCACTCACCAAAAACGCACCTGTCATTGTTTCCATCGTGATCATTCTGCTCGTCGCCTATCTTCGCAATCGTTCACGTACCTTTGCTGTGCTGGCTGGCACCATGCCGATCAACCTGCCGTTGACGCTCTGGATCACCTTTGCTGGCAGCAACGCCGACTCGCTGACAATCAGCAGCTTTGTACGCTCGCTCTTCGTGGCCATGATTGCCACCATGCTCTGGGTCGCCATCGTCTGGTTGACCACGCGTTATGGCTGGGGGTTGGTGCCCGCTGTGGCAGGTGGCTATGCTGCCTGGGGAATTTTTGTGCTGATTTTGATCAGTTTGGGGTATCTTTCTGTGCGGGCGTAATACACACTATGGACATAAAATCTCGCTTCCGCGGAGCCCTCCTTGGTCTGGCCTGTGGCGACGCTGTCGGTACAACCGTCGAATTTAGCCCCCGTGGCACCTTTGCTCCTGTGACCGATATGGTTGGGGGTGGCCCGTTCAACCTGCAAGCCGGGCAGTGGACGGATGACACCTCGATGGCGCTCTGCCTCGCAACCAGCCTGGTTGAAAAGAAAGGATTCGACGCCCACGATCAGATGCGGCACTACCTCGATTGGATGCAGCACGGCTATCTGAGCAGCACCGGCCATTGTTTCGACATTGGCAACACGACCGCCGCCGCCCTGCGCCGTTTTCAACAGAGCGGCGATCCCTTCAGCGGCTCAACCGATCCACGGGCAGCAGGCAATGGCTCAATCATGCGGCTGGCTCCTGTACCAATGTTCTATTATCCTCGCTTGGAAGATGTGGTTCACTACTCTGCAGAAAGTTCACGTACGACACATGGTTCGGTTGAATGTGTCGATGCCTGTCGAGTACTCGGTGCAATGCTATACACTACGTTCTGCGGACTGACAAAGGACGAGATTCTTTTCGGCGAACCCTTCCCCGAAGCGTTTGAAATTGAGCTAACGCCAAAGATTCGGACAATTACTGACGGCAGTTACCGCACAAAATCCGAAGACGAAATCTCTGGCAGCGGCTATGTGGTTAACAGCTTGGAAGCCGCCCTCTGGTGCTTCTGGCAGACTGACAACTACCGAGATGCCATCCTATGTGCTGTCAACCTGGGCGACGATGCTGATACGACGGCAGCCATTTGCGGTCAGATTGCTGGGGCTTACTATGGTATAGAGGGAATTCCAGCGGAATGGTTGAAAAGGCTGACCCTGTACGATGAAATCGTACAGTTGGCAGATCAGCTATATAATCAGGCAAAACAGGCATGAGAGTTGTTCGTCGTTGCTGTAGTCCCAAAATAAACTCTACAGAAATTATTATAATTTTTGTAGAGTTCTTGTTCCGTTTGGTCTACCATTCATCCTATGAAAATACTTCTCTTAGGCGGTACCAACTTTATCGGCACCTACGTCGTCCAACGCTTGCTTACTCACAATTGTGAAGTGACTGTCTTTCACCGCGGCAAGACCAACAACTTTCTATCTGACCAGATCCAGCACATCCACGGCGATCACAACCAACTGGCTGATTATGCTGACCAATTTCGCGCACTGAAACCAGACGTTGTCATCGAAATGATCGCTGGCCAGGAAAAACATGGTGAACTGCTGATGAGCATCTTCCCCGGCATCACCAAGCGGCTGGTCTTGGTCAGTAGTTGCGATGTCTACCGGGCCTATGACCGTTTCACAACCACGGACCCTGGCGAACCAGATCCCACTCCATTGACCGAAGAGTCGCCGTTGCGCGACAAACGTTACCCCTATCGCCAATGGGCCAAGGACGAAAACGACCGCAACTACTGGTACGACAAAATTCCGATTGAAGAGCGGGTGTTGAGTCGCCCGAACGAACTCGAAGGTACCGTGATCCGTCTGCCGATGGTTTACGGTCCCAATGACTATCAGCATCGGATGTTTCCCTATCTCAAGCGTATGACGGACGGGCGTCCGACTATTTTGCTGAGCGAACTACAAAGCCACTGGATGGCCCCGCGCGGCCATGTGGAAAACATTGGCGAAGCGATTGCACTCTGTGCGCTTCATGATGCTGCTGCGAATCGTGTCTATCATATCGGTGATGTCACCCACTTGAATGAAGTTGAATGGATCAAGAAGATTGCGGCTGTAACCGGCTGGACAGGCAACGTGCGCATCTTCCCTGCCGATCAACTTCCTGAATCTCTGCGCGACCCCTATGACTATCGCCAGCATTTGGCGCTCGATTCCAGCAAAATTCGCCAGGAATTAGGTTTCCAAGAGGTTGTGCCTATGGACGAAGCGATTGCTCGCACCGTGGCTTGGGAAGGCGCGAATCCTCCTGCACAGATTGATGAGAGTCAGTTTGATTATCGGGCTGAGGACGAAGTTCTGGCAAAGGTATAATTGTTTGTTTCTTGACATATAATTGTAATTTAGTTATACTATGGGTGAAAAGTATAACTATCTTATTCTTACCTACTACTGGAAAATAGTATGTCAGCTACAGTCGGTCAGAAGGGACAAATTGTCATAGAAAAGGCGATTCGCGATGCACTGGGAATAGAGCCTGGCTACATCGTAGTTCAACGATTGATCAATGGCCATGTAGAGCTTATGTTTTACCCACCAGAACACAAGCGTTCGCTTTTTGGCGCACTAAAAGGAAAGGTGAAACTTCCCAAGGAAGAGTTAGAGTGGGCCGAGATTCGCCAGCGCGCATGGGAAAGCGCCTCTGTACACGATTGGATCGATCAAGAGATCATTACAACGAAGGAAGCGCAGGGTGAATAGCCAAAGCAGTGCGTTTATCGATTCAAATGTACTCATCCGTTATCTGATCGGGGAGCCAGAAGCGATGGCATTAAAGGCAAAAGCGATCATTGAAAGCGATCAATTGCTTTGGGTGTCGGTACACACATTGGCAGAGATAGGCTATGTCCTAGAAAGTTTCTATAAAGCTCCAAGAAGCGATCTAGTTGACATGCTCATGGCTTTGATACAGCGCCAAAATATAAAAATCTATACCTTGCCTAAGCCCCTAGCACTTGATGCATTACGCATGTGTCGCAACTCTAAACGAAATTCCTTTGCTGATGCGCTTCTGTGGGCGCTTGTGTATGACGGCGAACATAAGCAGCTTTATACGTTTGATGAGCGATTTATTGCAGATGGGATTACTATTCTCAACTTTGGAGCAAACGAAACGTGAACCACGAACCCAAAGCCATTGCCGACTATCTAGAACGGATTGTCCGTGACATCATCGCCCAATTAGAGGGCGTTCCCGACGAGGTGCTCAATCAACCAACGCCCATCCCAGACACCAATACACTATTCGCCCTGGCAACGCATACCGTCGGCATGGGTGAATTTTGGGTGCTGGCCTTGGTCGCAGGGCAACCCGTTGACCGTACCCGCTCTCTGGAATTTCGTGCCAGCGGTAAAGGCATAGATCTGATCGCCCGCTTTGAACGCTGGCTCGACAATGTTCATCAAGTGCTCGATACGCTGCCAGTGAGCCGACTCGATGAACCAGCACATCCACCCGCCGAATTTGCCCGTACCGGCGGCTTCAGCAGCGATCAGTCGATGAGTTGTCGAGATTGCTTGCTGCATGTGGTTGAGCACACCGCAACCCATCTGGGCCATATTCAAATGACACGCCAACTCTTCGACGCAATCGAGCAAGGGTTGTTAGTGAGACAGTAGGACAGTGAGTCAGTAAGACAGTAGACAGTAAATACTGATTCACTGACCCACTGCCCTACTGCCCCACTGTTTCCCTCCATTACCAAGAAGACACTGCACACGGAGGACTGAATGAAAATTGCCATTCTTCTATACGACGGTTATATCGCCCTCGATATGATCGGCCCCTACGAAATTCTCAACCGCATGCCACAGGCCAAGGTGACTTTTGTCGCCGAAAAGGCTGGCCCAGTGCAATCCGATACCACCATGCTGACCATCATGGCGGAAAAAAGCTTCAATGAGATGCTAACCCCCGATGTGGTGGTGATCCCCGGTGGCTTTGCCGGTGTGGAAGCTGCTACCAAAAATGAAGCAATCCTCAATTGGGTGCGCACCACCCATGAGAGCGCCAAACGGGTCGTCTCGGTCTGTACTGGCGCGCTGATCCTCGGCTCGGCCGGCTTGTTGCGCGGCAAACGGGCCACCACACACTGGTTCTGGCGCAATCGTTTGGCGCAGTATGGTGCTGAGTATGTACCCGAGCGCTATGTCGATGCTGGGAAAATCACGACTGCTGCGGGGGTCACTGCTGGCATTGATGCCGCCCTACGCCTCGCTTCCGAGTTGTCAGGCGAAAGTGTGGCGCGCACGATTCAATTGGGTCTGGAATATGACCCGACTCCGCCTTTCAACAGCGGCTCGCTACGCACCGCAACCACCGATATCGTCAAACTGGCCGAACTGGGCTTCCAACTTGAGTTTACCAAAGAGCGCCTACGCACTGCCGTCAATGCCGTGCGTTTCATGGCACGCGGCGGGAAGTAGTGATTGAGAAATTAAGAGATTATATTGCAAATCTCCCAATCTCTTAACCTCTCAATCTCTTTCTCCTAACCCACTATTCAAATAAAAAGGATTTCCCATGCAATATATCAATCTTGGCAAAACTGGCCTCAAAGTCTCGCGTATCTGCCTGGGCATGATGAGCTATGGCTCGAAGAGTTGGCGCGATTGGGTGCTCACCGAAGAAGAGAGCACGCCCTTTATCAAACGTTCACTCGACGCTGGAATCAACTTCTTCGACACTGCCAATGTCTACTCGATCGGTGTCAGCGAGGAGGTCACGGGCCGCCAATTGCTCTCACTGACAGCCCGCGACAATGTCGTGATTGCTACTAAGGTTCATGGCAAGATGGAAGATCAGCCTAACGGTGCTGGCCTTTCGCGCAAACATATCATGCAACAGATCGACGCCTCGCTGCGCCGCCTGGGTACCGACTATGTCGATCTCTACCAGATTCACCGCTTCGACCCCAACACGCCGATTGAAGAGACGATGGAAGCGTTACACGATGTTATCAAAGCCGGCAAGGCCCGCTATATCGGCGCATCGAGTATGTTTGCTTGGCAATTTGCCAAGATGCAACACGCCGCCGATCGCCACGGTTGGACGCGCTTTGTCTCGATGCAGAACCATTACAACCTGGTCTATCGCGAAGAAGAGCGCGAGATGATTCCCTTCTGTATCAATGAGGGTGTTGGAATTATCCCCTGGAGTCCGCTGGCCCGTGGTTTCCTAGCCGGCAACCGCACAACTGACAAAGGTGGTGACACAGCCCGTTCCAAGTCCGACGCCTTTGCCCATCACATGTACTATCAAGAGGCGGATTTCAAAGTGCTGGATGCAGTGGTGGCTACCGCCAACCAGCATGGTGTCAAGCCCGCGCAGATTGCTCTAGCCTGGATGCTGCACAAACCAGGGATCAGCAGCCCGATCATTGGTGCTACCAAGATGTACCAGTTGGATGAAGCGATTGCTGCACTGGACATCAAACTGAGCAGCGAAGAAATCAGCGCACTCGAAGCCGCCTATACGCCACATCCCGTCTTGGGACATTCTTGATTTTGTAGCACAAGATATCTTCTTGTGCTACCCGGTTCATTCTTCAAGCGCAAGAAAGTATCTTGCGCTACACAGAACAAATGGTTACACGTCACGAGTATCGACTCGAGCTCTCCCACTTTTGCGCTGCAAACGCAGCGTTGCCAGCAACGCCGGCCCTGCGCAATCCTACTCACGAAGACGCAGATACGTTGGCGGCATTAATGCTTGATGCCTACATCGGCACGATTGATTATGACGGCGAAACTTTGGAAGATTCCAAGGCTGAGATCAATCGGTTATTGAGTGGGGCGCATGGTGATTTCTTATCGGAGCACTCGTGGCTTTGTAGTGACGGAGATGAAATTCTTTCAGCCTGTCTGGTTTGTTTTTGGCCAGTGCGTCAAGTACCGCTCATCGGCTATGTCTTTACCTCTGCGCAGGCAAAGGGGCGAGGCTTGGCGCACCTCGTCCTCAATCGCTCGTTGCGCAGCTTGGCGGCGACTGGCTATCAGGATGTCCATGCGTTTATCACCGAAGGAAACACGCCTTCGGAGCGGCTGCATCGTAAGGCAGGTTTTGCTGTGCTGCCTTACTATCATTGGCAGATCTGTCCCGCCGTAATTCATCAACAGGTAACTGGTTTTGTTGACCAAATCAAACAACTGCTCGGCAACGACTTAGTAGGTGCCTACCTGCATGGCTCAATGAGCTTCGGGTGTTTCAATCCTAACCGCAGTGACATCGATCTGTTGGTCGTGACTGAGCAATTGATGAGCACTCCAACCAAACGTTCCATCGCTGAGTTACTTCTGGCAACTTCGAATCATCCCAGCCCATTTGAAATTAGTTTTCTCACCCGCTCCCAATTGCAGCCATGGCAACACCCCACGCCGTTTGATTTTCATTACAGCGAAGCGTGGCGTGAAAAGACAAGCCAGGAGTTGGCGTCTGGCACTTGGCAAGCCTGGCAACCCAACAACACGACCGTCACGGGTGACATTGATCTCGCCGGACACATCACAGTAATCAACGAGCGGGGCATCGTGCTCGCAGGCGCAGCGATTGCCGACGTCTTTCCAGCCGTACCGCCAGCAGATTACCGTGATTCGATCCTAAACGATGTTGAGTCAGCGCTGGCCGAGATCGAGAAGAATCCGGTCTATACCATTCTCAACACCTGTCGTACCCTCGGCTGGCTCCAGGACAGCAAAATTCGCTCCAAAGATACGGGTGGCATCTGGGCGTTACAGCATCTGCCGACTGAATTGCAACCCACGGTACGTCAAGCTCTGGAGACATATCGCTCTCCAGAAGTCAACACCTCTGGAGAATTTACTGCTCAAGAGTTGCAATCATTTGCCACTTATAGCCTGGCACAACTGCAAAAGCAATGAACCACGAAATACACAAAAGCCGACCTTGTAGGTTTTCGATTATTTCGCGTTTTTCGCGGTTCACCCCTCCCTACAAATTCGCTAACTTTTCCGGGTTGCGCACAAAGTAGATCTGCTGGATTGCACCCTCGCCAATCTCGAAGAGCATCGCTGTCTGCACCACACCTGCTTTGTCACGCACCACCAGGCTATCCTGCCCATTGAGCGAGGCGTATTCGAGCCGATTGCCCCCTTTGAGCCCAGTGCGCGCCAAACCTTGCAGCAATCTAAGCACAGCCTCCCGTCCCTTGACCGGACGTAGTGCCGCCGTTGCCTTGCCACCCCCATCCGAGAGCACGGTGACATCCGCAGTCAACAGTTCGGCTAACTGCTCCATATTGCCCTCGTTGGACGCTTGGACAAAGGCTGCAAAGATGCGCTGATGCTCCTCTGGCGAAGGGTGAAAGCGGGGACGCTGGGCAGTCACCGACTTCTTAGCCCGACTGAGCAACTGGCGACAGGACGCTTCAGATTTGCCCATGATTTTGGCGATTTCGCCATACTCGTAGTCAAAGACCTCGCGCAACAGAAAGACCGCCCGTTCTTCGACGCTCAATGTTTCCAGGATCAACAGAAACGCCAACGACAAAGATTCGAGCTTCACCATCTGCTCACTTGGATCCGTTTCCAAATCTAGGTGATCGGATGGAACCGGTTCAGGCAGCCAGATGCCAGGGTAGACTTCCCGTTTGCTCTTGGCCGACTTGAGCCGATCCAGACAAAGCCGAGTGACAATCGTACTGGCAAAGGCTTCCAGTGAACGAATCGTCTCTGCATCGGTTGCCAGTAGGCGCAGATAGGCATCCTGCAACACGTCCTCAGCATCGCTGGCACTACCCAACATACGATAGGCGATTCCAAAAAGTTTGGGGCGTAGGGTTTCAAATTGCTCGTTCATGATGGTCTATGAGAGGGGATGGGAGATAAGGAGATGAGGTGTTCGTCACCCCACCACCTTATCTCCTTATCTCCTCATCTCTACCGATTGTTAGAAAACTGCCACTCCAATCCTTTGCTCGCTTCTCCCGCCTGAATCGACCGCGGCCACTGATAGGTGTCGGGCCAGAGGCGAGTGAGTTGGATCGAGCCAATGACAAAACGTAGAATGAACTCTTTGATCCAAACCCCCAAGCGACCGGTTAGGACGGTAGGTTTGGGACGATCTTGTGCGTCAACCATCTGCACAAAGCCTTCGCTGCGTCCCAAACTCACACAGCGGATGGTAAAGCCAAAGCGAAATGGTTGTGGTGCATGTCCTTTGACCTCTGCTGCCAACGAGTCAGCGACGTGAGCGGCCATTGGTAGCGCTGTCGCACAGGCCATGCGCAGATTAAACACATTCTCCGCCAGCGTTGAGGCGTCGCCAGCACCGTAAATATCAGGATGCGAGAGTGAACGTAACGTTCCATCCAGCAACATCTGCCCCTGAAGGTTAACTGCAATGCCTGCTTCTCGTGCCAAAGGCGAGACCGCAAAGCCGCCGCAGTAGATACAAAGATCAAATGGCACTTGACTGCCATCGGCGCAATCTACCATTCCTGGGTCGATTCGAGTGACTTTGCTCTGTTCGTGCAGTGAGATGGAGCGCTTGCGTAAAACGGTATGTACATAGTCAACCGCTTTCGGGGCAAAATCACGTCCCAATGTGCCGCCACAGAGCAGTGAGACCTGCAAGGTTGGGTAGCTCTCTGCCACTTCGGTAACGACCTCCAATCCAGTCAGCCCTGCCCCGATTACGACGACTCGGCCATTGCGCTGGGCAATCTCTGGTAGCTGAGTACGCAACTGTTCTGCTGATGCCAGGTCAAGTGTAAAGGCATTCTCTGCCGCACCGGGCATGCTGGCACGATCCACAAAACTGCCCAGAGCATAGACTAATTTATCATATTCCAACTGTTTCTGACCATCGACTTGCTCAATGGTCACACAATGCTGGTTGGGTTGGAGCGCAGTTACCTTGCCACAGACAAACTGTACCCCTGTCTTGCGCAACAAATGAGGAATGGGATAACTTTTGAGTTGCTGTCCTGTCGCAAGCTGATGCATCCGTGTCCGTTCGACCAACTGGTCGCTTGCACTGACCAGCGTGATCTGCACCTGCTCTTTGCGCGTCTTACCTGCCAATCGCAGCGCAGCCATGACACCAGCAAAACCACCGCCCAGAATCAAAATTTTTGTTGTTTGCGTGTTCATATTGCCTCACTTTCAAAAAATTCCAACTTTCTGAAAGTAAGACGAGGTAGGGAGAGGCTTTGTGACAAGAGGGAGTGAAACGTGATGCGTGAATTTTGATCTTCTCTATCCTTCTCTTGGCTGAAGAAGAATAGAGAGAGTCTGCAATTCACGCATCACGTTTCACTTGTCATTTACACCGGATCATCCCAACGGTGATCGGGCGGGAGGTTGACATGTTTTTGCCAGAGGCGGTCGCCGATTTGGCGAGGATTGCGATGCAAGCCTTGCATGGCGAAATACTCACAGACACGTTGCAGATCGCGCTGGAAGATGCGGTAGCCGTTGCGATTCCTCATGGCCAGGGTCACCTGCGGAAAGTCGATCAGCGTGACGCGACCATTCCAGTACAGTATGTTGTAGGCCGAAAGGTCGCCATGAATCATCCCTTTGCTCAGCATCAGGTCGATGTTGCGCATCACTTCGTTGAAGAGCGGTTCAACTTCATCGGGACGCAACGTGACCGAGTGTAGCACCGGCGCAGGCTGGCTTTCCGCACCAAAAAACTCCATCAAGATACAGTTTTCGCCGGTGGCCAAAGGCTTTGGCACCGCTGCCCCCAGTTGGTGCAACGAATCCAGGGTGCTGTACTCGTGCATCAACCACGATTGGTGCATCAGCTCTGAGCCAAACTCGGTTTTGTTTTTGATGGCACGCATCTCGCGCGTATTGCGATTGCGCAAGATACCACCGGCAGCGGCCATGAACTCTCGGCCTTCGCGGTAGGCAATATCGTTGCGCAAGTTGCGAAACTGGCGCGGACGATAGACTTTGGCGGCAATCAGACCCAACTTCGTCTCTTCTTTAGCACGGCACAGATAGACATTCGCTTCTTTGCCGCCTTTAACTTGGGCCAGCACATCGGCCAACAGTCCACGCTCGTAGAAGGGGCGCAATGAATCAAAGAGCCAGACCTCTTCAAATCGGGCAGGTTTATAGGTGATATGGAAGCCCTGCTCAACTCCACTCGTTTCGGCTGAGATCTCTTTCAGGATAATCTCTTTCGATTTCTTCGCCTTGTGATTGATTTTCTGCAACTTTTCTGGTGCACTCTCAGGGTGAAACTCAGCTTCATAATATTCGGTCACATCGGACTCGAACTCTTTTTTCCAAGACATGATTGGAAGGTCTCCGTAGACATCGTGCTAAGACTGACTTGTAGAGAATACTGGGACAGTGAGTCAGTGGACAGTAGACAGTGGGTGGGTTTACACACTGTTTCACTGACTCACTGACCTACTGATTTCCTGTCCCTCCCGGTGGCGGAAAACAAAATGCCACGGGCGGCGGTCCCGTGGCATGACTAAGAGCAGTTAGCTTGGCTTATAAAGCGCTGATACCATATCTACGATAGTGGTCGCAGCGACAAATAAAAAAGCCACGGGTGTTGCACCCGTGGCTTAGGAAGATTCAACGAAGAAGATTCAGTCGAATCAGGCGAGCAATAGGCGCAACGATATACACTTACATTGGGCGAACGTATTTACTTTGACTTGCATATCGTCACGCCTCCTTTCAGTATAGATCGTTCTAATTGCTAAACCTTACTCACCCGACTCAAACTTTGTTTGAGCGTAAGAATTGTTTGTTCAATCTTATGCAGCAAGTCTATCATAGCTGTTTGGAAATGCAAAACTGATATTGGGTGAAATGATGGAAAAGAAATTGCCGATTCCTGGACGCTACCGACACTATAAAGGCAAAGAATATGAAGTGCTGGATATTGCCCGCCACTCCGAAACCGAAGAGGAGATGGTGCTCTACCGAACGCTCTATGGCGATTTCAGTCTGTGGGTGCGACCAGTCAGCATGTTTGTGGAAGATATTGAAGTCAACGGTGTTGTGCAGCCACGTTTTGTTTACCTTGGCCCAATGAGCGGGGAGCAACGTGAGGCGTTGAAAACTTGACCGGCACTTTTCAGAGAATGCGAGAATACAGGTGCTATTGCCCGTGACTTAAGCCGTGAAGTGCTGGTCAAGTGGCCGCAGCCTGATAGTGATGCTTGATCTTGTCATTTGAACGAGCAGTCTCATCTACTGGCTCGCTGACCTACTGATGTACTGTCTTACTGATTCGAGGTGCCTGCCGTGTCACGTTGGTTGATAATCCTTGTACTTCTACTAGCAGTCGGGCTGCGTTGGTGGCAGATCGATCTGGTTGATTACAAGTACGATGAAGCGCATATTATGGGCATGGCGCAGGGTGTGGCCAAGCTGGATGGATATTTCCCAATTCAAAGCGGTGGAACCTCGCAAGGTTTGCCACGAGGAGCGTTGGATGTCTACCTGTTGGCCATTCCCTTGCTTTTGACCGGAGGCCGGGTAGAAGCTGCGGTTTGGATCATTGGCGCGCTAGGTGTGCTGGCGATTGCTTTGACCTATGCGCTGAGTAAACGCATTGCCACTTGGCTGATTGATCCCGACTTGAAGCGTGGGGCCAGGGAGCGACGACCGAAAGTGGCTGGTCTGGCCTCTCCATTTTCGATTCAAGAGATGATGGATTGGGATGCCCAGTTGCACCATTCGATCACGACCAAGGTGCAGTGTGTGGCGTTGGTGGCAGCACTCTACATGGCGGCCAATCCGTGGCTTGTCTACCTTGACCGCAAAGTTTGGGCGCATATCCAGGTACTTTTTTCGGTGGTGCTGCTGTGGCTGGCTTGGCAGGTGGTGGTGGAACGTCACGTCCGCTCAGCCTTTAACTTTGTTCTGATCGCCGCGCTACAACTCTTTAGTCACGTTTTGGCCCTGGTACAGGGGTTGAGTTGGTTGGCAGCCTTGCTGATAGCACCTCGGCGCTGGTGGAATCGTTACTTGCTTGCGGGTGTCTTCGTCGGTGCGATTTTTCTGCTACCCTACGCTGGCAAGATTAGTGAACGGATCCAACAAGCCAGTGTGGACGGCGGAAGCGCACTGAAGCTGAGTAATCCAACTGTAACATTGCAAGTTGACTCTGGCAATTTGTTTGCTTCGAAGGGCTGGCAGCTTGGCCGTCAACTTCTGACTGGTAGTGGTCTTCCCAGCGTCGTTGGTCAGACCGAGGATGCTCGACCGGGTTGGGCATTGACTCGAATCCTCAGCCCATTGCTCTTGTTATTGCTTGGCGTAGGGGTTTTGCGAATTGGCTGGTCAATCTTTCGCCCGACGTTGCCCAACGATGCAATGGGGGGACTTCTATTGTTGGTCTGGGTCATTGGACCGATCCTTGTCTTTAGCCTCTTCTCAGAGCAACTCTTTTTGCAATATTGGACGGTATTGTTACCCTGGCCAGCGATTGTTTTAGGATTGGGTGTTGAAAGCTTAATCGATTGGATCGATGTCAAACGACGTATGCTCCAGACTAGCCTGGTGCTGGGGTTGGGTGTATTGTTGGTCGGCCTGGCTTTGGTTTGGTCGCAAGCTACATTGGATCTGCTCGGCGTTTTCGAACGAGGTGAGGGCGGTAGCCCGCTACGTTTTTGGAGCAGAGCGCTGCAACAAGTACATACTACTGCCAAGGCATCTGGCACGAATGAAGTTCGTGTAGCAGTGCATGGAGTCGATCCTGGTTATGATGGCGAACCAGCGATCGTGGCAACTTTGATCGGCAATCCGCCTTTTGCTCGCTTTGTGGCTCCTGCCTCGCCACCTGCTTTGCTCTTTTCCTATGATCGACCGAGCCTTTACTTTGTTGGTTTCCCCAAAGCAGAGAGCGAATTCGCCGAAACCGAACGATCCATGCAACAATGGGGAGAATTGGTTTGGCAGGGCGATGTAAGCCGGGGTGAACTGTCCGCACGACTCTATCGCCTGCCGACTTTTGCCGCAACCGGGTTTAATTACATGCCCGTTGCGGGATCGCCCACCTTTGATGCAGGAATGCAATTATTAGGCTATCGTTTTCCGGAAGTGGCAAACGCAGATCAGCCAGTTGTGGTGACACTGATTTGGCACGTGCTTGAGCCGCCGAACGAAGTCCGCCAGCGGGATTTGACTGCCTTTAATCATGTGTTGACTCGTGATGGCGGAATGGCAGCGCAAGTGGATGGGCTTGCACTGTTGAGCCGGGATTGGTGGCCAGGCGATGTGCTGGTGCAATCGTACACTGTGACCTTACCCGCTGGCGACTACGTCTGGCGCACCGGGCTCTACAGCCGAGTCGATGGCGCTCGTTCGATCACGGATGCTGGCAGTGATGTTGTAGATTTACCGGGGTTCACGATTCGATAACGAGTAACAAAGCTGAATCGCCTTTTACTTTCGAGAAGATTCAAGTGGCAGGAACGAATGACTTTACCTTCAAATGAACCCTTATACGAGCACGCATCGCCCTCTGTGCCCATTGTGACCCAACCGACCGAGACCCTTTCCGTTCCGGTCAATCCACCCTGGCGCTGGATCGATGTGGCATGGTTGGTCGCATTGTTCTTGCTGGGTGCTGTTTTATTAGCCATTGTCTATAGCACCGCACTCCGTCAACTGAGTGAGGCACTTGCTCCGGCCATTCAAGTCTCGGGGGCGATTACACAAGTCTACTTGTTGATGATCTTAGGGGTTTACTGGTTCGCAATTCGTCGGGCGGGTGCAACTTGGCAACAACTGGGCGTGCGCCGTCCTCGTACATCCTGGATGTTAGCGGTTCCTGCGATTTTTGTAATACAACTGATGGCGCTTGCCCTAAGTGCTACCCTAATCAGCTATTTTAACAAGGGAAACTACGAAAACCCGCAATTGGAGGCACTGGGTCAGGCGTTGGCTGTACCGACCCCGATTGCTACGCTGACTGCGAGCAGTCAAGCAGAGACGTTATCCACGCCAGAGGCGACCCTTGCAGAGACTACGCCAAACGCCGAGTCTTCGTCGGTGGATGCACAGCTAGAACAGATCTCGCGGACCGTCAAACTATCGGTGGGGGATCTGATTTGGTTGATACTTTCGATAGGCGTGATCGGACCCTTGGGGGAAGAGTTGCTCTTTCGAGGCATGATCTATCCATTGCAGCGGCGCAAACAACGCATTTGGGTGGCAATTTTGCTCAATGGTCTCGTGTTTTCAATCGCTCACCTGATCCCGATCTTGATCCCTGCCTTTTTTGCGATTGGCGTGATCCTGGCCTGGGTGCGTGAACGCAGCGGTTCAATCTGGCCATCGTTTGCACTGCATGTGCTGCAAAACAGTATGGCCGTTTATGTCATTTATTCAGTGGTAAACTCAAATTAATAAAAGTGGCAGAGTAGAAAAGCGGCAAAGTTGGATAGCATTTACTTTGCCACTTTGCCACTCTGCTACTCTTCCCTTTTATAACCTTTGCCTATGAAATTTGTTGCATCCATCCCGGCTACATCGGCGAATCTTGGCCCTGGTTTTGACTCCGTCGGACTCGCACTTAACCTCTGGAATCATTTTGAATTTCATCTGCAACCCGACCATTTGCCGATCTCGGTGGAAACCAATGGCGAGGGAAACAAAACTCTGCCTACCGATCAGTCACACCTGTCGGTACAAGTGCTTCTGAACGAGATCGAGCGCTTGGCACTTATACATCAACTGGATCTTGATCTTCCTTCTTTTCATCTCGTTTGCCGTAATAACGTCCCAGCCGGAAGTGGTTTGGGATCGAGTTCGACGGCTGTGTTGGGCGGATTGATGCTTGCCCACGCCTATGTCCAATTGGCGACCCATCATCCCTTTGCCTTTGAACGCGACCAGATCCTGTCTGAGGCGGCGGCAGAAGAGGGGCACGGTGATAATGTCGCACCCGCTATGTTGGGTGGACTGGTCATTGTTGCCACAGATGAAACGGGACTGATTGCCCAAAAGGTCACCTTGCCGCCACTGCGTGTTGTGGTCTGTGTGCCGGAGTTTCACTTTTTGACCAGCCAGGCCCGCGCAGTATTGCCTGAGCAGCTACGACGAGCAGATGCCATCGCTAACATTGGACGTACAGCCTTGGTCGTGGAAGCATTGCGCAACCAAGATTACAACTTATTAGCTCGCGCCATGGCGGACCGCATTCACGAACCTTATCGGTTGCCAATTATTCCAGGTGCATTGGCTGCCCGGCAGGCGGCGCTCTGCGCTGGTGCAGCGGCTGTTAGCCTGAGCGGTGCTGGTCCAGGGATGATCGCTTTCAGCGCCAATCATCACGAGCAGATCGGGCAGGCGATGGTCAACGCCTTTGCTGTGGCGGGGCTTGCATCTCGTTTTTGGACACTTGATACGTTGGATGATGGTGCGACGTTAACTTCCTTGGCATGAAACACTGGATTCTGAATTGTGTAATGTCCCAATAGTTACAAAAATTACATAGTTCGGGTACACTATAGAAAAATCGAATCGATAAAACAAATGAACTCAATCTTTGGAGGCATAAAATGCGACGATTTGTTGCAACGTTCGTGGTAGTTTTCGCTGTGCTGATTTTCGTGACCGGTGTCGCTGCCGCTCAGGAAAGCTCAGTGACCAGCACCGTAACCATGACCGAGAGCAGTGCCGTTACGGCCAGCATAGAAGTTACGACCACAGAGGCAGTCAACGCAAGCGCATCCATTACGGCGAGCACCGAGGTCACCTCTAGCAATGAAATCACAACTGCTAGTGAGGTCAGCCCCAGTGAAACGGTGAGCACAACGGCACCCGTTAGCGAGACGAGCAGCCTAACCGAGACCGCAGCCGTTACCACAAGCGCCGAAGTAACAACCAGTGCTGAAGTCAGCCCCAGTGAAACCAGCCCTGTCACCAGTACCGAAGCTGTGAGCCCCTCAGCCGAGATCACGGCGACAGGCGAGATCACCGCTGCTGCCGAAGTGACCGCCACGGAAACGATCAGCGGCCCGCAACCAGCGACTTCTTCAACAGGTATCACGTTTGATTACGCACCTACCAATATCAACAGCGGCAGCATGTGGTTGGTGCTGATTCTATGGGTGGTTGTCGGAGGCGTTTGGTATTTGCGACGCCGATAAAGTCAGAGCAAACCCTCACTATTCCTTCTCAAAATTTACGACTGAATATACGAGTCGTACTCATCACAAAGGGACACTTTTGACAGTTAAGAAAGTGTCCCTTTGTGCAAAGCAGTAGCTATCCATTTCATCGTACACCCTTGTTTCCGTGCCCGTAAATAATATTGGCGCATCTCGTGAAAGTGTTAGCGCCGGCAAGGCGCACACGATTTTTGCAAGACCAAGACCGTTCTGCGCCTTGCCGGGATTTGCTTCTCACTTTGCATAAATGAGTGAACAAGATTTCATGTTTGTTTTGCCTATTTCGAGAGAAAGGGTATACCGGATTTGTCTTACGGGGCACTTACACGTACAATACCAGTTCCCTTTCATTACTCGTTTGTTAACTGACTTATTTACAAGGAACAGAGGCGAATGTATAAAATCAGATACTCCCTATCGCTGTTGTTACTCATTGCAATGACGCTCTTGACACTGCGCCCTCAACCGGTACGTGCGGCTGCACTCGCAGAACTCCAACCCGGAACCTTTAGTTCGGACGCAATCAGTTCAGGAGATTCCAAGGGCCAAACTGTGACGCTGGACCTTTATGAGGATGGAACTGCGCTGTTGATCTACTCCGACAGCGACGGTACAGAAACAATGGCTGAGTTTGGTGAATGGTCAGAAGAGCAAGATCAAATTACGCTGACCATTACCGGTAGTGATTCCGACGAATATGCAGAGCCCATTGAAGTGGTGCTAGATGTCCAAGATGACACGCTGGTCACTTCCGAGTTCGATGAAGATAAGTTTGGCAAAGATGGCTTGACTTTTGAGCGCGTGGCCGAAAGCAGCAATGACAACAGCGCCGAGGATTCGATCACCTTTGAATCGCAGGATGCCGTGGACGCTGACGGCAATGACATCAAGGTAACCCTGCACGCAACTGGTGTGAGCAACGCCGAAAAAGGCGATATCATCCTAACCACCGAGAATGCAGACGGTGAGACTACTGTAGAAGTTGGTACCTGGTCCCAAGAGAACTCTGACTCCAAGGAAGTGCTGATTACACTGACAGGCACCGAAGAGAAGGAGTATGATGAGCCGGTCGAAATCACACTCGTGCTGGATGATAACGAGGAAGTAATTCGTTTGACCAAGCCGAGTGATGATCGCTATGGCGAAGATGGCATTGCACTCAAGCCCAATCTGGATAGCTCTTCTTCCTCTGGCGATTCAAGCTCAAGCAGCAGTGATGAAGATAAGAGTACTCCTCCCGGTATCTACTATTCGCCATCCTTGATGAAGAATGACGATGGTACGCTCTATGCCCCCATCGTTCAGTTGGCCGAAGATGGCTCGGTGCAGTGGAATACCAATTATTTCGATGGCACCCCTTCGATGAGTGAAGTGGGTACCTGGGAACTTGCCGATGATGGCACCTTAACTATCACCGTGACTGGTGCATTGAATGACGCAGGCGAAGTTCAAGAACATGACAAGCCGATCGTGGTCACTTTCGATTTCGGTTACGATTCGTTGAATAACTATGATGTTGGGCTTTACATGTACAAGTTCTCGGCCCCCTACGAATCTTCGTCCGATTCCTCGTCGGACTCGTCATCTGGTTCTTCGGATAGCTCAAGCAGCGATGAGTCATCCAGCAGTGATGAAAGCTCAACAGATGGATCTCAGACCATGGTCTATGAGTCAAATGAGCTTGAGGACGGTTCGGTTCTTAGCATTGAGTTTTCCGATGACGGCAGCGCAGTGATGACCACCACCTACGCCAATGGCGATGATGACTTGGTTGAGGTTGGCGAGTACACTTTGGACGAGAAGACCGACGAACTCACCTTGACCATTACTGGAACCGAGGACGAAGAATACGCCGATAGCATTGAGTGGGTTTTTGATGCTGCGTCGGACACGTTGACTGCTACCGAATGGGACACGGATCTCTATGGCAAGGACGCTCCTGAGTTCCAGAAGGTGTCTGAGTAGCAGCGCAGCAAAGGGAATGCGCCAGTGTAGGCACTTTTCTGCTGGTTGATTGTAGAATTCGATTATTCTTCCTAAAACCTAAAGTAACTTAGGCCGTTTTGTTCCAAGGGTTGACAGTTCAACCCTTGGAACAAAACGGCCTTTGCCTTAAGATGGATTATTCTTTCGTTGATCGTTTTGATCCCAGTGTATTGGCTTTTTCTGGTTTCGGCGTACAGCCGGGTGCAGTTATTCGATAGACCTTCTTTTGTGATGAAAGGCTTCTATGTTGAAAATTGCATCAAACCGCTCACTGATCCAGTCTTTCAACGCTACCTCTGGAATACAGTCTTTGTTTCAACCATGAATGCCTTTTTGGTCATCGTATTGGCGCTTTTGCGACCTATGCTTCAGCGCGTCGGAAACTCAGTGGCGCAGATAACATCTTCTTCTGGACCATCACCAACCGCATGGCACCGCCTGCCGCCTTCCTATTGCCGATCTTTCTGCTCTGGACGCGCTACTTTAAGTTTGACGGTTTTACCTTTGATATTGGTTCGCTGCGCTTCCCTCTCTTTTTCGTTCAGCTTTTCGATAACGTTTGGGGCCTGGTCTTGCTCTACTGTGTCTTCAATCTACCCTTTATATCGTGATTGGTCTCACCTTTGGTGCGGTGAAGGAGTAATGGTTATGGATCAACAACCGCGTGCAGTCAATGTCCCTATACAACAGCGTCTGCTTCAGTCGGCTACGGTTGCGCTGAAAGGAGAAAACAATCAATGACAGATTGGGTAGGTTGGTTTCGTTATCAACTGAAGGCCAGTGGTGATGGCTTTGCCTGGGCCTTTGAACAACTGCCGCCAGAATGGCATTACCGGTTGCCAATCGATCCTCAATATATGGGCACGTGGCCGCCGATTCGGCATGTGTGGCATGTGGCAGGCTATGAACGCGATTTGGTCATCCCTTCGATGATGCAGTGGTTGGGCGATCCTATCCCTGATGGCAACGCCTGGAAAGATGATGATACTGCCTTTGAAGCCGCTTGCCAACAGGGACTAGAAGGAATTGTCGAGCATTTCCGCCAGATCCGCCAGCAGCAGATTGATTTATTGGATCAGCTAGTCGATGTAGATTGGGAGTCGCCACAGTTGAACCTCTGGGGTGAGCGTCCGCTTTCGATGATCGTCACGAAAACCTATCAGCACACCTTCGAGCATGGCGATACGTTGATGCGCATGGGGTTGTGGTGGAAGGTGATCGAAGACGCACACAAAGCCCATCAAAAAGCTTGAAAAATTATGGTATAATGTCGTCAAGAATCGAGTTGAGTTAAAAGGATGACGCTATGCCAACACCTTTTCCGGGGATGGATCCCCTACTTAGAACGTCGGGGCTTATGGGAAGAAATTTATACTGATCTGATTGCAGGAATCGGCAATTCTTAATCCCATTACTACGCCCCAAATATCGAGTTGCCATTGAACAGCGAACCTATTTGTCTTTGGTCTCAAGCAAGGGTGATCTGATTGGCAAACCTGATGTTATGATTACAACGCCTAAGGCAAACTTTTCTCCAAGTACGACTTCTGCGCTTGTCATAGCCGAGCCTCTTGCTGCTGATTTGCCCTTAGTGATTATCGGATCGTAATCAGTCGAAGCTGGCAACGCCCTTCTGATGATATTTACCTATTTTCCATGCGACAACGCATTCCATCCTTCTTCATCCCATTACGCCCTGGCGAGCAGGAGCCGGTATTGCCGCTAAATCAGCTATTACACGAGCTTTATGATCAAGGTGGCTATGATATGGCGATTGACTATAGCCAGCCCGCCGATCCACCGCTTGCGGAGGAAGAGTTGCAGTGGATGAAGGAGCTATTATAAGGAAAATTTATGGAAGCTCTAGTACTCGAACGAAAAGATCAACTTTCCCTGCGCGACATCGAGCTGCCCGAAACGTTGGGCGATCACGATGTACGTATTGCATTGCACACAGTTGGCATCTGCGGCAGCGATGTCCACTATTATACTCACGGCGCCATTGGTCAATTCATCGTGCGCCAATCGATGGTGCTCGGCCACGAAGCCTCCGGGACGATTCTTGAGGTCGGCGCAAAGGTGACTAACCTCAAACCTGGTGATCGCGTCTGTATGGAGCCAGGCATTCCTGACCCCAACAGCAAAGCTACCCAGTTGGGCATCTACAACCTCGACCCCGCTGTGCGCTTTTGGGCGACGCCGCCGATCCATGGCGTACTGCGTCCGTCGGTTGTCCATCCTGCGGCATTTACCTTCAAGCTGCCCGACACGGTGAGCTATGCCGAAGGAGCAATGGTCGAGCCATTGGCGGTAGGCATGCACGCCGCCAACAAAGCCCGCATCCGCCCTGGTGATGTGGCGGTGGTGATGGGGGCTGGTCCCATCGGCATGGTAACTGCCCTGGCCGCGCTGGCAGGTGGTTGCAGCCAAATCCTTATGACCGATGTACAACAGCCAAAGCTGGATCTGGCAGCGACCTTAGGCCCGATTCGCCCAGTGAATGTCGCCAAGGAAAACCTGCGCGCCGTCGTCGATCAGGTCACTGAGGGCTGGGGTGTGGACATCGTCTTTGAGTGTAGTGGCAACGAACGGGCTGCAGCAGGCGTTTTTGAGCCGCTTTGCCCGGGTGGTACGGTCGTTTACGTCGGCATTCCATTGGAGCCGATTGCCTACAGCGTCTCGGCGGCCCAAGTCAAGGAGGCGCGCATTGAACATGTTTTCCGCTATGCTCATGTCTACCCACGCGCCTTGGCACTGATGGGCAGCGGCAAGATCGACGTCAAACCATTGATCACCGATGTCTTTGCCTTTCGGGACAGCGTCAAAGCCTTTGAATTCGCTGCGCATATGCCAGCGAACTCCGTCAAGGCGCAGATTGAGATGAAGTAAACGTGAAAAAGTGACAGGGTGGCAAAGTTGTTTTACTCTGCCACTTTTCAACTCTACCCGATGCAACCCAAATTCAATGTCTGGCTAGAAGAGAATGGCAACGTGGTGCTTAGTCCCTGGCGAGTACAATTGCTAGAAACGATTGAGAAAACCGGGTCAATCAGCGCTGCTGCATTGGAACTGAATGTACCCTACCGCCGTGCTTGGGAGAAAATCCAGGAGATTGAACGTGGATTGGGTACACCAGTATTACAAACTACGATTGGTGGCGCAGGTGGCGGTGGCGCACATCTGACTGAGGCTGCGCGTAGGGCAATCCAACGCTTTCATGTCTTTACGACAGGTCTGCAAGAAGAGATCCAGCAACGGTACCAGGCAGCTTTTGCGGCAATTGTCGCTGAAAATCCCGAGAGCGAGATGTAGCGTAATTCACCGCTTACCACCTGCCACTTGATACGTTGAGTTTGCTTAGTATGCAAGATGGCGTTATGCTTTTTGGGCATAACGATTCTATCAACAACTTCAAGGAGAAATACGATGTCTCGCCTACTTCGAGGCGCAATGCTGCTTGCGCTTCTTTTTACTCAACTGCTAACCGCCTGTACACCGATCATGCGACCGGCGGCTGACACAGCACAGGTGCTGCGCCTTGCTACGACCACAAGCACAGCCGATTCTGGCCTCTTAGATGCAATTCTGCCCGTCTTTGAAAAGGCGTATAATGTACGGGTTGATGTTGTCGCCGTCGGTACTGGCCAGGCGCTGGAAATTGGCACGAAGGGTGACGCCGATGTAGTCTTGGTCCATGCGCGAGCCCGTGAGGATAAATTCGTTGCCGATGGGGATGGCATCAACCGTCTGGACGTGATGTACAACGACTTTGTTGTAGTCGGTCCTAGCGATGATCCCGCAGCCGCCAAGAGCAGCCAAGTGGCCAAGGAAGCCTTTGCCAAGATTTCTGCGGCAGGTGCCAATTTTGCCTCGCGTGGCGATGATTCGGGAACCTACACCAAGGAAAAGAGCATTTGGGCCGCCAGTGGCATCACGCCAACGACTGACAGTGGCTGGTACTTTTCTGTAGGGCAAGGTATGGGTGAGACATTGACCTTTGCCAACGAGAAACTGGCCTACACACTCACGGACCGCGGCACTTGGCTTTCGATGCAGGACAAGTTGCCCAACTTGGTTGTCATCCTCGGCGGCGAAACGATCGACCAAAACACCGACAAAGCGTTGCTCAATCCCTACGGTGTGATTCCAGTAAATCCGGACAAACATCCTGGTGTCAATTTCGATCTGGCCACCAAGTTTGCCGAATGGCTTACTTCGCCTGAAACGCAAACCCTAATTGGCGACTACGGCAAAGACAAGTTCGGGCAGTCGCTCTTCTATCCTAGTGCAAAAAAGTAAACTGTGAACTGTAAAACGTGATGGGCTACTGCTGATTTTGCAACAAGTCGGCATCAGCCCATCATGTTTTGTATCTCCTTTGTCGCCTCCCATGTTCACCGACCTTCTCCCCATTGTTACCCTGTCGCTCTATGTATCTACGCTGGCGCTGCTCATTGCTGTGGTCATTGGGCTGCCATTGGGTGCCTGTCTGGCGCTCTTTTCCATCCCCGGCAAACGCCTTTGGGAATTGATCATCTATACAGGGATGGGCTTTCCGACGGTGGTAGTTGGATTGCTTGTCTATTTACTGCTCTCGCGTAGCGGACCGTTGGGCGGTTTGGGCTGGCTCTTCACCCCAAGGGCAATCATTGTAGCCCAAACGATCATTGCTCTACCGATGGTTGCTGGATTGGTGCAATCTACTTTCGAGGCGCTCGATCCCAATTTGCGTTATCTGCTGCGATCTCTGTCTGCCTCTCCCTGGCAAGAGATTTGGGCGCTGTTGGGTGAAGCCAGAAGTGGGATGTTGGTTGCAGTGATTGCTGCCTTTGGACGCATCTTTTCTGAAGTAGGTGCCGTGATGCTCGTTGGCGGCAACATCGAAGGCCAGACTCGCGTGCTTACAACTTCCATTGTCCTGCAGACCCGGCAGGGACAGTTTGATTCGGCCCTAGTTTTAGGTGCCCTCCTGGTAACAATTTCCCTCTTGATCAATGCCCTTGTCCTACGCATCGGCAGACGCCGTGACCTGCGCTTTTAAACTCCTCATAAACTTCTCCTGAGACCTTCATAAAGATTTGGTTTCTACCCCACCATAGAATAAAGGTAACGCTAAGTTCAGTCATCTTGTCTGCTTATAAAAACAAAGGGAGAAACCGTCATGGATGTAGGTCCAGTCGAACTTGTGCTCGTCATTGTGATTGTTGCCATGTTGTTTGGTGTGGGTAAGTTGCCCGAGGTCTTTGGCGCAGTGGGCAAAGGGATTCGTGAATTTCGCCGCGAGGTGACACCGGAAAACAGTAAAGCAGCGAGCAAGGAGGAAAAGAAGCCAGTCACAGAGGAACTGCCGGTCACTAAGAGCGAGTAAGAGTTTGCTATAAGGATTGATCAATGAAAGCAATTGCGATTACCCCCGGCACAACCGACGTACAACTGATTGACTTACCTGAGCCCAACATTGCCGAGGCCGATGAGGTGAAGTTGCAGATCATCAATGTGGGCATCTGTGGCACAGACCGCGAAGAGGTCAATGGTGGGCGCGCCGATGCGCCTGCGGGCCAGAAGCAGTTGGTGATTGGGCACGAAATGTTTGGTCGTGTCGTAGCCGTAGGCTCCCAGGTCAAGAAGGTAGAACCCGGTGATTATGCCGTCTTTAGTGTGCGCCGCGGTTGTGGCTATTGTTTTGCCTGTCTGATGAACCGCAGCGATATGTGTTATAGCGGAGAATATAGTGAACGAGGGATTAAAGGGGCCAATGGTTTTCAGACCGAATATGTGGTTGATAAAGAACAATATGTGGTGAAGGTGCCGGCCAAAATTGCCCATCTCGGTGTTCTCACCGAACCGATGTCGGTGATCGAGAAAGCCATTGACGAAGCGGTTGCCATTCAACTGGCGCGGCTGCCCGATATGAAACGTGCCGGCGACGTGTTGCGCAATAAAGTTGCCTTGGTCGCTGGGCTAGGCCCAATTGGACTTTTGGCGGCAGTTGCATTGCGCCTGCGTGGTGCGAAGGTGATTGGCCTCGACATTATTGATGAAAACTCACCACGTGCTCAATTATTGGCCAAACTAGGCGGCGTTTATGTCGATGGCCGGAAGGTACAGACCGACGCACTCGATGACCACCTCGGCCAGATCGATATGATTTTAGAAGCGACCGGTGTAGCCGCGTTGGAATTTAACTTAATCGATGCACTCGGCATCAACGGGGTCTATGTAATCACAGGTATTCCCGGTGGTGACCGTCCGGTGGACATCTCTGGCGCAGCCCTGATGCGCCAGTTGGTCCTTTACAATCAGGTTCTGGTTGGGAGTGTCAATGCCAGCCCGGCGCACTTTCAAATGGCAGTCGATGATTTGAAGTGTGGCTATGAGCAGTGGCCACAGGTTCTGAATGAATTGATCACACGAAAGGTGCCCTATGCGCACTTTCATGAAGCGCTGACGCAACACTCGGACTCGGATATCAAGGTCGTGATCGAGTGGTCAAAAAATGGAAAAAGTAATTTTTAGATAATGGAGAACTCTTATGCGTGTTCATATCAACGAAATATCAGGCATTCAAGCGCAGACCGCGGCCAAAATGAAGGCGATTGGCATTGCTCATTCGGACCATTTGCTCAAGGCGGCGGGCGATCCAAAAGCGCGTACTGAGTTAGCACAGAAACTTGGTATCGAAGCTCGTCAATTGTTGGAATTGACCAACCGCGCCGATCTGGCGCGCATCAAGGGCGTGGGACGCGTCTATGCCGATCTGCTCGAAACGGCGGGTGTGGACAGTGTGGTAGAACTGGCTACCCGCAAACCCGAAAATCTACTGGCCAAATTGATACAAATTGCCAACCATCAACAAATCCGACGGGTGCCGAACATCAGCCAGGTTGAAGACTGGGTTGAGCAAGCGAAGAAACTAGAGCGCAAGGTCTACCATTAAATCATGGAGAATTCTATCGCCTTCGGTGCGCCGGGCATCGACCCTCGCTGGACAACTAGTGCTAAAAGCGGTGTTGGAACTGCTTTAAGCGACAGCAGCCGTGTCTGGTTTACGCTCAGTCATGGCATTCTGGACGAGGTCTATTACCCGCGCATCGATCATGCCAGTATTCGCGATCTGGGATTGTTGGTCACGAATGGAAGTGACTTCTTCTCGGAAGAGAAGCGTCATACCGAGCATCAGGTCGAAACATTGGCTCCGGGCATTCCAGCCTATCGCCTCAGTAATACTTGCACGCAAGGACGCTATCACATCGAGAAGATCGTGCTCTGCGACCCGCAGCGTGATACGGTATTGCAGCGCATTCGTTTCCAGCCACAACTCGGGCATCTGGAAGATTACCAACTCTTTGCACTCCTCTCTCCCCATCTCGGCAACCGAGGCAAGGAAAATTGTGGCTGGGTGGGTGACTACAAGGGCTTTCCGATGCTTTATGCCCAACGTGATGGCTTGGCTCTAGCGCTTGCCTGCTCCACGCCCTGGAAGGCTTGCTCTGTAGGCTATGTCGGCGCTTCCGATGGCTGGCAAGATCTCAATCAACATCGGCAAATGACTTGGTTCTTTTCGCATGCCGACAACGGTAACGTCGCACTGACTGGGCAATTTGAACTGACCGAGGGCCGGGATGAATTTGTGGTGGCGCTGGGATTTGGCACCAGTCCGATGGAAGCGGGTCAACGCGCCCTGGCCAGTTTGCAGGATGGCTTTGAGGTGGCTCAGGCGCACTATCTACAACAGTGGCAGCATTGGCAGAAAAAGCTCAAGGTGGGCAAAGAGAGTCCGCCGCTGGTGCGCACAAGCGCTGCAGTATTGCGCACGCATGAAGCCAAACATTTTAGTGGTGGCATGATCGCCAGCCTCTCCATCCCGTGGGGCGATTCCAAAGGCGACAATGATCTGGGTGGTTATCACTTAGTGTGGCCGCGCGATCTGGTAGAGAGCGCAGGTGGACTCTTGGCGGTTGGCGCCCACGAAGAGGTGCGTCGAGTGCTCGGTTACCTGCAAGTGACCCAGGAAGCCGATGGCCATTGGGGTCAAAACATGTGGCTGGACGGCACATCGTACTGGGGTGGGCTTCAAAATGACGAAACGGCGTTCCCGATTTTGCTGGTTGATCTAGCCCGACGCAACAACGCTTTGTGTGACGAGCAGGTGGCGCGCTTTTGGCCAATGGTGCGCAAAGCGGCCAACTACTTGCAACAGAGTGGTCCGATCACTGGCGAAGACCGCTGGGAGGAAGATGCGGGCTATTCACCCTTTACGCTGGCTGTAGAGATTTCGGCCCTGCTGGTCGCCGCAGAGCTTGCCGACTTGATAGGCGAATCGACCTTTGCTGGTGATCTGCGTCGCAGTGCCGACGACTGGAATCACCAGATTGAGCGTTGGACCTATGTTACGGACACGGAATTGGCGCGGCAGGTTGGGGTAGAAGGTTACTATGTGCGTATTGCGCCTCCCTTTAATACCGGCGAACCTTCGATAGCGGATGATATTATCGCCATCAAGAACCGTTTGCCTGGGCAAGAGAGTGCGTTGGCCGGGCAGATCGTCAGCCCTGACGCTTTGGCGTTGGTTCGTTTTGGCTTGCGAGCAGCCAACGATCCACGGATTCTCAACACAGTCAAGGTGATCGATGCACTGCTCAAAACAGAGACGCCCTATGGCCCGCTCTGGCATCGTTACAACGATGATGGTTATGGCGAACATGCTGACGGTTCGCCCTTTGATGGAACTGGAATCGGGCGTGGCTGGCCGCTGCTCACCGGTGAGCGGGCACATTACGAGTTGGCTGCTGGCAATCTTGCTGAAGCAAATCGACTGCGCCAATGTCTGGAGAATTTTGCCAACAAAGGCGGTATGCTTCCCGAGCAGAGTTGGGATGCTCCTGATATTCCTGAACGTGAGCTGTTTTTGGGCAAGCCGGCTGGTTCAGCGATGCCGTTGGCGTGGGCGCACTCCGAATACATCAAACTCTGTCGTTCGCTCCAGGATGGGGCCGTCTTTGACTTGCCGCCGCAGCCTGTGGCTCGTTATCGCTCACAATGAATGGGTCAATCATTCATTGTCTCCTCTTTTCCACGATAGATCGATCCTCGTCCAAACCCTCTCACATGAAGGAAGAGCTACAATGCACGGCTCATTGTAGCTCTTCCTGGTTTCACCTATTTTAACTGCTGATAATTGGGGTAGTCTGCAAGAGTTGGGTTACACTGCGTTAACTAGATCTTACTGAACGGTAAAGGGTGACATGAACTCACTTTGGCAATATCTTCTGATTTATCTGTTGGTGGCTGTAGAAGGGGCGGGAGTAACCCTGGCGGCGGCGGCACTGGCTGGAACAGGAATGTTGACACCACTGTGGGTCTTCCTTGCCGCCGGAACAGGCAACCTCACGGGCGATTTCTGTTGGTATTTGTTGGGTTACTTTGGACAGTTTGACAGGCTCCTGCGGTGGTTTCCGCGATTTGCAAAATTTCAACCTCAGATCGATCAATTTAGGATGCAAGTTAATCAACATGCGCCTAAAATGCTCTTTATCGCCAAGCTTTCTCTGGGCGTGATGTCGATCCCGACATTGGTGGCCGCTGGGATGGCGCGTGTGCCCTTATGGCGAGTTGCACCCGTGCAAATCTTGGGCGAGATACTCTGGACGGGTGGCTTAGTGCTCATCGGTGTCTATCTCGGGCAATACGTTACCCAATTTGAACGAGGTTTACAGATCGCAAGCATTGCCGTGGGGGCAATTTTGCTGCTTGTCGTCCTCTGGCTGCTGCGTAAGTGGCTCAGCAGTAACGAATCTGCTAAATAGAATTTATGAAGGATCGTTGATTAAATAAATAGAAAAGTTGTTAGGCGTGGCAACGCGAGACCCCCTCCCAATCTATAATGCCATTCAGGTCAGAGTTTTCGTAGGTGCGTGCTTTTAGCTGCACGCTGTCGGTCTGATCAAGAACGTGCGGTTTCAAACCGTTCGGCAGAGCTCACGTCGAAGCCGCATCTACGAAATCTAGAATTGCTTCACTGAATGGCAGTGAGGCGCTAGGGAGGAATTTATGGATACTCACGCAAATAGAATTCCGCTGCTTATAACAACTGCGATATAAAAACAAGTGGATCGGACGCAACATGAATATTTTGCTTGCTGGCCAGGCTTACTACCGGCGCGACAATGGGCAGGCAGTTTTTACGATTAATCTAGCGGAAGGCTTGGCTGCGACAGGACACGATGTGACCGTACTTGCGCCGTCGGACAGTGGAACAGCAAGCTTGACCACCACTCATGGCGTTCAGGTTCAAACGGTCCCTGCATTGGCACTGATCGACAACACCAACATCACTGCATTTTCTGGCTCGTTGGTGGAGGAGACGATCTCGGCCAACAAACCGGATGTTGTTCATATCCAAGATCACTATTTTCTCAGCCACACTGTGCTTTCTGCGGCCAAGAATCGTGGCATTTTGGCAGTAGGCACCAACCATTTTCTGCCCGAGAATCTGACCGATAACCTGCCCTTTTCCCAATGGCTTCATAAGCCGCTCGATTACTTGCTCTGGTCTGCGATGCTGGCGGTCTATAACCAGTTAAGCGCCGTATCTACCCCCACGGAGACGGCGGCTGCCATCTTGCGTTCGCAGCGCATCCATGTCCCTGTGACTGCGATCTCATGCGGTGTGGAGCTTGAACGGTTTCACCCTCGCCCCACGTTGGATCGATTGGAGATTCGTCAAAAGTACAAGATTGCTGCAGACAAGCTTATTTTTCTCTACGTGGGTCGCATTGACCGAGAGAAGGATTTGGATGTGCTCTTGCGTGGTTGGTCCCAGGTGACGGGAGGCAATATTCAACTTGTCCTGGCTGGCAAGGGCGGCTTTCGTCCTGAGTTGGAAAAGATGGTCGAAGAATATGGACTGGGCGACAGCGTGATCTTTGCCGGCTTTGTGCCAGATGAGGATCTGCCCTTTCTCCTCAACAGTGCTGACATCTTTGCCATGCCCAGCCACGCTGAATTGCAAAGCATCGCCACCCTAGAGGCGATGGCAAGTGGTCTGCCAATTTTGGCGGCAGACGCTCGTGCCTTGCCTGAATTGGTCAAACCAGGTATCAATGGCTATCTCTTCAGTGCTGGCAATGCCTTTGACGTGGCTCGCAAGATTCGAACCTTAATCTCACATCCTGAACAATGGCCTGCCATGAGCCATGCCAATCAACAAAAGGCAAGTTTGCACGCCCACAATAAGATCGTTGAACAATACACTGAGTGGTATAAACAAGCTGCGCTGGGTACCCTGCTTCATCCAGCTTGGTCGGGCATTTTTCAAGCAGTCGATGTTTGAAGGATCGTCTGAAGTTCGTTGCTGCCAATCTAAACTCTGCGGCGATTGGAGTTAATATTCAGTTAAGCAATGCTTGACCTCGTCATAAGGCTCCTCCCTCACCTCTCTTGATATAGTGTCTGTGTACTCCATTTTTTCGGGGACAAAGAAGACACAGATTCACGCAAATTCTCGTAAATTCCCAAACAGGACCTATACCAATTGCGGTTACAAAAGCCAATGAATTTTCCTCCTACCTATGGCCGAAATTGATGGCTTTTCAGAGGACAATTGGTATTAGATACGTCCTCCAACCAAAGGAAAATTTCATGGACGCTACAAATCTGGTTACGCAGTTGGGTAATCAATTGGGCATCAGCCAACAGCAGGCTCAAGGTGGGTTGGGCTTGGTATTGAAGTTTGCCAAAGATCAGTTGGGCGAACCCAACTTCGATAAGGTGGCCCAATTTATTCCCAATGCGAATAGCCTCATTGCGCAAGCCCCTGTGCCATCTGGTATTGGAGGCCTACTCGGTGGTGCTGTTTCCTCCTTCGGTGGAAAAGCCGCTGAACTGGGTGGTTTGACTACATTGGCAAGCGGCTTTTCCGATCTAGGGCTGGATAAGAGTCAGATTGCTCCGTTTGTATCTAGCGTTGTTGCCTTTGTGCAACAAAAGGGCGGCTCACAGGTAGCTGCACTTTTGCAAAATGTGTTGAAATAAGACCAGTTGCGGTGCAAACGTCATGAATTCGCCCGTAGTCATGGCTAAACAACTGGTACAACAAGGAGAAAAAACTATGCTCAGAAAACGAAACTTGGGTTTTACGCTGGTTGCACTTCTGTTGATGGTCACACTGGTTGGCTGTACAGCAAGTGCAGTCAAGATGCCGACACGTACCATTTCAATTACGCAGCAAGATGCAATCGACGGACAAAATGCAGCCATGTCAGGTTTGTTATCTGGAAAAGTAGAGTGGACAGAGAACCAGTTCAGTAGTCTTATCAGTGGACTGTTGACGAGCAATAGTGGTCCCAACATGCCAGTTACCGCCATCCACGCCTGGTTCGAGCCAAACAATGAGATCTACCTACGTGTCGTTTTGAAGCCGCATGTACTGCGCGCTGGGGAAACGTTGGATTTGGCAGGTAAGGTGAACGTCGAAAATAAACATGTTGTCGTTAATCTACAGCAAGCTGGCATGGGCAACATGAGCGTGAGCGACCTGCTGTTATCGACCATCAGCGGCCAGATCAACAGTGTCTTGGCTGGCGCTAATTTCGGCGTTGCCGCATCTGTACAAACCGCATCGGGGACGCTAACGGTCAAATTGGGCAGTTAAATTGCGTTTGTAATGAGAACTGGAATTTTCTTTCGGGAATGCGACTGGAAAACTCCGACTCTCATACCGAGTTTAGCTTGATTCATGCGATTCTGCTTTCCTGTGACTGTCACTCGTTGGGTGAGTGGCAGTCAGTGAGCAGTTGATAAATTAGTTTAGAAGGAGATCCATATGCAACGAATGCGACGAGTTTCTACGTGGATTGGGCTGGCCTTAGTGATGGCAATCCCACTGGCGGGTTGCGGTTCCTCCTCCACGTCAAGCGCACCCACACCGACGGCTGCCGCGGCAACGGATACACCAGTGGCTGCGGCTGCTCCTACCAACACTCCTGCCGCTACTGCAACATCTAATACCTCCACGACCGTGACAACGACTGAAACCAATACAGTGACCAGCACAACCACGGTTTCCCCGACAGCCGCAGGCGGCGAAATCCCGGTTGGACTGATCACAAAAACCGAAGTGAACCCATTTTTCGTGAAGATGAAAGAAGGGGCTGAGCAAGAAGCGACTGCCAAAGGCGTCAAACTTTTGACCGCTGCCGGCAACTTTGATGGGGACAATGAAACCCAGGTGACGGCCATTGAAAATATGATCAACGCTGGGGTCAAAGGAATTTTAATTACTGCTAACGATTCAACTGCGATTGTACCGACAGTGAAAAAGGCACGCGATGCCGGGGTTGTGGTGATTGCATTGGACACACCGCTCGATCCGCAGGATGCCTCTGATGCGCTCTTTGCCACGGATAATGTCAAGGCTGGCCAACTGATCGGTGAATATGCCAAAGCCGCTCTCGCTGGCAAACCCGCCAAGATTGCCATGCTCGATGGCACAGCTGGAACAACCGTCAGCAAACAGCGCCATGATGGCTTCCTCAAGGGTTTTGGCATCGCTGAAGGTGATGCGCAGATCGTCTGCCAGGCCGATACCAACGGTGCTACCGAAAAGTCACAGCCTGCGATGGAAAACTGCCTGACCAAGGATCCCGACATCAACGTCGTCTATACTGTCAACGAACCGGCTGCCTTTGGTGCGAATACAGCGCTCAAAGCTGCTGGCAAGGATAAAGATGTGATCGTGGTCTCGGTAGACGGTGGTTGTGCCGGTGTGCAAGGTGTAAAGGATGGAAAAATTGCAGCGACTTCGCAGCAATACCCTCTCAAGATGGCGTCGATGGGTGTTGATGCCATTGTGGGCGCAGTCAAAGATGGCACTAAGGTTTCCGGCTATACGGATACAGGAGTGACTTTGATTGCGGATAAGACTGCGCAAGGTGTAGATAGCAAAGATACTACCTTTGGTCTGGCTAACTGCTGGGGACAATAGGGTACGACTATTTTGACCGGGCACAACATGGCAAGATGACGCGAAAAGTCATCTTGCCATGTTGTGATCTCAGCGCCCTGCGCTTCAAATCGGGGCCAACCTCGTGAGTTATCATGGCAAATGCTCTTGTACGTAAACGTTCCAATGAGGCAATAGGAAACCAGCTCCGTAGCGGGTTGGTTCAACTCTTTTCGATTCCCACGGTAGGACCTTTGCTGGCTCTCCTGTTGACCAGTGCCTTCTTTACCTCACAAACCGATCGATTTCTCACTGGCCAGAATTGGTCCTTGATTGTGCAACAAGTGGTGGTGGTGGGCACCTTGGCGATTGGCCAAACCCTAGTGATCCTCACTGCTGGGATCGATCTTTCCAACGGCATGGTGATGGCCTTTGGCTCGGTGATTATGACGAGTTTTGCCGTTGATTATGGGTTGAATCCTGTGTTGGCGATTGCAATCGGCCTTTTGTTGAGTATGGCGTTTGGGCTACTCAATGGCGCGCTGATCACCTTTGTACGCCTGCCTCCCTTTATTGTGACCCTGGGTACACTGAATATTGCCTTCGCTGCGGTGCGCATTTATACAACAACCACGATTGCTAATCTTCCAGAAACATTGACCCTGCTGGGCAATACCTTCACTATTGGCCAAACGGCCATCACCTATGGTTCAGTGGTGATGTTGGCTCTCTTCTTGTTGATCTGGTTTGTGCTGCATCAAACGGCCTGGGGGCGACACGTCTATGCCGTGGGTAACAACCCGGAGGCGGCCCGCCTGGCTGGTATTTCCACTACGCGTTTGCTGATTAGTGTCTATACATTGGCTGGATTGCTTTATGGGTTGGCTGGACTCCTTCTGGTAGCACGCACCCAGGTCGGCGATCCACAGGCAGGTCAGACGGCCAATCTGGACAGTATCACTGCGGTGGTGTTGGGTGGAACCAGTCTCTTTGGTGGTCGCGGCAATATCATAGGTACACTGATCGGCGCACTGATTGTTGGTATCTTTCGCAATGGCCTGTTGCTGATTGGCATTCCCTCGATCTACCAGGTGCTGATCACTGGTGTTTTGGTGATTCTGGCCGTCTCTGTTGATCAGCTTTCACACCGGGGGCAAACATGAGCGAAGAGCAAAAAGGCCCAATTCTGGAGGCTCGCGGGTTGGTGAAACATTTCGGTCAGGTGATTGCCTTGGATGGTGCCGACTTTGACCTCTATCCTGGCGAAATTTTGGCCGTGATCGGCGACAACGGTGCTGGCAAATCGACGCTGATTAAAGCGCTGGCAGGCGCGCTGATCCCCGATTCGGGGCAGATTTTCTTGCATGGCCAGCAGGTCCACTTTCACAGCCCGATTGATGCGCGTCGCCACGGTATCGAAACCGTCTATCAGGACCTGGCGGTTGCCCCTGCGCTGAATGTGGTCGAGAATATCTTCCTCGGACGTGAGATGCGACGTGACAACTGGCTTGGCTCGGTTCTACGCATGTTGGACAAGCGCCGCATGCTCGAAGCCACAACTGGCTACATGCAAGAGTTGAAGATCGGCATCAAGTCGATGCAACAGCCGGTGGGCACCCTTTCCGGCGGGCAACGCCAAGCGGTGGCAGTGGCGCGCAGTGTGGCCTTTGCCAGCAACGTCATCATTATGGATGAACCGACAGCGGCACTCGGGGTCAAAGAATCACGCATGGTGGTCGAACTGATTCAGGAGGTGCGTAGGCGTGGACTGCCCGTGATTTTGATCAGTCACAACATGCCGCAGGTTTTCGAACTGGCGGATCGTATTCATATCCAACGCTTGGGACGGCGCGTGGCTATAGTCCATCCGAACGAATGTAGCATGTCCGACGCGGTTGCCATCATGACAGGTGCCCGAGAAGTAACGTAAAATACCGATTCCCTCGTGCGATAGCGTCTATACTATAAGAATGTGTGTCTGAAAATCAGCTACTCAAGTGACGGGCCTACCTGGGTAAAGCTGCCCGATTTCTTGAACTGGCCTTAACCTAAGAGATCGGTTATACTAATGATCTCCAAGTCACTGTGGAGTATAATGTTCACAAAATGCACTGATTTATGGGTTAGCTCATCAGTAACAAATTAAGCATTTACAGAGGTTGTCAAATCTGGGGAGAGCAGACAAGCCTGTAAAATGAAAGGATGAGCGAACCAGAAAAAGAAAATAAAACTAAAAAAAGCAAGCAGTGTGCGACACACGCGAGCGGTTCAGCGTTCGGAGCAAACGGTTGAGCAGCGAATTGCCAGATGAACAAGTGGTAGAACGGCTCCACGCTATTGTGCATCCAGCGACCCTGGCGCAAATCGCTGTATACGAAGCGCTTGGGCTGCGTGCCCGCATCCTGACGTTACCCGTGATGATGGCCTTAGTATTGAGTCTGCTCTGGCAGCAAACCGGCAGCATCTGCGAAATGGTGCGACTGGTGCACGAAGAATGTGTTTTGTGGGTCGCCCTCTACAAGGCTTAACGCAACAAGCACTCTCGACTCGCTTGCGTATGTTGCCAGCAGAGTTGTTTCTGCAAGTTCTGCTTGAGCTATTGCCTGGACTGGCAAAACGCAGTTTGAACGCAGCCGCCCCTTACCCGCTGAACTTGCCTGGGCGAAAAGGCAATACACTCAGGTTTGCGCCTGCGATGGCTCAACTCTGGATGCACTCTTGTGCAAGGTCGGGTTGTTGCAGGAGAATGAAAAGAATCCATTGGCGGGACGCATGTTAGCGATTCTGGATATCGTCACTCGCCTGCCTACCCAGGTTTGGTATGAAGAAGATGCACAAGCGCATGACCAAAGCTTTCTCGACAAAGTGCGCTCCCATCTGCTCACAGGCAGCCTGCTCATTTTCGATTTGGGTTTCACCAATACTTTTCTTCCGCCACCTTGGTGAACAAGGTGTCTTTTTCATCACACGTGCCAAGAGCAATCTGGCATTCCAGGGGGAATCGTTGCTGCTCAAAACTGCTGTGGTGCATGACCAAATCGGTTGATTGACAAGGTGATGACCGCCAGCAAGTGCGCCTGATTCAATCCTCTATCACGGCAAGCGGTATCGCTATCTCACCAACGACCTCGATGCATCGCATCTTCCCGTTGAGTATGCCGTGGCTCTTTACTGGCAACGCTGGCGAATTGAAGATGCCTATGCCATTGTCAAACGCCTGCTCGGTTTAGCTTTTCTTTCATTGTTCGGCTCAGAATGCTGCACAAATGCAACTCTGGGCGACCTGGATTCTCTATATTCTGGTTGACCTGACCGACCAAGTCGCTCAGCAACTCAACAAACCCTTTGCTCGCATTTCTATGGAGATGGTCTATCGCTCGCTTCCTTTCTTTGCTAGGACTCATCACAAGGGGAATGCCGACAACCTGATTGATTATCTTGTTGCCAATGTCAAACGCCTGGGCATTCTTAAATCTATCCGTTCTGACCAACCGTCAACTCTTCTCTCCCTCAAGTTGACAATCGCTCTAAACGCTTAATTTGTCACCAATGGGGTTAGCTGTACAAGCGGTTGCGACAAGGGTACTGGGTTTGTTGTGGTATAAGTGTACCTGCGTCAACGCAAACGTATATTGAGGAGGAAGATAATGAACAGTTTCAATCGCGATGGATCGTTCTCTTACCCCAGTGAGAGTAGAGTCAACTTGCAACCTATCATGCGTCAGGTCTATGTCTGGATGGGTCTTGGCACGTTACTCACTGCGCTTGTGGCCTTTCTGACGGTGAGTACCCCGCTGCTCAACCTTGCGCTCAATCCAGTGATCTTGATTGTAGCGATGGTTGCAGAGTTGGGCATGGTCATGGGGCTGAGCTTTGGCTTTAATCGACTCTCGGCGGCTGTGGCGACCGGACTCTTTTTTGTCTATGCAGCGCTTAATGGCTTTACCCTTTCGATTATCCTTTTGGCCTATAGCGGAACGACGATTACGACCGCCTTTGTCGCAACCGCGGCCTTGTTTGGTGCCATGTCGATCATCGGTTACACCACCCAAGTTGATCTGACCAAGATGGGCACCTATCTGATGATGGGATTGATCGGCCTGTTGATCGCTATGGTGATCAATATCTTCGTGGGCAGCGGCCCGCTGGATATGCTGATTAGTGTCGTCGGCGTGCTGCTCTTCACGGGGCTAACTGCCTTTGATACACAGCGTATCGGACGGATGGCCGCTTCGGTCGGCACGCAGGGCGAGGCAGCCGCAAAGCTCGGCATCTATGGCGCGCTCAAACTCTACCTCGACTTTATCAACATGTTCCTCTTCATGTTGCGCTTGATGGGTGGACGCCGACGGTAACATTGCACAGGTTGCGATTCACATCGGCAGTACCTGACACCCTGCACAATCGGTAGAATGACGGAGAGCCATCAACGGATGGCTCTCTTTTTTGGCCAGGCACAGGTTATGCACTGAGTCCCCATGGCATAAATTCTGAATTATCTCGGTGCGGTGGGTGTAATGCAATCAAGATTGTCCTACAGACAAAGCACCACTGGATGTGTTATTAGTAAGAGATTCCTCACAAGAGGAAAATTGATCCAAGTTCCTAATAAGCAGAAATGTTAGGCAGCGGATCTTCTTACATCAATTTTCCAGGTCGTCAAACCTTACAGGTGGGTAAGGGGCAGGGTGCAGCAAAGGGTAGAATGGAATGAAAAGGTTCATTATCGTAGTAGCCATCCTTCTTGGAGTTGGGGTATTCGGAGCTGTGGCGTTTGGGGCGGGGCTGTTTATCGGCAATAACGATCTCTTTACCCCAACCATCGTGCGTACTTCCAGTCAACCGACACAGTTCGATGTTTTTTGGCAAGCCTGGAATCTGATCGAAACCAAGTTCGTTGACCGCAAAACCTTAGATACCACGCAACTGGTCTATGGTGCCATTCGTGGTATGGTTGAGGCACTGGGCGATACAGGTCATACTGCCTTTCTCGATCCCAAGGAGAGGGCCATGCAGGAGACTGCCATTTCCGGTCAATTTACCGGCATTGGGGCAGAACTAGGTCAACGTGATGGCTTGCCGATCATTGTTGCTGCCTTTGATGGCTCGCCAGCGCAAAAAGCAGGGGTTAAGGCAGGCGATGTGATTCTCAAGGTCGACGGCGAGGATGTGAGTGCCCTGAGTCTGAGCGAAATCAGTGCCAAGATTCGTGGCCCAGCCAACACCAAGGTTAGCTTGAGCCTCTTCCGTCAGGACGGTGCTCAAAGTCAGGTTGGTGAGCAAAGTATCGAACTCACCATTACGCGTGGTGAAATTACGATCCCGATTGTCAACTGGACAATGATCCCCGAAACTCAGATCGCGCTGGTTCGTCTAAGTCAGTTCAGCGAAAAGGCGAGTTCGAGTATGATCAGCGCGCTCCAAGATGCCAAAGCCGCTGGAGCCAAAGCCTTGATCGTCGATGTGCGCAATAATCCGGGTGGTTTACTCGAACAGGCTGTCAAGGTGACCAGCCAATTCCTCAACGATGGCAACGTTCTTTTGGAAGCCGACGCAGACGACAATCGCACACCCTTTGCCGTGGAAAAGGGGGGTGTTGCCACCGACCTGCCAATGGTAGTTTTGATTAATCCGGGCAGTGCCAGTGCCGCAGAGATCTTTGCTGGCGCCATCCAGGATCATCAACGGGGGCAACTAATCGGTGAAACGACCTTCGGTACTGGAACTGTTCTGCAACCCTTTGCCCTGTCCGACGGTTCGGCACTACTGCTCGGCACCCGCCAATGGCTGACCCCGAACGGCCGCCTGATCCGCAAACAAGGAATCAAACCGGACATTGAAGTTACCTTGCCTGCCCAAACTACGCTCCTTACCCCCGATGCTGTCAAACAAGACACGCTTCAGCAGGTGAATGAGAGCGGCGATCTTCAATTGCAGAAGGCGATTGAATTGCTGACGAAAAAATAGTGCTCTTTGGTCAAGTGGACATTGAGCCTTGACTGGCCCAATGTCCACTATTCTTTCTCTATCGTATACCAGCTTCTATCCATCCATCCCTAGATTGCCCTTTTTGCTTCTGTTAGACTCCCTCCCTAGAAAAATTAAAAAGTCAGTGCCATGCTGACTCTTACAACGTCGGATGCTCAAAAATGAATATTTACGAATTTACACTCCTCGTTGCCTTGGGTGCGCTCGTCGCTGGCTTTCTGGGTGCCTTGACCGGACTGGGCGGCGGCGTGGTTATTGTGCCAATGTTGACCTTGCTCTTTGGCATCGATATTCGTTATGCGATCGGGGCCTCGCTTGTTTCGGTAATTGCTACCTCATCGGGGGCGGCGGCAGCTTATGTGAGGGAAGGGTTCTCGAATATTCGTATCGGTATGTTCCTGGAGATGGCGACGACCCTGGGCGCGCTCGGCGGTGCCTACCTGGCTGGCAAAGTCTCCACCGAAGTGATCGCCGTGATCTTTGGCCTGGTGCTGATCTATTCTGCCTGGCTCTCGCGCCGTCCGCAGCCAAAGGATGAAATAGATGCTCGCCCTGATCCACTTGCGAAGCACTTGCGCATGGATGCCAGCTATCCTGGAACCGAAGGTGAAATCTCCTATCACGTCCATGCCATTCCTGGCGGCTTTAGTCTGATGTTTGTGGCGGGCGTCTTGTCCGGGCTATTGGGTATTGGCTCGGGTGCGGTCAAAGTGCTGGCAATGGATCAGGTGATGCGCATTCCCTTCAAGGTTTCGACCACGACGAGCAACTTTATGATCGGCGTCACGGCGGCGGCCAGCGCTGGCATATATCTGAATCGTGGCTACATCGATCCGGGTCTGGCGATGCCAGTAATGTTGGGTGTGTTAGGTGGCTCGTTACTAGGGGCACATGTCCTGATTGGTGCGCCAGTGCGACAGCTACGTACTGTCTTTGCGCTGGTGATCTTCGTGCTCGGCCTAGAAATGCTTTACAACGGGTTCACGGGTAGTCTTTGAGCAAGCGCAGGTGGCGAGTTAATTGGAGATTCGCAATTTACAATTCACCAGGGGAGTTTCGTGATGCAGTGGACCGATGAGCGGATCGATCAATGGCTGGGTACTTTGCTACGCAGTGGCGTGATTTTGTCCGCTGTGGTTGTGCTAATTGGCGGTCTGATCTTTGTTTATAAATATGGCACAAACCAGCCAAATTACGAGATATTTCACGGCGAGCCGGAGGTGTTGCGCAATGTGCCTGGTATTTTGGGCAATGCCTGGACCCTTCACAGCCGTGGTTTAATTCAATTGGGGCTACTTCTGCTGATCGGAACCCCGATCGCTCGCGTGCTCTTCTCGGTTGTCGCTTTTGCCTTGCAACGGGACCACACCTATGTTCTGATCACACTGATTGTGTTGGCGATTTTGCTCTACAGTCTGTTTAGCATTTCTCCGTGAAGGGTGCTAGAGATTTCGCTCGTCAACCAAATGGTGTTGCGGCGCCAGCCGCACTGCTTCGGATCGAGTCGTGGCTTGGAGTTTCCCAAGAATGCTGCTGACGTGAAATTTCACTGTGGAGAACTCACAGACTGGCTCGCACTTTTTATACGAGCGACTGGACGCAATGAGTCGGTGCTCACCTCCTTTCGAGAACACAATCAGAATGTCTTCATTTTTACATAAGCCAGTTCAAGGAACATGCAATCTAGGGCTGCGGTCCGAATAAGCAATGAACAATCGAGTTGTGGCGCGATCTGCCTTCTGGCCAAGGCAAAATCTAGGCGCTTGACTGATCTGAAATTGTCATCAGGAATGTATGCTAAAACAAGTAGGTGAAATTGTGCAGTAGTTCAAAGAGGAGAGCATAACCATGTCAAACATAGGTAGAAAGTTCTCAAAAATAATTAGCATCATCGCGGTCTTGGCACTGCTCAGCCTGAGCCTGACTGTACCAGTCTATGCCAACGCCCCTGACTTTCCGGCCCATGCACGCTGTCATGGATATCATGGGTATGGTGATCAACGATGTCAGGATTACCCGAGATATCAGGAGTATTCAGACCATCAAGGTTGCCAAGGTCCTGGTTGTCAGGATGAGCATCCTGGTTATCCCGCTAATCAAAGTTGTCAGGGTCCAAGTTGCCCAGGCTATCAAGTGAATCCACCTGTGGCAGAGGGGAACGGCCCTGATAGTGCATTGACTCTGGGTTCTGGTAGCGCCACGATTGGGGCAGGCGCACAACAGTGGTATCGTTTCCCAGTCCAACCGCCATTGAATGGCGATGGCAGCCGAGGTACGCTCGGCATGGATATCACGTTGACTAACCTCAGCGGCAAGGCCAACTTCCAGGTCTTGACCAGCGATCTGGTCAACCAGCAACAAAATGGCGTTCAATATAACCCACTGGGCGCAGGCTCTGAAAATACTTCCCCACAAGGGGCTCCAATCTATTTTTGGCACGGCAGCTTTAATTACCCATTGACGCTCTATGTGCTGGTCACCAACAACACAGGCCAGCCTGCTACTTACACTTTGAGTCTGATTACTCGCAACGGGTGATTGGATTTGTGTTGAGATAGCCAGGTACATGCAAAGAGTTACTCGCATCTGTCTAGCATAGCCTTAGTGTGTGCTGAAAAAAGATTGTAGAGGCGGTTTGCAACCACCGGTCTTCGTATGCACGCACCGGCGGTTGCGAACAGTCTCTACGGGTAACAAGCCTGTTTATAGTTTCAGGCTCTTAGCGACCCATCGAAAAAGGATATCTCCTTTCAACCAAGGAGTGTCCTTTTTTATTTCGCAAGGATTGAGACGGTGTGAGCGGCTCTATTCACGAGGCTGGACAGACAATCGACCAGGTGGCCCTGGCTGATCGACTAGCGTCGGACACTACACGATCGACATCAAACCATCTATGCAATAGTCTGATGTGTCTGTTCGGCTGAGGCGCGATACTGAGGCCATCAGAAATTAAGCAGAGAAGGCACCTGGCTTTGACTCGATAACGCCACGCCACTCAACAAACGGAGGCAAATTTATGGATATCCCGATCAATGTTGAAGTTCATTGTGTTGATGGTCTTGCAGGTCACTCTTCCTGCATCATTTTGAATCCGCTTACACGTATTGTCACCCATTTTGTGCTTCATCGCCAGACAATGTTTGGTGGAGAAGTTCTTGTGCCAGTGGCCTTGATCAAAGAAAGCACGCCGGATTTGATCTTGTTGCGCTGCCAGTTGCACGAGCTTGCAACTTTGGAGCCTTTCAACAAAGGGCATTTCCTGGGCTATAAAGAGGACGAAATCTCCCCCAACATGAAAAGTGGCCGGATCATGGCTTGGCCCTATGCAGTCTATGCCGGTTACGGATATGGCTATCCAGGTGCTACCTATGTACTAGAGGAACAGATCCCACTAGATGAATGTACAATTCACCGTGGCTCGCAAGTTGAGGCGACCGATGGCTGGGTAGGAAAGGTTAACGAATTCCTGGTCAACCCGGAAAATAGTCATATTACCCATCTTGTGCTGCGTGAAAACCACTTTTGGGGCGATAAGGCAGTCACAATTCCAGTATCAGAGATTGCCAAGATTGAAACAGATGTAGTGCGTCTCAAATTAAGTCGAAAGGAAGTTACGGAACTGCCCCATCTTCAGATTCAATAACCTCACTGAAACATGGTAGTGATTTTGGTTTAGCAGATGACCAATACGGGTAGCCACCTTTGATACCATGCATCAATAAGATCGGAAACAAAGCTGCGGATGAGTCCGATTGGGCTGAAAAAGCCTAATTTTCTGAGTCGTCTCACTCCGCTTTTTATCCGCGCCTGATGAAACTTGAATAACAAAATCGGTAAAGCGTAGGCATGCTTCTAGCCGCACAATGGTTGCACAGACCGACAAGCCGCAACGAAAAGCATCGGCTACGATACCAAAGATGATTATCAAATGTCATTAGGACATCCGTCCGCATAACCTTTGCTCCTTTTTCAGCGCATAGCACATGCCCAAGATGAAAATGCGGCGTGTTGTCCTTTGGACGGGCGGCTGAGCAGCCCCTAATTTGCTATTCGCTATTCGTAATCCACTATTTCCTCATCAGGCCGCAAAGCAGTATGATTACCACCTGAAGCAAGTACAAAATTTCACCTCCACAGCACCAGATAGATTGAGAGGGTTGGTAGCCGTTGCAGACAATCTCCTTGAACGCATTCGAAATGACAAATAGCACTCGAATTGCTTGTGAAAGAATAGAAATCGTATGTCAGACTTGCCGAAAAGCCCAACCTCAGTCGTTCCTTTCCGAGCGCTCAAAGAAGGATTTCGCGCCCTAGGAGTTCGCAATTACCGTCTCTATTGGATCGGCCAACTCATCTCGATCAGCGGGACCTGGATGCAGACCACGGCCCAAGCCTGGGTTGTCTACTCATTGACCAATTCACCCATGGCCTTGGGCACAGTCACTACGTTGCAGTTTCTGCCGATCATGTTGCTCTCGCTCTTTGGCGGAGTCCTGGCCGATCGGGTGCCCAAACGCCAGGTGGTTCTGATTACTCAGATTGCCTCGTTGATTCAAGCGGCTCTCTTTGGCCTGCTGGTGGCAATGGGTGTGATTCAAGTTTGGCACATTTACATCCTGGCCCTGGTACAAGGAATCATCAATGCGATCGACAATCCTGTACGGCAAGCCTTTGCGGCTGAACTGGTAAGCCGCGAAGACCGCGCCAATGCAATTGCGCTCAACTCGATGCTCTTCAACGGTGCCCGCGTGATTGGTCCGGCGCTGGCAGGTATCTTGATCGCTAAAACTGGGGCGGCTACAGCGCTCTTTCTCAACGCCGCCAGCTTTCTCGCTATTATTATTGCTGTGATCATAATGGATCCGGCGCTGTTCTTTACTGTGCCGCTCTCGCAACAACGCGAGTCACCCTTTCAGCAGCTTGCCGAAGGGTTGCGTTATACGTGGCAGACGCCTACCGTGCTGATTGTGATGATTATTGTTGGCTTTATTGGGACCTTTGGCTACAACTTTAGCGTGGTTCTGCCCTTACTGGGTGGCTTTGTACTGCATACCGATGCAGTAGGTTTTGGTGCTTTGTCGGCAGCCTTGGGTATCGGCTCGTCGTTGGGAGCGCTGTCTGCCGCCTTTTTTCAGCGCGTTTCGTTGCGTTGGCTGATGATTGGCTCAGCAGGGTTTAGCATTTTTCTCGGGGCCGTGGCTGTGAGTACGCAGATGTGGCTGTCGGAACTCTTACTGGTGATTCTGGGCTTCTTTGGCGTGATGTTCTCGACCAACGCCGCTACGCTAATCCAAACAACGGTGGCTGATCGGTTGCGTGGACGTGTCACCAGCTTGTATTTTCTCTTGTTTGCTGGCAGCACCCCCATCGGTGCCTACCTAATTGGTACCCTTTCTAGCAACTTGAACGTAACCGATGCCTTGCTGATCTGTGCTGCGCTTTGTCTTGTGGGCGTCGTCTTCAGTCTGGGCTACGAACGGTTTGTGATCGAACGCCACGCCCACTAGTGCAATTGTTTGTAGGTCTTACGCTAGGCAAGGGCTTCGGACCGATGCAGCGAGGTCGGTTCAAGCGTCGAACCAACCTCGCTGTCCTACTACTCACACTTCATGGCCGTCAATTGGTGGCCGCTGTCTCCATTTCGTACAGTGCTGTCTCTTGTGCGATCGGATAGTCATAGGCTGGGCTTGGCTCATGCGAGCGAATCTGCAAGGCCTTGACTAGCGCCGTCATGCCAGTAATGACTGAGAGGACAAGCATTAACATGGCAGGATCATCGACACTGCGCGGGCTGTAGTCCTGGATGTAGGGAACCGACGCAGCCCCGACCGCTACTGCTGCCAGCGCCGCTACCAGAAACACAGTGGTTTCAAAGCGGTGGTAACGACTCTGGTCATCCGGTTGGGCGACCAGGAGACGAAGTGCAATGCGACGAGAAAGCAGCCGGTCAATGCCATAGATCGCTCCAACTTCCGTCACAAGAAGCGCCACCTGGATAACAATATAGAAAGCGGACGGGCTGATTGCACCTGCCAACACGAAATTGATGTTCATGAACAAGCCGGCAAGCAGGGCGATGTTGGTGAGCGTTCCGCTGAGCACCGCCAATCCGACCAATAGTTGACCGACCAAAATGATCCAACTCATCATCACAACATGAGGCGTGAACACGTGGGTAATCAAATACTGGTAGAATGGATAGACCACATGTCCCGAGGCGAGCTGTCGTTGGAAGAAAAGGCTCAGATCGTGACCTGTTGGCCAGCCCGGGCTGATGACTTTCTCCATGCCCGCTCGGATCCAACCGATACCGATGAAGAGGCGGAGCGGCAGCAGATAGATCGCTGGTCCGCTCAACTCCTGGTCAACTAGCTTCCAGATAGCTCTTGATTGACTTAGCATAATTTACCTTTTAAGGTGCAGGATCACACAGAATTCGTTCGGATGCATGCCGAATGAATCTGGGCAAGGGACTGCAATACGCCTAAGGCTTGTATGCCACGCCCTAGGCAAACACACGATGGGGGCAGATCCGATTGAAGAACTTGGGGATAGTACTTTCAGGGAGCAATCACCTAGCGCTCATTTGACCACTTTGTCACTCAGTGCCCTAAGCAATTACAAGTGAGGCAGTATAGGGTAGAGCGTTGGATGTAACTGTAGGGTAAGCTCCATTTAGATGTAGCGTAAATTGGATGAGAGGCAAGCGGACAAAGACGTACGAGAGTGGAATATATCCAGACTGAAAATGTCAGGTAACAGACCAACTCCCTACTCTAATTTGTCGCTACACTACGGTTTCAGGTATGCATGTGGTCAACAAGTTGATCTAATAAGGAGCGATGACCTCAAACCTGGACGCTTGATCTTGCGTACTATAGGCAGAAGATGTACAACTACTAGAGTTACTATCTGTACTGCGTTCATTTCATGGTGATTCATGCTGCGTCGTTTGCTCTTTTGGGGATTGGTGATTGGCTTTGGTTGGGTGATTGTTGCGCACCTGACCGAGATTGAAAAGCTGGGCAGAACCCTGCGCCAAGGCAATCTGGCGTGGGTAATGGCGGCAATTGCGCTGCAAATCGTCCATCAAGTCTTTTTTGCTGGTATTTATCAAGGCTCGTTTACCACCGTTGCGGTGCCTAGCCGATTGCACAATCTGATCCCATTGGTCTTTGTCTCACAATTTGTCAATGTCACGGCACCGACCGGTGGCGCAGCGGGCGTTGCTATCTTTGTCGATGATGCAGTTCAGCGCGGCGAATCTGGCACCCGTGCTGCGGTAGGCTTGATTCTAGTCGGTATTATTGACTTTGCGGTCTTTAGCCTGATCCTGCTAGTAGCACTTATCAGCCTCTTCCTGAGCCACAATCTGCACATCTACGAAGTGATCACCTCGCTGGTGCTTTTTGCCTTTGTCTTGTTGATGACTGGGTTGCTGATGGTAAGTCTCTGGCGACCCGAGCAGATGGTGCCACTTTTGCGTCGTGTGGCGGGTACAGTTAACTGGCTCGGCAGCCTCTTTCGCTATCCTCAGCTCTTGAGCGATGATTGGGTCAGCCATCACGCCAACGAATTTACGATTGCATCCAAATCTATTCTGCAAAACCCAGGAGGGTTGTGGCGCACTAGCCTGATCACACTGGGGTCACATTTAGCAAGTATCCTCAGCCTCTATGCCTTGTTCGCTGCCTTTCACCAGCGTGTGCCGCCCAGTATTGTGGTCATCGGCTTTTCGATGACGATCCTCTTCTCGGTGGTATCACCCTTTCAAGGGGGTGTGGGCATCGTCGAAGGCTTGTTGCCCGTTATCTACACGTCCCTGGGCGTGCCGACTGCAACGGCGACTGTCGTCAGCCTGGCCTTTCGTGGGCTAACCTTTTGGATTCCACTGCTGATTGGCTTTGTGTTGTTACAGCGGCTGCGCATTTTTGCGCCGCAGCGCAGTGAACTAATCACCGTGAGCCATGTGCGTCTGATTGCGATCTTGACTGGCATGATGGGCGTGCTCAACATACTTTCCGCCACCGTGCCTGCCTTGCGCGACCGTACGCTGCTACTCAGTGAATATTCGCCGCTCGAAGTGCGCTATGGCGGACGATTAACCGTTGTCCTGGCCGGTTTTGCCTTGCTTCTGCTGGCGCAAGGATTGGCGCGCCACAAACAGACGGCCTGGTGGGTGGCCTTGATCACACTGCTGATCTCAGCCATCAGCCATTTGGTCAAGGGCTTGGATTATGAGGAAGCAAGCATTGCTCTCCTGCTCGTAGGCTACTTGATTTGGCAGCGACGGCAGTTTCGCGCTCATGCCGACCAGCCAACCGTGACCCAAGGGTTGCGCGTGGTGGCAGCGGCGCTGGCCTTTACGTTGCTCTATGGTACGGTTGGCTTTTATCTGTTGGATCGTCACTTTCATGTGCGTTTTGGGCTAAGTATGGCACTGCGCCAGACGCTGGTCATGTTTGCCCAATTCTACGATCCAGGGTTGCAGCCCATCACTGGTTTTGGTCGCTATTTTGCCGACTCCATTTATCTAGTGGGAGCGATCACGCTGGGGTATGGTCTATGGGCTTTGCTCCGCCCTGTCGTCTTGCGCGCACCAGCAAGCAATGTTGAACGGGAGCGCGCCAGCAAAGTGATCGAAAGCTACGGATCTTCGGGGCTGGCCCGTTTTTTGCTCTTTCCCGATAAGTCGTACTACTTCAGTCCGGGCGGATCGTTGATTGGCTATGCAGCACGAGGCGGCGTTGCCGTTGCCCTGGGTGACCCGATTGGTCCTGCGCAAGATGTATACGCCGCCGTTGTAGGTTTTCGAGGCTTCTGCGAAGGTCACGGTTGGGAGTGCGCCTTTTATCAGGCGTCGCCGCAATTTTTGCCGCATTATCAACATGCCGGCTACGAAGCGACGCGCATTGGTCACGACGCCATCGTGGACCTGCACGAGTTCAAGTTGGAAGGCAAGGATGGCAAGCCGCTGCGCAATGCGCTCAATCGGCTTGCACGCGTTGGCTACCGGGCAGAGGTGAAAACGCCACCCCACAGCGATGACCTCTTACTGCATCTGCGCACAGTGAGCGACGAGTGGCTGATGACCATGCAGAATTCCGAAATGCGCTTTTCGCTCGGTTGGTTCGACAAAGAGTATCTGCGTAATTCGGTGGTTGTGGTGGTCTACAATGCCGAAGAGCACCTAGTCGCCTTTGCCAATCTGGTGCCTGAGTATCAACACAATGGCGTCACCCTTGACCTGATGCGGCGGCGCAGCAACTTGGAAAATGGCACCATGGAGTTTCTCTTTGTTACCCTGCTCCTCTGGTGCAAAGAGCATGGCTACGATTCAGTCAACCTTGGCTTGAGCGCACTTTCTGGTGTCGGCGATCATCCCACCGACCCGATCCTAGAGAAGGCAATGCGCTATGTCTATGCTCGGCTCACACTCTTTTACAACTTCAAGGGCTTGCATGCCTTCAAAGAGAAATTTAACCCACATTGGGAACCGCGTTACTTGGTTTATCCGAATCCAGCCAGTCTGCCCTCTGTATTAACTAGTCTGGCACGCGTCAGCTCTGGCGATGATTTTGTGGTCAGCTATCTTTCAGAGTTGCCGACATTGCTAGGGGCGATGGGTCAAAGAATCCGTGATCGTTTTACCTCCGCTTCATCTCCCCCAACTTCTGCTCAATCCGACTGACGCGCTGTAACACTTCTTCAATTTCGAGCTCGGCCTTTTGGTTTACACGGAAATCAAGTTCGCTGCGCACTCGATCCTTGGCATCCTGGCGGTTCTGACTCATCATAATGATGGGAGCTTGGACCGCAGCTAACATCGAAAGAAAAAGATTAAGAAGGATAAAGGGATAGGGATCCCAAGGCTTGTGTAGGACGGAGTTGATGGTTGTATAAACAATGAGAATAATACCAAAGGCGAGCACAAAGGTCCACGAACCACCAAAGCGTGCTACCCCATCAGCCATACGCTCGCCAAAAGTCTCGGATTGTTCAATTTCAACGTTCGGATTGCGCACGACACGGTTACGCATCAGCTCTTGAGTCGTACGCAACTGCTTTTCGAGCATGGTCATCATGTCCAGACCCGCCATTGGCTTGCGCTGAACGAGAATCGAGATGTCACTGCGGTCAATCTCAATCGTGTGCGTTGGTTCTAGTGCCACTGCCGTAGTGAGGTGTTCTGCTTGCGCTAAAAGTGAGGACATGCCAAAGATATCGCCCTGCTCGGCAATATCGATCACAATGACTTCATTATCGATGGTTGTCAAGCTGACGTTGACACGGCCGCGTTGAATAATATAGGCGTGACGACCCGGCTCACCTGCCTTAAAGATCGTTTGCCCTGCCTCAAACTCAACTGTATTGACCTGTTGCGCCAGCACCTTGCGCTCTTCATCATCAAGCAAGGCGAAAAGATCGACATCGTTAAAGATATCAGGATCTACCATAAGAGCTCTTCTTTCATGAATAGACGAACCCACGCTTCTGCTCAAATAAATCAATAGTGCAACAAATGAGGTCTACGGCTGCGTGAGTTCTGAGGAATGTAAACGATACGCTTTGCTCCCATCGTGGTGCGGCTAAGATTGATTGCGATGGGTAACTATGCTCTATTCTATCTTACAACTGCTCATTCTTTGTAAATGTTGTGTAAGGTGATTTTGAGCTGCCGATTCTAGCAGTCTCACGTATACCTTGCCTGGTTCGCTATGATAGCAACCAACCTATGCAGAACTGTGAGCAAAACCCTCGCCACTCTACAGCTTCTGTAAGAAGTCGATGATAAATGTTATAATGAGCTTATAGATAGGACAGCTAAACAGTGCACAAGCTCTAGAGATTACGTTCGAAAGCATCGCGTGCAATGTTTTAATAGCGTGTCTTTTAGTTTACGACTGAGCAATTAATCACAGGCTGGTCAACCTATGTTGCAAGGTGTAATTCCCTATATTGATATTCTTTTTCGAACGAGCGTTGTCTATGTGCTCATTCTAGTAGGCTTGCGTCTGGCGGGCAAGCGAGAATTAGGACAGATGACGCTGTTTGATTTGGTTTTACTGTTGTTGATTGCTAATGCGGTGCAAAATGCAATGGTAGGACCCGATACTTCGTTGGCAGGTGGCTTGGTGGCGGCAGCGATGCTTTTGCTGCTCAACAATCTCTTGGCGCGTTTACGGGTGCGTTGGCCAAAGTTACGCCACTTGGTGGAAGGTTCGCCGACGCTTTTGGTATTACATGGCAAGCCGATGCAAGAGCATTTGCATCAAGAAGGGTTAGACGAGGAAATATTGGAAACTGCGCTGCGCGAACATGGCGTTGCTAAGCTGGAAGATGTAGAAATGGCCGTGTTGGAGATTGATGGCTCGATTAGTATTGTCCCCAAGCAGGCTACTACTCATCGGGTAAAACATCCTCTTAAGTACCTACGTCACCAATAGGGTTGGGCATAAGTATTGAGATCCAGATAAAGAAGTAATAGTGAACAAGTACATTATTACTTCTTTACCTGTTTATCTGCAAGACAGTGGAACAGTGACTGATGTACTGTCTCACTATCTCACTACATGACTTGCGATACTACTTCGTTGTAATCTTGCTTCCATCTGCGCCAATAACCCACCACGCATCGCCTACAGCCTGGCCTTTCACATCGCCTGCTGCTTTGTCTTCGGCGTAGTAATAGAGCGGCATTCCATTGGCAGTCACCTGATATTTGCCATCATCGCGTTTGATAATGCCAAACTTTGCGGTGACACCTTCACCGCTGGCAATAACCTCCTTTTCGCTCGTTGCTGTGAGTAATGGCCACTTGGTTACACAGCCGCCCGAACAGGCACTCTTATCTGCGCTGTCTTTGTCGAAAATGTAAAGCGTCATGCCCTTGTTGTCGACTAGGATCTTACCCAGTTTTGCATCTTCATGCAGCATAACCATAGGTGTGGCCGACGTGGCAGATTGTGCTCCCGACGCGGTGGTTTCTGTTGTACTCTTCGTCTCGGTGACAGTCTGAGTTTGGGCTGCTGGTTTTGTCTCAGTCGTTGTTTTTGTTTCAGTCAACGGCTGCGTTTGCGCAGCTGGCTTGGTTTCCGTGGTTGTCTTAGATGCATTTACCGCCGCTGCTGGTTTGGCAGTCGGTTGTGCGGCTGGTTTGGTCGCCATTGGCGTGCTACAGGCTGCAAACGTCAGCGCAGAGCCAAGAACCAAACTGAAGCCAATCGTTTTCCAGAGGTTGGTTGACATAGGTATCTCCTGTTAAATGAACGTTACACTTGATAGATTTGACGTTGTGAAACCTGTTACCATCCTAGCCAACCCGCCTGCGGAAAACTTTAGCGATTCTATACGGTTGTTTATCCCGATCTTAAAATGTGCTTATGTTTCTTTTTAACTCAACTTGAGTGATCGGCATCCTATTTTGTGATATATTGAAGAAGGTGTGTGAGTCAAGAAGCTTTTTGACTCTTATGTTGCGAATAGTGAGATCCCTATGACGAAACAACTGCTGGTTGTGGATGATGATGCTTTGATGCGCCGTAGTATGAGCGCGAGCCTGACCCAAGCCGGTTTTAGCGTGACAACAGCGGCCAGCGGCGAAGATGCACTGAAGAGTGCACAAGCCCATCGTCCTGACCTTATCCTGCTCGATATCGGCTTGCCGGGGATGGATGGATTGGATACGTTGCGTGCCTTTCGCCAGGCCGTGAGTGGTGTACCGGTCATCTTTGTTACGGCGCGGCGGCGTGAGCTTGACGAGGTAGTGGGCTTAGAACTGGGGGCAGACGACTATATCACCAAGCCCTTTGACTTTGACGTGCTGCTGGCGCATGTCAAGGCTGTGCTGAGGCGGGCCAATGCACCTGCATCTGCTCCTGCACCCTTTATGGAGGAGGTGAAGGTTGGCGATCTACATATCGACGCTGCCAAACATGTCGTGAGTGTCGCCGGTCGTGAGGTTGATCTATCGCCCAAAGAGTTTGACCTTCTGCTCTTTATGGCGCAAAACACCAATCGGGTTCTCTCGATGGAAGAGTTGCTCACCCAGGTGTGGGGCGAAAACTGGATCGGCGAAAGCCAGACCCTCTATGTTCACATTCGCTGGCTGCGCGAAAAGATCGAAACCGATCCGGGGCACCCACAGCGACTCCTCACTGTACGCGGCGTTGGCTACAAATTGGTAGGTTAACAAGTAAAGATCATCACAGGGTGTTGGGGACTTACGTACAGGCCAGTCACTCAATTACCCTTGGCGTATACAAATCATCGACTGGCATTCGTCTAGCACTCATGTTTCGTTCACTTCATACCCGTTTTGCGCTGAGTCATACCCTGCCCATTCTGGTCTTTGTGCCACTCTTGGGACTGTTGCTGCTCTATCAATTGGAGCGCCGCTTTTTTCTGGATTACCTCGCTCGTGATTTGGCCGACGAAGGCAAGGTCATTGCCGAATTTACTCAACTGATTGACCAGATATGGTTTGATCCTGCCTTTGCGCGGGCACTGCAAAACGATTTGCAATCGCGAGTCCCGGATGCCTCAGTAGAGATTTTGAACCGAGATGCTCGGCTCTTGGCCTCACCCTTTGCCTCTGACAGCAACCGCATCGGTGACATCATCCAGTCTGCCACGATTGAACAAGCACTCAAAGGGCAAGCCTCCTGGGCGGTGGATGCGACAGCCAGCGGCGATGAACGGCTGATTGATGTGGCAGTGCCCGTGATCGACGATAACGACCAGGTGATCGGCATTATTCGCCTCTTTCGACGCCTGACCGATATTCAGGACCGGCTTAACGAACTGCGTTGGCTGGTGTTGATTACACTCGCTACCAGTGGCGTGATTACGCTGGCAATCGGTCTGCTCTTGGCACGTTCCCTCTCCATTCCATTATTGCGTCTACAGGAGTTTGTTACCCACTTCACCCCCGAGAAGAAACCAGAAGCCCTCCCCGAAAATGGCCCATATGAGGTAGCGATGCTGGCCACTGCCTTTAATCGCATGAGTAGCCGTCTTTTTGATTTGGAACGCACACGTAAGTTGTTGCTGGCTGGCATTGTGCATGAATTGGGGCGACCATTGGGTTCGATCCGCATGGCAGCTCAGACCATCACCTCGTCGAGTGACAACGCTACGTTAACCAGCGAGCTGTCACAGGGCATCAAGACGCAGGTAGATGCGCTCAGTTTGCACCTCAACGACTTGGCGCTATTAGGAGAAATGGATATTCATACCCTCCAACTTGATCGCCACCCGACCGATCTCAATGAACTGGTGACTGCTCAAGTGCAGCAGTTCCAATCACTTGCCAGCCAGAAACAGCAGATTCTTTCACTTGAAATCGACCCGGCTCTGCCCATTCTTGAAGTAGATGCACGGCGCATCGAACAGATCGTCGGTAATTTGTTGCACAACGCCTGCAAATATACGCCGGAGCATGGCAAAATTACATTGACCACGCGTCTGGAAGACCAGCAGGCGCTGATTACAGTTGGCGACAATGGCGCTGGTATTGCACATGGTGAAGAAGAACGAATCTTCGAGTTTTTCTATCGCAACCCAGCTCAACGTAAGATTCACCAAGGAATGGGCATTGGATTGGCCCTGGCCCGTCAACTGGCCGAAGCGCACGGCGGAACACTCTCCGTCCAGAGCATTTTCCCACACGGTTCCCTCTTTGTTCTCCACCTTCCCATCTCCATAAACTCTGCTTAAGTTTCCACTAAAACGCTCATAAAGCCAGCGTAGATAATTTTTGCTATGCTGGAATCAACAGAGAACACGGGTAGATGCTACTGAAAGCACACCTGCTAGGTGTATGCGGTTTCGTAGACTTTCCAGATGCTCTCTTACACACTTGCCAGTGTAGAAGCGCCAAATTGACGTAGGCGATTTCAACCCAATACATGGCGGTTGCCATCGCTTGCATGATCGATAGCTCACTGTAAATGATTGACAGTGTTTAGGAGGATGTAGATGCCATCAGGTTTCAATCATGATAAGCCTCACAGGGCAAAAACTTTTCCCGATTGGAGTGGGTGGCTTTTGATTGTACTGATTGCAATCGCACTCTTCGCATTTGTTGCTTTGGCCTTCTATCTTTTTTCGTAGCATTGAGGTAGAGATATTTTCCTAAATCACGGGAGGTAATTTATGCAAATCAAGAATCGCAAGCTCGCTGCCGGGGTAGGTACCCTACTGATCGGCGCTATGATCGTGGGTGCAGGAAGTGGACATTGGCTCAGTCAATCGACTGCCTATGCCGCCAGTACTACCCCAGCTACGACCGCCATTACAGCAGTGCCCGGGCCGGCTGCTCTCGCCGCTACCCAACAGAGTTTGGCCGAGCTCTACAGCAAGGTCAGCCCCTCTGTCGTCAACATTCAGGTGAAGTTGCAATCGAGCGCAGTGCAAGGGCAAGATCAAAATTCGCCATTCAATTTCCCCTTCCCATTTGGGCAGCAGGGCGACCCAAATGCGCCAGATTTGCAGGCACAGCCGCAGTTGGCAGAAGGCAGTGGCTTTGTCTACGACAATCAGGGACATATCGTGACAAATAACCATGTTGTTGCTGATGCTACCGAAATTGTGGTTAACTTTGCCAACGGACAGTGGGCCAAGGCGGAATTGGTAGCACGTGACCCGCAGGCCGATCTGGCAGTCATCAAAGTGACGCCGCCCAAGGGTGTGACGTTGGAGCCATTGAAGTTAGCCAATGACAATGAATTGCAAGTAGGCTACATGGTCGCCGCAATCGGCAGCCCCTTTGACCTAGCCGAAACGCTTACGACTGGCATTGTCAGCGCCATTGGACGCAGCTTTCCAACAGGCGATGGCACTGGACCAAGCTATTCACTGCCGGATGTCATTCAGACCGACGCTGCCATCAACCCTGGCAACTCGGGTGGCCCATTGCTTGATATGAATGGCGACGTAGTAGGCGTCAACTTTGCCATCAATTCGCCGGTGCGTGCCAATTCCGGTGTCGGCTTTAGCATTCCAGTCTCGGTGGTGCGCAAGGTTGTACCAGCGTTGATCGAGAATGGCAAATACGAATATTCGTACTTAGGTTTGTCGGGTCAGACCATTAATTCTTTGATTGCCGAGGAGAAGAATTGGGACAACAGCGTGCAGGGTGTCTATGTTGCGGATGTAACTAGCGGTGGCCCTGCCGACAAAGCCGGTGTCCAGGCAGATGATGTTTTGACTGCGATCGACAATCAGCCGATCCACAGCTTCGAGGATCTACTCAGCTATCTCTTTAGCAGCACCAAGCCAGAGCAAAAGGCAGTACTGCACATCATTCGCAACGGCGAAGAGCAGCAACTTGATGTGGTATTGGGACTACGCCCAGGGGAGCAACAAACTCAGCAACAGGCCAGCAACGAAGGCACGACGCAACTGCTGCCGGCCAGCAAAGCCATCAACGTTGCCAAGCAGGCTGTCCAAGATGCTGGGGTGATCAATAAGGTTGATAGCTTCAATGCCCATCACGCCACGGTTGACCAGAAGCCCGTTTGGATTGTCAAGATCAGTGGTGATGGCAAGAACGCCATTGTGACTGTGGATGCACAGACCGGCGAGGTCGTTGACATGACTGTGCAGAAGTAATGTGTGACCAGCACTTTTTCGCCACTTTTTGTCGAGTAGAAAGTGTCGGTCGCATTGCAGACTCACTTGTTGGATTTTACAAAGGCCCTAAATAAACACGAAAGTGCACCCAGCCTCACTGGGTGCACTTTCGCGTTTGAGAGAAAGGCATCAATCCACAGTTCAGCCCAGTAGTCTGCCTACCCAATTTTAGAAATAGATTGTGACTATTCTCGAAGAAGCAGGCTAATTCTATTTTAGCTTTCGCGACCTGGTCAATAATTTAATATTCCTAACGAACTTACTCTGCTGTTTCGAAAACAACAATTGGGTGTATAATTGTTGTATCTGAACTCGTAACTACTCAGCCATCCGGCCCGAAAAGGTAAAATTTTGTGATTTCGTGTAATTCATAACAAAAATACGGGTGGCTGAGTAAACATCCTGTTTCGATTTTCAAACTAAACCGGATATCCTGTTGACTTCAATATCTTTGACCGCCGTTGGGCCGTCGCCTAGAGCCGGCTTTGGCCGCGCGGTGTCATTGGCTCGTGCTTGCGGGTGCTGATCTCTTTCTGTGCGCTGCGACACAAAATTAATATGCTGAAGTGTCTTGTCATACAGATTCCCCCTTTTACAATCAAATTTCAATTGCTCACGATTTGTCATTCTAGAGCTGCTTTTCGTCGAAGAGTCTTGGGTTGATAACGCATGATTCTTTGCAAACCACAACTTAGAAACTTGCCCTGAGCGCATCCAAATAAAGGAGCAGATATGAGTGATTCAGTCTTAACTGCCAAGTCGATTCTAGATCGCTTCCGCTTACATGGGCGGACAGCGTTGGTGACAGGAGCTGGCTCAGGCATTGGGCGAGGCTACGCCCACGCTTTGGGCGAAGCAGGGGCTGCTGTGGCGGTCGCCGACATTGTCGTCGAACGTGCTGAAACCGTAGCGCACGAACTTACCGCCAAAGGCGTTGAATCGATCGCGATTCAGGTAGATGTGACCAAAGAAGATTCGGTGGCTGCCATGGTGGATGCCATTGTGAAGAAGTGGGGGAAGCTGACCATCGGTGTCAACAATGCCGGCGCTGGGCAGTGGGTCGATGCCGAGAAACAATCGTTCTCTGATTGGAAAAAGCTTATGGACCTCAATCTGAACGGCGTCTTTCTTTGCGCACAGGCCGAAGCGCGTGTGATGTTACCGGCAGGCTATGGTAAGATTATTAGCACAGCTTCGATGTCGGGTACCATCGTCAATACACCGCAGAATCAGGCCGCTTATAATGCAAGCAAAGCCGCAGTGATCCACCTAACCAAAAGTCTGGCTGCTGAATGGTCAACCAAAGGCGTTCGCGTCAATTGTATCAGTCCTGGTTACACGCGCACAGCACTTGTCGATACGTTCCTCGCTACACCGGAAGGCGCAGAAGTTATGCCAATTTGGATGCGCATGACACCGATGGGCAAGATGCTCGACGTAACCGATTTACAGGGCGCAGTCGTCTACCTGGCGAGTGAGGCCTCTGACTTTATGACTGGGCACGACTTAGTGGTGGACGGAGGCTATACCGTTTGGTAAAGTGGAAGCAGGTATAGAATTGATACTGACGGTCGACAATAATAGAGAAGGCAAACAAGTGTTGCATATGCATAGGTACGGTTTCTTACCGCACAATTGGCAATGGATCTGGTTTGTGCGGTAAGAAACCGCACCTACTATTGGGTCAATCTTTATCTGTTTTGTTTATAAGTAACACTTTATGCGGTTAGAAAAGTGTTACTTAGTGCAGAGCGTCAGTATACGTACACAGATATTCCTGGAGTAGGAACGTGTCGCTGGAATTTACAACTTATACTGTCCCATTATTTGTAACAAGTGCGATTACATTTGTTTTGATTCTGATGGCAGCACAACGTCAGCACAACCCTGTAACGCGCATGTTTATCCTATACTGCACGGCAGTTGTGATCTGGTCGATTGGTTATTCTTTTGAGTTTATGGTACCCGGAGAACCGGCCAAACTCTTTTGGGCCAGAGTCCAATATATTGGGTTGACTTCGCCGGTGGCGTTCTTGCTCTTTACGCAACTCTATTTAGGTATCGAAGAACGTATCGAATGGCAAACCTTTATCACACTGATGATCATGCCACTGATCGCCAATGTGGCAGCGTGGACGAATGATCAACATCGTATGCTCTGGACCGATTGGTGGATCGATTCCGAGTCTTCTCCGGGTCTTGTCATAAAACATGGTCCAATCTTTTACGCGATTGTGGCCTATTCCTATTTACTGTTGTTGTGTGGTGTTTATTATATATGGCAGGGATTTCGTTCTTCGAATGCCGTGCGTGTGCGACAAGCCGGTATCCTGCTTGCTGCTGTCGCCCCGCCATGGCTTGGTAATTTGCTTTATGTACTTCATCTCACGCCCAAAGGGTTGGATTTAACGCCAATCAATTTCGGCATATCGAGCATCTTCCTGGGGCTGGGGCTCCTACGCTACCATTTGCTCGATGTCAAGCCGATTGCGCGCAACAGGATCATCGAGAAGCTCGCTGATCCTGTCATTGTCATTGACGGGCAGGGGCGCATTGTTGATGTCAATCCTGCATCGATCAACTTGTTGGGCAAAAATCAAGACGAACTCCTTGCGCAATCCGCTGCAGATGTGTTAAGCGCGCTTCCTGGTCTCGCCCAACTGCTTGAAGCAGACACGAGCGTCGATCTGCGCACCGAGCTGGCACAGGGTTCGAGTCAGCGTATCTTCAACACCTCTGCCTCGCTTATCCGTGACGGCAGTGAACAAATTCAAGGCCGCGTTTTGGTCCTCCACGACGTTACCGAGCGTGAACACGATGCCGATGCCCTACGCCAAAGTGAGTCGCAGTTGCGTGCCATGGTGCAACAATTGCAGGAATTGGATCAACTCAAAAACCGTTTTCTACGCAACATCAACCACGAACTGCGCACACCGCTCACCAACATCACGCTCTATGCCGACTTGTTGAAACGGGGAAATCCGGAAAACCATAGCCGCTACATCAGCGTAATCGAAAAAGAAGCGGCGACCCTGCGTCGCCTGATCGAACAGACATTGGCCTTATCGCAGGTTGATCAGATGGTAGAGGCATTGCCGTTGCAGCGCAAAATGGTTGATCTCAACCAGATGATTGGCCTTTTAGTGAGAAATAGCACTGAGATTGCTACAAAGTCGAGGGTCGCTTTCAGTTATAACTTGCCCAATACCCCCGTCATCATTCAGGCTGACACTGAAAAGCTGAACGTAGCGCTCAGTAATATGTTGACGAATGCCTTTAACTATACGCCCAAAGGCGGCGCAGTTTCACTTGCCTTAGAACGTAATGGAAAATATGCCAAGATTCAAATCAAAGACAGCGGCCTTGGTATTTCGACCTCGGATCAACAGCATATCTTTGATCGATTCTTCCGTGGTGAAGCGGTCGCCAACGGTAGCATTCCAGGGTTAGGACTTGGCTTGTCCTCGGCCAAGAGCAGTATTGAACTACACGGTGGGCACATTCAGGTCGAAAGTACGCCTGGTCAAGGAAGTACCTTTACTGTGTTTCTGCCCCTATGCGACGTCGTCGAGACTGCCTGAACCGAAGTTGCTGGCGCTTACCTTTGGACCACGTAGACAGCCTCTAGAACTAAACATCTCATTACAAGGAATTCAAACCAATGATGCCAATTTTGTGAAAAAGTGGACGTGCCTTGGTTGTCGCCATGGATCACGCCCAGACCAATGAGGTGATGCCCGGGCTCGAAAATCCGGGCAAGGTCATTGATACCGTGATCGATGCCGGTGCCGATGCCGTGATGACTACATTCGGTGTGATTAAACGCTACCGCGATTCCCTGGTCGGGCGGGTGCCTACGATTATGCGCCTGGATGGCGGACCGACCGTGTACCGCGAAGATTGGTTGGCCTATACTGAATGGTCACTCTTCCATTCGGTCGAAGACGAGCTGAAAATGGGCGTGGTGTACAATTTTGGTACGTCGGTGTGCGTGTGCTGCTGACCATGCTCCCGCCGACGATCATGGCGCTTTTGGCTCAACGTTACATCATTCGTGGCTTAACATTGGGCGCAGTGAAAGGATAGCAATGGTTAATGGAGAATGGTGAATGCTTAATTGTTAATGCTTTTACCGGCATGTTACGATCTGACAATCCTTAACCATTAACCGTTCACCATTCACCATTATGAACCCGCTTCTTCTCGGTATTGATATTGGTACGACGAACATCAAGGCAGTAGTTTTTGATCCGCAGGGCAAGACGGTTGCCTCGACGAGCGTAAAGACTCCTACTCACTATCCCCGTCCCAACTGGGCCTACTATGTGCCAGATGAAATTTGGGCACAGACCGTCGCCGCCATCCGACAAACCGTAAGCCGGGTCGATCAGCCGCAGCGTATTGTCAGCGTGGCGGTGACGAGCGTGGCCGAGTCGGCAGTACCGATTGATGAACATGGCCAACCTACCTACGATTCGATCGCTTGGTTTGATACGCGCACCGAACCGCAACAGCGCTGGCTGGATGAACACATCGGCCATCGCCGCCTCTTTGATGTCTCTGGCTTGAGCCTCCAACCGATTTTTGGACTGTGCAAAGTCCTTTGGCTGCGCGAGCATGAGCCGGATGCGTACCAGCGCTCGGTTCTCTGGCTCAACATGGCCGATTACATCGCCTTCCGTCTCTCGGGGCAAGCGGTGACAAATTACTCGCTCGCTTCGCGTACCTTGGCGCTCAATTTACGGCAGTTGCAATGGGATGAGCCGCTGCTCAAGGACTTGGGTATTCCGGTTAGCTTTTGGGGACCCTTGGCTCCAGGTGGTCTCTCAATTGGTAACGTACTGCCTGATGTGGCTACAGCTACAGGATTATCTACCAGTTGTGTGGTGGCTACCGGCGGACATGATCACGTCTGCGCCGCCTTAGTGTTGGGGGCCAATCGTCCGGGTACGATGCTCGATTCGATGGGGACCGCCGAGGCGATGCTGGTTTCGGTGGATACCCCTACCCAGGATCATCACTATGGCGAGCAGGGCTACGGTCAGGGTGCGCATGTCGTCAGCGGCTACTACATGATGGGTGGATTGACCACATCGAGTGCCTGCATCGAATGGCTGCGCGATGTGATGGCCCCTGGCACTGAGTACGCAGGTTTGATCGCCGAGGCCGGGCGCGTGCCGATGGGCAGTTTGGGCGTTACCTTTATGCCCCATCTGCGTGTCGCCCACACCCCCAATCTCGATCCGCTCTCACGCGGTTGCTTTATCGGAGTCAGTGCCGATGTGACGCGCGGTGTTCTTTTCCGTTCGGTGCTCGAAGGCTTAGCGCTCGAATATTATAATGGATTTGCCCCGTTGCTTGGCTACGCGGGATTGGAGAAGATCGACACGATCTATGCCACTGGCGGCGGAACGCGCAACCATCTGCTGATGCAAATCAAAGCCAGCGTCTTCAATCAACCGCTGCAGGTCGTGAGCGTTGATGAAGCCACTGCTTTGGGCGCAGCAGTCTTGGGCGGGTTAGCAACTGGTATCTATCAAGATGTTGCCGACATTACGCGCCATATGGATTTCGGCATGACCACCATCGAGCCGCTGCCTGAACAAGCCGACTACTACGCCAAAGTCTACGAGCAGGTCTACTGCCATCTTTACGATACACTACGCCCGCTCAACCATGCCTTGTACCGATTGAATAATTGAGCAGGTGGCAGGTGACAAAGTTGCAGGGTAATTCTGTAACTTTGTCAGCTTGCAACTCTGCAACTTTTCTACTATGCCCCAACCCTTGATAGCTGTTGCTGGCCATGTTTGCCTAGATATCATCCCAACCTTTCCCATCGTACCTGCCTCGCTTCAGGAATTGCTGGTACCCGGCAAATTGACCAAAGTCGGCGCTGCTGTGCTTTCAACCGGTGGCGCAGTTTCGAATACCGGTTTGGCGCTGCACCGCTTGGGAACGCCAGTGGTGTTACTGGGCAAAATCGGTAACGATCTGTTCGGTGAGGCTGTTCTATCCATCTTCCGCCGTCATCATCCTGCACTGACCGAGGAGATGATTGTCAGTGACCAGGAAGCGACCTCCTATACGATTGTGATCAACCCACCGGGAATTGACCGCATTTTTCTGCACGATCCTGGCCCGAACGACACCTTTTCGGCGAGTGACATTCAGCTAGACAAACTTGCTGGCGTACGCATCTTTCATTTTGGCTATCCGCCACTCGTGCGCCAAATGTATCTGAACGGCGGCAGCCAACTTGTTGCCATGCTGCGCTCGATCAAAGCATTGGGCATCACGATCTCACTCGACATGTCGTTGCCTGACCCGAATTCTGAGGCAGGAAAAGTCGATTGGCAGACGTTGATCGAAGCCGTGATGCCGCATGTGGATATCTTCTCCCCAAGTATTGATGAACTGCTCTACATGCTGGACCGGCCACGTTTTGTGAGTAAACAACCGGTTGATGCAAACCTGCTGCGTAGCCTTTCAAGTCGACTTTTGGCGCTAGGAGCCGCGGTTGTCATGATTAAATTGGGAGAGCAAGGGGCGTATATCCGGACCACTGACGATCCGGTTCGCTTGCAAACTATGGGGAACGGTGTGCCGCTTGCGATTGAGAATTGGCTAGATCGAGAGCTTTACGAGCCTTGTTTTCAAGCCAACGTTGCTGGTACTACAGGTGCAGGCGATTGTACGATTGCTGGACTACTTACAGGGATACTCAAAGGGCTGTCCATCAAGGATGCATTTACGGCAGCTGTTGCCGTGGGCGGATGCAGCGTGGAAAGCGCCGATGCCACGAGCGGTGTGCCGCACTGGGATGAGGTAACCGCCAGGATAAAGGCCGATTGGCGCAGACATCCGCCAATGATTGAGCTATAGTGAACGAGATGCAGAATGCAATGCACATCCTGCATCTCGTTCACTCACACTTTTATTCTTCCCAACTGTTACTATTCCAGTTTACGGAGTTCCAGTTGACTGAATTCCAGTTCACTGAATTCCAATTGACTGAGTTCCAGTTGACCGAATTCCAATTGACGCTACCCCAATTGATAGGTGTGCCGCCTGACGACAACAACTGGCTAGCCTGAAGCCCCGTATTGCTGCTTTGGGTCGATGTTCCATTGACTGCAGCGTAGATATCAAGCGTGCCTGCCCCGGCTTTCTGATTGCTATAAGCAGTCCAGTTCTTGTTGGCTGTCGCACGGAGGCGATACTTGATCTGGTCGGGGGTAAGTCCAGGCTCGTCTTGAATGAGTAGCGCTACTGCCCCACTCGCCACGGCGGAGGCCATGGAGGTGCCGGACATGCGGAAGTAATAGCTGCCATATGGTCCGCTCACCACATTGGCTGGATGATTTACGGCTAAGTTGCTGTCGTCACTCGCTAACAGGCTGATGATGTTACTTCCCGGTGCAACCAGATCGGGTTTGGCAAAACCGTCGGAAGTGATTCCGTAGGCCGAGAATGTAGGAATGACGTCATCTGTAACGGTAGTTGTGCCTTTGTCATCGACTGCCCCAACGGTAATCACAAAGGGGTCGTTGGCAGGAGGGTAGAGTACGCCACCATTGGTTGTGCCGTTGTTCCCAGCGGAGACGATGACGGTCACGCCATTGAACCAGAGAATTTCCAGCGCTGCATCCAAGGGACTGGTGTTGTAGGATTCAGCAATTGTGCTGTTCAGGGAAAGATTGGCAACTCGAATGTTGTAGGTATTCTTGTTGTCGTAGATCCACTGAATGCCTTCCACCACATCTGCAGTCGTACCGCTGCCTTGATCGTTGGTCACTTTGACATCGACCAGGTTGGCGCGTGGTGCCACGCCGAGGTATTTGCCCTGTGATTTAGCACCGTTGCCTGCAATGGTGCCGGCAATATGACTGCCGTGGCCATTTTCATCATCGATCGATAAGGGGTCGCTGCTGAAGTTGACATGGGTCAGGACGCGCTGGTTCAAGATGGCATTGTTGGTATCTTGGTGATTCGAGATACCGCTATCAACCACGGCAACTGTAACTCCCTGCCCTTGTAATCGTGTGGTTCCATTCCAGAGGTCAGTCGCACGAATTGTCTTTACGTAGCTGTTCGTCACCGAGGTTGTGTTGATGCAATCGGTACACGTACTATATCCCCAGAGTTCGAAATTAAAGACCATGTCATCTGTGTTTGGAATCGCCTGGTGGACTTCCACAGCAATTGTATTTTCACCGTTGACGAGCATGGTATTGTTGACATTGTATACGTACCAGTTCACGGCTCCCGTGACATTCGTTGCAGCCCGTGTGGTTGAAGTGATTGCGCCGGTTGGCATATTGTAACGAAATAGCTCGACACCATTGACATAGACAACACCGCCATCGTCACTCAATAAGCGAAAACTGAGCGAAGATAGATCACTTGTATTTGGAATGAACAAGCTGCGGCGAAAATAGGTCGTGATGTATTTATTATTTGGATCAGACCCGTAGGTGACCTGCGTATCTTGACCAAATCCATTTCCATATCCGAACTCGGCTTTACCGGTAGCCCATGTGCTATCATTGAATTCAGGTGCGCGCCATGCAGTGCCTTGGTTGGAACCATCCGCAAGATACTTCCAGCCATCGGCATAGGTTGGAATCAAATATTGCCAGGCGACTCCGCTATCAATCCGCTCATAGGAAATATTAACCAGACGTACCGTAAAGGTTTTATTGACCGAAGAGTAATTGGATTGGATGCGGAAACGGACCATAAAATTGGGCGAGGCAAAGCGGCTAATATTGTATGTGTGTTTGAGTCGACTTGCCCCAGTAATGCCAGTGACCGTCTCAAGCGCCGTATAGGTAGTGCCGCCATCCTTCGAGACTTCGATCACGGCTGTGTCGCTGGCAGTGACAGCAGCGGATGTCTCGAAGAGTACGTCCATCGACGCCGCAACGACGCCACCTCCGAGGTTGGCTTTGCGGGAGACACTGGGTTGGCCGCCGGTAGCTGGGTAATTATCGAGCCGAAGGCCATAATTCTCAACGCGAATATGGCCTGATGTCGCCCCGACACCGCCGCTGCTTACTTCGTTTTCCACCCAACTGCTTGCCCACGCTTCTGCGCTTCCACCACAACTGTCCTCATAGGTGCCAGCATAAAACTGATCGCAGACGTTTTTGAGCGAGGAGATCTCTGCTGGGGCAACTGGCTGATCGGTTGTTGTGAGAGAATCATTGTGCATGGTCTCGATTGGATTGCTCCCAGCACTCGTATCAGCGCTGATCAAGGGCAAGAAGAGACGGTTTGATAACTCTGGTTGGCTCTTTTCACCTTCGGGTTTCCCCACAAATTCAAGCTGAACGAAGTCAACATAGAATTTGTCAGTGTCGTCAAAGGTGGGAGAGGTGAGAAAACGAATGGCTGTCTGTTGACTGGCATAGAGGGAAATATCGACGCTATGGAACTGCACCGAAGCGTCGGTCATCGGTCCCGAAAATCTATCTACTTCGGTCCAGGTTGTGCCACCATCTGCAGAGACCTGTAATGACACAAAATCGGAAGCGTCATCCAGGTCTTTGCGGCGAAAGGCGTAACTCAAAACTGCCTTGCTGGCATCGCTCAATGCAGCAAAACCGACCAGCCCTTTGTTGCCATTTTGCAAACGCAGTCCACTCAGCTCGCCCCCGAAAAAGCGAGTTACTGCCACATCGCCACTAGCTGGCCCATCATTCTCGCCGATCTCCTGCCAGGCTTGCCCTGACCAAGTACCTAATCCTGTCCACATGGTAGTGGGTTCGTTGCCTGTGTCGTCAAATTCTTCGCGCAGGGTAACACTACCCTCGACATCGAGCAGACTGGATTTGTAGACACCGCCATTGAGCGAGATCCAGCGCACGCCACCGAGTTCGGCGAGTTCCAGCGCGCGTTTCGCAGGAAGGCGGGCAGAAAAGCCATGAATGATGTGCAGATCGCGTGTAATCTCGCCGCCCCAATCGACAATGGTCTCTTCAAGGTTGCTGGCGGTAGAGCTTTTTTGAACAATCACCTCGACCACAAGGTCAGGTTCCTCGATGGCAAGCTGCCGCAACAGCGGTTGCAGCGGCTGGGCAAAGGCAGTCTGCGGGGCCAAGGGAACTGCGCCTGAAAGAGTTAAGAAGAGCAAACAAATCATCGAACTAAAACGCCATGATATTTGAGAAAATCGTGCGCCAGCCTGTCTGTTCATGAGTACCTATATTTATCCGCTAACTGAAATGTAATACGTTAACTGATCTTTAATATAATTTCGTATTTTTAATGATAATAAAAATTAATAGGAACTATCATTGCAGAATTATTACAATCTAGGTAATGAAAAGGTTGTTTAGGGGACTGTTAATTGAAGAGGAGTTTGATCAAGCAATAAAAAGAGTTGGAATCGATTACGATTCCAACTCTTTTTATGTTACTTCTGTGGTTGAATTGCGGGACGGGGGTAGCAGGCTCCGGTCAACGTACCATCGACTTTGATCAGCGTGTCATTAGCGGCAAGAAGATATGGCTGAGCGGCACTTCGGGAGAATTCTCATCCGATGTGGGAACCGGATAGAAACCTGCGTCCAAGGTCGGGTTGATCTGCCCCGCCGCCAGTGTGACAAGCGGTGTGCGATGTGTGTCGGCTGCAATGTCGCTATCCAGGGCATCGTCGCCAATGTTGTTCTCTGTCAACTGGTAACCATTGGGTGGCACAAATTCAACCACGTAACTGCCAGGGTTGAGATGATAGAACCAGTAGTGTCCGGTATTGTCGGTCACGGTGGTGGAGATTACTTGGCCTTGACCGTTGTAGAGCAATACTGTCACGTTGGCCAACGGTTTCTCACCCGCAGTTTGAACTCCGTTGCGATCAGCATCCTCCCAGACATAGTCGCCGAGGGCAGCTTGGGCATCTGGTGATTCAACTTCGCTCAAGAAGATGCCGTAATCCCAACTCAGATCGTTTTCACCCGCAACCAACTGCGTAAGTTCTGTTTGGAAAGTGCTTGTATTGGCATCGCTATCCAGTTCATCGTCGCTGCCCTGGTTGGCTTTGGTGGGCAGGTACTTGGTTGGATGGACAAAGTGCACCTTGTACTCTCCCGGTGTGAGATTGGCAAAGAGGTAGAGCCCATCGGCGTCGGTTGTGGTAGTGACAAGGACAGTGCCCTGGCTGTTGAGCAACTCGACTGTAATCCCACGGACGCCCTTCTCGGTGCTGTCCTGACTGCCATTCTTGTTCTCATCTAACCAGACATAGTTACCCAACGAAGCTAGCGCAACCGGTGTATTAATCGGCGTTGCTGTGGGGGGAACTGGCGTGTTGGTCGGGGTTGCGGTGGGCGGAACCGGTGTATGGGTCGGAGTCGCAGTTGGTGGCACCTTGGTGTTGGTAGGTGTCGCTGTGGGCGGCACTGGTGTATTGGTTGGCGTTGCCGTTGGCTCAATCTTGACGATGCCAGCATCTACGGTTGGATTATCTTCACCCGCTGCAAGGGTGATGCAGTCTGTGAAACCATTTGCGTTTGCGTCGGAGTCGGTGATGTCGCTTAGCCCCTGATCCTTGCGGGTGAATTCGTAGCCTACTGGCAAATTGCTAAAGAGCACACGATATTGACCGGCTGGCAGTGAGAAGAACGTATAATAGCCGTTACTGTCGGTGAACTGCGTCCCCAATACAATTCCACTGGCACAACCCTGCAGCAAGTCCACACGCACGCCGGACACATAGGTGGGATTGCTTCCCTGATCTGCACTGTGATTGACATCATACCAGACCTGGTTGCCCAAACTGCCCAGTTTTGGCGTGTTGGTAGGTGTGGCCGTAGGTGGAACCGTTGTATTGGTCGGGGTCGCAGTTGGCGTGGCTGTCGGAGGTACCTTGGTATTGGTTGGTGTAGCTGTTGGCGGAACCGACGTGTTAGTCGGAGTCGCTGTCGGCGGGACAGGTGTATTCGTTGGTGTTGCCGTTGGCGGTACCTTGGTGTTAGTCGGTGTCGCCGTCGGTGGAACTGGTGTATTCGTTGGTGTCGCTGTCGGCGGGACAGGTGTATTGGTCGGTGTCGCCGTTGGCGGTACCTTGGTATTGGTCGGTGTGGCTGTCGGCGGAACCGGGGTGTTGGTCGGCGTTGCTGTGGGTGAACCTGCTTCGCGTAGACAGACACCATCGATCTTGGCGAAGTCATTGCCACCATCGGTCACTTCAAAGCGAAGCTCATTTGTACCGGCAGGGGCAGGTCCAAGCTTTAATGTGTAAGGGCCACCGAACTGACCCAAAACTTCCATGTCGGCCACAATCGTATGAGTGACTTGGGCCAACACGTTGAGGGAAGCATCGTAGAAGGTAAGGCGTACCTGCTGAGTTGGATTGGGGTTGTGGGAGCCGGAGTAAAAAGTCGCCTCATAGCTCTTGCCAACGGTTGAAGGAACTGTGTACCACATCCACTGATTTCCAGTTACGTAGGCAAATTTCACACCATCTTGGGTGTTGAAGCCAGTATACTCATTGATGACCCAACCCGAGCCAGACCAGCCAATCGGATGAGTTTTCACCGTGTCGTTTTCAAAGCCTGGATTGCTGATGAGGTTGGCCGGACAGCTCACCGATACAGGTGTGTTGGTCGGGGTTGCAGTTGGTGGTACGGAGGTTTTGGTGGGCGTAGCCGTCGGCGGCGCAACAGTTTTGGTCGGGGTGGCTGTCGGAGGAACAGGTGTTTTGGTTGCAGTCGCAGTTGGTGCGGTTTGCGTGTTGGTCGGGGTCGCAGTTGGCGCGGTGGTTGTTTCGCTCATGCAAACGCCATCGATCTTAGCGTAATCGTTGCCACCATCAGTCACTTCAAAGCGTATTTCCGTTGCACCATTGGGAACGGGTCCGATGCTGAGTGTATAAGGACCGCCGAAGGTACCCAAATCTTCCATGTCGGCCACAATCGTGTGGATGCTTTGCGCCAATGGGGTCGAGGTTGCATCGTATACGGTCAGTCGCACCTGTTGTGTTGGATTGGGGTTGTGGGAACCTGAATAGAACGTGGCTACGTAGCTCTTACCTACAATCGGCGTCACCGAAACCCACATCCATTTGTTGCCTGTCACATAGGCGAACTTGGTCCCGGCTGGGGTGTTGAAGCCTGGATACTCGGCCCCTACTTTACCTGAGCCAGACCAACCCGCAGGCGAGTAACCGCTTCTGTCACTCTCAAAGCTTGGGTTGCTGATCAGATTTCCTGGACAGGTGGTTGTGCCTGTTTCCATCGGTAGCGCCACAGTTGCTGCCTGAGCAGGGGTCGAAGAAAAGAAGATTGCAGCGCTGAGCGTTGTTCCGCTGATCAAGAACAAGATCGCTGTAAACCACGTTAGAGAAAGTTGGATAATTGATTGTCGTCGCATTTGCTACTCCTGCATGCCTACAGACATGCTTGTGTATATCAGAATGAGGTGAATAGCCTGGCCAGCCACCCACCACAATTTGCTCCTCAGTACCTTTCTGATCAGGTGAGATGCTCCCTGCATCAGAAAGTAACCTTTCGAAATCAGCTTACCATGAAGGTGGCAGCAAATACTTTGAAATTTCATTACAGAAAGTAAAGTTAATATTTATTGAAACAACTATTATGAAATTATTTGATGATTTGTCAGGAGAAATTTATCTAATATGGATACTGCAAATTGAAAAACTTATCGCTTAACAGCTTTGATAAAAGCTTACAGAATAGGCCTTAACTATGAGATTTCGTAGACTTTCAGTAATGTGATATGGGGCAAATGACGTAGGATCTGTGAGAGGTAAGGCTCAAGCTTTGGAGGACACAGCTTGCGTAATCAAAAGAGAATTCTTACAGAAGAGAGTATAGCGTAAGCCATGAAGTACTAGGGCAAGAAGCCAGAGCAAGACGTAACGTAAGTGTAGACTAGAGCCTAACAGGCTACTCTACGATAACTCTCGGGCAGCACCCTTGTATAGAGGACGGTCCTTTCTATCCCAGAGCGCTACCCGGTACCTGACTAATTTCCTTGGGCTTCAGTCCAGAGGCGATCATAAATCGGTAGTGCTTCGCCTACATCCAGACTGCGGAAACCATTCTTCACCACATCAGCGGGAATGTTGGTGATAGGCGAATCGGCGTATTCCTTGTAGAGCTCAGGTTGATGCTCTTTGGCGTAATCAAGCGCCGCCTGATTGGGGTTGGTGTAGGGATAATCACGCAACATGAGCCAGAAGGTATCGCCCTGAAGCGAGTAACTCAACCAGGCGTAGGCTGCATCCAGGTGAGGCGCATCTTTGACAATAATGTAGCCATCCTGTCCGATGATGGTTCCCTCTTTGGGAAAGACATATTCGAGTGACGGCTTCTCGCGCTTGGCCAACATCGCTTCGCCGCTCCACATCACGCCCAAATCCGCATCGCCAGCAATCATCGCACTCTTGGGGCTATCACTATCGAAGAGTTTGACCCCATGAACCAATGCCTGCAACTTGGGTTTGATCGACTCCAACACGGCTGGATCGGTGGTGTTGAATTCATGGCCTTCCACCACCAGGGTAAAGCCGATGATCGAACGTTGCTCGTTGATAAAGACCATGTGTCCTGCATATTCGTTGCTCCAGAGGTCTGCCCAAGCTGTTGGCGGTGTCTTTACCTTGGCTGGATCGTAGATAATACCTGTGGTCCATGCCTCGTAGGGCACAATGTAATCATTTTGCGGGTCTGCCGGGTGGCTGAGGAATTGGGGCGCGATGTTTTTGAGATTAACTAGGCGACTCTTATCTAGCTTCTCAGCCAATCCATTGCGGATCACAGGCTGAAAGAAGTTGTCGGTCGGCTGTGTGACATCATAGAGCGCCGCCCCATTACTGAGTTTGGCGTACATTTCCTCGGCGCTGGAATAATTATCCATGTTGACCTTCACGTTATAGATCATCCCGAAGCAGTCAATGATGTCTTGCGGAATGTACTCGGTCCACGCATAAAGGTTTAGCTCTTTTGAGGTCACTTCGAGCCGAGGCGAAGGCTCAGGGCAGATGAAGCCAGAATCGGTTACCTTTTGCTGTGTAGTGGTTTGCGTATTTGCGGGGTTGTTAGGAGCAGGTGCAACACAGCCAGTAAGCAAACAAAGAATGGTACCAAATAGGAAAAGCATTCTCCTGTACATCGAATCATCTCCTTAAATGATGAAATCAGTGGAAGTTATAGAGTCGAAAAGTGGTCAAATTGCATGGCAATGTTACTTTTCAATGCTTCCACTTGATACACATATCGATTGAATGGGCTGAAGGTACGAAGGCGAATCATACGCCGCCAGGCAAGGTGTCGAGGTGTTGCGTAGTACAAAAGCTGACAATCGAAACGTTTGACACCTGCCAAAACGAAGTATATCTGGATCAATGATAGAATACAGCGAATAGCGCGCTGTGCATAATTTCAACCTGATCATATTGAGTGATTAGAGACTGAACGCTCATGCAATACCATGAAGGATGAAAGTACGGGTTGCGAGTGGCGGATGGCGAGTAATCCGCGATCCGAAATCCCTAATCTCTTGTCTTCAAAAATGGAAGTAAACCGTATGACCTACCCTGTTTGCACCCTTACGCTCAACCCAACCCTTGACCGCACGCTTACAGTCAAGGAGTTTGTCTTTGACGAAATGGTACGAGCGACACACTCGCAGTTGGATCCCAGTGGTAAAGGCTTCAATGTATCGCGCGCCCTGAAAATTTTAGGCGTGGAAAGTGTGGCGCTTGGTTTTCTGGGCGGCTTTACTGGGCAGATGGTCGAGCAGATGTTGCGCAACGAAGGGTTGAACCTTGATCCTGTCTGGGTGACAGGGGAAACCCGTACGGCGACGATGATCTTCTGTGGTGAGCGCTATTTGAAGGTGAACGAAGCAGGACCAATGGTCACGCCCGCTAACCTAGCTACGATTCAGGAGAAGATCGCCCAATACCTCGCACCGGGTCAATGGTGGGTGCTCTCGGGCAGCTTGCCGCCAGGCGCGCCGGTCGCTATCTACGCACAGTTGATTCGTCAGATCAAAGCGGGCGGTGCCAAGGTGCTGCTCGACGCTAGTGGCGAGTCATTGCGTCGTGGTCTAGAGGCACAGCCCAATGTAGTGAAGCCCAACAACGTCGAAGCTGCCGACTTGGTTGGTCATCCGGTCGAAAGTGAGCAGGCGTTCCAGGAAGCTGCCGATGCTTTTCTTGCCACTGGGGTTCAGATGGTGGCCTTGTCGATGGGCGCACAAGGGCTGCTGTTGGCAACCCATCAGCAACGATATCGCCTGCTGCCGCCTGCGATCAACGCCGTAAATCCCATTGGAGCTGGGGATGGATTGGTGGGTGGTTTGCTTTATGCCTTGGTACAAGGGCTGTCGTTGGAACAAGTTGCACGCTGGGGTGTTGCCAACGGCGCAGGTGCTGCCATGCAACCAGGCACAGCTTATTCGAGTCGTGAGGTGGTGGAGGAGTTGGTAGGGCGGTGTGAAGTGGTGAATTAAAGATCAATCGTTGTAAGACGTTGAGTGAGCACGCCCCGTGCGTTTCTATTGATCACAAACCGCGCTCTAGATGCTTCTATTAGGCAATACAATTGAAATCTACATATTCAAACAGATCCGCACGAGGCGTGCTTACTCAACGAATATGCTACTTGATTTTCATTCAATAAATTGACACGGTTAACAATTTCATGCGACCCGCTTGTGCAATTCACTAACGTGGTTACGCAAGCTTTCCCAGCTTTTGGAATACCCTTGTGCCCAATTCTTGAGATTCTTGTGAATGAGAGCGTTTTCGCCCTCTTTACGCAATGTGTCTACATGATATTTCAACAGCCAGACTGTCGCCATGCCAAAGGGATCTCTGCCTAGATTTTCTTTTGAGGTGATAGCCATCAAAATTTCAAGCCGTTCCTGTAAAAATTTAGCATCAGTCAAACCATTACCCATTTGCACATCGGCAGTTAGAAATTGCTGAATGCGACGGAAGACTTGTTCATCGATCTGCTCCAGATCATGATTCCACCGCTCTTGGATTCCATATACCGAATTAAAGTGGCTGATTTGTGAGATCCGGTTTTGGAAAGAGGCTGCTGGTTTAAATTTTATTTCGAGCGGATGCGTGGCCGACTGGTTTGATTGACTTGAGCGTACCGTAATTTCAATATAAGCGATTTCATTGATCCCAGGCTGTTGTGATTGGTATGGCAAGAGTAACTCTTGAATACCAAGTTTTGTGCTACAGAGTTGCATTAAATTGTCATCATTTTTGATGCTATTGCAGCTTGAACAGATTGGAACCAAGTTATAGGGATGAATCGATAAATGAGGATAGATCGACTTTGGAAAGAAGTGTTCAATACTCGTAAATGCTCGACTGTCGACCTGTGTGCGAAACGCTGTTGCGTCACACATGGCACAAAGATAGAGCCCATTGTTTGCATCTGAGAAGCCCTCAATAAAATCCCACCTCGTATAGGATTTTGAAGGTGCCATTGTGCCATTAAAAATAGGTCGGAAACCAGGATTGTTAGATTGCCCCCAAATCTCGTAAAACCTTTCACAAAAAGTAGCGAATCACAGCATTTCCATGCAGGATCAGGGTTTGGTTTTCTATTGTCACACTGGAACGATGCTTGTAGCTTCTGAGGACAAGGGTTATAAAGCAAATTAACATCTTCATGAATCGTCGTTACAAGATCTTGCTTCTCCTTTGCGTCTGTGTGTTGAGAAAATTTAGTAAGCGCATCGTGTAATGAAGAATGATCATCGAGCCATTTCACAATCTTTTGCGCATTCTGCTCAGAATACGGAGTTTTGAGATGCGTTTCTACCTCTGCCCCATCAATTTGAGTGTGTTGAGCGGCGTAGTCAAGTAAAGAAAGTTGTAGCTTCACTAGCTGCTTGAGGCACTCAACATCTTTAGCGGATGCCTTCACTTGATGAATCATTGCAACCTACCTTGCAGACCCTGTGCCTCTAGCTGAATTCGATAACGCCAATAGCCAGGTGCAACATTGTCGCTTAGTTCGTTTAGTTCTTTAGCGGAACTGAGTTTGCCGATTTTCTCTCGAATAAAACTACGGCTCCGCTCACCATTAGGTGATAATGTACCAAAAACATGCACTAAAATGTCACTTGGATCTGCCCCAAAAGTTGTGATACCTGGAGAATGCTCTTCGCCCGTTGTGTAACGACCGTTTCTCCGCAATACCAATACATCGTCCGAAGGTACATCGCTCAGCGCAATGCTGGAGTGGGTAGTGATCACTGCATGGCTACTATGCCCACTCATGATTTGATCTAGCTTTTGCACGATTTCCCGCTTCCATACATCGTTGAAGTGCACTTCAGGTTCATCTAATAAAATGAGCAGATTATCTGCCTGAAAAAGGGCAAAGAGTGCCATACGGGCAAGAAAGCTACGCTCGCCATCACTCAACCAATCATAGAGTAGCAGCATCGGCGCATTGGACTCCTCAGACAAATCTACAGGTTCAGTTTGCATGCCCACGTGTGAATTGTTGGTGGTGCTTGCTTCCTCCTGGCGTCGATGAAAGAATAGATTCACCTCTTGTAGCGGTGCATCGTAGAATGGGCGGTGCTCATAGAGTAAGTGTAATTGACGAAAGAGATCGATGGGGGTTGGATATAACGTGTAAATAGTTCTATGGTCAGCTTCTTTGCGCTTCTTTTGTTGTTCGGCTATATCAAAAAGCAAAAGTTTGTCGCCGCCCGAATTGACTACTTGATCGGCTGTTTCTAGCAACGGATCGATAATATCCCGTTGATACCGTGCAGTGAGCTTTTCGTATGAGCGAATGCGCAGAGAAAATGCTTTTAGTGTTTCCAGTTTGATGTCAGCGAGTACTGATTCCAGAATTTCTTTGTCATTGGTTGGATTCCAGCGTGAGGCAAGGAGTCCACACAGTGCAACAAGCGGTAATTGATACGCTTGAACAAAAATGATCTTGCGATCAGGTGGATCTTGATCGTCTTCATCATGGTAACGATTTATGTCTGGCTGATGCCCAGGCAATTCAACTGCAGATTGGTCCTTTTCCGCAGGTGTGCTATCGCTGCTCTCTGCTTCACCATCCTCTAGTTCTAAAACCTTTTGCCATTCTGCCTCGCTACCGGTTGTGTAAACTACCAGGTAATTCGGTAGAGTCGTTGGTAGTTTGCCCTTCTTTGATTCATTGGTTATCGGGATTGATAGGTGAACTGTCCCACATCACTTCGTCGTTGATTGCTCATCAGTTTGCTTTGTAGCACGATTTGTCACGGTGATGCGCTGCTGTTCATTCCCGCCAGCGTCAATTTGGTAGGTCAATTCAAACGGTTCCGCAAAGTGATCGCTTTCGTGTAGATGCACAAAGAGCCGTGCGAGAAATTGGAGCGCGGTGGTTTTGCCTGACCCGTTGACCCCAGCCAAAAAGTCAAGTGCATAGCGGTCACGCAAATTGAGTTGGTTAGGTTTGCCGCGTTCAAAGTGAAGTGTCAGGTCACGTAAGACTCGGTAGTTATCAATCGTCAACGTTTCAAGCTTCATCTGAAATCTGTCCAGTCCAGTGTCGATTCGTGTCATCGGTATGTGCCGCACGTGGCGTGCTGACTCAACGAACTTTGGATCAACTGATCGTTTAGTAGGCACGCCACGTGCCGATTTGTGTTGCTCACTCACGACGTTCCATTTTTACAACGTCACTCTGCTGTACAAGACGATAGCCATTGCGTTCATTGACATGCACCTCCACCAATAAACCAAGACGCACAAAAAGCATCAAAGATTTGTTCAAGGAGTCTTGGCTTAGTTTTGGCGCGGCACCGTTGACTTTTTCACGCAATTCGTCAATTGTAAACAACCGTGGTCGGCCATCTTCGCTAACAAAACTACGAATCATCTCTACTATTTGCTGCTGACTTGGATCAAGCAACGACGCTAGCGAGAACAATGTTTCTTCTTCATCGTCTATGCGCGGTGCCGTAAAGCTCCCCAGCATTTTCAACAAGCCATCGACCCGCAAACTCAATTTACTTTGGTTTTTGCGGATGGCGGCGATTACTTCTGATGGATGGGCGACCGGAGCGGGTGGCGGTTCGGGTAGGTAATTGCGCGGTTCGAAGCTGCGCGGTGCTTCCCCCTCAGGCGCAAGGTGTGTATGGGGCACCAGTACACCAAAAACGGTTGATTGTGGCAAGGGATCGCTTTCACCTACGGCTGGACCGATCGCCAAACCCACTGTAGGAACTTCGTCGCGCAACCGAATCGCTGGACCTACACCAATCTGCAAGCTTGGAGATTGACTCGATTGATAGCAAAGCCAACCAGCCGATCCCTCTTCCCCAGGTGAACGTAAGCGCAATGCCCATTGCGTGTGATTCTGATTGCCGTAAAAAAGGGTTTCGGGCTGGAAGGTGATCAGCAGCCAGCCGCTGCGAACTTCCTGTTGGGTCGATTGATCCTGAACGTTTTCATTTAGCTGGATCAGCCAGCCGTGTGGCGCATCCGTCCCATAAACAAGTTCAAATGCCTGAAGTTCTTTACCATGTTTCGAGTCATGAAGTGCGATGTTTTCTTGTAAATAGAGCCACGGGCTAACTTGAGTACCTTGGCCATCCAATATGCAGGCTAAAATCTGGCTTGTGCCTGCTTCAGCAAAGCTGCATGTCAACTTTGAACTGCCTGTGCCTGCCTGTATCTGTACGCTTTTACCAGCTTGTGCAGCCGTAATCGTCACAGTCGTGCTTTCTGCATTGCCACGCCATTGGATGGGGAGTGCATCAGCCCATGTTGTATTCGTCAGGAGGGTTCGCCATTCTTGTCTGGCACTGACTCTACGCGTACAGGCGATGAGTTCAGTCGATTCCTGACGATAGGGTAGCGAAAAGATGCCCAATGTGTTTTTGTCGTTGTCACAAACTTCGACCAAGGCCCCACTGGGCAGGTCGTGGACTTGCCAGCGAATTGGCTCATCGGCTGAATGGACTCGAATGGCCGCACCTGGCACACCATCTTGCTGCCGCAGCAGTGTTGCCCATGCTGTAATCGTATCCTGTAAATCGACTCTGCGTGACCAAGCTTTCCGGCTCTGTAAAAGCAACTCACGCACCCGTGGCAGTTCATTGCTTTTAGGATTTGTCTCCTCGGTCAAATCTCGTCCTGCACCCGTGGGATAACCGTCATGTGCAACATTACACATCCAGACCGGCTGGCGGGGTGGCGGTATTGAGCCACTTAACTTCTCTACTACCAGTAAATGTGCGGCAACATGGCTGAAAGGTTGGAAACATTCCCGATCCAGTGTGATCACAGCTTCGAGATAATGTTCGATAAGGTGCGCCCGCAAATTGGCATTGGTGCCGCTGCCAAAGAGCACGCCAGAGGGCAACAAAATTGCCGCTCGGCCACCCGCGCGCAGCAGTTGTAGTGATCTAACGGTCAGTACATTGGCATTGGCTGTGCCATATTGATCAGTGTGAATTGAGTCCCACACTTCGCCTTGACTACGGCTACCACTAAAAGGTGGATTCAGGAGTGCCGCACTGTAGTGGCTTTCCCGGCTGTCGTGAAAACTGATCCCGGAGCCAAGCACAAACGTTGCCCCAGGATCGGGGTCATGTAAGAGCAAATTGCTAGCGCCCAACGCCGACCAGGCTGGATCATAGTCAACGCCGGTGGCATCAATCCGATTGGGATCGTTGATCAATTCGTGGGCCGCAGCCAACAGACCACTGCTCCCTGCCGCCAAATCAATCACATCGATAAAGGTGCCCGAGATGGCCAAAGCAGCCATAAACGCTGCCAAATGATGGGGCGTTGGGTATTGGCTCCCCTTTTTGCTTTTGAGCAGTTCAAAACGAATTTCGCGTTGGAAAAAGTGCGCAGGTGAATGATTGTGTGGTGATTGTTGATAGGCTAAGGACAAGAGCCAAACGATACGGGGCAGCGAGTCGTTGTCCCACTGATGGACTGGTGGTGGTTCGGGAATGTGCCGCAAGCCAGGATATTGACGCTGAAGATTTTGATGGAGTTCAGGCAACTGAGAGACGAGCTCATTCGATCTCATCTTTAGTAGCTCGTCCCATTGATCTTTGATCAGCAGCAAAAATGCCACATAGCCAGCAATGCGTACATCATCGTTGATTCCAATATCTCGAAAGGCTTGCTGGAGGTCGCGGAGGCTGCGACTGGCTGCGCTCATAGGCTATAACTCTCCTCGGAAGGCTTGGGCGAGAATGGCTTGTTCCATGTCTTTCAGAAAACCCGTATCTTCATCCTGCGTTTTTTTCATTTCACGCACTTCATCATTAAACGCTTGAATATGATTTGCTACAGCTTTTTGCGTGTTAACATCTTTCGGGTAAGGAAATTTTAGCTTGCGGAGATGAGTCAATGTCAAAGTTTTTTGTGCAGAGCCAGTAACAACTTTATGTGCTTGATCTAGAACTTGAGGGCAATCCAGTATCCAGCGCAGAAAACTAGGATTTATCTTTTTTCGATCTGGCTTAAATATTCCAATGTGCCTTTGAAAGCAAAATGGGCGCTCTGTGTCCACTTCTACGGGTACTCCATATGAGCCAACAACGGAGTACAAAATATCGCCCATCTCTGGTTTTCGACTTGGAGATATAGTTTCGTAGTATTCTGGAGTAACGAATTTAGTGCCTTCAAAATCGATGTATCTATGAACAATATTGCTCACAAACAGAAAAGGTATGCCTGAGTCAACATACTGGGGAGTGATGTGATTCCCGTCTGTGATTGAAATGCAAACTTGGTTTGTTTCAGCAAGGTTGTGTTCATGCGCTAGATTTTCAAACACCTCTGCTAATACCGCATCCATCAAACGCCCCGTATCCTTCACAATCTCCCCGTGCAAATGGCGACACTCGCGCAGTTCGGCGAAGAGTGCTTCGATGCGTGCCACGATGCGTCGTTGCTCTGCCAGCGAGCGTGTCGGGTCGTCAGGGTAGGGGAGGGGTATAGGCATTCCCTGAACTGCACTCTGCCGGATCGACGGTACGGGGCCAATGTGTGCTAAATCCATCAAATCTATACTGAGTAGATAGTATAGCAACCATTTGTGATCAAGAAGTTGGTCCGTAACAACACCCATAACATTATTGTCAAAAGTAGCACGGTAACCTAACAATCGCTTTTTGTTTGTCGCAATTGCACCACCAATTTTGGGGAAAATGATAGTATTTTCAGGAAAAATCTGAAGTTTTAGTAGTCCGGCAATCTTATCATCAATTGTATTAGCTGCACTTGTAATACGCATCTCGCCGTCAATGGTATTCATGTCGGATACTTTGATAAATGGATAGGGTAATCCTAGCTTTCCTTGTTGCTCTTTGGGAAAGCCAAATCCTCCTGAGACCTGAGCGTGTTCGCCTAATGATCGCCAAGTCCAACTATTGGGTATTGGATATCTTCCAATCAAAATAGGTTCCTTTTGACGATGAAATTCAGTGTAATTGATCGCCAATCTCCATTATTGGGCCAACACTCATTGTGTAGGTCTGTCTGTTGGGATTGTTCCGCCCAGAGCGTGCTCACTCAACGGTTTCGGAGGTGGTATCGGGTGAACCATTACTAACCATCTCGTGCAGATTCTCCAAAATGCTATGCAATTCACGCGTGCGTTCCAATAGACGTGCCGTGATCTCTGCCGGATGGGGTAATTGCACCCGGTCATCCTGGTTTGGGTTGCGGGCGCTCAGGTCATAGCCACGCCCTTTGAGATCATCGATGGTCTCCACCCAGGCACCGTAGTCACCAGTTGGCTTTTCCGCTTTGTCTGCATAGTGATGTTCCCATGCCTGGCGTACATCCCCGGCCAGTGGAAAAGGACGGCTGCCACTACCCTGTAGCCAACCTTGCCACGCCTGCCAGGCTTGGCGGGCACTGGCAAAGTGTTCATTTTGGATTTTGCTTCCTTTGGAAAACTTCTTTAGTCCCTCGGGTAAGGGCAACTCGTAATACCAAGTCTCGTGACGTGCTAAGGGGTTACGTTCTAACACGCAGTCGGGGCGCTGAAAAAAGAGCAACGCCGTTTTGACATCCGAATAGGGCGCAAAGGTTCCCGGCGGCAGACTGACCACGGCAAAGAGATGGAATTGCTCTAGCAGGTCCTTTTTAACATCGGCAAAGGCACCGCCCCGAAAGAGTGTGCCTTCTGGCACTACCACTGCCGCCCGTGCGTTGGGTGTGCGTTTGAGTTTTTTGAGGATATGCTCTAGAAACAGCAATTCCGTAGCATTGGATTTCACCGGAAAGTTCTGTTGAATATGCCGCCCTTCCGTTCCGCCAAAGGGTGGATTGGTAAGAATGATGTCACGACGGTGATCCACGCTGCCAAGCATTGCTTCTTCCAGCGTGTTAACGCGCTCGATATTGGGCGTTGCCACGCCATGCAATACCAGGTTCATCATGCCCAACAAATAAGAAAGTGCCTTCTTTTCTTTTCCATAATAGGTTTCATGTTGCAAAATTTGATAAGCTTCAGCACTTTGGGCGGTGGACAGTTTACTTGTAAATTGGTAGGCACCGACCAAAAAGCCAGCCGAGCCACAAGCTGGATCGTATACTTCCTCGCCTACCTGTGGTGCAATCACCTCAACCATAAATTCAATCACTGATCGAGGTGTATAAAATTCGCCTGCAATGCGATTCTCGGCACCCATCCGTTCTAGCAGATCTTCGTAAACCTGTGAAATAGTATAAATGTCGCTTTCACTCTCAAAGCGGATGGTGTTGATAATTTGCAACACCTCTTTGAGGTTAAAGCCCGATGCGCAGACTGGTACACTGCGTACTACATTCTGGTCGCCCACACTTTCATCGCTAAAAATGCGTGCAATGGTACGCGCCAAAGGTGGCCCGCTCAATGTCGAAAGTCCGGGTAAAAGTCGACCGCGCACGAATTGAATGAGATCGTTGGCTTCCCACTGTTTCAGCCGTTCTTCGCCTGCCCAGTTGTCCCAAGCCAGTTCGCCGCCAAGCAGCGCCCCTTGATAATTTTTACCTTCAAGTAGTGCTTCGGCTTGGCGCTTCTTTTCTTCTTCGTCAAGAAATTTGAGAAAGAGTAGCCAGGCGATATGTTCGGTATATTGCATCACGCCGCCGACGTTATTATCACGGCGCAAAATATCACAGGCACGCCACATATCGGCGCGCAGCGTTTCATTCGTTTGTTGTTTGATCATGATCGATGGTTCTGCATGTGCAGCAATGTTATAACCATACATTTGTCTCGTTCAGGGCATCCTCCGTGCGGCTCGGTTCGCCATGTGCGACGCAACCCGGCACGGGGCGTGCCTATTGAACGTTTGCCAACCCAATCATACCGTTTAGGGAGCACGCCCCGTGCGGCTCGCTTCAGCATGTGCGACACAACCCGGCACGGGGCGTGCCTACTCAACATATGTATGAAAAAATCTAAAAATCTAATTGCTCCAACTGAATACCCAATGCCTGTGCTACTCGGCGCAGTGTCGATTTGCGAGGCTTTGCCTCGGGTGCCTCTATTTGAGCAAAGGCCGCTTGTGAAATTCCCATGCGCGCTGCCACTTCAGTTTGTGTTAGTCCTAGCTGCTCGCGCCAAGCACGAATCGGTGTCAACTTGCCTATGAGCACTTTTTCTGCCACTGCATTAGGCACCCCATGTTCCTGTCGACTTCCCAAACGCAGAAAATCCTCGTAGGGCACCACAACATACTGAATTGCCCCACTTGCATCTTTGATGGTTTGAAAGGAAATTTGCGATTCGCGATCTGCTTGTGAACGTTGATGAAGATGTGTGCCCATCTTGTTCTCTACTTTTGCAATTGACACGATCAGCACTTATTGCATAAAGTATTATAAGTAAATTATAAGTTTTGTCAATTGAGTATAAGTTTTATCGGACGTTCAGTCAGCACGCCACGTGCGGCAATAGGCTGGTAACTCACAACCACCCACGATCAATTTCAATCAACCACTCTTCATTGAATTGATAATTCCGATAGCTGGAATAGAAGTAAGCTTCTGGAGCACTAGCTAAACCTGCACGAACAGGGTTGCGGTGGAGATAGTTCAGCTTTTGACGAACAAATTTTTCGCTGAACAGTTCTACCTCCCAATAGCTGTCCTGCCAGACTTTGTTTTCGCTGCGTTCTGTTTCTGCCCCAGCTTCTTTGAAATGTTGTAGCCAATCTTGTTTACCTTCGACCTCTGCTTGTCGAATGATCCGTTTGGAGGTGAAGGTTTTGAAGTCGCGCATGAAATTGGCTACGACCTCTTCGTTTCGCGGCCAGATCAATAGGTGAATATGATCAGGCATAATTACGTAGCCGATTAGCTTGAACCCCAGTTTGTAGCGGTAGAAATTCAAGCTGTCATAGAGAGGAATCACGAACGAGGGACGTTTGAACAAGGGCAGGCGTCCATAAACGACAGAGGTGATGTAAAAGATATGGCCGGAAATTTGAAATAGTTCCATATAATGATTGTGTTGAGTAGGCACGCCGCGTGCCGGTTTCTTTTGAATTTGTTTAGCCAGCACGCCTTGTGCAACTCGATCCGCACGTGGCGTGCTCACTCAACTTTCTCGGTTCCATGCCAGATACCGCACGGGGCGTGCTGGCTGAACGTTCGATGCCTTGTTTAATTGGCACCCCCTAAGTCAATTCTATACTGCATATAATCTTCGCTGTAATTCTACGATTGTTGCGGTTAGACGAGATGCGTCACCGCCGAAACGGCGCAATACTCCGCGCACTTCACCCATCTCGCGAAAAGGGCTGACACGAAAGATCGTTGGGTCCGTCATTTCCTTAAGTCCGCCATGTTCATATTTATCGATCAGTGCCAATACGACCTCGCGGGCCTCAGCCGTTTGGGTACTTAGCCAACTCTCTTCGCGATTGCGAAAAGCCGTTGCCCGGGCGCGGCGTGTCTGTAGTGGGCGACCATAAGCTAAGTTTGCTAGCAGATCGAATTGATCTACATCATTCTGCTCCAATATTTGTACTAACACATCGACATGAATGCTCGCTGCTTCCAATTGTTCTAGAAAGACTCTTCGTTTCTCAACATCCTGCCAAATGACACTCAACTTGTTCCAATCCGGTACAAAGGCTACTACTTTGCTGCGAGTGTAGTCGATGTAACGATCCAGCGTCATCGGCTCATCCACGCCACTGACAACAAAGGTTGCTTCTTCTTCAATTATGACATCAAGCCCTTTCATCGTAATCTTGCCAGCTTGGTTTTCATTGGCGGGTTTCAGCTCGATATCAAATATCGTTTCGCTATTGATTTCAACTTCGACCTTTAGCTCGCGGCGAGCCAACCCAGGACCACTGGCGATCACGATCAGCGTGCCAGGCGGCAGTTTATCGAAAAAATAGTTTCCATCTTCGTCGCTGAGGATCGGTCCCCGTTGATCGTTAGGTCCTGCAATCACAGCAATGGTTGCGCCAACCAAGCGGTCGCCACTCTCAGCCAATCGTACTGTTCCACGCAGTAAGGACTGCATTTGGCTTTCATCGAGCACGGGGGATGGTACACTGGGTGGACGATCCCACTTGGGGTCGAGCAGGCGAGTGGCGTTGGTGTAATCAATGATGCGAAACCACAACTTGTCACTGTCGGGGTCAATACGAGTACCTCGACCAATGATCTGTTTGAACAGGATTGGGGAGGCGAGGGTCTTCATAAAGACGATATTGCGTGTTGAAGGAACATCCACACCTGTAGAAAGCAACTCTGCCGTGGTTGCAATTACTGGAAGTTGATGGTCGCTATCCTGAAATTGGCGTAACCGTCGTCGTCCTTGTTCACCCTCTTCGCTGACAATTGCCACCGCGTAATCATCACCAAAGCCCAGTTCGGCAAATTCATTATTAAGGAGACGTGCAACCTCTTGCGCATGAGACATGTCAACACAAAAGACCATTGTCTTTTGCAGTGGCCCGAATCGGCGCAGTAGCTTTGTCAGATGTTGTACCAGTGTCTGTGTGCGATCAGGTAAACGAATCGCTCGCTCAAATTCAGGTGTTCCGTAATCATCACGCACCTTTGCCCCCTCGGGTATAAACAGCTCTGCACCTCGCTCTAGCTCTTCCTGAATGTGTAATCCCTTTTTGTCAATATTGGTGCGGATGCGGTGGATCTTGTAGGTCGCAAGAAAGCCATCATCAATTCCTTGCCCCAAGCTATAGTGGTAGGCGGGCGGTTTATAAGCACCTTTACTTGGGTCCTCTGTGTCCACAGGTTTTTCTGGTTCCTCCTGGCAGAAGTAGGCATAGGTGTCGATATTTTCATCTTGCTTGGGAGTTGCGGTCATCCCCAAATGGATAGCACTGGTGAAGTGATTTAAAATCTCCTTCCATGTGCCAAAGCCGGAACGGTGCGCCTCGTCAATGATAATCAAGTCGAAGAAGTTTGGTGGGAACTTTTCAAAGACTCTTTTTCTATTTTCTACTGACCACAGATTGTGATAAATGGCAAAATATAGATTGAAATTGAGACTGAGGCGACGTTCGCCATCCAGATTGAAGCGCGGATCACTACTTGCATCGGCAAAAGGTGAAAATGCATTATATGCTTGATCGCGTAGCACGACTCGATCTGCTAGAAAGAGAATTCGTCCAGGCCGTTCCTCACCTTGGTGACGTAACCATCCGGATCGAATTAGTTTCCAAGCTATTTGGAAAGCAATAAAAGTTTTCCCTGTACCAGTTGCCAGTGTTAAAAGAATGCGTTTCTGTCCACGCATCATGCGTAGAATTGCCTCACGCACCGCTGCTTCCTGAAAATAACGGGGTTCTTTGCCGCGTGTCGCAAGTATTGGAGCATAAGGATGCAACAGTGGATTGCGTCGGCGCGCCTGGGCAACATCTACTCGATAGATCGGGCGCAATTCATTTGTGGATCGTGCTTCTGTTGTTAGCCCGGTGTTAAGCGACCATCTTTGCCATAGCTCGGCGGGTGTAGGAAATAGGTTAATGGTTCTAGAGAGATTCGTGAAGAAGTCCCATTCTAGAATCTCATGCCCATTTGTAGAATAGGCAAAGGCAAGACCTAGATCACGAGCATATCTTTTTACTTGGTCAAGACCTGATACTGCTGGCAAACTTTCTTCCTTTGCCTCTACAACAGCAATTGGAAAACTGTCAGTAAAACGCAGTAGATAGTCAACCCGTTTTGAAGATGCACGTTCCGCCTTATCCCCGCGCAAAATAACCCGCCCAGCAGTATAACTCCAATCTGTGCGGTAATATTGCTCACGAGTTACCTGACTACGAGTCCACTCGGATTTGTTTAGTTGTGGATCAACCAGTTGTGCTCGTGTATCAGCTTCGTTCAGTGGCATGGAATACGCTAGGTAAGGTTGGTAATTGAGCGACTACACCCAATAAGCGGTCACAATTTGTTGAGTAAGCACGCCTGCGGTTCGACTCATCACGATGAGTGTCTGCTTAGTGCTGCTCTAGTCTCTTTTGAGATATCGATTCGCACATTATATCACGGGAACAATTAGTTTTCTGTAAATCTGAAAAATTGCCGTGCAATTGCCAACTTTGCTATCGTGCGCTACAATGTGGCCACTTTGCCCGCAAAGATGTCTTAAAAGTTAGGGCGATCGCTCATTCTTGTCCGTTCGAGCCGCACGGGGCGTGCTCACTAAACGATTTCCCGATCTGTCGACTTGCTCACGAAAAACAATCTCATGACCGAACCGATCACCAGTAAAGCTGAATTGCTTGAAGCAATCAACAATCACTGGCAGGCCATCAACCAAGCCATCAACGCCCTCTCCGAAGCGCAGATGACGACCATTCACGATGCACAGGGCTGGACCGTGAAAGATCACATTGCCCACATGACGGCGTGGGAACGGTCGGCGCTCTTCTTTCTGCAAGGTAAGCCACGCCATGAGGGATTAGGGGTACCTGAGGCAACCTACTTGTCAGAAGACGAAGATCGTATCAATGCTTCGATCTATCAACAACAGCGTGCAGCGCCACTCCTAGAGGTCACAGCGAACTTCCATCAAGTTCATCATCAACTGATGAGGGCACTAGAACAAGTAACTGACGCCGAACTCTTACTCCCCTACCGTCACTTTCTGCCGGATGAACCTGGGGAGGGCGACGGTCCTCCTGGTATGAATGTGGTCTATGGGAACAGCGCTCTTCACTATCAGGAGCATTTAGCGTGGATGCAGGCGTTGGTTGAGCAGTAAACAAACCATTTCTTTTCTCAGGAGAGAACATGCAATACAAACTACTCGGGCGCACGGGCGTCAAGGTTTCGCCCCTTTGTTTTGGCACGATGACCTTTGGTAACGAGGCGGATGAATCGATTTCGGCGGCGATCTATAAGCGCTGCCGTGATGCTGGAATCAACTTTTTCGACTGCGCCAACACCTATGTCGGCGGTCGTTCGGAAGAGATTCTGGGCAAGTTGATCAAGGGTGAACGCGACCAACTTGTCATCACCACCAAGGTCTACGGTCGAGTTGGACAAGGGGTCAACGACGGTGGTCTTTCGCGCTATCACATCACCCGTCAGGTTGAGGCCTCGTTGAAGCGGTTGGGAACCGACCGCATCGATGTTTACTTCTGCCACATGTTTGACCGCCAGACGCCCATGGAAGAGACGATTGCCACGATGGACGACCTTGTCAAACAGGGGAAAATCGTCTATCCCGCTGTCAGTAACTGGTCTGCCTGGCAGGTGACGAAGGCGCAGGGCATTGCCGAACGCAAGCACCAGGCGCGCTTCGAATGCATCCAGCCCATGTACAACCTGGTCAAACGTCAGGCCGAGGTGGAACTGTTGCCGATGGCCGAATCCGAACAAATTGGCGTGATTCCCTACAACCCACTCGGTGCCGGTTTGCTCACTGGTAAGTACAGCCGCCAGACGAAACCCGACATGGGCCGGCTGGTCGATAACAAGATGTACGGCATCCGTTACGGTGATGAGGCTTATTTAGATGTCGCCGAGCGCTATGTTGCCTACTGCAAGGAACGGGGTGTCAGTCCAGTTTCGGTCGCAGTTGCCTGGGTCATGAGCCATCCAGCCATCACCGCGCCGATTATTGGCGCACGCAGCGTGGAACAATTGGAGGGCTCGTTAGGCGCGCTTGACATCAACATGACGCCAGAGTGGCGTGCCGAAATCAGTGCACTCTCACCTACTCCGCCCCTGGCCACTGACCGCAGCGAAGAACAAAAGTAAACGGCGGATGGCGGATGGCCTAGCAGAAAAACCATAAATCCGCAATCTCAATTCGCAATCTCCCCAAAAATTCCCTATTGACAACCCATCGATCTTGATTATAATCTCTTTTATCGTTAAAATTAATTTTAACGATAAAAGAGATTTTTGCGTTGATACTCGTGTTTGCTTTTTGTAGATCGGTATTGAAATCTGACCTATGGCAGCGATTGAGCCATTTAAGACCATTAGCGACGTAGAAACCATCAGAGTCATGGCCGATGAGCGGCGGCTGGCGATTCTTGGCGAGCTGCAAAAACCCAAAACCGTAAAGGAGTTGGCTGAACAACTTGGAAGCCCAGCGTCTCAACTCTACTATCATGTCAATCAGCTAGAGCGGCATAACTTGATCCAGGTTGTCTCCACCCAGGTGGTCTCTGGCATTATTGAAAAGCATTACCAAGTGACGGCGCGCGTCTTTCGCCTTCGCAACCCAATGACGATGGGCGACGCCATTAGCCCAGAAGAGTCAGCGGCGCTTTTTGCTGGGTTGTTGGATGAGACCAAGTTAGAATTACAGCGCGCCTTTCGTGTCTTCTCTCCGCCCCCCGATAATCAAGCTCCGCTCGATCCCTTTCTGACCAAAAAGGAAGTTTTGTTGACCCAAGAGCAGTTGCGCGACTTCCATGCACGCCTGAATGAACTGGTCAAGGAGTGTGATCGCCTCAACCAGATCAACGCTGACAGTGATGCAACGCTCTTTGGATTGACCGTGGCCTTCTATCGTGATGTTGAAGATGGTGGAGAAAAATGAACGCTACGCTACACCATGAGTTGGTAGAACTTGCCGTCCGTGTGAGCCAAACCTATCAGACATTGCCCAACCTGGATGCAATCTTGCTGACTGGTTCGGTCGCCAAGGGGTTGACTGATGAGGTGTCAGACATCGATTTGATGCTCTATTACCGAAGCTTGCCCTCTCTAGAAGAATTTGAGCGCCTCAAACAGGAAGCGATTGCAAGTGGCGGTGACATCTACAGCTTCGACCCGAACGAAGGCATGGCCTGTTACCATTTTATCGATGGCGTGAAAGTTGATTTCGCACATCAAGCCACTGCCGACATTGGTCGGCGAGTTTCTGACTTCCTGGTCAAGCCAACCGTGGACGATGAGACGACACACATCATCATGAGCGGTATTGTTCAGGGGAAGATACTGTGGGGAGCGGAAACAATCGTTCCGTGGCAGGAGCAACTGGCACGATTGCCTACGCTCTACACGACCGAACTCATTCGATCCAATCTGCGTTTCCCGCCAAAGGCTGTATTGCTGGAGATGGGTGTGAAGCGCCACGATTACGCCTTCGTCTACGAGATACTCTTAGGCGCAATCCGCCGGATGCTCAACGTCTGGTGTGGTTTGAATAGCACTATACCGCCCGGCAAGATCAAAAGCTGCGAGCAGGTGGCTGCGACACTTGCGATTGCTCCTGTCGATGCTGCTGCTCGACTGCGCCGACTTTGGACGGATTCACCAGAACGCGCAGCGACAAGCTTTTATCAATTGGTGGATGAGACGCTGGCTCTGGTCGAGCAACTGCGGCCCGATCTGGACTGCTCAATCGCACGCAGCCGTCTGGCATTGCCGCTCCACCAGCGCACTTAAATACAGACAGCATAGGACAGTAGTTTTACTACGCTGTTTGTACCGATTAGACCTGTTTTTTAGTGATCGAAGCAAATCTATTATCAAAGGCGTACAGTTTATTTTGAGATTTTCCTCTTCCTATTGTGGTCAAGTAGCTAAGACAAAGATAACCGGAACGGCGAATTTCAAAAGTTCACAATTTGGATCCCGAATTATGACCAACAAAACATATCAATCTACTGGCTGGAATCTCTCGGAGATGTTACCCGAAGCGACAGAAGGTGTGATTTCTGATCGACTTTCTGCATTGGAATGCAATGTGCAGAAGTTTGTGGCACGCCGCGAGGACTTGAATCCGGAAATGGAGCCGCAAGCACTTGTCGAACTTGTGCAGCAATACGAAGAGATTACCGAACAAGCCTATAAACTAGGGGCCTATGGTAGCCTTTGGTTTTCACAAGATACCCAATCGAACGCAGCTCTCAACTATCAAAATCGGATGCAGCAGACGCTGACCGAAGTTCAAAATCGGATGTTGTTCTTTGACATCTGGTGGAAGTCACTCGATGATGACGAGGCAGCTGCCCTTTTGCCCAACGCTGAAAAGTTTCCCGATTATCGTCACCATCTGGAAGATCTACGCCGCACCAAACCGTTTACGCTGGAAGAAAAATCTGAACAGATCATCAATACCAAAGATAGTAATGGTATCAGCGCCATTATTACGCTCTATTCAATGTTGACCAACCGTCTCGAGTTCACATTGGATGTCGATGGCGAAAAGAAGACGCTCACACGCGATGCGCTGACCTCGTATGTCCAGGGCATTAACCCTGAATTGCGCGCGGCTGCCTACCAGGAACTCTACCGAGTCTACGAGAAAGAAGCCAAGATCCTGGCACAAATTTACTCGAATCGGGTGCGCGACTGGTATAACGAGCAGGTGACCATGCGTGGCTACGCTTCGCCGATCGCCGTGCGCAACATCGCTAATGATATTCCTGACGCAGCGGTCGATGCGTTGCTGGATGTAACGCGTAAGAATGTGGGTCTCTTTCAACGCTATTTTACGCTGAAAGCTGGCTGGCTTGGCATGGAGAAGTTGCGCCGCTACGATATCTACGCGCCTCTCACAAAGTCCGATCGTCTGTATGATTACAGCGAATCTGTCGATCTGGTACTCGAAACCTTTAAGCGTTTTGATCCGATTGTGGAGCGCCATGCACGACGCGTGTTTGAGCAAAATCACATTGATAGCGAAGTTCGTAAGGGCAAACGGGGCGGGGCCTTTTGTGCCACGGTTCTGCCGTCGTTCACCCCCTGGGTGCTGATGAACTTCACCGGTAAGGTGCGCGATGTAGCAACGCTGGCCCACGAACTCGGTCACGCCATCCATAGCATGATGGCTGAGAACCATTCCGTGCTCACCCAACATCCAGTCTTGCCGCTGGCAGAAACTGCGTCGGTCTTTGCTGAACAGTTGTTGACCGATCAACTCTTAAAAGAAGAAAAGGATCCGCTGGTACGCCGCGAGATTCTGGCAGCGGCCGTGGACGATATGTACGCTACGGTAATGCGCCAGGCGTTCTTTGTCATCTTTGAGCGTGATGCCCATAAGGCGATCCTGGAGAACAAGTCGCCAGATGAACTCTGTGAGCTCTACATGGCCAATCTCAAGGAACAGTTTGGTGATGCGCTGGAACTCGCACCTGAATTCAAATACGAGTGGATTTCGATTCCGCACATCTTCTACACACCCTTCTACTGCTATGCCTATAGTTTTGGACAGTTGCTAGTCTTGGCGCTCTACCGCCGCTATCAAACCGAAGGCGATGCCTTTAAGCCCGGTTATCTCAAACTGCTCGCCTATGGCGGTGCTGCCCGACCTGAACACATCCTGAGCGAAGCTGGCATCGACATGACCGATCCTGCCTTCTGGCAAGGGGGCTTCGATGTCATCCGTGACATGATCGACGAATTGGAAGCAATTAAGCTTTAAGAATGCGAGTGGCGAGTGGCGAATATTACTCGCCACTCGCTACCCTTACATGTTGTGCCGCAAGCCCTCCTCAATTAAAATACAATCCTCTCAACCGAATTCAAAGTTGCTTCTTCTCTGCCCTTGATGCCGACCAGAATTGTGATTGCTCCTAAACGTTGGCTGGGAAAAGCAATCAACCCAAAGCACTCTCTCAAGTAGGACAAATCCATGAGCAATCACAAGCTGCTCCAATTTCTCTTTGTTGGACAGTCAGAAGATGTAGCCAATGATGTCAGTCAAATGCTGCAAACACAGGCTCATGCGATCTTTCCCAAAAAAGGAAACACACCTCACCCTCAACTTCAATTTACTGCCGTCTCTAGCCAACGCGAAGCACTCCGTATCGTACGGGCTGGTTTACTGCATGTGATGCTACTCGAAACAGGGGAAAACAACGGGGATCGTAAGAAATTTGCGGCGATGGTTCGCAAACGTCAGCCACTGGCGCGGCTCATCGAAGTCGGCAAGGAACGCACAATTCCTACCCACCATTTTGATGGTTTCTTAAAACTGCCGATGGATGTAAAACAGGCGGTTGAACTATTCCAGCGCTCCCTGCGCCCGACAACCTCGCATCTCATCCCATTTGGTTCTTTTGTGCTCGATACGGTCAACGATTGTTTGATGCATCCAAACGGTGAACGAGCACTGCGACCGATGGAGACAAAGTTGCTTGTCTACCTGCTCGAAAAGCGTAATCAGATTGTGACCCGCAGTGAGATCATGCGCGAAGTTTGGGGCACCGAGTATATTGGCGACACCCGTACCCTGGATGTTCACATTCGCCACATTCGCCAACAGTTAGAAGAGAATCCGTCGGTCCCGCAATATCTGATTACGGAGCGTGGGATGGGGTATATTTTGAAGGTGTAGAATTTACCCTCGGGGTTACTCTGTCATGCTAGGTATCAAACATGATGGGTGATCCGTGAATTGCTGTCGAAGATTCACGGATCACCCATCACCCATCACTCAGTTGTGCAAGTGCATTATCCACGCCCCAAGCAGGTAAACTTCGTCCGCCTATAATTTGTCGGGCCGAAGCTGGTAGCGCTTGCGAGACTGTACTTGCCGGGATGGCCCCAAATCCAGCCTCGGTGGCACGAACGGCTGCGCTGTTCAAGATCAGATCAGTCGCCTCTCCATTCTCTTGGACCTGCACCCAGACCGCCAGGGCATGCACCTGATTCAAGTATTCGTTTCCGTGAGGATAATTGAGAAACCTGGAGAGGGCTGCCACAAACGCAGCCGCCTCTTGTCTGGTTTGAAACGAGATTCGGTAATATTTATCTTCGTACAACTCGTGATTCCTTACCTGCTTATCCTAATGAAATTTGAATAACAAAATGGGTAAAACGTAGCCGCTACCCGAAAATGATTAACAAATGTCATAAGGTACAATCACGCCAAAACCCGCCGCGCGTCGAGCACGTTTGGAATGCGTTCAATGCGGGTTAAAATGCGCAGCAACTGCCCCATATCCTTGATCTGTAACGTGGCCTTGATCAACGCTGTGTTGTTCTTCTGGCCGGTCAACGCCATCACATCACTCATATTGACATGCTCGTCGGCAATTAGATTCGAGATGTCGCGCACCAATCCAGGGCGATCAAAGGCGTTGACATGGATTTTGACTGGATAGACTTTGTCGTTGGTTGCGTTGGCCCATTGCACAGCCACAAAGCGCTGTTCGTTGCCCGTCAGCATAGCATGGGCCACATTCGGGCAGTCAGTCTTATGAATCGTCACCCCACGTCCAACGGTAATATAGCCGATAATCGGCTCATCGGGAACCGGCGAACAACAGCGACCCAAGTTCACCAACATGCCACCCATCCCCTCAACGCGCAGACCCTTGTCACTATCCCGGTCCACACTGACAGTGATGCCATTGAAGGTTTTGGCCTCTTGCGGATTTTCCTGATCCAGTAATTTCTGGATTACCTGCTGGATGTTGATATCGTTGTACCCGATCGCCGCCAGAAAATCGTCCAAATCGTCGTAGCCACACTGCTCGGCCACCGATTCAAAGCTGCGCGTGATCGACAATCGATGCATTTCTCTGTCGAGGATTTCACGACCACGCTGGATATTTTCATCGCGTGCCTGCCGCTTCAACCAGAGACGAATCTTACTGCGTGCTCGATGGGTTGCTACATATTGCAGATTTGGATTCAACCAATCGCGACTGGGTCCGCCACGCTTGGCTGAGATTATTTGTACCTGCTCCCCATTTTTGAGCTGATAATCGAGAGGCACCATCTGCCCGTTGACCGTCGCACCGCGACAACGATGCCCGAGTTCGGTATGGATCTCATAGGCAAAATCGATTGGGGTTGCCCCGGTCGGAAGGTCGATAACCTTTCCTTGTGGCGTAAAGACAAAGACCGTCTCGCTGATGACATCGCTCTTGACTGTGGCCAGGAAGTCCTGTGCATTGCCATCGATATCTTTCGAGAACTCTAACAGTTGTCGTAGCCAGTCGATCTTTTTCTGAATATCCTGACTATATTTTCCCTGTTCCTTGTAGCTCCAGTGAGCAGCAATACCACGCTCCGCATGTTCGTGCATCGGGCGAGTACGAATCTGCACTTCCATCGCCCGCCCCTTGGGACCGAGCACGCCCGTATGCAAGCTGCGGTAGGAGTTCTCTTTGGGGTTGGCGATATAATCATCAAATTCCCCTGGAATAGGCCGCCAGAGTCCGTGGACGATACCGAGCGCAGCATAACAATTGACTTCGCCATCGACAATGATGCGAAAGGCAAGCACATCATAGATTTGATCGAAGGGTACCTTTTTGCGCAGCATCTTCTTATGGATGCTGTAGATATGTTTCATGCGCCCGCTGACCTGTGCCGTGATCTTTGCTTCGGCCAGCTTTTGTTCCAACTGAGCCTTAACGATGGCTATTTGCTTCTCCTGTTCGGGCTGGCGTTGGATGACCTGGCGCGCCAATTCTTTGTAGGTGCTGGGTTCCAGATAGCGAAAGGAGAGATCCTCCAGCTCGGATTTGATTGGCCAGATACCCAGGCGATTGGCAAGCGGAGCGAAGATATCCAATGTCTCTCGTGCAATTCGCCGCCGCTTGTGATCTTCTTTGGCCGAAAGGGTACGCATGTTGTGTAGGCGGTCGGCCAACTTGATCAACACGACTCGCACATCGTCCGCCATGGCCAGAAACATCTTGCGCAACGACTCGGCCCGCACTTCATCCTTACTCTCTGCGGGTGGGCGCAGACTGTTGCTCAATTCGTTGATCTTCTTCAACTTGGTCACGCCATAGACCAGTCGAGCCACTGCTGTGCCGAAGTGTGCCTCGATGTAACTTTCGTCGTATTCGGTATCTTCCACTACATCGTGCAAAAGAGCAGCGATGATCGTATCCGGGTCCATCTCCAGTTCGGCCAGGATGCGCGCAACGGCGATGGGGTGCAAAATATAGGGTGCTCCTGAATCGCGCCGTTGATTGCGATGTGCATAACTAGCAACCGCATAGGCCCGTGCAATCCGATCATAATCGACCGTGCGAAAACGACCTGCCACTTCGCCCAACAAACCATCCATCGCTACAATTTCCTCCGAAGAGGCAGATGGCTGGATCACATCTTGTTTATCGACCGTAGGAAGGGGTGGTAATCTGCGCAGCAGGAGCAGGATGGAGCGATTGGCTAAATCGGCGCTGTTGAGTGGCGTAGGTGAACGAACATCCGCAGGTAAGGGCACACGGGGAACAGAACTAGTTGGACGAGGTTCAGTCGGCAAATCTGACTTTTCATCATCTTTGCTAAGCGGTTCTGTGCCATGATTCTGTTTTTCGATGGGGGGCTCTATTGCCTCTGGTGTCATGACAGCTCTGTCCGGATCTACATCCATACGCTCTCCCTTGAGAAGCCACATTGGAACGACAATTTACTCAGCGAACCTGATGCTGTGCACTGTAACATTCCCACATTGCAAAAAATGTATCTCAGTGACAGCTACTCGTATACACCTTTGATTCTACCAGCAATGGGTAACAGCCCGATTACCAATCACTCATCACGAATTGAATGGGTCATGAACGGGCGTTATGTCAAGGCATCCATAACAACTGTGCCGGGTACGATTGTGATTCCTTAGTAGCTGCTTGTAAATTAGGATATTGACCAACACGTGTGTACCGCACGTGTTGGTTGATCATTATCTTATCATTATATCTATTTTGTCGTGTGTAAGCAAGCGAAGAAAATTTGCGGATCGGAGACAAGATTTGCTGAGGTTTCTCAAGTGGTGCTAACAGAGGAAATGTCTACTGAAGCCAGCAAGGATGAAAATGATTGCAGGTTGCACGGTAAATCACTCGCAACTCTCAATTTTCCTTCAAGGCGAGATGAACTCCTCGACCGCATGGACAATTTCTCCGTGGGTGCAACTGTCCAAGTCAAACCACTGTACGGTCGGCATCCGTCGAAACCAGGTATACTGGTGGCGAACAAAGCGATGGGTTTCAAACTTGATCAGGTTGGCAGCCTCGTTGAGAGTGAGTTTTCCTTGTAGGTAATCAATGATTTGTCGGTAACCTAGGCTGGTCATGGCTGGCAAGGTGATGGGGTAACCTTGATCAAGTAGCTGTTGTGTTTCAGCAACCAATCCTTGCGCCAGCATCTGATCCACTCGCTGATCGACCCGTTGGTAAAGGCTCTCACGGCTGCGAGTCAAGCCAATTTGCAAGATTCGATACGGAGGCGGGGAAGAGCCTTCCAATTCGACTTTGGAACGTCCGGTGATCAATACAATCTCCAACGCACGAAGCACCCGCCGTGGATTGCGTCCATCAATGTGGGCGGCGGCCAGGGGATCGAGGTGTTGCAGACGTTGAAAGAGCGTCCCCACACCGCCTGCTGCCAGTTGCGCTTCCAGTTCTGCGCGTAATGCGGGGTTGGGTGGTACTTCCGGAATACGTAACCCTTCGACGATGGCGCGCAGGTAGAGTGCGGTGCCGCCAACCAAAAAGGGTAACTTCTGCCGCTGATGAATTGCATCGATGGCAGCATAAGCTAATTGTTGATACTCGGCTACGGTGAGAACTTCCTCGGGGCTACGGATATCGACCAAGTGGTGAGGTATACGTCCCTGTTCCGCAACGGTTGCCTTCGCCGTGCCAATATCCATGCCGCGATAGATCTGGCGGCTGTCGGCGCTGATTACTTCGCCGTTGAATCTTTCGCAGAGAGAAAGGCTGAGTTCAGTCTTGCCAATCGCCGTTGGTCCAAGTAGGACGATGAGCGGTGGAAGCATAGCAAAAATTATCCTGTTACCGCATTGCGGATATGTTCGATCTGTTGCAAGCGGCCCTGGCTGTCCATTTGGATGGCGACGACATCGATACGCCAAGGCCCGCGCCAACCGATCTGCTGAATGTAGGTTGAACCCACCTCCCGCAACTTGGCAGCTTTGCGGGCTGTGATCGACTGCTGAGCCGTACCAAAGCGTTCGCCACGGCGAGTTCGCACTTCAATCAACACACGCCAGACGTTTAGCCCACCCTTGACAAAATCAAAAGCCTCTTCTTCGGCAATCAGGTCAAGCTCACCCACCGCGCAGCGCCAATTGTGATCCACAAGGGTTAGTCCAGCAGCGATCAACATTTGTGCTGCCAATTCTTCGCCGCGGTTGCCAAGTTGACGTCGTGGGTTCAGCATAGGGGTAGAATCAGAATAACTTCAATTGCAGCAAAGGGGCAAAAGAGCGGCGGTGAATGGGAGATGGGCCATGTTGTTCAATAGCTGCCAGATGGGCCGCTGAACCATAGCCTTTGTGCTTGGCAAAGCCATAGTCTGGATAGCAGAGATCGGCCTCGCACATGAGTCGATCGCGATATACCTTGGCGAGAATCGACGCAGCCGCAACAGAAGCAATCCGTGCATCGGCCTTCGGCATCGAATGTTGGGCAATTCCCGCTTGGGAGAGATTCACCCAGTCAATGAGTAGGTGATCGGGCTGGACCGCCAACCTGGCAATTGCCTCCAACATCGCCCGCCGCGTTGCTTCGGCAATCCCTACCTGATCGATGATCTCTGCCTCGACCTTGCCGATCGCCCACGCTAAAGCCTGTTGCTGAATCTCTTTCTCGAGCACTTGACGCCGTAGGGCACTCAGTTGTTTGCTATCGCGGACCTGACACCACACCCCTTCAAGTTGGCTAAAGGCAGGTACAATCACTGCTGCTGCTACCACGGGACCTGCCAAGGCACCTCGCCCTACCTCGTCGATGCCAGCAACGTAAAGGCTGCCGCGTTGCCACAACGCCTCTTCGTACTCGAAAGTTGGCCTATCTACAGTCATATAAATGTAGTGCGTAAAGAAAACGACAAAAAAGCGCCGGTTCAAAACCGGCGCTTCAGGAAATAAGAATTTCCCAAAATTAGACTTGCAAGAATCGTTTTTCTTTGAGGCGGGCTGCCTTGCCTTGTACATTGCGCAAGAAGTAGAGCTGGCTGCGACGAACCTTGGAGTTGCGTAGCACTTCTACCTTCTCAATGTTTTGACTGTAGAGGGGAAAGGTGCGTTCCACGCCGATGCCATGAGCGGCTGTGCGGCGAACGGTGTAGGTTGCGCCAGGGGTAGTGCCACCGCGCATCGCAATGACTACACCTTGGAATACCTGAATGCGTTCGTTGCGACCTTCGACAATGCGCTGATGGACACGCACCGTGTCACCAGCGTGAAGCTGAGGAAAATTCTCTTTCAGTTGCGGCTGGAGCGAAGCCATCAATGCGTTGCTCATACGTTCAATCCTTATTTCCAATCCACCGGATTCGGTATATCGTTACATTATCAATCATGCCCTGGCTTGAAAACGTATTCATGTGCAGCGATGAACGATTTCAATGCAGGTACGTTCCAGGTTATAGGTCCAAAAGTTACGCTATACAAGCAACTGCCATCAGGCAAGGCTTTTCAAAATATTAAAAGCATTACTCGACGTAGTATATCCGTATAGTTAACCAATGAATTAACAATAGAATGAGTATAACCAGGGAAGTATAGCATGCGACAATTACGGCGTACAAATTTAGTCTGCTTGAAATTCAATTTGAAATCTACAGGGCGAACTCAAGTTCCCACTCGCTTATTTGAAGGAATCCGTTGTATGCTGGAAATGCACTGCACAAAACGTTAAATTTGCGAATTCAGTGTAAGTTCGTGCTACTATGTAGCATTGTATGTTGATGATTCCTGTATTGCCTGCCCTTACCGTTCGCACTTTTGAAGAGCAAGAAGGGGATATATTGTTGGAATTCATCAACAGGCAGCTCACTCGTGCCCTTTATAGCGAACCCTTTAACGGAGAGTTGCTCATTCAGCAATTGCGCCAACCTTCTTCGCATTTTACAGCGCGCTGGCAACATGTGTGCCCTTTGTGTGCCTGGCGTGCCGGTGAGCTCATCGGTTTTCTCGATGTCGCAGCGGGCGCTGATGAAGACAACCTGAGTTTGCCCGATCATCAGCCGCTGGGAATCATCCGTTTTGTGGCGCTTGCGGAGCGTGATGATTTGCATCATGACACGCTGCATGCGTTGTTTGGTGCGGCAGAAACCTTCTGGCGCGAACAAAAGGCACACCGTGTCCTGGCCTTTGCTCGAACGCTTGGCTATCCACAATTTCAAGCTGGACTCGGCATTCTACCAGGCGATTGGAATGAGATCATTCGTGGGTTGACCAGCAACGGCTATGCATTTACCCAGCGCTTTTACCTGCTTCAGCGCTCACTTGGCCAATTACTGGAAGAAGATGTGCCACAGACCGATCTGCGTCTTGAATATCGACGCACAAGCCGTGAGATCCGCTATCACATCTATCATCGGTTGGTTGAACACATCGCAACGGCGCGCGTGATCGATGTGCCGACCTCAGCCCTCGGAGAACGATATACACTTCACTTGCTTGATATCGCCGTAAATTCTGCCTGGCGCAATCGTAACATTGGCAAATGGCTCTTACGTCGCGTGATCAATGATGCAACAATGGCAGGGTATCGAGAGATCATCGCCTTTCCTACGTCGCGCCAGGCCGAGGCATTGATCCTCTTTGGCCAACAAGGCTTTGTGGAACAGAACTATCGTGGCTACGCATTGGAGAAGGAACTCGTTCTATGAGGCATCTGCTCTTTATCACAGGCGAGTATCCCCCAATGGAGGGAGGCGTGGGAGCCTACACTGCAGAATTAGGCGAGGCACTCGTGGCACAGGGTGTGCAAGTCAGCGTCATAACTTCGCTGCGTGCGATGTCGAAGGAGAAAGAACAAAAGCAATCTACGTCTACAATCTCGGTTTATCCGATCCTTGAAAAATGGGGCGTTTCGATTTGGTCTGCAATTGATCAATTAGCCAGCAAGATCGGGGCTGATCTCCTTCATATACAGTATCAGACGGCTGCCTATGGTATGAACCCTGCCATCAATTTCGCTCCCATGCGTTGGCGTCGACGTCTGCCTGTGGCGTGGACCTATCACGATTTGTTGCCGCCATACCTGTTTCCCAAAGTGGGCGCCTTCGTACGACGTTGGGTGACTGAGTTTCCTGCCAAGACGAGCAATTTTGTGATCGTCACCAATGAAGGGGATCGCCAACAACTGGCAAACAAGGGTGTGCGTGCAACCAAAATTCCGATTGGCAGCAATATTAGCGGCACCCTGCACACCTCCGATCAACGACAACTGCGCCGTCGCCAACGCAATTTCGCCCATACTGATCTTGTCATTGGCTATTTCGGCTTCCTAAACCGCAGCAAAGGTGGAGCAACGGTTGTACGCACGTTGCATCGATTGGCACAGCAACGCCGCAATGTGCGCCTGTTGATGATCGGAGACGTAACTGGTGCCAGCGATCCGACGAACCAAGCCTACTTTGCCGAAATCGAGCAGATGATCATTGATCTGGGGCTGATCGATCGAGTGCAGTGGACAGGGCGAGAAGCGGATGAACAGGTGAGCGCCGACCTGGGTGCCTGTGATCTCCTTCTCCTGCCCTATGAAGACGGTGCCAGTCTACGGCGAGGCAGCTTGATGGCTGCCTTGGCCAATGGCTGCCCGATCATTACGACTTTTCCTCAAGCGCCAATGCCCGAACTGGAAGAAGGGCGAGACCTGCTTTATATTGCCGCTGGAGACGATACAGCAGCCGCAGCCGCAGTCTTACGCATCGCTCAAGATCGCCAACTGGCGATGAATCTGCGCTATAATGCCTGGGAGCGCAGCAAACTTTTCGGTTGGGAGGCAATTGCTAAGGAGCATTTGCTGTTATTCAATCATCGATAGTTAGATCTATGGGTATCAGCCGCCATTTTGTATTTGCAAACCTACTCTTTCTCTTTACATTTTTTATAGGGCTATTGACCTTTAGTGGTTCTTCGGTTTCGAGTGACGAGATAGGTCTTTTTGTAGGCGCACAGAGTTTAAGTCAGCGGGGCCTCTTGAGTTCGAGTCCACTCTATTGGGATCCAACTGGTCCAGTGGTCTTCGGCTCGCCAGGACATGTCTACCCTGGCTTTGAAGCCGCACAAATGGTATTAGCTGCCCCTTTGCATTGGATCGCACGCCATCTTCCCCAGGTAGGTTTGCTGCATGCAGTGTGGCTTTTTAATATCATTGTTACTGCGTTCAGCGCGGTGCTGCTCTATCGGATTGCCTACGAGTTAAGTACAAGCTACAAGGCAAGCATACTTTTAGCCTTGTTTTATGTCAGCACCTCGATTGCGCTACCCTACGCACGAACTTTTTTTCGGGAGCCATTGAATGCATTGGCTTTACTCATTGCTGCATTCGGTGCGATCTCGGTACGCCGAACCAAGGCTGTAAGCGCACCGATTTACCTTGGTGCAGGATTGTCTCTTGCTTATGCTGCCAAGACAGTGAATCTTGTCACAGGCCTTGCCATTTTGTTGGTTGCTCTTATTTATGCGCGCCAGTTTTCATTGCGTCAATGGATTCAGTTTGGAAGCCTCTTCGCCATCACATTTATTGGTTTTCATGAGACGTTTCAGTGGCTGAATCGCTTAACTGATCATGGCGAGAACCTCACCAGTGTTGCCCGAGCCGCTCCGAATGTAGTTGGAATGGCAGTGGGGATCCAATTTGTGCCTACCTGGAACGCTATCAAAGGTTTTCTCTTTTCGCCTGGCAAGAGCGTATTCTTATACTCCCCGTTGGCCTTTGTGAGCCTGCTTGGCTGGTGGAGTTTTTTCAAAAGGCAATGGATCTTTGCCTTACTTTGTGGCTTTATATTTTCACTTTTCCTCTTGGGCTATGCAGCGACCAGAGGGTCGATCTGGTTTGGGGGACTGAACTGGGGACCTCGTTTTTTGGTTCCGACTACGCCTTTTCTACTCCTGCCTGCCTTGCCCATCATTGAAGCGGCGCTTGCGCATAGACGATTTGCCCAACTTCTGGTTGCAACCTTTGCCGTGTTTGGCCTTATTGTGCAAGCATTAGCCTGTTTGGTTCCACTAGGTGATTACTCGCAAACAGTGACGAGCGTTGCCCCTGACGGTATGTGGACTCTGGGAATTTATACCTGGAAATATTCTCCGTGGGTTTTATATTGGCAATTGATACACCTGACTCGTCTTGATTTTATCTGGATGCGTTTCTACGCTGTGAACGGAAGCATTCAATGGTGGGTACCTACGATTGCTGGCCTTGGCATCGTTTTTGTACTTTGGCAGATTAGTCGTTACTGGAAATTACAAACTGCATCTGATTTTCTCCAACGCATACCTGAGCAGACACGATTTGAAGAGGAAAAAGGACGGATCTATCTAGGTGCAGCATGGTTCATGCTCGCTGGTTTGCTGGTATTAACCTTATACAAAAGTATAGAAGATCCGCGCCTGCCAGGGGGGGAAGATCGAATGCGTTTGGCGGAGCGCCTCAATCAGTTGAGCGAAGCGGGCGATGCGATCCTTTTGCGCGATGCTGTGCAGGTGCGGTTCTTCCTGAACACATTACGCAGTACGTCCCCTTTATTTTCTATTGCAAGGCCTGTTGGCAAACTTGTGCCCGAAGAGGAAGAGCTTTTTTCGGTGCTACTGCACGAATATAAACGTATCTGGCTGATCTCAGACGATACGCCGGCAGTGCAACCTTTGCCGCGGGCTAGCACGCGGCCCGATGAAGCCTGGTGGGTGGGCCGGGCCGGGCGTTTATACGAGGAAGAATTTTCGCCCTATACGCGCTTGTCTTTGTTTCTTGCACCGCCCCGTCAGCAGCAGGTTGTTACAACGGAGGCGAATTTTGATGATAAGCTGACGTTGAGACAGATAACGTGGGAGCGCACTGATGAATGGATCAATGGCGTACTAACGTGGCAGGCCCAGCAACCCGAACAGCGTGATTACACAGTTTTTCTTCAACTCCTAGATGACAGTGGTTCTTTGCAATGGCAAGTGGATCGCCAACCTCAGGTAGGGTTCTCGCCGACCTCTGCCTGGCAGGCCAACCAAATAGTCCAGGATCCCTTTGCTCTTCCGTTAGGTGATTTGCCCAAAGGATCGTATCATTTGATTGCGGGCTGCTACTGGTTTGACGCAGATGGTGTACTTCATCGCTTGCCGGTAAAATCTGGTGCGGACTATATCGAATTACTCTCATTTTCTGTTACTAACTAAAATGAATTTACCCACTTATCCGATAGTCAAGACCAGTCGCACGCAATTCCTTTTGCGAATCGTTATACTTACTTGCATACTTCTTGCCTTTACTCGAGTATCATTTCGGCTCGATGCGAAAAATCTATGGTGGGATGAAAGTCTGAGTTTGCAAAGGGCAGAATCGAGCTTTCTTCCTTTGGTACGTGGTGATCTATTGCTCACGGATGGAGCAAATACAGTTCGTTCGATTGATCAACATCCATTCTTTAGCTTTTTGATCCAAGGTTTGTTCGTACGCCTGACAGGGAATGGCGAGTTTTCATTGCGATTCCCTTCAGCCATGGCAAGTACGCTTTTGGTTGCTGTTGTATGGTGTATAGGTCGCTTTTTAGCCAAGAAGCAAGTTATCCCTGAAGCTACTTTTACCTTTGCTGCCCTGTTAGCTGCTGTAAATCCATTTTTCCTCTGGTATGGGCAAGAAGCGCGCCCCTATGCCGCATGGGCAATGCTAACGATCCTGAGTACATACCTGTTGATGCGCATTATCAGTAGTAAGGAGCATCGACAGCGTATTTTCTTGGGGTATCTAGTTATCTTGGCAGTGATGCTCAGCACCCACTACCTGGCGATTTATGTGGTACCTATCCATGCTCTGCTTTTGCTGCAAATGGTAACGAAAAGCAGCAACCGTTTTGCCTTTATCGCTGTGAGTAGTGTGTTGGCGATCGGATTATTTTCCGGGCTTGTGGCTGTTTGGAGTGTGTTAGGACGGTATGGGAGTATCAATACAGGAGTGGGTGCCAATTTCCCGGACGCCGTTGGTCTCAAGATCTTGATTCCTGATCTCATCAATGCCTTCAGCTTTGGCTTAAGTGTGGATATCAACAACGTTTGGTGGCTAGACCTACTTTGTGCCGCTTTGGTTTTGCTGGGAACGCTTTGGGGAATGCGCTCATTTCGCAGTGTACTTGCTGGCGGCTGGATATTACCACTGATCATCCTGGTGCCCATTGTTGCGATTCAAACCATCAGCAATTTCTATCGCGTCCCTTACATGAATGCACGCCATATTAGCTTGATTGGGGCTCCGTTTATTTTGCTATTGGCGAGCGGAATCGGTCTGGTCTGGCGTTACCAAAAGCTCGTCGCAATGGTATGTTTGATCTTAATTCTCTCAGGCGTTAGTTATAGCAGCTATAACTACTATTGGGATGTCCTTTACGACAAAGAACATTATTCCGAGATGGGGAATTTTCTCCACGAGCGATTGCTGACAGGCGATATCTTACTCTTAACTCCGCCTCACGCCGCACGCGTCTATGAATATTACCTACCTGTGGAAGAGATAGATTCAGCACAAAAAGAAGGCGCTGTTGTTACTGAACAGAAGTTGCCATTATTTGTTCAACCGAAAGAAGAAACTGCCCAACTTCTGGAGCAAGATCTACGCAACTACAAACGTATTTGGTTGGCTGTCTCGGGCACTCCCTCGGAAGCAGATCCCGAGGAATTCACCAAAGCTTGGCTGGATGCTCACGCCTTCCAACTGTATGAGAAACGATTTCATGCCTACTCTTCCATCTTGGACCTCTATCAGTATTTACCGACTGCGCCCTTTCTCACTGCCGAGCAAGCAGCCAATCTCAAACTCGAAAACCAAACCGACATCAGCTTTGGCAGGGAGTTGCGTCTGATGGGCTATGAATTGGAGCGCCCGTTATACGAGAATATGGCCCGGCCAGTTACCTTCTATTGGAAGTTGCTTGAGCAAAACCATGTCAACTACAAATACATCCTCCAACTTGTGCAACGCTCGCCATCGGGTGAAACCACGATTCTGACAACGAATGAGACAGCTCCTTTTGAAGCCGCCTTTCCGACTTCTGCCTGGATCGACAATGCAATTGTGCGCGAAAATAGCTATCTTTCCCCTGTTGCCACACCTTCGCTGCCTAATGTAACCTACGAACTCTGGCTCCAGATTTATCGAGAGGATACCTTAGAAAAAATGCCTATCGAAGGCATGCACAGCGGACAACAGATAGACAATACAACCGTAGCGTTTCCCTATCCTGTACCCACTCCTTTTGTAAACGACAAAGTCCCGTAAGCTTATGTCTCGCTTGTCATTGCCGCTGCTAAATCGACAGGTCAATTGGATTGCTGGTCTTATCCTTGCTCTCTTTCTTCTGCTTGGCATTGCCTATAGTTTGGTGATCCCACCTTTTGAGACACCCGATGAACTTTTCCACTATGGTTTTGTCCGCCATATCGCCGCAGGAAACGCTCTGCCAATTCAAAGCACCCGTTCGACCGGCCCGTGGGAGCAAGAGGGAAGTCAGGCACCACTTTTTTATTTGTTGGCAGGTTGGCTTTCTGCGCCGATCGATCAAAGTGATGTTGCCGCAATCACGGTCCGCAATCCCTATGCCAACATTGGTTCGCCCTTGATACCTGGCAACAAAAATTTTATGCTCTATAGCGCACGATTGCTTCCGCTTCGTGGCGCAAACCTCGCTTTGCACCTGGCTCGTTGGCTTTCGTTACTCGCTGGGGTAGTTACACTCTATTTTACCTTCCTCACTGCCCAACTCTGTTTCCCCAAGCGTACTGAGCTTGCTTTGAGCATGCTTTTTGCCACGGCGGCGATTCCTCAGTTTGCCTTTATTGCTGCCTCTTGCTCAAACGACATGCTGGTCACGGCAGCTTGCACAGTTGTAGTCTATCAACTTGCTTATTTCTGGCAGAATGGAGCGGTGCGCCAAGGCTATGGACGCTGGTTACTGCTCGGCATTACTTTAGGAATTGCTGCACTGACTAAGTTGCAGTCGTTAGGGGTTATTGGCTTGAGCGGACTGACACTTCTTTTGTTGGCGTGGACGGAGCGCAATTGGAAACAGTTTTTGTCGCGCTGCTTACTGGTCGGCGTGCCGCTGTTGGCACTGGCAGGTTGGTGGTACGCACGCAACTACCTGCTGTACGGCGACCTATTAGGTACAGGGAACCTCACTGCCCTAAACGGTTCGAGAAATGGTCCGCTCACTTGGTCGGCGTTTGTGGATGAATTCCGCGGAGTACGTTACTCTTTTTGGGGGCTTTTCGGCTGGTTTAGTATCCCACTTCCGGGTTGGTTCTATACGGGGATTGATCTGTTTAGCTTGCTAGGCTTGATAGGAGTTTTGCTCAGCGGCATTCTGTCTTTGCGAAAGCAGATAGGTTTCAAGCTGCAAAGTGCAGAGCAAAATGTACACACATTTCCGGTCATACTGCTGCTGGGCTTCTGGATTGCGATCTCCTTTGCCTTGTTGGTCTATTGGATGAGTCAAGCAATGGGCGGACAGGGTCGGCTGATCTTCCCGGCAATTGGAGCGATCATGATTGTGTTGATTGTGGGGATTGATGCTTGGCTTGGTTGGTTACCTGGACGATGGCGCATGGTTGTCAACTGGATCATACCGAGTTTGTTGTTCGCCATTTCGCTTTACTCAGTTGTAATTTTGTTACCTTCGAGCTATCATCCTGCTACTCCGGTGGCTTCTATCCCTACCGAAGCGCAACCTGTGAACTTTCGCTACTCGGACCCACAAGATCCAGATGTCGCGCTTGCCCTTCAGGCAATTGAATTGCCGGTGAAGCGAGTCAAGGCGGACGCAACCCTTCCGCTCACGCTTTACTGGCGCAGTGACACACCGCTCAAACAAGATTATCCGATCTTTATTCAGTTGTTGGACGAAGTCGGTCGCGAGGTGACGAATCTCACCTCGCACCCTGGCTGGGGGCGGAACCCGACCAGTCTATGGCTGCCAAATACGTTTTACCCCGATCACTACGAACTTACGATTCATAGCCCGATTGACAATCGCTCGCCATTGTTAGCGCGCCTCTACACTGGCTTTATTCGCCCGGGAACGGAGAGCATTGGCAATCTGCCGCTCACTGCCTTTGATGCAGACGGCAACGAGATTACACCCTTTGCTGACTCCGTGGTAATTGAACCAACCGTGCCCGCCAGCATCGCTGATTTACAGGACGCAAAGGCGATAGGTTCTATCTTCGGTGGTGTTTTACAACTGGAGGCAGTCAGTTGGTCGATTCAGCCTGCACAAAACGGGGCTCGCACCTTGAATGTCACGCTGCTTTGGCGTGCTACAGGTACACCAGCGACTGACTACACGGCCTATGTGCATTTGTTGGATACCAGCGGCACGCAAGTGGGTGGTGTGGATCATCCGCCAGCCGGAGAGCGGCTACCAACACACTATTGGCAAGCGAACGATACCGTTTTGGACGCATACGAATTGACCTTGTCTTCCGGGTCTTCTCAAGTCAAGGCTGAGATTTGGGTGGGGCTTTATGAATCAGGTAGTGGTGGTGCCTTGCGCTTGCCAGTGACCGATGCTGCCAACCAACCAAGCGGCGATGGGGTCGTGAAAATTGGAGAAGTGGGTGGCAAGTAGCCTAGACTCTTGCCACCTACTGTTCTAATCTGCATCATACTTGCGGCGGAGGTGCGCCAATTCGCTCAAACGGTCGGCGACGCGGCGATTGATGGTCCCCTCAGGATAGCCGCCATCCGCTTGCAGCACACCAGCTGGGATCCCGGTAAGCAATTCGATGCCTTGGTCGATGCTAGCGATGGCATAGATGCGAAATTGTCCCTGGCGTACAGCGTCAACGATATCTTGCCGCAGCATCAGGTGTTTGGTGTTGGCGACCGGAATCAGTACGCCCTGTTCGCCTGTTAGTCCTCTCGCCTTGCAAAGATCGAAGAAGCCTTCGATCTTTTCGTTGACTCCGCCAATCGCCTGGACCTGCCCGAACTGGTTCACCGAGCCAGTCACCGCTAGGGATTGTTTGATTGGCGCTTCGGCAATGGCCGAGAGCAGCGCATACAACTCGGTCGAGGATGCGCTGTCCCCATCCACGCCGCCGTAGGATTGCTCGAAGACTAAACTGGCAGTCAGCGATAGTGGCACATCCGAAGCATAGCGTGAACGTAGATAACTAGAGAGAATGAGCACGCCCTTGGTATGGCTTGGCCCACTCATCTGGACTTCACGTTCAATATTGACGACGTCGCCCTTGCCCAAACCAACGGTGGCCGTGATGCGTGTCGGTTCGCCAAAGCTATGTTTGCCCATCGAAACCACTGAAAGCCCATTGATTTGCCCAATCTTGTCGCCAGCCGTGTCGATCAGAACGACATTGCGCAAAACCTCTTCGCGTAGCCGTTGCGGAATGCGACTTGAACGGTAGATTTGAGCGTCAATTGCTTGCTGAACGTGGGCTGCGGTGACGATCTCTGCCCTCTGGCTGGCCGCCCAGTGATCCGACTCTTCCAAGAGGTCAACCATCTCCTGCATGCGCGTCGTGAGCCGTTCGGCGTCACCCGCAATACGCGCACTTTCCTCGATCACGCGGCAGAGGGCAGGACGGTCAAAAGGGCGTAGCTTTTCACGACGGGCGATGGTTGCCAGCAGTCGGGCGTAGAGTTTTTCCATCTGCGGCGTGCGATTGACTTCATCATCGAAGTCAGCAGCCACTTTGAAGAGTTCGTTAAACTCGGGATCTTCTTCGGCCAACACGTAATAAAGCTCAGGATCGCCCAAGAGAATCACCTTCACATCCAGCGGAATCGGCTCTGGCTCCACCGACATGGTACTGCTCATATTGAGCATTTCCAGCGGCGTTTCGATGCGAATTTCACCAAATTGCAGTGAACGCTTGAGCCCTTCCCAGGCATAGGGATTGGAAAGTACCTTAGATGCGTCCAGAATCAGATAACCACCGTTGGCACGATGTAAAACACCTGGTTTGATCAGCAAAAAGTCGGTGACCAATGCGCCCATCTGCGCCATCTGCTCGACTCGACCGACCATGTTGAGGTAAGTAGGGTTGCTTTCGTAGAGCACTGGAGCCCCTTGCATGGCCGACGCATCGACCATCACGTTGACTCCATAGCGACGCAGTGGCGATTCACCATCGCTCAGGTCGAACCCTTGGTCGTCTTCGGCTGGTTCCGGCACCTTGACTTCGAGATTGACAAAGTCACTCAGATGTTCCACCACATCTTTTTGCACAGCATGCAGATAATCGATAACCAGGGGAAACGGTTGATACTTTTCGAGCAAATCGTCGAGCACGTTGGTGACAACCATGCCTGCCACTTGCTGATCGAGGGCACGGATACGTTTGCGCAGCTCGCGCTCCCAGCCGGGCACCTTGAACATGGCCTTTTGCAGTTCACTCTGCAATGATTCCATATTTTCGATGATGCGGCTCTTCTCATTGACAGGCAGTTTATCCATCTCCTCGGGGCTGATGACGTCGCCGTTACGCACTGGTGCAAAGGCCACACCCGCTTGGGTTTTGAGCAAGGAGAAACCCTTTTTGCGTGCTTTATTTTCAAGTTTGCCCAAGGCTGCCTCTTGGCGATCTCGGTACTCTTCACCGATGCGCTGGCGTTGTGATTGCACTTCCTCGCTGTCAAAGGCAGCCGTCAGAGCCGATTGCAACTCTTCGACCAGGCGCTGCATATCCGAGCGCAACTCTTTGCCTTTGCCTGCCGGTAGCTGCAGCGCCCAAGGACGATGGGCTTCTTCAAAATTGTTGACATAACACCAGTCGGGCGGTGGCGGCTCTTGTTTGGCCTGCTGTTCAATGGTTTGGCGCACCAGAGATTGTTTGCCTGTGCCGCTTTCGCCCAAAGCAAAAATGTTATAACCGTGGCGATTGATGGCGACACCAAATTGAATCGCACGTAAGGCGCGATCCTGGCCTAGAAATTCTAGTAAATCTTCGAGTTGGTTGCTGTTAGTAAAATCAAGCCCTGCTAAGGTGCAGGTTTGGTAAAGTTGTTCTGGAAGAAGCGATTGATTCTGCGACACTAAGGTGAATGACACAACAAAATTCTCCAATAAGAGCGAAAAGAAACAGGATACAAGATGCAGGTCTATTTGCAACCTGCACCTTGGTTCCTGCTATTTTTGATTAAGACTTCTATTTTACACGTTTGGAGAATTGATGTGAAGTTGTAAGTAGGGTGGTAGTCTTTACACCAGCTCAATGCGAAAGTTGCTCCATTCGGGGCGGCCAGCACGCCACTCTTGTCCCTCACCACTCTGCCGACTGAGTTCGGCGAGCTCTGGCAAGGGCAGCTGCTGTAGCTGACCAGTCAGCCCCTCTTCGTTTAGTTCAAGCATAAGCCAACCTATCGGGTATTCTATCACCGCAGGCGTGACAACAAAGGTGCAGTCAGTCTGCCCAACCGAATGTACCGAGAGATCAAGCATATGGGCGTGACCTTGGAAGACTGCACGCACGTTGCCATAGAGCCTCATTAAGTTTAGCACCTGTTCGCCATTGTCAACCTGATATAAATCGCGCCAAGGATACGAAGCGGTCCACGGCATGAGTAACTGATGAATAAAGAAGATCACTGGCTTGTTTTCTGCTGTGATCAGTGCATCTTCGATGCGGTTTAGTTCTGCCTCATTGACCCAGCCAGAGATGGGATCGCTCGGATAGGCAGCAGCCAGTTGATTGGCAGAATGGCCGTGCGTATTAATCAGCACAAGGCGAGCCTCGGGCAGATCGATCGTGTGGCCCACGCCAGACTCGGTATTCCACAATTGTGCAAAGAAGGAGTAATCGCCTCCGGGCGGACAGTCATGGTTGCCAGGCAGGGTATAGACAGGACGATCTAGACCACAAAATGCCTCTTTGGCTTGCTCCAAGGCCTGATAGAATGCATTGTCTGGCATGTTGAACGAACCGCCGCCACAACTCCAATCGCCCAAATGGATAATGATATCTGGATCGTGACTCCAGATAGTGGCAATCAAGCTCTCTTGCAACTCCTCCGTTGCACTCTGTAATTGGATCCGACCATCTGAGAAGATCGAGTTGGTCCCATTCGGCCAAAAATGTGTATCGGTACAGAGCGCAATTTTCGTACCCCGTGTCATGGTTGAGACTCTCCTTGACCAAACCATTTGTTTTCGATTTTGGCAAAGTCGCCAGAATCATGAAGTATGCGCAGCTCCTGCTCTAATTGTTGCTGTAATTCAAAGGCCTCTATCGGCAGCGCAACCACATAAGGATTGCCTTCAATCGGCTCACCGACCGCTGCAATGTGTGCCCCTTTGCCCTGAGCGATACGCAGACTCACATTATCAATCAAGAGTGCAGAGATCAGCGCGTCTGTTTGAAGTGCAGCGATTGCCGCATCGGGTGTTTCGAAGCGCTGCACCTTGATTGGCGGTGTTTCTCGTTGCCAGCGACGGGCAATCACATCTCCTGCACTACCCAGCTCGACTGCTACTGTGCGCCCCGCCAGGTCGTCGGCACCGAGGATACATTCTGCATCTTTCGTCTTGCACGCTTGTTCCTCTCGCACCACAAGCATGATCCCTGCTTCAAAATAGGCGGACGAGTAGGCGACATCGCCGGTTAAACGTGGGTCGTAGGGCAGGGCGCTGATGACACTATCGACTTGACCGCTCTGCAAGGCATCGACCAAGCTGTCATAGCCAGTGGGTACGATTTCTAACTTTAGCTTCCAACCATCTGCAATCGCCTGCGCCAGATCGACGTCGAAGCCGCTGACATGATTTTGCTCATCAAGTTGCTCAAAGGGTGGAAAGCTGGGATCCAATGCCACGCGCCACGTCTGACGCGACTGCATCGACTCCCACGTTCGGTCGCGCCGAAAAAAGGTGCCCCGACTGGCCAGCCACAGGATAACCACTCCGGCCAAAAACAGCAGTAGGAGCAACGGAAGCCAAGTTCGTTGTTGCCAGTGTCGAAGCCGTGCCATCTTTACAAAAGTTGCGAGATTGCGTCGCGCTCAATCTCTGCGCTCTTTATGAACCATCCTTCCCTGATGTATAGCGCTGAATTTCCTCGTAAATCGGTTTGGGTTCAAAATCGGTACGCACAAAGGTGAAATAATCCTGATAACTCTTGGCATCCCACGGAAAGCGGAAGGCCCAAAATGAAATCGATTCGAGCCACGGCCACTGGGTTTGAGCAATTTCATAGGCACGGATGGTGTACTCGATCCGCTGGGCAGGACGAACCGCACGTGTCCAGCGCGGGTGATCGTTCCATCCGCCCTCGGTGATCATGATCGGCGAATCTGCATCGCCCGCCTCTACCATAATCTGACGTAATAACTCCACCCGGCGGAAATTGATCACATCTTCGGCGGGCGGATCATCCGGCGGGAAATGCCAACCATAGGCGTGTGCGGCCAGAATGTCAAACCAGTCGGCTGCACCCAATTGATACATCTGGCGTAGAAACGTCAAATCATTGATAGCTACATCGCCATTGTCAAAGGTCGGGGCCAACGCACCGGCCAGAACCTGCATCTCTGGATTGGCAGCTTTGATCAGCGGATTTACCTTGTGCAACATGTTGACATATTTTGTCACATCTGGACGTTCGTAGCCCCACTCTAAACTGAGATTCGGTTCGTTCCAGATGATCATATAGCGTACGCGGCCTGCGTAATGCTTGGCAAACTCAGCAGCAAAGCGTCCAAAATCGTCAAAACGCGGCTCATCCAAATAGAGTGGCGAGCTTTCTTTCGGTCGTGCCCATTCTGGCACGTAGCCGATGCGAGCGATCACGGTTAGCCCTTGACGGTTGGCATGATCGACGACAAGATCAGCATGCGCCCAGTTGAATTGCCCCGCTTCTGGTTCGATGTAGGCCCACGGGAAGTACTCGACGATCCAGGTCGCGCCCATCTCGCGTACCATTTCCAGCGTCTGCTTGATTTTTTGCGGTTCCACTTCATCTGTCAGTCGAGTATGGACGCCCAGTTTTGGATTGGTGGTGATGACTCGCTGCTGTGGACCCAACGGCACTTTGTTTGAGCGGAACAAGAACAGCAGCCCGATAGCCATGACAATCCAAAGAATGGCGATGAACAGCAACCTGATCCGATCTTTTTGCGTATTGCGAATCGACTGAAGATGCATGTAGGCGGAATTATACGGCGATAAAGTCGCACTCACAAAGCTGTAATGTCAAGTGTGGGCTAATGTGAGCATAGCGAATTGTGAATGGCAAATTGTGAAACCTATGCTGCCTATCACCCGCTACCTGCATCGTTCATCGTGCTTTACGCTTGACATAGGTTACTCTTTTGAAAGGGAGCAGTGGTACAATGTCAACTATGCTTGATAATTTTCTCTATCGTTGGCGCACGTTAACGCGCAATCAGCAAATTATTATTGCCGTAATCGTGGGTATTTTGCTTTTTGGGCTGCTCAGCGGGCAGGGATTACTCTCACTGCCACGTTTGTTGGCAATTGGTGCCATTTTGTTGTTGGCACTTCCGATCCATGAATACGCTCATGCCGCAACGGCTGTCGCTTTAGGTGATAATACACCGCGCATCCAAGGGCGTTTGACGCTGGACCCGCGTGCCCATTTGGATTGGGTGGGTGGAATTCTGCTCTTTTTGACTGGCTTTGGCTGGGCCAAACCTGTACAGTGGAATCCCAACCGGGTCAATATGCCGGTGAAACAGGCTTCGATCCTGATTGCTTTGGCAGGTCCGGCCAGCAATCTGGTCTTGGCCTTGATCAGCTTGCTGCTTTCGCGGTTGTTGGGTGCAAGTATGTTCACTAGCTTTTTGGTCTGGTTTGCTACCATCAACGTCTATCTGGCTGTCTTCAATCTCATCCCGATCCCGCCGCTGGATGGCTCGCATGTGCTCTTTGCGCTCTTGCCAGGCGACAACAGTTCGTTGCAGTGGCAGCTTCGTCAGTATGGCTTTGTGATCCTCTTCATCGTCATCATGTTGGTGCCGGGACTGATACGCGGGCCAGCCATGCTGGTCTTGCAAATTCTGAACGGAATGGTGAATCTGGTTACGTGAATGCGTTTTATCGCTTACGGCAGTTTTGGCAGGGATTCTTTGCGCGTATAGCGCCGGAGGAATTGCAGGCGATCCAGCCTCTACTGCCGCCGGATGCCTTTGCGCTCTTTTGCCGCCTGCCGCGCGACGCCCAACGCCACAGCCTGAATGTATTGCACGACTTGCAGCAGCGTGGCCCCCTCCACCCCGATCTCGCCATAGCCGCCCTCTTGCACGACGTGGGCAAGTTGGCTGCAGATGAAGCAGGGGTGTCGATCAACTTGTGGCTGCGGGGTCCGTTGGTGCTGCTCAAAGCCCTTGCACCTGCACTTTTCCAACGTTTGCAAAGCCCCACACCCGCATCCGGCTGGCGCTATGCGCTTTACGTCAGCGAAGCCCATCCGCAAATTGGGGCCAAGTGGGCGCATGAGGCGGGGTGTAGTGCGTTGGCGTGCTGGTTGATTGAGCAACATCAGGAACACCAGTCCTTACAAACCGAAGAAAGGTATGTTCTGCTCAGAAATCTACAGGCGGCGGATGCTAGGTATTAGTAACCTGAATGAGTAGAAATATAAAGGAATGAGAGACATCGTTGTCTGGCTTTGCGTTAATGATGCATGATGAGAGGAAGATAACTACAGTTTGAAGTGACCTCCACTTGGGATTCCCCTTCGCTTAGCAACAGTTTGATGCCTTCCTCGCTCCTCTGTGGTAAATAATCTGGATTTGCTATTCCCTCAGAAAAAATCGTCTCGCCGTTTAAACGAATGGTTACCACACTGGCTGGCAAGAGGAGCGTTCCCGACGAACCGATAGGGGCCTGAATTGTAACTTCCGCATAAGCGCAGCCATGCGTCTCCCAGCGAACGCTTAGGTCGGAGGAGCCAAAGGGAACAGCCCCTTGTGCCCATGAGACACCAGTCAGTGCTGGCGCAACGATCCAACTGGTTGGGCTGGTCTTCTGGATACCAAGTATGTGAGTCGTGAGGAACCAGGTGGGCGCACTTCCCCATCCATGAGAGAGCGCTCCTTTATAACTGGCTTGACTATTCCAGCCTTCCCACCAAGTGGTTGCGCCTAAATCAATCAGATGCCCATATTTTTGTTCGATGAGCTGCAAGGCGGCGTCGATCTCGTGTGCGTTTGCTAACGCTTCCAATCCCCAAAACATGCCATAGATCTCTAGCCGAAAAGACTTTTCCATTTCAGCGGCGATAGGCGTTACTTCATTCTTGTTCGCTACACCGAGTGCTAGTGGCCAGGCCTGCGCATGGGTGGTTGGTGTTATCGGCAGCCCGTCCACAATACTCGCAAGGTATTGATGGCCTGCAGGTTGGTACAACTCGTGGTTGATCGCACTTCGCAGCTCTTCCGCATGCTGTTGTAATGCTGTGCTATCAGATGTTTCTTCGATTGCCCCTGCCAGCGTGGCAACATCGAGTAATGTTTTGTAATAAAGGGCATTAAGTGCCGTAGATTGACCAAATCGACTCGTACTGCCAGCCCAATCGATCAGTGACGTTTGACTCCAATGGCCCTTGGGAAGTTCGAGCAATCCTGTTTCGACATTGCGGCGTTGATCGAGAAAGTCTAAAAACTCTTGAATGCTGGGGTATAACTCTCTGACAAACTGGGTGTCGCCCGTAAGTCGAAAATAGTCAGCGATGCTCTGTACCCACAACATCGAATAATCCACCAGTTGTGCACCATCTCCATTCGGCGCAAAGGCCAGCGGCTGCCCGCCGCGAAATGACTCAGACATGAACTGTAGCCCACGGCGTAAGAGCAGGGTATCACCAAATGCCACTTGATTGACATGATCCACCACATAGGCATCGCCCCACCATTGTCCGTGCTCGCGCCAGGCATCAGCATAGGCATCTTGCATCGAAATATAGGCCGTATCCACGCCAATTTGCCAAATACGATTCAGCCGTGGATTGGACGATTGGAAGCTGCCCCGTGGTTGCACTGGATAGCGCTCTTCATTGACGTGCAGGTTGCGGAGCGTAATGGGCGCTTTTCCCCAAGCCGCCAATAAAATATAGCGCCCAGCCCGCACATCGAGGGTCGTGAGTTGACGTTCGGTACCATCCAGAACCCACGAATCAACCTGATTCCATTCCGGGTGTAGCGAGCCTGGATGGGGGAGTGGGCGCAACGTATCGGGAAAAAGCCGTTCATCCCAGCCAACATCGACCACCGTTCCCACCGTGCCGCTGATTTCTGCATACAATCGTCCCAAGACCACGCGCCCCAAATCAAGCACTAGATAGGCTGGTGTCTGCTCAATTTGGATATCAAGCGATTGACTCAGTGAGTCTGAAGTAAACGTTGCAACTGCTGGATTGGTCACAGGTTCGGCTAGTAACAGCCGCCGCCCGGCATGATTACTCTGCACGAAGGGTGGCGCATTGATGACTAGATCACGATTTGAAATTGCAAAGGCCAATCCAGTGGTGGTTGGAATTTGCGGGAGTGAAAGCGTGTGCAATCCTGGTGCCAGTGCAATTGAGGCATGCTCTACATCGGGTCGCTTCTCGTCGGCATACGTCCATTCAAGTTGCGTCTTGTCGATGGACATAGAAATCGTTGGTTCTGCCAAACCCTCCACAGTAACCGTTGTATTTTGCATCACCTGCAGTTCAAACTGCGCCGAATCAATGTACGGCTCCAGTTGAACCATTGTCCGATCAGGAGAAAGCAGACCTGCATCGATGACCTGGAGTGTAAAGGGAACTTCGACCAGAGGTGGAATCGAGCGAGGAAAATAGCGAATCCCAGCTTGTAACGCTACAGCGACAGCGTTATGCCAATTGCTATCCAGAAAATCTGGCTTCATCCAGTTCGCTGGCAGCTGTTGAAAGTCAAGTAACTCGGTTGGGCCTAATAAGTTCCAGCTATGAACCAGCGCCGCATCTTTGCGCCATGCGTTTGATTCGCTGGCCTGCCACGTTGCATCGGTGCGCACAAGCACCTGCTGGCGCTGATCAGCCCCTTCTCCCTGGAGATGAGCAAGCAGATGCGGTCTAGTGGATTCAGCGCGGCGAATGTTCGGTGCCCACTGCACCAAAACCGCCAACAGATGTTCGCCTTGTGTCAGTGCCCCAATTGGCAAAACATCATATTCGTGACGCGTCTTGGAAAAGCGTGCCGGCCCTCGACCTAACCATTGCCCGTCGAGCCAGGCTTCGTAGCGGGTGTCGGCAAAGATGTACAGTTCGCTGTTCTGCAATGCTTGTGATGCTTGAAACGTTTTACGAAAGAGAACGACTTGCGGCGAGTCTATCGAATTGTTATCTGTCCAGATGGGTTGATTGTTTGTAAAGGGATTTTCGATAGATGTGTGTTGATCACCTTCTGCGACTTGAGCTTCATCGCCTACTTGGCTGAGTACCCCACTCGGTGTGGTAAAAACTGCCATCAGCAATATGACTACAATAAGCCAGAGCCACACTTTAGCAGGGGCAAACAATGTTTCCATAAATCCCTAAAAAGATAAATGTAACCTTCACGGGTATTGTGTTAGAAGTTACAGCCAACTTGAAAGATGCAGTTTGTCCTAACTCGACAAGAGTTACTGGAGGCCGCCTACTACAGGCGACTGTTTGTTTTCCAACTTATACCAGACAATGATACAATTTACTACTTGCAACTTATCTCTAATACAAGATACTTTCTTGTACTCAATTCAATGATACACAACACAACATGTCAAAACCCATCATTACCATTATTGGCTTGGGTACGACCGGGACCAGCTTAGGACTTGGTCTACAACGGACCCCAGGCAATTTTGACATTGTCGGTCACGATAAAAATCCGGAAGTCAACCAGCAGGCGCGTCAAGCAGGTGCTGTACAGCGCGCCGAGTGGAATTTGCACCGTGCCTGTGAAGGTTCTGAGTTAATCGTACTAGCCACACCCTTAGATCAAGTTCCCGATCTATTGGGCCATATTGCCGAGGATCTCAAGCCGACAACGCTCCTGCTCGCTATCAGTCCGCTTTTACAGCCCTTACTCAATGCCATCAAGACAACCTTGCCCAATCACACTTATGCTGTCGTAGGGCGTCCCGTGGTAGCGGCGTTGGGTCCCCTTCCTTCGCCTCGTGCTGATCTCTTCGACGGCTCGACCTTTGCCTTGGCGACTACGGACAACACGGACCCAGCTGCACTGGAACTGGCCAGTAATTTTGTAGGTAGGGTGGGGGCCACGGCGCTCTTTGTCGATGCATTAGAGCACGATGGCATGATGGCCGGCGTTGAGCAGCTTCCTCAACTGTTTTCTGCCATTCTGATGAACACGAATAGCCGTTCACCCAGTTGGCGTGAAGCCCAACGTCTGGCCGGTCGGGCCTTTGCCCAAACCACCGATGTTTCACTCAACCCGGCAGGCTTGGCTGAGAGTTTGCGTACGAATCGGGCTTCTCTGCTGCAACGCATTGACCAATTGCAGCGCGATCTTGCTCGCTGGCGGGAATTGCTTGCCACTGATCCACCATCAGACGGTAAGGACGCACTGTTGGAAGAATTGTTGGCAGCTTCACAAACACGTATTACTTGGGAAGGCGCTGTCACATTGAAGCACTGGGATGTAGAGCCGCCTTCGCCTGGTGCGACCGAGGCACGCCAAGGTATGTTGCGGCAGATGTTGTTGGGGGGATTAGGGGGTCGGCGCGGGGAGTCGAAGAATCGGAAATAAACCCAGGTATGAAGCTGATCATCCAGATCCCTTGTTACAATGAAGCGCAAACGCTGCCCCAGACCCTTGCTGATTTGCCGCGCTCCCTGCCCGAAATTGATGTCATTGAAGTGTTGGTGATTGATGATGGCAGTGTTGATGACACGATCAAGGTTGCCAAAGCGTGTGGGGTAGATTACGTTCTTCCACTGCCCCATGGCGGGTTAGCCAAGGGATTTGCGGCTGGACTGGATGCCTGCTTGCAACGCGGCGCAGACATTATTGTCAACACCGACGCCGATAACCAGTATGCGGGTGATGGGATTGCGGCCTTAGTCGAGCCAATTCTAGCCGGACGAGCACAGATTGTCGTCGGTGATCGGGAGGTTCATCAAGTTGAACATTTCTCGCAACATAAGCGGCTTTTACAACGCTTTGGCAGTTGGGTGATTTCGCAAGCCGCAGGGATGGATGTGCCCGACGCAACCAGCGGTTTCCGTGCCTATAGTCGCGAAGCCGCCTTGCGTACCCTCGTGCTCAGCGACTATTCGTATACACTGGAAACATTGATTCAAGCTGGCGCGCGACGCACCAATGTAGAATTTGTTCCAATTCGCACCAACGCACCTACTCGTCCATCCCGCTTGATGAAGGGCATTCCCCACTTTGTCCGCAATTCGTCGATCACGATCTTGCGCGCCTATACATTGTATCGCCCTTTGCGTGTCTTCTTGGGGATCGGAGCGGTCTCGATTCTGTCTGGGATGCTCGGTGGAACGCGCTTCCTCTACTTTTATTTGATTGGACAGGGCAATGGCCATATTCAGTCACTTATCCTGGCGGCAATTCTCCTCATTGTTGGTTTTCAAGTGGTATTGATCGGTTTGTTGGCGGATTTAGCAGGCTTTAACCGTAAGATCCTGGAAGAAATTTTGTATCGACTACGAAAAGCGCAACAGTAAATAATAAGCTCCCGCTCTGATGCTTACATGGGGAGTGTGGGAATGGCTTCCTGATGCTCCTGCGGCCCGTTACCAAGCACTCACCCCTCCTTCTACCTCAATTTATCCGAGTAACGCCTCCCCAAAGCAGAATTTTGCCCATAGACAAGCCAAGCGAAGTGTGCTATACTGAACATTACAAACCTTAACCATTTTCACCTGTAGCGTAGCGTGTGCGATGTAGACCCACTCATGTCTCTGCTCGAACCAGGTAGCTTGTGATAAACGTCCCTGGCGATGCTCTGCATCGCCAGGGACGTTTTGTTTTCGGTGCTTGATACTCTCAGGAGAAATATTATGTTCCGCAAATTTGCTGTTCGCTTGTTCGGTTTCATTTTTATTCCGTTGGTGGCGTGTCAGTTGCCGAATGGTCAGGCGACGCAGCCAATGGAACAGTCATCGACTATACCACTTTCCACTAGACAGCCGACTTCGACACCCGTGGAGGAAGTTCCACTTCAGTTTGAAACGCTTGAACTGCGTGGAGCCACTACCCATGACAAGTACTGGACGAATCCATCGCCTGGTGTGTTAGTAGTTGCCACAGTGGATGAAATTGAGTCGGTTCGCCAATATGTCACTGATGAGGCATCCGTAGAATTAGAAAAGCTGGACTTTTCACAATATTTTGCTTTGGTTGCCTTTCATGGCTGGAAATCTTATGGACCCCAAGAATTCCAGATCCAAGAGATCACCGATCAGGATGGTCAGGTCTCGATGTTTGCACATGTTAGAGTAAGACAACCTGGCGAACCAGCGACTGGTGCGGAGTACTCGCTCTATCATCTAATCAAAATCTCCAAGCCTACAACCTGGTCCCGTACAGTTACTTTCAAACTCTATTTTGATCGCAGTCAGCCACCTGTCGTAACCGTTGAACACGATATTCCATAATTTTAGTTTTCCGAGGAGAACTATGATGAATTACAGAATCAATATTCGTCAGACTTTGTTGGCTGTTTGTTTTATCGGCATTATTCTGTTGACTGGAAGACAACCTTTCACAGCGATTTATGCCCAGGAAAGAGCTTCTGCCGACTCACCTTTGCCGACACCGACACGAGAGGTCACAAACTATGCGCAAAAAGCATTGGCATATCTTGTTGAAAAACATGGTATTCCAATAGAACACCTGTTGATCGAGTATGAAGTTGAAACGGGCTATCCATTGAGTGGGCGTACCTTTCGCCATTTTGTGATTTCAAACACGCATGATCCAGACTGGACAACGTACAGCTTAGCTGTGGAGACTACGACTGGAAGCATTGAAGAGGACATTACAGCAATCGAGCGTGTGGAACGTGATGCCTACCAGGCTAAATATGGCAAAATGGAAGTCTCCCTCTATGATCGATTGCAAAAGCTAGCCGATGACACAACCTTACCGATAGCCATTTGGGTAGCTGGCAAACCTAAGTATACAGAAGAAAAAATCCTTTCTATCCTAGCAAGTGAATTCCCTGCCGCCGCTAAGGCCATCGCTGCTGCAACCAAGCCAACCGATGTGGATGACCTGGAAGCTGCTGCAAAAATTCAGTCACGTTACGAGGAATTGGTAAAAGAAAATCTTGAAATGAGACTACAGCCTATAGATAATTGGCTGAGCCAAGAAGGATATGTGTATGAGAGAATTGATGGAATGCCTTCGATCATGACAACATTACCCAAGTCTGCCATTCAAAAGCTTGCTCGAATGGATGGAGTTGGTTTACTTTATCTTGTTGAGGCCAAACCTGTACCTGGTCTAAACATAGCATCTGCCAGCGACCGAGTACCAACTGTTTGGCAACGAGGATATACGGGAACGGGTACAAGAGTTGCCGTGCTGGATGTCAATCGAATCAATTCACCCTGCCTGTCTATTATCGCAACCAAGAACCCTGGTTTGCCACTGGCTGACCATGCTACAAAAGTGGCGAATATTGCTGCCTGTAATGGCGATCCCTAATGAAATTTGACTAACAAAATCGGTAATGATTAAGTTAGGTCATCAAAGCTAAAATGGAGGCAAGATGACCCAACGAAGGAAGCTAGAATTAAGTGCGAAAATGCACCAAGAACTGGTTGAATTGTGCGAGCAGACGAAACAAGAGTATGTAAGAGAACGGTGTGCGGCCATCCTGAAAATCGCCGAAGGAGCCAGTGCGCACCAAGTGGCCAAGGAAGGATTGTTGCGACCACGCGACCCAGATACGGTGTATGGCTGGATGGATATACTGGAAAAAGAAGGAGTAACAGGGCTGCAACAGCATAAACAGGGTGGGAAGCGAAGGAGGCATCTTTGACCGGCGAGACGAATTGGTGAATCTGTTGCGACAAGGGCCAGAAAGCACGAAGCAAAGTACCAAGGCAGAAGAACCGGTCACACCCAGTCCAGCAGGAGTTGTGCAAAGCCGTTGGCAGTTGACGAGTATTCGGCAAGCCGTGCCTTGGCTGCAGAACTATTCGCTGAGCAGGGTCTGGTACCTTCTGCGACGTTATGGTCTGAAGTTGCGCACCGCCAGTGTGCAACAATACAGTCCCGACCCGGAATATAGGAGCAAAGTGGAACAAATGCTCACCTGTTTGCGCCAAACTGCCCAAGCCCCTGCGCGGACCGTCTTCTTGTTTATGGATCAGATGGGCTATTACCGCTGGCCAGAACCAGGTGAAGTGTGGAGTGAAGGCGCACCCGCCCAAGCACCGCAAACTGACCGCCAAAACAGCAAACAGGAGCAATGGCGTCTGATCGGCGTGCTGAATGCACTCACGGGGCAAGTCAACTACTTGGATGGCTATATCGTTGGACGTGCCAAAGTCATTGCGATGTATGAGCAAATTGCCACCACCTATGCCTGGGCAGACCGTATTTTTGTGGCACAAGATAACTGGAGTATTCATAAACATGAAGATGTCACAACTGCTCTGGCCAAACTACCAACCATTCAACCCGTTTGGTTGCCCACCTACTCGCCTTGGCTTAACCCGATTGAGAAACTGTGGCGTTGGCTCCGTCACGACATTCTGACCGCTCATCGTTTGGCCAGCGATTGGCCGCTCTTACGCAAACATGTCAATGGCTTCTTGGACCAGTTTGCCACAGGTTCCCAATCACTTTTGCGCTACACTGGTTTACTTGGCTCCGGTAAGCTCGCATCCGCCATTCGTACACCTTGATTACCGTTTTTGAATTTCATTTTTCATTAGAGGCATTTCGTATAACACCAGCATTTTGGATGGCGGTTTTGCGAGTAATGCGACCCAAGCCAACACAATTGATTCTCTCAAATGGGCGACAGAATCGCCACAATCCGCAAGGTTGTCAATGTAAGTGTTGGTTGGTGGAGTTCTGAGAATGGAGATATTGAGTGGCTTGATCGGGCATTTGATTATTGGATTCGAGAGCGAGATTTTACTGTTGCTGCAATTGCCCACAATCAGGCAGCCTATATTAAAACTCCGGGTAAAGCCTGGAACGTGATTACTGTTGGCGGCAGCAATGATCAGAATAGTGTAAATTGGTCAGATGATGGTATGTACAATAATTCAAACTATATTGACCCAATCAATGGCGAATCTGGTACAGATCGTGAAAAGCCAGAGGTTGTAGCACCAGCGGTGGACATCATAGTCGCCAATGGGGATGGCGCACCCCGTCATGGCACCAGCTATGCTGCACCCCAAGTAGCTGGGTTGGCAGCACTTTTGATTCAAAGAAATAGTCAGTTGCAAATCTGGCCAGAGGCAGTCAAAGCAATTCTGATGGCTTCTGCTGTACATAATATTGAAGGATCCCGACGGCTTAGCGAGTATGATGGTACAGGTGCAATTGACGCACCCCTGGCTGACCAGATCGCACAAACTCAGCAAGCAATAGAAACCGATCCTTGTAATTTCCCATGTTGGTGGGGTGTTGTAACTGGTTCATCTACTCCAGGCGTTGGCGGTACGCTCAATCGTTACTTCAACGCGATCCGTGGAGAAAGAATTAGGGTGGCAATTTCATGGATGTCAAATGCCGATTCGGAAGCGAACAATTACAGTTTTGATCGACTTGATACAGATTTTGACCTGCGAATTTACAACAACTCTGATAATAGTTTAATGGCAAACTCGTTGAGCTTTAAGAATAACTACGAAATCGTCGAGTTTGTTGCTCCATCAACCGCAACTTACCGAATCGAGATAAAGAAGCAATCAGCCACAGAAAGCACCAACTCAATCGGCATCGCCTGGACGAAACAAGCGACCTATCTGCCGGATGTGCGGAATAACAATGGGTGGTTAAGTTCGATCTATGTACGCAATGATGGGGCAGTGGCAAGACCCGTGAAGGTGACGTTTTTGAGCAGCGATGGTACCTATCAGGGTGAAGCCAATAACAATAATAATGATTTGGCGAAAGATGCAGTGTACATTGCGACACCCCCTGCCAACTGGAGCGGGAGTGCGATTGTAGATGGCAGCGAGGACTTGTCGGTGGAAGTAACACACGAAGCCAGCAGCCGCAGCGAACGCACCAGCTATACCGGCATCGTACCCGACCTGGGAACAGGTTCGCCTGGCTGGGAAAAAGCCAGTCCCCTTCTCTATGAACCCACCGTCAAACGGAGCTACTATGGCCGTTCAACCACCTTGATCATCAATCATGTGGGAGCACAACAGACAACGGTTACGGTGCGCTTCTATGACGATGCGGGGACAGAGCGACTTGCCTACAGTGGGTTGTTGAACCCGGGACAAACCCTCTCTATTCCGGCTGGTATCGGCAGTGGCAGTGGGGGCTGTGGCGCAGCCAACACCATCTGTAGTGCCAAAGTCAGTACATCGCCCAGTCAACTGCTGGCCATGGTGGCCACTGAAATCAAAGATAGTGGAACCCCGATCTCGCCGATTACCCACAACAGCATTCGGACTGGCACCAAAATTATCTACTTTCCCGTGGTCAAGCATAAATATTACAATAACAGTACAGGGCTACGCATTCAGAATGTTGGTAGTGCAGCGACGGATATCACCGTTGCGTATTACGGTACAACCGGCACGCTTACTTGCTCAAAGACGAATACAGCGATTGCCGCCAATGCAGCCACCACCTTTGTGACAGACGACGCTTGTCCTGGAATCGGTTTTTGGGGCAGTGTCGTCATCAGCAGTGCGACTCAACCGCTGGTGGGCATGACCAATGAAGCCAGCGCAGATGGACGCTACAAGAAGGACTATTCGTCATTTCACGCGGGCGGGCGAGTCTTCTTGGGTCAGCTGGTCTATAATGGTTACAATGAAGATGGCCTTACCTGGAACGCTGGTATCGGTGTGCAGAATTTGAGCAGCAGTCCGGTGAACCTCAAGCTTTATTATTTCAACAGCGATGGTACAGCCTATGGCGGGAATCCAGTGATCGTGAATGGCATTGAGGGAAACGGAATGCGTGCCTTGACACCTGCTCCGCCAGCCCCGTTCAAGGGTTCGGTGATTGTCACCGCCGACCAGGACATTACAGTGATGTTGAATGTCGTGAATAATGCCGCCACGGGTGACAGCCACGCTAGCTACAATGCCAGTGGTCGCTAGGTCTTGCTTGTAAAGTCTTATCCTATATATAGACAACAGCCGCTGATCCATGGGCGGCTGTTGTCTGTGTTTCCACTGTGCTGTACGGGGTACTTTCCTGATACTCTCGAGTTTCTATGATCAAGCCCCACCTATCTTCCGCCCGCTAGGCCAAACTACCCTTCAAAAAGTCAGTTTCCATAGACAAGCCAAGTAAAGTGTGCTATACTGAACTCCAGCAACCCTTACCTATATCTCAGCCTGTAGCGTAATGCATAGGATGTAGACCCACTCATGTCTCTGCTTCAGCCAGGTGTTTTCGTAATCAGCGTCCCTGGCGATACTTCGTATTGCCGGGGACGTTTTGTTTTCGGTTCTTGACCCTTTACCGGAGAAACATCGCAGTTTATGATGAAGTTACTGTGCACTATTCACCAGACTTGCTATCGCTGGAGTTGCGTTCATTCAAATTAGGAGAATACTATGTGGCAGAGATCCCGAGGTTCTAATATATTTTTCCGTAGAGTCGTGTCGCTGGTCTGTATCGTCGTTTCTGCATGTGCCCTGCTTTGGTACATCAATCAAAGTAGGTTGAATGTAAGTGCTGCGCCTTTTGCCCCAGGCAGCATCAGCGGGGTTATCACGAACGAAGCTGGAGAACCTTTGTCCTATATGTGGGTTCATCTTTTCCCTTATCCCTTTTCCAGCGGCTATCCGGGTCCGGGCAATGCCAATCCTTCTCTTGTCAGGGTAACGGATAGCCAAGGTCGTTATAGTTTTCCACTGTTGGAGCCAGGTGACTATCGTCTACTTGCCCGTGATCCCTCGCGTGTTTCTGCGCGACAGTTTTACAAAGATGCTAGCCAATATCAGGAGGCGCTTGATTTGAAGGTGAGAGGCAATGTTCTAGACGACATTAATATCAAGTTGCCAACTGGAGCTTGGATTCAAGGATCACTGATTGTCACGAATTCCACGATTGGTTATTACCCTACCGAGCTCACAGTCTATGAGAAGGTGGATGATAGCTGGCAAATTGGTGATTTTGCCAGGATCGGAACGAATGGAGGTGCATTCAGCCTCGGCGGATTGTCAACCGGAATCTACCGCATCTGTGCGACGATTAATGATTATACTAGTGAAATCTTCAGGGGATGTTATAAGCAGAATGTGGCATCGAATCCCAATGATTTGATTGCCCCTGTGCCGGTTGAGGATGCTTCGGATGTTTCGATAACGGCTGGCGAGACAATTAACGGGCTGGACATTGTGATGGTCTACCTGGGGGGATCATTGATCGACCCTAATTCACCCGGCATATCCGGACAAGTTACTGATCTGTCTGGGACGCCGATTGCTTCAATCGGACTTGTTGCTTACCAACGGGATAACCCTTCCTCCGCAGTTGGCTATGCTACCACCAACTTCAACGGGGAGTATTTGATACCACTATATCAGTCAGGTGACATTGTCATCCAGTTCAATGAGTACTTTTATGGTGCTTACGAGCGCCAATATTACAAACAAGCAAATTCATTTGAGCTTGCGACGCCGATTCACCTCGTAGCTGGCGAAAGAATCAACCATATCAACGCTCAACTGGCAGTAGGTGGTCGCATCACCGGTACGATTGCCGTATTGGGAAGTGGCAACAATGACGTTTCTAGTTACTACATTGCTCCTCAACTGTTTGCGCAAAACGCTTCTGGAGAATTCATTTTGCTAGGTGCGGCGCAGTTGCGGATAGACTACATGAAGAATCAATACTCGATTAGTGGATTGCCGTCGGGTACTTATCGACTTGGCATGACTGTCTGGACAAACACACCAGTAACTAGCTGGTATAGCCGGGCTGGAAACGCCACCTCTCTGGAGAGTGCAACGGACATCGTGGTCAATCGCAGCCAAACCGTCTCTAACATTGACATCTTTGTTGGCGCGAATGATTTTGACGGCACGATTCAAGGCAAGGTTCTGGCAGGAGGTGTACCCCAAGTAGGCATCAAGGTCTCGTTCTATCGTGATTTAAGCTTGGTTCGTCAGATCAATCTGACTACTGATAGCAAGGGTGAGTACCATATGGAAGGATTGCGCAATGGCGTGTATCAAGTCAGATTTAGCGACCCAACCAACCAACTTGCCTCGGTTTTCTATGGGCAAACACCGCTGCTAACCCAAGCCACCATGCTAACCATCTCTGGTAAAAGCGTCTATTCTGACATAAATGTCTCGATGGTTACAGCCGGTCAGATTTCGGGCACGTTGCGCCTTTATAACAATGAAGCACTAAAGGATGCGGCTGTAAGTGTATATTGGCTGGGAAACAATAGCAGTGTGGAGTATGTGTCAGCTTGGACAACCGATACACAGGGCAAGTTTGCCGTGCTGGGGCTTTTGCCTGGCCGCTACCGCCTCTACTTTACCCATCCTCGCCTTCTGAGCACTGTACCCTATGGCACTTACAACCCGGACACAAATCAGTACGACCCGATCGACATCACAGTCACTTCAGGACAAAGTACGCCGCTCGTGATGGTGATCGCTGCACCCACCGCATCCAATAAAACGGATGAGCCGTTGCCATCCCGGATATTGTTGCCCTTTGTCAGTCGGTAAGTGTCTAGAGCGTGTTATGAACTTTTGGATTTGACAGAATGAGTATGCTAAAAGGATGAACCGAAAAGCATACCCAAGTGATGTAACCGATGAAGAGTGGGCGTTCGCAGCGCCGTATTTGACCTTGATGCGAGAAGACGCACCGCAACGGGAACATGAGTTACGAGAAGTCTTCAATGGCTTACGCTGGCTGGTGCGAGCCGGAGCGGACTGGCGAATGATGCCCAATGACCTGCCGCCTTGGTACACGGTCTATCAACAAACACAGCGCTGGATAGCAGCCGAAGTATTCGAGACGATGGTGCATGATTTACGAGTCCTATTGCGTTTGGCCGCTGGCCGAAATGAGCAACCGTCTGCTGCGATTTTCGATGGTCGTACCCTGCAATCGACACCGGAAAGTGGCGAACGAGCAGGCTACGATGGCCACAAACACAAGAAAAGGCAGCAAAGTCCATCTGGCAGTTGATACACTTGGACACTTGCTGGCTTTGCATGTAACTCCAGCCAATGAACAAGAGCGGGCGCAAGTGGATGAACTGGCACAACAAGTACAAGATGTCACCGGGGATAGTGTTGAAGTTGCTATGTTGACCAAGGCTACACCGGTGACGATGCCGCTCAGGCTGCCAATCAACATGGTATCGAACTCATCGTCGTCAAACTGCCAGAAGCCAAGAAAGGTTTCGTTCTCTTGCCAAAACGTTGGGTTGTCGAACGCAGTTTTGCCTGGACGGCTCGCTTCCGCAGACTTGCTCGTGATTATGAACGTTTACCAGAAACACTGGCTGGCTTCCATTTCTTAGCCTTTGCTATCCTTATGCTTAAACAAGCCGTTCATCTTATCTCATAAAGTTCATAACAGGCTCTAAGCAAAGCATAGGACTTGCAAGAGAGGAAAATCTTGGATTTTCCTCTGGTAACTTTATAGCAAAACCGAGAAAGCCTTTCGAAGTCGTTGAGTAGACACGCCCGTGCAACTCGAACCGGCACAAGGCGTGTTTACTCAATGGTTTTTCAAACAACCTTCTTGGCTCAACTATACAAACTCAAAACAAAGAATTACACAGTTTGTGGATACCGATGAAAATCACCTTGATTGGACCCGTTTACCCCTTTCGTGGAGGCATTGCTCACTATACAACCTTGCTCGATCAACAGTTGCGTAAGGCAGGGCATCAGGTTCAGTTGCTTTCATTTCGCCGACAGTATCCTGCCTGGTTGTACAAAGGTAAAAGTGATCGCGACCCAAGCAACCATCCTTTGCTGACTGCCGAAGCAATCTATCTGCTCGATCCCTTCAACCCAATCACTTGGTGGCAGACCGTTAAAGTGATCCGAAATTTTGCAGCAGATAGTTGTATCCTCCAATGGTGGACTTCCTATTGGGCACCCGTTTGGTGGGTGCTTGCTGTTTTTCTTGCACTGTTTACCAGGATTCAGATCGGTTTTCTCTGTCATAACGTGCTGCCGCATGAAGAGCGGAGGTGGGATCGCTGGTTGGCTCGGTCGGTTTTGCGCCTAGGCTCTTTCTGGATCGTGCAATCACAAGCACAGCAGGCGCAACTAGAGTCACTGATCCACAAGCAACCGATCTCGATTGCGCCCCATCCTGCCTATGCCATGTTTACCGAGGCAAAAATCGATCGCTTGGCAGCGAAAGCAAAGCTTGGTATTGCGTCGCAAAGCTACCTGTTACTCTTTTTTGGCATGGTTCGACCCTACAAGGGGCTGGATCTGGCGCTACGCGCACTGGCCCAGATTGTTCAGCAACGGTCAAATGTCAAGTTGTTAGTTGCAGGTGACTTTTGGGGGACAAAAGCAACTTATCTCGCTTTGGCAGAAGAGCTAAAGGTGCTAAATTTCGTGCAGATGGAGGATCGCTACATACCGGACGAAGAAGTTGCACTCTATTTTTCGGCAGCGGATATGGTCATGGCACCCTATCGCCATCTGACCGGCAGCGGCGTGATGCGGGTGGCAGAAAGCTTTGGCTTGCCGATTGCCACCTGGCAAAATGAGCATAGGAGAAATGAGAATGGAGATGTCAACGATAAGAGTACTACGACAGAAGAGACGAAAATCTTGCGTCTTGTCGATGCTGTGTTGGCAGGCATGGAAGGCAATCTTCAAAACGGTGCAGTCACTGACCCAGACTCCGCAGATTCGTGGCAAAGAATTGTAGATATTATCGAACGTGTTGGGAAAGACCCGTAATTCTCAGGAAAACTGATGTGTTTATTCGTCATCTTATTAAACTGGAATCGCTGTGACGATACCCTTGCCTGTATCGACTCGTTGCAGAAACAGAGTTTCACCGGCGCTCAACTCGTTGTGGTTGACCAGGGCTCCACAGACCAATCCATTACAAAAATTAAAGACGCATTTCCAGATGTGCTCTGTCTAGAAAATGGCGCAAACCTTGGCTTTGCCCGAGGCATCAATGTTGGTATTCAGTGGGCGCTCGATCAGGGTGCTGATTGGATTCTGCTGCTTAATAACGACACGATTGTAGATCCGCAATTGTTGGACAAGCTAATGGCACAGCGCCAAAAGGATGCCGCTGTTCTGTCCCCAGCCATCTTCTATCTGGAGCCGCCCGATCAAATCTGGTCGACCGGGGGGCAACTGCATCCTCTTTTGCTGGAAATGACAGGGAATCATGGGCGGGACGAAAAGCTGCCGCTCGAACCGGTGGAACGTGAGTTTCTAAGCGGCTGTGCGCTTTTGGTGAAGCGTCAACTCTTTGAAACGATTGGGCTTTTTGACGAGCGTTTTTTTATGTATTACGAAGATTTGGATTTCTGCCTGCGTATCAAACAGGCAGGCTTCAAAATGCTACTCGTACCAGATGCGTACCTTTGGCATAAAGTTTCACAAAGTAGTGGTGGAGCAAACAGCCCAAACGAGCGTTACCAGATGGCGCGCAGTAGTGGTATTTACTTTCGCAAGCATATGTGTGGTATCGGTTGCATTGTCATTCCTATCTATCGAATGTTGAGTGCGATTCGTTGGTCGGTACGTCTTGCAGGCGGGCGACAATGGCAAGCATTGCACGCTTATTGGCGAGGCCTGCGAGATGGATGGTTCCGTTCGATGGAATAGTACAAATTCAAATCAGGAGAATCGTATGTGGCAGAGATCCCGAAGTCATTCTAACGTGTTTTTCCGAAGAATTGTGTCGTTTGTTTGTATTGTTGTTTCTAGTGACCCGACAGTTTCAAGTGAAATAAGGCAAAAGGCGAATCGAGAAAGAAAGAGAATTGGCCAGGCGACGTTCGAGGGTATCAAAGCCAATACGAAAGATACTGAGATCACGACGATCAGTACGGTCAACCCAGTGGCGTAGACCATTCTTGATGATTTGTGAGCCAAAAGCAAGGAGGGTGACATAGAGCAAAGCGAGAGCCAAGGTCAGTCTGGACAAGTGCTGAAAGGACTGAAGGCGAGAAGACTCTAAGTCGAAGCCGTTGCCTTTGAAATCAGCGAACATGCCTTCAGTCCACATGCGTCGTGAGTAATCGAGCCGTGTGAGCTGAGCGGTAGGCAAGTTGGTGGCAAGGAGCCAGGGTTCTTTTTCGCCACGTTGCCACAAGGCGAGAAAGTTACAGGTATGCAGGTGTTGCTGAGTCAATTGGATGTTTGTTAACCAGCGTTGCTCACCCGCCTGGGAGACAAGCTCGTCGCAGCGCAGCCAGGGTTGATCCTCTGCTAGGCGAAGCAGATGATTGCCCTTTTGGCGTAAAGCGTAGAACCAGCCCCAGCTTGCTAGTAACGCTTGCAAGGGAGAGAATTCGCTATCGCCAACCACCACCACTTCGGTGGCTCGTGGAACTAGGCTGTGTACGTAGGCGAGTAAAGCACACTGTTTGTAACCGCTACTGTGTCCTCGCTTGTGGCGCACCCAGGTCCAGGCAATTGGTAAGCTGCGACGGCGATAGCCAAGTGATACCATCAGCAGTTGATGGCCGTTCCCAACCTTGCTGCCATCAATGATTAAGCGAATCCGACCACTCGCTTTACTCGCTTCTTTCAGCAACCCTTCTGCAATCGGGTGGTACCATTCACGCACACGAATACGATGATTGGCGACTAAGCGTTCGAACTGCCGCACTCGACTTAGCTTCTTTGCTTTACCTGGTAGCTTGCTCGCTATCCGATTCAACTTTACCGAGCGGCTCGCCAGCATTCCGCTTTGCAGCAACGCCATCCCTCGGATGCGCGTGATTCGTTCGTGACTCACAATCGTTTGCAATCGCTTCACCATGATATGATAGGTTTGGATGATAGACATTTGGTTCTCCTGTATATGTTTCTTTTTCACACTATAAACATATCCAAAACCTTGTCTATTGTCCATTCCTATCAAACTGTCGGGTCACTAGTTGTTGTTTCAGTCGTTGCATTACTGTGGTTTTTCAACCAGAGTTTCGTTGGCAGCCTTGCCAGTGCCGCTCCATTTACCCCTGGCAGCATCAGTGGCAGAGTGACGAACGAGGCAGGAGAGCCTATTGGAAACAGGGCGGTTCACCTCTTTTCCTATCCTTTTATTACTACTACCAATGGTTATCCAGCGCCAAATTTTACCAGCGAGACCATACTGACTGATGGCGACGGCAGATACAGTTTCCCGTTTGTCGCACCAGGTGACTATCGAATCCATATGTACGATCCGTATCACTCTTATGCTGGACAATATTATAAAAATGCAAGCCTGCTTGAAGATGCTGTTACGCTGAAAGTACGAGGAAACCCTTACGAATATTGATGCACAACTATCACTCAACAAAGGCATTCGAGGGCGAATCTTGGATTTATCTAACCAACCGTTGCCGGGAATCAGAGTGGAGGCGTTTCAAAAAGGCAATCCTTCTGGTCTGTTGAACGCTTCAGACTCGAATGCTGAAGGCAAATATTTCCTGCCTCTTGAGCAGTCAGAGGATGTAATTATTAGAGCAAATAATTGGCCCCCTAACCCACGATATGAAATGGAATATTACAATAATGCTGATAGCTTTGAACTTGCCACGCCGATTCATTTTACAGTAGGTCAGAATATCGACATCCAGGATATCCAACTCGCACTTAACAGCCGAATTACGGGGACGGTTACATTCCTGGGAGGTGGTTATTCTGATCGTTATGTATGGATTGAGTACTATAGACAAGCCGATTCTAGAAATTTCGTCCGCAGTGATGTCCCATTCGAGGTAGATACTACTACAGGTCAGTATGAAATTTTGGGGCTGACACCTGGCACATATCGAGTTGGCGTGAACACATATAGAGAATGGGACAAACCACTCGCTGGTTGGTATAACAAAGACTATATAGCAACATCCATTGAGGATGCGACTGACATTGTCTTGGGGCGAAGCCAAACAGTCCCTAACATTAATTTTGTTCTGGGCGCAAATGATTATGAGGGCACAATTCAAGGCAAGGCATTGGCAAATGGTGTGCCCCAACCTGGCATTCAGGTGTCCTTGTATCGTGGCTCTTATTTTTATCCGCTCAGTCTAACCACCGACGACAATGGTACATATCGAATTGACGATCTGCGTAATGGAGTCTATCAGGTAAAATTCAGCGACCCAACCGATCAACTTGCCCCTGTCTTCTATGGGCAAACGCCTTTCCTATCGCAATCCACGGTGTTGACCATCTCTGGTAAGAGTGTCTATTCCGACATCAATGTAGCGATGATGGCTGCCGGTCAGATCTCGGGCTTGCTGCGACTGTACAACAACGAAGTGCTCAACAATGCGGCGGTTCAAGTCTATCTGCTGGGGACAGATGGCAGCGAAAACATTGTATCAACATTGGCAACCGATGCACTGGGGAATTTTGTCGCCCGTGGCCTAACATCCGGCAGCTATCGACTCTACTTTACCCATCCGCGCATCCTCATCGGCACTGTGCCTTATGGCACCTATAACCCGGAGACGAATCAGTACGACCCGCTTGATATCATCGTCACTTCGGGACAAAGTACGCCGCTCATGATGGTGATTGCCGCGCCGACCGCATCGGGGGAAACAACGGAGCCGTTGTCATCCAGGATCCTGCTGCCCTTCGTCAGCCGCTAGTTGAGAGTCGTTTGATGCGGATCTTGCACGTTGTCCTCAATACAGTAGGTAAAGGCACCTATTGGCGGGCACTCCACTTGGCCCGCCACCAAGTGCGGCGCAGTCATGAAGTAACCTTGATCGCGACATCGCCAACAGCAAGGTTCGCCATTACGGAGACCGAGATCGATGGCGTGCGGCTGGTGGCGATGCCCGATCTCTTCTCCGGTTCTTTACGTTCCGGCTGGGATTTGTGGAACGCCATGCGACGGGTGGGCTGGTTGGCACGGCACGCTCACTTTGACGTTGTACACGCTTATGAGTGTCGGCCAACTGTATTGCTGCCAATGCTCTTTGCAAAATATTTTCAAAAAACAGCGATTGTACTTGACTGGTCAGACTGGTTTGGGCGCGGTGGTTCAGTGGAGGAGCGTCCCAATCGGCTGCTGCGGACGATCCTGCGCCCGGTAGAAACGTTCTTCGAAGAACGCTTTCGTGGCCTGGCCGATCGCACCACGGTGATCTGTACGTTGCTCCAGGAAAAGGCGCGCCAGTTGGGCATCCGCAATGAGACAATCCTTTTGCTCCCCAACGGTGCCGAGGTGGAGAAATTTCAACCGCTCGACCGCAACACTGCGAGAAAAGCGGTTGATCTTCCGTTGGAGAATCTCTATCTTGGTTATGTTGGCAATATCTTTCGGCAGGATGCGCAATTGCTGGCCGCGGCATTCAATCAAGTCCACGGGAAATTCCCTGAGAGCAGATTGTTGGTAATCGGCTATTGCGCACTTGACCTACGAACATTGGTCACTTCGCCCGAAGCCGTAATCCAGACCGGACGGGTTGGGGAAGAGGCACTGCGAAACTATCTGGCAGCCTGTGATCTCTTTTGTTTACCCTTGCGCAACAGCAACGCCAATCGTGGACGCTTTCCTATGAAACTGACCGACTACATGGCAATGGGGCGTCCAATTGTCGCCAGCGCAGTGGGGGATATCTCCAAACTTTTTGAAGAAGAAGCAATAGGTCGACTGGCTGCTGACACGCCCGAATCCTTTGGACAGGAAATCGAAGTGTTGCTCACAAACCAACCGCTGCGCGATCAACTGGGCAGACATGCCAGAATAGTCGCCGAAGAGCGTTTTGACTGGGCGCTCCTCACCGATCAACTCTTAGCTTGTTATCAAGAGCTATAGCAGCGGTTTGGGCAATGAGCCCTACAAGTGGCCAATCGAGAATCGAAATAGAATAGCAGTGGTTGCCATGGATTGGTGCTTTTTTCTTTCTAAAAGTGCCAATCCATGCAGCGCATCAGCCCATATGTCGATGAGGAGACACCCATGTCCAAATTTGTATCCTATACCGTGACGATTCTTTTGGGGGCAATTGTGATAGGCGGGATAATTTTCTCCGTTAAGACTTTATCCTATGGTGGAAGATTGAATCAGAGTTCGGCTATCACTCAACAGATCGCTACTTTGCCAACCACTCCTGCTGAGCAGGACAAACCAACGCTAGACGCCTACCCAGTACCGATATTGACGCCATTTGAAACACTCACACCTGCTCCAACGTTAGCACCTACGCCGACTTCAAAACCTTACGCGAGTTTGGCAATTAAAGCGGTTGAAACAGTGAAGAACGGGCCTTATTTGGACATGCTCTGGTCGCCAGACGGTAAGCAATTCCTAGCTAGTAAACAAGCTTCAACCTATAAACTGCTAGATCGTGCCTCTCAAAAATCTAACAATGGATCACTGGCAGAAATGCAGGATATTGTCTCTGGCGTAAATGATCTTTGGTTAGTAGATATAGGGAATGAGAAAGAACAAAAGATCCTTGACCGAGTTAGCACATACGCATGGTCGTTGGATGGAAAGAAGCTTGTCTACATTCAACCTGTCAATGATGAAGGCTTCGGTGGTGCAATACCTTCGCCAATCTCTGGGAGAAAAAAGGATAAAGAAATAGGGCTGACGTGGTAGAGTTGATGTTGATCAAAACCGCAACTCAAAACACGGAAGCCCATGATCGACATCTTAGCACTGCTGCAATGTTTAAAGCCAGAAATGAGCACCACAATGATCGGCCAAATGGAGCGGATCGTGGTGTCGATGTTGGCAATGACAGGTCGAGTAACCATGCTTGGACTCTCGCGCTGGGCGGGAGAAGGAGGCAGTTACCGGACGATTCAACGTTTTTACAATACGACAGTGGACTGGGGACAAATCCACTGGTTAGTGATCAAAACGCACCTGCTACCGAGCGAAGCGCAGTACATTTTGGCAGGAGACGAAGTGGTGGTGACCAAAGCCGGGAAAGCAACGTATGGGCTGAACCGCTTTTTTTCGTCGTTGTATGGGAAGCCAGTGCCCGGCGTGAGCTTTTTTAGCTTGGCACTGGTGAACGTAGTGCAGCGCAGTTCGCATCCCTTGCGTATCGGTCAAGTGTTACGCAGTGAAGCTGAGAACGCAGCCAAGGACAACGAGACAAAACCAGTTACCAAGCGGGGGCGTGGACGTCCAAAAGGAAGCAAGAATCGCAACAAGGCGGATGTGACGCTTTCGCCCTATCTGCGTTTCATTTTGAGCCTGCTGCAAGCGGTCAAGCAATTGCTCGGGACAACGCTGACCGTCAGCTATGTCGTGTTGGATGGTGCGTTTGGCAACCATGCTGCGTTGCAGATGGTGCGCCGTTGCGACTATCACCTGATTTCCAAACTGGCGGTCAATTCCGCTTTGTTCTTCCGCTCGACTGCCCCCTATGGCGGACGTGGTGCACCTAAAAAGTATGGCGACAAGGTGAAGTATGCCAACCTGCCGCAAAGCTATCGCCTGAAGAGGACGACTGAAGGTGACATTCGCACCGATATTTACCAGTTCACTGCCTTGCACAAACTCTTTGCACAACCGCTCAATGTCGTCGTCATTCTCAAGACCACCCTCACCACCAACGCTTGTGCTCACGTCATCCTGTTCAGCAGCGACTTGGACCAATCTTATGACCAAATCATCGATTATTACACCTTACGTTTCCAGATCGAGTTCAACTTCCGCGATGCCAAACAGTTCTGGGGCTTGGAGGATTTCATGAATGTCAAACAAACGCCGCTCACCGCAGCCGCTAACTTAGCTTTCTTTATGGTCAATCTCTCTTTCATCCTCCGTCAACGTTGGCCGTCTCAGCAACCTGCCTTCAGCGTTCTCGATCTCAAGGCTCACTTTAGAGGGCTCAAGTATGTCTCGCAAACTTTAAAATTACTCCCGCAAACTCCTGACCCCATTGTTATTCAATCTATCTCGACAAATCTTACTCGTCTCGGTGCGATTAACGCTCCCTAATGGCGATGGTATTGGTGGTGAGGTCCGCATTTATAATCTCGAAGATGGCACTTCAAGTCTACTGACAAAGGCTGATTTTCTCGGCACAGCCTATGCTTACTCTATCCAATGGCTAGCTACCGATGAAATCATTTTTGTCCATGATTGGCAACTCTGGTTGATTCTTTCAGACGGCTCTAATTTACATCGAATTCCAGGCTACATTTTCATTGGCTATTTACTTTCCAGTGTAGTAGAAAGTACGGAACTTGCACAGAAAGAGAAATCGTCCTTGCGCATCCTGAGTTTTCAGTTTTCACAAGATGGCCACCATTTTGCCTTTGTTACAAGCCATCCAGAGTTCGACACAATTGCCCGAAAACTATATATAGCCAATGCAGATGGATCGGGTCAGTATTTGGTCACTGGTCAGGCAGAGGGTAGCTACCATGAATGGTCTCCCGATAGCAAATGGCTTGTCTTCAACACATTTCGAGGTATCAATGATCAGAATTTAGATCAGCGTGATTCAGGTAATCAGGGATTGTGGGTGACAAGTGCCGATGGTAAAGAACAATTCCCATTACTACAGCGTAATGATTGGTATTCACTGGTTACACCGGTTTGGTCACCAGATAGTACGAGAGTTGCGTTTATTGTAGTATCTCATCAGGCTGACACTGAACGTGATCGTGAAATTTGGATTGGGAATATTCCTGACACTACTACAACCGCTCCTTTAAGTAGCTCTAATGATCAAAATGAAGATATTCGACTCCTCTGGTGGGAACCAGATGGTCAATCTATGCTTCGGCTAAAAGTCGATGCGTCCAATATGGATACTATGGATCGCATCTTGTTTCACTAATTGTTGTCTGTAACTAATACGATTTTCACCCCGCCGCCACGCAAAATCAGTTGCTCGCCTTGAAGTTCAAACTCAGTAGTCGCCATTAGGGCTTCATGGAGTGCAGATTCTTGTTTATTCCCAATCTCTCCACAGCCCATCGCTGTGATGCTACCCGGTACAAGTCGATAATGACGATGATCTATTGCGTCAATATAGTAACCGCCAGCGTTGCAATTGATTGCCCTAACGGCAAGCGTGCCATTTGATATAAAGGTCAGGTAGATCGGCTGGATTGCATTAAACGCTATTGGAGCATTGTGATGAGTAATTTCAACGATTCGCCAGCGGTTTTCCAGCAGGACGGTCGATTGCCCAGGAATCAGCGGGCTTTCAGGTTGAGTGATTGGGGTATAAACTGGTGGACCACCGATGGTTCCAGGCGGCATACAGCCAGACAAAATGGATGCAAAAATCAAGTGTGCATAGAGTGCTGTCTGAATTTTTGTGAAGTGATTCATGGGTATTTGTTTCGGTCGAAATGTTCTCAGCTTGTCTTTGCACAAGTGGCAAGTGAAGAATAAAGTCTTGGGTTGCGTCGTCTGTCCCGATTGCTGGTACTGCCATTCCTGCATCGTTAACATACTCAATATCATTCCAGTACTCCTGAATCGACAGGTTGCTTTCCAATCGTTGGCGCATCTCCTCCGGCTGAGGGGTGTAGATGGTCACCTTGCTGGTTTTAGGATTGGAGCCGCCGCCAAAAGGAATGCCTGTTTCACGCGCTGCTTGCAACACGGTTTGGGCAATTGCCTGCAATTCTGCCACGGTATAGGGCGACTGTTGCACATGTACCAGCTCCGCCCATGCGATGCCTTCCAGATATTTCTGGAGAATCGTCTTCCCATCCGGTGCGGCAAAGGCAATCACCAAGCCAAACTCGGGCTGATGCATTGTCCATGAACCTGCGTAACTGGGTTCGCCCTCGATCACCTTCTGTTCGAGGAGGCTGAACTCATTTTGCAACTCCAATCTGCGCTTTGCCTCTTCATACGAGATGCCCATGTCATTGGCATAGGATTGTACGATGGAATTGGGTGTTTCCTCGGCACTTTGCGCATAGAGTTGGGTGCTTGGGGGTGTAAATAAAACGCTGCCTATCAGCAACAGTAGAGATACCAATAACAACGATCCGACAACAAGACGATGACGTTGACTGGATTGCATAGGACGCTCCTTTCTGGTTGAAACGACTGCTAACAGTAGACAATATACCGATTTAATTCGTAAAGGGTGACAAGATGATAAGATGACGTATTTTCATCCCTTTATCCTGTCATCCTTACAGGAAAAGCCTTGTCATGGTCAAGGAAACAAGCCAGCGTAATGTCTAATGAAGGTGTTGAGCAGATCCACCCTAGACTTTCTCAATTTTGTAGATCGAGCGCGGCAGATCTTCCCTGAACGTTCGCGACCTTGCAGATCGAGCAGAGGTGATCGGCCAGGTCTTTCTGCATTTTGCAACTGGTCCAGAGACGATCCTCCCAACACTGGCACCATTTTGTACACAGCCAGGGCGGCTCCGCCGTAGACTTTCTGCATTTTGCAGACCTGTTGAGACGATCTGCCCAGCACTTCCGTCCATTTGCAGATGGGTCAGGGAAGATCTACCCGACACCTCTGGGAATTTTCAGAACGAGCGAGTCAAGTCTGCCCTCGACTTTTTGCATTTTGACAGCGTGGCACGGCAGATCGTCACATGAACTGTTCAGTTTGCAGTAGGTGCAGGGAAGATCTGCCCACGCCTTCCTACAATTCGCAGAACTTGCACAGCCGATCTTCCCAGCACTACGTGCGCTTTGCAGAAAGGGTTGGTCGGCTCTACCCAGCACTTTCTGCATTTTACAAAGTAGCGCGACAGATCGTCCCACGACCTGCTCCAGTTTGTAGGATCCGTTGGGTAGATCTGCTGTAGACTTGTGTCAGTTTGCAGAAGGTACAGGGCAGATCTACCCAGAACGGTAAAATCCATCATTGACGATCATTAGCGAACGTAGTGCGTAATTTAATATCCAGTACAAGACATGATAATGTCTTGTAAATAAGTAGTGGTGAACAAACTGCTCAAGCTGCCTGTAGAGGCAAGAGGCACAACACAGGAGAATGGGTGACGATTCCAGCATATCACGGGGGAAGGACATTGTCAATCGTTTTTTCGCATTGACCGTCCCGCCGTTGTACTATACTGGACATGTATGAACAACCGGTCGGTGAATACGAAACGCTCCTTTGTACCAATTGCCATTCGTCAGAAAGCAGCATCGTCGCTGAACTGGAAGACTATCTGTACAGAATTCCTGGTAACTTTGCCATGCGCTGTTGTGCTGCCTGTGGCTTGCTCTTTCTCAGTCCACGCCCCACCCGTGCCGCGATCAACCGCTACTATCCAGCTTCCTATGCGCCCTATCGTCCGGCCATTCAGGACGAAAAGAGCCGGCTGATGCGTTGGATGCGGCGGCGCAAGTTGGTCCAGCGGCGGCAAGCGGTCGAACGTCATTGGGCAGCACAGCGGGGAAACCTGTTGGATGTGGGCTGTTCTACCGGCATCTTTTTGGATGAGATGCGCAGTGCCGGTTGGCAAACCCGGGGCATCGAGATCAGCCCAACTGCGGCGGAGTATGCACGAAATCGTTTTGCACTAGATGTGCAGATCGGCGATTTGTTGGAGATTGACCTGCCTAGTGCCAGCTTTGACCTGATCACGATGTGGGATGTGCTGGAGCATACCTTTGCGCCACGAGATGTGCTGGCAAAGTCAGCAATGCTCCTAAAGCCGGGTGGTCTGCTGGCGCTCACCTTCCCCAACTGGGAGAGTCTGGATCGCAAACTCTTTGGGCGCTACTGGGTCGGCTATGATGCACCCCGTCATCTGCATATCTTTCCCGATCCAGTGATTCGTCAGATGCTGCATGAAGCTGGTTTTGACTGTATCGAGGATGGCAGCCGTTTTGGTGGCTACTTTGCCTTTATTACCAGTCTGCGTACTTGGTTGCGCGCTGGCACGCCACAACACCCCTCTGCCTGGCCACGCTGGGGTGAGAAGATCATCGACTTTCCGGGAATACGTTTCCCTTTTGAACCCTTAATTCTGTTGCTGGATCGCATAGGAATGGGAGGTGTACGGTTTGTGGTTGCCAGAAAGCGGCCAGCGAGTAACAATTGAACCCTCTTTTGAATGGCTTACTTTAATGAACAAACTTGATAGTCTGGAAGATCTGCAGTGCAACTTCTTGCTCATTCGGCGTTTTGCAGAAAACCCAGATATTCAATTTGTCACCTTTGGTTGACTCAGTTTCTGGCCTGGGTTGTGGGAAATAGATGGCTGCCACATATTTGAAGTGTTGACCTGATCCCGCATCATGAAACGTAACAACCTGAGCTTGTGCATGATCAATCTCGGTCCAAACTTCCTTGTATTCAGGTTTATCTGGCATGCTCACAGAACCTGAATACCATCCGTAGTCAAATGATAACTCAAGGGTATCGCTGTTGTATTGTCCAACGATTGAGTCAACCCCCATGACTGGGATCATCTGCATCCCTGGTGGCAGGTAAAAAGAAAAGCGATCTGGCACGTTGACTCGATACCAGCCTGGCTCGATGACTGGCGTTGGAAGCGGTGACTCGAAGGGGATGCTAGCTTGAGAACAACTCCCGGATATAACCGCAGTCATCAGGACAAGAACAACAGAAATGAGCGTAATATTTGAATTGTTGTGCAGCATTGTTGCCTCCCTTTTCATCAACAATTTTGTGAGATGTGAACAGGAACCACGATTCCAGTTTAGCCTAACAATGCTATAGTTCAAGATGCAATTGTGTACCATTGAGAATCGACGGCAACAAGAAAGGCAGGCGTTCGTTACCCACGCTTGCCGCCTTTCTTGTTGCCGAACTTATTTACTGGGCTGGCTTTTCGCGCTCTGCCAGAATCTTTGCCTTTAGTTCGTCTAGCGTGAACGCACCTTCCAGCAGTTCGCCGTGGTAGAGTCCTTCTCCGCCAAGTTTGAAGTAGGCATCTCCTGGATAGGCTGCAAAATAGAGTACAGGTCGTACGCCACCCCGCCACGCCAAGTTAGTCTGTTTGATGAAAAACTGCCTGTTCACCGATTTTTAAATCATGTCGGCGGCGTTCTCTCCTCAATAACATTGCCTTTCTCGTCAACTACATAGGATTGGCTAGGCGCAAGCACCTTTACTTGAGCTTCTAAACCCATATCATCTACAATTGGTTCCAACACATCTATCTCCAAGTATGAAAAAACAAAACAAGACATGTTTTCTGCATCCTTGTCATTACACCAATACTCGCCGCTATCCTGATTCCATTGCGCAGGAGAGATAGCAGTCACTTTACCAACAAAAATGGCTGTTGCTTGATCTGAAATCTCACCAAAGGAAACCGGTGCATATGTAGCTTGCGATCCCATTATTCGTCCTTCACCGCCAATTGGGCTTGAAGGTTGAGTTAGCATGTTTAATGCTGAGGTGGGTCTGGAGTTTGATCCAATCGAAGCACAGCTATTTAGTAGCAATGCAAGTAGCAACGTAGAACTTCGGTAAATAATATTCTGTCTCCAGCCAATAGTCCAGTTCATATCGTAATCCCCTGAACGTATCATGTTCATGTATTATTGAAGTAGTGCATAATTATCTTGAGCACGCATATCGCCTGATCCAGCACCTAAATCGTCAATCGGAATTGGATTGCTCCAGGGACCGGCATTGTTCCAATCAGGTCCAGCGCTGGTATAGGTGGTGGTGCGACTGTAGCCAAAATTGTTGCGCCGAACGCCTTGATGCAACATTTAACTACTTTATCCGAGACTTGTTACACTTCAAGATGCGATTGTGTACCAATTCGGGTAAACAGTCGGCACCATTGAGAATCGACGGCAACAAGAAAGGCGGCAGGCGTTCGTTACCCACGCCTGCCGCCTTTCTTGTTGCCGAACTTATTTACTATGCTGGCTTTTCGCGTTCTGCCAGAATCTTTGCCTTTAGTTCGTCTAGCGTGAACGCACCTTCCAGCAGTTCGCCGTGGTAGAGTCCTTCTCCGCCAAGTTTGAAGTAGGATTGACCTGGGTAGGTTGCTAAATAAAGTACAGGTCGTACACCTCCACGCCACGCCAATTCAGTTTTATCGATGAAAAATACTGCTTGGTCACCTGCAACTAAATCGTGACGACGTGGTAACTTTTCTTCAATCACGTTCAATTTTTCATCAACAAGGTAGTATTCACTCAAGGTAGGTAGTTTGACCTGTTTTTCCAATCCAATGTTGTCAATGAGCGGCTCTTGTACCTCTATTTCTATATAGTGAAGTACGAGGGCTGCGCTTGTCGATCCACTATCGTCCCAGTACTCACCACTATCTTGATTCCATTGCGCAGGCGAAATAGCAGTCACTTTGCCGAGAAAAATGGCTGTTGCTTGGTTTGCAAGCTCATTAAAGGAAAGATAAGCCCATGTAGCTTGCGATCCCATTAGTCTCCCTTCGCTGCTGATTGGACTTGAGGGTTGAATCGGGATGTTTGACTCTGTGGTTGGTCTGGGATTTAATCCAATCGAACCACAACCAGTTAGTAGCAATGCAAGTAGCAACGTAGAACTTCGGTAAATAATATTCTGTCTCCAGCCAATAGTCCAGTTCATATCGTAATCCCCTGAACGTATCATGTTCATGTATTATTGAAGCAATGCATAATTATCTTGAGCACGCATATCGCCTGATCCAGCACCTAAATCGTCAATCGGAATTGGATCACTCCAGGGACCGGCATTGTTCCAATCAGGTCCAGCGCTGGTATAGGTGATGGTGCGACTGTAGCCAAAATTGTTGCGCCAGATCCCTTGACGCATGTTCGTGCTACTGATTTTGTAGATGCTTAGTGCTTGGAGGCTTCCAGTACCAGGAAGCGTATTCGTCAATACAGGGCCAGACCAGGTAGTGGGTGCTGTGCTCCAATCCGGTACACCATTCGTAACCGTAATGATACGACTAAACCCCTGATCGCCACGCCAATAGCCCTGATAGAGTTTTGAACCGATCACATAGGCATTGTTGGCTTGCGTGTCGCCACTACCTGGTTGGGTTCCGAAATTCGCCAACCCTGATACCCAAGCCGATGCCGATGCCCATTGTTCAATTCCGCCCACAATAGGCACAGTGCGTCGCCAACGGGTGTTGTTTTGCCACATTTCTTGATAGAGTGTGCCACTGATCACCACACTTGCCCAGGCCTGGACATCGCCGCTGCCCGGGTTTCCACCACTAGAAGGAGGTGTCGTCCAGGCTTGTGCCTGGTTAAAGTCGGGTGCACCGCTGACAATTGCCACTTGACGCGAATAGCCTGTGTTGCTGCGCCAGAATAGCTGAGTCAAGGGCGGATAGAGATATTGCAGACCGGAAGTATCATCGTTTGCCAATGTTCGCCAGTAGGTAGTGCCAATCTGCGGGTGTTCGCACATCGTTGGATTGGTTGCAGTATTGGCTGGGCAATTGTTTGTTTCTGAGTGACCGAGCCCTAGAGCATGTCCAAATTCATGCGTTGTGATTGACTGGAGATCCCATTGATTTGCACCTGGACTCCCGGCACCGCTATACCAATTTTCTGCTGTGTCAATTCTTAAATCAAAGTTGTAAACGACTAAAAATGGGGAGGGTGCTGTTTCTGCTAACGTACGTCCTGGACCATCAATAGCTTGGTACTTAACCTTATTGCCCGAAGCAGGTGTGTCATTCGTCCATTTCCAGGTAGAAGCCGCAGAATCTGTCCAAGTGTTTGCTCCAACATTGATTGCATTGTTAAAACCTGCTGGGACACTTGCATCGATTGCATACGTTGCACTATGGCTCGGCCAACGAGCGAGCCATAGCCAGGCTTGGCCATTTTCCCAAAATGCCAACATAACTATACTTGTGACTATGCTGGCGAACAAGCCATGAGCAATGAAACGAAAAACGAAGCGATTACGACCCGACGACGATTGAAGTAACGGTGGAATGTTGTTGAGGAAGTTAAGATTGGGGTGGGAACTAATCCATCTTGTCAAGCACGCAAAATACGATACCCCCCCCTTAATTTTGGTATTAAGGTTTGATGGTGACGATCTTCAGGGAACATAGAACACTCCTTTCTGACAGACAAAGCTATAGAATTTAAGAAGTGGGATTTACGTTAGGCAAGACAATAATTCTGATGGGAAGACATGCGCGTGTAATATGAGCATAGCACCAAGTACTGCTTTTGTCAATAGTACAAAAAGAAAGCTGAAGAAAGAGTAAGTTTGTCGACGAAAGCGTGCATGCGTATCGCCTAAGCAAATTGTTGATCTTGGTGTAAACTCACTTCGCTGGTTTCTCCTGTTCTGCCAGAAGCTTTTCTTTAAACTCGTGCTAGGTTATGAGAATTCAGAGACGTTGAAATACAATACAGCTATGGATTCACAACCATCGCATTGGCGACACTCTTTGCCATCCTTCTTACGCCAACGAATCGAAGTCAATACCTATCTTATGCACCATTTGCTGGCAGAAGCAGCCAAGATGCTGCCTGCAAACGCTTGGGTGTTGGATGCTGGCTCAGGTGAAGGGCGCTTCAAGCCGTTCTTTACCCATACTCATTACATCGGTGTCGATCTAGCGATTGGTGATGCTACCTGGGACTACTCCGCATTGGATGCCATCAACACGCTTGAATGGCTGCCCTTTGCCGATAATGTCTTTGATGCCGCTGTTTGTACCCAAGTACTGGAACATCTGGCCGAACCGGAAAAGGTACTACGTGAAATTCAAAGGGTGCTCAAGCCAGGAGGCATTTTGTTATTGGTGGCCCCACAAAGTTGGCACGAACATCAAATTCCCCACGATTACTTCCGCTATACATCTTATGGGTTACGCTATCTGCTAGGTAAAACTGGCTATCAAGTCGAAACCATGAAACCACTAGGGGGCTACTTTTGGTATCTCTCTTTTCAACTCCAGCAATTTACCTATTGGCTCTTTAGTCGCAACCACTGGCTAGCGTCAACTGGGCTACTGCGCAACTTGGCTAAAGCTGGCGCAGCAATCCTCTTCGAAGTGATTCTCCCTCTTTTGCTCTTCCCGCTCGACTCGCTGGATCAAGTGCAAGAGGCGACCCTTGGTCATTTCTGCGTAGCACGTAAGAATTGTGCTTGATGTAAGTTTTCGCTATGCAAATTCGTCGTAATACCCTTTTCTCGCTGGCACAACTGATTGTTCTGCGGATCCCCAACATTGTTGTTTTTATTTTGCTATCGCACACATTAGGCAGCGAAGCGGCTGGGGAATTCTCGCTTGCCATCACCTATGCACTCATCCTTAGCGCTTGGTGGGTAGGAATGGATGAATGGTTGATTCGTATAGTTGCTAGCCAGCGCTTTGAGGATGGACAAGTGGAGACAGTCATTGGTCACTACCTACTACAGCGAATTTTGGTGGCCACCGGGTTGCTTCTAGGACTTGCTGTTTTGCTTTGGGGTGCAGTACAACTTGGTCTTTACCCCATAACACGAGTTTTCTATTTAGTATTCTTTGTTGCCAGTGTGATCCCAGATGCGGCTACGAATGTAATCCAAGCTGGATTAGTTGGTCGTGAAAATTTTGTAAACTCTTTTGTGGTTTCATTTTTACAAACCGCACTCAAACTATCATGTTTGACAGTTGCGGTGTTGACAAGCAGACAAGCGATTTGGATTGCTGTTAGTTGGTCAATTGCTTCATTTGTGCATTGTGCCATTGTACTTGTTGTTTTCCGTACACTTTGGAAGCTTACAAGTAAACGCAAGATTCCAACGGTAACGACGGAAGAGCAAATCAGTTCTCTAGGACAAACATTCAGCAAACGATGGCCCTATTTGGTGATTGGTATTGCGGCTACCCTTGAATATCAAGTGGATGTGATCTTGTTATCTGTATTACAGCCTATTCATCAAGTTAGCTACTATAGTGTGGCAACGACCATCTTTTCGACAGCAACCATGCCACTTCAAGCTCTACGTACAGTCATTTTTCCATTCATGGCACGAGTTATGGGGCAATCTAAAACGTCTGTAATTACTGCAACTACAAATCCTTCATTTGAACTGAATAGAATCTACTATTCCGCTTTACGTTGGACGCTTTTTATGGCAGTACCCATTGTAATTGCAATCTGGATTACTGCTCCCTGGCTAGTTCCGCTAGTCTTTGGAACACAAATGTCTGTCTCTGCTCATATGGTTCAAATCATAATAATTGCACTCGTGCCCTTTGCGCTAAACATTCCTCAATCTCGCTATCTGCTTGCTAGTGGTCATCAACAGCGTGTTGCTTATCTTATCTCCACTACAGTGATCCTCAACTTTATTGTGAATCTCTTACTTATTCCCCGCTACGGAGCACTTGGTGCTGCTATCACGCGTAATCTTTCAACCAGTGTATTTTTGTGCATTTCTGCTTTTAGTGTGATCAGTAGCTCTACTTGGCGTAACTAAAACGCCGTTGCATTTTAAAGATGCGCTCATCAATCACATTTCGATATGCAAAACTCCGCTTTTCATGCAAGAGTTAAAGTAGCACCATAAATAAATGGAACTGGCTTACAGTTCTACTTTTTTGCTTTGCATCGATTTAAGTGTGAAATGTAGTTTTAGAATCAGAACTTACGCATGATATCATTGGGAGAGAAGCTTATTTTGAGCGGGAGATTCTAGATTTCTCCTTTTGCGTATCCAAACAATAAGGAAACCCTGATGTCACGTACAATGGTGATTGGCCTTGATGGTGCTTCGCTTGAACTAATTGAACCATGGGCAAGGGCTGGATACTTACCCAATCTTATGCGTTTAATGACTTATGGTAGTTATGGACACCTTCGTTCAGTGATGCCGGTCTTGTCATCTGCAGCATGGGTTTCTTTTGCTACTGGAGTGAATCCAGGTCGACATGGCATCTATGATTTTGTACAACGTGATTTGACCACCTATAAACGCAAATTGGTCTATGGCGGGGCTACGATAAGCCAACCGTCGTTGTGGAAACAATTGAGCGACCTGGGCAAGCGGGTAATTGTTTGTAATGTTCCTATGACATATCCAGTCGAACCCGTTAATGGTATTTTGATTGCTGGGTTGGGTACCCCTGATCATCGACCTTTTGCTTATCCACAATTATTGAATGATGCTCTTGCACAAAAAGGATATCGAGTTAATAAGCGTTTTCACTTTGTACCAGGTAGAGAGCACGAGTATTTGGATGAGATCTATGCCATTACCGATCTACAGGCACAAAATGCACTTGAACTTGCTCGACGGGAACCTTGGGACTTCTTTATGCATGTAGTCCGTGAGCCAGATGAGATTGCTCATTTCTATTGGCGCTTTATGGATCAAACCCATCCGCAACATGATACAGGCGCTTCTCAACGTTTCAAAAATGCGATTTTCGACTACTATTGTCATGTTGATCAGTGGGTGGGACGTTTTGTAGAAGTCGCCGGCGACGATACTGATATTATCATTATTTCTGATCACGGCAGTGGACCCCTGTATAAAGACGTCATGCTCAATCGTTGGCTAGAAGAAAAAGGCTATTTAAAGCTTAAAAATAATACTTCAAGATCTTCTTCCATCAAGTCACTGCTAGCTCGTTTAGGATTGCATCGCCAAAGGATCTCTGATACCTTGCGTAGTGTTGGACTTGGCAAACTTGAAAGTCTTATAAAGGAGATCCTAGGAGATAGAATCCAAATTCTGGCCGCCAACGAACGACAGGAAATGAGCGAATTAGTAGATTGGTCACAAACTCGCGCCTACAGCTTTGGTTACCATGGGCAAATTTACCTTAACCTAAGCGGACGTGAACATGATGGCATAGTCGAGGCTTCTGATTATGATAACCTTTGCCGCCAAATTGCCTCTCAATTAACGGAGTTGATTGATCCAATTGATGCTCAAAAGGTTGTTACACAAATATTCCTCCGTGAAGAGCTGTTTAGAGGAGAAAAACTGGACTGGTCCCCAGATCTCACCGTAGTTATGCGTGATTTGGCGTATATCACTCGTCAAGGGTATGAATTTTCAGATGCCGACGATAATTTGTTTGCTATCCCTCATACTGGAGAAAGCGGTAGCCATCGGGAGATGGGAGTGCTGATTGCTTGTGGTCCGTCGTTAGTAAATGCTGGATACCTTGCCGATCCTCCCTCGATTATTGATATCGCACCGACTGTCTTGGCCTTACTTACGCAAACTGATTCCCTTGATAGGATGGATGGCAAGATTCTGTTACGACTTTTTAAGAATCAAAAAGAAGAACTGCTGATGCCACAGAATGACAAAATGACTGTGAATTCTTATGCAACCCCCCCAGAGGAGAATCGCTTAGAGGAAAGTGACGAAGCTGTGCTCTGGCAACAGTTGCGTAGCTTAGGCTATGTGGAGTAGTTGTAAGCGTTTTCAAATCCTCGCTGTGACAACGAGCTGAATTGACCAGGGCGTGACTGCCATCCAGATTGAGTTGACTACAATCGAGTTTGTGGTTATCGGCAATCTCCAAAATACTGGCTAGCCATAGGCTTTTCAAATTGCCGTCTCTGCTCCACCTGCGATGATGGTAATAGACTGCATGCCGACTGATTTCTGAATATTCTGGCTGCTCCGTGTCACAGTCGATCAGCAATTGCGCCCACCGACACCCTGTATGCAGCCGGTACAAGACGTAGTTAAGCATTTTATACAACGGGATACAACTCATATGGCCTCATCTGGCTACATTCAAATAAGAGCGTATCTTTTGTTCAAACTGTTCTTCTGTTACACTAGCCGGGATGGTGCTCATCTTTGTTCTCCTTCGTGATAGTTGGTGAACAATTATGATGCGCCATCTTTTTCTCTATATTTTCACTATTACAAAAGTTTCAATCAGTTCATTGTAAAGTTTGTGAAAGAGAATAATGTTTATACTGTGGTGAAATGCTAGCTCTTTGCTTTAGACCTGGTGCTTCTCTGAAGTACTAAACTAACTTGAGTAAAGTAAAAAGGTCTTAGTGCATTGCAGGCTTGCAAATTTAAGTTTTGTACCTTTAGTTACAGAACTCATCTATATAGTATGACTTTGCGGATATGCACAGTTGTTGTGTAACCCTTTTGGGGTATTTGTGAATTAACGAATCTGAGTTAATAAGCATTCTTCACTCCCAAATGCTTATTACTTCCTATTGTGTATTGCACTAATAAATTTCGATGATAGGATAGAGACCGAAGGGTTAACGCAGACAAGCAAAGACCTACTATGATATGACATATGTAAATCAAGCTTTAAAGGAGAATCATAATGAAAGGTTTTAAAAGATTTACAACCTTTGCAGTTATGCTAAGTTTGTTGTTGAGCATTACTGCTGGAATTGCTAGTGCACAATCACCAGACAGTGCTGAAGATTTGCCAGGTCAAGGTTGGTACACAGGTGTACAATTGCAAAACGTTGGAACAGCTACTGCAAATATTACTGTAGAAGCCTTTGCAAATGCTACCGGTGGTGCAACATTCACAAAGACTGATACAATTGCTCAAAATGGTGCAAAGACCTATTTGCCTCATGATTTGACAATTTCGGGTGGATTTCAAGGTTCAGCACGAGTATCTGCCAGTCAACCTTTGAATGCAATTGTTAACTTGACAAATCGCAAGATTACGGTTGCTGGCAATGAGTACGGTGTGGATGGTGGTTTAGCTGCAGCTCAATACCAAGGTGTTAATACTGCAAACACAGAATTAAACTTCCCCTTGGTGAAGAGAAACCACTTTGGTAAAACGACCACATTCTATATTCAGAATGCAGGAACATCTGCGACTACAGCTACTGCGACTTTCAAGGTAGCGGGTTCTGCAACTCCACTGACCTTCCAAACACCGTCTATTGAACCAGGGCGCATGTACATTGTGAATCCTTCGGCCGCTAATGTGCCTGATGGTAATGGTGTGAGTGTTGGCTCTTTGACAGTAACATCAGACAATGGGCAACCACTTGCTGGTGTAGTTGTAGAACATGGAAGTGAGAACCCCGCCACACAGCTCCAATCGACCCGTGGTTTCACACCCAATGATCGTGGTGCAACAGCGTACGCGCCGATTATTAAGTCCGAGTTCTTTAATCGTTTTACTGGTTTGCAGGTTCAGAATGTAGGTACAGCAGCGGTTGACGTTACAGTGACATACAAAGGTGCAGGAGGTTCATGTGCTGGTCAAACGTTTACAGCATCACAGACTGGGTTGGCCGCTGGTGATTCACACACTTTCGTGCATCTTTCAGGGTCGGCCGGAAATACGATGCCAAGCGGCTGCTTAGCATCTGCAACAATTTCCGCTCCAGGTGGCAATATTGTTGCGATTGTGAATGAGGCCTATGTTCCTTCCTTCCTTGCAAATGGCGGTAACGGTGGACGTAATGAATCTACAACTTACTCTGCTCAAAAGAGTGGTGGAGCTAAACTGAGCGCTCCACTCTATAAGGAGAACTCGTTCAATAAAGGGACAGGTCTGCAAGTTCAAAATGTCAGCGATTCGGATGCTAACGTGGTCGTAACTTTCACGAATGCCAACGGTACAAGCTACAAGACCCAAGCGCAGACCATTACTCCTGGCTCCGCCTTTACATTTGTTGAAATGGCGAAAAAAGCTAACTTGTTTGATGGTACAGCGATGCCGTCTGATATTAGCGGTTCGGCTGGTGTATTTGGTGTGATCATTACTTCTAATCAGCCAGTTGTGGCAATTGCGAATGAATCTACCTATCCATTTGGCAATAGTCCGCTTCAGCAAGACAAGAACAACTACGAAGCTTTTGTTGCTCAATAAAGAGACGCTACTGAAGAAAGAGAACTCATCTCGTGAAGATGGTTCTCTTTCTTTATTATTATCGAGAATCAGATGCAAAAACGAAAGCTATTTCTAAGTGTTCTTCTAAGCGTTATGCTTTTGTCTAGTTGTAGTGGTGATGAAGAACCAACGCCTACTCCAACAGCGGTACCAGCTACAGCTACACAAGTACCAACTGCGACGTCTCTACCCCCAACATCAACGTCTGAAGCGCCATCAGCAACAGCGACCTTAACTCAACAACCAGTAGACACAGTAGTACCCCTAACCGATACTGTTGCTTATCCACCACCTGCACAAGCGAATGCGTCTGTCACCAGCACTAATGGGGTAACTACATCGAGCGATTCCAGTTCCTATCCACCACCTGCACAAGCGGATGGGTCTGTCACCAGCACTAATGTAGTAACTACATCAAGAGATTCTAGTTCCTATCCACCACCTGCGCCGACTGCCACAGATGTGTCAAGTCGGATTCCTGTAGTCCCATTTGTCCTGGAGCGTCCTGTAATGCCAGGTGCTACCGTTGTTCGTGGTACAGGACCGGCAAATGTGCCAATCTTGATAGTAGATGTCGGATTTATGGGTGATGTTTTGGGCCAGGGCACGATTAGTGAAGACGGCAAATTTGAGATTGAGGTGAAGCCGCTGGTTGAGAATGCATATATCGGTGTTGCAGTTGCCGAGCTTGATGGAACAGATTTTGCCCATGAGGACTTCCTTGCACGAGGGTTTAACGGCCCGGGTGCTGAGCAAGTTCCACAAGTCGGTTTTATCTTTGACACGTTAGTTGTGAGAAAATAGTGAAATGGATGTCTGCTCAATCTATTATTGAGATTTGGCTAGGTGCCATTTGGCTATTATGGACACCAGGAATCTTACTTGTGTCCTTACTCAGAATGCCAAGACCAAAGGACTGGTTGGTTGCAATATCTGTCCAAATTGGTCTTGGCATTGTTTTTTGGCCCCTCATTCTTCTATGGAGCTCAATTAGTTCTACATGGCATTTTATTCCGGTTTGGACAGCGTGGACTGCGCGTGGTTTTGTGTTTGGAATTGGAATCCTTGCAATTGGATGTGCAGTTTTTCAAATTCGAACTTTACCAATTCGACTAGGTTCAATTGAACGCCGTTGGTTACTATTCTGGATAGTAGTTTTTAGCCTCACTATCTTCACTCGCTTGCAGCAAGTCGAAGGACTTGTGTTACCGAATTGGGTTGATTCGGTTCATCACACTGAAATTGCGAAACTTATAATCGATCAGGGAAAATTACCTGACTCTTATCTTCCTTATTTGCCAAATGCTCCATTCTCCTATCATTGGGGCTTTCATGCCGTTGCTGTTTGGCTATGTTGGCTATTAGGGTGGACAGATGGATTTGGTGTTGCAAAGGTAATTCTTCAGCTTGGACAGATGTTAAATTCTCTTGTAACCTTAATGTTTTATGCAGGGGGGCGCTTGCTTTTCCAAAATCGTCGAGCTGCAATTTCATCTGCTGTTTTTGGCTCATTAATCTCATGGTATCCCGCTTATTATGTATCATGGGGACGGTATCCTCAGTTATTAGGTATCCTTCTTTTTGCTCCATTGTTTTTAGCTTTAAATCAGCTGTCAACGTCTCAAAAAGCAACAGTTCAATGGATGATAGTTACAATACTTTTGTTGTCAGGTGCAATGTTAGTCCATATACGAACTTTCTTTTTTACATTATGCTTAATCGTCTTACTTTTAGTACACTTTCTATTCAAACGTCAGTGGAATACTATACGCCTTTGGGGAATTGCTGGAGTTTTTTCTTTGTGTATGGTATCACCCTGGTTATATCATCTTGCTGCAAACGAGAAGGCTGGTATACTACTCTTCGCACTTCCCAAAACAGTTTCTATAGGTGCGAATCAGCAGACTTTATTTTGGGTACCGGGTATTGATCATCTCATACTACTTGCTAGTGGTGGATTGGGTATGCTAATTAAGCCCCTTAGAACTTCTTATGGTTTTTTATGGTTTGGGAGTGGATGGTTTTTTTGCTTCTTGATGGCTCTTTGTCTAAGAGTCAGACAAGGTAACTTATACCTGTCAACTTTATTAATACCATTTTTAATATTAATAGGTTGGAGTTTGGTAGTCTTTTTCAGTCTTATTTATCCCATTTTTGGATTGCCTGGAATTGGTGTTGTATCTCTTGATTCTGCTATTATCACCTTCTTTGTCCCACTTGTTCTTTTTGCAGGAGGCATTTTCGCTTGGGTAATTGGGTCTATTGTACCGCCCATTGCCATATCAATGGTGACTATTACACTGTTGCTGGTTATTAGTCTGTGGGGAGCGAAGACTATGAGGACAATTGTTAATCCTATGACAATTCTCGCTACGAAAGCAGATGTTGTCGCACTTCATTGGATAAAGGAGAATCTGCCAGCAAACGCAAAGTTCGCACCGAATGCATATTTATGGGAAGGAGCTACTTATGCTGGCACTGATGGAGGATATTGGATCCCAGTCCTTACAGACCGTGAAACAATACTTCCTCCGTTGATTTACACTACTGTACTATCTCGTAGCCAAGCGATTTCAATTAATCAAGTACTTGAGCGTTGGAGTACAGTAACATCAATTGATGACCCAAATCTGCGTCAATGGTTAAAGCAACTAGGGGTTAGTTATTTTTATCTTGTCTTTGGTAAAGGTGGCTTACAGCCAATGAGTCTATTTGGCAAAGACTATGTCGAGCTACTCTACTACAAGGACGATATATATATCTTTCGCTTGAGGTAAGACACCATTATGGATTTTCTAAGAAGGAAGTTACTACAAATTAGTACTTTTGGATTAGCATTGTCGATGTTTCCACCCTTAAGACTTCAAGCTCTAAAATCATATTCAGTAACAGAGAGAAGCTTAACGGCATCCCCTAACATCGTGTTGATTATGGTTGATGCACTGCGTTCCGATCACTTGTCTTTTCATGGTTATTTACGTGATACGACTCCTAACCTGAATCGCTGGATGGCTCAGGAAGGTATAGATTTTCCTCATACATTTTCAACGGCTCCTTGGACATACCCAGCAAATGCTTCAATACTTAGTGGTCTTCTCCCTTCACTTGTAGGTGCTTCTTGGAATTTTTCTACAAACCCTATAGACGAGCATGTACAGTTGCTTGCTCAGTATCTACACAAAGAAGGGTATCAAACAGCTGGTTTTGTAACACCCTATGTCTTTCAGAAAAGGTTTGGGTTTGGACGAGGATTTGATCATTATGACGACTCCTTAACTACACGTCCAACCTCTAATAAGGGTACAGCTCATGAAGTTAATCAATTAGCTTTAGATTGGTTATTCGCTAATCGAACTCTCAACTCAACACAACCACTCTTCTTATATCTCTATCATTTTGATCCACACAGCTGGTATAATGCCCCTAGCCCTTATTCTGATTTGTATGATCCTACCTACCAAGGGGAATTAACCGCTGAAATCTATAAGGATGGTCAAGATACTACTGAAGGTAAATTAGCGCTTACCGAAAGGGATAAAGCGCATTTGATCGCGCTATACGATGGTGAAATTGCCTATTGGGACAATGAATTTGGAAGGTTTATGACAAATTTGGAGCAAAACGGTTTCCTGCAGAATACATTAATAGTAGTCTGTGGCGATCATGGAGAAATGTTCGGTGAACATAATTGTTGGGTTCATGGTAGTATGTTATATGATGAAGTTTTACGTGTACCTCTTCTTATGCGTTATGACGGCGTTATCAATAAAGGTAATACATTCTCGCATCGTGTCCAGAATATGGATGTTCTACCAACCCTTCTAGCATATGCAAATGTTGCTATACCAGAATCATTACATGGTTTAAACTTACGACCATGGATTGAGGATCCGCAGAAAGAATACGAGCGTATCATTTTTAGTGAAGTTGGAGGAAATTCTGACCTTTGGTTCGCTCCGAATAATCCAATTCATGCAATAAGAAAGGATGAGTGGAAACTTATTCGTCAGTTTAATGATTCTCTAACATCCGAACTGTTTCGACCAGAAAATGCTTCTATATTCGAAGTAGAGGACGAAGTTCTAAAGTATCCAGAAATTGTGAACCAATTAACTAGAATTTTGACTTCGCAATTTTTTCCATATCCTGTATCGTTGCCCTTATTGCACTATGGCAGCTCGATTGCATCGAGTAGAAGTTAATATCGGTTCCTATCATAATTCTCTAACCCAAACCCACCAATTAGCGGCCGAATGCTCCTTCATTTACTCCTTAATCTTTTAACTGCAACTTTTCTTTACGTTCTTCCCGGACTCGTAATCCTTCGATTTTTGTTTCCGACTCGCCCATTCTCATGGGGTGAGCAGATTGGTCTCTCCTTAGGATTGTGCCTGCCCCTTTATCCTATCTTAGCACTGTGGACATATGTTGCTGACATTACTTTGGGTAAGTGGTTGGCGTGGCTGCCTGGAGAAATATTTTTGTTGTTTTTATTGTGGAATAATCGGCTCTATATCTACTCTGCTCTCTCGACATTATTTTCCAGCAAGTTGCCGAAGATACAGCTATTTGATTTGGTTTGGCTGATTATAGTGTTATGGATTGCTTACAACCGTCAAGGTGCAATTAGCCAAATGGTTGCACCCGCTTGGGGTGATTCGGTTCACCATACCATGATCGTGCAGCTAATACTTGATCATAATGGGCTGTTTCAATCTTGGGAACCTTACGCACCTATACAGACTTTTACCTATCATTTTGGCTATCATATTTTGATTGCTTGTTGGTCTTGGGTCAGTGGTATAAGTGCCGAACAAGCCGTACTGGTTGGTAGTCAAATGCTTAATCTGGCGGCTATATGTGTACTTTATCCGCTTACTACGAAACTTGCCCGAGGGGATCAATTTGCCGGTATTTGCGCGATTATGGTTGCTGGCCTTTTTACACAAATGCCAGCTTACTATGTCAATTGGGGACGTTATACACAGCTCGCTGCACAGGTAATACTGCCCGTATTTGTTTGGTTATTAGATGAATGGTTAATAGAGCGGTCAAAACTCAAGACGAGGCTATTGCTCGGGATTACACTAACTAGCAGTGGACTTGCTTTAACTCACTACCGCATTGCTGTAATTTCGGTGACCGCCGGAATTGCTTGGTTTATTTGGAACGGTTGGTATCACCACAGGTACTGGCTATCATGGAGCCGCCGGCTCTGGGGATTCGTAAGTATGCTGGTTGGTGCGGGACTTATCGTTTTTCCCTGGTTGTTGATTGTACAGAATGGCCGCTTACTATGGTTAGCGGGTGCACTTAGTAATCGAGCTGTAGATTCGACTGTAAATCAAGCAGAACTAACTGTATGGCAGAGTCTAAATGTTTATTACCCCTACTTTCTTTGGCAAATTGCGGTTATTGGTTTGCTGCTAGGCCTATGGAAAAATCGTTATTTATCTCTCTGTTTGCTGATGTGGTGTGGATTGTCTTTTGGAGCAGCCAACCCATTTCTGCTCGGTTTGGGCGGCACTGGCCTAGTGACGAATTTTTTGCTTATTATTGGCGCTTACATAGTTATCGCCATAGTGTTAGGTTGGCTAGGAGGAATGGCGAGCAACTTTATTATGAAGTTGAACAGCGGACATGTGATTTATGTTTCTATGATTCTCATTCTGCTGATAGTAGGCTTTGAAGTACAGAAGAGAATTGTTGATACCTTTTATCAACTCGTAACCGATAGTGATATCAAAGCATTCTCGTGGATTCGAGAAAATACATCTACTAATACGCGTTTCCTTGTGAATGGCTTTTTAGCATATGGAGATAGTGTGGTTGTCGGTTCTGATGCTGGATGGTGGTTGCCATTTTACACGAAACGGGAAGCGACTGTGCCACCCATCCTTTACTCAACGGAGGCACTTCCTAAGACGATAGACCGAACATTTTTCCGTCAATTTGTAATCAATGTTCGTGAAAGTCATGGTGAGCAACTGCGATTACGTGAAATTCTTTGTGGAGCAGCCATTACACATGTATTCATCGGAGAGAAGCAAGGCGCAGGAGGTATGGGGGCAAATCCGCTCATTCCTACCGAGTGGCTTGAGCAGAACGCTGATTTCCGTTTACTCCATATTGAAGATAAATCCCAAGTTTGGGCCTTTGATCGTGCGGTATGTGATCAGTCGTAAATGAATTTGTAGTATAAGCCATGTGGTTACATACTCTTCTAGGCAAAATTTTGATCTAGATCATGCTAAAACAAATTCGATGGCCAAAAGACTATGACAAAGAATACCGCTTCATTTTTCTTATTGTATTCGTTTCACGGCTGTATCGCATAACTTGGAATCCACTTTGGCTGGATGAGGCCTATAGCTATCAAATTAGTATCCAAAATCCTCTAAGAATCATCCAAAATAGCTTCTATGAATCACATCCTCCGCTTTATTACTTACTGCTAAAACTTGCCTCTATCGTCAGCGCAACAGAGATTGGCTTACGTTGGTTCTCAGCACTGAGTGCGGCACTAGCATTGCTTGCGATTTATTCTGTTGCTAAAAAGTTGACAAACCGTTGGGCTGCATTATTGACTTCCCTTCTCCTGATGATTTCTCCAGAAGTACTATACTTTAGTCAGGAAGCAAGATCGTACATTATTGCAATGGCTGTGAGCGCAGTAACCACCCTGCTTGTTTTTCAATGTTCAAGTTTATCTGACAAACAAAAAGAGTTCTCTTTGCCGTTGCTATTATGGGCTGGTTTGAGCGTTTTGGGCCTCTACATTGCCTATGCGTATTTCTTGATTGTTGCTATTCAGAGCTTATATCTTCTAATTATCTACCAGTTTAGGTGGAGGATAATCACGATTTGCGTTTGTATGGGCATTACAGCCTTGCCATTACTCTCTTTGTTAGTTCAAAATTTGTCATCAGATCTCGCTCGAACAAGTAGTACGGCTTCGCTTACTTGGGTAATAATGATACAGGCATTGTTGGCAGGTGACCCAATTCGTTACGGAGTAAACTGGGGAACCTTGGTCCTTCCTATTTTGTTTGGTATGTTGATTGTGATTGGAATAGTAACTCTCCCCCAAATGCAACGCCGTTTTGGTTTTTACCTAGTTGCCCAATTAATCATACCACTAGTTCTGTTTTTCGTAATCGGTGTGCAAATGTTTGGATGGCATATGCCTGTCTTTCAGTCACGACAATTCATAGTCATTCTGCCCTCACTTTTTTTGTTAACCTCGTTGGGCATACAAGCCTGTATAAAGGTTGAAAAATCTCTGTATAGTCATTTCATATTTGTGTGCTTTTATATTACTATGGTCTTGGCTAGTGGATGGGGAACATACATCTATTGGACGACCACAAAGAGCCCGGAAGGACTAGCTGTACGCTATGTTCAGCAGCATATGTCGCCAGCGGATGCGATTATATCTCTTCACTACTCATTGGATGGAGTGGCTAGTTTTTACTTGCGTGGGAACGAATCAGTATATGCCAAACCGCTAACGGTAGATGGGTCTCTTATGTTTAGTAAGAACTTACTGATATTACGAGGGACAGTTGGTTTTGAAAGGCCTTACCAACGAGTTGATATACTCAAGTACCCGAGCTTTTGGATCATGTACGATAAGCGGCGAGAACTCGCTTTCCTACCTTTTTTGTCTCAAGGCTGTACCATTGAGCATAGAGAACTATTTGCTCCCTTTGAGGTGTTGAAAGTTGGAAAATGTATAGCGTTCAATTAATGCCAGTTAATACACAGTAGCACCCCTTGCCACATTTGCCTTTACAACTGAGGCAAAACTACATATACTATTTTTATTATGTCCACCCAACCTAAAACTACTATTCTCGTCGTTGACGACGAGCCGCGCATGGTGCGCTTTGTGAAAATGAATCTGGATCTTGAAGGGTATATTACCATCGAGGCTAACAATGGCATCCAGGCCTTGGAGAAGGTACGCGACCACAATCCTGATCTCGTGCTGTTAGATGTGGAGATGCCCGGCTTGGATGGCTTTGAAACGCTCAAGCGCATCCGTGAAATCAGCGATGCCGCCGTGTTGATGCTGACCGTGCGCTCCGATGAAAGCGACAAGGTAAAAGGTCTTGACCTTGGCGCTGATGATTATATCACCAAGCCCTTCAGCCCGCGCGAGTTGTCCAGCCGCATTCGGGCGGTGCTGCGTCGTTTTGAGCCAGCCAGCCGCCCAGACAAACAGATCCTCAAGATCGACGACCGTCTACAAGTCGATCTCCAGCGCCGTGATGTGATTGTCGAAGGTGAGCGTATCAATCTGCGTCCCACTGAATATCGTCTGCTCTATCACCTGATCCAAAATGCTGGTTGGGTTGTGCCCCATGAAACATTGCTCACTAAGGTTTGGGGCCACGAGTATGTGAATGACAATCACCTGCTCCGTCTCTATATTACCTACCTCCGCAAAAAGATCGAAGTGGATCCGGCTGACCCCAAATATATTTTCACGGAACGGAGCCTTGGCTATCGCTTTACCGATTTCAAGAAAGATCAGGCCGAGTGAAACTTCGAAAAAATTCGCAATCATAAAATTTGAATTTCTTACCTCTTTTGTGCTATACTACTTTCTTGGCATCAAAACGAGGCCATATTTCTATCAAACACGCTCCGGGACTGGAGGGTTGGTGCTGATGCTTGTCTGTCAGTCACCCTTTGGGATGAACGGGGCGGAAGAATAACCAATAAGGAGAATCGAATGGCAGTGGTTTCTATGAAGGAACTGCTGGAGGCGGGTGTCCATTTTGGACATCGCACCCGGCGGTGGAACCCCAAGATGCGCCCTTATATTTTCACAGAGCGCAGCGGCGTCCATATTATTGATTTGCAGCAAACCTTAGGTTTGTTGGAAAACGCAGCTCAGTCAATTCGTAGCACAGTTTCCAGAGGTGGCACAGTCTTATTTGTCGGCACCAAGCGACAGGCTCAGGCTACGGTACAGTCCGAAGCCGAGCGTTGCAGTATGCCCTATATCAATCATCGTTGGTTGGGCGGTACTTTGACTAACTGGAACACTATCCAGCAGCGTATTCGCCACTTGCTTGACCTGGAACGCCGCATGGACAGTGGTGAGTTCCGCAATTTGACCAAGAAAGAACGTCTGACCATTCAGCGCGAAGTCGACAAACTCAATGAGCGCATCGGTGGTTTGAAGACTCTGCGCAAATTGCCCGATATGCTCTTCATCGTCGATACATCGATGGAAGACTTAGCAGTATCCGAAGCCTCCCGCATGAAGATCCCGATGGTGGGTATGGTGGATACCAACGCCGATCCGACCAAGATCGACCATGTCATCCCCAGCAATGACGATGCCATCCGCTCCGTCAAGCTAATTGTCAAAGTAATTGCCGATGCCGCCGAAGAAGGACAACGTATCCGCGAGGTTGAAGCCGTGGATATCGGTCAGGTAAGCCAGGATGACCGCGCCGAGATGGAGCAATACCTTGGTCCAAGTACTTTACGCAAGCTGGCGATCAAGGAAATTGATCTTGATGAGGTCCTTGCTTCCGGAGAAGAGGGTGGCGAGGTCGCAGATGCAGTCGTGGCAACTGGAGAGGATGGAGAATAGAGGATAGCCGCATCCTCAACAGCGGATTACAGGTCTTACACAGTTGTTGACGAGAAGCATCAGTCGAGATAGCTGTAAAGACCTATTAATATAGGAGTGAAAGAATGGCAGAAGTTACTGCAAAAATGGTCCAAGAGTTGCGTGCCGCTACCGGGGCAGGTGTCTTGGATTGTAAGAAAGCACTAGATGAGTTCAATGGCGACTTTGATGCGTCAGTCGAGCATCTACGCAAGAAAGGCCTCGCCAAAGCGGCCAAGAAAGCAGATCGCGACGCCAACGAGGGGACGATTGGTAGCTATGTACATACCAATAGCAAAGTTGCCAGTATGGTCAAGCTGAATTGCGAAACCGACTTCGTGGCACGCACGGATCAGTTCCAACAACTCGCCCGTGATCTGGCTATGCATATCACCGCGGCTCGTCCGCTTTATGTCGAACGCGCTCAAGTTCCCGAGTCAGCAATCGAAAAAGAGAAAGAGATCTATCGCGCCCAGATGGCTGACAGCAACAAGCCAGCCCATGTAATCGAGAAGATTCTCGATGGCAAGCTTGACAAATGGTACAGCGAAGTCTGTTTACTTGAGCAGCCTTTCATCAAAAATCCTGACATAACGATTCAGGCCATGCTCACCAATGCAATCGCCACACTTGGCGAAAACATCAAGGTTGGAGGCTTCTCCAGACTTGAGATTGGTGGTTGATAAAACGCCCAGCCCATTGGCTGGGCGTTTTTGTAGGATATCGGGACTTACACATGTGCCGCTTCAGAGGCGTCTATCGTGAACTGAATTTCTCGGTAACCTGTGTAACTCCTATATCTATTGAATAGATATGAGGCTATGATGGCTGAACTCAAATACCGACGTATTCTACTCAAACTGGGTGGTGAGGCACTGGCTGGCGAGGGTGGCTTTGGTATCAATCCCTCACAGGCTGAATTTTTGGCACGCAAGGTAGTGGAGATTGTCAATCTTGGTGTGCAGTGCGCCGTCGTTATCGGCGGTGGTAACTTGTGGCGAGGCAAGCAAGATGGGCTGGATCACGGGATGGAGCGGGTTACCGCAGACCACATGGGAATGTTGGCCACGGTGATTAATGCCTTGGCTCTTCAGGATGCTCTCGAACGCATGGGCATTCCAACCCGGGTGATGACGGGGATCGAAGTGCGAGCAGTAGCCGAGCCTTATATCCAGCGGCGCGCTGTCCGTCACCTAGAAAAAGGACGTGTCGTGATCTTTGGTGCAGGCACAGGCAACCCCTACTTCACAACAGATACGGCTGCCTCGTTGCGGGCTATGGAGATCGATGCAGAAGTTCTTATCAAAGCGACCAAGGTGGATGCCGTCTATGATAAGGATCCAAAGAAAAATGCGGATGCCCAACGTTTTGAACGCCTGACCTATATTGATGCGCTCAACATGCGGGTGGGTGTCATGGACAGCACAGCGATGGCAATGTGTATGGATAACGACCTGCCCATTCAGATCGTCAACCTCTGGCATGAAAATACATTGCTGCGGGTAGTTCACGGCGAAGCAGTTGGGACCGTCATTTCAGCATAAACGAATAGCAAGATGCAGGGTACGAAAGTGTAATCTGCATCTTGCGTCTTGCTTCCTGCTGAATTCAATGATTTTGATTATCTCAACTTACCTAAAGATTTGACCCTGTCGTTGGCTATGGTATAATTCTGCTTCTGCTACGCATGGTGTGTAGAATGTGAATTCAGAACTCCTGTTGCGCACTTGTCGGCTCAAACAAGCCGAACTTGACCAAATTTCTTGGTAATATGTGCAAGATGAATTTAAAGAATGTATGGCTGAAATAGGCCGACGTAGCTCAATCGGCAGAGCTCCTGTTTTGTAAACAGGCGGTTAACGGTTCAAGTCCGTTCGTCGGCTCTGTAGTACAAAGTTCGATATCAGGGCAGGTACCCGAGTGGACAAAGGGGGCTGACTGTAAATCAGCTAGCTATCGCTTACGGTGGTTCGAATCCGCCCCTGCCCACCTTGTCACACGAGATGGATTCTTGTGTGACAAAATTGCCCATGTAGCTCAGTAGGTAGAGCACATTCTTGGTAAGAATGAGGTCACCAGTTCAATCCTGGTCATGGGCTCCACTAGCTTTACCAAACATAAATTCATCAATAACGTACATTGCTTGATCCATTCATGATGGTATCAGTGATCGAGCAGAGCATATCAGAGGAGTTGCTTCATGGCAAAGGAAGTATTTCAGCGAACCAAGCCGCATGTGAATGTCGGCACGATTGGACACATTGACCACGGGAAGACGTCGCTGACGGCAGCAATCACCAAGACGTTGGCGCTGAAGGGATGGGCGGATTTCCGCGCATTCGATTCGATTGACAATGCGCCAGAAGAGCGCGCACGAGGTATCACGATTGCGATTTCGCACGTAGAATATCAGACTGAGAAGCGTCACTATGCACACGTGGACTGCCCGGGACATGCTGACTACATCAAGAACATGATCACGGGTGCGGCGCAGATGGACGGTGCGATTCTGGTGGTGGCTGCACCGGATGGACCGATGCCGCAGACCCGTGAACACATTCTGCTTGCTCGCCAGGTGGAAGTGCCAGCGATGGTGGTGTTTCTGAACAAGTGTGACATGATGGACGACCCCGAGTTGTTGGAACTGGTGGAGATGGAGATGCGCGAGTTGTTGAGCAGCTACAACTTCCCTGGTGACGACATTCCCTTCGTCCGTGGCAGTGCGTTGAAGGTGTTGAGTCGAGCAGCAAGGACTGAATGCGCCAGAGTATGCCTGTATCTGGGAACTGATGCGCACGGTTGATGAGTACATCCCGACCCCGGTGCGCGACACCGAGAAGCCATTCCTGATGCCGATCGAAGATGTCTTCAGCATCAAAGGTCGTGGCACAGTGGTGACGGGTCGTATCGAGCGTGATCGTCAAGGTCATGGAAGAAGTCGAGATTGTGGGCTTGGGTGACACCCGCCGCACCACGGTAACCGGCGTCGAAATGTTCCGCAAGTTGCTCGACCAGGGCATGGCAGGTGACAATGTCGGTCTGTTGCTGCGCGGTATTCAGCGCGAAGATGTCGAGCGTGGCATGGTGTTGGCCAAGCCAGGCAGCATCACCCCGCACACCCACTTCCTGGCTGAGGTGTATGTGTTGAAGAAGGAAGAGGGTGGTCGTCACACGCCGTTCTTCAACGGCTATCGCCCGCAGTTCTACATCCGCACGATGGACATCACGGGCAGCATTCAAATGCCTGCTGGTGTGGAGATGGTGATGCCTGGTGACAATGTCAACATGGAAGTCGAGTTGATTTCGCCGGTGGCGTTGGAGTTGGGCAGCCGCTTTGCCATTCGTGAAGGTGGACGCACCGTCGGTGCTGGTGTTATCACCAAGATTATGAAGTAGTCTTTGCATTTGATACATGTTGCGCATGTCACAGACAAGTGCATAACATGGAATTTAATTTTTGGATTTTGGATTCATTTCTAGTAAACTGAATCCAAAATCCAAATTGCCATTTGTCTGTTCATAGGCGTGTAGCTCAATTGGCAGAGCAGCGGTCTCCAAAACCGCAGGTTGCGGGTTCAATTCCTGCCGCGCCTGCCTCGACGACCACCGGTTCACACTGGACCGGTGGTCGTTTTCCGAGTAAGCAAAGTTATAAAACAGGATTCATGTATGACTACAGAAGTGCGAACCGAGAATGCATTGATGCGCTATTTCAGGGAGACGCGCGCCGAATTGGCGAAGGTCTCCTGGCCAACTCGGGAAGAAGGTACACGACTTACGGTAATTGTGTTTATTGCTACGGTGATCGCCACGATCATCATTTTTGGGGTAGACTCACTTTTTCATGAAGTGATTTTGTTTCTACTGCGGGCAACTGCGTAACGGTACAAGGTATGGCCAAAGGCACAAGCGGGGACGCATCATCCACAAAAAAAACACCTGAAGCTCAAAACCTTGGGATGACTCCCGAAGAATTGGCCGCGTTGGATGCTGAGATCGCTGCCCAGTTAGACGCGGAAGCTGCCGAAAGCGGAGGCAAACCAGAATGGTTTGTTATCCATAGCTACTCCGGTATGGAGAACAAGGTAAAAAAGAATATTGAACATCGTGCCGAGTCAATGGGCATGACTGATCGAATTTTAGAGATTGTTGTCCCTACTGAAACCGAAATTGAAATTCGCAATGGCTCGCGTCGTGAGGTTGAGCGCAAAGTTTTTCCCGGCTACATTCTTGTGCGCATGATCATGGACGAAGATAGCTGGTATGTTGTGCGCAACAGCCCCGGCGTCACCGGCTTTGTTGGCATGGGTAACAAGCCCACACCACTGAGCCAAGAGGAAGTAAACAAGATCATGCAGCGCATCGAGTCGGATGAACCTCGCTTAAAAGTGAGTTTCCAAATTGGCGACGCTGTGCGCATTATGAGTGGCCCGTTTGCGGAATTTGGGGGTCGAGTCGAAGAGATTCATCCCGACAAGGGCAAGGCGAAGGTAATGGTGAGCTTCTTCAACCGTGAAACACCGGTTGAGGTGGATTTTTTACAGTTGGAAAAAGACGAAAAGACAACATAAGCTGGTATTTGGGAGCCAAAGAGTGGCAGCCAACCGCTTGTAGGCGATTACCAAAGCCAGAAGGAGATACTCATGGCAAAGAAATTACAGGCAATTGTGAAATTGCAGTTACCAGCGGGCAAAGCAACTCCTGCACCCCCGGTTGGTACAGCGCTAGGTCCTCAAGGTGTCAACATCATGGGGTTCGTCAAAGAGTACAATGCACGAACTGCCGCCCAAATGGGCTCGATTATTCCAGTAGAAATTTCGATCTACTCGGACAAATCGTTCACCTTTATTACCAAGACGCCACCTGTTGGTGACCTGATTAAGAAGTCGATCAAGCTCGAAAAGGGCAGTGCTACACCTAACAAGGCAAAAGTAGGCAAGTTGTCAAAGGCTCAGGTACAAGAGATTGCCCAGATCAAGCTAACCGATCTCGGCGGTGTTAGCCTAGAGAGTGCCATGCGCATGGTCGAAGGGACTGCGCGTAGCATGGGTGTAACGGTTGAGTAAACTGTGATTGTAACGTAGCGGTTGCCACTAAGTGTCGCAGGGCATCCGTTTGAGCGGTGGGAGGGGGAGACCCCGTTTGAACCACAAAGGAGTGAATGATGGCAAAGCACAGTAAGAGATATAGTGCTAATTTGGGCAAAGTGGATCGCTTCAAAAGCTATAATGCCCAAGAGGGTGTGGCGTTGCTAAAGGAAGTAGCAACGGCAAAATTCGATGAGACAGTAGAAGTGCACATGCGCATGGGTGTTGATCCACGCCATGCCGACCAACAGGTACGTGGCGTTGTAACGTTGCCTGGTGGTACGGGTCGTTCGGTGCGTATCCTGGTCTTTGCGACCGGTGACGGTGCCACCAAGGCGCAGGACGCAGGTGCCGACTTTGTAGGTGCCGAAGATATTGCTGATCGCATCCAAAAAGGTTGGACGGACTTTGATGTCGTCCTCGCTACGCCGGACATGATGCGTGTGGTGGGTCGCTTGGGTCGTGTGCTTGGCCCTCGTGGTTTGATGCCATCGCCCAAGACTGGGACAATTGTCAATCCCGATGATTTGGCGGGTGTTATTCAAGAGACTCGTTTGGGACGCGTTGAATTCCGTGTTGACAAGACCTCCAACATCCATGTCCCGATCGGCAAGGCCAGCTTTGATCAGGCCAAACTGCTCAAGAATCTAGCTGCCTTGATGGAAGCGATTGCTGCGGCACGCCCTGCCACGCTCAAAGGTAATTACGTGCATCGGATTACGATCACAAGTACAATGGGGCCTGGTATCCGTCTCGATACCAATGGTGCGCTTTCTTTGAAGGTGGATAGCGTATAGGCTGCGTTGGTAACATCCAATTCGATTTTGATCGAGTGGTGTGTAAAAATTTGGTCATTCGTATAGAGTTGAGTAAAATTTGTAACAACTAAAGATTCCGTCCCAAAAGCGCTAAAGACAGCAGGTGCAAACACTCAATTGTGAGCTTGTCTCACGGCCTGCCGAGGTGACTTGCAGTGGATGTGGCAATCTTTTCAATGTAGAATGGCTCGCTTTACGAAGAGTCGTTCTGATTCTAGGCACAGCTCCATTTGTATCCGTGGGGATACAAATTAGGATGGCTATGTGCGGGAAACATGGAAAGAGCTTGCTACCCTGTTTGCAAAACCGTCTTTGCGTACGCAAAGACGGTTTTTTATTGCGTAGTAAACTTTATATTTTGCACAAACTATCTGCGCTACAGAGCGCAAAATAATACTGATAGACCGTGCAATCTATAGAAAGGAGGAAAAACTCTTGCCTATTACACGAGCAAAGAAAGAGCAGTTACTTTCTGAATACAAAGAGAAGGTTTCGAATGCGTCGGCTATTGTTTTTACCCACTATCGTGGCACCAATGTAAAACAACAGCGAGCGCTTCGGGCCAAAATGAAAGAAGCTGGATCTGAGTTTGTTGTCATCAAGAACACGCTCTTGGGGCTTGCCCTCAAAGAAGTACGTGGTGTTGATGCGTCAAAGTTGGCCACGGGTCCGAATGGCGTCGTCTTCGTTGGCGATGATGTCGCTAAGGGCGTAAATGCGCTCAAGGATTGGATTAAGGCTGAGAAGGTTGTCGAGATCACGGGTGCTATTCTTGAATCGTCGGTTTTGGATGCATCCGGTGCTGAGAAGTTATCGGACCTACCAACCAAGGATCAAGTTCGTGCACAACTGTTGGGTATGTTGGCTTCACCAGCAAGCAGCCTGGCACGCATTCTCAATGCCCCGGCAGGTGGCTTAGCACGCGTTATCAATGCCCATGTCGAAAAACAGAAGGAAGCTGCATAAGCACCTTCGTACAGCTTGCAGAATGTAGATTTCATTGCAAGCGTAACCCGAGTAAACGAATTGTAGATCAGTCGCAATATTTGGTTGCCTACCGGGCAACTGTACTCTAAAGGAGATTAAACATCATGGCAGACTTGAAGGCCATTAAGGAACAATTAGACGGTCTCACCTTGTTGGAGGCCGCTGAGCTCGTCAAAATGTTGGAAGAATCGTGGGGTGTTAGCGCTGCCGCACCGGTCGCCGCTGTCGCAGTGGCTGGCCCTGCTGGCGGTGGTGCTGCTGCTCCTGCTGCACCCGTTGAAGAGCAGACCGAATTCGATGTCGTCCTCAAGACAGTCGGCGACAAGAAGATCAACGTCATCAAGGTTGTCCGTGCTCTCACCAATCTCGGCCTCAAAGAAGCCAAGGATCTGGTCGAAGGCGCTCCTGCCACCGTCCTCACCGCAGTTACGAAGGATGCCGCAGCTGATGCCAAGAAGCAACTGGAAGCCGAAGGCGCTGCAGTGGACGTCAAGTAATCGCACCTCTTCATGGCGCAAGCACGAGGCGACTGGGATCCCAGTCGCCTCGTTTTATTGATCGGAACTGGCAACGTTCTTATTTGCCGGTTGCTCATATGGAAGTATATATATCTTACTGATTCCCTGACCTCCCATTGTATTTGATGTATTTGAAGCGTTTAGATGCCTATGTTAGAATCAACACGTGATGTCTAAAGATTCTGTGAAGCGTTCGACTCAGGTAGAGCACAAGACTTGGCCGCTTTGGGGGCACGGATGGGTGGTTGAACTTTTGCGCAGGGTAGCAGATGGAAGCGATCCTGCTGCACAACCACGACATGCCTATCTGTTTTTGGGCTCTCGGCAGGTCGGTAAATCTACACTGGCTAGGCTGTTTGCCCAGGCATTGCTCTGTACTGCCGCGAGTGGGCGACCTTGTGGTCAATGTCGAGCCTGCCAATTGGTGGCCCGCCAAACGCACCCGGATCTGCGTCTGATCCAACCGCTGGATAAAGATGGTGCGGTTGATCGTTTGAATGGCACGCTGCGCTCTGAACAGGCGGTCGAGATTGTACGTGATGTGGCATTGCGTCCAGTGGAAGGACGTTACAAAGTCATTCTGATTCAAGATTTCCAGACGGCCAATGCGACCTTCGCCAATCGTCTGCTCAAAACATTAGAGGAGCCGCCCGGACAAGTTGTTTTATTGCTCACAGCCACAGATCGCTCGTTGGTGTTGCCGACGATTCTCAGTCGCTGTCAACAGTTTGAATTGCGTGCGATAGATGCTGCAACCATCGAACAAGCGCTGATAACCCAATGGTCGGTGCCGCAGCTTAAGGCACAGACTTTGGCCCGCCTAGCGAACGGCAGGCTGGGCTGGGCAGTGGAACAGGCGCAACGGGCAACAGCAGAGGAAGAACGACGTAACCAGATCGCTACCATTTTGCATCTGACGCAGGCAAACCGGATTGAACGCCTGGCCTTTGCAGAAAAGTTGGCCGCTGATCGTAACAGCCAACATTTGTTTGAGCTATTGGAAACGTGGACAACCTGGTGGCGCGATGTGCTGTTGACTCTTTCCGGCTGTGCTGAGGCGTGTAGTAATATTGACTATCGCAGTGAAATCGAATCCCTCGCGGGCAAGATATCACTTGAGCGATTACTGAAGTACTTGCAGTTGTTACGCTATACAGACAAGGTCTTGCATCACACAGTCAATACACGGTTGGCGCTGGATGTCCTGCTGCTGCAATTCCCTCAAGTTCCGAGTGGAGCACGTCAATAGTTTGGCCGTGTCTACATTACAGATGTTCTGCAGGCAGCGCAGCTTTATGCCGAGTGCCTGAATATTTTACTCTAGGATTGTACTATGCCCATTGTGGTTGGAGTTCAGTTTGAATCAGTAGGAAAAGTATATGATTTTAATGCGAATAGCTACTTTGACCTCACGAACAAAGATTACGTCGTGGTCGATACGTCCAAAGGCGTTGAAGTAGCACAAGTGGTCAATCCACCCCACGTGATTGATGCTTCGCAGGTTGTTGGTGAAATGAAGAATGTGTTGCGTAAAGCCTCAGCTTGGGACATGATCCAACGCGATCTCTGGAAGAAGAAAGAGCAAGAGGCATTGGCACTCTGTCGCAACAAAGTACGAGAGTACAACTTGCAGATGAAGGTGATCCGCTGCGATTATAACTTTAGCGGTGGACGGTTGCTGATCTATTTCTCCTCGGATGATCGAGTTGATTTCCGTATCCTGGTGCGTGACCTGGCGAAAATCTTCCGTACACGGATCGAAATGCGCCAAATTGGCGTGCGCGATGAGGCGAAGTTGCTCAATGGGGTGGGTAAGTGTGGTCGCCAGCTTTGTTGTACCAGTTGGCTTCGAGAATTTACTCCAGTTAGTATCCGCATGGCGAAAAATCAACAGCTCCCACTCAACCCGGATGAGATTAGTGGCGTCTGTGGTCGGTTGCTCTGTTGTTTGTCGTATGAGGATCTCTACTATAAAGAACAGAACAAGAAGATGCCCAAGTTGGGTGCCGAAGTGGTGACACCCCAAGGAACAGGCCGAGTCCGTCACATTCATCCGCTCAAAGAGAGTGTGACCGTGATGTTGGAAAACATGGCGCTGATGGAGTTCAAGGTCGGCGACTTGATTTCGACCAAGGCCGCAAGTAGCGGCGGCTGTAGCACCTGTGGTGGATGCACGGTAAAGCGCCGTGCCAGTGCCGAAGAGGATAATGCGCAAGTCCGTGCGCAAATGGCGAAGCGCAAAGGAGGCACTGCCAGCGAGTCAGCCCAAGCAGCGACTCCGGCCAATGAACCAGAATCTCGCCCCTCGCGTTCAGAAAAGCGACGCAACCGCCAACGCCGCTGAAATAAAAAAGGTCTGCGAGGATTCTCGCAGACCTTTTCTTTTGGTCTCGCACATACGTTTCTTCTGTCTCAGCGTTTGAACACAGCGAATCGAACAGCCGTGCGCTCGTTGCCCTCAATTTCAACCTCGTTGAAGCTCGGGCTAACCACCAGGTCGATTCCGTCCTGTACCAGATAGCCACGCGCAATCGCTAAGGCCTTGATTGCCTGGTTCACCGCACTCGCACCAATTGCCTGCATCTCCGCGTGACCTTCTTCGCGCATCACGCCTGCAATTGCTCCGGCAACAGCTGTCGAACGGGACTGGGCAGAGACTTTAATGAGCTCAGCCATGTTTGTGCCTCCTTCTAATGTAACAATGATCTGCCAATCGTTTATGTTCGCATGTACAAACAGGTGTGAGCGCAGAAAGAATTTTGTTTGCACCCTACCTATCTACATTCGTTGTAAATGATGACGGTGTTCTCATTAGGAAGTTACGGCCAATTTCAGCAAAGTTAGGGTTTCCTACTTTGCGTAATCCACAGCACGCGTTTCTCGTACTACGGTCACACGAATCTGCCCAGGATACTGAAGGTTATCTTCAATTTTCTTAGCAATTTCTCTACTTAAATTAATTGCAGCCAAATCATCGATCTGTTCTGGCCTGACGATGACACGAATTTCACGCCCAGCTTGGATTGCGTAGGTTTGGGTGACGCCCGTGAAGCTATTGCCAATGTTTTCGAGCTCGGTCACTCGTTTGACGTAAGTATCAAAGCTTTCGCGCCGGGCTCCAGGGCGGGCACCGCTAATGGCATCAGCAGCCGCCACGATCACAGCCTCGATTGACTGCGGCTCAACCTCTTGATGATGCGAGGCAATACAGTTCACAACCACATCACTGACGCCATATCGTTTGGCAATCTCAGCCCCAACAATTGCGTGTGGTCCTTCCATTTCGTGCGAGACCGCCTTGCCGATGTCGTGCAGCAAGCCACCCAAGCGAGCAACCTTTGCGTTAGCACCCAACTCATGCGCCATAATCGAGGCAAGGTGGGCAGTTTCGATGGCGTGGTAGAGCTGATTTTGACCGTAACTGGTACGGAAGCGCAGACGCCCCAACAGCTTCTGGATCTCACGATGAACGCCTTGGATACCGAGTTCGATGGTGGCCTGTTCGCCCGCTTCGAGGATGATGCGCTCGATCTCTGTGCGAGCCTTTTCTACTTCCTTCTCGATCCGAGTAGGATGGATGCGACCGTCAGTGACCAGCTTGCTCATCGCCATACGGGCAATTTCACGGCGTACCGGGTCAAAGCTGCTGATGATGATGGCTTCGGGTGTGTCATCGACGATCAGGTCTACACCGAGCGCCTGTTCGATCGAGCGGATGTTGCGTCCCTGGCGACCAATGATGCGCCCCTTCATCTCGTCGGAGGGGAGGTCAACGCTGCTTACCGCAGTTTCCGAAACGTGTTCGCTGGCAATGCGTTCAATCGCCATGGTGATGATCTGGCGGGCACGGCGATCTGCTTCCTCGCTCGCTTCCGATTCCACCTGACGGATGACACGGGCAGATTCCTGACGTGTGGTCTTCTCGACTTCGGAGAGAAGCAACTGTTTCGCTTCCTCCTGGCTCATCTGTGCTACCCGCTGCAATTCAGCCTGCCACTCTTGTTCCACTGTATCGAGTTTGGCCTGCCGTTTGTCGAGTGTGCTCTCGCGTTGATTTAACTTCTTTTCACGGCCTTCCAGTGATTCTAGTTTGCGTTCTGCCGTATCAAGACGATTCTGTAGCCGCTCTTCGATTTTTTCCAGCTCTTTTCGGCGGCGGCTAATCTCACCATCCATCTCGCTACGCTGTTTGACTGCCTCTTCTTGAATCTCAAGTCGTCGCTGTTTGACGGTGGTTTCTGCTTCGGTCAACATGCGCGCTGCCTGTTCTTCGGCGCTTTGCAGAACCCCTTGTTGGCGCTCCTTTTCCGCTTGAATGCCCTGCTGAATGCCTTGTTGAATACCAGTTTTGATGCCAGATTCGACTCCTGCGTCCTGGCCTCGCTTAAAACCGAAGTAAATACCTGCGGCTGCGCCAATGATGATGCCGAGCAGCAGGAGTAGTACACTCGTTAGTTCCATAAATTAGTTTCCCGCATGTTGTTGTAAATGTGCTTCCGTAGAGGTACAAGTACCATCCTTTGGGCGAGCATCGGATAAATAAAAAACGCTGTGGCGTACGCCACAGCGCATACATAGCAAGTTCACACGATGCCTTTTGCAGACGGTAGACTGCGACCTGGAACGAACCCAGCTCGTCAGAATTGCCTGATTCGCATCAATACTGAGTGTTGAATGAAACTCGAATTTTCCTATAACCAGCAAACTTTATAAGCGTCTACTGATGCTCATTGTGCTAGTTACGGAAAATCCCACTATTCAGACAGTTACAGTACAACCGTTGATCGTGAAAGCAAGGATCGAGATGCAAAGAACTGTAATCGAGTACGGGTAGGAAGATAGTCAAATAATTTACCAGTTCTACCCTCGTTACATAGTTGAACTCAAAATCACTTTACTACACGCTATGCACCCGTCTCTACCGAGGAGGATGTTTCACAAATCAAACAGTCTTGTGTCAATTGCAAGTATTATAATGGAACAATAGAATAACTATTCGTCATCGACGTCTGCTGCCCCCTTGGCGGAGCCATTTGCAGAGCGCTCGACGAGCCCAACACGGCCACGCACCAATTGCGCAATCTCACTGGCAATTTGCGGATTCTGGCGCAGGAACTCCTTGGCATTCTCACGGCCTTGACCGAGACGCACATCGCCAAAGTTGAAGAAAGCGCCACGCTTGGCGATCACATCATACTCCACACCCAGATCGATCAGATCACCGACGGTGCTGATGCCCTCGTTGTACATGATGTCAAACTCGGCCACTTTGAAGGGTGGGGCGACCTTGTTCTTCTTCACCGTTACACGGGTGCGGTTGCCCACCACATCGGTGCCTTGTTTGATCGACTCGATGCGGCGAATGTCCAAGCGCACGCTGGCATAGAACTTCAGCGCCATACCACCGGTCGTCGTCTCCGGGTTGCCAAACATCACGCCGATCTTCTGACGGAGCTGGTTGGTGAAGATCATACAGGTGCCACTCGACTTGATCACACCGGTCAGCTTGCGCAGCGCCTGACTCATCAACCGTGCCTGCAAACCAACATGTGAGTCGCCCATCTCGCCTTCGATCTCAGCGCGCGCACCAGAGCCGCCACCGAATCGATTACCACCACATCCATCGCACCGCTGCGCACCAAAGCTTCGGCAATCTCCAGCGCCTGCTCGCCCGTATCGGGTTGTGAGACATAGAGATTATTCACATCCACCCCGATCTTGGCTGCATAGCTAGGATCCAGCGCATGTTCCACATCGATGAAGCCGCACATGCCACCTGCACGTTGTGCCTCGGCAATCGCATGAAGGCAGACGGTCGTCTTGCCACTGCTCTCCGGTCCATAGATCTCGATGATACGCCCGCGCGGATGCCTCCCACGCCGAGGGCGATATCCAAGCTCAGGCTACCGGTTGGAATAGACTCCACCTGCATCTTCGACGCTTCCCCCAACTTCATGACGGTCCCTTCACCGTATTTTTTATTGAGTCCAGCTAGTGTATTTTCAAGGGCTTTTTGACGGCCATCATTTGCCATGGGGTGCTCCAAAGCTTTTTGTACAGATCTGCTTCTATCTTACTCGGCGATAGGGCTTTTGCATGTCGCCAAGTAGTACGGTCAACGTTGACTTTTCTACATCGACAGGTGCATATAACCTATTTGTTTGAGAATGCTGATTCCGATATTCTTGGGTTTGGCTAACCTGGTAAAGATGGTATACGAAATCTCTAAGTTCCCAAAGCAACTGCTCTATAGTTTTTCGGACTTTGTTTGTGAGAATGTATCGAAATGTCTTCTAGGATGGAACTCACAAAGTAAAGTCCAGCGTCTTGTTCCATTAAGTCGCTGTTGCGTTCAGTATATAGTGTACTGTACTTGATAGTTTCACGCAAGCAAACCGAGTAGCAATCAAGGCAATTGTGTGTTATGAATTTTTTCGCGCAGCAAAATTAACTCTCGGCGCAGTAGTTCGTCCTTGGTTTGCTCTTTTTCGACCTTTTCGATGCCATGACTGATGGTCGTATGATCGCGTCCACCCAACTGTTGACCGATCGTTGGCAGCGACAGGTGATGGATCGTGCGCAGGAGATACATCGTAACATGGCGTGCGTGCGCAATCTCTTTGGTGCGGCGCTGACCCAATAGATCGTCCGCGGTGAGCCGATAGTGGCGGGCCACGATTTCAATCGCCTGATTGGGCGTGCAAGGTTTCCGTTCTGGATTCAGGTCCTGCAAAATGTGGCGCGCCATGCCCACATCTAAATGGCTGTGGAAGAGCTCGGCCTGAATTGCCAGCTTATTGAGTGCCCCCTCCAACTCGCGCACATTGCTCTCTACTCGGCCGGCGATCTCCTTGAGCACTTCAAGACTGATGTCGAAATGGCGATCGCGTGCCTTGGCCTCCAAGATCGCTACGCGGGTCTCAAAATCAGGCTGGGAAATATCGACCTGCAACCCGCCCTCAAAGCGGCTGCGTAAGCGATTTTCGAGGGTAGGCACCGATTTGGGCAACTTGTCGCTGCTGATCACTACCTGCTTGCCTGAATTAAAGAGGTGATTGAAGGTGTGGAAAAACTCTTCCTGGGTGCTATCCTTCCCACCGATGAATTGAATGTCATCGATCAGCAGCACATCGAGCTCGCGATATTTGTTGCGAAAATCGTCGGTGCTCTGATTGCGAATGGCTGTGATCAGGTCGTTTGTAAACTGCTCCGAGGTGCAGTAAAGCGTTTTGAAGCCACGCTGATAGAGTCGGTTGCCGACCGCATGAAGTAGGTGGGTCTTGCCCAAACCTACGCCGCCGTAGACGAAGAGTGGGTTAAATCGTTTGCCTGGTTTGTCGACAATCGACATCGCCGCCGCGCTGGCAAGCTGATTGTGCTTGCCCACGACAAATGTATCGAAGGCATAGCTAGGCTTCAACCCAGTCTGTGCGAATGGTTGGCGACTCACAGTATGAGCACCAGCAGTATGAATAGGGCTGTTGCCCGGAATCGACGCCATGGAGCTAAAGGGTAAACTCTCCCTCTCCGAGAGTTTGGGTTCTGGCTCTTCCTGGTTTGCAATGGTGTAAAGCGGTGTATTGGTAACGCCTTTGCTATCGACAAGGCGCTGCGGTTGAACCGTAAATTGGACCTGAATTTGGCGGCCCACAATGCTGGAAAGAATACGCTTGATCATCTGCCGCAATCGATTCTGTAGCCAATCGCGCGCATAAGCGTTGTTGGAACAGATGATAAACTCACCATCTTCATAGGCTTGTACGAATGAGTCGCGCACCCAGGTATTAAATGTGCTGGCAGGAAGTTGCATCTCTAGTTGGCTGAGTGCCTTTTTCCAGACCTCGTGCGGATTCATCCGTGCCGCTTTCCTGCCCGGGGCGGCTATGTCTGCGATGTCGTCATTATCAAATGCCGCAAATAGTTCGTGTGCTTTGTCACTGAGTGAGGCGTCATCTAATGACACGTCATCTAATGACGCCTCATCCAATAGCGCTTCATCAAGTGATGATTCGAATTGTAGCTCAACAGAGGGGGGGAGCGCAGGTACACTGCGGATTTCACCCTCTTTTTCAATTTTTAAAGATGAGTCCCAAGTGAAGTTTTGAATGTTGTAGTTTTCTTCTCTCCTTTTTTCCGCCTTGACATACGGTTTACGATTCTGACTATATTGAGACATATCATTCCAAGACATGAATGACCTCCGGGCAGATCGGGTCCTGTGGAGTGACGCATGAACGTCACGGGTGATGATGTTCTGACCCTTAGGGTTAATTAGTTTGGAGCAGAGAGTGCCCTCAGCAAACTCAATGCTATATAATAGGATATCGTTCTTTTCTAAACTGCTTGTCGTGCTTTCCCTATTGGAGGGAATATGAAACAGGGAAGATGAACATTGTTCAACTCCAGCCGTAACGTTTGATGGAAAGGATGTAACGCCAGTCTAAGTTGCCATGACCGCATCCGCATCCAGTCAATATTTAAGTTATTTCGAATGTTTGACTAGCCAGGGTGCAGGGAAGGCCAGTCTGTAGTGTTTAGGAGTAACAACATGAACATAAACAGCTTAAGGAGGAAAGTACAAATTCCGTTTTGACTTAGCCCTTTCGTAGACTCCTGCTGGGAAGTGATTACCAATGGAGCTTAGCTCCGAACACTCCCTACTGCAAAGGGTGATCTAGATCACTATGCCATAGATTGCGGCACCTTCTACCAATCGCTCTCTGCATCTGTAGCCAGGAATTTTAGCTCCGAACCAAAAAGAACATTTGAAGCTTGAAATAGCAATTGGCATTAATAAGTCGCCACCGGGTTGCTTGTTTATTGCTCAGTTAGTACAGTATATCAGACAATCCTACTGTGGACAATGCAGGCTAAGTCTCAAAACAGCCTAAAAGGATTGATTATTGTCAAGTTGTAGCTTTAGAACAATTGTTCGACGCAATATATTGGGGCACAAAGTTTAATATAACCCAACATATAAATGTAGGAATCCTTTTGCGAAATTTGATGAGCTTCAAAATTTTAACGTTTGGAATTTATGTTGCGGATGTTAAGTTTTGCTGCCTACAAACTTGTCCCCACATTTGCGCGGACTTTTCCACAACTGGCGACTTATACACAATGTTATCCACAATCCATTAATGACTACACTAAATTATCTATAAATAGTAAGTGCAGTTTTAAGGAATAATTTTATAACAAGAGGCTACAAGCGAATGACTTACTCAACCTTTATTGTTTTGAAGAATCCTTTGGAAAAGCTAAGCAACTAAGAATGAATCTCTCAGCTATCTATCCGTTGCCCGTTAGAGACAATGCGTAAACGTTTTTATGGACTATATCAATTACTCAACACAGCTTGCTGAAGGGTGGTGGGAGCGTGGTTCATTTGTGCGCCACTGGTGGTCTATATATGAGTCGGATCGTCGTTGGGCACCGTTTCTTTATCAACCGCTTCGTGGCGACCTTGTTACCACCAACGATCCATACTTCGAACGGCGACAACGTTTTCTACTTTCCCTAGAAGCGCTACCTCGCTCCCGACGCAGCAAGGAAGGCGGTTATGACCTTCCCTCAGTTGCCTCGATGGAGCAAAAGGTCGCTGCGGTTGTTGGCCTGATCGATCCGGACCGGAGCGATGGCACTGCCTATGCAGCATTGTTGCATTGCATCAACCATGAAGAGACGATGGAACGTCTGTACGCAGCCCTACAGGAGCAGATCGCAGGCTACGAGTGCTTTCGCATCGTCGGCCCAACCGGACTTTCGCCTCACGACCCTCGTACGGGCATCCTCTGCAATTGTTTTGACCGTGTTCCTCCCTTCTTTACACCTTATAATCCGCCCTATGTGACTGAGCTAGTTGAGTCGGTCATGACTCCCCTGCTAGAGATGCGTTTGTATCATATTGACATTGTCGCAGAACAATTGATCCAATCCGAGCCGCAAACATTAGGGCGAATCGAAGTGATCGATCCTCAACGCCTGCTAGGTGACTTATTTCCTTTGTTTCAATCCGCCTACCTTGACCATCCCGAGTTCGCTCCACCAGAGCGAGCCGAGGCAGCCTATCTGCTGCGCCAATGGAGTTGTGCCCCATTCAATGCGTTGACCCTCTGGCACGAGAATGTTCCGATAGGTCTTGTACTTCTACAACCAGATCTGGGCAAGGCACTCTGCCGCGCCAAAGGGGGGCGGAACCCGCTTCAGCGCCTTTGGCTGCACTGGCTGTTCAGGCAACCTGTAAAAGCAGGGCGCATGCTCCTAGGCACTGTAGATCCGGATTGGCGACATCAGGGAGTTGGGAGGCAGCTATGGCAAGCTGCCCTAAAATTTGCAGGAGAGCAAGGTTGGAGCCATTTAGCCATCGGGCCGGTGGTTGAGGATTCAGAGGCAGCCGCCTTTTTAGAGGCAATGGGCGCGCAACCAGAGCAACGCTACCGACTTTATACCAGTGAAGAGTAGAAAAATAAGTTGAACCCTAAAAAAACAAGCGGAGAAAGGAATTCTATGTCCGATCAATTTGATCTTTACGATCTCACCGTTGTAGTAGAAGCCATCGAAGGCAACTGCACGTGCAACATGAAAGTGGGTGACTGCTTCTACATGAAAGGCGGCAAGATTTCGCTGCCCTCCGGTGCCGACTTTTGCCTTTACGCCCTGCAGTCGGCGATTCCACTGCTTCCCGCAAAACAACGATATAATCATCCCGCCGATTGGATGGAAACCGACTCGCGCGTCACCTGTCCCGACCCAGCGTGCCGTCTGATCATGCGCATTGATCGCACTGGATCACGTACATTGAAACACGATGATGTGAGTCCGATTCCGTGGGAAGAGGCGAAAAGGTGATAAGGTGACAGCAGGAAAGATGATCGTATGGCTGTGGTGAAAATCTTGAGTACCACTCCTCGTTTTACAAATTCAGAGTGCCACTCAGGTTTTCAAAAATTGGCATAATGTGAGATCACCTCACCTAACATCCGGATTGCCCGAATCGGTTCTGGCCCTAACGGTGGACCGAAGCTCAAGTGGCGCACGCCCGCCGCAACCAGTGGTTCTAGCCGCTCGATTACATTATTCGCCGTTCCCACGACCCCAATGTGTAACATGCGCTCATCCACCATCGCAATCGCCTTCTCTTCGTCCCGCTCTACCATGATCGCATGTTCGATGGGGACAAACTCCTCACGCGCTACGCCGAGACGCTGTAGGATCAGATCGCCCAATGCGTGACCGTAGTAGGCGATCTTCTGCGCTAGCGGTCGCCGCGCCGCTGCTGGATCGTCGGATAAGGAGACCCAAATGCAGGCGGCTAGATCGAAAGTGTCAAGTTGTGTGGGTACCCTTTGGGCGCGCATTGTGAGTCCTGCGTCAATATGGGGCTTTACAGTGAAGTAGTGTTCGGGTGGGAAGAGAAGCGGGAGCGCACCATCTGCGATTTCACCTGTCAACTGCAACATTTTTGGCCCCATTGCGCCTATATAAATCGGCGTGATCCTGGGCGCTTTGAAACGCAGGTATGCTTCATCACTCCATTGTAAAAACTCACCGGCAAATGGCGCACGCTCTCCGGCCAGAAGTTGCCGCACTGCTTGAATCGTCTCCCGCACCGCGGCGAGCGGTCTCTCCTGTTCAATGCCTACCCACTGTAGAAAATCCCCTGCGCCAGCCGCCAATCCTAGATTGAAGCGGTTGCCGCTTAACTCGTCCAGGGTTGCTGCCATCATCGCAATTTCGGATGGGTCAATCGTGTAGGGGTTGAGGATGCAAGAGCCGATTTCTATTTTTTTTGTTGCTTGGGCTATTGCCGCAAGGATCACCGGGCAACTGCGCAGGAAGAGGTCATTGCTCACCCAAAATTGGTCAAAACCCACCGCTTCGGCCACTTGAGCAAGCTGAACATACTCAGGAATGGTGAGGTCGTTGTTCAGGCGAAGTGAAAAGCGCATCATTCAAAACTATCCTATCAAATCACAGGTCAAGATGAGAATGCGAGTGGCGGGTGGCGAGTCAATCCGCAATCCGCAATCGCTACTCCGGCATTTTGACCGAGAAGGGGTCCGTCGTCTCTGGCTTGGGGATGCCGATCACAGCCGACAGATCGAGACTTGCATCCGTTCGCTCGACCTGGACGAATGCCTCGGCTTCAATCTCCACCAAATAATCGTCGCCCACCAGTTCTGCTTTTACCAGGGTGTTGGCAGGGCGGATACGGGCAAAACGTTCGCCATGAACGTGTGCCACTGCTTCCCAATCGTTGATGTTACGAATGTAGATGCGCGTGCGCACGACATCTTCCAGTTTGCTGCCCAACTTGAGCAAAGCAGACTCGATCTTGTTGAGGATAAAGCGCGCCTGTGCCGCCGGATCGCCCGCACCGACGACCTGACCCTCGCCATCTGTCGCCGTTGTCCCCGAGACAAAGATGTGGTTGCCCACCTTTATGGCTCGACTATACCCAGCCAACTCTTCCCAAACTGTGCCGCTTGAAACCGTCTGTCGGTTCATCGCAATCTCCTAATCTCTCAATCTCCTAATCCCTGTTCCAAATCTTTGCATAGATCCTCGGCATCTTCCAGTCCAATCGATGTGCGAAAGATTCCATTGCCAGCAAAGTGCCGAAAACTTTCCAGTTGTTTGGGCGGCAGTCGAAACGAAGATTCCTGCAAGCTATCGGTTGCCAAATAGAAGATGAGGCTGCGATGGTGACCCAGCGAGACCGCATAGTGAAAGACCTGGAGCTTCTCAGCCAATCTCCGGGCAGTCTCCATTCCATCTTTGACCTGAAAGGTCAACATGCCCGAAAAATTGCGCATTTGCTCTTTTGCCAGTTCATGTTGGGGATGGGAGGGCAGACCTGGGTAGATGACGCGTGTGACCGCGGGATGTGATTCCAGGAACTGGGCCACCTGTAGTGCATTTTCGGCGTGTGCTCGCATACGAAGTGGCAATGTCGCTATGCCGCGCAGAATCAACCAAGCGTTGAAGGGGCTGAGAATGCCACCGGTGCGGATCGCAATCTGCTGACGCAGCTTTTCTAGGATCGCCGCCGACCCAAGCAGAGCACCGCCAATCGCGTCGCCGTGGCCGCAGAGGTATTTAGTCAGCGAATGCACCACAAAGTCGGCTCCTAGTTCGAGTGGCCGAGTGGCGAGTGGCGTGGCAAAGGTCGAATCGACAGCGACCAGCGCACCCACATTGTGGGCCAACCGCGCAACGGCTGCAATGTCGGTCAGGCGCAGAATGGGATTGCAAGGCGTCTCAATATAAACCAGCTTAGTGTCAGGTCGAATTGCCGCAGCCACTGCCTCCAGATCCGACATATCGACCTTACTTACCTGTACGCCGAAACTTGGCAGCAACTCGTTAGTCATTTCGGTGGCGGCGGCATAGGCCACATCGCTCATCACTAGATGGTCGCCATTGCGCAGCAAATGGAAGAACAGGGCGCTGATGGCTGCCATACCGCTGCCAAAGGCGACGCAGGCTTCGGCACGCTCCAATGCACAAAGCTTCTGTTCCAGTTGGCGTACGGTTGGGTTGCCCCAGCGGGTGTAAAAGTAAGGTGAATCCGCCTCCATGCCTTCCACCGAAAAACTGGCATCTGGGTCGGCCAGGTAGGTGGTCGACATGACAAGATTAGGCGATGTGGCGCGAGTGGTTGGATCGGCAGATTCGCCGGCATGGATGGCCGTGGTGTTGATGCCGAAATTGTTTTTGATGAGTTGAGATTGCATTTGTTTTCACACCCTCTAAATTAGCTAATCACCAATAACTCTCCAAAGCCACTCGTCAACGGAATTCCGCCCTGCTCGCCGACCACAACAATGTCTTCTACGCGCGCTCCAAATTGGTGAGGAATAAAAATACTCGGTTCAACTGTAAAACACATGCCTGGTTCCATTACTGTCTGGTCGGTGGCGGTGAGGAAGGGCGGTTCGTGCACATCTTTGCCAATGCCGTGGCCGAGGCGATGGCGGAAGGCAAAGCCATAGCCTGCATTGGCAATGACGGCACGGGCGGCAGCATCGGCCTGGGCGCAGGTATTGCCAGCTTTGAGCGCCTTGATGCCCGCTGCTTGCGCTGCCATCACTAGACCGTGGACTTTGCGATATTCCTCCTCTGGCTCGCCGAAATGGATGGAACGCCCGAAATCGTAACAGTAATCCTTGTAGGCTGCGCCAAAGTCAAATGAGATCGAGACAGGTGGCAAGAGCGGCACCTGTAACATCTCTTCTCGATTGCTGAAGTAGAAGGGAAAGTTGCGACCCATGTTGTAAAACGAGGTGACGAACGAGTCAGTCGTTGCGCCATGCTTTTTGAGCTGATGTTTAACCTCGCTGGTCAGATCGAGCGTTGTCATCCCGTGGCGCAACGTTTTGAGCGTCGCCTGATAGGCCGCCAAGGTAATCTGTCCAGCCTCACGCAAGATCGTCAGTTCTTCCTCGTCTTTGATGCGGCGCAATGGCATTATGACTTTGGAAGCGAGTGAGATTTGTAGATTGGAGATGAGCGATTGGAGATTGAGGACAGTTTCGGCCCAACAGCGGTCTTCAACGGCGATTTTGGCACCCGCCTTGATGTTGAGCGAGGCGAGGATATCACGCACATAGGCTAACGGATCGCTAGCATCGGGCAAGACACGAACATCATAGCCCGTGACTTTGCCCATATGAAAATCGGCTAACATGCGGGGCAGGGTGAGAATTGGCGCACCTGACTGCGGAATCCATGCGCCAGTAATCCATTCGCCGGGATAGATGGTATAACCGAAATTGGGTTCTTCGCGGTGAATGCCAGTGACGTAATCGAGATTGGCCGAGCGGCTTAGGAAGAGCAGATCAATGCCTGCTTCGCTCATCTTCTGCTGCACCTTTTGCAGCCGAGCTTGATAGTTGGGCATGGGAAGGTCCTTGAATTGCGAATTGTGAGTTAGTGCTACGCCTAGCCGAAGCTTGCAAGTTGCGATGGATCATAACGCACGTAACACACAATTCGCAACACTCAACCCTTCCTAAGATCCTGCGCCATCTCGCCCAAATGACCTATTTGCCTAAATGTCAGTAACAGACGGAAGTCTTTGAAGTTGGCTGCTACTAGGCAGCCTGTTTTAATTGACTGTGCCGCTGATTGAACATCAGAACTGTAAATGCCTCCTGGATATCTTCGAGATTGATCAATCCCAGAAAGTCCTCCTGATCGTACACCGCTGCCACTCTTGCACGATTTTCAGCCAATTGCTCGCGTGCTTCATCCAGATTCAGGTTTGCGTCCAGTTTCAGCACTTCACGCCGCATGATCTCGCTGACAAATGGGTCGTAATCAAAGGTCGCCAAGGCTTTCATTGCATCCTCGCGTGTTACCACCCCCAGCAATTTCTGACCAAAGAGCACCGCAAAATCTGGCTGATAACTGGTGAGTAGGTAGTCTACTACATGGCTTAACCTGTTCCCATTCTGCAAAGTAATGACCTGGCGATTATAAGCATCCCCCAGCCGACGAGTGGTTAAGACCACTTTAGACTCGGCTACAGTGCTCTCTTGGGTAGCACCGACAAAGATAAAGACTGCCACCAGCGCCAACATGAAATTGCCACTTGTCAAGCTGAAGATGCCCAAGCCAATGGCGATCAGTTGACCGACAATGGTAGCAATACGAGTCGCCGACCGCGCGTCCAGCAGCATGGCCAAGAGCGCTCGAAAGATCCGCCCACCATCCAGCGGGAATGCGGGAATTAGATTGAAGATCACCAAGCTCACATTGGCGCTGAGCAACCATAACAGGAAATTATGAATGGTTGTTTCGCTACTCAGCAAGGTTGATAATCCCTGCCCATCGAGCAGATAGCTGAAGAGATTGAGCTGAGGTGTCAAGCCAACAATCACCAACAGGATGGCAATCGCCACGTTGACCAATGGACCTGCCAAGGCAATCAGCAACTCATGTTGTGGGCGTTCCGGGTTTTTATCGAGTTGGGCCACACCGCCCAATGGCATCAGTAAGATCTCACGGGTCTGGATGCCAAAGGCGCGGGCCGTTAGGCTGTGTCCCAACTCGTGTAAAGCGACACATGCAAAAAGGGCGATCATCAGCGCTGCGCCAAATAGCGCCCCTGAAATTGGTTCGTTCACACGCGCCGCCCATTGCCATGCGCCCAAAAGGATGATTAAAAAAAATGTGATATGCAGTCTGATTGGGATACCTGCAATCCGTGCCAAAGTGAAAGAGAGATTCATTTTCACTGACTCCTTACTTTCCTAAGCGTTTTCGCCCAGGATCACGTTCAATAAACCAATGCGCTAAAGATAGCAGATCACATTCTTTGATGTTAGAGACAAATCCCACCAAAAACCGGGAAAACTCCCCTGAAGATGCGGGAAAAATCACCCTACCTCTTCTCTGCTGAGTGTTCTATGCTATGTTTGTATAAAGTGATATCTTGTGTAACCTTTGTGTGATGCTGCGTGGAAAGATCTGCGATAGGAGAGGTAATAAATGGCAAATCATATGATACAACTCTTCAACTCGCTGCCGGTTGTGCTGCGCAACTCTCTGAGATCGGGTGTTGGCTGGCTGCTAATATTCTTAGGGATCGTTGGTATGATGATTCCGATTTTGCCGGGAATTCCCTTTGTTTTGCTCGGTGGCTGGTTGTTGGGCTGGAAGTTCAGGGTTGTGCGGACGCTACTCGAACGTTACCCTATACTCCAGCAGTACCTGCCATTTCAGCTTGGGAAAGTATTGAACGAGTCGAAAGGACAGCCTTGAATTCGGTTTACAGGTTATGGAGTATGCCATGCAAGAGCCATTGGTAGGCAAGCCGATCTATGATTTTCTGGAAGGCAAGAGCATGCTCAAACGAATTGGTGGCGGCAGCGAGACCGATGTCTATTTGAGTGCAGACAGTCAATTTGTGATTAAGATTAAAGGCGAAGTGGGCACCTCTTGCGAAGATGCAATCAACCAGGCTCGTACTTTGCGTGATTCGGCTACCCTTTTTACCGCTTATCTTGGTGCTGAACATACCATACCGACCTACTTCTTTGTGGCTCGTGAGCAAACAGAGCGGGTAAATACAGTGGCAATTCAGCCCTATTTAGCGAATGCAGTGGCATTGGCCGACATTGACTATGGCAGATTACAGCCAAGAACCTGGGCTCACATCGAACGTCAACTGCTGACGATTCTGCGTAGCGCATTGCGTTGCTACAAACATACTGGGCACATGCCCGATCTCTATGGTGCCTTTAGTCGCAATGTGACCGAGCGTCGCCAAATGAATCGATGGCTGAAGTGGCCGCAACGAATTTGGCATTTTTTCGCACAGCGTCTATGGCAGGCCCACAATCTGATGTTGACTTGCGAGGCAAAGCCACGCGTCGTATTGGTGGATTATGACTATGTTCGCTGGCCCGGATTGTGGGGAAAACTTTACTATACAGCCTGTTGGCTACTCTTTTGGCGCGATCTGCTAGTGCTTGCTGGGTGGGAGGCAATCACACTGATTGGAGAAGAGTTTTATAGCAAACAAAATTTACGCACAAGAGGCTTTAACAAAAACGTAGATAGCATTCTCTAACTCGACCAGGATGGCGTTAGAGAATGCCTGCTTGGAATTCTGCAAATTGTTAATCTTTGCCGCCAAAATGGCTAAAGGCCACCAACACTGCCGAGACCAGGGCAACGGCTACCCCCGTATAAAAGAGGTCTTGGGCGGCTTTCCCTTTTAGAAGTTCCTCAAGAAAACGCACGATCATCACCAAGACAATCATGCCGCTCAACTTGGCCTTGAGCTCATGCAGATTATGTGCCAGCATCCACTCGGGCAACTTCAGTCCCCCCAGAAAGAGTTCATAGATACTGACGGCCAAAACGAACAAGACCACAGCCACCAGGAAGGCATCCACCAACTCTACCAGATAGAGGATCGTTACAGGATCTTGCCCTACGCTGCGCACAATCGTGCTGGCGACTTTTACAGTTTTGCCAATCCCCCAGAAGAGGGCAAAGCCCGAAGCGATGAGCAGTGAGAGCGAGGCAATCACTGCACCATATTTAAAAGATTGAATCAGTCTAGACATAGTTGAACATCGAACCGTTATAATCGGGAAAAATTTCCCTTGACAGGCGAGCCATGCATGATACTATCGTCACACAGGGGAGTAGCTAGCTGCATATGCAGAGTCAACAGCCGTCATCTCGGAGCATTGCTCTCGGTTGTTGGATTGTATAGTACTATCTAACACAAGTAGCGAGACCATCACAACCATCCATATCGTAGCAGTGATTGTCAGCAGCACTGTTTGGACGTCAAATTAAACTTAGAATTTGACCTTCAACCGTGACTGCTTGGCAATTACCTACTTGAATGTGGAAATGTTGTGGTGTGCTCGCTATTTTTTGTGTAAAAGAGATTGGCGTTACGCCGATCATTGTAACACATCGTTTTCTAGGGAGAAGAACATGCTTGCTAAGAATGGAATGATAATCGGTTCGTCCAAGAAAAATCAGTTATCCAGTGAGGAAAAAGGTACAGCCTGGCACACCTGCACGGGCAAGGAGATCGCCAATCAACTCGAAGTGAAGCTGGAAAGTGGTCTGTCGACGGCAGAGGCCGCCCAACGGCTAAAACGGGATGGTGCCAACGAACTGGTTGAACAAGGCGGGCGAACCCCCTTACGGCTACTCTGGGAGCAGTTTACTGCCACCATGGTGCTTATCCTGATTGCGGCGGCACTGCTTTCGGCCGTTCTGCAAAAGTGGCAGGAAGCTGGTGCCATCCTGGCTATCGTCGTTCTATTTGCCTTGTTGGGTTTCTTCCAGGAATATCGCGCGGAACGGGCAATGGCGGCGTTGAAGCGACTCACAGTGCCGATTGTCCGTGCGCGTCGGAATGGTCAACTACTTGAGATCTCATCCCGTGAACTGGTCGTGGGCGATATCATTCTGCTCGAAGCGGGCAATGTTGTCCCTGCCGATGGTCGCCTGCTTGAAAGCGCCAATTTGCGAGTACAAGAGGCGGCGCTTACAGGCGAGTCGGAGGCTGTGGAAAAGCAAGTTGAAGCCTTGACGAAGCGTGATCTGCCATTGGGTGACCGTAAAAACATGGTCTATATGGGCACCTTGGTCAACTATGGGCGTGCGCAGGCCGTGGTGACAGCAACCGGCATGAAAACGGAATTGGGGAAAATCGCCCAACTGTTACAACGTGTGGATGCTACACACACGCCACTGCAAAAACGGCTCGACCAAGTGGGCAAAGCGCTTGCACTGTTGGGGCTACTACTGGCCGGGGTGATCGCACTCTTTGGTGTTCTGCGCGGCGAAAGTTTGGCAGAGATGTTGTTGGTAGGCATCAGTGTGGCAGTGGCGATTGTGCCCGAAGGGTTACCCGCAGTGGTGACGATTACATTGGCGCTGGGGGCACGGCGCATGTTGAGTCGCAATGCGCTGATTCGCAAATTGCCCGCGGTCGAGACGCTTGGCTCGGTGACTGTCATCTGCTCCGACAAGACAGGAACACTGACCGAAAATCGCATGACGGTCACAGTGGTCGATGTGGCGGGCGACACGCTCTATCTGCGGACCGAGCAACCCCCTGCATCCACGCAGATGAACCCTGATGTTGCCTTGCTTGTCACAGCTGGGGCCCTGTGTAATGATGCCAGTATACAGTTCAAAACCAACGAAGCGAATATAAAAGAGATGGTTGCGCTGGGTGATCCAACTGAGCTGGCACTGGTGATGGCTGCATCTGAAATGAATCTGCACAAGGCCGAGTTGGAAGTACAACTGCCACGAGTGTTTGAACTGCCTTTCGACTCGGACCGTAAACGAATGACTACGCTGCATCAGATCAACAAAGGCGAGTTGGGACTGCCAATCGGCTTATCTCACCTGTGGGCAAAGGCTGAGCCGGGCCGCTACATTGCCTTCACCAAAGGCTCTGTCGACGGTTTGCTGGAAATCGCCAACGCTGCCTGGGTTCATGGCACCATTCAGCCCTTGACCCCAGAATTGCGCAAACGGATTGAACAGAGCAACGACGAACTCGCTCAAAAGGGAATGCGCGTGCTGGGCACTGCCTTCCAAAGTTGGTCCACGCTGCCTAGTGCAAGCGAACTAGAGAAAGATCTTATCTTTGTTGGCCTCTTTGGCATGATCGATCCGCCTCGCCCCGAAGTCAAATCGGCGGTGGATGTCTGTCGTGCTGCAGGCATTCGACCGATCATGATTACTGGTGATCATCCGCTCACCGCCAGCGCCATCGCACATGAACTAGGCATCGCCACCAATGACAAGGTGCTGACAGGCCAAAATTTGAGCACACTCTCGGATACGGAGTTGCGCAAGGCCGTGGCCGATGTCTCGGTCTTTGCCCGTGTTTCACCGGAGCACAAGTTGCGCATCGTCGAGGCGCTGCAAGCCAATGGACAAATTGTCTCGATGACCGGCGATGGCGTGAACGATGCACCTGCCTTGAAAAAAGCTGACATCGGTGTGGCAATGGGCATCACAGGCACCGATGTTTCCAAAGAAGCTGCCGAAATGGTGCTGCGTGACGATAACTTTGCCACCATCATCGCTGCGGTCGAAGAAGGGCGGGTAATCTATGACAACATCCGCAAATTTGTTATGTTTTCACTCGGCGGCAATATCGGCAAGATCCTGGTGATGCTCTTTGCGCCGATGATTGCACTGTTGTTGCCCGCCTCTTCCTTGGGTGATCTGATTGTGCCACTTTTCCCGCTACAACTTTTGTGGCTCAACCTGCTGACGGATGGTTTGCTGGGCATTGGACTGGGCGTAGAACCCGCCGAGCGCGGCGTGATGAAGCGCACTCCGATTCCGCCTACTCAGGGCATCTTTAGCCGAGACACTATTGGTCAGGTCATTCGTATGGGCTTCCTGATCGGTCTGATCGCCTTGGTGGTGGGGCTTTACCACTGGCAAGGTGGTTATGCCGACTGGCAAACGATGATGTTCGCTACCCTGGCCTTCGCACAAATGTGGCAAGCATTGGGAATTCGCTCGGGCAAGGAGTCCTTGTTCCGTGCCGGTCTTTTCAGCAATCCAACCTTGCTGGGTATGGTGCTGGTGACTCTTGTGTTGCAGTTGGCAGCCATCTACCTGCCCATCTTGCAAACGTTTCTCAATACCAATCCGCTACATTGGACTGATCTGCTGCTCTGTCTGGGGGCGAGCGCACTGGTCTTTGTGGTGGCTGAGGTCGAGAAAGTGTGGCAGGCACGTATGCAGGGCCATTAACGAAGTATGGGAAATTTTCCCCGACGAAACGGGGAAGATTTCTCTACCCTGTAATTGATTGATGTTTTATGCTCATGCAAACGATATAGGTTTAACCAGCGAATACCACCTGGAATTCAAGGAAGGAGAAAAACGATGCAATGGGGTAACACATTAAAAACGACACTGTTATTAGCGGCCTTGACTGGCTTACTGATGTTTATTGGCTCGGTAATCGGTGGAACCAGCGGCATGATCATTGCCTTTGTCCTGTCGATTGCTATGAATATGGGAGCTTGGTGGTTTTCTGATTCGTTGGCCTTGCGCATGAGTAATGCACGGGCAGTCGGCGTGGAAGAAGCGCCCCACCTACATCAACTGGTGGAACGGCTCTCGCAGCGGGCAGGCATTCCAAAACCTGCGCTCTACCTGATTGATAGCGACACGCCCAATGCGTTTGCTACGGGGCGCTCGCCGAGCAAGGGTGCCGTGGCAATTACAACCGGGCTCATGCGTTTGCTTGACCAGGAGGAAGTTGCCGGTGTGATTGCTCACGAGTTGGCACACATCCGAAACCGTGATACGCTACTTTCCAGTCTGGTTGCCACAATTGCGGGTGCCATTACGATGATCGCAGAGATTGCTCAGTGGTCCTTGCTCTTTGCAGGTTTTGGTGGATCAGAGGATGAAGAGGAAGGGGGGGGCATGGGTGATATGGTAGGTGGTCTATTGATGATCATTCTGGCCCCCATTGCGGCAATGATTATCCAATTGGCCATCTCGCGCAGCCGCGAATTCCGTGCCGACGCCGTGGGTGCCGAGATTCTCGGCAATCCTTTGCCGTTGGCCAGTGCCTTGGAAAAGCTGGAGTGGTCGGCAACACGCCAGCCGATGAGTCTAAATCCGGCTACCTCTCATCTGTACATTATTAATCCGATCTTCGGTGGGTTGGGTAGTCTCTTCCGCACACATCCTGAAACTGCCCAACGGGTAGGCCGTCTGCGAGCGATGGTACGCCAGCCACGGGTAGGACAACCATTGGTGACAGTTCTGTAGGGATACATGGTGGCAAGTAGATCATTTTGGCAGTACCTGCTTCGTTGGCGTTGGTGGTTGGGGGGCATCATTGCCCTCACCTTTGCCTTGGGGCGATTGGGAGAGTCATTCTTTTTGCATGACCTCTCCAATCGCTCCGAATTGCTTTTTGACATCCTCTTTTGGGGCACACTGGGCGGGTTTTCGATTTGGTTTAGCTTTACGTGGATCAGCCAACAAGAACAACGTCACCAGGCTGCCTTGGAAAAGCTGCTTGACCAGCAACAGGAACTCAACCGCAAATTACAGCGCACTAATAGCCAACTGACGTTACTGAGCGATGTCAACCGTTCGCTCGCCGCCTCCACTTCGCTCGATGATCTTCTCGATGGAGCTTTGCTTTATCCGCAACGATTGATTCCCTGTAAAGCGGCACTGCTCTGGTTGCAGGACTCGACCGAAGCCGTTTTGGCACGCACATCTGGTCTCAGTGTAGAACAGATCCATGAGCTTCGTTCAGCCTTTGCCAACAATTTTGACGATCAACAGAACTCTCAATTGCTGACCGCCCAGGCTGATCCCGACGGCGTGGCGGGACTCTGTTTGCGCTTGGCAATCCTCGACGGCACGATTAAAATTGGCTGGATCGAACTCTTTACAAAAGAGCGTGTGACCCTGGCCGAAGACGAATTGGCGCTGCTCTATACCATCGCTGGTGAAATCGGTGAGGCCATCAATGGGGCACGTCGCCGTTCACGCGAGGAGCGGGCCATTTACGAATTAGAGCGGGCAATTGCGGAAGAGCGGGCCAGAATTGCCCGCGACATTCACGATGGTTTGGCGCAGACGCTGGCCTTTCGTAGGATGCGTGTCGATCTCTGGCTGGATTGGCTGGATCGGGAACCTCAGAAACTTCGTCAGGAATTGATTGAGCTAAAGCCGATGCTCCGTGAACAAATCGCCGAGTTGCGTCGAGCCATCTTTGCCTTGCGCCCTGTCCAATTTGATGAATTGGGCTTTGTCGGTGGGCTGCACCGTTATATTAGTGAGTTTGCCAATCAACAAGGATGGGAAACCACCGTCGATTTGGGTGAACTTTCAACCGTACTTTCGCCGCAACTGGAAGCAATCTGCTTTCGCATCGTGCAGGAGGCACTGACCAATGCTGCTAAACATGCAGAGGCCACAGCGGTACGTGTGCAGTGTGCTCGCCTCGATGGTGGGCTGCAGTTGACGATCAGCGACAATGGGCGTGGCTTCTTGCCTGGCGCTATGGGGGCGGATGCCACACAGTTGGGACTGCGGCAGATGGCAGAACGGCTCAATGCACTGCAAGGGCGACTGACCATTCTTTCGCAACCGGGCGCAGGGACAGAATTACGCATTTGGATTCCACTTCAGGAGCAGATTAATGGGGCGAGCGAAATTACTATTGGCGGATGACCATCGGATGTTTCGCCAAGGGCTACGGGAGCTTGTTGAGCGTAAAACTGACTTTGAGGTTGTGGGGGAAGCTCGCACGGGGCGAGAGGTGTTGGATCTCGTAGATCGTTGTTTTCCCGACATCTTGCTGCTTGACATTCAAATGCCTGAGCTGGATGGCATTGCAGTTGCGCGACAGCTAGCCACCAGCCATCCCCAACTCAAGATCATCATGTTGACCATGTATCGTCAAGATCAACATCTACTGGATGCGATCCGAGCGGGTGTAAAAGGCTATCTGTTGAAGGATGCGGATGCCGAGGAGCTGATCTCGGTGATTGAACGGGTAGAACAAGGGGAGTCTGCGCTCGATCCTACCTTGACTGCGCGCGTCTTTGAGGCGGTGCGGCGTCCGACATCTACGCCAGAGATGGTGGAATCACTCACGGAGCGGGAACTGGATATCCTAAAACTGGTGGCAGCCGGACTGGATAATCGTACCATTGCCGGTCAGCTTTACTTGTCAGAAAAAACGGTCGGGAATCGGCTCAGCGAAATCTTTCAGAAGTTACAAGTGACGAATCGCACCCAAGCTGCACTGGTTGCCCGGCAACGTGGGCTAATTTCCGCGATCGAGTAAACCCTTGGCAAGTTTGTCGATCATGCCAAACTTGCCAAGGGTTTACCTTAGGCACTGTCTACGCAAATTCTGCAAGGAGCGTAGGTTGATTCGTGATAGGAAATTCTACTTCCTGAATGTCGGTCGGAAGGCGATAGCGCAGTAGCGCACCAATTCCACCGAGTTCGATGAGTGCTTCGTTGTGCATCACCACTTCTACTTTGGCGCTCTGCTGTTCTGCTAACCGTACCAGCTCTTCGCGTAAATCTACACTGTGAAAGAGGTAACCTTTACAATGGGCGCAGGAGTGTGGCGCGTTGCGGCTGACTGCGAGTGTTGCGCAATCATTACAGCACCAACCAAACTGGGGCGCGTAGGATTGTGCCATAACCAACACATCTACCTGATAGCGCCGGAGTGCGTCTAGCGTAGCTTGCGTACCCACGACCGCTAACCCATCGCTGAGGATCTCTTGATATAAAACTTCGGCAATTTCCTGTGATTCGCGTTCCTCAGTTTCGATAAAACGGGCAAGTGTGGTTGACACCACGTCCGAAATTGGCTCGTTGCCTGAAGCTGGAATGGTATCGATCACCTTGGTGGCGAGCCGCTTAGGCAATGCGCGGGAGATTCGTTCGGTTTCCCAAGGTTGCCCCACCAGTATCAAGTGGGTGTGACCTCCTGCCCGCATGAGGTTATCTAAAATGGAGATCTTCTCTTTTAGAAAGCGATCTGTCTGTTCTCGCTGATGATTTTGGTAATGCTCTTTCGTCCACTCGCGACCGACACGCTTGCGCATTGCGGGTCGTTGCCGCCAAATCTCTTCAGTGACTGCTCCTAGATTCACTTCCAGAATACGGGCACGATCGGTAGTCGTGAGCATTACGACAAACCGGTGGTACGTATCTTTCAATTCCACTAAATGGTAGATGTTTGGTGTAGAATTTACATTGATCCAAGTCGGCAATGGTACTTGAAATTGCAATCCTAGAAAGAAAGGTTTCTCGCCTCCGCGTGCGAAGATTGCCACGCCTCTGGATTCATTCGCAAGCTCCTTTGCCAAAAATGCCTCGATTTTGCCGACTGCCTCTTCAAATGCCCACCGAGCATCGCCACGCAAGCTGCGGCGTAGCAGGTAAAGCCGTTTATCATAGATCTCGCGCCACGACATTGGCTCTGGTGTGAGTGTCAGGTAACAACTCACAAACGGGTCGGCGTTTTCTTCAATCGTGGCAAGGGCGCGGATCTGTTTCTGCAGCGTCTTCAGTTCCACCTAGATTCTCCTTTTGATGACATTCGATCTCTTGCGAAGGCGATTGTTACTGCGGAAATGGGGTAGATTCCCGGACAATCTTTCGCTCGTAACAAAACTCATTTACCACCTATACAAGAGGTACAGTGGATAACTGGATATCGTTATCCATATATCATCAAGATAGCAAAGGATGAGAGGAGAAGGTAGAGGCTTTTTTCACGCAAACGGAGAGGAAATATTCCCCGATCTAGGAGGGAACGACATGAGGTTCCGTATGGCGGCGAACTTCGTTGAGTAGATCGCGCGTCGAAAAGGGTTTGGTGATATAGGCATTCGCACCAAACGCCAATCCCTTGGTAATCTCGACATCTCGCCCTTTGGCAGTCAGCATAATCACCGCAATCTGTTGCAAATCCGGTGTTTGACGAATGTGTTGTAGCACTTCAAAACCATCAATGCCTGGCAACATGACATCAAGCAAGACTACCGAGGGTTGCACGCGAGCCAACTGCTCCAGAGCCTCTTCGCCGCTGCGCGCAATGGCCACTTGATAGCCCGCCTGTTGCATCAAGAATTCGAGTGAGACAACAATGTTCGTTTCATCATCAACAATCAATACAGTTTTAGACATATGGTTTTCCTAATCTCTCTTGTTTACTGGCAATGTAAACGAAAAGGTCGATCCCCGCCCTGGTGCACTCTTGACCCAAAGCTGTCCCCCGAAATGGGAAACAATGCGCGCACTAATCGGTAACCCCAAGCCTGTGCCCAGGGCGCGCTTTTTGTGAGCGTTGCTGACCTGCCGGAATTTTTCAAAGATGACACTTTGTTCCTCTTGAGTTAGGCCGGGACCATTGTCGCTCACATCGACCTGGATTGAACCATTTTGGCAAAATGCATGTACCCTCACCTTGCCCTGCTCATCATCACAAAATTTGATGGCGTTGGAAAGCAGATTGACCACGACTTGCGTCACCCGGTCTCGATCCACCCAGATCGTGGGCAAATCACTACTAATCTCGCATTCCAGTACAATGGCCTTGGTAGCACTGAGTTGCTGCGTCGATTCCACCGCTTCTTGGAGCAACTCCTGCATATCGATCGCTGCCGAATGCCAGTCGGCCATACCCGACTCAAGCTTGGCTAAGTCCAACACCTGGTTAATCAACCGTGTCAATCGCTCGCACTCCTTCAACACAATGTCGAGAAAGTGGCTGCGCTTGTCCCCATCCATATTCGGATGATCATACATGAGTTCGCTGAGAGCGCGAATGGTGGTCAGCGGTGTGCGCAGTTCGTGCGTCACCGTCGAGATAAAGTCATCCTTGAGGCGGTCAAATTCAGTGAGCCGCTCATTGGCGGCCCGCAATTCGCCGCTTGCCTGTTCGAGCTCAAGCGTTTTTTGCTCCAACTGTTTCGAACGTTGCTCTAGTTGGCGGCTGTAGGCAACGATCTGCGACGTTTCATCGATCATGCGCATCACCTCGCTCATGTCGATCCGTTCTTCCTGGGTTACGGAGGCAATGGCAACCCGAGCCGATGCTGCGCCCATCACTCCCGCTAACGCCATTTCGGCCCGTTGTACCAAGGCTGGATCGGCGGGTGTCTCCATGACCAACATCTCTTGCCAATCGAGCCCGCGCCGCCGGGCGAAGGCCATCAGTTCATTATCGGCACGTGTCTGGCCAAGCAGTCGTTCAAGCAGTGAATGAAGGGTTGTGACGCTGGCCTTGCCGCGCCAAACTGGTAACGCCTCATTGCCGTGGGATAGATAGTCGAAGACATTGACAAAGTGGTTGGCCTGGCTATGTTCCAGCGCACTCTGTGAACTCATCAGCGAAACCACAGCATAAAGTCCAGCATTGAACAGCAGACTCCAGAAGAGCGAATGCGAAACCGGATCGAGCCCTTCCAGGCCAAAGAGATGGTAGGGGCGTAACCAAGCGATCCTGCCGATTCCATGGGTTAAAAAATCGGATGGCAACCAATCGATACCGACCAAAGTAGGCATGGGTAAGGTGTAGCCCCAGATCAAAAAGCCTGCGATCAGACCACTGAGCGCGCCAGCAAAGGTCCCTCGTTCCCAATAAATGCCACCCAGTAGCGCGGGTGCAAACTGGGCTACTGCGGCAAAGGAAATCAATCCAATCGAGACCAAGGAGGTGGTCGATGCGGTGGCATGAAAATAGAGATAGCCAGCCAGCAGGAGCACAACAATCGTCACCCGACGAATCGTCAAGAGCAAACCACTCAAATCACCCTTTTCTTCCAGGCGGACGATGTGCAGACGTAGCAGCAATGGCAGGATCAAGTTATTGGAAACCATCGTACTCAGCGCCACAGTTTCGATGATCACCATACTCATCGCCGCCGAGAAGCCGCCAAGGAAGACAAACATCGCCAAGACAACATTGCCAGTGCTGATGGGCAGGCTCAAAACAAAAGTGTCGCCGTTGATTGTGCCGGAAGGAAAGTGCAATAATCCGCCCAAGGCAATCGGTAACACAAAAATATTAATGACAAACAAGTAAAGCGGAAAGAGCCAACTCGCCTGCCGGATATGCCGCTCATCCATATTTTCGACCACCGCCATCTGAAACTGGCGCGGCAAGAAGAGAATGGCAAACATCGAAAGCAGAATCAGCCCGCCCCAACTGCCGTAAGTCTCGCCTCCTGCAGAAATCAACAGCAGCGGACGTAAGGCTTCGTTGTTGTAGGCCTGCTGAAAGAGATCGCCAAAACCATGAAAAAGGGTAAAGGTGACAAAGATGCCAACTGCCAAAAATGAGACAAGCTTGATAATTGACTCAAAGGCGACCGCAGCGACCAACCCTTCGTGATGCTCCGTCACATCCAAATGGCGGGTGCCAAAGAGGATGGCGAAGGCTGCCAGCAAAATGGCAAAGTAAAAAGGTGTATCACCTGGTGTAAAGATCGACGCAATCGGGGCACTGCTGACCAGTTGCGGAAAGTTCCAGATCTGCGTAAAACTCGTGGACATCGCCTTGAGTTGCAACGCAATATAGGGAACCGTGCCAATCACGGCAATCACTGTCACCAGTCCGCCCAACAGTGAACTCTTGCCATAACGTGAAGCGATAAAGTCAGCGATCGAGGTAATACGATTGATTTTGCTGATGCGCACGATCTTGCGCAGTACAAAATACCAGACGATTGCCAGGAGGGTCGGCCCTAAATAGATGGGCGCAAAGCCGATGCCAAAGGTCGCTGCCCAACCGACACTGCCATAAAAGGTCCATGCAGTACAGTAGATCGCCATCGAGAGCGCATAGACATAGGGATTGTTGATGATACTTTGGCCTTTGTCCGCACGCTGATCGCTAAAGCGAGCGATTGCAAAGAGCAACCCCACATAGCCTAGCGATACAAAGATGATGAACAGATCATAAAGCATGGTTCTGGGGTAAAGCGGTGAGGGGATGACAAGGTGACAGGATGACTGGGTGACAAGGTGATAGTATTCTCGATTCAACCATCAGTTTTCATCTCTTCAACCTGTCAAGTCTTCTTCCTCAGTACAATGGCTGTCAACAGAATCAACAGCAACCAAACTGTAAACACATAGAGAAAGAGCACAGGGATGCCTGCCAGCAACCGATCATGACTAAAGATCGATAATAGCGGATAGTTGAGTAATAGACAACCGACGACAAAGATCACTACCAACTGCTGGCTGGTGATCGCTTTACGTTTCATGGCTCTTTTTTATCCTGGAAATCAACACAATCCTTCGTAAAAAGATCATAGTCGTTTCTATAGCGACTGTCAATCGTGCTTATGGTGTAATGGTCGATCACAACCGTAAAGCGCCATATCATCAAGACTTAGGCAAGAGGTCAGCGCTTTTTCTGCCTGATTTTACGGTTTCACTTGGTCTAGTTGAAAGGAGAAAGATTGAGTTGAATGCAGATGAAAATGATGTAATCACAAAACAGTTAGGGCAACTGGGGATTGTGACCTAACTGTCTTGCTTACAACTAGAAACGTCGGCTGTCGCTACTATTCATGATGAATTTCCATATGATTGGTCTCTTTGAGCAACAAGGTGCCGATAATAAAAGTCATGCTGGCGATTGCAATCGGGAACCACAGACCGGCAAAGATATTGCCTGTGCTGGCGACCACGGACGTCGCAATCAAGGGCAAGAAACCACCAAAGTAACCATTGCCCACATGGTAAGGCAAGGAGACCGACGAATAGCGAATCTTGGCTGGGAACGATTCGACCAGGAAGGCCGCAATCGGCCCATAGACCATTGTCACAAAGAGCACCAGGATCCAGATCATCACACCAATCATGAAGGTATTGGGATTCTGGGCTACCATCACCGGCTTTCCTGCTGCATCGACCACTGCCTTTCCTGCTGCATCGACTGACTGTACAATCGTTCCACCGTAGCTCTGGATCATCTTGAAGATTGGATAAGTGAAGATGGCTGCGATCAAGTTACCAGCCATCATCACTTTCTTGCGACCGATTCGGTCAGACAAAGCCCCAAAGAGGACGAAGAAGGGCATACCCGCCAAGAGCGCCAGCGCCACCACCGTATCCGAAGTCACTGCATCGATCTTCAAGGCGGTCTTCAGCCAGGTGTTGACATAGAACTGACCTGTATACCACACTACCGCCTGACCTGCCGCAGCGCCAAAGAGCACAGTCAGAATAATTTTCCAGTTCGCAGAATTGCCAAAGCTATCTTTGAGTGGCGACTTCGAGGTTTTGCCTTCGCTCTTCAGCTTCGAGAAGAGCGGTGATTCTTTCATCTTAGAGCGGATATAGACAGAGATGCCGACCAAGAAAATGGAGAGAATAAAGGGAACGCGCCATCCCCATGCGTTGAAGGCATCCTTGCTCATTGTGCCGCGCACGCCGAGGATGACGAGCAGTGAGATAAAGAGTCCGAGTGTTGCTGTGATTTGAATAAAGCTCGTGTAAAAGCCACGGCGATTGTCCGGCACATGCTCGGCCACATACACTGCTGCACCGCCATATTCACCACCAAGCGCCAGGCCTTGTACAATGCGGATCAGCAACAGAATGCCTGGTGCCAACAAACCCACCTGTGTGTAAGTGGGCAGCAGCCCAATAACGGTGGTTGCGCCACCCATAATCAAAAGCGTTACCAAAAAGGCGTACTTCCGTCCAACCAGATCGCCGACACGACCAAAGACCAACGCCCCAAACGGGCGAGCGGCAAAGCCTGCACCAAAGGTTGCCAGCGTGGAGAGCAACGCTGCCGTTGGATCCTTTGCCGGGAAGAACTGGGTGGAAATTACAGTTGCCAAACTGCCGAAAATGTAAAAGTCATACCATTCGATCATCGTGCCGAGCGCCGAAGCGAGAATCACTTTCCATATCTCAGCGGTGCCAGCTACGGTTGAGGCTGTACGCACCTTGAGGGTTTGTGCTTGTGCTGCCATGGGGAATTCCTCCTCGTGTTAACTCCAAAATGTTATATGAACGATAAACTAAGCAGTCGTGTGGCAAGCGGCGAAGCAATCCGCAATTTTGCCGAGAGTTAGCCATTCTCAGCGCGGATGATCAACAACGGGCGATCCGCTTGCTGCAAAACGCCAGCACTGACACTGCCATAGAAGACACGCGCCAAACCGCTGCGTCCGTGGCTTGCCATCGCAATCAGGTCGGCATTTTCACGCGCAGCCACCTCTAGGATGGTTCTGACCGGAGAGCCAGGTTCAGTAATCTTCATTGCCTCAATTCCTTGCTCTTGAAATGCCTTGACGAACTTTGCTAGATAGGTATCAACCTCCGCAGTTTGTTTGGCAAGCTCGTCGGCATCGACAACCGGTACAAAATCATAGGGAGGTACCGCTGCCACGGTCGGATCGAGCACTTCTAACAAAATGACTTTGGATGATAACGCTTTTGCCAGACCTTGCACATGAGGAAGAATGGCCTCCGCTCGTGCCGAACCATCCAATGGAACTAAAATTGTTTTATACATACGCCCTCCTTGGAAACAGATCTGATGGAAGATAACTACAAAGTAGCTCTACCACATCTTTACAAAAACCGTATCTGATTTAAAATTCAAACATTGTACGGTATCAAGAACGAATATTAAATCAAAAGACGCAGGCATGGCCCACATCAAGTCTTGAATATTCGGTTTACCCTATGGGAAAAATACTGATAGACAAAGCAGATAGACATTGCCTGATCACAATGAGTAGGGGCACACCCTTGCGGTTGCCCATTCGCTGATGCAAGCAGGGCACCGGCAAGCGGATGCCCCTACAATGATCCATCTTTGCTTTGTCTATGAGATTGAAAGCAATAAAATTAACGTGCTGCAAATTAGATTTTTCGCTATTTGTCATTCTGAGCGAAGGCTTTTTTGAGCGAAGAATCTTGCATTGCCCAACCAAGATTCTTTCCTTAGAAGGACAGGCTCGCAAACAACCGCTCTTCAGAATGACACGTCTAGCTTCTGTTGAAAAATCTAATTGCAGAGTAACACCAATCTCCTAATCTCCAATCTCTTCTAATCCTCTAACGTACTCAAATCCCCCGGATCCTTGCCCATCTCCTGCGCCTTGAGCAACCGACGAACGATCTTGCCGCTACGAGTTTTGGGAAGTTTATCGACAAAGACCATTTCGCTTGGTGTGGCAATCGGACCCAGCTCATGACGCACATGATTGATAATCGACTGCTTTTGCGTGTCGTCGGGACGATTGCCGCCCCGCAAGACCACAAAGGCCTTGATCGCCTCGCCCTTGAGCGGATCGGGAACCCCGATCACGGCGCTCTCGGCCACGGAGGCGTGAGTAATCATGGCGCTTTCGACATCGGCGGTGCCGATGCGATGACCGGCGACATTCAGCACATCATCGCTGCGTCCAAGCACCGAGATGTAGCTCTTCTCATCCCAACTAGCAACGTCGCCCGCCGCATAACAGCCAGGAATCTCATTCCAATACTGCTCGTAACGCTCGTGGTTGTTCCAGATCGTGCGCATCATGTGTGGGAAGGGGCGACGTAGTGCCAACACGCCCCCTTGACCCTTGGGCAGATCCTCTCCATGCTCGTTGACCACGGAAGCCACCACGCCAGGCAATGCCACTCCTGCCGCTCCCGGAATCGATGCCTTGGCAATTGGCGTGCCAATCGTTGGGCCACCCAATTCGGTCTGCCACCAGTTATCAACCACAAAGCCGCGCTGTGCATTGTCCATCAAATGCTGATTGGCCCAGCGCATCGCTTCCGGGTTGAGTGGTTCGCCAGCCACGCCGATCAAGCGCAGGGTGGAAAGGTCATACTTGCTGACATGCTCGGGGCCATACTTCATAAACATGCGCACGGCTGTCGGTGCAGTAAACATCACATTGACGCCGTACTTTTCCACCCCTTCCCAGATTACGCCGGGATGAGGAAAGTCGGGCGCTCCCTCGCGGAAGACGGTGGTGACGCCTTCGGTCAGCGGGGCATAGACAATGTAGCTGTGGCCAACCACCCAACCGATATCCGAGGTTGCCCAAAAGACGTCGTTGTCCTTCACATCAAAAAAGTTGCGCAGATGGTAGCTCGTGCCCACCATGTAGCCGCCGTGGACATGCACCACGCCCTTCGGCTTGCCGGTGGAACCAGAGGTGTAGAGAATGTAGAGCGGATGCTCGGCATCCACCGGTTCCGGCTCGACATCGGCCTTGGAGGCAGCGACCAACTCCTCAAAGTCGCGATCCCGTGCTGCCAACTCACCCTTCGTGCCCCGTCGATACCAGATGATGTGACGAACACTATCCAGGCCAGTCACCGCCTCATCGACAATCGACTTGAGATCGACTGCCTTGCCCCGTCGAAAACCGACATCGCCGGCGATGACAATTTCTGCACCCGCATCCAGAATGCGGTCGCGCAGGGCACCGACGCCCATACCCGCATAAACGACCGAGTGGATCGCACCGAGCCGAGCGCAGGCAAGCATTGAAACCACACCTTCCACGGTCAGCGGCATGTAGATGATCACTCGGTCGCCCTTTTTAACGCCCAAGGATCGCAGCCCTGAGGCAAAGCGGGAAACGAGTTTGGTTAGTTCGTAATAGCTCAACTTGCGCTCGCTGCCATCCTCGCCGAGCCAGATCAGCGCCAGTTTGTTGCGCTTCTCGCCCTCGGCATGGCGATCCAGACAGTTGAGCGTGATGTTGGTCTGCCCGCCCACAAACCATTGGTGGTTGGGATATTCCCAATTCATCACCTTTTTCCAAGGCCAATACCAGCGAAAGCGTGCCGCCCAATCGCCCCAGAATTTCTCCGGATCGGCAATCGAACGTTCGTACTCCCAATCAAAGTTGCGCAGATTGGCCTGATCGAAGAGCACCTTCGGCGCGTTATAGGATTCAGTGGTGGTGAGGATCTTTTCGAGAGTCATGATACTGCTATTTGGCTACCTCCCATTCAGTCACCGTTAAATCTGCCTGGCATCGACCATCTCGCGGATGGCCGTCGCAACTTTATATGCTGTGGTTTGCTTCGGGTCACTCCAAAATTTCATCAGGTTCTTGGTCAGGCCAAAGCTCAGTTTGCGCGCTGGGTCAGCAAAGCCTAATGAACCGCCATGCCCGCCATGTCCAAACTCGCCGCCTGTAGAACCCATCGCAGCATCGGCACCTTGTGCTGGATCACCGCCCAAGCCATAGCCCAGACCAAAACTGTGTACGCCGCCAAAAAAGCCCGGTAGTCCACATGTTTGACAAGTGCGTGCCAAGTCAACTCGTTCTGCTGAGAGCAAGCGCACGCCGTTCACCGTACCGTGACCCGCCAACATGCTGTAGTGACGAGCAATCGCCCGGGCGCTCATGATGCCACCGCCGCCTGGAATGGCGGCCCGCCGAAAGTCAGGCCGATTGACGACTGAGGCACTGGTGACGTGGATGGGCGTCACTTGGAGCGATGGTTCGTCTGGTGAAACGCCTGCAAATGGATCGGCTTCCTGCCGCAGCGGTGCGACTCGCGCTTCCGCAGCATCGGGAATGCCCAGATAAAAGTCGCTGATCCCCAGGGGGTTACAAAGCTCTTCTCGGGCAAATTGTGCCAAGGATCGTCCATCAACACGATGCACAACCTCACCCAGGATCCAGCCGAAGGTCCATGCGTGATAGCCTATCTGTGTTCCTGGTTGCCAGAGCGGGGCGTGACTGGCAATGGCGGCACACATCGCCTCCCAGTCGGTCATCATTTCAGGGGTCACGCCGTTGGGCATCTGCGGAATGCCTGCCGTATGAGTTAGGGCATGGCGTACCGTGACCTTGTCTTTGCCGTTGGCCGCAAATTCTGGCCAATAAAGCGCAATCGGCGCATCGTACTCTAACTGACCGCGCTCAGCCAGCAGGTGAATACAGGTGGCAACAAAGCCTTTGGTCGTTGACCAGGAAGTAAAGATCGTATCGCCCTCGACCTTGCGCCCCGTCGCCTCATCGGCCACGCCCGCCCAGGTATCGACAATCAACTCACCATCCAGATAGGCGGCGACCTGCAAGCCCACCTCCGTACCGGACGCTGTGAGTTCGTGGATGATCTCCTGTACCCGTTGATTGACTTGTGTCTTCATATCTTTGCTCGTTCCCACGGTCTCCGTGGGAATGCAGTCCAGACGCTCCTGCGTCAGGTTACACGACGCAGGAGCGTCTGGAGCCAGCACTATCCTTCAAGGGTACTCGTGTCACCCAACGGCTGCCCCAGTTCCTTTGCCTTCAACAGACGGCGCATGATCTTGCCCGAGCGTGTCTTGGGCAGCGAAGGCACGATCTCGATCTTGCTCGGCACGGCAATCGGTCCGACTTCATGGCGAACATGATTCTTCAATTCTGTGATCAGTTCGTCGCTTGCCCGCACACCAGCGTTGAGAATGCAGTAGGCATAGATCACGTTGCCCTTCAACTCATCGGGCAGACCGATACAGGCTGCCTCGGCTACTTTGGGATGGCTGACTAAGGCACTTTCGATTTCGGCTGTGCCCAGCCGATACCCTGATACCTTGATCACATCGTCCATGCGACCGATGATCCAGAAGTAACCATCTTCGTCGCGGCGGGCGCTGTCACCAGAGAAGTACCAGCCTTGTTGTTCAAATTCGGCCCAGTAGGTGTATTTGTAGCGCTGGGGATCGCCCCAAATCGTGCGACTCATACCGGGCCAGGGGTGCTTGATCACGAGATAGCCATCCTCGTTGGCGGCAGCGGAGGTGCCATCGGCGCGTACCACATCGGCTTGCACACCAGCGAAGGGCAAGGTGCCACTGCCTGGCTTGAGCGGAACCACCGGCGTCGGCGTGATCATAAAGCCGCCGGTCTCGGTCTGCCACCAGGTATCCATGATTGGGCAGCGCTCTTTGCCAATGTGGATGTGATACCAACGCCACGCTTCTGGATTGATCGGTTCACCGACCGAGCCGAGCAGACGTAGCGTGGGCATGGGGTGTTTGTCGGGCCATTCGTCGCCCAAACGCATAAAGCCACGGATGGCGGTTGGGGCAGTATAAAGCACGGTAATGCCGTACTTTTCTACCTGTTCCCACCAACGGTCGGGGTTGGGATAGCCAGGTGCCCCTTCGTACATAAAGCTGGTAGCACCGAGGATCAATGGCGCATAGACAATATAACTGTGGCCAGTGATCCAGCCTGGATCGGCGGCGCACCAGTAGCGGTCATCCTCTTTGAGGTCGAAGACATACTTGAGCGTGGTCGCAATGTGAACTTGGTAGCCGCCGCAGGTGTGCAATTGGCCCTTGGGCTTGCCAGTCGAACCGGAGGTGTAAAGGATGAACATTGGATCTTCGCTGTCCATCACCTCGGTTTCGCAGTCGGCACTGGCATCTTTGATCAGATCGTGCCACCAATGGTCACGGCCTTCGACCCACTTCACTTCCTGGCCAGTGCGCTTGAGCACAACGACATTCTGCACCACATTTTGGCGATCCAACGCCTCGTCGCAGATATCCTTCAGGTTGACTGTTTTGCCGCGCAGCCAGGCTCCGTCACCGGTCACCAGCACTTTGCTCTGGGCATCGATAATGCGGTCGGCCAGTGCTTGTTCGCTAAAGCCACCGTAGACCACACTGTGAATGGCACCGATCTTGGCGCAGGCCAGCATGGCGATCGGCAGTTCAGGTGTGCGACCCATGTAAATGGTCACGGTGTCGCCCTTTTTTACCCCCAGCCCTTTGAGAACGTTGGCAAAACGGCTCACTTCGCGTGCCATATCCAGATAGGTGAGGGTGCGTACTTCACCATCCTCGGCTTCCCAGATCATAGCGGCTTTGTTTTTGCGCCAACTGTTGACATGGCGATCCAGTGCGTTATGTACGACGTTAATTTTGCCGCCGACAAACCACTTAAAGTGGGGAGCATCACTTTTGTCGAGCAGTTGGGTGTAGGGTTGATACCAATCAACCACTTCCTTAGCGCGGGCGTCCCAAAAGGCAAGTGGGTCGTCGTAGGCACCTTTGCGCAATTCAAGATAGTCGGGGACGTTGGCATTGGCAATAACCTGCGCTGATGGGTTGTACACCTCGCTCTTTAAAGCTGCGGCTGCTTCCAATCCTTCGCTCATGATTTGCATCTCCTTAGGATTCGAATATGAAATTAGAGTAGTTGCGCCAAAGCAAATTGATTACAACGCAGCTACGTCAATGGGAATAGGGAACCTTCGCCCGCAAAAAACGGGCGAGAATGAATTATACACCAACTAGGGAGCAAGCACCGGATCGGTTGACAGCTTTGACCGTGCAAAGTAGAATTATTATCAATCTACGAAATTATGCAACCTGAAATCCGATAGTCTTTACCTACTCAAAGGGGTAGGAAAAAAGAGATTGGAGATTAGGAGAGTAAGAGATTGTTGTAGGAATCTCTCAGTCTCCCAATCTCCCAATCTCTAATCTCTAACCTCCATGCCCGCCACAAACCACTCTCAACCCGATCTACTCCCCCACCGCATCCTTTCCGTCGCCGAGGAGGAGTTGAGTCGGGTGGTGCTGGATATTCATGATGGCCCAGTCCAATATCTCTACAGCGCGCTGTCGTTGCTGGCGGGAGTGCAGGCGGATGCGGCTGAGATCGCGGAGCGCCCGGATTTGGCACCGCGCTTAGCGCAGGTGGCGACGCTGCTCGAATCTTCACTCTATGAGATCAAGTTCTTTCTAGGTACCTTTCGCCCGCCTGAATTCCGCAAACGCTCGCTGGTCTCGATCATCGAAGGTCTAGTGATTCAACATGAAGAGTGGACCGGGGCACGTGTCGATCTCGATGCCCAACCGATCCCGGATGAAGTGGCGCTGCCGGTCAAGATGGCGCTTTACCGCATCGTGCAAGAAGCGCTCTCCAATGCCAATCGCCACGCCGGAGTGGATCGTCACCTGATCAAATTGTGGACGCAAGACGGGTCGATCTGCCTCGAAGTGAGCGACAACGGACGCGGCTTCGTGCCGCCGGACCTAGAATCGCAAACCGGCGATGAGCGCGAAGAACACATCGGCCTGCGCGGCATGAGGGATCGCGTGGTGCTGCTGCGTGGCAAATTCGTGATCGATACCTGTCTGGGCCGCGGCACCACGATTCGGGTCGAAGTGCCAATGCAAGTGTAGTAGCACAAGATACTTTCTTGTTGAATACGGAGTCAGTCTTATACAACAACGAATAAAGAAAGTAACGAAACACGGCACGTAACCTTTCGTTCCTTTCGTCCTTCGTTGTTGTTTCTCCGTTGATTGAACATTACCAAAAACTCTATGCAATTCATTTTTACACGCCACGGCGAAAGTGACGCCAACGTCCAGCGGATTATCTCGAATCGAGATCTGCCACATGCACTCACGGCAAAGGGGCGTTGGCAGGCCCAACAACTTGCTGAGCGACTGTCGCAACTCCCGATCGTTGCAATCTACGCTAGCCCAATTCTACGCGCCCAACAGACCGCCGAGATTGTGGCAGAAAAGTTAGGGCTATCGTTTGAAACAACCGATGCCTTGCGCGAATTCGACTGTGGCATCATGGAAGGCCGCGGAGACGCTGAAGCCTGGCAAGCCCACGAACTGGTGGTAGCGGCCTGGGAGCGAGGTGATCGCTCTGCTTGTATTCCTAAAGGTGAGAGCTTTGAAGAGTTGGAGCGGCGCTTTGTTACCTTTGTTGAAGCAGTACACTCCCAATATGCCGCACAGGAAGGCAATGTCTTACTGATTGCCCACGGCAGTTTGCTTCATAACATGTTGCCCCATCTCTTGAGTAACGTAGAACGCTCGTTTAGTCAGCAACATCCGCTTAGCAACTGTGCCTGCGTCTTTGTTACTCCGCAAGAGGGTAAGTTGGTTTGTCTGGAGTGGAATGGTGTAGAGCCTGTTCAAAAGTAGCATCATGACCAACAAAATCCAAGTCGTCCTTGCCGACGACCATGCCCTTGTCACCGAAGGGCTACGCAGCCTGATCGACCGCCAGCCGGATATGGAAGTCGTTCACACCGTCTACAACGGCGATGAACTGCTCACCTACCTGGCCCAGACCACGGCCGTCGATGTGGCCGTGATCGATATCCAGATGCCCTACAGCGGACTCAAAGCGCTGGCAGAGTTGCGCGCCCAGGAACATCCGGTGCGCATTCTGATCCTCACCGCCTTTGCCGATGGGGAAAGCGTGCAATCGGCGCTGCAACTAGGAGCCGAGGGTTTCGCCCTCAAGACCGAGCCGCCGCAACAGACAATCGAGGCGATCCGTCAGGTGGCGCAGGGGCGACTGGTCTTTCCGCGTGCCGCCCAACGCTGGATGTCATTGCAGCGCAGCGCACAAGCCAAAGACGAACCGCAACTCTCCGAACGCGAAGTAGAAGTATTGAAATGGCTGGCCCAAGGTTTACCCAACCAGGAGATCGCCGCCAAGTTGGTGGTCAGCGAAAATACCGTGCGCTTTCATCTCAAAAATATTTACGAGAAGTTACAGGTAACAAACCGGACAGAGGCGGTGGCATGGTGGTTTCGTAGCAAACGATAGCCACGATATTGTGTAAGCGCTGCCACCCGATCCAAGCTGTCTGAGGACTCAAACATAGTAAAGAATCCGCTTCGTCCTTCAACCGCCCGGTCCATCTTTGACCCGTAATCCATTGTTGCATTCCCTTCAAAAGGGCCTCACCAACCATACACAATTTTATATGAATTTGAGACATTACTGAGCGGGCAGTGGTTAAGTGGGAACTGATGTAGATCGAGCGACCTCCGGGAGGTGGGCAGAAAATTTCTGGGTAATGCGCTTCGTTTGCCCACCTCCCGGAGGTCTTACCAGTCACGACTTAACCACTACCTACTGAGCGCTAGGTTGAATTGTCATATTTTTCATGAAGAATGATGCGTGATACGTGGGTTGTTAGCGAAAATTCACGCATTATGTATCACGAATCACTCAATATCGTATGAATCATCAACTTAGCCATCAATAAGTGGCAATTACTCGATTTTCTTGAATTTTATTCTTAGTAAGATTAATTAATTTTAATCAAGCTTTCTCTTAGCGGTATAATATGAGAGCGGCGGTGCCATGCTCAATTGCAACAGTCTATCTTCCCGAACCTTGCAAAAAGCAAACGCAGCTGAATGATCCTTTGTATGAAGGAGAAATCTATTTTGTCAAACCGAAAGAAGGGAAAATATGGTTCGTTGGATTTTTCGCTCTCTCCTATTCCTCTCCATTCTCTTAACAGTTGCCCATGCGAGACCGAGTTGGGCTGCTCCACTCACTGAAGAAACGTCTGTGCAAAGTGTGAATGAAGCGGCCAACGGTACAACTCAAACACTAGGGGCAGACCAAATTCTTGTCCTTGATCTTGAAGTAAACTTATCGACTGGCTATCTGTGGCAAGTGACTACCATCGATAAAAAAGCATTGAAACAAGTCGGCGAGTCCACCTTTACGTCGTTACCCGCTCGCCAGGATGGGGCCTGGGTCGGTGCGCCCGGTCGCCAGTTGATCCGCTTCGCCGCACTACGCGGTGGACTTTCAAACGTGATACTGAGTTACAGGCGTCCCTGGGAGACCGATGTGCAACCGGCGCGTACCTTTAGACTACAGGTCAATGCTGCTGCACCAGTCACAGGGGCTGCGCTTGCCTACACTGCTCCTCAGGAAAATGCCTCGTCTCAGGTGACCCCACTGGATACAAGCGCACAGGTCAATCTCTCCGCCGCCGAACCAAATGCCACAAGCGCATTGTCATCAACACTCAACTGGTGTAACACGACAAACCCGCTCAACCGAAACGTTTGTACAGCCGTGCGCAATCAAGGTGGTTGTGGCAGTTGTTGGGCCTTCGGTACCCAAGGCGTCGTCGAAGCGGCGATCAAGCGCGTGGATGGCAATGATCGGGATACCTCCGAACAATATATCGTTTCCTGTAATCGTTCTGGCTACAGTTGCAATGGTGGCTGGTGGGCTTTTGGACCTTCGATCAACGAAGTGCCATCCGGCGAATTGTTCCCTGGGGTACGCTGGGAAACCGATTTTCCTTACCAGGCTGCGAATGCTTCCTGCAACCCAAGCTACGCCGCCCACGAAGTGCTGGATGGCTTCGGCAGCGTCACCAATTCGGTCGATGCCATCAAACAAGCGATCACCACCTATGGCCCAGTTGCCGCTGCAATTTGTGTCGGTCCCGCCTTTTCCGGCTACAAAGGTGGCATCTTCCAAACCGAAGAGAAGGATAAGTGCAATGGCAGTGTCAACCATGCTATCGTCTTGACCGGATGGGACGATACTGACGGCGTCTGGTATTTGCGCAATTCCTGGGGTCCCACCTGGGGTGAGGGTGGCAACATGCGCATCAAATGGGGCACCTCGAATGTCGGCTATGGTGCCACCTATGTTGTCTACACCGGGCCTTCGACCAGTTACACAGTTGCAGGCTATGTCCGCACCCCAGCCGGGCTTGGTGTGAACGGTGCAACAGTTTCCTTTGGCGGTGCCCGTCCTTCGGTAACCACCAACAGTGTTGGCTATTATATTCAGACTGGTTTCAACAATGGCAGCTATACCGTGAAGGCAAGCGCCACCAACTATACGATCACGCCAACCCAAGTGGTGGCGACGGTCAATGGCGCAGGTGTTAGCAACATCAACTTTACGGGAGTACAGCCAGCGCAATTTCATCGCATCTCAGGTTACATCCGCCAACCCAACGGCGCAGGGATTCCGGGTGCTGTAGTCTCCTTTGCTGGCATCAACAAACGCCCCGATGTGAAAAGCGACACAAATGGCTTCTTTAGCCAAGATAGTGTTCTAGATGGAACCTACACCGTGACCGTGGTTGCGGCTGGTTACAATGTTACCCCCACGCTGCGACTCGTCACTGTGGCTGGGGCCGATGTGACGGTGGAGTCATTTAGCGGGAGCCGACCTACTTACACCGTGTCAGGTTTTATCAAGACATCTGGCGGTGTTGGCATTGCGGGTGTGACGGTTGACTTTGCTGGCGAATTCCCGGCAGTGACCACCGACAGCAATGGCTTCTGGAGCCGTGACGGCGTCCTATCCGGCCATCCCACCGTGATCCCCAGCAAGCCGGGCTTGGTCTTTAACCCCGTCTTGCAGAAATTAACCCTCAATACCTCCAATCTGGTAAACATCAATTTCACAGGCTCGCCCGCGACCTACATCTTAAGTGGTACCGTAAAAACCATTGATGGTGTGCCCATCAATGGAGTAATCGTCTCCTTTGGTAACAGTCAGCCAGCAGCCACAGCCAGCCTGAATGGTTACATGCGCAGCGGCTTCCTGGCCGGTACCTACATCGTTTCGCCTACACTGTCGGGATATACCTTCTCGCCTGTTTCAACCACGGTGACGATCAGCACCAGCGACCGTATTGTCAACTTCGTTGGTACACCCAAGCCAACCTTGCGTGACATCTCGGGTGTGATTCGTGATGCGAGTGGCAAGCCCATTCCCAATGTGAGCGTCTCCTTTGGTGCTGCCCGTCCTTCTGTCCAGAGCAATAGCAGTGGCGTCTTTACGCAGACCGGTTTTCCCGATGGTGCCTACTCGATCCAACCCTCACTGGCAGGCTATACCTTTACCCCGGCTGCGCTGAATGTTGTGCTCAATGGTGCCGATCTCACCACCAACAACTTTACCGCTAACTTGTTGACCTACAGTATCTCTGGTCGTGTGACAGTCAATGGCAATCCGGTGGCTGCAACGGTTGCCTTTGGCAATGGCATGAGCGCAACTGCCGATGCAAACGGCAACTACAGCAAGAGTGGTCTGCCGCTCGGTCAATATCAAGTGTCGCCGAGCTATACTGGCGCTCAATTCGCCGATGCACGTACAGTGGTGGTCGGTGGTGCAAATGTTGCCAATGTGAATTTCGATGGCACGTTACAGACCTACTGCGTCTCTGGCTATGCGCGTGGTTTTAACGATGGCGGCATCGGCAATGCCACGGTCACCTTCAGCAATAACGTTGTGGCAACAACCGATGAACAAGGCTTCTACAAGAATTGCAATGTGCCCTACGGCAACCAATCGATTGCCATCAGCGCTAATGCCTACACCTTCGAGCCAAGCAGCCAGGCAATGCAAATCATCCGCGACCAGAGCAACGTCAACTTCATGGGCTATACCGATTACTTCACCGTAACCGGCTATGTGCTGGATAACCAATCCCAGCCGCTGCCCAATGTGACCATCCGCTTTGTTGGTTTCAACTTCCAGATGGGAACCTACGATGATGGTTACTTTGGGGCGAGTTATTTTGATGCCGACATGACCGTGATTCCAGAGCGCCCTGGCTACACCTTCTCGCCGAGCAGCATCAAGATCGATGCCGATGGCACTGATCGCGAACTGCACTTCACTGCAACGCCAGTCGAGGCAACATCGGCCTCGCCCAGATCATTCGCACTGTCTGGTCACGTACGCGATGAGGCGGGGCAAGGCTTGGTGGGTGCAATGGTATACTACGTAGATGGACCGAATAACTACTATCTTGCCACCAGCGGACGCGATGGCTTCTACATCGCCCAAGGGATTGCATCTGGCACAGCGTTGACAATTGGTGTCTACCATCCTGCCTATGATTTCTCCATCAATTATCAGATCGATTCACTCGTCAGCGATGTGTCCGATCTCGACTTTACGGGCACACAAACAGCGAACTATCTGGCGGGACAAGTGCTTCTACAAGGTCGCTACGATGCACCGAGCGACTGGTGGTTTGGCTATCCGCTGACGGTTGAGCTATTTACGCCCGGCGCAACAACACCCAGTGCAAGCTATGAAACGAAACTGGATTCATGGGGCTACTTCATCGTGCCAGGCGTAGACCCAGGCACCTACGATATTCGAATCAAGAACGCGCACAGTCTAAGTGAGAAGCGCTCTGCTGTACAGGTTGTCAATAACGAGTTGGTGCGTTTTGATCTGTTGCGCGAAGGCGATACGGACAACAACGACAATGTCTGGTACGAAGATTTCGCCACCATCCGCAACGACTATGGGTTCTGCGAGGATGACCCAGAGTACAATCCAGCCTCGGACTTGGATGGTTCGGGCTGTGTGTGGGTCTACGACATTTCGATGTTGGCGACTAACTTCGGTATGGGTGGTCAGACGGATGGCAACATCGTCATGGCTCCACGATCGAACCCCGCCCCAGACAGCGCCAAACTGCGAATGCGGGCTAGCTTCCTGAGAAACCCAGCGCGCCAGGCCGAAGGTAAAGCTGATACAATGGGGCAGTTCACGTTGACGCCTGCTTCCGTGCCCAACTTGACAGTTGGCGATGTCTTTACAGTTGCAGTGGGGATCGTGGCCCCCGATCGTGGCTTGGATACGGTCAGCGCCTTCTTGAAATTCGATCCAGCCATTCTCGAAGCGGTCGATGAAAATGGGGCACCGATCAGTGAAGCTGTGTTGGAGCCAACCTTGCCCGTCGTCATCGTCAACCAGATTCACAACGACCAGGGCTACATCGACCTTGTTGTGAACCGCCCATTGGGCAGCGTGCCTGTGACTGGCAATTTTGACCTGACCATTCTGCGCTTCCGGCTCAAACAGCCAACTGCAGGGACGTTGCTCACCTTTGATAACGAGGATCCGCAGGTCGCGCTAAGCGACATCGATCTGGAGGGCTATGGCTATCTTGACCGAAACGTCACCAGTTTGCCCACGGTGACCATCAGTTCAGCCAACCGCGCTCCTGACGTGGTCGATGATCATTATGCTACCACTGTCAATACAAAACTGGTCGTCGATTCGCCCGGTACGGTAGCCAATGATGTAGACCGAAACGGCGATGCCTTCGTCCTGACCCATTATATTCCGCCCAGCCACGGCGAACTGGTTCTCTACGACGACGGTTCGTTTGAATACACGCCGGAGAAGGACTTCGTGGGGATGGACAGTTTCACCTATCAGGCCAGCGATGGCATCACTGAATCCGACTTCGCCACCGTAACGATTGACGTGATCGAAAGTCAATCGAAGGTCTGGCTGCCGATTATCAAGAAGTAGGGTAGGACTTACGTAAGACGTTGGTCGCCAACAGTAGCACAAGAAACTATCTTGTGCTACAACGCATACCTCCGTCTTGCATAAGCCTCCGATAATAACACCAAGTGGAACGCCATGAATTTCGACCGTATTTACGAGGAAATTCATGGCGTTATCATTTTGTTCCCTTGCTGGGAATATGATAGAGTAACTTTATGCATCTGGTTTCGATTCAAACGCTTCGCATATTCTGGAGAATACACCCAGATTCAGAAAGGCCATTACGAGCATGGTACGCAGCTGTGGAACAAGCGCAATGGAGAACACCATCCGATATTAAAAACGAGTTTCCAACCGCCAGTTTTATAGGAAATAACCGAGTTGTCTTTAACATAAAGGGCAATGATTATCGACTGATTGTGATAGTGGAGTATAGGTTGGGACGGATGTTTGTACGATTTGTTGGTACCCACGCTGAATATGACAGAATTGATGCCGAAAGGATTTGATATGGGTGCTATCTTGGTTAACCCAATCTACACAGAAGACGATCATGAAGCCGCATTACGTGAAATTGAACGGCTCTGGAATGCTGAACCGGGTACACCTGACGGAGAACGATTGGATGTACTTTTTACGCTTGTCGAAGCTTATGAGCAAGAGCATTTTCCGATTCTGCCACCCGATCCCATCGATATGATTGAATTTGTCATGGATCAGCGCGGTCTCTCGCCGAAGGATTTGATCCCCTTCCTTGGCTCTCGCTCAAAAGTGAGTGAGGTGCTCAACCGTCGTCGCCCTCTCTCGTTGGAAATGATTCGGAAGTTGCAAGTGGGGCTTGGGATTAGAGCGGATATTCTGGTGCAGCCCTATGAGGTGAAGCCATATTCGAGCGCCGCGTAAAAATAAAGTGGAGTACTCCGGCGAAGCTTTGCCTTAAACGTTCGGCTGAGGCTCATGTTGAAGCCCGATCAATAAAGCTTCCGTGTTTACAAATCCTTTTTGTAAACACGGAAGCCAGGGAACACGGAGAGCTACCGAAAATTTGCCCTCTAAGAATTTCAAGCAGAGAGCCTAATTTACTCCCACCACCCGCTGATACCCCACTGTCCGTCCTGTAAACCGCCCCATCACCGCCCAACCACACAATCCCACCAACACCACAATCGCCAACCACGCTAACCCATCCTTCACGGTGCGGTAGAGGGTCCATGTTCTTTTCACAGGCGCTTCGCCGACTAACACGCTGGTTTCTGCAGGCACATCGGCATTGGCAATCCGTCCATCAAAGTGGGCATCTCCCCGATCCAGGCTGGCGAGGACGCGCCCTTGCGGATCGACGACTGCCGAGATGCCACCACGGGCAGGGCGGACCAGTGTGAAGCCCTGTTCAACCGCACGCAAGGAAAACATGCCCAAGTGCACACGTTTGATATCGGCCCAGTCACCGGTCGGTGCAAAGACGATGTCGACATTCTGCGCACCGGCTTGCTGCATAAAGTCGAAGTGATCGAGGTCGTGGCAGATGGCGACAGCGATGCGACCATATGGGGTATCGAGTACGGGCAGGCGACCATCACCGCGTACAAAGGCACCATCCTCGGAAAAGGGGACCAGATTCGATTTGAGATAATGGATCGCCTGTTTGCCTTGTGGATCGAGCACCACCACCTTGTTCTCTGCCTTTTGCCCTTGATGAAAGACGGCGTAGGCCATGCCCAAATAGACACCCTGTGACTTGGCAAGTTGTGAACCACGCTCGATCAGGGCAGCCTCGTCTTCGGCCAACATCAGCAGCGAGCCTTCCGGCCAGAAGATGAATTTGGCACCATTGATCGCTTCCCGCTCACTCAGGCTAAAGAGGCTATCCATCGTCGGCTGGGTGAAGTTGTGTAGCGCAGTGAGATCGGCTTCGCTCCGTTCAGCACCTGAGGATAGACGCCCGATCACAGCCAGATCGATGCTTTGCAACATCTTCACATTGCTCGGTACGATGGCCGCAATACGCACCGTCTGAGCGGTCGGCTCACTGGTTGCCAGACGCAGGCTGCCTGCCATCACAACCAAAGCTACAACGCCTGCACAGAGCGCCAATCCGTTGCGCACACGAGCCATCTCAAATTTCTGCTGCCAGGCCCAGTTGATCACCGTTGCAACCCAGTGGATGAGGAAGACCAATCCCCACAAGCCTACAAACGAAACCGATTGGACCAGCGCTGGGCTGTCGATCTGAGTATTGGCGGCGTTGCCCCAGGTACCATAACCGTTGAAATAACGGGCGTCGAAGTAACTATAGGTAACTACAGCCGCTGGCAAAACCAACGTGCTGGCAAAGCCAGAAATGCGCGGTGTGACAAAACGATCCACCACATAGGGCAACAACGGGATCAAGTTAGAGATAAAGGCAAAGACCTCGAAGATCGGGCTGGGAATCGGGATCAAACCACGCCCGACGATCAGCATGGAGAGGCTGCCCACTAACCAACTCCAGAGAAACCCTCGCCACGTTGGCCGCAAGCGCAAAAAACGCAGGCCGACGATCACTTGTAGCCAGGGGGCCAGTGGTGTCGCCAACGGCCCAAACGAGAAAAGTGATAGGATAAAAGAAAGCACCAGCCAAAGATAATCGCTGTGGAACAGTTTGTTTACCTTGGTATTCATAGCTCCTCCAAAAAAAGAGATTTGTACACGGATCGAAAGGGTAAATAGCGATTGAACTTTCTATCTGTGTTTATCTGTGTACCCGTTGCATTTAGCTTAGCAGGTGGGAGGAGAGTTTACCTCTACCAATAGATAGAGCGATGGATAGATTGAAGTGGTAGAGCGAGGGTAGAGAAATATGTCCATCATCTTGTCAGCTTGTCAAATCAATCCCAATTGCTTGGCTGCATCAATCGCTTCAATCCGATTGCGTACGCCCAATTTACCGAGGATATTATGGACATGGGTCTTCACTGTACCAACGCCGACGATCAACTTGTCGGCAATTTCGGGATTGGAGAGGCCAGCGGCGAGCAGTCGTAGCACGTCGAGTTCGCGGTCACTAAGCGGTTCGAGGAGAGTTGAGGCGTTTGTCTTGTTCAGTTCGGAGGCAAGTGCTTGTGAGAGAGAAGATGGGGCTCCTGAAGAATCGGGTAACTGGGCAGTAGGCGGTGGAGTAGTGGCGAAAAGTGAGGCAACAAATGGCTGGTTTTCTGCTTGAAGTGCAGTGAGCATAGGCGCGATGGTTCGCAGGTGGACGAAAAAGGGGTAGCGGTATGCTTCAGGAGCCGCCAGATGTAACGCAGTTTGTAAGGCGCTTTGAGCAGCGGAACGTTGGTCAAGCAGCTGGAAAATGATGCCTTGTAAGATCAGCGCATGAAGCTCAATCCCCAGATGTTCGTTCTGGTGCGCTGACTGTTCGAGCCGCTGCAACAAGGGCAGCGCAACCTCATGCTGATTCTGACTGATCAACCAGCGACTATAAAGGATGTAGATCGTTTCCTGGGTGTAATCTGGTGTGTCGCTGACCTGCAAGCCAAGGCGCTCAACCCAGCGCTGCACAAACACAAAATCCCGAGCGGTCAGACGAATTTCTGCTTCCAACGTATCCACCAGCATCTCGGCACCGAAGTTCTTAGCAGCCTCTTTTAATTCGTAAAGGAGTGCAAACGTCTCCTCATTGTGCCCCAATGCTTGCAATGTGCGAATCAGCACCAGGTTGCCAGAGAGCAACGGGACATAGCTTCCACTTTGGTAGCTGAGTTCGATCCCTTGGCGCAAGAGACCCTCGGCTTTCGCAAAGTCACCCTGCTCGACCAGGACAAGTCCAAGGTTGACCAATGGAATAGCCGCCAGCGGCGTCATCGTGCCCGAAGGAAGCGTGTAGGTCAGAATGGCTTTCTCGCATAAGTGTTTGGCTTCATTCAGCCTGCCCAAAATCAACAGAATCTGAGTCTCCGTGCCAAGCGCATTCATCGCACCATACAAATTACCTGTGCGTTCACTCAGTTCTTTGGCCTCGGCTGCCGTCTGGAGCGCAGCCGGATTGCCCAGCCACCATTGAACCTGGGCCAGATTGAGCAGAATGATACTGCGCAAAGGTAGATCGCCCTCGCCCACTGCTGCCAATGCTTTCTGACAATAAGCAAGTGCACCTGTAAAATCGCGTTGGGCGGCTGCCAGAAATCCACGCAGAGCCGTGGCCGCGACTTCATCCTCTGCCGGTAAGTTGGTGGGTTGAAACATCAACCCACTCTCCAGATAGTCAATGGCCTGTGCCATCTGTCCCATCAGATAAGAGGTCCACGCTTTGGCGACCGACAACTCGTAATCGGCTCGAATTTGGGCGTCGGGCAGTGCCTCCAACCAGCCGGCGAGCTCACCAATCAGGCCGTTTGCTAGGGCATAGCCAATCGCATTGGCGATCTGGCGACCGGCAAAGTGGAAATTGCCGCTGGCTAATGCATGGCGGATTGCTTCGGGCCAAAGACTTTCCTGTGCAAACCACTGTGCCGCTCGCACTTCGAGTTCGGGCTGCTTGTCTGAGAATTGTGCACGCAGAAACTCGGCAAACAGCGTATGATAACGGAACCAATCCCCGCGCTCGCCGATGCGGGTCAGGAAGAGGCCACTTTGTTCGAGATAGGACAACAGTTGAGCGCTGTCATTGCGCTGGGTGACATCGTTGCAAAGTGCCGCACACAGACGATCCAGGCTGGCAGTTTGCAGCAAGAAGCTACGCACTTCCTCCGGCTGTTGGTGCAAAACCTCGTTGGCCAGATAATCGAAGACAAAACGATGGTCACCGGAGAACTCTTCTAAAAAGCTGGTAAGTTGCTCGGGTTGCTCTACCCGTCTGCCCTGGAGCGAAAGCGCCGCCAACTGTAGACCGGCAGCCCATCCTTCGATTTTAGACTCAATGATCGGTGCAATCGCCTGAGTTGGCGTTATCCCGATGCTATTCTGCAGAAAGGCGATAGCCTCATCCGTGGAAAAGCGTAGATCGGCGGCGTTTAGCTCAATCATCTGGCGACGTACTCGCCAACGAGACAACGGCAACGGCGGCTCGCTGCGGCTGGTCATGGCAACCTGCAAGTTCGCCGGGCTATTGTCAATCAGAAATGCTAGCCCAGTATGAATCACCTCGTTCGCAATTTCATGATAGTCATCCAGCGCCAGCAGAATTGGCGAGGAGTGTGCCGCAATCTCGTTGAGTAACACGATGAAGATGTTCTCTAGCGGCGGCAACTGCGGCCCGGCAAGCAGTGGTTCAATCGAACTACCAATCTCAGGTGCCAACGACCGAAGTGCCGCCAGAAAATAAGTGAGAAAACGCCGAGGATCGTTATCCGCTGGATCAAGTGTCAGCCAGGAAAAATGGGGAGATGGGAAGATGGGGAGATGAGTCACCTCTTTCTCTCCCCACTTCCCCACCTCCCCATCCCCCCATTGCTTTTTCTCGAGCCAACTACGCAATAGTGTCGTCTTGCCATAGCCGGCTGGCGCGCAGATCAAGAAGAAGCGGCTGTAGCCGCCTCGGTTGAGCAAGTCGAACAGATGTTGGCGGGGCAGTGTCGCTGGAACCAGCGTTGGTGGAAGTAATTTGGTAACGAGGAGTGGCGCAGTCATGGGGAATAGTATACCTGACCCGAGAGGAAAAAGGGAGTAAAGGTGGGTAATTGCGTAATACCATAATTACGCAATTACCCAATTCGTATCTCATTCTGCCCCCTGTGCGTCACGCAACTTGAGGGCATAGATGTTGATAAACAGCGCAATCAGTAGAATCACGCCGCGCACCCAAAGGCGGACGTAGATGTCAAGTTGCATCTGGTTGAGACCATTGCTGAGTACGCCAAAAATCAGTAAGCCGATCAGCGTGTTTTTGACGCCGCCTTCGCCGCCAAAAAGGCTGGTGCCACCTAACACGACTGCGGAAATACTGTCGAGCAGCATGTCTTCCAGGCCGTAACCTTGTGCGCTGCCCAAACGCCCCGTGTTAAGCATACCAGCCAGCCCTGCCGAAAAGGCTGAAATTGCCAGACAGGTGGAGACAATCCGCTGGGTATTGATGCCGCTGAGCCGCGCCGCCTCGCGATTGCTGCCTGTCATGTAGACGTAGCGCCCAAATTTGGTGTAGGTGAGCACAAAGTGACCGATCAGCAGGGCAACTGCACCGACGATGATCACTACCGGCAAGCGCCAAGGATCCAATTCGCCGATATATTCGCCACCCAAATAGGTGAGTAATGGTGCCAGTGAGTAAACAATCTCACCTTTGGTAAAGAATTGTCCCAAACCAGTCGCAATCTGCATCGTTGCTAGGGTGGCCATAAAGGAAGGTAACCCTACTCGCGTAGTGCTCCACCCATTGAGCAACCCCAGCAGCGTCGCAAAGATTGCCCCAACGATCACTGCCAGCAACCCGCCTGCAAAGCCCCAACCCCCGCCAATATAAATCCCTTCGCCCAGCCGCAACCCTTCGCCAAAGAGCGCCGCAGCGACGACACCAGTCATGGTTGCCACTGCGGCAATGCTCAGATCGATTTCGCCGCAGAGCAGCACAAAGGTGATCCCCGTCGAGACGACCGCCAGGGTGGAGACCTGCGCCAAAATATTGCGCAAATTAACCAGCCTGAGAAAGCTATCGGTTGAAAGGCTAAAAAAGATCACCAGCACCAGCAGCGTGGCAAAGGGTGCAAAATCGCGCGCTCCTCGGCGGATAAAGGTGGAAAGTGAAGATCGTTTGGCGGTTTTGGTCACAGTCATTGTGCTCATTGGCGTGAGGTTCCTCTTTCAAGATACGAGATACGAAATGCGAAATACGAATTTCAGGGACTCAGGCGTTTCGTATCCCGTATCTCGTATCTCGTAATTTTTACGCATTTTTCATCAAATTCTCTTTACTTAACTCACTACCTTGCAATTCGGCGGTGATGCGCCCTTTGCTCATAACGAGTGCTCGATCGGCGACACGCAGAATGGTTTCCGGCTCAGTGGTGATGAGCAGGATACCGACGCCCTGTTGGCGCAGACTTTGTACAATGGTGATCACTTCATCCTTGGCTCCGACATCCATGCCGCGCGTTGGCTCATTCAGGATCAGCACTTTCGGCTGGCGGGTGAGCCACTTGGCCAGCACAACCTTTTGTTGATTGCCACCGCTGAGAGCTCCCACCGGCAGCATTGGCTGTGGCGGACGCACACCAACTTTGGCGATCTGTTCCTCGGCAATCACCACTTCGCGGCGTTGCTGAACCAGTCCGCTTAGTAGCTTGCCAAGATGGGCGAGGGTGATGTTTTTGAAGATCTCCTGCTGCAACATCAGGCTGTTGCGCCGATTTTCCGGCACGTAAGCGATCCCGGCATTGCGTGCAATGGTTGTATTGCTCAATTTGAGCACCTTGCCTTGCAGGGTCAAGTTGCCGCCTGTGAGCGGTTCAGCACCAAACAAACAGCGCGCCAGTTGGATCTGACCAGCCCCCATAAAGCCAAATAGCCCCAGGATTTCGCCCTTGTGCAGCGCAAAGTTGACATCGGTAAAGGCTCCGCTGCGGGTTAAATTCTGCGCCGAGAGAATCTCTTCGCCTTGCGGGCGTTTCGTTCCCAGGATAGAGGAATTGGAAACAGCCTTTCCATCTTGCTCGTACATCTGTTGCAGAATCTTGGCATCAGTGCCGATCATCAACTCGACCAACTGCTGTTTGCTCGTGTTGCGACTGTCGAGCACAGCCACTTTGCGGCTATTCTTAAGCACGGTGATGCGGTCACTGACCTCAAGGACATCTTCCAAAAAGTGCGAAATAAAGATTACGGTCTTGCCCTGATTTTTGAGCCTGGCGATAAATTCAAACAAGCGGCGCGTTTCTGGCACCGAAAGTGCAGAGGTTGGCTCATCCAGAATAATAATCTGCGCCCCGCTATAAATAACTCGCGCAATCTCGACCAACTGTTGCGAACCAACCGAAAGCTCGCCCATGCGGCTGCTGCCATCGATCTCCAGCCCCAACTCGTGTAGGTGAGACTGGGCTACCCGATTCATGCTGCGCCAATCGATCATCCCACTGCGTGTCGGCATTTGGCGACTAAAGAGATTCTCGGCAACGGTCAGATGTTGAAAGGTAGCAAGTTCCTGATAGACCATGCCAATCCCACGCCGTTGCGCGTCGGCAGGCGAAGCAAAGCGAACCACTTGACCCTGCAACCGCATCTCGCCGCTATAGTCGTTGAAGACCCCGGCGAGTAACTTCATCATCGTACTTTTGCCTGCCCCGTTCTCGCCCACCAGGCCATGCACTTCACCAGGAAGGATGTCGAAATCGACTTCGGTCAGTGCTAATGCGCCGCCGTAGCGTTTGGAGACGGATTGTAATTCGAGGATGGAGTTAAAAGATTTTGGCTGATTCATCGGTTATCGTTTTTGTTTGCGGCGCATATAATCAAAGGTGATTGCCACCAATAGCACAAGACCGATAACGATTTTATGCCAGTATGGATTAATATTCAACATCACCATCAAGTTTTGCAACACGCCAATCAGTGCCGACCCAACCAGAATTCCTGGCACTGTTCCCTGCCCACCCATCAAACTAAGCCCTCCAAGAATACAGGCCGTGATCGCCAGCAACTCAAAGCCTTCACCAGTGGCAGGGTGGCCCAGACTTAGGCGTCCAGCCTGGATTACTCCAACTAAACTGGAACAGGCCACGGCAATGATATAACACAGAATAATCCGCGCATTGACATTAACACCGGAGAGGCGGGTTGCCTCAATATTACCACCAACGGCATAAATTTGTCGCCCCACATAGGTGTAGCGCAGCAAAAAATGCGCAAAAATGGCGACAACTGTACAAAGAATGACAGGAATTGGGATTAACTTGAAAAGATAGCCCTGTCCCAGATAGGTATACGCATCCGGCACGCCCGTAATTGGCACGCCATTGGTGATTACAAGAATAGCACCGCGCGCTACGCCCAACGTGACGAGAGTGATCAAAAAGCCGTGCATATTGAGGCGGGTGACAAATAAACCGTGGATATAGCCAATGATCACCCCAATCAGCAAGGTCAAAATGATGCTTGGTGTAATCGGAATGCCCCAGTTCATGATAAAAAAGGTTGAGAGAACACCACCTAGACCGACAACTGAGCCAATCGAAAGATCAATACCGCCAGTAATAATCGGGAACGCTACACCCAATGCGGCAATGGCTAAGATTGCGGTATCACGGGTGATGATTTTGAGGTTCTCTACACCAAGGACGCGTGGGTTAACTAGCGATCCAACAATCAATAAAAAGATCACAACCAGAAAAATGACAAATTCGGATACTCGTAACAGGCGACGAATTGAATTCGAATCGAGCTGTGCCGAATTGAGTCGTTTCGAGGTGTCTCCAGCGACTTGATTCATAAAAAGTCCTTTTTTCAGAACCAGCAGGGCTCAGTTTAAATTTGGCGTGTTGGCAATTGACAAAAACTGGGTGGCAGCGGTCATAATCTTTTCCTGGCTGGCATCGTTGTGTGTAAATTCGCCAGTAATTCGCCCCTGACACATTACAATAATTCGATCACTCATCGCAAGAACTTCGGGTAGTTCGGATGAAATCATGAGAATGGCGATGCCCTGTTGTGCTAATTGTGCCAGTAATTTGTGGATTTCGCTTTTGGCACCTACGTCGATGCCACGAGTCGGCTCATCGACAATCAACAACTGCGGCGTACTGCTTAGCCACTTTGCCAGCACTACCTTTTGTTGATTACCACCACTAAGATTGCGAACAATCTGGGAAACGGAAGGCGTGACAATATCGAGCGATTTTACATATTGTTCGGCAATTTCCCTTTCCTTCTGTGGATAAATCCTTCCCAACCAATCAGAAAGACGGGGCAGGATTGCCATACTGCTATTTTCCTGGACGCTCATGCCTAGTATCAGCCCATGTAATTTGCGGTCTTCTGGCACCCAGCCAATGCCTTGTGCCACTGCATCTGCCGGAGATTGGATTTTCACTGCTTTGCCTGCAATAAGAATTTCACCATTGGTCAGCCGATCCACACCACAAATAAGGCGTACCAACTCGGTCCGACCCGCACCCACGAGGCCAGCAATCCCCACAATCTCGCCTTTGTGAACTGTCAAATTGATCTGCTTGACCCCGTTCTGGCCAGAGAGATTGCGCACCTCAAGCACAGGCTCGCCAATGGGTGTTGCCTGTTTGTTGGCTAGTGCCACATCTCGCCCCACCATCATGCGTATGATGGTTTCTTCGCTGGCTTCGCTGATGGGTAGAGATCCCACACGTTCGCCATCACGCATAATAATGATCCGGTCAACGATCCGACGCACTTCGTCCAAACGATGGCTGATAAAGACGACGGCGACTCCTTTTTCCTTTAGACGGCGCATCATGGCAAAGAGGGCATCCACTTCGCGTGCGGAAAGTGCCGAGGTCGGTTCGTCCATCAAAATTAACTGAGCATTGCGTGAAACAGCCTTGGCAATTTCCACCATCTGCTGTGCCGCAACGGTCAACTCTCCCACGCGTTTATTGCCAGGAATTTCGGTGCCCAGATCGCGCAGAAGCTCTTCAGCAGCACGATTCATCCGGGCAAAATCCACCCTTCCTAACGCAAGAAGGGGTTCACGATTGAGAAAAATGTTTTCTGCGACGGAAAGGTTGAGGGTCAGTGCCAGTTCTTGATGAATCGTGCTAATGCCCAGAGTTTGTGCTTCGTTAGGAGTGTGCGGGTTAATCTCTTGTCCATTTAGCCAAACTGTGCCCTGGTCTTTGTTGTGAATTCCAGAAATAATCTTGATCAGTGTTGATTTTCCCGCACCATTTTCGCCCAGAAAGCCCAGAATTTCGCCTGGATAAACTTCAAAATCGACATTGTTCAATGCCTGTACACCGGGAAACTGTTTGGTGATCCCGGTCATGCGCAATAAAGGTAATGTGTTCATAACGTTGCAGGGTTGCAAGTTCCCGTTACGCATTTTTTAGCTGAAATGCGTAATCAATGTCACAGGGTTACTACGCGCTTCTCATGCCTTCTTTCGTAATAACCCTGTAACCTTTTGAAACCTTATCGCAGCTTATTGCGATTTGATGCCAATCGACGAGAGGTATTCCTTATACTGATCCAATGTTTCCGCTTTGATCACATCTACGCCAGTGTTTAGGCGGATTTTGCCCTCTTCGCCCAAATTGTCCAGATAGGGGTCTAGCACCTTCATGGTTTCCTCTTTGCCGATGATCGACATAGCGTGCATGACGTAGCCACTGAGATAGCCATAGAAGAAGACACGCTGACCGATCATGGCCTGGATCACGCCTTCCTGGGTGCAAGCTTGGGTTTCCGGTTCGGCATCGAAGGCGACGATCTTCAAGGTGCCGATCTTTTCTGCCTGTTTCACTGCCTGGCAAGCTGCAGGTCCATCATAGGAGTAGAAGGTGATGAAACCAGCCAGTTCATCGCCATATTTTTGAATGGCGGTTTGGGCATTGCTTAAGGCAACTTCGGGCTTGACATCATCGAGCAATACTTCCACCATCTCCAGTTCGGTGCCTTTCAAGACGTCATTGACACCAGCAATGCGATCCTGTGCATTCTGGGCAGTGGCAAAGCCGACCAAACCAACCACTTTGCCTTTGCCGATGATCTCCAACGCTGCCTGGCCAGCCGCACGACCTGCATCATAATCGGACATGCCGATATACATTGCGCGTTGGCTGCCTGTGGCATCCGAATCCATGGTTAGCACGTTGATGCCTTGACCTACCGCGCGCTCGATAATGGATTTGGGTGCCTGGCGATCGATTGACGAGAAGGTGATGCCAGTGTAGCCATCGTTGACCAATGTTTCCAACATTGAAAGCTGTTGGCTCAACAGATCGGAGCCTGTAGGCGATTGGAAGACAATCGGCACACCCAGGTCCTTAGATGCTGCCTCAACACCTGCCTGGGCGGCTGTCCAGAAGGGCGAAGTGTTGTTGGTCATGTAGGCATACTTGGCACCTTCGGGTGCGCTTTTGCCTGCGGTAGCAGCCTTGAGCGCCTCGATTGCCTCAAAGAGATCATTGGGGCGATAGGGATTGCTCTCGTCGGCGGGGGCTGCTGGCTGGGCAGCTTCCGCCGCGGAAGCAGGGGTGTCGGCGGCTGCAGGTTCCGCGGCGGGGGCGGCTGGAGCAGCCGGTGCAGCACAACCTGCGAAAAGCAAAAGCAAGAGTAAAACATAGCACAACGGACCGGTAATAAAACTGTGTTTATACCGCATAGTTTCTCCTTTTCAAACTGTTAATTCTGACTTGAGCGAGAACAAACAATGCTATATAATACCGGCTGCGGTGGTATACAATATGAATCCAGCCGGGACCAAGCGGACAAAATTCATATAGTTTTAGAACCTGACCGGTAGAATATACTTTCCTGAGTTATGGTCTATCCAACCGCACGATCCTTGTATAGGGTCAAACCCTTCTCAAAGTGCTACCCTATACAAGTATTTTCTCCTTTCCAGAACCCAATTCCCGATCACAACCCTTCTGGCTTCGACAATAGTTTCCGGGAGCACCTGGCCTGTTTGGGGCAGGCAGCTAAGATGCCTCTAGCTACCTGCCTACCCTCTGCAAAACTGATACTTTCAGACTTAGGCAAGACGAGGGTGCAGTGTAGAGCAAGATACTCTGTTGTTCGTTCTTGTGCTACCGCGTCTTGTATAAGTCCTAACCTTCTCCCTCTTGAGAGGTTTATCTGTAAATCGTTACATCAAGAACTGTGCCTGCATAAACTTCTGACCCGCAGCATTCTTCTGTGTGACCAGTGGGCCGTCGGTGAGGATGTACTTTGGAATGTCCTTGACACCCGTAGCGGCCAAGGCCCCGATCACCAGGGCGCCCCAGTGGATGCGGCAGGAGGGATTGCGTACCGAAGTGAGCAAGCGCCCATCGGCCACGGCGTCGAGCGCAGGTGGCATGGCATCCACACCGCCGAGGACGATGTCTTTCTCGCGCCCGGCGTTCTTGATCACATTATAGGCGGCCAACGCCATGTCGTCGTTGTGGAAGAAGCCAGCCTGGATGTCGGGATACTTGACCAGGTAATCTTCCCAAAGCTTGGCGACTTTGTTCACGTCCCAATCGGCTGGATCTTCTGCCAACACTTTGACATCGGGATATTTGGCAATTGCCTCCTTGAAGCCAGCCGCCCGCCCTTGCGCACCGGTGTGGCCCAGTGCTCCCTGGGTCATGATCACGTTGCCCTTGCCGCCAATCTTTTGGAAGATTGCCTCGGAGACAACCGAACCCATGTAAATGTTGTCTGGTTCCAGGAAAGTCGTGATGCCGATGTCATCTTTGCTGATGGTGGTGTCCATTTGAATCACCGGGGTACCCTTGGCGATCATCTGTTTGACTGGATCGACCAGGGTGTCGATGCCGAAGGCTTGGATCGCCACAAAGTCCCAATCGCGGGCTGCCATATCATCGATGGCTTTGCGCTGGGTGTCGATGCTCAGACCGCCATCAAACCAGGTCACTTCCACGCCCATCCACTTGCCCCAATGTTCGGCTGTCTCTTTGCCTTGGGCACACCAGGTTGCGCCCAATCCGGCATTCGAGAACGCTGCTTTCAACGGTTTGCCAAAAGGATAGGCAATGCCACCACCGGCTGCGGCAGGTGCGGCTGCTTGTTGCGGAGCCACACATCCTGCCAACATGCCACCCGCCATCAAACCCATCAAGCCCTGCAAAAAACCACGTCGTCCCATCTCGTTGACCACGCTTGACAGTTGTACGCCTTCTTGTTGACTCATGATTTTCTCCTTTGCTGTGAAATAGAACTGAAAGTATTTCAGTGAGACAGTGAGACAGTAAGTCAGTGGCTCAGTCCAACTGATTCACTGTCTCACTGACCCACTGACTTACTGACCCACTGCCTACCCCGGATACCATACGATTCGTGGATCATCGGCAGCACGCTGGTATTCCCAGGCGCTATCGATCATCCTTTGCAAGTTGTACTGCGCTCGCCAGTTGAGTAAAAACTTGGCTTTGCTGTTATCGAGCCAGGTGGAATGAAACGAGGTGGGAATCTCCACGTTGGGAAGTGACCGTGTTTGCTTGAGATAAGTACCGAGTTCGCCGTAATCCAGAGGCTCGTCCATGCAGATGTTAAAAAGTTGTTGGCGCGCTTTGGGGTGATCGATGGCCAGCAGGATCGCACTGACCAGATCCTCGACATGCACAAAATTGCGCTTGAGCGGCTTGCCGTCTGCCGCTAACATCACGGGAATCGTCTGCGTTTGCTGATAAAGATCGGCCCTTTCATCGCCGACCAAGGCCCGCCAGGAAGGTCCGCCAAATAGATCGTTGCCAAAGGAAAGGGTGAATTTCAGATCATCCTTCTCCATGATCCAGGGCGCGCGCAGACAACAGCCGTTGAGATCATATTGAATGTAGTATTGCTCCAACATCACCTCTTCCAACACCTTGGAAAGGGCATAACAACCGGGATAGGCGCTCTGTTTCTGCGTTTCGGTGACAGGAATTGGATGAGGATAGAAAAAGTGGCCCATGCCTGCATCGCCGCCAATCAAGATAAATTGGCGAAAGGTAGGGCTGGTACGGCAAGCTTCAAGCAGCCAAAACAAGCCTTTGATGGCCACATCCATGATCGTGTCGGGCGTCTCTTTACTGGTGGCCAGGTGCAGAACATGGGTGACATCCTGCATGATCGACTGCACTGTCGCGCGATCTTCAATCGAGCCGCGCACCACTTCCAGTCGATCATTGCTGGCAAGTAGTCGGTTATGGCAGAGGGCACGCACGATAAAATGATCGTAGGCTGGATTTTCTAGCAACTGCCGAATAAAGACATTCCCCACTTTGCCGGTTGCGCCTGTGACCAAGATACAAGATTTTGCTGTCATACATTACACTTTTCTGCACGAATCACGAATGATCAACGATGTGCTGAGTAAATACTCACGCGGTTTGGCCTTTTTGTCGGGCGCTGTGATCCGCCGCAGCAGCAGATCAACGGCCAGATGGGCCATTTCTTCGACGGCGATGTCAACCGTCGTAATTGGCGGCTGCCAAAATGCTAGCCACTCGGAATCATTAAATGACGCCAGCGACAGATCATCAGGAACACGGATTTTACGTTGGCTCAAAATATGCACAACCCCAAGCAAAATGCGATTGCTCCCCGCCAGAATTGCAGTCGGCGGCTTTTTGCTTGTGAGCAGCTTCTCGGCTGCAACTTCACCGTGCTGGCGGCTAAAACTGCCAATCTGTACCAGTTCTGGTTCAATCGTCAAGCCTGCTTCATGTAATGCCATGTAATAGCCATTGAGCCGATTTTTCCCAGTCGTCAGTTCGCTTTCGCCCATAATCAAGCCAATACGCTGGTGTCCTAATTCGAGAAGATACTTTGTAATCTGATAGGCACCTTGTGTATTGTCTGCTAACACAGCATCAAGGAAATGTTTCTCGCGTCGCCGATTCAGTTCGACAATTGGCACCTCTTCGGCCAGTTTGCGAAGGTAATTTGAGTTGTTTCCTTTTAGCGGGTGTGTGTAGATCACCCCAGCGGCCCGTTTTTCATGTAACAACTGCAAATAGCTAAGGTCGAGTTCCGCGTTTTCGTTGTTGAGGCAGAGCAACAGCCCATATTGATGTGCATGCAGTTTTTCGGCAATAAACTGGATGACCGAATTGTCATACATGCTCAAAACTTCAGGCACAATCAATCCCACTAGGTTAGACGATTTGCCATGCAATCCACGCGCCATCCAGTTTGGTTGATAATCCAGATCGGCAACTGCTTTCATCACGCGCTGGAGAGTAGCTTCACTCACGTAACCGCTTTTGTTTAAGGCACGCGATACGGTTGCCTGGGATAGACCTGCATGTTTTGCGACATCTTTAATTGTGACAATCATAGCTAGCTATTTCGTTCATCATCCGTGGTTTTATGAAAACATTTCCACATATCTATCAGAGTTCCTATCAGAAAGTTTTATTGTACGGGAGTTTCTGATGAAATTGATCTGTAAATTGTGGAAAGCTTTTCATATGGTGAACGAATTCTATGCTATAGTCTAATGATTGTCAACCACCAAATACAGATTTTTCGCTGCACGCTTAAAAGCAAATCAAGAGAACACTAACTGATTGGCGGTCCGTAGGGAATGATCTTCCTCTTTTGGATCAGGTGCCTTTGTCGCCTGATTGTTTTCTATGCTAGACTGATCATTTATGACACAATGGTTACGTGCCTATGGTACTTTTGCTGGCTTTTTGGCCATGTTCGTGGCTTTTACCGTTCTACGCCCCGATGTTTTTCTTTCGCTGAGCAATCTACGCAATATCACCGAGCAGGTGGCCATTCTGACCATTGCTGCGTCGGTTATGACTGTGGTGATGGTAGTTGGCGACTTTGATCTTTCAATTGGGGCGTTGGCGAGCCTCTGTGGTGTGATTGTGGCGGATCGGTTGATCACAGGCTGGGCAGTGCTGCCAAGTATCGCGCTTACACTGGTCGTCGGGCTGGTGGGCGGCGCAATCAACGGCTGGCTGGTGGCTTATGCTGGCCTCTCAGCTTTTGTTGCTACATTGGCCACGATGACTGCCTATCGGGGTGCCTCGCTTTGGTACACCGATGGCGGCACGCTTTTTGCTGGTATCCCAGAATCGTTCCGCCCGCTTGGACAAGGAAGCACCCTTGGCGTGCCGAACTCAGTCTGGATCATGCTGGCAATTTTCATTTTGGTCCTGGTCACGCTCGAACAGACCAAACTTGGACGCCGTTGGTATGCGATTGGTGGCAACAAACAGGCTGCTTACCTGGCCGGCATCAATGTACGATGGCTGCGTATGGTGGCCTTTGCCTGTACAGGATTGGGCGCGGCGGTGGCGGGCATCGTGCTCACCAGTCGCCTCTTCTCGGCTCATCCCACCGCCGGTGAACCGCTGATGCTCAATTCGATCGCGGCGGTCTTCCTCGGCATGACGATGTTTCGCGAGGGCGAAGCGCATGCATTCGGTACACTCTTTGGCGTGCTGATTTTGGGTGTACTCAACAACGGACTGAACATTCTCGGCATCAATTCCTATGTTCAGAATATGCTGACGGGGACCATCATTGTGCTGGCGGTGTTGCTGTCCGGTTTGGCGGGTAAGAGAGAGTAAGTTTCCCAATTAACCATTTTAACCCATGTTCTTCAAAATCCATGTTGTTACAAAACTAGATCGAAAACACAATTCCTAAGGAGAAGCTATGTTTCGTCGTCTTCATGTTTTCATTTCATTGTTGCTGCTTGTCGCTTTGGCGGGTTGTATTGCACCGCAAGCCGCAGCCCCAGCATCGGATAACAGTGGCAGCGCCGGCACGCCAAAGACCATTGCAATTGTCACCCCCTACATGGCAAACGCCACGACCAAGTTAGTCATCGACAAGTTCCAGGAATATGGCAAGGCCAAAGGCTGGAATGTGACCGTCACCGACACCAACGCTGACTTCAATCTCCTGGTCAGCCAGATCGAGAACGCCGTCACACAGAAGGCCGATGCCATCGTGCTCGGCATGGGCGACCCTGCGCAGATGACCGCAGGCTTGGATGCAGCCAAAGCTGCCAATATTCCCGTCTTTGGTCTAGATGCAGGTGTCGCTGACGGCGTGGCGCTCAACATCACGTCCGACAATGGGCAGTTGGGGCAGATCAGCGCCCATGCCTTGGCTGAGGCGATTGGGGGCAAGGGCAATGTGATCATGTTCACCCACGATCCCCATCCCGGTGTGCGTGCTCGCGCCGAAGCTGCCGCCGCCGAATTTGCCAAATATCCCGACATTACAATCATCGAGAAGAAGCACATCGAAGTGCCCGGTCCGCTTGACTTTGCCCGCAGCCTCATGCAAGACCTGCTGACCGCTCATCCCAACGATGGTGACATCGCTGGCGTTTGGGCAGGTTGGGATGAACCAGCGATGGGCGCCGTGCAGGCGATCGATGCCGCTGGCCGCAAAGGCATTCAAGTGGTCGGCATTGATGGCACTGACTTTGCCAAGGCCGAGATCCTCAAGGGTGGTCCCTTCCTTGCCACGGTTGCCCAGGACTTTGACGGCATGGCCAAACAACTGGTCGATATCGTCGCCGCCCAACTCGACGGCAAAGCGCCCGAGAGCAATCTCGTAACGATTGGTGGTGTGTTGATTACAAAGGAAAACGCAAAGTAGAATGAGATGGGAAGGTGAGGTGATAGGGTGAAGGTTTCTCTCCTATCTCCTCATTCCCTCATCTCCCCACCTCCCCATCTCTTACCCATGGACACTCTTCTCACGCTCGACATTGGAACAACCGGTACCAAAGCCGCCTTGATCAGCCGCTCCGGCCAAATCCTGGCAACTGGCTACGCTGACTACCCTACTTACTCCGAAGCTGGCAACATCGTCGAGCAGGACCCCGAAGATTGGTGGCGCGCCACCCTCTCCGCCATTCAACAGCTTCAAGAGAAGATGAATAGCGACCTCTCCCGTGACAATTCCCTCCCCGTTTTGGGGAGGGTTAGGGAGGGGTTAGGCTTGTCTGCCATCATCCTCTCCGGTCAAATGCAAGATTGTATCCTTCTTGGCTGCGATGGCGCTCTGGGCCGCGCCATTCTCTACTCGGACAGCCGCGCTCAGGAAGAAGCAGCTTGGCTACAGCAGAAGATCGGCGCTGAGCGCCTGGTCGAGATTACGGGGAATGAGCAGGGAGCGAGTAGTTTGTTGGCAAAATTGCTTTGGCTGCAAAAGCATGACCCCGAGCGGCTGGCCAAGACCAACGCCATCCTCATCGGCGCCCATGACTATGTCGCTTGGAAGTTGGGGGCCATGCCTGGTGCTGATTTCACGACCGCCTCAACTACCGGTTTGCTCGATTTGCAGGGGAAAACTTGGGCATACCTCTTATTGCAAGAGTTGGGGCTGGACCCCTTTTTGTTGCCTCTTTTGCAGAAATCGGGCACGTTGGCAGGAGAATTGACGGCTGAAGCGGCTGCGCTCACGGGGCTGACCGAAGGTACGCCGATTCTGCGTGGCTGTGGCGATCTCGGGGCAACAACCATCGGCGTCGGCGCAGGTTTACCGGGACGGCTCTATGCTTATCTCGGTACAAGCGGTTGGGTAGCAGGATCGTTGCTTGCAGCCACACCCAATCCCCAAGGCGGCATCTTCACGCTCTGTCATCCCGACCCGCAGAATTTTATTCAAGTCGCGCCGATGCTTACCGCAGGTGGAAATTTGGAGTGGTGGCGAGCGGTCGGTGACAGGTGGCGAGTTGAACCTACCTCAATTACTGATTACCAGTTACTCAATGACATGGCAACTTCCGTTCCTCCTGGCAGCCGTGGCCTTCTCTACCTTCCCTACTTGGCTGGCGAGCGTTCTCCCTTCAGCGATCCTCATGCCCGTGCTTGCTTTATCGGCATCTCGCAGCAGACCACGCAGGCCGAAATGACGCGGGCGATGATGGAAGGGGTTGCATTTGCCTATCGGAGCTTGCAGGAAGCGATGCGACCCCTCCCTAACCCTCGACCCCACCCTAACCCTCCCCTGCTAGGGGAAGGGACAGTCACGAAAAGTTCAGGCATACAGGAATTGTACTTGGTGGGGGGAGGCGCTAAATCTCCTGTTTGGCCGCAGATTTTGGCGGATGTGTTGGGCTATGCGGTCAATGTGGTGGCCGATCCGGGCGAGGCAGGGACACGGGGCGTGGCGATTCTGGCGGGGATGGCGCTTGGTTGGTATAACAGTTTTGCTCCTTCATCCGATTTCTTTCCGATTGAACGCCGTTTTGAGCCTTTGCTAGCAAACAGTCGCATCTATGACGAACTGTATCCTATCTTTCGTGAACTCTATCCTCAATTGAAGAGCAGCTTTGCTCGGTTGGCCGCGATCCATACGGAGAATCACGGATTGTAAGTATAACGGATCATGCATATACATGATCCGTGTTACCCAAAATTCGCGGTTCTCTCCTTTCTGCAAACTAATTTCCACTTCGATTAAACTTTTCCTCGCTGTCCGGTGTTACTACAAGTGGGTACCCAATTCGTCGTTCGGCACTTCCAACTCTGTTAGAGATAAGCTTGTTCGTCACAATCGCTCGGTGAGCCATGCCTTCCGATCAGACCTTGCTCTGCCAAATCCAAAACAAAGACAGCGACGCCTTCGAACTGCTCTACGAACGTTATGCCGCCGCGCTGCAACGCCATATGCGCAGCATCGTTCATGAAGAAGAGGCCAGCGCTGATCTGGTGCAGGAACTCTTTGTCCGGGTTTGGCAGCGGGCAGAGCAGTGGTCCGCTCCCGGTTCGGTCAAAGCTTGGCTCTACAAGATTGCCACCAATTTGGCGCTCAACCATCTGCGCAGTCGACGACGGCGATCTCAACAACCCTTGGATGCGCCGGTGGAGTATCAAGCCGAGGAGGGTTGGCATCAAGAGTCAGAGACCAGAGTTCCGGCACGCTTGATGGATTCTGCTGCGCTCCAACCCGAATCTGTCGTTGGCAACGTGGAGCAGAAACGCCAACTCTGGAAATTAATTGATGACCTTCCGCCGGAAAAAAGCCAACTTCTGCACATGGTCTACGAGTCGGAGATGGATTTGCGTAGTATTGCCGATGCACTGGACATCCCCGAAGGAACCGTCAAATCGCGCATCTATCATGGCAAACGGCAATTGGCAAAGCGATGGCAGGAGGGCGGATTTGACTACTGATTTCATTACAGAAACGAACTCTACCGAACAGTGTATGTAATTCGTAATTGCCTAATCACCTAATTACCAATTACACCTTCACCTTACAAGGAAAGGAATAGAGCTAATGCCTTCCATTGACACCAATGCCACCTGGCACAAAGAATCCTATGATCGTTTTTTGAACGAGCAACTGCCCCAATTGTTGTCAGAACGCCTGCCATTGACTGGCTACCAAGTCGAATCAACTGGCGACTACACCTGTCGCGTACAGGTCGCTGTCGTGGCGGACTCGGGTCAGCAGGTGGCTGTGGAATATACAGATGTTCCTCAGCCCAACGAGCAGGGGATCTTTTTGATCAACAACCAGCCGTGGCTCGTTGTCCCACTCGCTTCGAGCGAAGATTTGGACAGCGCCGAAGTCCTCTGCGTTGGCGAGATGCTTTACACCCTGTTACAAAAGCGACTCGGTGAAGCGCCGTCTGACCTGCCCTGGAATGAATCACTATTGCGTGCCTGGTTACCACTCGATAGTTGGATCCGGGATCGTTTTGATCGGTCACAGCCCGAACATGCCTATGATATTTACTTCCAGCGCCTGGATTCGACCAATTGGCTGGCACAGCGTAGCCATCTGCGTCGTCTCTTTATCAATCTCTCCGACCCGAATCGGGTGATCACACCCAGCCAATTTGGACGGCTCTGTCTTTACGAGAAGCCGGAAGGTCCCAACATGGGACGTATCGGTACCATCGCAGTAGGCGCAACGATTCGAGACCAGCGGCTGGTTATTCTTGACGAGCGACCAGAAGCTGCGCTTGGCTTGAGCATGTCAATGATTCCACTGGTGGAACATACCGACGCCAATCGGTTGCTGATGGGTGCCAACATGTTGCGCCAATGGCTGCCCTACGATCAACCCGAACCGGCGCTGGTGCAAACTGGTAATGAACCGACAGCATCCGAATTTTGGTGTGGACGTAACCTACTCACTGCTTTTGTCGCCTGGGGGGAGGAGACGCATGAAGATGGCATCATCCTCAGCCAATCCGGGGCGCGTCATCTGAGCAATTCTGACCATCAGATCGAACCGGGTGACAAGCTAAGTAACCGTTACGGCATGAAAGGGGTGGTCAGTCGCATCCTACCCGATGCTGAGATGCCCAAATTGGCAGATGGTACTTCTGCGGAGCTGATCTTCTGCAGCGTCGGTCTACACAGCCGCCTGACGCCAGGCCAATTGTGGGAAGCCGTGCTTGGCCGCTTGGCACGTGCCGAGGGCGAACCAATCATTGCGCCGCCTTTTCACGGGCCAAGCGAAACAGAAGTCCGAGCGCGACTCAAGGCCAAAGAACTACCCGAGGATGGTATGGAGCATCTGCTAGAGGGTGAGAGTGGCAAACCACTGCCACGGCCCAGCCTGGCAGGCTGGCTCTATTGGGGGCGTACCGACCATCTCGTGCGCAACAAACTGCAAGTGACGGCAGAAAGTCCAGACAATGCCCAACGTATGACAGAGATGGAGTATCAAGTGTTACGCCAGATCGGTGCAACCGAGACGATTCGCGAGCTTTTTCATTTGCGCGCTTTGTCGAATAGCGCTGAAGCCTCTGCCGATCCGGAATGCCCGACACCGCGTTTCGCAGCATTACAAAGCCGGCTCGCCGCTGCCGGGATTGCACTGACACTGAACGCTGGCCAGCTTCACTGCCAGCTTCAGTCGCCAACAGGCGCAGTGGTCAAACTGGCGCAACCCGTGGCCCATCCCTGGCTGAGTGAACATCTCTTGCAACAGGTGGGCTCACAACAAGCGGCTCCCGATAAGCTTCATCCCTATGCTGTTCCGCAGCGCCGCAGAGAGCGTCAATTACCAGACGGTAGTGCGTCGAAACTGTCCGAATATGAAGCCGTCGTGCGGGCAAATGAAAAGCTTGTACGTCTGATCGCTAATAAAGCACCTGCCAGCTTGAAGACGCAGGCCCACGCACAGTTAGAAAAGGCGGTGCAAAACTATTTTGATCATCTGCTGACTGCCGATGATCTCCAGTTTGATAGTCGTGTGACGATTAGTGGACGTACTGTTCTGGCTCCTGGCGAAAAACTTAGCCACGAGCAACTGGGACTGGCAGAGGAGATGGCGTGGACACTTTTTTCGTCACAGGTGGTGAGCAAGTTGCAGGAAGCAGGTTGCAGCGGTGAAGAGGAACTGGCGCAGCGTTCCCACTTGGCAACCCAGGCGTTGGATGAGATCATGGCGCGTTCCTGGGTGGTATTACATCGCACACCCACTGTGCGCCCGACGGCGATGATTGCCTTTCACCCTTTGCGCATCCCAGACAAAGTGATGCGCATTCCAGCGCTGGCCTGCGTGCCACTTGATGCTGATTTTGACGGCGATCAGGCAGCGATCTTTTTGCCAATCACGGAAGCGGGACAACATGAAGCGGGCGACCTGTTGAGTCTGGAAGGCCACCTCCAGCGTGACCCGGCGTTGCTGGAAGATCTAGCACCCTTCCGCGACCCGATGTTGGGGTTAGCCATGCTTAGCCTTAGTGCAGTAGGACAGGCGCAGATTTCTGACGCAATCGGCGTGGCACCCGATTTTACGCCAGGGTATCTTTCCCGTGCTGTGCTAATCAAGTGCCTTGTATTACAGTTGGCAAGCAAGGGCGCAAAAGCTGTACTCACCACGCTGGATCGGTTGAATGGGTTGGGCTTTGCAACCCTTAGGGCTAGTGGCGTCTCTTTCGGCCCCTTTGTTGATCTCGGATTGGAGATTCCGCCAGCGCCGCCAACGGATCGGGTCGATCTCTGGGAATCTTATAGTTTGCAACGACTGGAGCAGCTTCTTGCAGTGAAAGAATATGAAGGCGCATGGGGTCACTATCTGCTGGCTTCCAAATGCGGCGCGCTAGCCGAGAATCGAGTGCGGCTGTTGTTAATCAATCTTTTGAGCCGAGGTGTCATCAACGATATTTACGGCAAACGAATGGTGATTGCTCATAGCCTGCGCCAGGGACTCTCACCCGAAGAGCACTTTGCCACGGTAGCAGGTGCGCAGAAAGGCTTGCGCAATGTCATGCTTGAATGGGAAGAAAGCGGCAACCGCATTGTAAGTGATAACCGCTCGAAAAGCTTCCATTTGTTAGCACGAGCACGCCGCTCCACCAATCCGGGTATTGTCTTTGCTCGTGCTGCGGCGGTGGGTGAGGTTGATCCGCTGGTGGATGCAGACAGCCGTTTCTTTGTTGGAGTGTAGTGTCTTGCTTGTGGAGTATGAAAGACTATGTATCTTTCACACTCCACAATGGATCGGTTAACGAAACACATTTCCTGCCAATCGTGCTCGAGTTCTTGCTCCTCTGGCTCAATCACTCTCTTCTACGTTTAGGTTTGCTGGTATACAATTTCCTCATGTGTCTCTCTTATTATATGATCTAGTTCTACCGGTGTTAATAGATTCAATTTGTTACGATTAGAAATGGAAAGTGTAATCTCCAATCTCTAGTCTCCAGTTAGAACAGGAACTCTCATGCCAAAAATCACCTTTATCGGTGCAGGAAGCTGGGGCTTTACCCGTGGCCTTGTCCGCGACCTGCTGACCTTCCCGACCCTCACCAATTCAACCATCACGCTGATGGATATCGACCCTGAACGGCTCGAATTTGCCAAACAAGCCTGCCAACGCATCGTGGACCTGGGCAAATACCCTGCCAAAGTGGAAGCGACTACCAACCGTGCCGAAGCCTTGACCGGTGCTGATTATGTCGTTGTCACCATTTTGGCCAGCCCCTTTGCGGTTTGGCGCAAGGACCTGGAAATTCCGATGAAGTACGGTGTGGACACCAACATCGGCGATACCCGTGGCCCATCTGGCATCTTCCGCGGCCTGCGTACGATTCCGGTGATGGTCGATATTGCCAAGGACATGGAAAAGTATTGTCCGAAGGCGACGATGCTCAACTACACCAACCCGATGGTCTTGCTCTGCCGCGCCATGCAGCACGAGACGAAGATCAACCTGGTCGGTCTCTGTCATAGTGTACAGGGCACAGCTGAGATGTTGGCACGTTGGATCGGCGCACCGATGGAAGAGGTGACCTACACCTGTGCTGGCATCAACCATATGGCCTGGTATCTCAACTATAAGTGGAAGGGCGAGGACGCCTACCCGCTGATCCACAAGGCAATCAGCGAGCGGCCGGAAGTTTACAACGAGGAGCAGGTGCGCAATGAGATGTATCTGGCGCTCGACTACTATGTCACCGAATCAAGCGGGCATGGCTCCGAGTACAACTGGTGGTTCCGCAAGCGCCCCGACCTGATCGAGAAATATTGCACCCACGGCACGGGCTGGAATCCGGGCGAGAATTTCTACATTCTCAAGCGCTATGAAGAACGTGAACACACCTGGCGTGACGAAGCCAAGAAGTGGCTCGCTTCTGACGCGCCGATCAAGCTCGATCGCGGTCACGAATATGCGGCCTATATCATGAATGCTTTCGAAGGCGGCGAACCCTTTGAGTTCAACGGTAACCTGGAGAATCGCGGCTATATCGACAATCTGCCACAAGGTGCCTGTGTCGAAGTACCAATCTGGACCAGCAAGAAGGGCTTCGAGCCGGTGCGTGTCGGCAATCTACCCGCCTCGGTGGCCATGCTTACAGGCATCACCTCGCAGCTAGAGGAGATGACGGTCGAAGGCTGTCTCACTGGCAATCCCCGCCTGATCTACCAAGCGATCTGCCACGATCCGCTGACCGCTTCGGTCTGTTCGTTAGCCGAGATCAAGGAGATGGTCAACGAGATGTTTGCCGCAAATGAAGCGTATCTGCCGACTTTTAAACATTTCAAGGTGTAGGCGTATTCGGATACCGTTCGCTCATACCAGAGTATGAGCGAACGGTACACGCTGATTACACTTCAGAATGCCATTCGCCGACTACATCCAGCGTTTTTTTGACGAAGCCTTTGCGGCAGGCATAACGCTGAATCTTTCCGCTGGAAGTTTTGGGGATGGTAGTGGTGCGCAGAAGCAAGATCGCTGCGGTCTGCAAGCCATGGTGTTCGGCCACTGTGCGTCGGATCGTGGTTGTCACCTCTTCCACATTGAGTGAGTTGAGATAATGGCGATCCACTTCATAGGCAATCACCAATCGCTCTTCTTCCTCTACATCGACGGAGAAGGCTGCACCACAGCCTGCCCGCAAGGCTGGATGACTCTTTTCCACCGATTGTTCAATGTCCTGTGGGTAATGATTGCGCCCACGAATGATGATCAGATCCTTTTGGCGACCTGTGATGTATAGTTCTCCCTCGTGAAGAAAGCCCAGGTCGCCTGTGCGTAAATAACGCTCCTCACTGCCATCAGCAAGTTGTGCGCCGAAAATCTCGTCACTCAACTCGGCCTTATTCCAGTAACCCTGTGCCACGCTGCTCCCTGCTACCCAGATTTCACCGACATGGTTGGCCTGGGCTGGCTGGCGCGAGTAGGGATCGACAATCCGCACCTGCTGACCGCCTTTCACGCTGCCACAGCCAACCAGCGTACGTGTCGAACGTTCACCCTCCTGTGGCTGCGCAACCTTCTCGACAACATGCTCGGTTAAGGCTGACTCGTTGACAACCATAGTTTGAAAGTCAGCCTGCCGCTGACCGCCAGCAATCATCAGGGTTGCTTCGGCCAGGCCGTAGCAGGGATAGAAGGATTGGCGGTGAAAGCCACTTTCGGCAAAAGCCTCGGCAAACCGATGTAACGTTTCGGCCCGTACCGGTTCGGCTCCTGTAAAAGCCAATGTCCAGCAGCTTAGATCGAGGGCGGCACGTTCAGCGGGCGTTGTTTTTTCGACACAAAGCTCGTAAGCAAAATTGGGTGCACCACTGGAGGCTGCCCGATAGCTGGAAATGGCTTGCAGCCAGCGCAACGGTTTCTGCAAGAAGTCGATTGGCGACATACGGATCGAACGCACGCCTTCGTATAGCGGTTGTAAGATGCCGCCGATCAAGCCCATATCATGATATTCCGGCAACCAAAAGACCGAAGTTGCTCCTTCTGGGTGTTGAAATCCCGCCTCGATCAGGCTGGCGTTGTGCAAGAGATTGCGGTGTGAAACCATCACCCCTTTCGGCGCACCTGTGGAACCGGAGGTGTATTGCAAAAAGGCTAGGGTATCGGGAGACACAGCCCCTTTCTGCCATTCCTCGGCCAGTTCAAGTGGCAGCCGCTCAGTTGCCACGGCCTGAATCCCGGCTGAATTCATCAGCTCGCCATAACTTGCCTGTAGCTCGCCACGAATTTTATCGCTGGTGAGAACAACAGCAGGCTGGGCATCCATCGTAATTCCCAAAAGCCGATTATCCATCTGCCCACGCCGCGGTGGATAAACCGGCACGGCCACCACACCAGCAAAGAGACAGCCCATAAAGGCACAGGTGAATTCGAGTCCGGGGGCGTAGAGCAACAGTGCCCGTTCACCCACGGCGACATGCTGTTGCAGGGTGGCTGCGATCATACGTGCTCGCCTTTCCAACTGAGCAAAGGTTAGATTGCTCTCGCTGTTTTGGGTGCCAGTCGCGCTTGTGGCAGTGCTCAAAAAGGTTTGAGCAATCGCATCCGGTTGCTCGGCAGCGCGTGCCTGCAAAATCTCAATCCAATTTTGAAAACTCATGGCTGTTCTCCTTCGCTGCTTGTTTCGGTTGTATTCAGATTGCTGCCTTGAATTGTGACCGCGGCGGTCATATTCCAGCGTAAACGGGGATCGCTCTGGCTGGGCACAATTTCTACGGTGTAAACAATGTCGCCGACTTTGTCTTCCCCCCAGCGTTTGATCTGGGAAACGGTACCTGCCAATTGTTCGCCGGGCAGAGCATCAATTTCGATGGCAACCGCTGCCCCTTCCTGCACTTTGGGAATGTCGAGTTCGGTGAGATCGCTGGTCTCGATGCGCCAGCCCGATACATCGCCCAACTGCACCAGCGGCTTGCCGGGCGCTACCTGTTCGCCCACCTCTACCGAAACGTCTCCAACCAAACCAGCAAAGGGCGCAAGCAGCATGGTTTGCGAAAGCACAGCCTGAGCACGGAGCAAGGTAACCTCGGCGGCCTGTACCTCGGCCTGGGTGCGGGCGACGACTTCGGGGCGGGTGCCTGCTTGCATCAATTGCAGATCAGCCTCTGCCTTACGCACCTCAGCCGCAATCGCATCCAGGTCGGACTGTTTGGTGGGGGTCTGCACGCGGGCCAGATTGGCGCGTGCTTCTTCTACCTGCGCCCGTAAATTGCTGATGGTGGCAGCGGTGGCGGGTTGGGCAAGCAGATCGTAGCGTGCTTTGGCCGCCTGATAATCGTTGGTTGCCTTTTGCAATGCCAGTGCTTCAGGCAACATGCCGATGTCGCTGCGCCATTTCACTTGATTGTAGGCGCTGGTGGCCTGTTGAAGAGTCGCCTCCGCATTTTGCAGATCGGCTCTTGCTTCCACCAGCGATGCCTCCTTTGGGCCATTTAACGCTTCCTGTAGCTGCGCTTGTGCGGATGCAAGTTGCGATTGGGCGGCAGTTAGATCGCTTTGCCGTACGCTCTCGCTGCTTGCGCTTAACAGGCGCGCCTTGGCTGCATCCACTGCCGCCTGAGCAGCAGCGATCTCTTCGGGACGATAGCCTGCCTCGATCTCTTGCAGACGGCTCTTGGCCTGTGCTAGTTCTGCATTGGCTTGCGCCACCTCGATGGTTTGTAGGGTGTTATCCAGTTGCAAAAGCGGCTCTCCTGCCTGCACAAATTCGCCTTCTTTGACAAAGATCTGAGCAACTGGACCGCTGTTTGCCATCTCTAAAGTGGCGCTGCGTAGCGGCTTAACCACGGCACGGGCGATCACTGCGTTATCTGTTGCAATCGCAGGCGCGGCTGGGGCGGGCGAAGGTGTGGGGACAGCCACCAAGCCTAGAAAAGGATCGCCACGGCTCTCTGGATTCTCCCACAAGTTGTAGAGAATCCCCCCGCCACCAATCAGCAAAAGGAATAGCAACCCGCTACGCAGCATAATTTGCAACCAGTTGCGCTGGGGCTTGGTCGCAGCGACATTACGCAATCCACTTTCCAGCTTTTGCGGTGCCGAACGCACCATTAAATACATCTTGGCCTCGGGCGTCTGTTCGTTACGCAACTGGAAACGGGGCGGCGACTCTTCAGGCGGCGTCTGGAATATGGGGCGTTCTGCCTGACTTAACCCTGGCATGGATGATAGGGCTTGGTTTGTTGCGCGCAATGGCTCACTCCCAGTGGGTGGTGCCACCGCAGTTTTGTCGACCAGCGGTATAGGGAAGTGCACTGTTTTTCGTTCAAATAGATTCTTCGTTGTTTGGGAATCGGGCATCTTTATTCTCCAGAGATTTGTACTTGTTCAATATTTCGGATCTTCCTGCTGCCCCAGGCCAGTACATTCATCGTCAGAAACAGCAACCCCATGACAATGAAAAGTAGGGCAATCCCGCGCCCCTTGCCTACGCCGATCCAACTGCCTACCGTGCCAGCCAACCAGCCATTGTTTGCCATCCATGGCTCAAAAACCTGATCGGCCAGTGGTCCGGCCAGCAAAAAGGCCAGCGGACTGGCTGAGATCGCCAACATATCACGTAAGGTAAAGACACGTCCCTGCAAGGTTTGGGGCACGCTGCTTTGCCAGATCGCCTGCAAACTGCCACGTGAGATCGGGACAGTCACAAAAAAGCTGAAGGCAACGACGGCCAACCACACTTCCGAAGCACGCAGCCCAGCGCCGATCATGATCAATGCCGCCAGCAGGTCGAAGAGCAACATGCCGTAAATGCGCTGTTTGGGACCGCCCCACCAACTCATCAGCGCGCCGCCCACCAGCAAGCCCACCCCGCCGCTGGTCAGGATCATGCCCAGCGCCCGTTCGTTGCTAAAGGAAAGCACCAGCGGCGTGACCAATACTTCGAGCAAACTGAGCAGAAAAACAGTGGCAGCAATGTAAAACATCAACATTAGCAGCGCTGGTTGCGAAAGAAGAAAGTGCCAACCCTGGGCAAATTCCTGCCGCCAGCCGCTGTCTGCTTCCTTCGTAGGTGACACTTGATACGCAGGGTCATCGTGTGTGGGTGAAGCAACCAAATCTGGCACACGCACCAGGGTCAGGGTGACGACCGCCACCAGAAAGGTGCTCAGGTCGAGCATGATGATGCCGCCTAATCCGATCCACGCCAGCAGAAAGCCGCCAAGCAGCGGTGCCAACAGTTGCCCAGCCCCTCTCGCCAGATCAACCATGCCATTCGCTTGCCCTAACTGTTCTTTGTGTACTAGTTGCGGAATCGCCGCTTGATAGGCAGGCTCTTGAAAGGCCGAAGCCAGGGCAGCGACTGCCATCACGATATAGAGCAGCCCAATCTCAAGCTGTCCCGAGAGTAGTAAGAGCCAGATCGTCAGGCTGCACAGGGCGTGGACAAAGTCGCTGACCAACATAACTGTGCGCCGATTCCAGCGATCAACGACAACCCCTGCCAGCGGCGAAATCAGCAGCCTGGGCAGCACCGAGGTCAGCGCAATCATGGCGAAACGGAAGACCGAGCCTGTCTGCTGATAGACCCAGATGCCCACTGCAAAATCTGCCGTCGCTGAGCCAAGGATCGAGATTAACTGTCCAAACCAGAGGATGCGAAACGCACTCAGGCTGCTACTATTCTGGCGCACAAGCGCTGCTTCACTGTGTGTCAACGTTTTATTCATCTCCTCTTCTCACTTTCTTACAGAGGCATTTCAGTTTCAGGTAATAGAGTGCTTCAGAATCCCGCACGTTAGTAAGGGGCTTACATGCGTCCCCTTACTAACATGCGGGGTTCTGAATGTCGACTTGCACCCCTTACTCATACGCCAATGTTTCCCGAATACTGATCTGTGTCGCCCGTCGAGCCGGGAAAAATGTAGCGGCAAAGGCAACCACCACGATAAAGACCAATCCGCAGGCCACCCCTAGATTGGAAAACTGAAAATCGAGCGGTGCCTGCAACAATACAAGGCCCAACTGATCGCTCAGCAACTGGCTCAAAGGATACGAGAGTGGCACACTCAAGAGCCAACTCAGCCCACCGATCAACAAGCCTTCGCCCAGAAAGATGCGCAAGATCGCCCAGGTGGAAGCACCAACGGCGCGCAGGATGCCGATCTCGGATACCCGCTCCAGCACATTGATACTCATCGTCCCCATCAAGCCAATCCCTCCTACAATCATCACCAGCAATGCCATGACGGCCAGAAAAATGAGCAAAATGTTGAACTGAAAACGCACCTGTTCACGCTGATCGGTCGTGGTTTGCAGAAAATTAACCCGTAATCCAGCCTCTTGCATGGCGCTTTCCATGCCGCTCACCAGTGCCGGCAGGGCAGCACGATTGCCTTCCTTAAAGGTGACCCGGATCGTATTCGTCTCGCCCACCCGGCGAATGGAGCGAACGAAGGAAGCATAGTTGATGTAAATTCGCTGTCCATCCAGCGCGCTGCGCACAATGCCCACCACCTGCCACGTAATCTTGCGCTCGTTGAGCTTGACCGTGAATTGACTGCCGACCTGCAAATCTGGCTCATGCTCCAGCAGTTGCGAATTGATCACCACACCGTTGCTCTCGTCGGGTCGTAGCCAGCGCCCAGCGATCAGTACTGGATTGATCAACTTCGTCTCTGCCGGGATCGCTAGCACCTCAATGTCATCACTTTCGCTTTTGTAGGCATGTTGGCGGCGCGTGGTGGAGACATACCAGGATTCGATCTCGGCGATCAGATGCGAACGTTGCAGGGTCTGTTCCAGGCGTGTCGCCAGATAGTCACGGCTGAAGTAGACGGCCAGATCGTATTGCCAGGAGAGACTGGCCGCCTCTACCGTGCGTTGGACCGAACTGTAGATGCTAAAGATCGAAATCAAGAGCGCCCCGCCCAGGGTCAGGGTGAGGAGCGAAAGCACCAATCGCCCTTTGCGGCGAAAGGTATTGCGCAACGCCAGCAAGAAGGGGCGCGAGCCGATGTTGAACCATGCCAAACCACGTGCCAACCACCCTGCCTGCAACTCTGCCGCACCCGCCGCTCGACTATCCAGTGCATCGCGGATCGACATGCTGGCACCACGACGAATCGGCAGCCAGCCCGCTGCCAGAGGTGTCAACAAGCCCACACCCACTTCTAGACCCAGCACCCAAAGCGGGATGCGAAAGCTAAGAATATCGAAATTGAGCAAGCCAGCCACAAAACGGCTCAATTGAATAGCTGCCACCGTTGCCAGCGGCATGGCCACCAGCGATGCGATCAAGCCGTAGACGACGATCATGCCGCAATAGAGCATCTGCAACTGGCGAGTATTAGCCCCAATCGCTTTCATCACGCCAATCTGGCGTGTCTGCTGGGTGAGCACTGCCGAAACCGTGTTGACCACCAGAAAGGCACTGGCACAAAGCGAGGTCACACCCAGCACGGCCAAGACCAGCAACACCGCCTGTACAATCGTCGTTGTCGGATGTTCACCGGGGTTGGGCACCCAGGCGGCAAAGACCTTCACCCCAGCCCGTGTGACCTGTTTGCGCACCGCATTGGTCACTTGTTGAATGTGTTCGCGGTCGCCGGTCTTTTCGCTGACGGTGAAATAGAGTTGGTTATAGGCGCGTGGCTCACCCAGCCATTGCAATGTAGTGTCGTTGATAAAGCCGTAAACAATGCCGGTAAAGGTCGAGGGGGGTAGCGATGGATCGTAGGCAACCCCACTCAATTGCAGCGAACGGCGCACACCATCCGCATTCTCAATGGTCAGCTTATTGCCCACCTGCCCGTTGATCATCGCCATGCCACCACGCTCGATTAAAACTGCCTTGTCCGCAGGCGAAGCGGCGCCATCCACCGAAAGCACTTTGTTAACCGGGATTGATTGGTAGGAAGAGAGTGCATTGAATTCAGCCCGTACCCACTGATCCGTTCCGCTTTGTAGCCGCAGAGCAACCGTTCGCCGCCCGACTGCATCCGCTACACCGCGCATTTGACTGATGCTTTGCAGTAGGGTGTCGTCAAAATCCTGTGTGTAAAGAATGGCACTGGCCGGATGCACCTCGGCATAGCTGGCTGGCATCTCACGTGCCAGAATGAACCAGGCGCTGGCGATCATGCCCACGGCAAAGACCCCCACCGCAATCGAGAGGATCACCAGAATCGTGCGCGCCCGATAAAGCCAGAGATCGCGCCAAACCTTGTGCCAGCGCGGTCGGGTAAAAAATTGCAAATTGCGAACCTGTCCTGAGTTCGATCGAAGGATTGCGAATTGCGACATCGATATTCTCATTGTTTCTACTGGGTTCCCACGCTCCAGCGTGGAAACCGAGTCCAGATGCTCACGCGTCCTACCCCGGGATCAGAACTGTGTAAGATGCAGTCTCTTCGGTGGGTTTCTCCGCTATCGGTGGCACTTCCACCTTCGGCTCCGCAATCTCTCCATCCGCAATGGTGATAATTCGGTTAGCACGCCGTGCCAGATCCTGATCGTGCGTTACCATGATGATGGTTTTGCCCTGTTGCACCAGTTGCTCGAAGAGTTGAAAGATCACCTCGGCTGTGCGCGAATCGAGATTGCCGGTTGGTTCGTCGGCGATCAAGAGCGGAGGATCGTTTGCCAACGCCCGAGCAATCGCCATGCGCTGTTGCTGCCCACCCGAAACCGCCGAGGGCAACTTGTGCGCATGGTCTGCCATATCCACCATCGCCAGGAGTTGTAGGGCAAATGCTTTGGCTGAACTGTGTTGAAAACTAGGCGCAAAATCCATCGGCAGCAACACATTTTCCAATAGAGTTAAGGTGGGCAGCAGTTGGAAAAATTGAAAGACGATGCCAAGATTCTTCCCGCGCCAGCGTGCCAACTCATCCTCATTCATCGTGTGCAAGGGTGCCCCATTGATCCAGACTTCACCAGACGTGGGGCGGTCAATCCCCGTCATCATGTTGATCAAGGTGGACTTGCCACTGCCCGACTTGCCCACAATCGCCACAAACTCACCCCGCTTCACCTGCAAGTTGATCCCTTTTAGTGCCACATAGTCAACCGTACCGGTGGTGTAGACCTTGCGCACCTCGTGCAATCGGATCAATAGCGCGGGATCGGGCAACAAGCCGTCCGTACTCAAGGAATTGTTTGCAAGTGGTTTTGATTTTGCGCTCAAAAAACGTTTGAAGAACACGCTATTGGCTCCTATTCTTGTGCGAATGTCACCGCTTGGCATGGCGTGATTCTGCGGCTGGGCTATGGAGCGCAGGTGAATTGAAAATTGCCAACGAACGGACAAACTTTTCCCACAATCGTTGCCCAATTAAACCCAGCGCCAGCAACCACACTACCAGGTCAAGACCACAGTAGCGCGCCACCTTCTGCTGCTTCTGGTAACGGGCGACCGCCTCGACATAGCTCATCAAACGATGGGAGATCATGATGTTGAGCGGCAACCACTGTTCGGGAAAGAGTTGGTAGAGCGAGCGTTCGAGCGTTTTGCGGGCCAGAACCAGGGGCGAGGCAGTGGTATCGCGCAACTCGACAAAGTTCTGCTTTGCTAAATTGGCTAGCATGTCTGTGTTGGGCTTGCGTTCAGCCTGGTAAGCCGCAAATGCCGCCGTAGTATCTTCCGGAAAGGCGGCCAAGCTGCGATCCAATACCGCAGTGTCTTCAAACGAAGCGTTCATGCCTTCTCCCCAAAAAGGTGTCACCGCATGAGCAGCATCGCCCAGCAGCACAATCTGATCCTTGTAGTGCCATTGCGAGGTGTGGACTGTGATAAAGTGCGATGCTGGCGCGCTGCATATTTGTTGCGGCAGCGCTGGTGCGACTTCGAGCAGATCGGCAAAATCCTGTTGCAAAAGCGCCTGTAATGCTTCGGGCTCCTGCGATTTTTCAATAAAGTCGAATGGCCCGATAAAGTTGCCGGAAAAAGTGCCATCGATGTTGGGAAAGGCAAAAAAGGTGCAATTCCCACGCGGCCAAAGATGAAGCGCGTTTGGTTCCATCGAGTGACGACCATTGGCGGCTGCGGGTAGAAAGATATCCTTGTAGCCCCAACTTAGAAAGTCCTGATGAAAGTCTGCTCGTTCACCCCGCTGCATCTGCTGCCGCACCATCGAAAAGACCCCATCTCCTCCAATCAACAGCTCCGCCTTGACAGGATTACAGGGCTGCTCGCTCTCATTCTCAGTTTCAAACCAGAGCATGTTGCTCTCTTTTTCTAACCGCATCAAACGATGATTAAAATGAAAACGAATGTTGGGAAATTCCTCTGCCTTGCGATAGAGCAGCGCATTCATATCATGGCGGCGGATCGAGTAGATCTGTTCATTGTTGGCTTTGCCGTAGGGGACGTAGAGAGTTGAGCCATCCCGCGCATGTACCATACGCCCACGGAGCGGTATCGTGATTGCCAGTGCATCTTGCATCAAGCCGATTTCGTTCAGGGCATTTAGCCCACGCTTAGAAAGTGTGATTGTGAACGAGCGTTGGTTGAGATGTGCCTTGTCTACATTGGGGCGTCGCTCGTAAACCTCTACTGTATAACCTCGTCGTGCCAGCCGGATCGCCATCATCACGCCACCCAACCCGGCGCCAATAATGGTTGCTTCTCGATTTTTGCTCATATACTCCTCGTCTATACGTAATGATTGCTGTTCACTCAATTCCTACCTGTTGCATTGCCATCCGTAAATAATGGGCCAGCCCTTGGACATAAGGCTCGTTCATCACCGTGCTATGTTTACCGACCACGCGATAGTGCATCAAGCCATTCGGGACAAGTCTGTTCCACGGAATGGAGGGGATCGATTGTGTATCGCTGGTGTCTGTACATTGGAAAAAGAAGGCTCGGTCGCTGTACGGCTGGGGGCGAAAATTTTCGACTGCGTTTAGATGGGCATCATACGAGTTGAACATGCGACGCAGGTCGTCCACCCCATAGTTCGAGGGAATTTTTCCTGTCGCTTTGGCGATCTCGATAACATGGGCAATTCGCTCTTGGTTTGAGCGAATTGGCTGTAATAGGCGGTACAGCTTGCGCACTTGTCCATCATCCAGCGTGCGCGAAAGACGCATCAGCAGGCGTTCGTCTGCATCTTTAATTTCTTTGCCTGGAAAGGGTATGCGTTTGGTAAAGACATAGCTATCGAGCAAGGCCAGTAACCCGACTGGTTTCGCTGTCTGCTGCAATTGTTGTGCCATTTCAAAGGCAATCAGTCCACCCATCGAATAGCCCACCAAATGATAGGGCCCTTGTGGCTGTCGCTCCCGGATAGCATTGATATAGATGCTTGCCATCTCCGGAATGCTGTCCAGGGCCTGCTGTCCTTCGTACAAACCGTGTCCCTGAATGCCTACAATGTTGTAGTGCGAACCCAAATGGTTGAGCATGGGTAAATAGAAAAAAAGTGCACAGCCCATCGGGTGAATAAAATAGATCGGCGGACTCCCTGCGTTAGGCTGCAAGGGAACAAGCGGCGACCATATTCTGCGAATGGGGTGATTACCTAACAATTGTGCCTGTTGCAGAACCCAGATCTTGCGTTCGGGTGGAAGACGTCGTATACGCTCCATCGTCTGTTCCATCATAGATTTTCCTCTTTCGCTGTTGATTCAATCGAAAAATTGCAAATAGCGAATCGCAAATCGGCGCGCCACTCGCCACTCGCATTTTCAACCTGTCATCCGGTTAACCCTTCATCTGTCATCTTTTCCGCTTGTTCCAATAAGGGTAGCAGCACGTTTTCGTCGAGCGCAGCCAGTTGCTGATCTAGCACCATGTCGGCCAGTGCTTCGACCGTCGAGTGTTCAAACAGTTGGCGCAACGGTAATTCGATGCCAAAACTGTCGCGCATTTGTGCCAACAGTTGTACCGCCCGCAACGAATGACCACCCAGGTCGAAAAAGCTGTGACGCACTCCAAGCCGTTCCTCTTCTACGCCCAACACATTGGCGAGAATTTTTACCAGTTGCAACTCAACCGCATGACGGGGAGCAACATAGGCGCTTGCTTCAATATTCACGATCTGCGTAAAGTTCGGCAGCGTCAGCCGATCCAACTTGCCGTTGGCATTGAGTGGCATATGATCCAGCAATACAATGGCGACAGGTACCATATATTCGGGCAGATGATCGGCAACGTAAGAACGCAGCGTTAGAGCAAGGTCGGAAGGACGAGGCATGAGAGGAGCAGAAGGGGAGTTCTCCCAATTTCTAACATCCAACCGTTCCGTTTCAACCTCTTTCTCGACGACGTACGCTACCAATTGTGGATTCCCCGATGGCTCTTCACGCACAATCACGACCGCTTGTTTCACAGAAGGATGTTTGGCCAGCGTTGCTTCGATCTCACCCAGTTCGATGCGAAAACCACGGATTTTGACCTGAAAGTCGCGCCGACCCAGATATTCCACCTTGCCGTTTACCAGCCAGCGCGCCCGGTCTCCAGTTTTGTAGAGCCGCGCATCAGGTTGTGAGTTAAACGGATCGCGTAGAAAAACGCTCGCTGTGCGTTCCGGGTCATGTAAATAGCCACGCCCAACACAGGCTCCAGCCACATAAAGTTCACCCTCGACGCCAATCGGCACAGGCTGGAGTTGGCTGTCGAGGACCAGCATCCGCACATTGCCAATTGGGCGACCTGCTGGCATGTTGACTATTTCTTCACTCGGTGCTTCACTGATCAGATCGTGCGCCACATCGTCCGAACATTCACTTGAACCATAGGCGTTGATCAAGGGGATTTGTGGACAGATTGCAAACCAATCTCGCACGAGTGTGGGCGGCAGTGCCTCTCCGGTAGGGATCAACCAACGGAGTGAAGTCAATAAATGAGGAGCACGGGCAATTTCTGGCAGCATGGCCCGCAAAAGTGAAGGCACAATTTGCTGCACCGTGATCTTGCGCTCGCCAATCGTGCGCAAGAGACGAACTGGTTCCATCGCGACCTCTTCAGGGACAATCTCCACCTGACAGCCAACGATCAACGCCGCCAGAAATTGCCAAACGGAGATTACATAACTTTGCGTGGCGCTCTGGGCAATTACATCGCTTGCGCCTAGTTGTAGATTGCGTTGCATCGCGAATAGATGATTCACAAGTCCACGCTGCTCTACCATTGCCCCTTTGGGTACACCCGTGGAGCCAGATGTAAAGATGACATAGGCAAGATGGTTGGGCGAGCAGTGTACGGGTAGGTTACTAGCACTGGCGCGTACCCGCTGCAACTCTTCGATCATCAACCGGTTGGGGCGCTCTTCCACCAGGAGTGTTTCCAGGGTTGCATCAAGCAATGGTTGCAATGTCGCACACGAGATCACGAGTTTGGTTTGACTTTGCCGCAGGATGCTCTGAATCCGAGCCGCTGGTGTTTTGGGATCAATCGGCAAGTAGGCACCGCCTGCCTTGAAGATGGCAAGGATGGCGCTCAAAAAGTCGATGTTCCGTGGGGCCAGGATCGCTACTACAAAATCAGCTTCTACGCCCTTTTCTCGCAAAGCATGGGCCCAGCGATTGGCGCGCTCATTGAGGCGTCGGTAGCTGATCAATTCACCGCCACAACTGGCTGCAATCACATCTGGCGTGCGTTCCACCTGTTGCTCAAACAACTGGTGCATCACCGCTCCTTCAGGAATTGCCGCGTTGGTCCGGTTCCAGTCGGTCAACAGTTGTTCGCGTTCCTGCATATTGAGCAATGGCAAGATCGAGACCGGGATCGCTGGATCGGCGAGCGCAGCCTCAAGTAACTGTTCAAAATGGCACGCCATGCGCTGGATGGTTGCTGCCTCGAAAAGATCGCTGTTGTATTCCCAACTCAGTGTCAGATTCTTTTCACCTGCAGTTGCCGTCAAAGTAAGATCAAACTTGGCAGTGTGGTTCTCCACAGCCAGTGGGGAGATTGATAACCCTGGAATCTGCAACTGCTGCTGGTGGTCTTGTAGATAATTGAACATTACCTGGAAGAGAGGGCTGTGACTCAACTGTGGCTTCGCTGCGGTTGCCTTGATCACCTCTTCGATCGGTAGGTCCTGATTTTCGTAGCCGCGAGTAGTGACCTGCTTCACTTGGTGCAGCAATTCCAAAAAGCTGGGTTGGTTGTGGAATTTCAGGCGCAAAGCGAGCGTATTGAGAAAACAACCAACCAACGGTTCCACTTGGGCGTGAGTACGATTGGCTACTGGTACCCCGATCACTAGGTCATCCATCCCGCTATAGCGCGCCAGCAGTGTCGAAAAAGCGGCAAAAAGCACCATGTGAGGTGTCGCCTGTTGTTGACGGCTCAACTCGTGCAGTTTGTGCAGAACTGGCAGCGACAGATCGGCGTTGATCGTATTGCCGACGTAACGCTGCTGCGCGGGACGAGGTCGATCCAGTGGCAACTGCAAAAGTGGAGGGGCATCGGCCAAATGCTTGCGCCAATAATCGAGTTGATCGCTCAATTGTGGACCCTGGAGCCAGCTTCGTTGCCAATGAGCGAAATCGCCATATTGCAAGCTCAATTCGGGCAAGGGAGATATCTCGCCACGGGCAAAGGCGTTATAGATCGCACGCAACTCCTGCATTAACAACACATTCGACCAGTCATCACCTACGATGTGGTGCATGGTCAGAAGTAGCACATGTTCCACTGCCGACCGCCGCAACAGCTTGATGCGCAACAGGGGGCCTGTGGCTAGATCGAAAGGTTTGGCCGCCTCATCCTCTGCCATCATACTGACCACTTGCTCATGATGGGCACCGTCAAGCACCTGTAGATCGATCTGTGAGAAAGCGAGAAGTTCATTCGTGGCAGGGGCAATCTGCTGGATCGGTTCTCCTGCCAGGGAGGGAAACGTGGTGCGCAGAATCTCGTGGCGGCGTACGATTTCACAAAAGCTGGCACGGAGCGCTGCGACATCCAGGGTACCCTGCAAATGAAACGCCAAAGGCATGTTGAAAAAACCACTCTCTGGATTCAACTGTTGCAACAGCCACAGCCGCTGTTGCGCAAAGGAGAGTGGCAAATTCCCCGTACGCTTGACCGCTTGAATCGGCGGACGCTGGGGTGTGTTGTGCTGTTTGGCAACGTGAACCGCCAACGCCATCAGTGTCGGCTCTTCAAAGAGGATGCGGAGCGGTACCTCCACTTTCAGTTGTTGACGAATGCGTGAGATTACCTGCGTCGCCAAAAGTGAATGACCACCCAACTCGAAGAAATTGCTGGTCATACTGATCCTCTTTACGCCAAGCACTTCTGCCCAAATGGCGGCCAGTTGCTGCTCTAACTCGCTCTGCGGGGCTACAAATGCTTGGCGGTCGGCTTGGAAATCGGGTCTGGGTAATGTCTTGCGATCAAGCTTGCCGTTGTGGGTCAGCGGAAAGTGTTGCAACAGCACAAAGGCGACCGGAATCATGTGCGCTGGGAGTCGTGATTGCAAAAATGACTTGAGTGCTCCAAGGTCCAGCGTGGATGGTTGTAGATAGGCGACCAGCCGCTTATCATTTGTATGCTGATTCTCAGACGTAAAATCTACTGCCAAAACTAAGGCTTCGCTCACGGTTGGATACGCTTTGATCAATGCTTCTATTTCACCTAATTCCACACGAAATCCACGCACCTTGACCTGACTGTCGCGGCGTCCTACAAATTCTACGCTGCCATCTGCTCGCCGCCGCGCCAGATCGCCTGTGCGATAAAGACGACCCACAGGGTGGCGCACAGGTGCAGTGAAGGGTGAAGCTCCCGTTTCTGTCTGGCACACTCCCCATGTAGCATCGGCCAACTCGACAAAGCGTTCTTTCGTCAATGCTTCGCGTTTGAGATAGCCATGCGCCAAACCTGCCCCACCCAGATAAATCTCACCGATCACACCGGATGGCACCAGTTGCTGATGTTCGTCCAACAGGTAGAGGCTGGTATTGGGCAAGCGATGACCTAAGGGAATGAGTGAAGGTGGCGATGTACGCACCTGTTGATTGTCGATGGTATAGAGCGTGCTGGTGATCGACGCCTCGGTAGGGCCATACGAGCAGATAAAGCGCATGTGGTGATCACCGAGCGATGCCCAGCGCTTCAGCGGATCGAGTGAGGGTTTTTCTCCGCCAGTGAGAAAAAGACGCAGACTGGTTGGGAAACGCAGTCCTTGTGCGCTGAGATCGTCCACCCATTGCTGCCAAAGTGCTACGGTAAAATTCACTACGCTGATTTGCTGGCTTTCGCATAGGCGTAATAATTCTAACGAACCAAGTTGTGTGGGATTAGGATGGAGCACAAGTGAGGCACCGCTACACAGGGCGCAAAAAAACTCCATCGCTGAGGCATCAAAACTGAAAGGCACGAATTGCAACAGTCGATCGCCAACGGTAACTTTCGTTTCCTGGATCATCGCCACAATTGTGTTGACCACGCCACGTTGTCCAACGATCACGCCTTTGGGTTGCCCGGTCGAACCAGAAGTGTAGATCACGTAGATCGGCATATTGACCAAACGGCTAGAAGGCGGATCGTAAGATGGCATGGCTACAATCTGCTGCCAATCAGTGTCGAGATTGATATAGGGCAACCCCACAGAGTCGATTTTTGCTACAGTTGCGCTACTCGCCAGTGCAAATTGAATATGTGCATCTTCTACTATGAACTGTAGGCGATCCCTGGGCAAGTCCGGATCGAGTGGTAAATAGGCCGCCCCACTTTTGAGAATGCCCAGGATGCCAATCACCATTGCTGGCGAACGTTCGCTGCACAGACCGACAAAGCTGCCCGGTCTGCTGCCAAAATTCTGTAGAAAATGCGCCAGTTGATTGGCTCGCTCGTTTAGTTGGCGATAGGTTACCGTGCTTTCGCCAAAGAGCAATGCAGGAGCATCAGGGGTCTTGGCGGCTTGTTGTTCGAACAGTTGTTGAATGGTAAGCGTGGCAGGCAACGGACATTCCACACCCTGGCACTGTGCCAATAACTGGCTCAGTTCATGCTCCTCAAAAAGAGAGATTTCGCTAATCGGCTGATTGGGATCCCACGCAACAGTCTTCAAAATCTGCTGCCAGTGGTGTGCCATGCGCTCGACTGTTGAACGATCAAAAAGATCACTGTTGTACTCCCAAGTTCCCTGCACCTCTGTCTCGCCTTGCCCAATACTGAGTGCCAGGTCAAATTTGGCACTTCGGTTGGTGCCTTCTAAGGGCGAAAAGGTCAACCCTGGTAAGGAAAATTGGGTGCTTGGCAAAGTCATTAAATTAAAGACAGCTTGGAAAAGCGGTGTGTGACTTAATTGACGTTGCGGCTGCAAAAGTTCGACAACTTGTTCAAACGGCGCTTCCTGATGCGCATAGCCATCGAGCGCTGTTTGACGCACGCGCTGTAATAACTCACTAAACGTGGGATTGTTATGCAGGTCAAAGCGTAAAGCCAAGGTGTTAACAAAGAAGCCGATCAGCGGCTCGAGTTCGGGCCGGTTGCGGTTGGCGACTGGTGTGCCGATCACAATATCCTTTGCGCCACTGTAGCGAGAAAGCAAAAGCGCAAATGCTGCCAGAAGAGTCATGTGTAAGGTAGCATTGTGTTGACGTGCTAACTGTTCCAACTTGCGGCTCAACACTGAATCAAGTGCTACGGTCCACTGATCACCGACAAAGTGCTGCTGCGCCAGACGCGGGCGGTCCGTAGGCAATTCGAGAAGGGGAGGCGCGCCTTCGAGATGATTACGCCAATACTCAAGCTGGTGATCCAATGGTTGTTGCTGCTGCCAAATGGCGTAATCAGCATATTGAATCGACAATGGTGGCAAATGGGCCGACTTCCCAACAAGCTCCTGACGATAGCAGGTGCAAAATTCCTGCATAAAAATCCCTGCTGACCAGCCATCGGAAATAATGTGGTGCAGAGTCAGTGACAGTACATGCTCCTTGGTGTCTAACTTTGCCAGCCGAACCCGCAACAGCGGACCCAACGTGAGATCAAAGTGTGTCTGCGCATCTTCGTCGATCAATCTTTGCACTGCCGCCGTTTGTTCATCCGCCGCCAGCGCACTGAAATCGCAATCTTCAATCAGCACAGCCCGCGCAGGAGAAATTATTTGTTCAGGCGTGGCATCACTCACGATAAAGGTGGTGCGCAAACTTTCGTGTCGCGCCACTACCTGGTCGAGCGCACGCTGCAAGGCGGGCAAGCTCAATTCTCCTTGCAATCGAAAGGCCGACGGTAAGTTGTATGTGGCACTGGGTCCTTCCAACTGCGCCAAAAACCAGAGCCGCTGCTGAGCAAAGGAAAGAGGAATGGGATTGCAGCGGGCAGCCACAGGGATGGCTGCTGCCTTGACCTTGCCATTTTTCTGGGCAAATAACGAGAGGATCTCGCCCTTTTGCAGGCGCAGTTGTTCTTGCAGCTCGTAGGTTAGCACGCCCGTGGGCGCACTTAATCGCAGCCGATCTTCGTCGACCCAGAGTTTGACATTCAGATTAGCAAGCGTTGTCAAAAGCTCATGAACTTTATTCATAGCTCAAACACCTCGATTTTTTCATTGTCTGCTGCGGCTAATGCAACGGAATCAATTTCTGGCTGCAATCGGGCCAGCGTTTCATCGATCTGCCTCAACTGGCGGGCAACGGCGGCTACCGTTGGTTCTTCCATCAAGCTGCGCAGCGGCAGATCGATGGCGAAATGCTGGCGTATCCGGGAGACAATCTGTGTGGCTAGCAACGAATGTCCGCCCAGATCAAAGAAGTTGCTCTCCACACCCACTCGCTCGACTCCGAGTATCGTTGCCCAAATCGTCGCCACAGCCTCTTCGGTTGGGTTGCGAGGGGCAACAAATTCGGCTTCGAGTGAAACATCCGGTGTGGGCAGCGCCTTGCGATCCAGCTTGCCATTAGGCGTGAAGGGCCAGGTTGTGATCGCCACATAGGAGTTGGGCAACATATAGGCGGGCAATTTATGCTTGAGAAAATCACGCAGCAGGGCAGGCGTTAGATCTTCCTCTTTGGGCTGGAAATAGGCGACAACACGCTTATCGTTAGGCGTTGGTTCGCAGATTGCCACGACCGCTTCGTTCACCTGTGGGTGTTCTTTGAGGCGCGACTCGATCTCGCCCAGTTCGATACGGAAACCGCGCACCTTCACCTGGCTATCCACTCGACCGAGGAACTCCACGCTGCCATCTGCCAACTGCCGTACACGGTCGCCGGTACGGTAGAGACAACCCCACCCATCCCCTCCCCTGCTAGGGGAGGGAACCGTTTCGGGAAGCGCAACGGACGTTGTAAAACCAACATTCATCCCCTCCGTTAACAGGGGAGGGGATGGGTGGGGTCTCATCTCAACAAACCGCTCTGCGGTCAACTCTGGCTGATGGTGATAGCCGAGGGCCAGCCCAATGCCGCCGATGTAGAGTTCACCAGGGGTGCCGATGGGCACGGGTTGCTGGTGGAGATCGAGAATGCAGAGATAGGTGTTGGGCAGCGGTTGGCCGAGCGGGATGTGTGTGGGCGGCTGGAGACGTACAGTCTCGCTGTCCGTAACAAAGATCGTTGTCGTGATCGATGCCTCGGTAGGCCCATAGGAGCAGAGAAAGATCGTGCGCTGCGTGGCGAGTTTCGCCCAGACGAGTAAAGTTTCGGGTGAGGGTTTTTCGCCACCAGTCAAATAGGCTCGTAGCGAAGCGGGTAGCCTATGACCTATGCTATGTAGTTCATGAACTGACTGATGCCAGAGCGCCACTGGCAGATCGAGCACCGTGATCGAGCGAGTTGTACACAAGCGCATCAACTCCAGCAGCGAAAGTTGGCTGGCGGTTGGTTCAAGCAGCGCCGTGGCTCCGCTGGTCAAAGTGCTGAAAAGCTGCATCACGCTGACATCAAAGCCAATGGGCGCAAACTGCAAGAAGCGATCACCCGGCTGCAAACCGAGCGCATCGCGGATGGCAAGCACCGTATTGGCTGCACCCTGGTGGGGCACAACTACCCCTTTGGGCATGCCCGTGCTACCAGAAGTGTAGATTAGATAGGCTGGAGCGATGGGGCTTGGGTTAGCGGTATGATTGCTGGTGGGCTGTTCGATCAGGCTGGCCCACGCGCTGTCCAGTGCCAATAACTGTGTCTTATCCAACTTGTTCAACAGCGGGGCAATGGTTGACCCTTCGGCAACGAACTGCTGCTGTGTCAGAATAAGCTGGACAGCGGCATCTTCGAGCATAAATTGTAACCTTTCGGGCGGGTAGGTAGGATCGAGCGGCAGATAGGCCGCTCCTGCTTTGAGCACGCCCAAAATCGCCACGATCATCTCCTGTGAGCGCTCCATGTAGATGCCAACTTTCGCTCCGGTGCCGATTCCCAGCGCCACCAAATAGTGCGCTAGTTGATTGGCACGTCGGTTCAGCACCGCATAAGTGAGGCTCTTTTCCCCACAAAGCACGGCAGTAGCTTGTGGCGTTCGTTCTGCCTGCGCCTCGAAAGCGCCGTGCAAGGTCATGGGTTGGGAATCCAGACCGGTCTGGGTTCCGTACAGGGTAAGGGTTGCCATTTCGTCAGTGCTCAAGATGGGCAATGTGGCAACTGGCGCGCTTGACCTGGCAACAATTTCATGCAACAACGTTGCAAAATGAGCTGCCATACTCTCGATCGTTCTGCGGTCAAAGAGGTCGGTGCTGAATTCCCAACTGCCTTGTACCCCTTCGGTGCTCTCTGCCAGGGTCAAAACGATGTCGAATTCGACACTCGGTTTTTTCCAATCCAGCGCCTGCACCTCCAACCCGGCGATGTTGCCTTCCACATTCTGAAAGAGCGCCGGTTGGCTGGCGCTTTGCCAAGCAAACATTACCTGAAAGAGCGGTGTATAACTCAAGTTGCGCGGCAGGTGGAGTGCGTCTACCACCTGTTCAAAGGGGATCTCCTGGTGGGCGTAAGCATCCAGCGTAGTCTGTCGCACCTGGCGCAGCAGATCGACAAAACGTGGATTTTCGTGCAACTTGACGCGCAATGCCAGCGTGTTGACAAAAAAGCCGATCAACGGCTCGACTTCATGGCTGGTGCGGTTGGCAATTGGCGAACCGATCACCAGATCGTCCTGGGCGCTGTGGCGAGCCAGCAGTACAGCAAAGGCGGCCAGCAAGGTCATAAAGAGTGTGCTGCCCGTTTCCGCGCTCAGTTGGTTGAGTTGCTGTGTCAACGCAGGCGAGAGGGTAAAGGGCACGGAGTCGCTACGGAAGGAAGGCGTGTTGCTGCGCAGACGATCAGTGGGCAGTTCAAGCAGGGCAGGCGCATCAGCCAGTTGTTCTTTCCAATAATTGAGTTGCTGTTGCAACTCCTCACCCTGCAACCATTGGCGTTGCCACTGGGCAACATCTGCTACCTGTATCTGCAATTCAGGTAGGCGAGCGGCGACACCGGTCTTCTGTTGACGATAGTGTTCGATCATTTCGTTGCAAAGCACGCCAATCGACCAGCCATCCGAAATGATGTGGTGCATGGTGACGGCTAGCACAAAATCATCGGTTGCCAATTGATAGAGCGTGCAACGCAAAAGCGGACCAGTATCCAACGCAAAGGGCTGTTGTACGTCGGCAAAGACCAATTCCTGGCAATAGGGCAACTGTTCAGCACTGGGCAGATGACTCAGATCCACGACCGGCAGTGCGATGGTGAGTCGGTCGGCGATGCGTTGTACAGGTTGCCCATCGACTGTTGCAAAGGTAGTGCGTAGACTTTCTTGCCGCTGCACCACGTTGTTGAGGCTCTTATGCAAGGCCGCTTGATCCAAGCTGCCGCACAGCCGCAATACCCCGGAGATGACATAGCCGCTGCCTGCACCTTCCAATTGATCGATAAACCAGAGCCGCTGTTGGGCAAAAGAAAGCGGCAGATCCCCAGTGCGGGCGATGGGTACCATCGGTGGACGATCGGGCATAGGAATGCTTTCTGCCGTTGTTGATTGAGCAATGTGACGGGCAATGCCACGGATGGTGGGTGTTTCAAAGAGCGTACGCAGTGGCAACTCCAGCGCAAACTGCTGGCGAATGCGTGAGATCACCTGAGTGGCAAGCAACGAGTGCCCACCAAGATCAAAGAAGTTACTCTCCACACTGGGCCGTTTTGTACTCAAGACTTCCTGCCAAATCATCGCCAATTTTTCTTCAATGGCGTTGGTGGGCGCAACATATGTGTCAGCGCTTTCTTCGAAGTCGGGGCGAGGTAGCGCTTTGCGGTCCACTTTACCGCTGTTGTTGAGTGGAAATTCGGGCAAAACGATCACCGCTGCCGGCACCATATAGTTGGGCAGATGTTCGGCAAGGAAGGATTTGAGGGTTGCAGGTTGCAGGTTGCAGGTTGCAGGGGCTTCACTTGCCCCATGCACTACATACGCCACCAACTGTGCGTTGCCCTGGGTATCGTTGATTGCCATGACCAAACTTTGTGCCACGGCGGGATGTTTGGCCAAGGTGGACTCGATCTCGCCCAGTTCGATGCGAAAGCCACGAACTTTTACCTGGAAATCGACGCGCCCCATATACTCAATGTTGCCATCGGGCAGATAGCGTGCTTTGTCGCCGGTTTTATAGAGGCGAGCAGCGGGATCAGTGCTGAAAGGGTCGGCAACAAAGGCTTGTGCCGTTCGCTCTGTATCATAGAGATAGCCACGCCCTACACCCAAACCGCCGACATAGATTTCGCCGACAACGCCCACTGGCACAGGCTGCATATAGCCATCGAGAATGTAGAGCCGCGTGTTCAAGACCGGGCGACCAATCGCCATGCGTAACACCTGTTCACCAGGTGCCACATAGACAGGACAATGGGCGACGTCATCCGAGCACTCGGTTGAGCCATAGGCATTGAGTAGCGGGATTGTTGGGTAGTGTTGCAACCAAAGGCGAGCAACTTTGGGCGGGAGTACTTCGCCAGTTGGCACTAGCCAGCGCAGGTCAGGCAATGATGGTGCGCCTAGTTCCGCCAGATCGCTCAACAAGGTGCGCAGAAGCGAAGGTACCACTTCGAGAATGGTGACGCCCCGTTGCTGGCAAGCATGAAAGAGTTGATGCGGGTCGTTGGCGATTTCATCTGGGAAGATTTCCACGCTGCCACCTACAACCAAAGCTGCCAGGAATTGCCAGACAGAGACGACAAAACTCTGACTAGCGTTTTGGGCAACGATATCCTGGCTGGTCAACTTCAAATCCTTGATCTTGGCAAAGATGTGGTTGATCATGCCCCGTTGCTCGACCATGACCCCCTTCGGCGTGCCTGTAGAGCCAGATGTGTAGATGACGTAGGCTAATGGGGAATTGCGGATTGCGGCGGGTGCCCACTGGGGGCGCGGATTGTGGCGGGTACCTGCGATGGGCGCGAGTTGCGGTGCTGGATCTTCGAGCCAAATAGGACTGGGAGATTGATTCGATGGCAAGGTGCTGATGGCTTCGTCGAATAATGTCGTCAGTTGGCGGCTGGCAAGGACGATCGGCGATTGGCTTTGTTGCAATACTTGCCCGATGCGGGCTGCTGGCGAACGCAAGTCGAGTGGGAGGTAAGCTGCGCCCACTTTGAAGATGGCCAAGATGCTGGCAAGAAAATCCGGGCTACGTCGGGCAAGAACGGAGACAATGGTTTCCGCCACAACCCCCTGGGCCAACAATTGGCTGGCAAGCTCTTCGGCACGCTGGTTGAGTGCAGCATAGCTCAGTTGCTCAGCGCCAAAGTGGACGGCAATAGCGTTGGGACTTTGCACTACCTGTGCTTCAAAACGGCGTAGGAAGGTCAGATTGGGATCGAGATATGCCTCGTTGTTGTTCCAATCGACCAACAACTGTCGCCGCTCGCGGGCGCTGAGCAGGGGCAATTGCAGCACGCTCTGACTGGGGTCGGCAACGATTGCCCGCAGTAAAATCTCAAAGTGAGTTGAGAAGCGTTCGATAAAGGCTGGTTGGAAGAGATCAAGGTTGTATTCCCAAGTACCGCACAACGTACCGCCCACCTCTTCCAGCTCTAAAAGCAGATCGTCTTTTAGTTGCACGATCTCGTTTTCCAGTAACGTCACCCGTAAGCTGGGCAAGGAGATCTGGCGATTGCCTTCCCCTTGATAGAGAAAGAGCACTTGAAAGAGCGGGTTATAGCTGAGTGTCCGCTCTGGTTGTAAGGCTTCGGCCAGTTTGATAAAGGGCAGGTCTTGGTGGGTGTAGGCCTCCACTGTGGCATGACGAGTGCGTACCAGCAGCTCGACGAAGCTCGGGTTATCGCTCAGATCGCTGCGCAACAGCAGGGTGTTGAGGAAGAAGCCGATCAAGTGTTCAATTCCGGCGTGATTGCGATTGGCAATCGGCATGCCCACCACCAGATCGTTCTGTCCGCTGTAGCGCGCTAACAGTACATTGAAGGCGCTGAGCAGCGTCATCGCCAGCGTTGCCCCCTGCTGCTGGCTGAGCCTGCGTAATTGGTGAGTGAGTTCACGATCCAGTGTGAAGCGCAACCGTGCCCCACGCAATGTTTGGATCGGTGGGCGAGGTTGCCAGGTGGGCAACTCTAGCAGTGGCGATGCTCCATGCAGCCGTTCACGCCAGAATGCTAATTCGTTTTCCAGCCGCTTCTCGCATAGCCATTGGCGTTGCCATTGGGCAAAGTCGGCATATTGTACAGGCAACTCAGCTAGCGGCGAAGGCAGATCTTGGCAAAATGCTGCATAGAGCGCACCTAGCTCACTGATCATTACATTGATCGACCAGCCATCGGAGATGATGTGGTGCATGGTCAGAAGTAGGACAAATTCCTCTTCGCCAAGTTGGAGCAATTGACCGCGTAATAGTGGACCGCTTGCCAAGTTAAAGGGCTGGGTAGCTTCGACGAACATCAGCCGTTTGGTTTCATTTGCCTGTTGATTGCCGGGAAATCTACGCAAATCAATCACTGGCAAAGCAAAGTTGGCTGTCTCGGCGATCTGTTGCACCGGCACACCTTCGACCGCAGGAAAGGTGGTGCGTAGAATCTCGTGGCGACGAATCAACTCCTGCAAACTGGCGTGCAGTGCTGCTTGGTTGAGCGCCCCTTGTAGGTGAAAGGCTGCGGGCATGTTATAGGCTGCATTGTTGCCCCCCTCTAGTTGATCCAGCAGCCAGAGCCGCTCCTGTGCGAAGGATAGTGGCAGTGAGCCAGTACGCGAAGCACGGGGGATTTTTACCCCGGCAGCGGGGGATGGCTCGTTGGAGCGCTGCAAAAAGGCGATAATTTCCTCTTTGTTAGCCCGCAACTCATCCAGCAGTTCTGAAGTCAGCACACCTTTGGGGGCGTTGTAACGCAGTCGATCTGCCTCTAGCCAGAGGTGGATGTCGAGTGCCCGCAGTCGGGTGAGCAGATGTGGGATGGTTGATATTTCACCATTTGCTCGCGTACGGGGGGGATTGGAGATTGAAGATTGGGAGATTGGGGAATGAATGGGTGCGGCAATCATAGAAGTTCTCCGATCTCCCGGTCGAGTGGATTGACAGCGTTCAGTGGCTGGGATGATTCCGTTGCCCAGCGTGTGGCATCGATCCAAGTGGCTAGCCCGGCAATCGTTGGTTCGTTGAAATAGGTGCGCAATGGCAAATCGATGGCAAAGTTCTGGCGAATACGGGAGGCAGCTTGAGTTGCCAAGAGTGAATGCCCGCCCATCTCGAAGAAGTCCTGGTAAATGCCCACACGTGCAGTTGGCAAATGCAACACTTCCGCCCAAATATCGACCAGTTTTGCCTCAGTGGGCGTGCGCGGAGGTGTGATCTTGTTTTCTTCGTTCTCTGTCAGGGAATCGGGTGCAGGGAGCGCTTTGCGGTCGGTTTTGCCATTGGGCGTCAGTGGAATGGCATCAAGCACGACAAAGGCCGAAGGAACCATGTAGTCGGGCAGGTGCTCATTCATATATTGGCGGAGAGTTGCAGGTTCAAGCTCGTTACTTGCCACTTGCCGCTTGCCACTTGCCACTTGTTCCTCCTTCCCCACCACATAGGCCACCAGCCGTTTGTTGCCAGTGACATCGACGTGATCGACGACGACCGCCTGATAGATCGCTGGATGTTGTTCCAGCACCGCTTCGATCTCGCCTAGTTCAATGCGGAAGCCACGAATTTTGACCTGAAAGTCGAGCCGTCCAAGATATTCAATGTTGCCATTCGCCAAATAGCGAGCTTTATCGCCAGTTTTGTAGAGGCGAGCCGCCGGGTCAGCGCTGAAGGGGTCGGGGACAAAGGCCTGAGCAGTGCGCTCTGGGTCGTAAATGTAGCCACGACCCACACCAATACCACCGACATAGAGCTCACCAGCCACGCCAAGCGGCACAGGTTGGCGTTGGGTATCGAGAATGTACATACGCATGTTGCGCACCGGCCGACCGATAGGCATATTGACCACGCTTTCGGCAGGCGGTTCAAAGATCGGGTAGTGGGTGACATCGTCTGAGCATTCGGTTGGCCCATAGGCATTGATCATTGGAATGGCGGGGAAACGAGTCATCCAGCGGCGTGCCAGATTGGGAGGCAGTGCCTCACCCGTGGGGATCATCCAACGTAGCATGCTTAGATCGGGTGCTTCGTGGTCGGCTTCGTCGAGCATCATACGCAGCAACGAGGGCACCACTTCGAGAATCGTGATCTGCTGCTCGGCAGTCTGACGCAGCAGGTGTTGCGGATCGCCGGCGATTTCATCGGGGAAAATGTGAACTCGCCCACCCAAAACCAGCGTGGAGAGAAATTGCCAGACCGAAATGTCAAAACTCTGTGGCGCAGTTTGGGCGACGGTGTCGGCAGCAGTCAGTTGTAGATCGTCGATCTTGGCATACAGATGGTTGATCATGCCGCGCTGTTCGACCATCGCCCCCTTGGGCAAACCAGTGGAACCAGAGGTGTAGATAACATAGGCCAGCCGGGAACCAATGTCTTCGTGGTCATTGAGCAGTGGCAGGTTGTCGGTTTGTTCGATCTGGCGCTTGAGGTCTTCGATCCGCAAAAGGCGCGGGCGTTGTTCAGCCGGCAGAGCTTCCAGAGCTTCGTGGGCCAGGGCAGCAAAGTCAGCGCTGATCAGCAAGAGCGGCGTGCGGCTTTGACCCAGAATCTGACTTTGCCGAGCGGCGGGGGCACGCACATCCAGTGGCAAATAAGCACCACCAGCTTTGAAGATGCCAATCATTGCCGCCATAAAGTCGTGGCTACGCTCAGTCAGAATTGCTACCAGCGTGTCGCGACCAACGCCCAACCCGCGCAGTTGATGGGCAATGCCATTCGCCATGGCATTGAGTTGACGATAGGTCAATTGCTGGCCCTCAAAAAGCACTGCCAGTGCATCCGGGGTCTTGGCTACCTGCGATTCGAAGAGTTGATGAAAACCAATCCTGGTGTCAAAGGGCGCATCTGTGCCATTCCAATCGACTAATAGTTGACGCCTTTCTTCGGGGCTGAGCAGAGGCAGATCGTATACAGACTGGGCGACATCTTGGCTAATGGCCTGCAACAATGTAACGAAATGACCAGCAAGCCGTTTCACTGTGGAAGGTTCAAAAAGATCGGCGCTGTATTCGAAATCAATGACCAATTGTTGGCCGTTGTCGAGCACATTGACGCTCAGATCGTGGTCGACGAAGCTGGTCGGGCGAGGGCCAATCATCGCTGTCAAGCCATGAAAGTGGGGGATTGCCATCTGGCTGTTGAAGTTAAAGGTTGAATTGAGGATAGGAGTCAGGCTAAGATCTCGGCTGATTCGCTGTGTCTTGACCAATTGGGTGACGAGTCGGGCAAAGGGATATTCACGATGTTGGAAGGCATCGAGTAGCGTGTGGCGCACCTGCTGGACCATTTGGGCAAAGCTAAGATTGCCTGTTAATTGGTTCCGGATAGGCAAAAGATGGGTGCAGTAGCCAACAATACTTTCGCCGCCTGCCATTTCCCTGCCCGCAGTTGGTACACCAACAATCACATCTTCCTGCCCGCTGATGCGATGCAGAAGGGTGAAATAGGCGGCAAGCAGGGTCATAAAGAGCGTACTGCCCATTTGTTGGCTCACTTGGTGCAGGGCACGGCTCAATTCGCCATCCAGTGTGATTGATTCGAGTGCACCGCGGTAACTTTGTACAGGCGGGCGAGCATGGTCGAGTGGCAGTTCGAGCACGGGCAACTGGCCTTGCAACCGTTGCAGCCAATAACTTTCATCTTCGGCCAGTTGGGACGTGTTGCGGCGGTTGGCTTGCCAGGAGATGTGTTGGCTAAATTGGGTAGCGGCGGGCAACCTAACCTTTTCACCACGACAAGCGGCAGAATAGAGTTCGCTCACTTCATGCAGCAATACCGCCATCGACAAGCCGTCGATGATGATGTGATGGGCAGTGAGAACCAGTACATACTCCTCAGCCGCCAGTTTGAGCAATTGCACGCGAAAGAGCGGTCCCCTACACAGGTCGATGGCTCGTTGACTTTCTTGGGTAAACCAGTCGGCAACTGCACGACTGGCAATGTCACTTGAGCCAGAAAGATCGAAGATCGGAAGATTGAAGGTCGCTGACGATGCGATCTGTTGTACATCGCCTTCGCTGCTAAATGTGGTGCGCAATGCCTCGTGGCGATCAACCAGCGTTTGCAACGCAGTGCGCAAATGGTCAATTTGCAAGTTGCCATATAGCCACAAACTGACTGATTCATGATAGGCAAGCGAAGCTTCGTGGCCCATCTGGCTGAGAAACCACAGTTGCTGTTGTGCTTCGCTGAGCGCCATCGTTTTGGAAGTGAAGATTTCAGTACTAATGTTTGCTGCGGCAGGGGTTGACGCCTCCATGAATTGGCGAACAGCGTCAACAGTTGACTGTGTCTTGGGTGGTGGTTGCATGACAGGAGCAGATAAGGGTTGCGTAGGCAAGGTTGACCCTGCTGCCAGATCATAGCGATTGAGCAGATCGAGCTGCTTAGTGACAATGTCGAGCAGTTGCTGTGCAAGGGAGAGGGGGTGGATTGCGGATTGCGCGGCAGAAACCTCACGATCCGTAGGAAGAGGATTGATCATTGGCTGCATAGTAACCAATTCAGGCAGTTGTTGGGCAATGTAGGTTGCCAAGGTGGCTAGGGTGCTGGTTTCTTCAAAAAACTGGCGGATTTGCACTTTGACGCCAAATTCTTTTTCGATGCGGCGCACTGCTTCGAGCAGCACGATCGAGTCGGCCCCCATTGCCAGGAAGGGTGTGTCGCTGGACAGTTCGTCTGGCGAAGTGTGGAGTAGACCTGCCAGCATCACACGCAAGCTGGAAAGGATGCTTTGTTGACGTGGGCTCGGTGCAATCGTGGACGATGAAGGTAGCGATGATCGATGATTGCCATTGTTTTGCATAGCTGAATTTCCTTGTGAAGGCACTTCTGGCTTCAAATGAATCAGAGATTTCTGTTTTGGCTGTTTCTGGGTTGGAAACCAATACCGTTTCCCTTGAAAACGATAGGTGGGCAGTGAAAGCCGCTGCCGTTGAAAGCCACGGTCAACTTCGTGCCACTTCACATTGGCACCGTGCACATACAACTGTGCCAGCGTACGCAGGATCGTGGCCCAGTCATCCTCTTTACCGCTGAGCGAAGGCAGCCAATCGGCTTGGTCGCCCTGCTCGTGGCGTTGGCCCAGTGTCGAAAGCACCGGTTTGGGACCGACTTCTATGAAGGTGGTGAACCCTTCTTGCAAAAGATGGGTCAAGCCCTGGTGAAAGAGGACTGGCTGGCGTGCCTGTTTACGCCAATATTCTGGTGGGATGACAGTTCCGATTGGTAGTGCTTCGCCCGTGAGATTGCTGACCAATGGCAACTGCAAGGGTTGCGATGTGATCGTGGCGGCGGTCGCCTCTAGCTCGGCAAGCATCGGGTCGAGCAGCGGTGAATGGAAGGCACGAGAAACGTTGAGTTGGCGACCTTCGACACCGGCCACGGCGAACTCGGCAAGCAGTGCCTGAATCGCAGTTTCCTCGCCCGATATGACGGTATGTTCAGTAGCATTGAAGGCAGCAATCACAGCCCGTTGGCCGTAGGCGTGCAATTGTTGACGCACGCGTGCTGCGTCGGCAAAGATGGCAGCCATCGCTCCGCCAGCGGGCAGGGATTGCATCAGTTGTCCACGCCTGGTGATCAGATGTAAGGCAGCAGGCAAACTCAATCCACCCGCCACACAGGCGGCTGTGATTTCGCCGACGCTGTGCCCCAACAAAATGGCTGGCTCAATGCCCCAACTCTGCCAAAGCCGTACCAATGAGTATTCCAGGGCAAAAAGGGCAGGCTGGGCGAAGACAGTCAAATCAATTTTGGATTTTAGATTTTGGATTTTGGATTCAGCATTATTACTTGCCACCTGCCAACTGCAACTCGCATCAGTGGGATAGAGTAGCTCAATCAGCGACTCACCGAGATGCGGTTGTAACAACTCAGAACATTCGATTAGTGTTTGACGAAATAGTGGCTGCGTTTCGTAAAGCTGCCTGCCCATGTTTACAACTTGCGATCCCTGGCCGCTAAAAAGAAACACTGGGGTACAGTTGTTTTCTGCCTGGCCGTAAAATAGATTGGTCGAAGATTTGCCTGCGGAAAAGCCCTGGAGTGTTTGGATCAACTGGGTAACGCTGTGGCAGACGATGGCCAGCCGCTCTTCAAAATGGTTGCGTCCGTTGTTGACGGTAAAGCAAATGTCGCCCAATGCCAGTTGCGGATTGTGCAGCAGAAAATCAGCATGGCTTTGGGCGAGTTGGCGCAGTGACTCCTGGCTATGGGCAGAGAGCGTAAAGATGTGATAGTTTCGTTCCAGTTGTGGAGCAAGAGCGGGCTTGACTGGCGCTTCTTCCAGAATCAGGTGGGCGTTGGTGCCGCCAAAACCGAAGGAACTGACACCGGCCAGGCGTGGCTTGTCAGCAGTGGTCCACGGCTGGTTTTGTTGGACAATGGCCAGTGCTGAATTGTCCAGCGCGATGTACGGGTTGATCTGTTGCAGATGTAGCTGGCGGGGAATCTCCTGATGACGCAGACAGAGTACAGTTTTGATTAAACTGGCGATCCCCGCTGCCGCTTCCAAATGCCCAATGTTGGCCTTTACAGCCCCCAGCCAACAACGTTGCGGATTGGCACGGTTGTCGAAGATCGCTTTGAGCGAATTGACCTCGATGGGATCGCCGAGTGCGGTGCCGGTGCCGTGCATTTCCACATAGCCGATCTGGTCGGCACTGACGTTGGCGTTGTGGAGCGCCTGGCGGATCACCGCCTGTTGGGCGGGGCCGTTGGGGGCGGTTAGGCCGTTGCTGCGCCCATCCTGGTTGATGGCTGAGCCACGGATTTGGGCGAGAATAGGATCGCCAGCGAGTTGGGCGTCGCTCAATCGTCTGAGTACAACCACGCCCACGCCTTCGCTGCGTACGTAACCATCAGCACGTGCATCGAAGGTTTTGCAGCGCCCATCGCTTGCCATCATGTGTGCCTGTGACAAAGCCACTGTGAGGTCGGGCGAGAGAATCAAGTTGACGCCGCCGACTAATGCCAGATCACATTCACCCTGGCGCAGAGCCAAACAGGCTTGATGTACCGCCACCAGCGACGAAGAGCAAGCTGTGTCGATGGTCAAACTGGGTCCGCGCAGGTCGAGCAGGTAGGAGATGCGGTTGGCGAGGATGCTCAAGGCGTTGCCTGTGCCGACGTAGGCATCCTGGGCGGCGGCTTGTTCGATCAGCAGACGGGCGTAATCATTGCCGCTGGCACCGATAAAGACTCCCGTGCGGCTGCCAGCCAGTGAAGCGGGGGCAATGGCGGCATCTTCCAAAGCGTGCCAACAGACTTCGAGCAGCAGCCGTTGCTGGGGATCGAGATAGGTGGCCTCACGAGGAGAGATGCCAAAAAAGGCAGCGTCGAACTGGTCAACATTTTCTAAAAAGCCGCCCCAACGACTGTTCATTTTGCCTGGGGTGGCGGCTTCGGCGCTGTACAAAGTTGCAGCATCCCAACGGTCGGCAGGCACCTCCACAATAGCATCGGTGCCGCTCTGCAACAATTGCCAGAGTTTGGCCGGGCTGTCAACGTTGCCGGGAAAACGACAACTCATCCCGACGATGGCAATTGCTGAGTGATTGAAAGAGTTGTCGCAAGTGACTTCGCCTGGGGTTGGTACTGTCAAGGGCGAAGGCTGAAGCGTGACCTCCTTTGCATTGCTGAGAGTGAGTTGCGCACTCACAAATGTTGCAAGATCCTGGGGCGTTGGGTAATCCCAGGCAATGGTCGCATCAAGCGATAATGATGACCCTAACCATTCCTCTAAGGCTTGTGATAACTCGACTGCGGCCAACGAATCTAGCCCAAATTCAGTAAAGGGCTTACGTGGATCGATGGTTTCGTAGGAGAACCCTGACTTTTGGGCTAACCAGTGGCAGAGCCAGTCCTGAATGTTTTGTGCTGTAAATATCATTGATAGTTCCATTTCGACCTTTAGGTTTGGCTAAGTAGTGAAAGCCACCCCAATTACATCTCTTTAGACACTATCAATCCCTCCAAAACAAAGGCGAAATTCCTCTAAAAACTTCTAAAAAATCATGCTTTAAATGCTGACAATTCGCTGTCAGAGGCTGAAAATGATCCAATAGAGTGAACAAGAAGCCGTGCAATTCTCTGTTGGAGATGGCAGAATGGCGTGTGGCTACAACCTGCACCTACCAATTGTGCCTTCCTTCCTTCCTTCTCTAAACAAATTCGTTCAAATTCTAAATGTTTCTAATAACTAGTAAAATGTAAGGGAATCCGCAAAAATAAAGCGCTATAATCTAAAAATGTTATTTGCATTTTGTAAATTACTTTCAGACTTACAATCGACTGCTCATTACTGTCGTCTGACCATTTACTTTTCGAATCGTCGAGTGGACATTCTCGATTGCCTGCCTTTGCGTAAGAGAATGCGAACTTCGCCCTTTTCTAGGAATGAAGCGGTCAAATCGCTACCATCAATCACGAATCTATCTTTATGGCTGTGAAACGCGTTCTATTGGAGTTTGGATTTCGCATTTTTTCCACAGTACTTCTTGCATTTTTTGTTGCTGGGGCGTTTGTTACGCCTGACAGTCAATATAAGGTGCCTATTCCTGTAGTTACTCCAGAGGATAACGCTACCCAATCTGTCATTGTGACAGCGCGTGATGGTGAGACTGCGGCACGCTTGGTAGTGCAAAGTGGAGGAGAAGTCACCGATCATCTGTGGCTTATCAATGCAGTCGCAGCCAATCTGTCTACTACACAGAGGGAGTGGCTTGCTCAACAGCCGCAGATCCTTTCGCTTGTCGACAACCGACGTGTACGTGCTGCCTCGCATCTTGAACAGTGGAGCAATATTTGGACCGTGGGAGATCCTGCTTCGGTGGATGTAGGGGCGGATGTGGTGCAGTTGAGTAATGGAATCACTGGTGCTGGTGTAACGATTGCACTGATTGATAGTGGTGTGACGCTCAATAACAAAGTCATTTCGTTTCTGGGGCCTACGGTGGCTCAACGTTTTGTGGGGCAGGCCGATTTCACTAACAATGGGCTGTGTTATAGCAGTGGGGCGGATTTTCAACAGTTTAGCAATTACTGTCGTACTACCACGACTTCCAGCCTAGATAAATATGGGCATGGCACCTTTTTGGCCACGGTGTTGATCAATCAGGCCACGGAGCAAAGTTTGGGATCGCCGGTCGGGATTGCTCCAGGCGCAAATCTGCTCAGTGTGCGGGTGCTGGGTGACGATGGAAGTGGAGCTTATAGCGACATTGTAAAAGGGATTCAGTATGTTGTGGAGCAGAAGGATGTGCTCCACATTCGCGTTATTAATCTAAGTTTGGTTGCGGATGCCTCAACTACCTACTTTATTGATCCTGTCAGTCGGGCTGCAATGGCTGCATGGCGTGCTGGAATCGTAGTCGTTGCCGCAGCAGGCAATAGCGGTCCTGCGGCACAAACCATTTCCTCACCGGGCAACAATCCCTATGTGATTACAGTCGGGGCACTCAATGCGCGAGGAACACCACGGTATTGGAGCGATGATACGCTGGCAACCTGGTCCTCTACTGGTCCGACGCTGGATGGTTTTGTCAAACCCGATGTGCTGGCGCCGGGTGCAGGAATTGTTTCCTATCTCTACAACGATCCGACTAACCTGTCCGCCAGTGCTTATCTTGCCTTGTCCCATCCTGACTATTCGTCAACACGTTCGCTTTTTACGTTGGGTGGAACCAGTGTCGCCACGGCGGTAACCTCGGGCGTGGTAGCCTTGATGTTGGAGAGACGGCCAAACCTCACACCCGATCAAGTGAAATTTCGCCTGATCAATACAGCCAAACTTAGCGTAGACAGTGCAGGCAAACCGAGTTGGGGTATTTTTCAACAGGGGGCAGGCCGTATTTGGGCACCCGATGCGGTATTGGATGATTCATTGCCACTGGACAGCGCAAACCAGGCGCTAGATATCGAATCTGAGTATCTAACCCTGCCTCCCCAACCGCCCCATCTTGCCCCCAACACACCAATCGACTCTGATCGGGATGGAGTTCCTGATTTTCTGGATTCGGATAGCGATAACGATGGCATCTCCGACCTGGAAGAAGCGCAGAGCGATTCGACAATCAGCACTAGTTTGGATCTCAATCAAGATGGAAAAGTGGATGCCGCCAACCCGCTTGGCAATAATGGCTTGGCCGATAGGGTGGAATCGACCATAGACTCTGGAACGCTCAAAAACGCTCTGTCCGACACTGACCTGAACGGCAGCCTGGACTATCGCGACCCGTCCCATCATTTCGAAGGGATGGTGCAACGGGTGCAGAGTGATGATGGGCTCCTGTACCTTTATTATGTAATTGACCCAAACAGCAACCAGAAGATCGCACTCGGTGCCACCCTGAAGGCCACGCAACAATGGTTAGGCCTGGCTACGCTCAATCTGCTGGCCCCGACTTTTTCACAGGGGGCAGTCAAATGGGGGCAGGGTTTTGTCTGGTCCAGTATGACGTATGTGGGTGGTGGACGTTATTGGGGGGGTGGACGATATTGGGGTGGTGGACGTTATTGGGGCGGTGGCCGCTATTGGGGCGGGGCGCTCTTTGACCCATTTGCGCCGATGCCCCGAACCATTGACTCTTTTGGCGTGACACCATTTTTTCAGGATGATGATTTGCCAGATAGTGACGCTGATGATGCCAATAATGCGGTTTATTTGCCTTTAATTTCAAAATAATGATACGCCAATTCGTAGCACAAACACGACAAAAGAATCGTTTGCGTTTGCCAAGTTTGTTTTCATGCTATCTGACCACAATTAGTGTTAGTGGTGTGTTCTTGCTTCTATGGTGCGCACAGCAGGTTTGGCAAGCTGATTACCGGTTAGACTTTTGTCTGTTGCTGATTTTGGCGATCTTGACTGCCTTTACCACCAGTACCGTCAAGGTCGGGGATAGTAGCATTACGTATGCAGTTGATCCGATTGTCAGTTTTGCCGCTATTCCAACCTTTGGTGCCAGCGCAGCAATTGTGATCAAGACGCTGGTAACCATCAGCACTTGGCTGATCAAGCGCAGAAATCCACAAACCTGGAAGAAGAATTGGCAGCAATTGGTTTTCAACAGTGGTATGCATGCCATTGCGACCTTTGCCGCCGCTGTAATCTTTTGGGCAACGCGCGGTTGGTTTGGTGACGATACCCTGGCGCTGCAAATTCTGCCTTGGATACCAGCCGCTTTGGTTTATGACCAAGTAAATCTCTGGCTGTTGATCGGTGTACTGCGTTTGCAGCAGGGCGCAACGATTCACTTCCGTGAAATCTGGCGTGAGGAGATTTGGGCAACTCAGCTCTTTGTCATCACCTATGCTGTGGGGGGAGGGCTGCTTGCCTTCGCCATTCAACGCTATGATCGTCTGGGTATCGTCATCTTTTTCTTGCCAATTTTACTTTCCGCCTATGCGTTTCGTCTCTATGTGCGGCAGATGCAAGCACACATGGATAACCTGGAGCAAATCGTGACGACACGAACCCAGGAATTGGCAAAACGCTCTGAGCAACTGGAGGACGCTAATCGTCAAAAGGATTCGTTCCTGGCGATTCTTACCCATGACATGATGACACCGCTCTCCAGTATCCGCTATTGTGCCGATCTAATCCGCACTGACAGTGAGATCAACGAAGAGAATCAGCGGCTTGCCGAATTGATTATGCGCAGCCAGGAGACGCTTTTCCATATGGTGCGCAACATTCTGGACATAGAAAAAGTAGTCAGTGGTGCATCGCTTTCGGTCAACAAGCTATCTTGCGATCTGAATTCGCTGTTGCATGAAATCGCTGAAACGCTCTCAGTACAGGCAAACTCGATGCAGATTTCGTTTTTTAGCGAGATTGCCGAGGATCTTCCTTCTGTCACCGCCGACCCGATTCAAATGGAACGAATTGTAACAAATTTGTTGTCGAACGCTTTGAAATATACAACAGCCGGAGGAAAGGTGTGGCTGCGCGCTGGAGTGAAAGAGAACGAAGTGTTTATTAGTGTCGAGGATACTGGTTATGGCATTGAGTCGGAGGAGCTATTAAGCATCTTTGAGCATTTCCGCCGCGGTACCCGACACAAAGACAAGGCGATCGGCAGCGGTTTGGGATTGGCGATTACCAAAGCACTTGTCGAAGAACATGACGGTGTGATTGAAGTGGAGAGCCATGTAGGTGTTGGCAGCAAATTTACCGTAAAACTACCCATTATTGATTAACCGTATCTATTCAGCCTCCGCGTAAACCTTTTCTGGGAAGGACACAGCGCTAAACTTTCTCTTATGCAAGAGCCTTCCTGGAAAAAAAACGTCTGAATAGTTACGAATAACCCAAGAGTCATGAAGTATAACATTATGGAAAACAAAAAGATCCTCATTATTGATGATGACAAATCGCTTTGTCAGTCGCTGGAAATTGGATTACGCCGCAATGGTGCAGAAGTGTTGACCGCCAGTAATGGCAAGAGCGGATTGCAGAAATTTTATGAGCAACATCCTGATGTCGTCGTGCTGGATATTCGTATGCCTGAGATGGATGGTTGGGAGACTTGTCGGATGATCCGGCTTGTCTCAGATACGCCTATTATCATGTTGACCAGCGTTTCGCAGGAGCATGAGATCGTGCGCGGCTTGCGCAAAGGTGCAGATGATTATGTGACCAAGCCGTTCAGCAATGCCATCTTGAGCGCTCGGATTGAGGCGCTGCTTCGTCGCACGAGTGGACAAACTGCCAGCGCAGAAGATGATATTTACGAAGATGGCTACTTACATATGGATCTCGCGAATCGGGTTGTGATGAAGAAGGATGAGCGAATCAAACTCTCTTCAACCGAGTTCAGGCTGTTGGAATATCTCTTTGAAAATGCAGGGCGTACATTGAGTTACGAGTCAATCCTGACCAACGTTTGGGGGTGGGAGTGTCAGCAAAGTGTGGAATATGTCCATGTCTATACCTCGCGCTTGCGCACCAAATTGGAGCGTGACCCACGCCAGTCTGAATATATTGTCACCGAACATGGCTTCGGCTATGGATTTTTTAAACGAAGCAAAACATGAGTAAACAGCAAGTTAGCCTTTGGCTATTGGGCTTCATGGTTATCCTGTTCGTCATGAGCAGTGGAGCACAAGCCAAGCCGCTCCAACAGGGATCTGCAGATGCTGCACAGGGCGACACTGGCGCTTTGCAACTCTTTCTGCCTTTGATCGTTTCGGATGTGAGTCGCGCCGATGCTGAGATCGCTGCTGCCTCGCTTGAGCAGCAATCCAACCAGCTTTATACAAAGTATCTTTACTCGCGCTGGAGTAATCCTGCCAATCACTACAGTGTGCGTTTCAGCAATTGTGGACTACTGCTGATCTGCTCGGTCCAAAGCGCACAAAATGTAGCAACGATGAACTTGAACGATTACGCCAACGCTACGATTACGGGACTCAATCTTTTCTCATCAATTGGCAAAATCGCCTGGGCTGATCTGGAGCAAACTGCCGCTGTGGGCGATTATGCCGGTTGGCAGATAGCCAATGCAAGCCTTGGTAATCTGTCGCTCTTTCGTAACTCCTATCTGCGCACCTATCTGAATGGACAACTTCAGGAGCAATACTCCATCAGTTCGCTCACGGATTGGGGCTTGATTGCGAATTTGGACGGTGGTCAGAGCGTTGCTTTTCGTGCCAAAAAGGCATTTAACCGAGTGGAGATCTATCTGGACAGTGGCACACTTGGGCTGAGTCTCTTTAACAGTATTCAATTCTACTACGCCTTTGCTGCCAAGATGCAGGATCTCGATCACGACAATGTGCCGGATGTATTTGATTCTGATATCGATGGCGATGGGCTGCCAAATACAATCGAGAGCTGCACTGCAGCCGGTTCGCTAAACTATGAGTTCTACAATTCATCTCCTTCCGGCTTAACCGTTAAGAATATTTCTACGGCTGGCGCTGATCAAAGTGGTATTGTGTCGCATTTTGACGCAAATTCGTTGCAAAGTCAGATTACGCCCTTCGATGCCTTCACCTATTCGATCCGTTATAGTGGCATTCTCAATGTGCCCTACGAAGATAACTTTACCTTTACTCTGGAATCAGAAGGTGGTTCAGCGTTATGGCTTGATGATAGCCTGATTGTTGATAATGATGGCTGGCACAGTAATCAGGCGCGCACAGGAACAATTCATTTACTGCCAGGCTACCACACGGTGCGGCTGCTCTACTTTAAGTATCTCTCCGGAAGCGGATTTACCCTCTCTGTTAGTAGTTCATCGCTACCCAAACAGCCAATACCATTCAACGTCTTTATCAGTTGTAATTCACAAATCGACAGTGACGGCGATGGCTTGCCAAATCAAGCGGATATGGATTCCGATAATGACACCATTCCGGATTTGATTGAGGTGTTTGGGCAATAGTAAACAATATCTCACGGAAAATCATCCACAGATTCTACCTATATCAAACAAAAGCCACCTCAGACGTGGCTTTTTTGTTTGACGATTCCTCTCCTTTCTCCAGAAAGAGCAGCCGCCAGCCTTTTCCCAAGACGTTTGGCTAGTGCCTGAGTTATTGACAGCGAATTGCAAGCAAGTTATTTAGAAATTTTTAGAGGGGACGACCACCTGTTTAGAAGGCGGTGCTACCTTTAAATTATACGACTCGGAATGAATCAATTGAATTCCATGAGTAGTTTCCAGCTTATTCGACCCATATAGATTTTCAAATACCGAATAGGAGAATGCAGTCATGAAAAAACAGTGCCCTCGCCTTCCTGATTTTCGCAACCCTTTCAAATCATCCTCCCTCAGTTGGTTGAGGATGGATCGTTGGAAAGCGTCTTTACTCACACCATTTTTCGTCCTCGCCATCTTGGTAATCTCCGGCAACCTTGTCTTTGCCCAAGATGCAACAGAAGTAAATAAAAATATCTACCTTCCAATTATTTCTGGCGGCAATCCCACAGTGAATGTGACCGATGAACCGCCCTTCCCCGACGCCTACGATTCACAACAGCCACCTGTAATCGACGAAAATGCAAACAGTGGTCGCACAATCTGTATCACCAATCTGAAAATTACCAATCAAAGCAGCTACACGATTAAGGTCTACTGGGTAAATCTTTTCGGAGGAGAGATGCTCTACAATAGCCTTTCCCCCAATGCGTATTATTGGCAACTGACCTTGTGGGGCAACAAGTGGCGTGTGCGTAGTATCTCAGGTGCGCTCTTGAAAGAGTTCTACGTCACATCCTGCTTGTTCCAGTATGTGACAATTACGAATAGCAACTTCCCGTCGACGCCAACGGCAACGCCGACAAAAACACCCATCCTGCCGACTGCGACAGCGACGAAAACACCGATTCCACCCACGGCCACCGCCACCAATACTCCAATCCCGCCAACTGCTACACCAACCAATACGCCGACTCCGCCCCTCACCGCCGACTTGGGCAACCAAGTTTGGTTTGATCTCAATGGCAATGGTACCCAACAAATCGACGAACCCTACGTTCCAAATATCACGGTTCAACTCTTGCAAGGCTGCACTGGGGATGTGGTGTTGGATACGCAAATTACCGATGTCAATGGCTTCTATACCTTCTATGCCCAGACACCAGGCCAATATCGGGTGCGTTTTAGCAACATTCCGGCTGGCTATCAGTTCACCGCCAAAGATGTGGGCAGTGCTGATAACATCGATTCTGATGTTGATGCCGATGGGCTAACCGACTGTGTCACAGTGGTGGCAGGCGTCGATAATCCAACCGTGGATGCTGGTATTGTCAGCCTCACGGATACCACAGCCTCCCTCTCTGGAGTTGCCTGGTACGATGCAAACGGCAATGGCATCCGCGAAAGTGGGGAAGCGTTTGTCCTGGATGCACAACTGACGCTCTATAAGGGCTGCAGCTCCACCAATATCTTTGCTGCGCAGGTGACGGATCTGAATGGCGTTTATACCTTCCCAGCCTTACCCGCTGGCCAATATCGGCTGCAAGTGGTTCAAGATGCCAACTTCACGATCAGCCCCAAAGATCAGGGCGATGACATGATCGACTCCGACTTTGACCCGACCACCACTCTGAATGACTGTTTCAACCTGATAGCGGGCAGTGCTCCCGCCTTTGATGTGGGCTTTATCCCAGTGAACTAACAGCCACAGAGGAAAAAACACCGTATGGACCTCCCACAGGGAGGTCCATACGGCCAGACAATCACAAACTTAAGCTGACAATGTTCAGCACTAGCGAATAATTCCAAATCCAAAACCCTAATCCACGCTATTCTCAAGGATAGGCAACATGAATCGTCGCAATTTCATCAAACTGGCTGTTGCTTCCGGCGCAGTACTCTACCTATCACCTAGAGCGAATGGAATGCATCGCCTCTTTGCTGCTGCACTGCCAGGTGGAACCCTCGATCCACTCTCAATTCCCAAATATCAGCAACCCTTGATCATTCCACCGGTGATGCCGCGAACTGGCGTCTTCTGGAACTCGGTCGATGGCTATATCGATTATTACGAGATCAGTGCTCGCCAATTTAACCAACAGATCTTACCGACAAACTTTCCAGCAACGACCGTTTGGGGCTATGGTCCCACCAAATATCCATCGATGTACAACTACCCCAGTTTCACACTCGAAACAACCTATCGTCGACCGGTGCGGGTTAAGTGGATGAATGAACTGGTAGATGCCAACGGTAACTATCTGCCTCATCTGTTTAAGGTCGATCAAACGCTCCACTGGGCCAATCCGCCAGGAGGCACCGCATTACGCGACCACACCACCATCGACCCGACGCCCTATACAGGCCCTGTGCCGCTGGTGACCCATGTGCATGGTGCCCATGTCGCCGATCATAGCGATGGCTACGCCGAGGCATGGTACTTGCCAGCCGCAGCCAATCTCCCGGCTGGCTATGCCCCGGAAGGAACCTGGTATAACTACTTCAAAACCAAGTTCGCCAACCAATATTTCGTCAACTGGTCACCTGGCTCATCGATCTATCAATATACAAACGATCAACGCGCTTCAACCCTCTGGTACCACGACCACACCCTGGGTATGACGCGTTTGAATGTCTATGCTGGTCCGGCAGGTTTTTACAATATTCGAGGCGGCCCCGATGACCTGGCTTCCGGTGTGTTGCCTGGACCTGCCCCCACCCGCGGCGACTATGCCGGGCGTAAGTATTATGAGATTCCGATTGCGATCCAGGATCGCAGCTTTAATCAGGATAGTTCCCTTTTCTATCCTGACAGCCGCGCTCTATTTGACAACTTTACCGGCCCCTACGTCCCCAACAGTGATATTGCGCCGATCTGGAATCCCGAGTTCTTCGGCAACACGATGGTCGTCAATGGTCGTACCTGGCCTTATCTCAATGTAGAACAGCGACGCTACCGCTTCCGTCTGTTGAATGGCTGCAATGCACGCTTCCTGATTCTAAAGTTCGACACACCCAATCTCACCTTCTGGCAGATCGGTGCTGAAGGCGGCTTCTTGTCTGCGCCCGTGCAAAAGAGTGAACTGCTCATGTCTCCCGCCGAACGGGCCGATGTGATCGTTGATTTCTCGGCGCTTCCTGTCGGCACCACGGTGACGTTGCTCAATATTGGTCCTGATGAGCCTTTTGGCGGCGGCATCCCTGGGGTTGACTTTGTTTCTGCGGATGTTGACACAACTGGGCAAGTGATGCAATTCCGCGTGCAGGCTGCCACCTCGCTGGATAAGAGTACCCATCCTTCATTGCTACAATTGCCAGCGTTGCCACCATTGGCGCAACCTACGGTCACCCGCCAGGTTTCATTGAACGAAGAGATGTCGATGGTGTTGCCTGATGTTGGGCCACGTGCGGCGCTCTTAGGCACCCAAGTAGGAACGACCGCTGTCCCACTCATGTGGATGGATGCTGTGACGGAAAATCCAGCTCCAGGTGCAACAGAACTGTGGGAGATCTACAATAACACAGTCGACGCCCATCCGATCCATGTCCATCAAGTTCAATTCCAAGTGGAAAATCGGGAAGTGATGGGGAGTGGCATCCCACGCGCTCCTGAAGCGACAGAATTGGGCTACAAGGATACTGTGATCGCCTATCCCAATGAAATCACACGCATTAAGTCAAAATTCGATCTGAGTGGGCTCTTTGTCTGGCACTGTCATATCGTGGAGCATGAGGATAACGAAATGATGCGCCCCTATGTCGTTGGTCCAATCCCAGATCCCAATAATCCACCAACCGCTTCAGGCCCATTAGGTCGGGCGATTGAGACCTTTGAGGAGGTGGATGACACACTGCCTGTGGATGACACGCAAGGTAAGAATAACGTCTATTTGCCTGCAATTTCGAATCAGTGAGATCTGGTACCTGTTAAGCCCCTTTGTAACCATCTTCCGGGAAGGGTATGCTGCGATACCTTCTCTTCGGCAGTAGCCTTCCCGGAAGAGGAGCGCCTGAATTATCGATTTGAACATAGTTACGAGGAAACGATGAAATACTCCGTTGGTAATCGCATTTTAATGTTGTTGGAAAATAATCCTTACCCGCGTGACGCCCGTGTACGGCAGGAAGCCAAAGCGTTGGTCGGCGCTGGCTACGAAGTGACCGTGATCTGCCCCAAAGGCAAAGGGCAACCCTGGAACGATCTCATTGACAATGTTCGTGTCTATCGTTTTCCAATGCCAGCCCAAGGGAATGGATTGTTTGGCTATTTGTGGGAATATGGATATTCGTTGCTTGCTGCACTTTGTCTTTCGTTATATGTCTTTTTCCGTCATGGTTTCGATGTCATCCATGCCCACAACCCGCCCGACTTGATGGTATTGGTGGCGCTACTTTACAAACCACTCGGTAAAAAATTTGTCTTTGACCACCATGACCTTGCCCCCGAAATGTATTTTGCACGTTTTGAAGGCAAAGGCAACCCCATCGTCTATCGCCTGTTGGTGGCCTTTGAGATGCTTTCGTGCAAAGTGGCCGATCATCTGATCGCCACCAACAATTCCTACAAGGCGATGCAGATGCAACGCAGTGGCATTGCTGAAAGTCGTATCACGGTGGTACGCAATGGCCCCGATCTCAATCGACTGCATCTGGTCGCTCCGAATGCTGAATTGCAGCAGAAAGCGCCTCACATCATTGGCTACGTGGGCGAAATGGGCGTGCATGATGGCATCGACTACCTGTTGCGAGCCTGCTACTACCTGGTCAATGTTCTAGAACGTCAGGATTTCTACTGCGTGATCATCGGTACGGGAGACGCCTGGGAGATGCTTAAAGAACAAGCCGTGAAGCTAAAGCTAGAGGAGTATGTTTGGTTTCCAGGACGTGTTTCGGATGCTGATCTGTTGAGCTACCTCTCGACTGCTCAGATCTGTGTCGATCCCGACCCATCGAACCCCTTCAACGACCGCTGCTCGATGATCAAAATGTCCGAGTATATGGCGCTGAGTAAACCGATTGTGGCCTTCGATTTGCCTGAACATCGGGTCACCGCGCAGGAGGCTGCCCTCTATGCCAAAGCCAACAACGAACTGGATTTTGCCCAACAACTCGCCACTCTGATGGACGACCCGCAACGGCGGCAGGCGATGGGCAAGTTGGGGCGAGAGCGTGTGGAATCAGTACTGGCTTGGTCGCACCAATCGAAGGCGCTGATCAAGGTTTATGATCAACTGTGCGCACTCTCCAAACAAAGAGTGGCGATAGACCACCAGCAAGAGATAAATCTATCGTAATGATCGAACCTGCTGTAACTTGTCTAGCGAAGCTTCGCCACAAACCGACGAGTTGTGGATGGCGGATGGTGGATAATACAAGACCGTCCACGATTCACTATCCACAAAACTTGCTCTGCCTGCACGAATTTTTCGCTATCAAATAACCTACTGCTTTTGGATAATGGTTGCGGCAGGTACTAGTTTTCAGTAATTGTTTAAGTGCCTATGAGACGAAAATATCAATACATGCTTGCTTCTGTGCTGTTTGTGCTAGGAATTGCGGTTGCGCTAGGATGGTGGAATGCCAACCGGCGGGTGACAGTGGAATTCCCGGTTGTGGCAAACTCGTCGTTAGAAATTGCACTCAATGCGTCACAAATTGAGACACAACCAGGCACCACGCAGCGTTTGATCTACCGGGTCACCAATCCCAACGCTCAACCGCAGCGCCTGATTGTCAACCTGCAATATGAGCCGAAGGAAGCAGAAGATTGGCTGCGCATCTTTCAAACTGATTGTCGCAAGTGGATTCTGATTAAGCCAGGCGAAACGGTTCAGTTGGAGACAGTTTTTACCGTTGTTCCTTCCCTGCTACGTATACCTTCGCATGCTACGTTGCGTTCCATTTTTCAAACTCTGTGATCGTATGACCCCTCATCGCAAACTTTCTCAAAAAATAAGAGCGTGCTTTCTACTCATTATTACCTTGGCGCTTGCCCTATTTCTCTCTGCTTGCTCGCAAACACATCGTTTTACGTCGATGTTGCAAGAGCCGCCGCTTGCACTCGAAGATTTCAGCTTGTCGGGTGATGATGGAACGCAGTTTCACTTGGCCGATCTGCGCGGAAAGTATATCCTCCTCACCTTTGGCTACACCTCCTGCCCCGATGTCTGTCCAACCACCCTCGCCATGTTGCGCCTGACGCGGGAAAAGCTGGAGATTGGCAAAGGGCAAATGGCTGTTGTCTTTATCTCGGTAGACCCGGAGCGCGACACATCGGAGAAGGTGCGCAACTATGCCACTCTCTTTGCCGATGATTTTATCGGCGTCACCGGCCACTCCGACGAAATCGATCAGGCTGTCAAACAGTTTGGGGCGACCTACCGCATTGACAAAGGCCAGGTGACGCTCAACACGGGATATGAGGTCAGTCACTCGGCCTATGTCTATGTGGTGGATCCAGAATTCCGCTTGCGAATGGCGATTCCGTTTGGCGCTCAAATCAACGAGATTGTTGGCGATCTTCAAGCCATCTTGGATCCAGAGTAAAAGCAAAACTCAGCACTTCACGAATTCATGGATAACTGTCATTCCGCACCCTGAGGGCACCCGCAGTTTGCGAGGAATCTTGGGCTGACAACGCAAGATTCTTCGGCAAAAAGCCGCCTCAGAATGACAAATCGTGAACTACTGAAACTACCAATTTGTCACCGATCCATCCAAGCGCCGTAGCTGCGGCAATTCGGTCATGCGGAAGGGATTCTTCTTGGCGGCTTCGCGGTCAAATTCGATGCCGAGCCCGGGCAGGGTAGGTGGTAACAGATAGCCATCTTTCCATTCTGGTTGCACGGGAACCACGTCGGTCAGCACGGTGCCGGTTTTGCGCGGCTGCTCTTGCACGCCAAAGTTGGGTGTCGCCAGATTCAATTGTAGACAGGCCGCCGAGGAGACCGGACCCAGCGGATTGTGAACAACCAACTTGATATAGTGCGTCTCGCACCAGCCGGTGATCTTGCGTGCCTCGGTGAAGCCACCAGCGATACAGAGATCGACACGGGCATAGTCGATCCATTCTTCCTCGATCAACTGGCGGAATTCCCACTTCGAGCTAAACTGCTCGCCCGCCGCAATCGGCACATGAACCCGGGGACGCAAGGTTTTGAAGGAATCGGGGTTTTCGCAACGCAGTGGGTCCTCGATAAAGTAGGGTCGAGTTGATTCGACCTCACGGCAAAGCCAGACCACATCGGGCAGATCGAGCCGGGTGTGTACGTCAAAGGTCAGCTCGATATCATCGCCTACTGCCTCGCGCACGGCATGAAACTGTTTGATCGAGGCCAGCACACTTTGTCTCGGTTCTAGAATGTCGCCATCCTGTGGCAACCCCCAACGTACAAACTTCCAGCCCTCTTCCTTGGTCTGCAAACAGGACTCAACCAGTTCCTTCACTTCCATCCTGTGTCCCACATTGTGTGGATAACATACTACCTTGTCGCGCACCCGCCCGCCGAATAGCTCATAGCAGGGCACGCCTAGCGCTTTGCCCTTGATGTCCCACAAGGCAATGTCGATGGCGCTGATCGCTGCGGTGAGAATGCGCTGTGCCGGGAAGAAGCCACCACGGAAGAGCATCTGCCAAATATGCTCGATGCGCCCCGGGTCCTGGCCGATCAAGAGCGGCTTGAAATGCTCAATCGCCCCCACGATCGCCAATTCACGACCGGTAATACCCGTCTCGCCCACACCCGAAATGCCTTCATCGGTATCGATCACGACAAAGAGAAAGTTGCGATGTCCACCCCAAACTGGGTAGCACTCAAGGTTTGTAATTTTCATGGGATTCTCCAGTGTAGAATATGAAACGGACTGCGGAATTTCCGCAGTCCGTTTCATATTCTACACCAATAACTTTTCAGGCACTATACAGGACACAACTTGACACCGAGTTCGCAGAGCATACGAGAGAAATTTCTCCTCTCCTCTCTGTGTACTCGGTGTCTTCTCTTGTGCACTCTGTGTCCTAGAATTTAGAAACTAAACCAACCGCTGCCAAAGGCACTGGCAAAGACCAGGGCCACAATGCTCATCAGCTTGATCAAAATATTCAAAGAGGGACCGCTGGTGTCTTTGAAGGGATCGCCGACGGTGTCGCCAACGACGGTGGCCTTGTGGTTGTCGGAACCCTTGCCGCCCATTTCTCCGGTTTCGACATATTTCTTGGCGTTGTCCCAAGCCCCGCCAGCATTCGCCATCATGACAGCCAAGAGGAAGCCGGAGGCAGTCGCGCCAATCAACAGACCGGCTAACGCTTCTGCACCGAGAATAAAGCCAACCAGCAACGGCACAACTACCGCCATCAGGCCGGGGATCACCATTTCACGCAATGCACTCTGCGTGCTGATGCCGACGGCGGTCTTGTAATCGGGCTTGGCCGTGCCCTCCATTAAGCCTGGAATCTCTTTGAATTGACGGCGCACTTCCAGCACGATGCCGTAGGCCGCCTTGCCCACTGCCGTCATCGTCATCGCCGAAAAGAGATAGGGCAACATTGCACCAATCAAGATGCCAGGAATCATGGTCGGATCGAGCAGGTTGAGCGAGTCGATGCCAGCGGCAGTCACATAGGCCGCAATCAAGGCCAGGGCGGTGAGCACTGCCGAACCGATGGCATAACCTTTGCCAGTGGCGGCTGTAGTGTTGCCGAGGCTGTCCAGGGCGTCGGTGCGGGTGCGTACTTCCTTGGGCAGGTGGCTCATCTCGGCGATACCACCTGCGTTGTCGGCAACCGGACCATAGGCATCGGTCGCCAACGTAATGCCGAGTGTACTCAACATGCCAACGCCAGCCAAAGCCACACCATATAGTCCCGCCTCGATGGTCCCGTCAGCGCGAAAACCTAGCCAGAGCGCCAGCAGCGTTGCAATGGCGACAATCAAGACCGGTGCCATTGTGCTATGCATACCCACTGCTAGCCCTTGGATAATCACGGTCGCTGCGCCGGTTTCTGCGGCTTGGGCAATGCCCTGGGT